>CAWDJZ010000013.1:0-531061 GCA_963802765.1 uncultured Gaiellaceae bacterium
TTCGGCCTTCCCCAAATCGATGCCGAGATCGCGCGCGGTTTTCCCGCGTCCGGCCGGTGGCGTGACGAGCCACATCACGACCGTGACGATGGCGATCTCCACGATGACGGAGACGAAACTTTGCCAGAGAAAAATGGTGTGACGAAACGGGATGATGCCGCCCGCGATCATCCCGTTGTTGGCGACGATGTCGCGGATTTGCGGTTGCAACGCGCCCGGGCGTGGCCATTTGCAGGCAGCCGATCCGCTTAAGCCCTGCGCCCACACACTGCCGAGGCCAAGGAAGCTGGCGGCAGCAAGCGCGCGATAATCAACGCCGGCTACGCGGCGCGCGACTCCTTCGCCAAGGACAGCGCTGAAGATGAGACTGAAGCCCCAGTTGAACCACGAGCTGGCCATGGCGAAGAAGGCCACCAGCGCGACGGCGTTGCGCGGTGTGGTGGGCCATGCCGCCAGCGCGCGAATGACTCTTCCGACCGGCCGTGAAGTCGCAAGGACGTGACCGGTGATGATGATGAGCGCCATTTGCAGGGTGAAAGGGATCAATTCCCAGAAGCCTTTGCCCCAGGCGTCGATCACCTGCCGGCACCGTCGAAGGTGTAAAGGCGATGCCCGGCGACGACCACGATAAACGGTGGCGATGAGCGCGAAGATGAAAGCATCGGGCACCCAGCGCTCCAGTCAGTCAGGGCCAGGGCCATGCGCGAGAAATCCCGCCTCCTCAGGCGCATTCGATTTCTGCGCAGCGCTCGAATCCGGAGCCGTCATGGAAGCTGGCCGCGGAAGCCCCTTACGAGCCGAAGGTTTCGACGCCGTTGCTCTTCAGGTAATCGCGCACTTCCGCGAGGTGCTGGTGGTCGCGCGTTTCGACGGTGCAGAGGACGTGCACGGCGGAGACATCGGAGCCGGCGAAGGCGCGGTCGTGGACGACTTGCTTGATGCTGGCGCCGGCGGACGCGATTTGCGCCGTCAGGTCGGCGAGGCCGCCCGGGCGGTCGCTGATGACGGCGCTGAAGCGGGAGAGGCGGCCATCGGAGACGAGGCCGCGCTCGACGACGCGGCTGAGGACGTTCGGGTCGATATTGCCGCCGCAAAGGAGGATCACGACTTTCTTGCCGGCGAGCTCGGGGAGTTGACCGGAGAGACAGGCGGCGAGGGGAGTGGCGGCGGCGCCTTCGACGACGCCTTTCTCCAGTTCGACAATGCGCAGGATGCTGACGGCGATCTGTTCCTCCGAGACGGTTACGCAGCGGTCGACCCGGTCCCGGGCGACGGCAAAGGCGTTCGAGCCGACGGTCGGAATGGCGAGGCCGTCCGCGAGGGTCGCCTGCGTGTTGATCCGCGTCGGCTGCCCTTCCCGGAGCGCGGCGGAAAAGCTCGCCACGTTTTCCGCTTCGACGGCGATGACCTTCGCGTGTGGCCGGAGCGTTTTCACCGCGAGCGCCACACCGGCCAGCAAACCGCCGCCGCCGACCGGCACCACCACGGCGTCGAGATCCGGCACCTGCTCGACGATTTCGAGGCCCATCGTGCCCTGCCCGGCAATGATCGCCGGATCATCGTAGCCATCGATATAGGCCAGCCCCCGCTCCTTGGCCAATTCGTGCGCGTAGGCTTTGGCCTCGCCAAAATCCTTCCCGTGCATGACGACGGTGGCGCCCAGCTTCTGGCAATTGCTCACTTTGATCAGCGGCGCGAAACGCGGCATCACGACGGTGGCGGGAATGCCGAGCAGTTTGCCCTGATACGCGAGCGCCTGGGCGTGATTGCCGGCGGAGGCGGCAATGACTCCGCGCTTCTGTTGCTCGGGCGGGAGCTGCGCGAGGGCGTTGCGTGCACCGCGCTCCTTAAAGCTGCCGGTGCGCTGGAGGTTGTCGAGTTTGCAATAAATCTCCATGCCGGTGAGCTCGCTCAGCGGGATGGATTGCGGGCAGGGGGAGTAGTAAACCGCCCCTTTGATGCGTTCTCGCGCCGCCTCCACGTCCGCGAAGGAGACGGGGGAGACTGCAGGTTGTTGGTCGATCGTTAGGGTGGAGCCGCCGCCGTCCATCCTGCTTTCATCCACCAACAACCGTCATTCATCAACTTTGCGGTCGAGCACCTCGCGGACTTTGACCGCGAGCTGCTCGGCATCGAACGGTTTCGGCAGGAAGAACATGCCGGTCGCGCCGCCCTCGATCTGGAGTGAAGCATCGAGGTAGCCGGAGATAAAAATGACCTGGGTGGCGGGACTCGTCTGGCGCAGCCAATCGGCGAAATGCCGACCGCTCATCTGTGGCATTACGACATCGGTCAGGAGGAGGTGCAACCGGCGGCCATTCTCCGCTTCGAGCAGGCGCTGGGCGTCATCGCCGCGGGCCGCTTCCAGGACGTGATAGCCCAGCGAACGCAGGGTCCGCACGGAAATGTGGCGGACACTGACATCATCTTCGAGCACGAGGATTGTTTCCGTGCCGGCAGGTAGCTTGCGCGCGCCCGGTTTCTTGTATGGCGCCGGGGCGGGGGCCGCGAGCTTTGGCAGGTAAATTGTGGCGGTGGTGCCGCGGCCCAGTTCGCTCTCGATGCAGAGCTGGCCACCGCTTTGCTGCACGATGCCGTAGCTGGTCGCCAGTCCGAGGCCGCTGCGCCGCTCATCGTGTTTGGTGGTGAAGAAGGGTTCAAACAGGTGCGTCTTGACCTCGTCCGTCATGCCGGCGCCGTTGTCGGTCACGCTGATGGAGACGTATTCGCCGGGCGCGATCTGATCGGAACAGGCGTGCGGCTGTGAATCGCTGATGCGAAGCATGCCGGTGGCGATGGTGACGCGGCCGCTGTGTGGGATCGCATCGCGTGCATTCACGACCAGATTAACAATGATCTGCGTCATCTGGCCGGGGTCGAATCGGACGTGCGCGCCGTCGGGCGAGCGAAGCAGGTCGCATTCGATGGCGATGTGTTCGCCGACGAGCCGCAGCAGGGAACGCTCGAGATTGGTGATGAGCGCATTGACGTCGATTACCCGCGGATCAAGCGGGTGTTTGCGGCTGAAAGCGAGTAGTTGACTGGTCAGGGCGGAGGCGCGGCCCGCGGCGCTCCGGATCTCGCGGATGTGGCTGGAGGTCTGTCCCTTCGGCCCGAGATCTTCGAGCAGGAGGTCGCTGTAGCCGAGGATCGCGGTGAGGAAGTTATTAAAGTCGTGCGCCACCCCGCCGGCGAGCTGGCCGAACGCTTCCATCTTCTGCGAGCGGCAAAGCTGATCCTGCAATTGCTTCCGCGCGGTGATGTCCATGAGCGAGCCGACAAACCGCTCCGCTCGACCGGCGGGATCGCGCACGATGGCGGCGCGCTCGAGCAAATGCAGATAGCGCCCGTCGGCGTGCCGGAAACGGTATTCGCCGCTCCAATGTTCCGCGCGCGCCACCGCCTCGCGGATGCTCTGCGCGGTGTGGGCGCGATCTTCAGGGTGGAGGTGCTTCTGCCAGAAGCCGATCTCCGCCGGGACCGCCGACGATTCGTACCCGAGGAGCGATTCCAGCCCCTGCGGCCACTCCAGCGCGCCGGTGGTTACATCCCAATCCCGAATCGCGTCATTTGTCGCCCGCGCCGCCAGCGCAAAATGTTCCGCACCTTCAAACGGGCTGCTTTCAAGCGGGAAAGAATCGTTTCATGCGCTTGCGAAGTCTGTGCGGTGTCGTGATCTGGTGGCTCTCGTCTGACCTGCAGGTGTGTAATGGATGGCATGATTCAGGTCAGCGGAACCCACGTTGAGATCAGCTAATCGCATGCCGATGTGAGCTGAGCGCCGAAATCGAATAGCGAAGGTTTTTACCGTCATATCGCGAATCAAAAACCACAATTTGTATCAAGTCTCAAAGGAGGTCGCGAGGTGACAGGATCCGCAGTTGCGCGAAGCGTGAGTCACATCTTTGCGAGTTCGTTTCCGCTGGGAGGCAACCGACGCGCGGCCGCGGTCAGGAGCTGCTTCTCTTCCGGAAGAAGGACGGCGCGTTCCGCGAAGGGAAGAAACTCACGCGCGCGCTCGAACTTTCCATTCTCGACGAGAAACACGACGTAATAGGCAGCAAGCGTCGGGACGCGCAGCTCTTCCGTTTTGAAGCTTTCCATGAGCTGAAGCGCTTCCGCGCACTCGCCTTCCGTGTGCAGGGCGAAGGCGTAAGTGGCGGCGAAGGCGCGGTTCTCGGGATGCTCGGTGTGGAGACGAAGCGCGAGGCGACGCGCGGTGCTGTCGCCATTGAGAAGAAGGCCGAGGCTGGCGCAGTTGTTCGCGGCCACGAGATCGTTCGGGTTCAATTCGGTCGCGCGCTTCGCCACGCGCAGCAAACCGCGCGTATCCTCCGTTGCCTTGTAGATGTGCTGCAAAGCGGAGAGAGCGGTCCTGGCGTGTTCGGCAGAGCGGGCCATTTTTCTCCCACCACGCTTCGGCAGCTTCGGCTCGGTACCCCCAGCCTTCCGCTGCGCGATGGCGCCTCAATCGGCTCATCGCGAGCCGCGATCGTAACGCGTGGTGCGTGGGCCGTTGCGGGAATAACGGTCGAGTGGACATTCCTCCTCCTCACGCGACGATTCGGTAGACCTGGAAGCACTCCGCGAACTCACGGTTCACGTTGATGCCGTGCACGCGGGCGAGGTTCCAGACGTACTCGGGGTTGGCGTAGCGCCGATGCTGCTGTGAGGCGTACCGCTCGAGCGCGGCGACCTTGCGCTCGACGTGCCGCTGCTCGAGCGCGATGTACGCGCCGTAGGCGAAGTCGAAGTTGTTCCACGGGATCTCGTAGCCGAGCACGGTCGTCCGCTTGAAGGCGCGGAGGCCTTCCTGGGCGATCGTCTGGTGGTCCTGGTGCACGTCGTGGTGGGAGGGCTGGAAGACCGCGTCCGGCTTCAGCTCGTCCCACAGCCGTACGAGCAGCTCGAGGATGTCCTGACGTCGCTCCGGGAACGTGCGGACGTCGAAGTCGTGCACCGCGAGCTGCGCTTCGGCGATCCCGAGCTCGCCGGTCGCGTCGCGAACCTCGCGTGCGAGCGTGTCCGGCGGGAAGCCGGGGGGAAGCGAGCGGGTGGCGATCGAGAAGGCGTGGTAGTGCACCTCGACCCCGGCCTCGACGAGGCGCGCCATCGTGCCGCCGCAGCCGAACTCACCGTCGTCGGTATGCGGCGCGAGCACGAGCACGCGCTTCCACGTTTCGATCACAGGGCCGGCTCTACCTCACGAGCACGCTGAGCGACAGCCAGCGCCACCAGGCCGAGCAGGGCCCACATGGTCGGATCCTCGAAGAGCGCGTTGTAGAAGAGGCTGTGCACGGCGATCGCGCCAAGCGTAAGGCCCGCGACGACCCCGAGGCGACCCGCATCCGACCGGCTACGGACTCGGAACGCGGCCCAGAGCGCGGCCGCACCCAGCCAGGCCAGGAGCGCCAGCCCCGGCAGGCCGGTCTCGGCGGCAACCGTCACCGGGGTCGAATGCGACGCCGCCCGCTTCGGCTCGCGGCCGGGCAGCCCCGTCCGGTCGGCGAAGGCCCGCTTGAAGCTGCCGGTGCCGACCCCCGCGACAGGGTGATCTGCCGCGATTCGGAGCCCGTTCGAGACCAGGCCCGCCCGCCCGCTCGAGGCGGCGTCCAGGCCGGCCTTCGACTCCTCGAGCAGCCGGTTGCGGACCTGCGGCGTGGCGAAGCCGACCGAGACCAGCACGACGGCGAGCAGCCCGAGAGTCGCAGCGGCGCGCCATCGCCACACAAGGGTGGCGATCGCAAGCGTGCCCGCGATCAGTGCGACGAAGCTCGATTGCGAGAACGAGAAGAGCAGGCCGGCCCAGGTCGCAGCGATCGCCGCGATCGCGGCCGCGGCCAGTCCGCCCCGGAGGCCGAGCAGCAGCAATGCGAGCGTCGCGAGAATCGCGACGACGAGATAGCGGCCGTAGATCGACGGATCCCAGAAGACGGAGTTGACGCGGAAGAACGGGGCGTAGGCGTTGTCCACGATCAGCTTCGGGTTCCAGAAGACCTCGCGCGTCGCCCACTGGTAGAGACCGACGGCGGCGTAGGCGAGCGCCGTTGCCGCGAGCGCGGCGTAGAGCCAGACCACCATGCGCCGGCGCCACGGCAGCCGGGCGAAGCCGATCGCGAGCAACCCGAACGGAAGCACGAACGCGGCGAGGAAGATCGACCCTTCGCGGACATCGTCGGTCCAGAGGAGCGCGAGACCGGTCCAGGCGACGACGGCGGCGAGCGGGATCGCGAGCGGCCCGAGCTCGCGCGTTCGCTCGTCGCCTCGCAGCAGGCGCCAGCCGAGGGCCAGTGCGAACGACGCGACCACGAAGTAGAGCGGCAGCAGCAGGTTGGCGTCCTCGGCACCGACGTCGACCGGGACGCGAATCGGGATGCAGGCGAGGGTCGCGAAAGCGAGCGCCCAGGGCCAGCGGAGCAGTACCGCCGCGCCGCCGACGGCGAGCGCGAGCCCGACGACCCCCGCAGCGGCGAGCTCGACCTCGCGCCCCGCCGGCGCGAGGTAGAGCCCGAGAACGGCCGAGCCGAGCGCCCAGGCGACGAGTCCGGCGAGCCGGAGGTCGCGCCGCGTCGCGAGAAAGAGCAGCGCGAGGCCGGCGCACGCGACCGGGCCGGCGAGGCGGGCGAGCTCGGTCAACGCACGGGCTCCCGCACGAACACAGCTGCGCGGGCGGCGTGACCGTTCGCGGTAACCGTCAGCGTGTAGCGCCCCTTCTGCAGCGGCGCGCGGATCCGCAGAGTGCCGGGAGCAGCGACGCCGCTGCGCCTGCCCAGCGTCCAGCGCACCCTCCGCGCATCGGACGAGACCCGGATCGGGAAACGGGCTCCCGCGACGGCGTCGATCCGGTCGCGGCCGAGCGCGACGTAGCGGACGACGAGCGTCGGGAACCGGACCGCGTCGCCGATGTTGCCGGCCGGGTCGCGCGGGCGCAGTGCGAGCGCGTATGCCCCCTGGTCGACCGGCTCGCCGTCGATGCGCCCGTACCACCTGAGTGAATCGCGGTCGCGCGGGAACCGGGTCTCGACACGCTTGATCCCGTCGACGTAGAGCAATGCTCTGGCCCGCTCGTCGAGCTCGTAGCGGACGCCGACGCTGTCGCGGCGCCTGTCGCCGTCGGGTGAGATCACGAGCGGCCGGGCGACGGCGGCGGTGACCGCCGGCGGCGTGACATCGATCCGGATCGGATTCGGCAGCACGATCGTCTGCCGCTCCTCACGGAGGCGGATCCGAGGCCGGTAGCTGCCCTCGGGCAGAACCTCACCGGAGTCGTCGCGACCGTCCCACTGGAGCTCGACAGGCCCGGCCGGGTATCTCCGCCCACGCTCGATCGTCCGCACGACGTTGTCGGAGCCGTCCACGATCCCGACATCGAGCCGGTCGCCCTCGCGCAGCCGGAACGAAATCGCGGCCGTCTCCGTGTCACACGCGCACACAGGCGAGAAGACGTCGGCGACCTTGGTGCCCCGGATCGGGCTCGGCTGCGACTTCAGACCCTGAGTGAGGACGAATGCCGCGGCGGTGGCCGCGAGGAGCGCAACCACGAGCACGGTCGAGGCGATCCGGGCCAAAGCGTGGTGATTCTAGTGACGCCGCTTGCACGTCCCGGAGCCGTCGCGGTGCGCTCGCCGCGCAGCCCCGAGCCGCTCGGCTACCGTCAGCGCATGCGACGTATTGCCGACCCTTATCGCGATACGACGGTGATCGACGCGCGGGCGCCCCGCTTCAACCAGGCGGTCGTGGGCCTCCTGTCGCTGCTCGCGGTCACGACGGGTCCGTGGTGGCTCCTCGCCCTCCTGGCGGCGCAGCTCGTCGTCGGGCTGACCCTGGGCCGTCGCTACTGCCTGCCCTGCCTCGCCTACTTCGAGCTCGTGCAGCCGCGGTTCGGGGAGGGGCCGCTCGAGGACGCTCGGCCGCCGCGGTTCGCCAACATGGTCGGCGTCGTCTTCCTCACCGCCGCGAGCCTCGCCTTCGTCGCAGGTGCGGACGTCCTCGGAACACTCCTCGGAGCGCTGGTCGCCGCGCTCGCGCTTCTCGCTGCTGCAACCGGGCTGTGCGTCGGCTGCGAGGCGTACAAGCTCGGCTACCGGCTCACGGGCAGGAGGTTCGTCTCCTGCCCGCTGCCGCCGCAGCCGTCGCCGAGCTCGCGCAGTCTCTAGTCGGTCGGCTCGCCGAGCTCGCGCTGGACCTCGGCCATGAAGCCGGTCTCCCGGTCGAAGAACTCGCTCTGCACGCTCTCCCAGCCGCCGACGTCCTGGATCGTGAAGAGGCTCGCCGGCGTCGGATAGTCGAACGTCTCGAGCACCGTCTTCGACAACCGGCCGGTACCCCTCGCCGCCGAAGATCTTCTGCGCTTCGTCCGTGAGCAGGAACTCGACGAAGTCGCGGCCCGCCTGCGAGGCGTCGTTCGTCGCCGCGACCGGGTTCTCGATCAGGATCGTCTCGTCGGGGACGACGTAGTCGAACGGCTGGCCCTGGCGCTGGGCGAAGATCGCCTCGTTCTCGTACGCGAGCAGGACGTCGCCCTTGCCGGCGGCGAAAGTCGTGAGGGACTCGCGGGCGCTCTTGTCCTGGACGACCACGTTGGCGAAGAGCTTGCGCAGGTACTCGCGCGCCTCCTCCTCGCTCTTGCCCTGCTCGAGCTGCGCGCCGTAGCCGGCCATCACGTTCCAGCGGGCTCCGCCGGACGTGAAGGGATTCGGCGTCACGACCTCGACGCCCTCCTGCAGCAGGTCGTCCCAGCCGCGGATCCCCTTCGGGTTGTCCTCGCGGACGATGAAGACGACGACGGAGTCGGTGACCATGCCCTTGTGCTCGCCCGCCTTCCAGTCGGCGTCCACGACGCCCGCGTCGACGAGCCGCGTCATGTCGGGCTCGAGCGAGAACGCGACCACGTCGGCGGCGAGCCCGGCCTCGACGGCGCGGCTCTGCTCGCCCGAGCTGCCGTACGACTGGTCGAACTCGACGGCCTCACCCCGGCCGGCCTTGAAGGCGTCGATCAGCTTCGCGTACGCCTCGCGGGGCGTCGAGTAGGCGACGAGGCGGACGGTGCCACCGCTCGCGCCCTCGGGCGCCGAGCCTTCGGACGAAGAGCCGCCGCAGCCCGCGAGGACGAGTCCGGCGAGGAGGAACGAGCAGACGAGTGAGCGCATAGGTCTTCTCCACCAATCCCGTAGACTTTATTCCTGAGATTAGTAGCAGTTATACGAACACGGCGTGCGCTGGTACGATCCGACCCGATGACGACGGCTTCTCACGACGACGTCGCCGCCCTTGCCGCCCGCTCGGAGCAGCTCTCGGCGCAGGATCTGGTCGCCGCGATGGTCGAGCGGTTCGGCGACCGCGTCTCGCTTGCTTGCTCGTTCCAGAAGGAGGAGAGCGTGCTGCTCGACATGCTCTTCCGCATCGAGCCGAAGGCGCGCGTCTTCGCGATCGACACCCACTACCTCTTCCCGGAGACGTACGAGCTCTGGCGCGAGGTCGAACAGCGGTACGACACGAAGGTCGAGGTGTTCGAGGGACCGAGCGCCGAGGAGCTCACGGCGACTCACGGCGAGAAGCTCTGGGAGCGAAAGCCCGACCTCTACCTCGCGGTCGCCAAGGTCGAGCCGCTCCATCGCGCGCTCGGAGACCTCGACTGCTGGATCACCGGCGTCCGCCGCGACCAGTCGCCGACACGCGCGAACACGCCGAAACTCGCCTGGGACGCCGCGCACGAGCTGTGGAAGGCGAGCCCGCTCGCGGACTGGAGCGACGACGACTGCTGGACCTACATCCGGCAGCGCGGGCTCCCTTACAACGCCTTGCACGACCGCGGCTACGCATCCATCGGCGACACCCACTCGACGATCCCCGGGGACGGCCGCGAGGGCCGCTGGGCCGGGAGCGACCGGACCGAGTGCGGCCTGCACGAGTGATCTCCGCGCCGGTCCACCTCTCCCACCTCGACGAGCTCGAGGCGGAGGCGATTCACATCATGCGCGAGCTCGCCGCCGAGCTCGAGCGGCCGGTCCTCCTCTTCTCCGGAGGGAAGGATTCGATCGTCCTGCTTCGGCTCGCCGAGAAGGCGTTCCGCCCCGGCAAGTTCCCGTTCCCGGTCATGCACGTCGACACCGGTCACAACTTCCCGGAGGTGATCGAGTTTCGCGACCGACGCGTCGAGGAGCTCGGCGAGACGCTGCTCGTCGCCTCGGTGCAGGAGTCGATCGACAAGGGACGAGTGGTCGAGGAGACGGGCCCCCGCGCGTCGCGCAACCAGCTCCAGACGGTGACGTTGCTGGACGCGATCGAGGAGCATCGCTTCGACGCCGCGATCGGCGGCGCCCGCCGCGACGAGGAGCGTGCCCGCGCGAAGGAGCGGATCTTCAGCTTCCGCGACGACTTCGGCCAGTGGAACCCGCGCGCCCAGCGCCCCGAGCTGTGGAACCTCTACAACGCGCGCGTCCGCCGCGGTGAGCACGTGCGCGTCTTCCCGATCTCGAACTGGACCGAGCTCGACGTCTGGCAGTACATCGCCCGCGAGGAGCTCGAGCTGCCGTCGATCTACTTCGCCCACGAGCGCGAAGTCTTCAAGCGCGACGGGATGCTCTACGCGGTCAGCCAGTTCGTCGAGCGGGTGGACGGCGAGGAGCCGTTCTCGGCCTCGGTGCGCTTCCGCACCGTCGGCGACATGAGCTGCACCGGGGCGGTCGCGTCGGACGCGAAGACGCTCGAGCAGGTCGTGGCCGAGATCGCGGCGACGCGCATCACCGAGCGCGGCGAGACCCGCGCCGACGACCGCGCCAGCGAGGCCGCGATGGAGGACAGGAAGCGCGTTGGCTACTTCTGAGTCCCTGATGGCCACGGAGCTCGTCCGCCTCGTCACGGCGGGCTCGGTCGACGACGGCAAGTCGACGCTGATCGGGCGCCTGCTCTACGACACGAAGCAGATCCTCGCCGACCAGCTCGAGCACATCGAGGAGACCTCGAAGCGCCGCGGCGACGGCTACGTCAACCTCGCCCTGCTCACGGACGGCCTGCGTGCCGAGCGCGAGCAGGGGATCACGATCGACGTCGCCTACCGCTCGTTCGTGACGCCGCGCCGCCGCTTCCAGCTCGCCGACGCGCCCGGCCACGTCCAGTACACGCGCAACATGGTCACCGGCGCGTCGACCGCGGACGTCGCGATCATCCTCGTCGACGCGCGCAAGGGCGTGATCGAGCAGACGCGGCGCCACGCCTACATCGCTGCGATCCTCGGCATCCCGCACGTCGCCGTCGCCGTCAACAAGATGGACCTCGCCGGCTTCTCGGAAGAGCGCTTCCGGGAGATCGAGTCGGAGCTGGCCGAGACGAGCGAGCGGCTCGGCCTCCGCGACGTGCAGGTGATCCCGATGTCGGCCTTGCGCGGCGACAACGTCGTCGAGCGCGGGGAGGGCATGCCCTGGTACGAGGGGCCGACACTGCTGGAGCACCTGGAGACCGTCGAGATCGCGGGTGATCGCGACCTCGAGCATCGCCGCTACCCCGTCCAGTGGGTGATCCGGCCGATCTCGGACGAGCACCACGACTTCCGCGGCTACGCGGGACAGGTCTCCGGCGGCGTCTGGCGGGCCGGCGACGAGGTCGTCGTCCTCCCGTCCGGCCGCCGCTCGACGGTCGCGTCGGTCGAGACGGCGGACGGCCCGCTCGACGTGGCCGTACCAGGCATGTCCGTGACGGTGCGGCTCGCCGACGACCTCGACGTCTCGCGCGGCGACCTGCTCGCGGACCCGGAGCAGGCCCCGACCGTCGCGCGCGAGCTCGAGGCGACCGTCTGCTGGATGGCCGAGCGCCCGCTCGAGCCGCGCACGAAGCTCGCGATCAAGCACACGACCCGGACCGTCCGCGCGATCGTGGACGAGCTCGCCTCGGTGGTCGACATCCACACGCTCGAGGACCGGCCGGCGCCCGAGCGCCTCGAGCTGAACGACATCGCCCGCGTGCGGCTGCGTCTGTCGGAGCCGCTCGCGGTCGACGCGTATGCCGACAACCGCAGCACCGGGGCCTTCATCCTGATCGACGAGTCGTCGAACGACACCGTCGCCGCCGGCATGATCCTCTCCGCCGCCGGCTAGGCGACCGACAGGTGTGCCTGCTAGGTCAGCTCGACCCGCGAGAAGGCCACGTCGTAGCCGTCGACGCCGAGGATCCGAACGTCGGCAAGCGTGAGCATCCGCTCCCGGAACTCCTTGCGTAGCTCGGCGTGCCGCTCGGCGAGCTCCTCGTTGTCCCAGAACGCGAGCCCGAGCGTCTCGTCCCCGCGCGTGACCACCATCAGGCCGCGGTAACCCTCGAGCGCGCGCAGCCAGCCGTCCATCTCCTCGCCGACGAGAGGGGCCGGCCTCGTCGGCCGACTCGCTCGTGTCGCAACGCGTGATGCTGACGTACATCCGCGCATCTTCTCCTACGATGCGGCGTGGCGCCGACGAGACCTCGCCGACGCTCCTCGCAGCTCTTCCTAGCCCGCGAACCGCACAGAGAGCGGCGACGACTCTCGGCCGGCGAGTCGTCTGAGCGGCTTACTCGTGCACCACGTACGGGGCCGAGACGCTCTTCGGGACGACCATCGCCCAGGCGTCGATCACGAGATCGCGCAGCTCCGCCGCGTCGAGCTCGGCCAGCCTCACGACCACCCAGTGAAACCGGAGGTCGGACTCCCGCGGGAGCATGAACTTGTGCGGCTCGGTCTCGATCAGCGCGTTCCGCTCCTCCTTCGGGAACGCGAACCCCATCAGCGTCTCGTCGCGCGAGAAGGCGAGGTAGACGATCTGGCCGACGCGGAACTTGACGCGCCCGCGGACGAACACCTCGTACGACCGGGGCAGCGTGCTCGCGACTGCGCGGACGTCGTCGATCGTGACCACGCTGTCAGCGTACGCCCCAACGGCCTGGTGACAGTGACTGACGCCGGACGTCAGAGGTCGGGCAGCCAGTCGTCGCGGTACGGGGCCGGCGTGCGCTGTGCGAAGCGCGCGTATGCCTGTCTCGCGTCCGTCGTTTCCTCCTCGACGCCTGCGCCGTGTCGGAGCGCGGCCTCGTCGACGGTGTAGCCGCCCCAGGCCGGACCGGTCGACCGGTCGCGCGCCCCGATCGCGAGCACGACGCTCGGCCCGTTGCCGGCGCCCACGATCGTGTGCTTCGCCTCGGGCGGGCAGTGGACGAAGTCCCAGGCCCGCAAAGGGCGCTCCTGGCCCTCGACGATCAGGAGCGCCTCGCCCGCGATGACGAGGAAGTCCTCCTGGTCGGCCTCCCAGTGGTACATCGCCATCGCCTGGCCGGGCTCGAGGACGGAGAGGTGGATCCCGATCTGGGAGAACTCGGGGTCGCCCTCGAAGTCGCAGGCGCCGGCCGGTCCTCGCCGTGGCGCCAGGCCGCTTCGCGCGCATTGATGACGAACCAGCCCTCGCCCTGCGGGCGCCCGACTCGCACGACCGGCGCAGCGCGGCTTGTGCGGAGTCGCTGGCAGGCAAAGCCCGGCGGCCGCGGGGTGATCCGCGATCCCGGGCCGAAGACGGAGCGGCTCTTCGATCTCGACGACAGCTGGCTCGGCCTTCTCCCGGGCTGGCGCTGGCTGGCGCTCGCGGGTGTGGTGCTCACCGGGATCGTCGGCGCGGTCGTCCGTTCACTCCTGAGCTAGCAGGCCGCTGCCAGAGCAGGTTCAGGCGGTGGCGGCCGTCACCACTCCGGCTGCGAACGCGACCCCGAGCGTGAGCCGTCGAACCTGGGGCGCCGGCAGCCGAAGCCCGACCGTCACGCCGATCGCGTTCGCCAGGAGAACACCCGGCAACCACCACACGAAGGTGCGCGCAGCGCTCGTGCTGAACTGACCTTCGGCGGCGAGCACGACAAGCGCGATCGCCGACGTGGCGATGAAGTACCCCGAGAGATCCGCGAACAGGCTCGCGGCTGCCGGCCTCGACCGCGTCAGCAGCAGGGCGGGTGGCACGCCGATCAAGGACGTCGTCGTCCCCAGCAGGCCGCCGAGGAAGCCCGCAGCTGGGCTGAGGCCGCGAACGCGCCGCACCGGTGGGCGCCGCCCCGGCCACGCGAGGGCGGCCGCCGCAAGCGCGACGATGATGCCGACGGCGAGCTTCAGGGTGCGTTCGTCGATCGCCCCGAGAGTCCACGATCCCACCCAGAGCCCGGGAATCGCACCGAGCACGAGGAGAACGACACGACGTCGGTTCATCGCATGTCGCAACCGCCACGCGACCGATACGCGTGTCACGAGCGCGATCAGCAAGTTCACGGTGACGACGAACGGCAGCGAAAAGCCTGCGAGCAGGAGCGCCGGCGTCGCGACGATCCCGAAGCCGAATCCCGAAGCACCGGCAAGCAGGGCCGCTGCCGCCACCAGAAAGCCGCCGAGGATCAGCACCCGGCGCCGGCTTCCCTCACGCCGAGCCTCGAAGGCAGAGCTCGACCGGCAGAGTCAGGCGCCCGCCGGCGGCAGGAGGCTCGTCGCCGCCGAGCCGGCCGATCAGGCTCTCCGCGGCAACGCGGCCGAGGTCGTAGCCCGGAACACGCACCGTCGTCAACGGCGGGTCGGCGAACTGCGCGAACTCGAAGTCGTTGAAGCCGGCGATCGCGACCTCTTCGGGAATGCGCAGATCCCGGATCCGGGCGGCACGCATGGCGCCGAGCGCGAGCAGGTCGTTCCCGCACACGATCGCCGTCGGTGGTTCAGGGAGGGCGAGCAGTGCCTCGGTCATGTGCGAGCCGTTCGCCGGGTCCCAGACCCCCTCCGCAACCTCGAGCTCCGGCGCCGCCGCGACACCGGCCGCATCGAGCGCCTCGCGGTAGCCGCGCAGCCGCTCTTCGACCATCGGCCACGGCGTCCGTGTGGAGATGAACGCGATCCGCCGGTGCCCGCGTCCGAGCAGGTACTCGACCAGTTCGCGCGCACCCGAGCGGTTGTCCGCGGTGACCGAGACGACCGGCAGGCCGGCCGGGGCCTGCTCGAACACGACGAAGCTGAAGCCGAGCTCGCTCATCCGCCGAATCGTCCGCCGCCGAATCGAGGGTGCGCCGGAGAGGAACAGGAGGGCGCCGTCGACGCGCTCCTCGAGCAACGGCGAGAAGAGGCGGTCGGCATCGTCGGGATCGGGGCGCGCTGCCTGGATCAGCAGCGTGTAGCCGTTGTCGCGGGCCACGTCGCCGATGCCGGCCAGGATCATGTCGGTCATCGGATCGGCGAGGAAGCGGGCACTCTCGTCCAGGACCAGGAATCCGAGTGTCATCGTCCGCTTTGCCCGCAGGCTCCGCGCGGCCGCGTTCGGCCGGTAGTCGAGCCGCTCGAGCTCATGGCCGACGCGCTCCCGCGTCTCCTCGGACATCAGGTTGAAACGGCCGTTGACGTAGTTCGAGACGGTCTGGAGCGAGACTCCTGCTCCGTCTGCCACGTCGCGCATCGTCGGCCGGCTCACGACCACACCACGACGACGCCGGCGTATGCGACGGCTGCGACGATCACCCACGAGGAGAGGCCGAGAACGAGCGGGCGGCCTCCGACGGCGAAGAGCCGGCGCAGCTCGACACGCGCTCCGACCGCGAAGAGCGCCACAGCGAGAAGGGCCGTCTTCGCGTCCGCCAGCTTCGGCAACAGGGAGGAAGGTACGAGGTCCGCGCTCCGCAGCGCAGCGGCACCGACGAACGCGAGTACGAACAGCGGCACGAGCCGGAGACCAGGGGCGCCCGTGCCGCGCCCCTCCGTCCAGGCGATCCAGGCGACGAGGGGGACGAGGAGGAGGACGCGCGTCAGCTTGACGACCACCGCCGTCGCGACGGCCACTCCGCCGACCGCAGACGAGGTCGCGACCACCTGGGCGACGTCGTGCACGCTCGCCCCGACCCAGACGCCGTACTCGTGGTCGTCCAGCCCGAGGATCCGGTTGAGCGCCGGCAGGAGCACGATCGCGAGGCTGCCGCAGAGTGTCACCAGCGCGATCGCGTAGGTGACCTCCTCCTCGTCCGCGTCGCTGACACTGCGGGCGGCCGCGATTGCAGAGACGCCGCAGATCGAGAAGCCCGTCGCGACGAGCAGCGACTGGCCGTGGCTGACGCCGAGTCGCCGCCCGGCCCAGCGGGTGCCGAAGAACGTCGCGATGACGACCGCCACCACCACGACGAGCCCGCGCGCACCGAGCGTCAGCATGTCCTGGAGGACGAGCTCGAAGCCGAGCAGGACGATGCCGAGGCGGAGCAGCGCACCGGAGGCGAGCGCGAGACCGGGACCGGCCTGGGCGGGAACGCCCGTCGTGTTCGCGAGGACGAGGCCGAGCGCGAGAGCGACAAGGACGACCGGCACGCCCGGGACGAGGCCGTGAACGAGGAAGCCGGCACCCGCACCGGCGAAGGCGAGCGCGAGGCCGGGCGCGGCGAGACGCGCACCCACGGTGCTCCTGACGAGAAATGGGCGAGCTTCTTGAACGATCAAGTAGCGTCAATATCGCATGTTAGGGTCGCACGCGTGAGCGCCGCTCCTGTCGCAATCGGGCTGATCGGCCTCGGCGACATCGCCGTCCGCGCGCACGTTCCCGCGCTCATCCACGACGACCGCGTCGAGCTGGTTGCGGTCGCCGATCTCGACGACGGACGCCTCGCCGCCGGGCCGAAGGGCGTGCGCGCGACGACAGAACCTGCGTCCGTGCTCGGGGACCCAGAGGTCGATGCGGTCGTGATCGCGACGCCGCCGTCGGCGACCGCGGGCCTCGTGCGAGCCGCGCTCGAAGCGGGCAAGTGGGTGCTCGCGGAGAAGCCGCTCGCCCTCTCCGTGGCCGAGACCGCGGAGGTCCGTGACGCAGCCGGGGCTGCCGAGCGGCTCCAGATCGGGCTCACGTACCGCCACCACCCCGCCGTCGACCGGCTGCGGGAGCTGATCGCGGCGGGGACACTCGGGCGACCGCTGCTGATCCAGGCTGCGATCTGCGACGAGCCCGCGCGCCCTGAGCAGGATCCCGAGGGTTACGCGCGGCGGCTCCGCTCGCTCGAGCACGCCCCGCCGGTCGTCTCGGACGGCGTCCACGCCTGCGACCGGCTCAACTACCTGCTCGGCGAGCCGCCAGTCGACGTCACCGGCTGGAGCCTGCGTACCGATCCGGCCTACGCGACCGCGAACGTCAACGGCGGCGTCCTCACGTATGCAGACGGCACGATCGCCAGGCTCGAGGTCGTCTGGCTGACGCCTGTGCTGCCTCGCAGCCAGTTCGTCGTCACCGGCCCCAACGGGCTGGCGACACTCGACCCGCCGACGTTCCGGCTCACGGTCGAGCTCGCGGACGGGACGACCGAGACGCTCGAGCCTCCGGGCGACAAGACCGACGTCTGCTTCGCGCTTCAGCTCGAGCGCTTCGTCGACGCGTACTGCGCCGGGCGACCACCCGTCCCCGGCCTCGACGAGGCGATCGCAAGCCTGGCGCTTGCCGAGCGGATCGCAGCTGCGGCTGGGCTCGCCCGCCTGGTGCCGGCGTGATCGACTTCCACGTCCATCAACCGGCTGCAGCCGCGTACGGGGCACCCGAGTACCTCCTCGCCATGGACGAGCTCGGCGTCGACGTCTCGGTCGTCTTCACCTACGAGGGTCTGCTGCGGCCAAGCGCCGCCGCCAACGACTCGCTCGCCGCCTGGGTCGCTACCGCGCCCGACCGGCTGGTCGCCTTTGCGACCGTCGACCCGCGCGATCCCGGCGCCGGCGAGGAGATCGAGCGCTGCGTCCGCGAGCACGGGATGCGCGGCGTCAAGCTCCACCCGTGGCTGCAGGGCTTCTCCGCGCACGAGCGCGGCTTGGAGCGCGTCTGCGAGGCGGCGGCGCGGCTCCGCGTCCCGATCCTCTTCCACGACGGCACGCCGCCGTTCTCGACCCCGCTCCAGCTTGCGACTCTCGCAGGCCGCCATCCGGAAACGCAGATCGTGCTCGGGCACGGCGGCCTGCACGACCTCTGGCGGGAGGCGATCGAGGCGGTTCTGACGACGGCGAATGTGCATCTCTGCATGTGCGGCACGCCCGGCTACGCGATGCGGGCGATCGTCGCGCGCTGCCCGATCGAGCGGCTCCTCTTCGGCACGGACGCAGGGCTCCGGCCCGAACCGCTGCAGCGATACGCGGTGCTCCGCGTCCGCCAGCTCGGCGAGCTCGATCTCGACGACGCGCAACGCGAGGCGATCCTCGTCACGAACGCTCGCCGGCTGCTCGCCGCATGATCGACGTCCACTCGCACGTCCCCACCCACCGCGACCGCGTGCCGCCGGAGGAGATGGTCGTCAACGACAAGTGGCGTCCCGACCGCCCGGTCGCGGCGACGACCACGTGGGCCGACTACGCGACTGCGTTCGAGGACGTCGAGGTGTCCGTCGCGTTCACGATCGCCCGCAACCGAGACGAGGTCGTCCCGGCGCTGAACGACACCGTGGCGGCCTTCGTCGCAGCCGAGCCGACGCGCCGGATCGGCTTCCTCTCGATTCACCCCGAGGTCGACGGCGCGCTCGACGAGCTCGAGCGGGCCCGAACAGACCTCGGCCTGCATGGGATCAAGCTCGGCCCGAACTACCAGTCGTTCGACCCGCTCGGTGAGGCGGCACTGCGCGTCTACGGGCTCGCCGAGCGACAGGGGCTGCCGATCGTCTTCCACCAGGGCGCCTCGCCCGTCCAGGACGCTCCCCTCCGCTATGCGCACCCGCTGCTGATGGACGAGATCGCGATCCGCTTTCCCGAGCTGCGCGTCGTGATGGCGCATATGGGCCACCCCTGGCAGCGAGAGACGATCGTGACGATCCGCAAGCACCCACACGTCTATGCCGACGTCTCGGCCCTCTTCTACCGGCCCTGGAGCTTCTACGAGGCGCTCCGCCTCACGACGGAGTGGGGCGCGCTGGACAAGCTCCTCTTCGGCTCGGACTTCCCGATCGCGACCCCGGCGGAGACTGCCGCCGGGCTGCGTCGGGTGAACGATCCGATCGCGGGCACCTCGCTGCCGCCGGTGCCGCTCGACAAGATCGAAGAGCTGATCGAGCGGGATCCGTTGCCGCTGCTCGGGCTGGAACGGCCTAGCTGAGCCGCGCTCTCGCACGCGAGCAGCGGTAGCAGGCGGGGTCGGTGCAGAGCAGCGAGGCCGGATCGGCGTGCAGGAGCGCGACCGTGGCGTCGATCACGGCCGCTCCGGATACGAGTTGCGCGAGCGCACCACCCACCTTGCCGTCCCGAATCGCCCCCAGCGCCCGCAGCGGCCCCTCCAGCACGCCGAAGGCGCGGCTGCAGCCCGGAAAGCGGTCGTACCCGTGCGTCGGCCAGTCCGGGTCGAACGGGATGTCGAGGTACGGCGCGTCCGCGTGGAACTCGCCGACGTGCGCGGTCGTGTTCGACGTGTGGCCGACACCGAGCAGAAGGACGAGACCACCGGCCGCCGCGAGCCGGTCGAGCGGGCTTCCGACCGTCGTCGCGCCTACGCGCTCGTGTCCCTCGAGCAGCTCGGCGGCACCCGCTCCGATCGCCGCCAGCGAGTAGGTCGGGTGCGCCGATCGCACCGCCTCGGGCCGGCGGCGAAACGCCTCCGAGAGAGCGCCGGTGCGACCGGGTGAATCCGGCGCGAACGTCTGGTTGTCGTAGGTGAAGGTCGGCATCACGACGAGACCCTCGGGGCCGACCGCCGCGAGTAGCTCCTCGATCACGTCGTCCGCATCGAGGCCGCTCGCGCGCAGGGAGGAGTGGACGACGACGCGGTCGCCACCGCCGAGTCCGATCACAGCCCGAGCAGGCGGCCGAGCGTACCGCCGAGGATCGCGTCACGAGTGTCGCCGTCGTAGGGCGCTTCCGTGACACGCGCGAGCTCGATCGCAGCGTCGCCGAACGGCGCGTCTGTCGAGAAGAACACGCGCCGGCCGGTCCCGCTCGGATCCGACGCTGCGAGCGCCGTCGGCCACTCGACGTAGACGCTGTCGGCATAGACGTTCGCCGCAGCCGCGAGGGTCGCCGGCCCGTCGTGGGAGAAGTCGGTCGCGCCCGCCTTGCCGAGCAGGAAGCTGCCCTCGGGGAAGCGTCCGGCGAGCCACGCCACCTGGAGCGGCAGCGCGTGCGGCGGCGTGCCGGTGCGGACGTACACGGGCCAGCCGGACTCGATCGCGAAGGCGACGAGCGGCTCGGCCTGCCCGTCGAGGAGATCGAAGCCCTGGAGCGCCGGGTCGAGCTTCAGCGCCACGGCGCCGCCCTCACGCGCCCGGCGCACCTCCTCCACCGCGTCGGCCCCGAGCCACGGCGTCGCGACCGCGTACGCGAGCAGGCGCCCGCCGGAGGCCGCCGCGGCAGCGGCGGTGAGCTCGTTCCCCTCGCGATTGCGCACCGGGAGGTAGCCCTCGGCGGGCGAGACGAGGGTTCGGTCGATGCCGAGCCGGTCCATCGTCGCCAGCAGCTCCTCGGCGGTGAGCGAGGCGTCACGGCCGATCCCCAGCATCACGTGGCCGTCGAGCACCATCAGGCCGGCACCGCAGCCCGAAACGCGGTGGCCGCCGCGCGGAACGCCTCGAGGCCGGCGTCGGGGACGAGCGAGAGGTTGTAGAGGGCGAGACCCTCGGCGCCCGCGGCCGCGAGGCGCTCTGCATCTGCGCCGAGCTCGGTCCGCTCCGGCGTCCAGTTCGTGGAGACCGTGCCGGAACGACCGGCGAGCGCTCGAAGGCCGTCGAAGCGGGCCTGCAGCTCGTCGCCGGCGAGCGGGCCGCAGCCATAGAGGAGCGCGTCGGCGGCGGCGACCGACTCGGGCGAGACGCCCTGCAGCGCCGCCTGCGCGGGCGGGCCGGACGCGAACACGCGGAGAAAGCAGCCCTCGGCGTGCACGGCCGCCGCAACCGCTTCGACGAGCCGTGCGGCACCAGCGGCGCGTGCCGCCGCTAGCTCGGCCGCGAGCCCGTCATCGGCGGCGCCGTCGCCGAACGGCGGGCCGGCTGCCGCGCGGGCACGGGCTTCCAGGCCGGGCGGGACGAGTGCGCGGCACGAGTCGCAGAAGCACTGTGACGCGAGCAACCGCGCCTCCTCCGAGAGCGGCTCGAGCGCGAGCGTGAGCGTGTACGCGGGATCCCACGCGGGATAGAAGCCGGCCTCGAGGTCGATCGCCTCCGGCGCGAGCTGGGCCGCGACATCCCCGGCGAGCGCGGCGACATATTGCGATCGCGTCGGGCGAGGAGGGGCAGAGGCTGTGGCCCGCCGGGGAGCCGTCGAGCAGCTGCGCGGCCGCGTCGGGGTGCTCGGCAGCGAGCTCGCCGTTGTGGAGGCCGACGACCCAGGCCCGGAAGCGGAGGCCCGCACGCTCGCACGCTTCGCGGAAGCGGAACAGCGGCTCCGACCGCGTTCCCTCCGGTACGAGCGTGCCGTACCGGCCTCGCGACGGCTCGATGTAGAGCGTGCTGCGGGAGAGCACGCTGACCCGCCGGTGCCGCGGAAAGACGCGCCGGCCGCGGTGGTAGGCGACCGAGACCGAGACCGCGTCGCAGCCGAGCGCGAGCACCTGCGCCGCCAGCTCGTCCGGCCCGACGTGGTCGAGCTCCTCCGGATAGAGGAAGACCTGGACGCCCGCGTTCACGCGGAGAAGCTCCGCCGCACCTCGGCGCTCGGCTCGACCCCGAGGCCCGGCCCGTCCGGCAGGCGCGCGACGACGCCGTCGATGTCCAGCGGCTCGGCCAGCGTCGCGTCCTCCTCGTAGAAGTGGTGGCCGATGATCCCGTGCGGGATCTCGCTGATCCGCTCGCACGCACAGGCGACGTGCAGTTGCGCCGCGGCGCCGATCCCCATCTCCCCGTTCGCGCCGATCACCACGTCCAGGCCGAGCTCGTTCGCGAGCCGCGCCGACTCGACGGCGCGCTCCAGCCCGGCACTCTTGCCGACGTACAGGCTGACGACGTCCGCCGCGCCCGAGCCGGCCGATGCGGAGCACGTCCGCCTGCGAGTAGACCGACTCGTCCGCGATCAGGGGGACGCCGAGCGCCCGCACCTCGCGCAGGCCCTCGAGGTCTTCCGCCCGGACGGGTTGCTCGATGAAGGCGATCCCGGAGTCGGCCAGACGCGGCACCGTCGCGAGCGCGACATCCAGCGGCCAGCCGCCGTTCGCGTCGGCGCCCACGAGCGCGTCGTCGCCCGCCAGCTCGCGGGCGAGCGCGATCCGGGCCACGTCGGCGTCGGGGTCGCGCCCGACCTTGACCTTGAAGGAGCGGAAACCGAGCCCGACGGCCGTCTCGTAGCCCGCGCGCAGGTCGTCGCCGTCGCCGCTGAGGGAGATCTTCACCGGCACCTCACGCCGGTGCGGGCCGCCGAGCAGCTCGGCGACGCCGACACCGCGCGTCCGCCCGAGCGCGTCCCAGAGAGCCGTGCTGACGCCGGCCTTCGTGAACCAGTTCCCGCGCAGAATGCGGTCGAACTCGGTCGCGTGCGCCTCGATCGGCGAGAGTTGCCTGCCCGACGAGCACCGGAGCCAGCACGTCGCGCACGAAATGAGTGGCCGTGATCGCGTCCTCGCCGCTCCACGCGGCCGTCGCGCTCACCTCCCCGAAGCCCTCCGCGCCCTCGTCGGTGACGATCCTGACCAGCGTGAACGTGGACGCGTCGTGGACGACGCGCGCCCCTCGCACCTTGAGCGCGGCTTTCGCACGGCCGGTGACTGTCGTCGTCTCGACGGCCGCGATCGTCGGCCCGCTCATGTCAGGCACCGGTGTCGGCGAGCTGCTCGAACGCGGCGGCGACGGCCGCGACGCAGGCCGCGACCGCCCGCGCGCCTCGCTCGCGCGAACCCTCCTCGGGGTGATCGGTGAAGCCGTCCAGCTCCTGCCAGCGGCCGGGCTCACTGATGAAGAGGCCCGGGGACGCGTCTCCGGGCGTCGCCGGGCGACGGTCTCGTGAGGTCGGGCCTGACGCGGTCGGGGTCGAGCGCGAGCAGGAGCGACGTCTCGAAGCTCCCGGCGTGGCCTTGCACCGGGCCCCTCGATCGCGCCCGGTTCGACGAGATCCGACGGCATCGCGGTCGCGGCGACGAGGCCGAGCTCGCGCGACGCTTCGGCGACGGCGATCGCGCAGGCAGCCGAGTTGCCGCCGTGCGCATTGAGCACGAACACGCGCTTGATACCCGCCGACGCCGCCGAGGCGAGCAGATCGCGGAGGACGAGCTGGAACGTCGAGGTAGCCAGAGAGAGCGTGCCCCCGAACGGGAGGTGGTGGTGCGACGCGCCGAAGGCGAGAGTCGGCGCGAGCAGGATCGTCTCCGGCCGCGCGGCCGCCTCGGCTGCTCGCTCCGCGATCGTCTGGGCGATCAGCGCGTCGGTTGCCGTCGCGAGATGCGGGCCGTGCTGCTCGGTCGAGCCGACCGGCAGCACGAGGAGGGCATCGGACGCGACCGCACGGATCTCGTCACGCGTGAGCGCGTCCCAGCGGCGGACTGCACTCATGGCTTCTCCCGCGCCGCCTCCGCGAGCAGGCTCACCGCCGACTGGGGGAAGTGGCAGGCGGCCGTGTGACCCTCGGCGACCGGCTCGAGGGCGGGGTCGACGGTCTGGCAGCGCTCGCGCTCGCCGAGGGGGCAGCGAGGGTGGAAGCGGCAGCCGCTCGGAAGCTCGTCCGAGGCGAGCGCCTCGCGCAGGCTGATCTGCTGACGGGGCGCATCGCCCGGGGCGGGTGGGATCGAGGCCAGCAGCGCGTGGGTGTAGGGGTGTTTCGGGTCGGCGAACAGGGCATCGCGGGGACCCTGCTCCACGATCCGGCCCAGGTACATGACCGCGATCGTGTCGGCCATGTAGCGGACGACGCCGAGGTCGTGAGTGACGAAGAGATAGGTCAGGTCGAGCCGGTCCTGCAGGTCGCGAAGCAGGTTGAGGATCTGCGCCTGGATCGACACGTCGACCGAGGAGACGGCCTCGTCGAGGACGACCAGCTTCGGGTTGAGCGCCAGCGCGCGGGCGATGCTGACCCGCTGGCACTGGCCGCCGGAGAGCTGGCGCGGATACGCCGTCGCGTGCTCCGGCCGCAGACCGACCAGCTCGAGCAGCTCCGCCACGCGCAGCCGCCGCTGCTTCCTCGAGAGCGAGCGGTCGTGCACCAGCAGCGGAAACGAGATCGCCTGCTCGACGGTCTTGCGCTTGTTCAACGAGGCGTATGGATCCTGGAAGACGATCTGCATCTCGCGCCGCAACCGGCGCAGCTCGCGCGAGCCCACCTGGTAGAGATCGGTCGACTCGAAGCGCACGGTTCCCGCGGTCGGCTCGTCCAGCCGCAAGAGAAGCCGCGCCAGCGTCGACTTGCCCGATCCCGATTCGCCTACGAGCCCGACCGTCTCGCCCCGGTTCAGCACCAGCGAGACGTCGTCCACGGCCTTCACCACCCGCCGTGAGCGCGGCCCGCCCAGCCGGAAGTGTCGGCTCAACCCCTCCACCACGACCAGCGGCTCACGCTCCCGCGCGGGCTCCGAGGCCGTCACCGCCACGTCCGTCGCGCTCACGAGGGTGGAGCTCCGACAGGGAAGTGACATTCCACGGTCTGCTCACGGACGGGAGCCGGCTCCGGCACGTCCTGGACGCAACGCTCGCGCGCATACGCGCAGCGCGGGTGGAACGGGCAGCCGGACGGGAGCCGGTGCGGCAGCGGCGGCTGACCGGAGATCGCGGCGATCGGCTTCGTGACGTCGCGGTCGAGGCCGCAGATCGAGTCGAGCAGCGCCTCGGAGTACGGGTGCGCTGGAGTCCGCAGCACCGACTGCGCGCTGCCGCTCTCGACGATCCGGCCGGCGTACATGACGTGAATGTCGTCGCAGAAGGACGAGGCGAGCCCGAGGTCGTGCGTGATGAGGATCACGCCCATCCGCCGTTCCTCGACGATGCGGCCGAGCATCTCCATGATCCGAGACTGCGTCGTCACGTCGAGGGCGGTCGTGGGCTCGTCCGCGATGAGCACGTCGGGGTTGGTGCAGATCGCCATCGCGATCATCACTCGCTGGCGCATGCCGCCGGAGAACTGGTGCGGGTGGTCGTCCAACCGCCGCTCGGGGTGCGGCAGCCCCACGTCGCCGAGCACGTCGATCGCTCGCTCGCGCGCCTCGCGCCTGCCGACGCGCTCGTGCGCCGCGATCGCCTCGGTGATCTGCGCTCCGACGGTCATCAGCGGGTTCAGCGACGACATCGGATCCTGGTAGACGGTCGAGATCCGTCCGCCGCGGATGCGCGCCATCTCGCGCTCGGACACACCCGCGAGGTCGCGGCCGCGGAGGATCACCTCTCCTTCGGCGATCCGGGCCCGCGGCGGCAACAGCCGCATGAGCGAGAGCGCCGTCAGCGACTTGCCGCTGCCCGACTCGCCCACGATCCCGAGCCGCCGGCCCTGCCGTACCTCGAACGAGACGCCGCGCACCGGCCTGATCGGCTCGCGGCGCGGCAGAGCGATCTCGACCACGAGGTCGCGGACCTCGAGGACGACGTCGGTCGCGGTTTCCGGCAGTGTCGCGGTCACGAGTGCGCGGGGTCGAGGACCTTCTGGATGTTGTCGCCCAGCGTGTTCAGGGCGAGCACGGCGACGAGGATCACGAGCCCCGGGAAGATCGGGTAGTAGTAGGAGCTGTAGAGGTTCGAGTAGCCCTGCTGGAGCAGCGTCCCCCATGAGGTGTCCGGCGGCTGCACGCCGAGGCCGACGAAGCTGAGGCTCGCCTCGACGAAGATCACCTCAGCGAGGACGAGGCTCGCGCGCGCGCCGAGCACGGGGAGCGCGTTCGGCAGGAGCTCACGCGCGACGATGCGCTTCCCGGAGGCGCCGACCGAGACGGCGGCGACGTAGTAGTCGGAACGGAGCTCGGCAAGGAGCGTCGAGCGCGCAATCCGCGCCGTCGCCGGCGCGAAGATGATGCCGAGGATGACGATCATGCTCACCGTCGAGGCGCTGAAGGCAGCGACGAGCACGAGCGCGACGAGGATTGCCGGCATCGCCATCAGCGTGTCTGCGGCGCGCATCAGGACCTCGCCCAACCAGCCCTCGCGAAACGCTGCCGTGAACCCCCAGACGACGCCGAGAAGCATCGCAAGCGTGGTCGCGGCGAAGGCGACGATGATCGACGTGCGTCCGCCGTAGAGCATGCGCGTGAACAGATCCCGGCCGAGCTCGTCGGTGCCGAAGAGGTGCTCGCGCGACGGCGGCGCGAAGAACCGGTCGAAGTCCAGCGTCGTCGGCTCGTAGGGTGCGAACAGCGGCGCACCGAGCGTCCCGACGACGAGCAGCGCGACGACAATCGCCGCGACCGCGGCGGCGGGACGCCGGAACAGCCGCCGGATCACCGAGTCGGTGCGCGCCGCGGGCGTGATCTCGACGGGGACGGTCGGGACGACGGTGCTCACGAGACTGCCTTCGTGCGCAGGCGCGGGTCGATGATGCCGAGGACGACATCGACGACGAGGCTGGTGACGATGAAGACCGCCACCGCGAGCAGGACGAGCGCCTGCAGCACGCCGTAATCGCGCTGGTAGACCGAGTCCACCATCAGCGAGCCGAGCCCGGGCCGCGCGAAGACGTACTCGATGATCACCGCTCCACCGACGAGGTGGGCGACGATGATGCCCGCCGCGGTGATCGCCGGGAGCGAGGCGTTCGGCAGCTCGTGCCGGACGACGACCTGGCGGCGGAGGAGACCCTTGCCCTTCGCCGTCCGGACGAAGGACGACGAGCCGACGTCCAGGAGTGAGGGGCGAAGGATCCGCATCGTCGCTGCGGCGACACCGATCCCGAGCGTGATCGCAGGCAATGCCGTCGACTTGATGCTTCCGATCGGATCGGCCTGGAAGGAGACGTAGCCCTGCGTCGGCAACAGCTCGAGCTCGGCGCCGAGCGCGATGATCAGCAGGATCCCGATCACGAACGTCGGGATCGCGATCCCGATCGCGGCGAAGCCGGAGAGCACGGCGTTGAGGACGCGATTCGGCCAGATCGCGCCCGCAACCGAAGCCGGAACCGCGATCAGCAGGCCGATCACCATCGCCATGAACGCGAGCAGGAGCGTGGCGCCGTAGCGCTGCTGGACGAGCGCCGTGACGGAGAACTGGCTGAAGTACGAGGCGCCGAAGTCGCCGTGCAGGATGCCCCCGACCCAGTCGACGTACTGCTCGGGGATGGACTTGTCGAGACCGAGCTCGGCCCTGATACTCGCGATAGTCTCGCCCTCGACTTCCTTGATCGTGCCGCCGAGCTTCGTGATCGTCGGGTCGCCGGGGATCACCCGCATCAGCAGGAACACGGCCATCGACCCCAGGATCAGCAGCCCCGCGCTGGTGACGAGCCGCCTGACGAAGTAGCTCAGCATCGAATCGTGGCCGCTCCCCCCGGCGCGCCGGGCTGCGAGGGCGGCCGGCCGGTCCGGCCGCCCTCGTACCCTAGGTCAACCCGAGATGCGCGCCTCCTCGAGGTGGACGTTTCCCTGCGCGTCCTCCCACGCGTTCTGGACCTTGTTGTGGTGGGCGACGATGTTCGTCTGGTGCGCGATCACCATCACCGGAGCGAAGGAGCTGAAGATCTGCTGCATCGTGTCGTAGACCTTCTGCCGATCGTCGAGATCGCGGATCCCCGGAGCCTTGAGCGCCAGGTTCTCGAACGTCGTGTTCTTCCAGTTGCACTCGCAGGAGCCGAACTGACCCTGCTTCATCGCGTAGGTCGGGTTCGGCGGCAGCGAGAAGTAGTTGCCGATGATCGTGTTCGGATACTTCTTGCCGGCCGGGAAGAACTTCGCGAGCCAGGTGCTCACGTCCGAGCGCTCGATCCTGAGGTTGAGCCCGATCTTCTGCAGGTCCTGCTGCAGGATCTGCGCCATCGTGATCCATTCGTCACGGCGGCCGGCCAGCGCCCAGAAGGTGAACGTCGTCCCGGACCTGACGCCCGCCGCGTCGAAGAGCTGCTTCGCCTTCTGCAGGTCGAAGCTGTACGGCTTCAGCTTCTTGTTGTACGCGCCGCTCGACGCGCTGATCAGCGAGTTGCCCATCGAAGGGGTCGCCAGGCCGGAGAAGGCGGCCCGGTTCATCGTCCGGCGGTCGATCGCATAGGAGAGCGCCTGGCGCGCCCGGACGTCGTTGAACGGCTCCGAGGTCACGTCGAGCTCCCACACGTGCGCGCCTGAGACGCCCTTCGGCGCGAGGAACGACGTGCTGCTCGAACGGAGCGCCTGGACGTCGGTCGGGCGCACCTGCCAGATCATGTCGAGGTTGCCGGACCGGAAGCTCGTCACCATCGAGGTCGGGTCGGGCTCGCGCACGAACTCGATCCGCTGCAGACACGCCTTGCCGCCGAAGTGGTGCGGGTTCGGCACCAGGGCGAGCGACTGGTTCGGCACGAACGAGGACACCTTGTACGGACCCGTCCCGGTGCCGCTCGAGGCGAGGGTGTCGACGTTCTCTGTGTCGCTCATCTTGATGTCGACAAGTGCGTTCGGGAGGATCGCGCTCGGGCTTCCGAGCCTGATCCGAAGCAGGTAGGGATTGATGACGCGCACCGAGCGGATGTCCTTCGCGTTCGCACGCTGCTGCGAGGGCACCGCCGGGTCGAGCACGCGCAGGATGTTCGCGCGGGCGTCGTTGGCCGTGAACGTGCGCCCGGTCGAGTACTTCACGCCCTGGCGAAGGGTGATGAACCACGTCTTCAGGTCCTCCGACGAGCGCCACCTGGTGGCGAGGTCGGGCACGACGTTCATGTTGCGGTCGTACTTCGAGAGGCCGTTGTAGAGCAGCGTCTGCAGCGGCACCTGGCCCGCGAAGTTGAGCGTGTTCGGATCGAGCTGGCTGATGCCTGCGCCGGCGATGCCGTACTTCAACGTGCCCTTCGACGACGTGCAGCCGGTCGCGTCGGCGCCGGCGAGCGCCGTCGGCGCCGACTGGGCCGACGTGACGGCTCCGCCACCGACCACGGCCACAACGGCGAGAGCTGCCGTAGCGGCGAGAAACTTCCTCTTTCCTGACATGAAGGCCCTCCTCGTTGGGGCTGGGGTTGGGGCGGCGATCACGTCGAGCTCGCCTCGACCGTCACCGTCGGTTGTCCGGACACAGGATCAGGTTCGGGCACCCGGAGGCCCTCGGCGCCGGGGGCGGACTGAACGAGCGCACCGTCGAGACGGCGAGCCCACTCGAGCGCGACCGCGGCGCGAGCGACCTTCGTGCGGGCGATCGCGACGGCCTCCTCGACGAGGTGGTCGCCGGCCGGATAGAGCAGCCGGGAGTTGCGCAGGCCGAACTTCGCGTACAGCGGTGCACCGACGGCGGCGAGCTCCGCGAGCTCGTTGCCGCGAACGACTCCGCCGAGGCTGTCCGGCGACTCGACGTAGAGATCGATCGGCAGCGGCGTCGCAGCGCGCATCTCGGCGAGCTCGGCGGTCGTGACGTCGGAGGGGATGTTGATCGTCGTCGCCCCGAGCCGGTCGAGAACGACGAGCGCGGCCGGGTTCGACGGCGCCATCGCGACCGAGATCTTCCAGCCGCACTCGGCAGGCAGCTCTCCTTCGGCCTGCATGTCGCGCAGGAGCAGGAGGAGCCCGGTGTCCGCGACGAGAAAGCTGCGGATCCCCGCCTCGGCCGCGCGGGCGACGTCCTCGATCGCGTACGAGAGGCCACGCACGCCGCGCAGCTGGGCCGCGTGCGCAGCCCCGTCGGCGGAGCGGGGATGGGCGCCGACGCCGTAGCCCTCGCGTGGGCCCACGAAGAGCGAGACCTCGACGCCGGCCTCAGCGCCGAGGAACGACATCTCGCGGAGCTCCGACTCGGAGAGGAGCATCGCTCCGCTTCCCTGCGAGACTCGATTGACGGTGATCCCGTGCTCGGAAGCGGCGTCCAGCACGGCTTCGAGCACGCGGAGGTTCTCGACGCTCGGAATCTCGACCCGGAACTGCGCCCCGTCGGGGAAGCGTTTGGCACTGGCGGCGGGCGCCGATACGCTCGCCCTCAGCCCGAGCCTCCCGAACGCGCGCTCAGCTCGCACGAGCGCCGCTTGCCAACCGGCTGACGATCCGCTTATTGTTCGGCTGTGCCGACCGTCGATGCGCTGTACGCAACATTCGGGGGCAGTTCTAAGTGAGCGCGACCGAAAAGTCAAGCGTCGCCGGAGGCGGGGACGGGCGGTACCGGGTGCGCAGCGTGGAGCGCGCGCTGGACGTGCTCGACGTGCTCGGCGAGGCCGACGCGGAGGGGTTGCGGCTCTCCGAGATCGCGCGGAGGCTCGACACCTCCAAGAGCACCGCGCTCGCCGTGCTCAGGACACTCGCCGCGCGGGGCTTCGTGGCCGAGCTCGGCGAGGGTCGGGGCCGGCGCTACCGGCTCGGCCTCACGCTCGCCCGCCTCGGCGACCAGGTGCTCGAGCAGATCGACCTGCTCGAAACTGCCCTGCCGTCGCTGCGGGCGATGACGGAGGAGACGGGCTGGACGTCGCGCGTCGGCGTCCTCGACGAGTCCTTCGCCGTGATCATCGGCAGGGTCGACGGCCCCGGGATCATCCGCTTCCAGAGCAACCTCGCCCGACTCGAGCTGCCGCACTGCAGCGCGATCGGCAAGGCCCTCCTCTCGCACCTGCCGGAGGCAGGCGTGCGCGGGCTCGTCGCCCGCACAGGACTGCCGGCCCGGACGGCGACGACGATCACGGACGTCGAGCAGCTCCTGGTCGAGCTCGAGCACGTGCGGGAGCGCGAGTTCGCGGTCGACGACGAGGAGGACAGCGAAGGCGTCTTCTGCGTCGGAGCGTCGGTCGTCGACCACCGGCAGGCGTGCGTTGCGGCGATCAGCCTCACCGGGCTCAAGTCGACGCTTCCCGCCGACGGCATCGACGGGCTGGGCGACGTGGTGCGTCGCTACGCGAGCGAGATCTCGGTGAAGCTCGGCGCAGTTCCTTCGGCCGCGTAGCACGTGGCCTACGATGCTGCCGTGGCCGGCGAGGCAACGTTCGCAGACGTCCTCGCCGCGAACGAGTCCTACGCCGACGGCTTCCGGCTCGCCGGCTTGGAGCCGCACGCGGCCCGGGGGCTCGCGGTGCTCACCTGCATGGATTCGCGCATCGAGCCGCTCGCCATGCTCGGCCTCCGCCCCGGCGACGCGAAGATCCTCCGCAACGCCGGCGCCCGCGTCACCGACGACGTGCTCCGCACCCTCGTGCTGGCCTCCACTCTGCTCGGCGTCGACCGCGCGATGGTGATCGGGCACACGAAGTGCCGCATGGCGGCCGGCGACGAGGACGAAGTGCACGCGGCGGTGAGCGACGCGGGCGGGCCGGACACTCGCAGCCTCGCCTTCCTCGTCACGGACGACCAGGAGGCGACCATCCTCGACGACGTCCAGCGGATCCGGTCGTGGCCGTATCTCGCCGGGCTCCGCGTCGGCGGCTTCCTCTACGACGTGGACACCGGCCGTCTCAGGCAGCTCTGCTGACGGTCAGCTTCGGCTCGAGGCCGTAGAAGGCGCCGATACGCTCGGCTTCGGCCTCGACGCCCGCCTCCTCCGCCTTCGTCAGCCGCCGTGCGGGCTCCACATGTGAGGTCGATGCGCTTCGCGCCCTTCTTCCGGCTCCAGAGGCCGGCGGCGACGCCGTCGACGAGCAGGAAGCTGACGCCGGCCGGCCCCTCGTAGCGACCCTTGCCGTGCGCGGCGACCTGCTCGCGCACGGCGGGCGGGACGAGGTGCTCGCGCTCGCGGAAGCCCATCACGTAGACGTCGTACTCGGGGAGCAGCCGCACCGAGGCAGGCATGTCAGACGATCGGCCCGACTCGACCGGGAGCTCGAGCTCGTCGAAGAGCGCGCGCGCATCGTCCGCAGCTGAAGCCGCGCGCGGTGAACCATTCCCTGAACTGGCGATGCGTGGCCGGGCCGTAGGTGTCGACATACCGGAGCGCGACCCTACGGAGTGCCTCCCGCGGCTCCCAGGCCCGCTGCGGCACGAGCCAGTCGTCCGGGTGAACGAAGGTGACCCGCCGGCCCGCAGGCGGGCCGAAGCAGAGCACGTCGGCGATCGCGGCATCGCCGAGATAGAACCCCCAGCCCGACGCGAGCTGCTCCCGCGGGCCGGGACCGACCCGCTCGGCGACCGCATCCGCCAGTTCCTCGCGCAGCAGTCGTCGTCCGCGGAGCACCTCGTCGATCGCATGTACAACGGCCTCGACGTTCTCGAGCGAGTCGGCCTCATAGTCGGCAGGTCCGACGACCGCCCGCCGGGCCGCCGTCCAGAGCCCCAGCTCGTCCGACGGATGGATGTGCAGCGTGCCGCGCAGCGTCCACGTCTTCGCGAGCGAACGGCTCTCCCAGAGCGCCTCGCGGACGTCCGCCTGCGTGATCCCTTCGACGCGGGCCGCGAGCTGGAGCTCTGCCGAGCCCATCACCTGCGCGTGGATGCCGCAGGTGTCCCGGACGACCTCGACGAGCCGTTCGGCCGGAGCTCGCTCGAGCAGGTGGGTGCGGGCGAGCCGCCGCGCACGAACCTCGTCCCAGGTCAGCGAGCGCACGTGCCCAGCGTAAGCTGTGGGGCATGGAGATCACGGCCTCGACCCTCGAGCTCCTGACGTGGGTCACGACGCGCCCGCGCAGCTACGACGACGTGGTCGAGGCGTGGCGGAGCAACTGCCCACGCCACGCAGTGTGGGACGACGCGGTCACGGCGGGCCTGGTCACGGCCGGCGCCGACGGCGTCGTCCTGACCGAACGGGGCCAGGCCGCCCTCGCCGCGTCCGCCTGAGCGGCCGACCGGCTAGGACGCCGGCGCCGGCTCGTCGGCGAGCAGGATCTCCTTCAGCGTGTCGCCGCGGAGGCCGAGGCGCAGCGTCTCGAGCGGGATCACTTCCTCCGGGGCGATGTTGCCGAGGTTGACCTCGGGGCCGAAGTGCTTCACGAACCACGCCTGCGAGCTCTTCGACGGCGCCTCCCAGATCAGGTCGTGAAAGTCGATCTCGTGCGCGATCTCGTCGATCAGGCCGGTGCGCATGTCGCCGTCCTTGCGGAAGATGCCGGCCGTGCCGCCCTCCCGCGCCTCGGTGATCACCTTCCAGGCGCCCGCGTCGCGCTCCTCCTTGATCCACTCGACCCACTGATACGGCGCGTAGACCACCTCGGAATCCTTCGACCCGACCTCGGAGAGCACGGTGAAGTCGCGCGCGAAGTCGGCGATCAGCTCGAGCTTCTGGTCGCGCGGGATCTCGAGCGTGCCGTCGGAGATCTCGACGTGTGAGAAGCGGTAGTGCTCGAGCCACTGCTTGAAGCCGTCGAGCTTCCCGCGTGCGTAGACCGCCTCGAAGAGCGTGCCACCGCAGACGATCGGCGTGTCGAACGAGCGGTAGAGCGCGATCTTCTTCTCGAGGTTCCTCGTCACGTAGCTGGTGCCCCAGCCGAGCTTGACGATGTCGACGTACTCGCCGGCGGTGTCGAAGAGCCCCTCGATCTCGCGGATGTTGAGGCCCTTGTCCATCACGTGCGTGAGCCCGGTCTCGCGCGGCTTCGGCGACCGCGCGGGCAGGTCGAGGAAGTTCGGCTGCGGCTCGCCGTTAGAGACGGGCATAGAGCTCCTTCAGCTTCTCCTGCGCGGCCGCTTGCACGTCGTGGTAGAGCGAGTTGCCGTGCGCGTCGATCCCGACCGTGAGCGGGCCGAAGTCCTTGACGCGGAACTTCCAGAGGCACTCGGGCATGAGCTCCTCCCAGGCGACCTCCTCGATCTCCTCGATCTGGGTCGTCTCGAGGGCGGCGGCGCCGCCGACGATCGCGAAGTAGACCATCCCGAGCCGCTGCATGGGCTCGATCGCCTCGTCCGGGAAGCCACCCTTGCCGCAGATCGCGCGGACGCCGTACTGAGCGCCGAGCGGCTCCGTGAAGCGCACCATGCGGGCGCTCGTCGTGGTGCCGATGCAGACCTTCTCGTAGCGGCCGTCGTCGAGCTTGCGCACGCCGGGCGCCGTGTGGAGGAGGAACGCGCCGGAGAGATCCATCGGCGGCTCGACCCCCTGGTCGAAGATCCGGATCTGCGTGCGGTCGCGGATCCCGATGATGTGACCCTGGACGGTGACCTCGTCGCCCGCGCGGAGCTTCAGGATCTCGGCGGGGTCGGTGATACGGGGAAGGTGACGGTGTGCTCCGCCATCAGAACTCCCGGTCGAAGTCGAGGTTTCCCTGCGCATCGACGTGCACCGAGGCCCGTCGCGCCGCCCAGCACTGGTAATTGACCGCGACCGGATTGAGCGTCATGTGCGTGTCCGCGTGCTCGATGTGGCACTGGAGCACCGTCACGTCGCCGCCGAGGCCCATCGGGCCGATCCCGGTCTCGTTCAGGAGCCCGTACAGCTCCTCCTCGAGCTGGGCGACGACCGGGTCGGCGTTGCGCGTGCCGATCGGCCGCGCGATCGCCTCCTTGGCGAGGTACATCGCGTAGTCGGCCGAGCCGCCGATGCCGACGCCGACGATCCCGGGCGGGCAGGGCTTGCCGCCGGCGCCCACGATCGACTCGAGCACGAACTGCTTGATCCCCTTCACGCCGTCTGCCGGGACGCACATCTTCAGGAAGCTCATGTTCTCCGAGCCCGAGCCCTTGGGGACGCACTTGACGTCGAGGCCGTCCCAGTCCGGGATGAACTCCCAATGCACGATCGGCAGGCGATGGCCGATGTTCGGGCCGGTGTTCTCGCGCGTGATCGTGTGCACGGCGTTCGAGCGGAGCGGGTGCTCGACGGTCGCGCGCGCGGTGCCGTCGCGCAGCGCCTCGTAGATGCGGGCCGGATGGAGCGGGAAGTGCTCGCCGACGCGGCATGTGTAGACGGCGATGCCAGTGTCCTGGCAGACGAGGTTCTTCTCCTCGTCGGCGATGTTCACGTTCCGGTGGATCGTGTTCAGCACGCGCTGGCCCGTGACCGACGTCTCCCGGTCCTTCGCCGCGGCAAGCGCGTCCCGCAGGTCCTGCGGGATGTCCTTCAGCGCCCAGACGTAGAGGTGCGCCGCGGCGTCCTCGACGGCGTGTTGGAGATCGGTAGTCGTGATCGTCGTCATGCGCTCGCTTTCTCCGCCGCCGCCTTGCCGGCACGGCGGCCGAAGACGCAGCATTCCAGAAGGGAGTTCCCCATCATGCGGTTGCGGCCGTGCGTGCCGCCCGCGATCTCGCCGCACGCGTAGAGGCCCTCGAGCGTCGTCTGGGCGTCGGTGTCGATCGTGAGGCCGCCGTTCTGGTAGTGGAGGACGGGGTACGTGAGGATCCTCTCCTGCAAGCGGGTCGATGCCCGAGCCGCGATAGCGGCGGAGCATGTACGGCAGCGAGATCTCGGCGTCTTCTTGGGCGATCCGGGTCGTGTCGAGGTAGACGGCGGGCCGGCCGTCCTCGGTCTCGACGCCCTTGCCCTTCGGCGACCTCGTCGAAGATCGCCTGGCTGACCTCGTCGCGCGGCCCGAGCGAGTCGGTGAACTCCTCGCCGTCGGCGTTCAGGAGCACGGCGCCGTAGGCGCGCGTCGTCTCCGGGATCGAGTAGCCCTGCATCGTCGCCGGCCAGGCGCCGCCGTTCGGGTGGTACTGGAGCTCGTCGAGGTCGCGCGCCTCGGCGCCGAGGCTCGAGCGCGATCCGCGTCACCTCGCCGGTGGCATTCGGGTGGTTGGTCGAGAGCTCGCCGCGCTCCTCGGCGACGCGGATAGCAGCGGCCGCCGGCGGCGAGGACGACCGTCGCGGCGTCGAGCTCGTGCTCGCCGCAGGTCGCGCGCCAGCCGTGCTCGCGCTGCTCGAGCGCGGTCAGAGGGCTGTTCGCGAAGAGCGTGCCGCCGCCCGCCTCGAACGCGTCGCGGAGCGCCTTCGTGATCGCATGGCCCGTCCGGTCGCCGACCTGGAGCAGCCGCTTCGCCGACGCGCCGCCGCAGCGGGCGAGTCGGTAGCCGCCGTTGTCCCGCGTGAACTCGACGCCGAGCTCCTCCAGCCAGTGGATCGCGCTGCGAGCGTCGCCGGTGAGGATCTCGACGAGGCGCATGTCGGCGCTCTCGTGCGAGCTCTTGAAGACGTCGGCCGCGTGCTGCTCGGGGGAGTCGTCGTCGCCGAAGGAGGCCTGGATCCCGCCCTGCGCCTTCGCCGAGTTGCACGCCTGGATCGAGCCCTTGGTCGCGAGGCCGACACGCGCTCCCGCGCGTTCGGCGGAGACCGCGGCGGCGAGTCCCGAGGCGCCGCTTCCGATCACGAGCACGTCGAAGGAGTGCGAGCTGCTCACATGGCCAGGATACCCAAGTTGCTAATGCGCCGCATTAGTCGGTCTTATTCGTCTCACCAGATCGAGCGCATGCAGCCCTCGACGTCGTCGGGGGTGACGGGCCGCGGGTTCGCGTGCGCACCCCGCCTCGCTGCAACGGCTTCGGCGACCTCGACGGGCGCCTCCTCTGGGATGCCGAGGTCGCGGAGGCGCTCGAAGCCGCCCAGCCGGGCCAGCTCCTCCACGCGCGCGGCCGGATCGTCGCTCCCGAGCGCCGACCCGAACCGAGCGATCGCGTCGCCGGCGACGGGCTCGTTGAAGCGCAGCGCCGGTGGCAGGCAGAGCGCGTTCAGCGCCCCGTGCGGGGCTCCGTAGCGGCCGCCGAGCCCCTGGGCGAGCGCGTGGCCGAGTGCGAGCATCGAGCCGCCGAGCGCCGCGCCCGCGTGACAGGCGCCACGCAGGAGGCCGGTGCGCGCCTCGAGGTCGTCGGGACGTTCGACCACCTGCGGCAGCCACTCGCCGATCAGGCGCGGCGCCGGCCAGGGCATGCTCGTCGCTCTGCGGCGTCCGCTCGGGGACGTAGAGCGCCTCCGCGCAGTGCGCGAGCGCGTTCAGCGCCGTGCCGACGGTCACGGCGCGCGGCAGGCCGAGCGTCAGCTCCGGCTCGTAGACGATCGCGTGCAGATTCGCCCCCGAGCCGCCGCCGCGCATCTTCCGGTCCGGATCGCGCACGCCGAAGAACGGCGTCCACTCCGCTCCCGAGTAGGTCGTCGGCACGGAGACGAGCGGCAGGCCCGTCGCCGCAGAGGCCGCCTTGGCCGTGTCGATCGCGCTGCCGCCTCCGATCGCGACGATCGCGTCGACGCCGTCCGGAGCCTCGATCCGGTGCGACGGCACCTCCTCCCAGCGGTCCTCGGCGTCGAGCACGTGCCGCCAGCGCGGGCCGGCGACGACGAACGGGCGCGCGCCGGCTAGCTCGCCGAGCCCGTCGAGCCCCCAGCGGACGATCATCGCGGGAGCGCGTCGCGGGCGAACTCGACGAACGCGTCGGCCGCCCGCGTCGGCGTGCGGCCGGAGGAGCGCACCAGGGAGATCTCCCGCTTCGCGTCGAGCCCCTCGACCCTCGCCGCAGCCAACGTCCCGGCGGCGAGCTCGGGCTCGACCGCCGAGCGGGAGATGAACGTGAGCCCGTAACCGGCCTGGACGGCGCTGCGCACGGATTCCTGCAGGCCGAGCTCGAGGCGCACGTCGAGATCGCGCAGGCGCACGCCGAGGGCGCGCAGCTCGTCCTCGACGATCTGGCGCACGCCGGCGCCGTCCTGCATCAGGATCAGGTTCTCGTTGCGCAACTCCTCGAGCGGGACTGTGCGCCCGGCGAAGGCGTGTCCGGGCGGGCACGCGAGGATCACTTCGTCGTCGAAGAAGGGCTCGAAACGCACCGCCCGATGGCGGCGGGCGGCGCCGACGATGCCGAGCTCGAGCTCGCGGGCGGCGACGCGCTCGACGACGGAGTGCGTGTCCGAGACCGTCAGGGAGACCTTGACCGCCGGGTGGCGGCGCTGGAACTCGCAGAGCAGGAGTGGGACGACGATCGCCGCCGGTCCGGTCGAAGCCCCGATCTGCAGCTCCCCGGCCAGCTCCCCCTCGGCCTCGCCTGCGATCTCGTCGAGCAGCTGCTCCTCGAGCGAGAGCAGCCGCTGCGCGCCGCGATAGAGCCTGAGGCCGGCCTCCGTCGGCTCGACCCGGCGGCCGGAGCGGTCGAGCAGCTGCGTGCCGAGCCGCTTCTCGAGCGCGCGCACCTGCAGTGAGACAGCTGGTTGCGTCACTCCGAGGCGCTCGGCCGCCTGCGAGAAGCTGCGGCGCTCGACAACCGTGCAGAACGCCGCAAGCTGCCGCGTATCCATAAGCAGATCTTATAGTCTCGGCGAGATGCGGGTCTGGATCGACATCACCAATTCCCCGCACGTCCTCTTCTTCCGGCCGCTGATCCGCCTGCTCGAGGCGGACGGGCACGAGGTCGAGGTGACCGCGCGAGAGTACGCTCAAACGCTCGACCTCCTGCACCTGCACGGGATCGCGCACCACGTCGTTGGGCCGCGGCACGGTGGCGCGGGCGACGCTCGGGAAGGCGCGAGCGATGGCCGGCCGCCTTCCCGCACTCCGTCGCTTCGCGAAGGGGCGGCGCTTCGACGTCGCGCTCGCGCACGGCTCGCACGAGGCGATGCTCGTCGCCCGCAGCCTCGGCATTCCAGGGGCGACCGCGCACGACTACGAGTTCGCCACGCTGCAGCACCACCTCGGGCTGCGCGCGGCGACCCGCGTCGTCTTCCCGGACGCGGTCCCGCCGGAACGGCTCGCCCGCTACGGCGCCAGGCCGCCCAAGCTCGTCCAGTACCCGGGGCTCGAGGAGGAGTACTCCCTCGCCGACTTCGAGCCGGACCGGAGCGTGCTCGAGGGGATCGACCCGAGGAAGGTGCTCGTCGTCGTGCGGACGCCGCCCGACGTGGCGCTCTACCACCGCCACGGCAACCCGCTCTTCGCCCAGGTGCTCGAACGGCTCGGCCGCGACGAGTCCGTTCACGCGATCGTGCTGCCGCGAACGGCGGAGCAGCGACATGCGATCCAGGGGCTCGGCCTCCCCTCGCTCCATGTGCCCGAGCACGCGGTCGACGCGCAGAGCCTCGTCGCGCTCGCCGACCTCGTCGTCTCGGCCGGCGGGACGATGAACCGCGAGGCGGTCGCCTTCGGCACGCCCGTCTACACCACCTTCGCGGGCCGCCTCGGGGCCGTCGACGAGGCGCTGATCCGCGAGGGACGGCTGGTGCCGCTGACCTCCGCCGGTGAGCTCGAGCTGCGCAAGCGGGCTCCGGGCGAGGCGTCGCGCGTGCGGCGAGACCCGCGAACGCTGCTCACGCTTCTCCTCTCGGCCGAACGGGAATAGGATCGCAACGCCAATCCCACGACTGGGGGAAGAAGGGGGATTCCATGCGCAAGGCTTTCGTAGTCGCCCTGCTCGCAGCCGGCCTCGCGGCGGTCGCCGCGACAACGGCCGCGAGGAGCGGCAGCCCCGGCTTCACGACGAGCCAGGGGCCGATGATCGACGCCGTCGTCGCGGGCGCGTCGTACGAGCAGATCATCACGGTCGGCGACACGCTCTCGGACGGCTACATGTTCGAGTCGATTCCCGACGGGATCTCGCTCGCGACGAACGGCAAAGGCACGGTCGACCTGTACGTGAACCACGAGACGTCCACCGTCCCGTTCCCGTTCACCGGCTCGACGGGCGTCGGCTTCAACGACTTCACCAACTCGCTCGTCAGCAAGCTGCGGCTCCACCAGAAGTCGGGCGGCGTGCTCAGCGGCTCGTATGCCATCCCGTCGGAGCTGAACTTCCAGCGCTTCTGCTCGAACTTCCTCGCAACGGAGGAGCAGGGCTTCGACCGCCCGCTCCTGCTCACGAACGAGGAGGGGATCGACTGGGTGAACCGGAGCGGCCAGGCCTGGCCGGCCGTGATCGGTGCACCGGAGGCCCGGCAGATCGGAACCGTCGTCGCCATCGACGAGAAGAACGGCAAGGTCAAGCCGATCTGGGGAATGGGCCGGCACAACCACGAGAACAGCGTCGGGATCCCGGGCTACGGCAAGCCGGTCGTGCTCTCGGGTGACGACTCGTTCGTCTCCAACCCGGCCCAGGCGCAGCTGTACTCGTACATCGCAGACAGCTCTGATGCGGTCTGGAACGACCAGGGCGACCTCTGGGCGTTCGTGGCTGACGGCGTCGACGACTACTACGACTTCGGCATCAACTCGGGCATGAGCGTGACCGGCAAGTTCGTGAAGGTGCCGAAGGACATCGCAACGGGGCGGGCACCCGACGGCACCGACCTGATGGCGGCCGACAAGGGCTACCCGCTGCCGCCGAACGACGGCACCTGGCAGCGCGATCCGGTCACGAACCTCGGCCTCGACGGCCCGCAATGGGTGCTCGAGCACTGGGGTGACACCCAGCCGCAGCGCGTCTTCCAGTTCACGCGCGTCGAGGACATCGCCTATGACAGGCGGCCGGGGATGCAGAACGTCGTCTACGTCGTGGACAGCGGCCGCGGCGCGACGAGCGCCGGCGGCAACGCGTTCACGTCGTCGAACGGCCGTGTCTGGAAGCTCGTGCTCGACAAGAGCGACCCGACGAAGGTGACGTCGTTCTCGATCCTGATCGAGGGTGACGACGCCCCGGTCAAGGCGGTCAACGAGATCCACCAGCCGGACAACCTGGAGTCGACGGCCAACAGCCTGCTGATCCAGGAGGACCCGGGCTCGAGCCAGCAGTTCCCGCCCGGCTCGGACGTCCCGGGCTCGCCGAACTTCGACCCGGCGGCGACGACTGCCCGGATCTGGCAGTACGACCTCGCGACCGGGACGAAGCGCGTCGCGGCAAAGGTCAACCAGGCGGCCGACGAGGGTCCCACGGACGTGGACGCGGCGCCACGGGGCAACCTCGGCGCGTGGGAGTCGAGCGGCATCGTCGACGCGTCCAGCGTCTTCGGGCCCGGCGCGTTCCTCGTGGACGTCCAGGCCGGGACGCTCGTGATCGACGAGGAGGTGCGCGGCACGCTCACCTACCAGCGTGACGGCGGCCAGCTCGGCCTGCTGCGGATCCCGGGCGCGTAGCGCCTAGACGGACTCGGAGGCGGGTGTCGCGGTCCGCGGCGCCCGTCTCCTCCTCGGCCGGGATGCGCTGCGGCTCGCGCACGATCGCCGCGAGCTGGCCGACGAGCTCCAGCGTGTCGCCCGCCTCGACCAATCGTCCGAGCTCATCGAGCCTGCCCTCGAGCCACGCCCGGTCGACCGGGGAGACGTCGAGCGCGACGATCTTCGGGTGGGTGGTCGGCTTCCAGGTCTCTCCCGGGGCGAAGAGCTCCTCGTGGACCTTCTCGCCCGGCCGCGCGCCGATGAACGAGATCGCGATGTCCCGCTCGGGCTCCTTGCCCGAGAGCCGGATCATGTTGTGCGCGAGGTCGAGGATCCGGATCGGCTCGCCCATCTCGAGCACGAGGATTCTGCCCCGGCCGCCGATCGCGCCGGCCTGGATCACGAGCGCCACTGCCTCGGGGATCGTCATGAAGAAGCGCGTCATCTCGGGGTCGGTGACCGTCACCGGCCCGCCTCGCTCGATCTGGCGCCGGAAGAGAGGAATGACGCTGCCCGCAGAGTTGAGCACGTTGCCGAAGCGGACCGCGACGAACTTCGTCGGCACGTCGTCACGCTCGCCGTGCGAGCCGACGATCCATTCGCAGAGCGTCTTCGTCTGACCGTAGACGCTGTACGGGTTGAGAGCCTTGTCGGTCGACACGAGCACGAAGCGCTCGACGCCGTGCGCGATCGCGGCGTCTGCGACGGTCCGGGTGCCGAGGACGTTGTTGTCGACCGACGCGATCGGGTTCGCCTCCATCAGCGGCACGTGCTTGTACGCGGCCGCGTGGAAGACGACCTGAGGCCGGTAGCGCTCGAAGACCTGGTCGAGCCGCGTGCGCGTGCGAACGTCCGCGAGCACGGGAACGCAGGCGACGAAACGGCGCTCGTCGACGAGCTCGCGCTCGATGTCGAAGAGGGCGCTCTCGGCCTGGTCGACGAGCACGATCCGCTGCGGCTCGGCCCGGGCGAGCTGGCGGCAGAGCTCGGAGCCGATCGAGCCGCCGGCGCCGGTGACGAGCACCGTCTTCCCCGCGACGTACGAGGCGATCGCGTCCAGGTCGACCTCCACCGGCTCGCGGCCGAGGAGGTCCTCGACCTGCACCGGGCGGATCTGGTTCGCGAGGTCGAGATCGCCGGCGATCAGCTCGTGCAGACCCGGCAGGGTCTTGACGGTCACGCCCTCGGCGTTGGCGACATCGACGATCCGCTGGCGGTCGCGGCCGGAGGCTGACGGGATCGCAATCAGGAGCTCGTCCGGGCGCCGGTCCCGCAGCAGGCGCGGCAGCTCGTCCGACGTCCCGAGCACGCGGATCCCGTGCACGCGCAGGTTCTTCTTACGCGGATCGTCGTCGATCAGCCCGATCGGCGTGTAGCCGAGCGCGGGCGTGCGCAGCATCTCCTTCAGGATCAGCTGCGCCGCGTCGCCGGCCCCGACGACGATCACCTCCTTGCCTCGTGCGACGATCGAGCGGCTCTGCGGACGCTCGAGGATCGTCCGCGCCAGCATGCGCGAGCCGGCGACGAGCGCGAGGGTGAGCAGCGCGTCGATCACCCAGACCGTGCGCGGCACGTCGACGACGTGGACGTCGACGAAGGCAAAGACGAGGAAGGTGACGAGCGACGCGGCGAGGACACCCCGCGCGGCGCCCCACATGTCGCGGGTCGAGACATAGCGCCACCAGCGGTTGTAGAAGCCGAAGAGCGCGAAGACCGAGAGCTTGATCGCGGCGACGAGGCCCAGGACTTCCCAGGAGAGATATCGCTCGTAATAGACCGGCAGCGCGGTGTCGAAGCGCAGCCGGAAGGCCAGGACCCAGGCCGCGACCACGATCGCGAGGTCGGCCGCGAGCTGCGGCAACCTATGGCGGTTGATGGGCGTCCTCACCGCGCCGCCGTGACGGCAACGGCGTCCAGGACCGCCGCGACGACGCGCTCCTGCACCTCCGCTCCGATCCCGCCCCAGAGCGGCAGCGCCAGGTTCTCGGCGGCGGCCTTCTCGGTCTCGGGCAGCGAGCCCGCCTCCCACCCTAGGTGGCGCAGCGCGGGCTGGAGGTGAAGCGGCGTGGTGTAGTACGACGCCGCGGCGATCTCGCGCTCCGCGAGCGCGGCGGCGACGCGGTCGCGCTCGGGCGAGCGGACGACGTACATGTGGTAGACGTGGCCGCCGTCGTCGGCAGGCAGCTCGACCGCGTCGCCGAGCCCGAGCTCGGCGTAACGTGCCGCGCCCTCGCGGCGCGACGCGTTCCAGCCTGCGAGATGCGGCAGCGAGACGCGCAGGAACGCGGCCTGGAGCGCGTCCAGCCGCGAGTTCGTCCCGATCAGCTCGAACGTCCGCTTGTCTCGCGAGCCGTGGAAGCGGAGCATGCGAACCCGCTCGGCCACGGCGTCGTCGGTTGCGGCGACGAGGCCGCCGTCGCCGAGCGCGAACAGGTTCTTGGTCGGGAAGAAGCTGAACGTGGAGCAGATGCCCGTCGTCGCGATCCCTTCCGCGCCGAACGCCTGCGCCGCGTCCTCGATCAGCGGGAGCCCGAGCGCGGCCAGCTCTGCCAGCGGCGCGGGTCGCCCGAAGAGGTGCACGGGCATGATCGCCTTCGTGCGCGGCGTGATCCGCCTGGCGGCATCCTCGGGATCGAGGTTGAGCGTGACGGGGTCGATGTCGGCGAAGACCGGTGTCGCGCCGGCCCGCGCGATCGCCTCCGCGGTCGCGAAGAAGGTGAACGACGGACAGATCACCTCGTCGCCCCGTCCGATCGCCATTGCCTCGAGCGCGAGGACGAGTGCATCCGTGCCGTTGGCGACGCCGATCGCGTGGGGGACGCCGAGGAACGCGGCGGCTTCCTCCTCGAACGCCTGCACCTCGGGCCCAAAGATGAAGCGGCCCGACTCGAGCACCCGCTCGAACGCGTCGCGCAGCTCGGGCACGAGCGGCGCGTACTGCGCCTTGACGTCGATGAGGTCGACCTTCACGGCAGGCCAGTCTATCGGGGGTCGGCGGCGGTTCTTCCGCCTCGTCTGATCAGCTTCCACGCCACGAAGGCAGCACCTGCGGCGACCGTCGCGATGATCACGTAGTCGACGTACCGGAAGGCGTGATGGAACTCCTCCCACTGGGAACCGAGCGCCCAGCCGACCCCTGCGAGCGCAAAGCACCAGATCGCTGAGCCGATCAGCGTCAGCACCGTGTAGCGGGCGAGCGGGACGCGAAAGACCCCGGCCGGGATCGAGACGAAGGAGCGCACGACGGGCGTGATCCGGCCCAGAAAGACGGCCCAGTCCTCCCAGCGCTCGAACCAGCGCTCGGCGCGGTCGAGCTTGGCCTCGTTGAGGTGGAGCCAGCGGCCGTGACGCTCGAGCAGAGGACGGCCTCCGTGCAGGCCGAGCCACCAGCCGCCGAGCGAGCCGACCAGATAGCCGAGCGTGCCCGCCAGCGCGACGGCGAGATAGGCCTCGAAGCCGGGCTCGAGCGTCGACCCGAAGAGCACGATCTCCTGACCCGCGAAAGCGCCTGCGGCGACGGCGCCCCCGTAGACCATCACCGCCTCGCTCGCGGCGGGGAGCACGGCGTCGACGAGCATCAGGGCGAAGACGGCGTAGAGGCCGTAGTCGCCGATCACGGTCGTGAGAAGCTCCGTGATCTCGGAGAGGATCGAGGCGACCGGCACCGGGGGAGGTTACCGGCGCGCGCTTACGGGCGCGGCTTCGGCTTCTTCTTCTTCACCGGCGCGGCGCGGACGACCCGGAAGGCCTTGGTCGCCAGCTCCACGGCGCCGAGCTCGTTCACGGACCGGAAGCGGATCTTGTAGAGGCCGCCGTAGACGAACGAACGCCGGATGGTGCCCTTCCACTCGACGCGGAGCCGGCCCGCGGGAGCCTGACGCACCGCGATCGGCGCGATCCGGACGCCCGCGGCGGTTTCGACCGACACCACCACGCGCGCGGGCCGCGTCAGGCTGACGCCGGCAGCGATCACCTGCTTGCCACCCTGGCGCACGACGAGCGTGCGTCGGGAGAGGCCGGCGAACCCGAGCGTGTTGTTGACCGAGAACCGCTGCATCGCCCGGGACTTCTGTCCCTGGTCGTCGACCGAGTCGACGACCAGCTGCCACTGACCCTCTGCAGGGGCCGTGGGCGGCGCGGCCAGGTCGCTCGGCGGAGGGGGAAACTCGACCGGGTAGCTGCCGGGCTCCTTCAGCCCGGTCTCCGTGAACGCCACGGCGCCGCCGGGTGCAGTGAGCGTCGCCGTCACGGTCGACGGCCGCACGAGCTTGTAGGAGAGTGGCCGCTGCGTCTCGTCGGCGCCGTCGCCGTTCGGCGAGATCACCGGCAGCACGGCCGGGGAGAAGGCGCCGTAGTACATGAGCTGGAGCGAGGTCGAGGCCGGTCGCTCGCCGCCGGGGTCGGAGGGCCGGTTCAGGAGCGTGCCTTCGAACGCGAGCGTGGAGGAGCCGCCGCCGTCGAACGCCGAGGCGGTGACCGCGCCGAGGCGAACGAGCGTCTGCGCGAGCTCGAAGTTCGTCATCCCGACGCTGTACCCCGCCCTGCGGCCGTCCGCGACCACCATCACGATCCGGCCGTCGGCGAGCTGGCCGACGCCGGTGCGGGGGTGGCGCGGGGCGAGCTGGCTCGAGGTGAACGCCTCGTTGGCGCGGAAGACGGGGCTGCCGTCGCGCACGAGCACCGGGCCGCCGCCCACCGCCTGGGCGATGCCGGTCCACTCGGGGCGGAAGATGAGCCGCAGCGTGAGGCTCGTGCCGACGGGCGACTCTTCCACGAGCCGCTGGGCCGTTGTGCCGCGCGCCACGAGCACCGCTCCGCCCGGCGGGATCGGCGTGCCGCCGCCGCCGCGGACCTCCGTCACGGGGCCGACGAGGTCGGTGTTCGGCGTCGTCGGCGGCAGGGGAAAGAGCACGACCTCGGAGGTGCCGGCCTGCACCGGCGTGGCGGTGCCGTAGCTGGGCGTGAAGAGCGAGACCCCGTTCGGCCCGGGTGACTGGTTCACGTCGTTGAGCGTCCGCCGCTGCCCGAGACCCCGCCAGGTGCCGAAGAACTCGACGCGCCGGACGTCGAGCGCGCCCTCGGGGGCGACGCCCACGCTCGAGCGATCACCATAGGGCGGGCTGTCGACGATGCCGTCGCGCATCAGCACGCCGCTCGGTCGCCCGGAAGTGGCGAAGAAGTCGGCGTTGACCCCGACCATCGTCGCGGTCGAGGAGAGACGCTGCTGCATCGTCGTCACGCGCTCGAGGCCCTGGATCGACTCGTTCGAGAGCACGGGGCGGAGCGCGTAGAGCCCCGTCGGACGCGGCCCGCGGACGACGTGGAGCGCCACCGGCCCGTGCGGCGTGAACTGAACGCCGCGCTCGTAGGTAACGCCCGGCATCAGCGTCGTCTGTTGCGCCCCGGCAGGCGCCGCAGCGACCAGGGCAAGCAGCCCTGCTATGAGGAACGAACGCACCACGACCGCGACCGAGGCTAGCGGAAGGCCCGGCGCGCCTTTGCAGGGATTAACGGAATCCGAACAGCGTCCCGAGGACGTGTCCGTGCCGGACACGATGGGTCCTGGCCCCGACACGTCCCGTGCGGACGTCGGCGAGACCAGCCGACGCTCCGGCGCTCGTGCAGGGACTTCCGCCATCAAGAGGGCGTCCGCCGACGTGTCCGTCCCGGACACGATGGGTCCTGGCCCCGACACGTCCCGCGCGGACGTGGCTTGCTAGGCGAAGACCTTGACGTCGCGGTAGAGCGTGTCGCGCTGGACCGGGATCTTCCCGAGCGAGCGGATCAGGTGCACGAGCTCCTCCGTCGACGTCCGGTGGGTCGTACCCGGCGGCCGAGACGACGTTCTCCTCGATCATGACCGAGCCCATGTCGTCGGCGCCGAAGCCGAGCGCGACCTGGCCGATCTTCAAGCCCTGCGTCACCCACGAGCTCTGGATGTGGTCGACGTTGTCGAGATAGATGCGCGAGACGGCCTGCGTGAGCAGGTAGTCGAACGAGGTCGGCCGGTCCTCCTCGCGCACGGCGTCCTCGAGGCGGTTGCCGTCGCGCTGGAACGTCCAGGAGATGAAGGCGCGGAAGCCTCGCGTCTCGTCCTGGACCTCCCTGATCCGGCGCATGTGCTCGACCCGCTCCTCGACGGTCTCGACGTGGCCGTACATCATCGTCGCCGTCGTCGACATGCCCAGCTTGTGCGCGTGGCGCATCACGTCGAGCCACTCCGATGTCGTGGTCTTCTTGGGCGCGATGATGCGTCGCACGCGATCGACCAGGATCTCGCCGCCGCCGCCGGGCACGGAATCGAGGCCGGAGTCGCGCAGCCGCTGCAGCGTCTCCCACACGGTCAGGCGCGACCGCCGCGCAATGTGCTGGATCTCGGGCGGCGAGAGGGCGTGCAGGTGGATCGGGTAGCGCTGCTTGATCGAGCTGAAGAGATCCTCGTAGTAGTCGATCCCGAGATCGGGATGATGGCCGCCCTGCATCAGCACGCCGGTGCCGCCGATCGCGAGGGTCTCCTCGATCTTCTTGAAGATCACCGGCTTCGGCAGCAGGTAGCCCTCGCTGCGGTCGCCGGGCCTGCGATAGAAGGCGCAGAAGTCGCAGTCGGTCACGCAGATGTTCGTGTAGTTGAGGTTGCGGTCGACGATGAACGTGATCCGGCCGGGGTCGACCTTGCGGTTGCGAAGCTCGTCGGCGACGCGCCCGATCGGAACGAGCTCGCGGGAGCGAAGCAGGGTGACGGCCTCGTCGTCCGAGATCCGCTCGCCGTCGAGCGCCTTCGCCAGGACCTCGTCCACCGTGCGGGTCTCGAGCGCGGTCATGCCCCCACCGGGTCCGGATCGCGTCTGTTGACGAAGCGAAGCTCGGGCACGTGCTCCAGCTGGCCGACGTCGCGCGCCATCTCGAGGAACGTGTAGAAGCCGGCGCGCTCCCGCGGCCCGAACGAGTAGCGCAGCTTCTCGAAGTAGCGCGCGAGGTAGCCCGGCGGGTAGCCGTAGCGCTCGCTCGCCTCGTACGCGAGCACCTGGGGCTCGGCGCGGGCGAGCCGCACGCTCGCGACCAGCGCATGCTCGAGCTCGGCGACGCCCTCTGCGACCGGCTCGGGCGCGGCCCACACGGCGAAGACCATCGGCAGCCCGGTCTTCTCGAGCCAGAGGCGGCCCAGGTCGTAGTGCGGCGTCGGGTCCTCGAAGGCGCTCCTGAGCGCCGCGTCGCCGATCAGGAGCTTCGCGTCCGCTTCCTCATCGAGCGGGACGTGCGCCGCGTGGGGCAGCAGCACCTTCGCCAGGACGACCGAGGTCGCGCTCTCGGCCGTGACTGCGATCGAGCGGATCTGGGGGAACGGGATCCGCGAGACGAGCTGGATCGAGTCGACCGCGCCCTCGGACGAGACGCACATGCGCGGCAGGATCCGCAGCGCCGAGGCGTGGCGTGCGTATTCGATCGACGAGATCGGCGCCAGGTCGAGCCGGCCGTCGATGAGCTGCCGGTTCAGCTCGGTCGGGACGCCCTGGACCTCCTCCACGTCCGCGTTCAGCCGGTGGAAGACCGGCGCCATGTTCACGTAGCTGATGCGGCCGAGCCGGACACTCATTGCGACACCCGTTGGACGAGGGACAAAGTCACCATCGGCGCAGCTCGTTGTAGAGCGTGTCGCGCTGCACGGGAATCCGGCCCGCGTCCTTGACGAACCGGACGAGCTGCTCGATCTTCTGCTCGGTCTCGGTCGTCGCACCCGCGGCGTGGAAGATCTGCTCCCGGACGACCGTGCCCTGGACGTCGTTCGCGCCGAAGTGGAGTGCGACCGCGGCCAGCGGCATCCCCATCATGATCCAGTAGGCCTTCACGTTCGGGACGTTGTCGAGCAGCAGGCGCGAGACGGCGAGCATCTTCAGGTCGTCGGAGCCGGTCGTATGCCGCCAGCCGCGCCGCTCGAAGACGGTGTTCTCGGGGTGGAAGGCGAGCGGGATGAAGGCGAGGAAGCCGCCGGTCTCGTCCTGCTGGGCCCGGAGCCGCAGCAGGTGGTCGACCCGCTCCTCGTAGGTCTCGACGTGCCCGTAGAGCAGCGTGCAGTGGGTCGGGATCCCGAGCCGGTGCGCGGCGTCGTGGGTGCGGAACCAGTAGTCCGGGTGCTCCTTGCCCGGCGCGATCAGCTTGCGCACACGCTCGGCGAACACCTCGGCGCCGCCGCCGGGAAGCGAGCCGAGCCCGGCCTCCTTCAGCTCACGCAGCACCTCCTCGTGCGACAACCCCGACAGCGTCGTCATGTGGTGGATCTCGGACGCGGTGTAGAGCTTCAGGTGCACGTCCGGGAGGGCGCCCTTCAGAGCCCGCACGGTGTCGACGTAGAACTCGAAGTCGACGTGCGGGTTCTCGCCGTTGACCATGTGGATCTCGGTGAAGCCGGTCAGCTCGCGCTGGCGGACCGCGTCCTCGACGAGCTCCTCCGTGGAGATCGTGTACGCGTGCTCCTGCTTCCGCGTTGCGGCGAAGGCGCAGAACTTGCACTTCACGCGGCAGACGTTCGTCTGGTTCAGGTAGAGGTTCTGGACGAAGTAGACCTCGTCCGTGCCGCCCCGCAGGCGACGGGCGCGGTCGGCGAGCTCGCCCAGGCCGAGCAGGTCGTCGGTCTCGAGGAGCGCCAGCCCGTCCTCGAAGTCGAGGCGCTCGCCGGCCTCGACCTTGTCCCAGATCGGATCGAGCGTGGCTGTGCGGGCGAGAGTGGCGATTAGATGACCGATCGGTAGTCGGCGTGCGAGTGCGGTGATTGCCGATTGGTCATCTAACGTCTCCTGTTTACGACAGCATCCGCGAGCGACTCGAGCTCCTCCCGGTGAAGCCCGTTCAGGCTCTCGCGCGCCTCCCTAGCGTAGTCGAGTGCCACCTCGCGGGCCCGCTCGAGGGCGCCGGTCGCGGCGACGCGGACGAGCACGCCCTCGAGGGGGCCGCCGGCAAGCGCAGCGCGCACGACCGCGTCATCGCGCGCGGCGAGCAGGAGCGGCAGCGTCGGCGTGCCGTCCCGTAGGTCGGTGCCGGCGACCTTGCCCGTCTCGATCGTGTCGCCCGAGCAGTCGAGGATGTCGTCGGCGATCTGGAACGCGACGCCGAGGTTGAGGCCGAAGCGGGCGAGCGGGCCGCCCGAGCCGAGCGAGCACGCCGCCTCGAAGAGCTTCCCCGTCTTGAGCGCGCAACGCTCGAGGTAGGACTCGACCGGCGTGTCGGGGTCGTTCCGCTGCCGCCGCTGAAGCGCCTCGCCGCGGGCGAGGCTGAGCGACGCCTCGGCGAGGAGTGCAACGGCGTCGACGTCCCCCGCAGCAGTGAGCACCGCGAACGCGCGCGCGAACAGGAAGTCGCCGGTGGCACGGGCAGCGGCTGCGCCGTGGGCCGCCCACGCCGAGGTCTTGCCCCGCCGAAGTGCTGCGCCGTCGATCAGATCGTCGTGGACGAGTGTCGCCATGTGGACGAGCTCGACCGCGACACCGGCGGCGACGGGGGGCTCTCCACCCGGCGGCGTCGAGAGGAAGGCGAGCATCGGCCGCAGCCGCTTGCCGCCGGCGGCGAGCGCGCCGGCACCGACCTCGGCCTCCCGGCCGCCGTGCGAGGCGACGGCCGCTGCGAGGCGGTCCTCGACCTCCTCCATGTAGGCCTCGAGGCCGGGCAGCGCCCGGACGTCGTCGAGCGTCGTCACGCTGCTGTTCCCGTGTGCAGGGCGACGATGCCGCCGGCGAGGCGCCGGTAACTCACGTCCGAGAAGCCCTGTGCGCGCAGGAGCCCGGCCAGGTCGTCCGGGCCTGGAAACCGTCGCACGCTCGCCGGCAGGTACGTGTACGCCTTGCCACCTGGAAGGATCTTGCCCGCCAGCGGGATCAGCACGTCGAACCAGAGCCGGAAGAAGAGGCGCAGCGCCCCCCGCGGGCGCGTGATCTCGAGCACCCCGACCCGGCCGCCGGGACGGAGCACCCGCCGCAGCTCGGCGAGCCCCCGCTCGAGGTCGGCGACGTTGCGGACGCCGAAGCCGACGGTCGCCGCGTCGAACGAGGCGTCCCCGAACGGCAGCTCGAGCAGGTCGCCCTGGACCCACTCCACCGAAGCGTCCTTGCGCCGCGCCCGCTCCAGCATCCGCTCGGAGAAGTCGAGCCCGACGACCTCGCCGGCGCCCGCCCGTCGCGCAGCGACGGCGAGGTCGCCTGTCCCGCAGCAGGCGTCGAGCACTCGGTCTCCGGACCCAACCACCGAATCTGCGGTCAGACGGCGCCAGCGCTGGTCGAGCCCGGCCGTCATCAGCCGGTTCATCGCGTCGTACACGGGCGCGATCCGGTCGAACATGGCGCGGACGCCCTCGGCCGGGAGCGTCCCGCTCTCGTGATTCACTGGCCCCACCGCTTCATCAGCGTATTGTCGAGGCCGAGCTGGTCGAGGATCCGCGCGACGACGAAGTCGACGAGATCGTCGATCGTCTCGGCTCCGTGGTAGAAGCCCGGCGCGGCGAAGAGGATCACCGCCCCGGCCTGCTGCAGCGTCGCGAGGCCGTTCAGGTGGATGAACGAGAGCGGCGTCTCACGGGGCACGAGCACGAGCTTGCGGCCCTCCTTGAGCGCGACCGAGGCGGCGCGGTGGATCAGGTTCGCCATCGCCCCCGCTGCGAGCGTGCCCACAGTCGACATCGAGCACGGGCAGACGACGTAGGCGTCGACCTTCGCCGAGCCGGACGCGTACGGGCTCTTGTAGTCGTTGACGCCGTAGACGGTCACGTTCGCGGCGCCGCCGGTGAAGCGCTCGAGCACCTCCTCGCGCGGCAGAGAGGCGTCGCGGTACAGCTCCGTCGCCAGCACCTCCACTCCGGCCGCCGACGCCGCCAGCCCGACCTCGCAGCCGGATTCGGTGAGCGCGCGCAGCAGCCGGGCGGCGTAGGGCGCGCCCGACGCGCCCGTGACGCCGAGGAAAACCTTCATGTCCGGCTACTCGTCTTGCGGGCCCTTGGAGGCGTCGAGGAACGCCCCGAGCTTCTGGAGGTTCTCCTCGCCGAGGCCCGCGTAAGGCGGCATGACGTTGTTCCCGAACTGCGCCGGATTGGTGACGTAGGTCGCGAAGTACTCCGGCCCGCGACCCGACGCGCCGATTTCGGTGAGGTCGGGCGCGCCCAGGTTCGACGAGCCGGTGCCCATGTACTGGTGGCACTGCCCGCAGCCCGAGCTCGCGAAGATCTCCGCGCCCGCGACCGCGTCCTCGTTGTCCTCGAACCCCTGGGCGGCTGCCCACGCGGGGACAGCCTCCCGCAGCTCCGAGCCCAGCGCCTCCGTGGCCGTCGCGCCCTTGTAGGTGAGCGTGCCCATCGCGAGCACGACGACGATCGCGGCCACGATCGCGACCGGGCGGCGCAGCAGCCGCCGCTCGCGGCGCAGGTCGATGAACGGGAGCGCGATCAGGATCGCGAGCAGGATGTTCGGGATCCCGACCGTGGCGAGAACGACCGTGTCCGGCCATTTGAAGATCCGGAGCAGGTAGAAGAGGAAGTAGAAGAACCAGTCCGGCCGCGGGATGAAGTCGGTCGTGCCCGGATCGGCCTCCTCGGTGTAGTGCGGCCCGAGCAGGCCCGGGTCGTCGGAGCCCTCGGCGGTGAAGTACCAGATGCAGGCCAGCGCGACGATGACGCAGACGACGACGAGGCTCATCACCGTGTCGTGGAACATCGCGTGCGGGAAGAACGAATGGCCCTCGCGCTGGACGTCTTCCTTGTAGCGCTTGTGCTGCGCGCGGCGCTCCTCGACCCGGCGGCTAGCCATTGCCACGGCCTCCCGGCCGGAGGAGCCCGGCGCGACCGGTCGTCGGCGACGGCGCCTCGGCGCGGTCCCGCCCCGCCGCGACGTCGGACCACGGCGGCGAGCTGACGCCGAGGCGGACGACGAGGTGGAGGTGGAGGAGGATCAGGCCGATGATCGCCCCGGGGATGACGAGCATGTGCAACGAGTAGAACATGCTCAGCGCGTCGGACCCGATCTCGGCACCGCCGGCGAGCAACTGCGCGAGGAACGGACCGATGATCGGCGCGGTCCCGTTCAGGTTGATCCCGACGACCGTCGCCCAGTAGGCCGTCTGGTCCCAGGGGAGCAGGTAGCCGGTGAAGCCCTCGAGCATCCCCAGCGACGAGCAGGAGCACGCCGACGATCCAGTTCAGCTCGCGCGGGTACTTGTAGGCGCCGAAGAGGAAGACCCGCGCCATGTGGAAGAACATGAGGATGATGAAGACGCTCGCGCCCCACTTGTGCATGCCGCGGACGAGCCAGCCGAGCGTGACGTCGTTCGTGATGTGCTGGACCGACTGGTAGGCCGAGTCGGGATCCGGCTTGTAGTAGAATCGCGAGCACGACGCCCGTGACCGCCTGGACGATGAAGGCCGTCAGCGTTGCCGAGCCGAGCGTGTGGAACCAGTTCGAGTCGCGCGGGACGCGGCGGTAGAGGAAGTACTTGGTCGCCCCGACGAGGCCGGACCGCTCCTCGAGCCAGTCGAGCGGGTAGAGCGCCACGTCCTTGACGGTGCTCTTACCCGACTTCTTCGGCGGGGATGCGACGGCCATCGCTAGCGCGGAACCTCGAGCGGGTAGAGCCAGGCGGACGCGCCGTCGACGTGCACGCCGGGGGGCTGGCGGCCGTACCTGTAGATCTTGGCGGTGGCGCCGGCGCCCTCGACCTTTGCGACGCTGAAGAACGGCCCGAGCACGAGCTGGCCGTCGACGATCGAGAACTCGCAGCGGTCGAGCGCGCGCACGGGCGGCCCCGCCGTCCGGTTGCCCTCCGTGTCGTACTGGCCCCCGTGACAGGGACAGCCGAAGCCGGTGGCGAGCGTGGGCGTGATCTCGGCGCGGTGCGGGCCGATCTCCTTCGCCTGGTCGGTGAAGATGAGGCCGTTCGGCTGCACGGGGCAGCCGAGGTGGGCACAGCGGGAGTAGATGAGCGTGAAGCTCGGCTCGCCGTCGATCGGCCGTTGTTCCGGACATACATCGTGCGCCTCGTCACCTCGCCGACCTCGACGTCCTCCAGGTAGGTCGCGATCACGAACGTCCCCTCGGGGAAGTCCTCGATCGGGCCGAGCACGGTGTTCTGCTCGTCCTGGTTCGTGAACGACGGCAGCACCGCGAAGCCGAGCACCGGCAGGGTGACGATGCCTCCGATCAGAGCCCCGAGGCCGAGCGTCGCGCCGGAGAGGAACGTGTTGCGCGGATAGGCCTTGAGCTCCTGGTCGGGAGCCGTCTCGATCGGAGCCGGCTCGAGGAGCGGGCGCGACTCCGGCTCGACCTCCGGGGCGGGCGCCCGCACCGGTTTCGTCACGTCCCTGATCCAGAGGAACCCGAAGATGACCGCGATCACCGCACCGACGACGGCGGCGATCCAGGCTGACCACGAGGCCGGTGAGGATGCACGCGATCCCAATCGCGAAGCCGATCGGCCAGAGGCTCGGCGACGGCAGATGCGGCTGGTCGTTCTCGCTCAAGTGACTGGATTCAACCCCTGCGCGGCCCGTGCTGTCAACGACGTATCAGCTGCCGCAACCCGCGGCGAGAGTCATTCTCTACCAGGTCGCCGTCGCCGTGCGCCGATATCCCGTATTCGGCCCAGCGGCGATCGACCAGCTCCTTGACTTCGTCGCTCATCACGATCTCCTCCGGCCACTCGCGTGCACCCTCCGCCGGGCTCTTCGCCGTCGCGTCGATCCCGATCTTGCCGCCGAAGAACTGCAGCGCCGGTGCGTGGTCGAGGTGGTCCAGCGGCCCTTGCGCGAGCACGACGTCGCGCTTCGGATCGACGTTGGCGCCGACGTGGAAGAAGACCTCGTTGTAGTCGTGCACGTTCACGTGCGCGTCGACGACGACGACCGCCTTCGAGAGGCTCAGCATCCCGAGACCCCAGATCGCGTGCATGACCTTGTGGGCGTGACCGGGGAACGCCTTCTTGATCGAGACGATCACGCAGTTGTGGAACGCGCCCGAGATGGGCAGGTCGTAGTCGACGATCTCCGGCACCGTCATCCGCACCGCCGGGAGGAAAAGACGCTCCGTCGCCTTGCCGAGCCAGGCGTCCTCCTGGGGCGGCTTGCCGACGACGATCGAGGGATAGACGGCGTCGGTGCGCATCGTGATCGCAGAGAGCCGGAAGACGGGGAACGGCTCCGCAGCCGTGTAGTAGCCGGTGTGGTCGCCGAACGGCCCCTCGAGCCCGACCTCGTCCTTCGCGATCGTCCCCTCGAGCACGATCTCGGCGTTCGCCGGGACGTCGAGGTCGACCGTCTTCGCCTTCACGAGCTCGATCGGCTCGCCCTTGAGGAAGCCCGCCAGCATCAGCTCGTCGATGTGCTTCGGCAGCGGCGCACTCGCCGAGTAGGCCGTCACGGGGTCGAGCCCCAGCGCGACCGCGACCGGGATCACACCGTCGGTGGCGAGGTAGTCGGCACGTCCGTCCTTGTGGATCTGCCAGTGCATGTAGGTGGAGCGCGCGTCGATCTTCTGCATCCGGTACATGCCGACGTTGCGCACGCCCGTGTGCGGGTCCTTCGTGATCACGGCCGGGAGGGTGATGAACGCGGCGGGGTCGCCCGGCCAGCAGCGCTGGATCGGGAGCAGGTCGAGGTCGATCTCGTCGCCGGTGAGGACGATCTCCTGGCACGCGCCGCGCGAGACCTTCTTCGGCAGCGAGCCCGCAATCGACTTCAGCTTCCGGAGGCCGCGCACCTTCTCGGCGAGCCCCTGCGGCGGCTGCATCTCGAGCACGTCCTCGAGCTTCGCCGCGACGTCGTCGAGGCTCTCGACCCCGAAGGCGAGGCACATCCGCCGCTCGGTACCGAACTGGTTGATCAGGAGCGGCAGCTTGGAGCCCTTCGGCTGTTCGAAGAGGAGCGCGGGGCCGCCCGCTTTCACCGTCCGGTCGACGATCTCCGTGACCTCGAGGTCGGGATCGACTTCGGTGGCGATGCGGACGAGCTCGCCTTCCTCCTCGAGCAGGCGAATCCAGTCGCGCAGGTCGACGGGCGTAGCCATGGCGTCAGTCTATGGACGCCTCCGCGCGCCCGGGTTGACAAGCCGTAGCCAGGTCTTGTAATCACTGGCACAAGTACAACCTGCCCTGCGGCGCTCACTGCGAGGAGACGTCATGCAGATTCGGCGCGCGCTCCTGTGGTCGGTCACGCTGGTCGCGCTCGCCGGCACCGGCGGGTGCAGCGGGGACGAGTCGGACAGCTCGAGGGCCGAGCTGCGCATTGCGATCGAGGAGGACCCGCCGACGCTTGATCCCGGCCTGGCCGGGGATCCCGTCTCCGGGAACGTCATCGTCAACCTGATGGATCCGCTCGTGCGCCTGAACGCCGAACTCGAGCCGGAACCGGCACTGGCGGAGAGCTGGGAGGTGAGCGCCGGCGGCACGACCGTGACATTCCGGTTGCGCGACGACGGCCGCTGGACGAACGGCGATCCCGTCACTGCGGCCGACTTCGAGTACGCCTGGAAGCGGATTCTCGACCCGAGGTTTGCTGCGGCCAGTGCGTCGCAGCTCTACGGCATCCTCGGCGCGGCGAAGTACAACGGCTGCAAGTGGGGCTGCGAGCAGCTTCGTGATCAGGTCGGCGTGAACGCGCTCGACGCGCACACGTTCCAGGTGAAGCTGGTCGGCCCGCAGCCCTGGTTCGTCGCACAGGTCGCGCACACGCCGTTCCTACCGGTGCACCGCGCAACCGTGGAGAGGTTCGGCCGGAAGTGGACCGAGCCCGAGAACATCGTCACGAACGGCCCGTACCGGCTCACCGGCTGGACGCACGACGAGTCGCTCACGCTGACGAAGTGGGACGAGTGGCGCGGCGCGGACGCGGTGCAGATCGAGCGGTTCGCGGGTCGGATCATCGAGGACGCCACCACCGCAGTGACCGCTCTCGAGGCAGGCGAGATCGATGCGTGCCTCGGACAAGCCTGCATTCCGCCGGACGACATCGAGCGGCTCCAGGACGGCGACGCATACGTCCAGTCGCCCGGTCTCGTGACCCGGTACCTCGGGCTCAACCTCGAAACCGTGCCGGACCTGAACCAGCGCCGGGCGCTCGCGTTCGCGCTCGATCGAACGTCCCTCGTCGAGAACGTGACGAAGGCCGGCGAGGAGCCGGCCACGAGCTTCACGCCGAAGGGAATACCCGGATTCGACGCGATCGTGCAGGACTTCCTTCCGAAAGAGGCCGACGTGGAAGCGGCCCGGAGGTACCTCGAGCGAGCGCCGTCGCCCAAGCGCGCGCTCAGCGTCGTCTACTACACGAGCGACCCGGGCGGGGAGAAGACAGCCGTCGCCGTGCAGGCGATGTGGAAGCAGATCGGCCTTCGGATCAAGCTACGCGGCCTGGGCCTCCAGGAGTACCTCGACCTGCTTGGACCACCGCTGGACGGGTCGGTCGACGTCTTCGTGCTCGGCTGGGTTGCCGACTTCGGCGACGACATCACTTTCCTTTCGATCTTCACCTGCACGTCCGGCGACAACCCGAACGGCTACTGCGACGCCGGCTACGACCGCCTGATCGAGCGTGCCCACTCGACGCCGAACGACGCGGACCGCCACCGGCTCTACGCGCAGGCGGAAGCGATGCTGACCGGACCGGATGGAGCGCTGCCGATCATCCCGAGCTACTGGGCCACGTTCCCAACGATGCGCCGACCCGGCGTCGAGGGCTGGCGACCGAACCTGCTCGGCCGATACGACTTCACCAAGGTCTCGATCGCTGACGAGTAGCGGCTTACGCCTGCCAGGCTCCCCTACCGAAGCTGCGCACGGCGAGGTAGCCGAGGGCGCGGCGCCAGCCCGAGACGCCCTCCTTCCGCATGATCCCTCGGAACATCGCGTCCACCTCGGCGCGGTTGTAGATGCGATGCGGGACGACGACGCCCGCGGGCGGCTCGCCGCCGTGGAAGTAGAGGAAGTCGTGCAGGAGCGGCGCTGCGACCGAGAGCTCGAACGGCGCGATCAGCCACCAGAGGAGACGCGGCACGGACGAGAGGTCGAACTCGAACCCCTTCGGGACCGTGATCGTCGTCTCGGCATCCCGGTACGGATAGTCCGCCTCCAGGCGCCACCGACCGTTCCGCCGACGTAGCTGAGGATCGGCGGCGGCAGCCGCGAGTCGGCGATGTCGACAGGCTCTTGCTCGAGCGTTCGGAGCTGCGGCTTCACCCGGACGTCCGCGCGTGCGCGTGTCTAGGAGCTCTTGCGCCGGTGGCGGAGAGCCCGGGAGGTCTCTCCGAGCGCGATCACGGCGATGAAGACGAGGCCGGTCAGGAGCATCCCGATCACGACCCTGCGCCCTTCCTCGGCGGCGTTGGCGAGCAGCCAGGCGGTCATCGCGCGAGCTTACACCAGTCGGATGAGCGCCTGGTGAGGGCGCGGTGAGCGCGCGCCAATTGACTGAGCCGGACCAGCGTGGAACGCTTCCAGGCGGAAGGAGGATGTGATGGGCGGGCGGACGATAGGGGCACTTCTCGTGGCTGCTACCACGCTCCTGCTCGGTCCCGGCGCCGTCGTCGCGCACCCCGGCGGCGTCACGCTTTCGGGTCGCGGCACGGCGACGATCGACGGCGTCGTCTCGGCTGATGAGTGGGCCGGTGCGGGGTCGCTGCCCTTCCTCGCCAACGTCCCGGGCGGAGGGACGGTGCCGGCAACGCTGCGCGTGATGAACGACGCAACGAATCTCTACTTCTCACTCACGATCGCGCGGCTGGGCGACGACCACGCAGTCGCGGCGTTCTTCGACAACGACCACGACGGCCTGACTCCAGAGGAAGGGGACGACGGATTTTCGTTCGGCCCGTTCGCCCCGCCGTTCGTGTCAGGTTTCTTCGACAACGTCCGGTCGTCGCGACCCCCTTGCCCGGCCGGCTCCATGTGCGGGCTCAGGGACCCCGAGCTCGGCGGCACGAACGACGGGGCGGCCGCGCGGGGGGTCCACGGCGGCGAGACGCACTTCGAGCTTTCGCACCCACTCAACAGCGCGGACGACGCGAACGACTTCAGCCTCGCCTTCGGCGACACGGTCGGCTTCGGCTTCCAGTACGCGATTCTCAATGCAGGCGGCGACGTCTTCACGCGCCCTGCGCTCAACTCCGACCTCGTCGTTCTCGCGCCCGACGCTCCTTCGCCTCCTCCCCCCGGCAGCGGTGGTGGCGGGAGCGGCGCAGCGGATGCCGTAGTCGCACTCGCCGCCGAGACGACCACCCCGACGCCGAACCAGTCCGTCGAGCTTCGCGCCACCGTCACGAACAAGGAGCCGGTCACCGGCGCCACCGGCCTGCGCCTCGTGATCACGCTCCCTGCGGGCGTGACGCTGCTGGGGCCGCCCGCCTTCGACCGCGGCTCGGGCTGCGTCGGCACGACTACGCTCGACTGCTTCCTCGACTACGTCCCGGGCAATGGCTCGACGCTCGTGCGCTTCTCGGTCAATGTCGGGGCCGCCGGGTCGAAGGAGATCTCGGCGGTGGCGACGATGAACGTCTCGGACGCGGACGAGACGAACAACCGCGCGGCGCTCATGCTCGCGGTCGCCGAGCGCATGTCGGTTCCGCCGCCGCCGCGAGCCCCATCCGGCGTCACGCGAACCGGGACGGCGCGCGCCGACGTCCTCCGCGGCACCGCGGGGCCTGACGTGCTGAACGGGCACGGCGGCAACGACCGCATCTTCGGCCTGGCCGGCCACGATCGCCTGGTCGGCGGCGCCGGCGCGGACACACTGGAAGGAGGAGGCGGCCGCGACGTGCTCGACGCCGGCGCAGGCGCCGACATCGTCCGGGCCCGCGACGGGGCGATCGACAACGTGCGCTGTGGCGCGGGCCGCGATCGAGTGACGGCGGACCGAGTCGACCGGATCGGAGCCGACTGCGAGGTTGTCAGCCGGCGCTGACCCGCGCGGTGTGGAGCACGAGCGCGCGCTCGGCTGCGACGGGATCCGCGTCGCCGCCCAGGCGCCGCACGGCCTCGAGCCACGCGTCACCGTCACCCGAGACCTCCTCGGCGCGCAGGTGGGCGCACGTCGAGATCAGTTCTGCGAGCGCGGCCACCGCATCGAGCTCCCCGGTTGCGGCGATCCGGACGAGGCCGTGCGCGTAGAGGTAGTCGCCGAGCAGGAGCGCCGTCTCGTCATCCGCCGGCGCGAACAGGCGCGGCCGGCCGTAGTGGACGAGATACCCCTCGTAGATCGTCTCCAGGCCGAGGGCGAATCGCTCCGGCACGAGCGGGCCGAAGACTCCCTCACGCTCCGGATCGGCACGCAGCGCCTCGCCCCAGAGCGGGCTCTCGGCAGCCGCCTCCGTGGCCAGCCGGTCCCAGAGGTCAATCGTCGAAGAAGTCGGCAACGGCCTCGGTCGTGCGGTCGATGTCCTCGTCCGAGTGGGCGAGCGAGACGAACAGGCACTCGAACTGCGAGGGCGCGACGTAGATCCCGCGCTCGAGCAGGTGCCGGAAGAGGGCGCCGTAGCGCTCCGTGTCGCACGCCTGGGCGTCAGCGAAGTTGCGGATCCCACGCCGGGCCATGAACAGGGTCGCCATCGCGCCGACCCGGTGCACGCGCCCGAACGGCTTCAACCCCTGCTCCAGGCGCGCGCCCTTCCGCTCGAGCTCGTCGTAGACGGCGGGGTCGCGCAGACGGCGGAGCACGCTGATGCCGGCGGCGGTCGCGAGCGGGTTCCCCGAGAGCGTGCCGGCCTGGTAGACGTCGCCGGCCGGGGCGAGGCGCTCCATCACGTCGGCACGACCGCCGAACGCCGCCAACGGCACGCCGCCGCCGACGATCTTGCCGAGGACGGTCAGGTCGGGCAGCACGCCGAGGCGCTCCTGCGCACCGCCGCGCGCGACGCGGAACCCGGTGATGACCTCGTCGAAGACGAGCAGCGCGCCCGAGGCGTCGGCGAGCGCACGCAAGGCCTCGAGGAAGCCCGGCGCGGGCGGCACGACACCCATGTTCCCGGCGACGGGCTCGACGATGATTGCCGCCAGCCCTTCGCCGTACCGCTCGACGGCGGCCGCAGTCGCGTCGACGTCGTTGTACGCCGTCACGATCGTGTCCCCCGTCGTCCCGGACGGGACGCCCGGGCTGGACGGGATTCCGAGCGTCGCGAGGCCGGAGCCTGCGCTCGCCAGGAGCCCGTCGGCGTGGCCGTGGTAGCAGCCCGAGAACTTCAGGATCCGGTCGCGGCGGGTGAAGCCGCGGGCCAGTCGGATCGCGCTCATCGCGGCCTCCGTGCCGGAGGAGACGAGGCGCACCATCTCGACGGACGGGACCGCATCGACGATCTCCGCAGCCAGCTCCACCTCCGCCTCGGTCGGCGCCCCGAAGCTCGTACCGCGCGCGGCCGCGTCGGTGATCGCGGCAAGCGTCTCCTCGTCGGCGTGGCCGAAGATGAGCGGTCCCCAGCTCATCACCCAGTCCACGTACGGGTTGCCGTCGACGTCGACGATCGTCGAGCCCTTGCCCCTGCGGATGAAGACCGGCTCGTCGCGGCCGACCGAACGCATCGCGCGCACCGGCGAGTTGACTCCACCCGGGATCAGCAGCTCGGCCCGACGGACGAGCGCCGAGCGTTGCCTCAGAGCCACTCGGCGAGGTCCTTCGTCCAGTACGAGCAGACCAGGTCGGCGCCGGCGCGCTTGATCGCGGTGAGGGATTCGAGCGCCGCCGCGCGCTCGTCGAGATGGCCGGCCGCGGCGGCCGCCTTCACGAGCGCGTACTCCCCGGAGACGTTGTACGCGGCGACGGGGCAGTCGAAGCGCTCGCGAACGGCGCGGATCACGTCGAGGTACGGCAGCGCCGGCTTCACCATCAGCACGTCCGCACCCTCGGCGAGGTCGAGCTCGCACTCGCGCAGCGCCTCACGCACGTTCGCGGGATCCATCTGGTAGCCGCGCCGGTCGCCGAAGGCTGGCGTGGACTCGGCCACTTCCCGGAACGGGCCGTAGAACGCCGACGCGTACTTCGCGGCGTAGGAGACGATCGGCGTCTCGGGCAGCAGCTCGCGGATCGCGCCCACGCGCCCGTCCATCATGTCGCTCGGTGCGACGGCGTCCGCCCCGGCGTCGACGTGGCTGACCGCCGTGCGCGCGAGCAGCTCGAGCGTGTCGTCGTTCGCCACCTCGCCGTCACGGATGACCCCGCAGTGGCCATGCGCGGTGTATTCGCAGAGACAGACGTCGGTGACGAGCACGAGCTCGGGCCGCTCGGCCCGCACCGCCCGCAGCGCGCTCTGGACGATCCCGTCTTCGTCCCAGGCGCCCGAGCCCTCGTCGTCCTTCTCCTCGGGCACGCCGAAGAGGAGAACCGCCCTCACACCGAGCCGCGCGAGCTCCCCGGCCTCGGCGACGAGATCCTCGATCGAGAACCGGCTCATCGCCGGCAGCTCCTCGTTCCTCACGGTCGACGGCCCCACGAAGAGCGGCATCACGAAGTCGTCGAGGTCGAGCCGCGTCTCGCGGACGAGCCCGCGAAGGGCGTCGGTGCGGCGCAGCCTGCGCAGGCGCGTGGCCGGAAAGGTGCTCACTTGACCAAGGTTACGTCAGGCGCCTTCGGCTGCTCGACCTCCACCTCGACCGGCACGGGCGCCCCGCCCTCACCCCACGGCTCGAGCGTCAGGCGCTCACCGAAGAACTCCCAGATCGCGCGCAGCGCGGCGAGCGTGGGCAGCGCGACGAGGATGCCCGCGATCCCGTACAGCTCCGCGCCCGCGAGCAGCCCGAAGATGACGAGCAGCGGGTGCAGGCGAAGCGCGTTCGCCATCACGTTCGGCACGACCACGTGCCCTTCGACCTGGTAGATGAAGACGAACAGCGCCGCCACCCAGAGGACCGAGATCGGCTCGACGACGAGCGCGTAGATCGCCGGCGGCACGGCCGAGAGCCAGGGACCGATGTACGGGATGACCTCGATCACCGCCGTCCAGATCCCGAAGAGAAGCGCGTACTGCTCGGCGCCTGGGACGAGGTCGAGCGCGCCGAGCAGCCACATGCCGATGCCCGCACTGGTGCCGATGATCGTCGACAGCAGCACCTGGCCGCGCACGTAACCGGCGAGCGCCGACTCGATCCGGAGCGTCAGCGGCGGCCCGCCATGCGGCGGGAAGCGGCGGTCGATCGCGCGCTCGAGCCGGTCCATGTCGAGCAGCATGTAGACCGAGATGACGACGATCAGGATCAGCGAGAAGAGCACCTGGATCACGCCGAACGCCGCCCCCTGGGCGAACGTGATCACATCCTGCGTATAGCCCGAGATCTCCTCTCCGGAAAGCGTCTCGAGCCAGTCCGTGGCCTGCTCGCGGATCTGAATCCGGTCGAGCCCCCTGTCGTCGAGCCAGCCCTGGAGACGCTCGACGTCGATCTCGGCACCCGTCAGCCCCGTCTCGCCGGACTCCTCGGTCAGGTACGTGTCGGCCCGGTCGGCGGTCGAGCGCGCCTGGTCGACGACGACGGTGACGAGGGCGATCAGCCCGATCACGACCACGGCCGCGAAGGTCGTGTACACAAGAGCGACGGCGAGCCCACGCGGCGTCCGGCCGCGTTGCACGGCCCGGACGACCGGGTTGAGCAGGAACGCGATCACCGATCCGGTCAGGAAGAGGAAGATGGCGTGTCCGAGCGTGCTCGCCAGCGCCCACGTCAGCAGCAGGAGCACCGGTAGACCGGCCAGCTGAATCCAGCGCGGAATCTGGATCGTCGGCCGTCCGTCAGCCATGCAGTCGATGGTATCCAGTGCGACTGGGAGGGCTTCCGCGCGGAGCAAGGCGACGGCAGGGTCGGCTATCGTGCCGCGCATGGCTTCGGCCCGACCCCGGTACGCGGTGCGGCCGCGTGCCACGAGAGAGCTGCGGCGCGCCCGAGCTCGTCGGCGACACTCCGAGCGCCACGCCACCCGTTTCGTCCTCGCCGCCCTCTTTTCGGCGGTCGTGGTGCTGACCCTGCTCGTGACCGCGTTCGGCACCTGGAGCTCGGCACCGGTCGCCACCCAGCCGCTCGCGGCCGCCAACGTGCTGCCGGGCGGCCAGCCGCTGCCACAGATCGTCGCGACGGCCGGAGCGGTGCAGCTCCAGCTCCCCGTCGCCCAGACGGCCGTGACGGCGATCGGGTACCACAACGCGGGCGACGGTTCTCTGGCACTCGACCCCGTCGGCAGGCAGGGGAACGCCGGCCTCTTCGCGCGCATCTGGCACCGGCTCGTCGGAGACAAGGAGAACCGGCTCGTCTGGTACCAGCTGCAGGGCCGCGGCGGGCCCGGCACCTCGGCGCTCGCCGTCGGCGCCGCGCCCGGCACGGACGTCTACTCGCCCGTCGACGGGACCGTCGTCGGGATCACCGACTTCGTGCTCTCGAACCGCACGTCCGGCGCCCGGGTCGACATTCGGCCGCACACTGCGCCCTCCGTGGTCGTCTCCCTGACCCACCTGCGGGCCGACCCCGCCCTCACGGTCGGCTCGGCCGTCTCGAAAGCGCGCTCGAAGGTCGGCGTCGTCGTCGACCTGAGCCGCGTCGAGCGCCAGGCACTTGCTCGCTACACGCAGGACAAGGGCAACAACGTGTCCCTGTCGGTGCGACCGGCCGCCGTGCTCTCGGTTAGATAGATGGTTGATCGGCAATCGCCGCACTCGCGGATGACGACCCAGACACGGCGCCGGGAACCACCCTCGACCTTGCCAAGGCAACCAGCCTTGGCTGCGGCCGAGTGCGGCCCCCGGCTTGGTCTGGATCGCCCCCGCGAGCACGCCAATCACCGATCAACCATCTCCTGAAGCTGCTTTTCATCGGCGACGTCGTCGGCGCTCCCGGAAGGCGGGCGGTCGAGGAGCGCCTGCGGCCGTTGCGCGACGAGCTGGGTGCCTCGTTCTGCGTCCTCAACGGCGAGAACGCCGCGGACGGGCTCGGCATCACCGCCAAGCTGGCCGAGCGGCTCCTCGCCGCCGGCGCGGACGTGATCACGCTCGGCAACCACACCTGGCGACGCGCCGGGATCGACGCCTACCTCGCCAAGGCCGAGCGCGTCATCAGGCCGGCCAATTTCTCCGCCTCCGCGCCGGGGCGCGGGCTCACCGTCGCGGAAGCCGAGGACGGGACGCCGGTGGCGGTGCTCAACGTGCTTGGCTCGCTCTTCCTCGAGCCGGCCGTCTCGATGTTCGAGCTCGTCGACGAGCTCGTCGAGGAGGCGCGGAGCCGGGCCGCCGTGATCGTCGTCGACGTCCACGCCGAGGCGACGAGCGAGAAGGTGGCGCTCGCACGCTGGCTCGACGGTCGCGTGACCGCCGTGCTCGGCACGCACACCCATGTGCAGACGTCCGACGCGCGCGTCCTGCCCGGCGGCACCGCGGCGATCACCGACGTCGGCATGACAGGACCGCACGACTCCGTGATCGGCGTCAAAGCCGACCAGGCGATCTACCGGATGCGCACCGGGATGCCGGTCCGGTTCGAGACGGCGGAGGGCGGGGTCCGGATCGAGGGGGCGCTCGTCGAGTGCGACGGCTCGGGACGAGCTACGGCGATCGAGCCGCTCCGTGTTCCCTTTCCCTGAGCAACAGGACGAGCAGCCCGACGAGAAGCAGGTCGCGCGCGAGCACGAGGAGCGACGGCAGGAGCTCGAGGTCGCGTGCAAGGTCCCAGTAGCGATACGGGAACCAGAGCTGGGTGACGACGAGCGCGGCGCAGACGAGGAGCGACGCCCTGACCCCACGCCGCCCCGCGACGAGGGGCACGGCCGGCACGAGCCAGATGAGGAACTGCGGCGAGAGCACCTTCCCGAGCGCCACGACCGCGACGAGCGCGGTCGCGCTCCAGCGGACGAGCTCCTCCGGCTCGCCCGGCCGCCGGAGCCAGGTCCAGGTGAGGGCGACGAGCTGGAGCCCGGTGAGCAGGAGAGCGGTGACCGCCGTCCCGGTGGCGTGCAGGTTCTGAGAACCGTGCCCGGAGCGCATCTCGACGTCGAGCCCGACCAGGTGATGAGCGGCGAGGAAGAGCGCTGAGCCCAGGCTCTCGATCTGGAGCGGCCGGGAGAGCTGGTGCCCGATGCTGTCCGCGAGACCGCCCGGTGCGACGGCGAGGAAGGGAAGCACGGCGAGCGCCAGGACGCCTGCGAGCACACCGACGCCCACGAGCGCCTCACGCCGGCCCTCGCGACGCCAGACGTAAGCGACGGCCAGCGGGACGAGCACGGCCGGATAGAGCTTCACCACTATCGCCGCGCCGAGCAGCCCGAGGCCGAGGCGGTGGCGGTCGTGCACGAGCGCGGCGAGCGCGCCGGCAACGAGCGCCGCCGGCCAGAGGTCGAAGCGCGTCAGGACGACCGACCCGAGCAGCAGAGGGAAGGCGGCCGTCACGGCGAGCACGGCGACGGTCCGGCGCCGTGTCGCGCGGAGACCGCGGAGCGCGACCGCAGTGAGGATGACGAGCGCCACCCCGCACGCGGCCATCAGCCACTCGAAGCGATCTCGGTACTCCTGCTCGTCGTCGCTCAGGAGCGCGGGCAGCACGAAGGCGGGCAGGGCGCCCGGCGGATACTCGGGACGGATGTCGCGGTACGGCACGGCGCCGTTCTCGATCACGGTCCCGTAGCGCTCGTAGACCGGGATGTCGATGATCTCGCTGTCGTCGTACCAGGCGGTGTGCAGGACAGCCCACGCGAGCAGGAAGAGCGCCGCCGCCGCGAGCGCGGCGACCTCAGTGAACCGGCGCGGCGCGATCACGGCGGTAGAGCAGGGCGAACGCCACGAACGGGAAGAACCAGGGGATGTAGAGGTAGAACCAGTGGGTCAGCACGAGCTCGAAGCCAAGCAGCACGGCCGCGGTCAGTGCAGCGAGCTGCAGGATCGACTTGCGCCGCGGCACGAACGCGACCAGAAGCGCGCCGCCGACGAGGAGCACCTGCAGTACCTGCTGGACGACGTGCAGGTCCGGTACACCCGCTGCGTGGTACTGGCCCCACCCCCAGATCGAGAAGGGCGACTCGCGGTCGAGCTGGAAGCCGAACGTGCGGTCGGCAAAGACGCGCGCCGCGTGGAGCGGATCGGGTTCCAGGAGCAGGACGAGGAAGGCGGCCAGCGTCGCGCCGGCGAAGCCCAGCGCGAAGCTGCGCGCCGGGACGCGCCAGCCGGACGGGTACGAGAGCCAGAGGGGCGCAAGCAGCAGGGCGGCGAACTTCGTCCAGCCGGCGAGGGCAACCGCTCCGCCACGCGCCCAGGCGGAGGACGCGAGCCAGAAGCCCCAGATCAGGAACGCGGGCATGATCGCGTCGTTCGTGTTCGAGTTCGACACGTAGAGCGTGAACGGATATGCGGCCCACGCGAACGCGAGGGTCGCCGCGAGCCGTGCGCCACCGAAGCGCCGGCCGGCGAGCACGAGCCCAATGACGCAGAGCCCGTCGAAGAGCAGCGAGGTGGCGTGCGCGGTCCACAGCTCGTCCCAGCGCCCGGTCCAGCCGAAGACGGCGTAGCCGGGCACGTAGGCGAGGTACGAGACCGGGCCATACGTGTCCCCGCGGGGGTTCGAGGTCTCGCAGCGACCGTTCGTCTGGATCCGCTCACGAATCTCCCCCTCAGCGTCGGCCGGGCCACACGGAGTCTGGTCCTCCTGCACCGGCATGTGGCCGTACGGCATCTCGCCGTTCGCGATTCGGTGCGCACCGACTACACCGGCGAAGCCGACGTCGATCACGCTCCGTTCCGCCTCGATGTTCAGGCCGACTCTGAAGCCGAGCAGGAAGACGGCGGCGCCCGCGAGCAGCCAGACCGGCCAGACCGGCGCAGCCGCACGCGGCGGCCGGTTGCTCCGGGCGATCCAGACGCAGCGTCCGAGCAGGTAGATCAGCGGCGGATAGGCGAGCGGAGCGCTCCAGAAGATCTCGCCCTCGTTGAAGACACGAAGCGAGATCGAGAACGACAGCAGCGCGAGCAGGTCGAGGTTGCGCAACGAGAGCAGCCGGCGCAGGTTCGCGAGCCCGATGAAGAAGAGGGCGCAGAATCCGAGCCAGACCCACTCCTCGTTGATCGTCTTGCCGCCGAAGGCCCCGGCTCCGCCGCGCGCCATCGACCACGCGACCTGAGGCCCCGTCCACTCCTCTTCGACGACGCGCGTGTCGTCGTTCACCTTCCCGAGCACGATCTGACCCGCCTTCCCCGACCATGCCTTGACGATCCACTGGTCGGTCGCCCGCCTGTACTCGGCGTCGGTCTGCGGGTTGGGCGGATAGCGCTCGAGCCAGTCCGCGACCTTCGGTGACTCGAGCAGGATCTCGGTCGCCTGCTCCTTCGTCAGCCGCGGCTCGTCCACGGCGCCAGGGGCCGTGACGGCGCCCGCAGGAGCCGCCAGCACCAGAGCGGCCAGCGCCGCTAGCGCCGCCTGAAGGACCAGAGCTTGTTTCCGACGAAGTTCAGCGGGGTCACGAGCACGATCGCGATCGCCTGGGCGAGCACCTCCTGGAGCCCGAGCCGAACGAGCAGCGCCAGGAGCAGCAGGTTGGCGCAGAGCGAGAGCGTCGACACGACGAGAAACCGCAGCCCCTGGTAGCCGACGTGTCCTCGCTGCCCCCGGAACGTCCAGAGCCTGTTCCAGGTGTAGTTGTTCGTCACCGCGACGAGGAACGACACCGTCGCCGCGAGAAGGTAGTGCATTCCTGCACCGTGCAGGAGCAGGGTGAAGACGGCGAGATTGACGACGTAGCCGCTGGCTCCCACGAGGCAAAACCGCGCCAGCTGGAGCCAGTTGTGGGATCGGGAGAGCGCCCCGCGCGTCCGGGCGAGCGCGCCCGAGGCGCGGAGAGCGGAAGAGCGCTGCATCGACGCGGAGGAACCTAGCAGCGGCCGCGAACGACACGGCCGGCCTCTAGGAGCGCGGATCCTCGGCGAACCCCTCGGAGCCGAGCAGCGGAACGAACCTACACGGCACCGAGCTCCTGATCTCGGGCCCGTGGGGCCCGCGCACGACCGTCTCCAGCCGCTGGTCGAACCGGCTCCCGACCGGGACGACGAGGCGCCCGCCCGGCGAAAGCTGTTCGTACAGCGCTCGAGGGATCGCCGGCGCGGCCGCAGCGACCGCGATGCCGTCGTAGGGCGCCCGGTCCGGCACACCGAGAGTGCCGTCGCCGACCCGCACTTCGACCCGCTCGTAGCCCGCTTCGGCGAGCGTCTTCTGTGCCTGCTCGGCCAGCTCGGGGAGGCGCTCGATCGTGACGACGTCCGCCGCCAGCTCGGCGAGCACCGCCGCCTGATACCCCGAGCCGGTGCCGACGTCGAGCACGCGCTCGTGGCCCTTCAGCTCGAGCGATGCACAGATGATCGCGACCATGAACGGCTGCGAGATCGTCTGGCCGTGCCCGATCGGCAGCGCGCGGTCGTCGTAGGCGCGGCGCCTGCCCTCCTCCGGGACGAAGAGCTCGCGCGGGACCGCTCCGATCGCCGCCAGAACACGCGGGTCGCTGATCCCCCGCCGGCGCAGCCGCTCGGCGAGCTCGACTCCGTTCATCTGCGTGCGAGCGGTCGGACGTACGCGGGCGGCGAGACCGCAAAGTGCTCCAGCACCGCGGGCATCACCTCCGTGATCGAGCCCGGCGCCGAATCGAGCCCGACCGTCAGCATGGGCACCTCGGAGTCGCCCACCGCGAGCGACCCGTGCGATCCGCCGCCCGCGTGATGGCGGCCCGCGAGGTCGACGAACTCCCAGCCGGGCGCAGCGGAGACGAGCAGCTCGCCCGCGTTCGGATTCGCGAGTGCGGCCCAAGCGCGCTCGCGGCCGTGCGGATAGTCGAGGATGGCTCGATCGCCGCTCGTGCCGGCCGGCGAGAAGCGGAGCTCGGCACCGTCACGGCGCGCGACGCCCTCGGTTCCCTCACGCCAGAGGACGACCTCGACCGCGTCGTGCCCGTCGAGCCGCCGCGCGAGCGCCGCAGGGTCACTGTCGGCGTACACCATCGCCGCCCGGTTCGATGCGGTCACGACCGCTTCCGGGAAGGAGTCCTGCAGGCGCGTCACCTCGCGCACCGTCGTCTGGCCATGGTCGGCGCAGAGGATGACCGCATAGCGCTCGAGGAACTCGTCCCGCCCGCCCGCCGCCTCGATCAGCGCGCCGACGGCATCGTCGCTGCGTGCGAGCGCCTCGTGCGCCACATCGGGCCCCTGCGCATGCGAGGCGAGGTCGTAGTCGGAGAGGTAGTAGACGAGGAAGTCGAAGCCGTCGCGCGTCACGAGCCAACGCCCGACTGCAGTGGCGTAGGCATCGATGGTTCCCCGCTGTCGGTTGCGGACGGAGAGCGGCGCCCCGGTTACGTCCGACTCGAACAGGTTGTAGAAGAAGAAGCGGCTCGGCCCATGCGCCGGCCGGGTCAGGAACGGGACTGTGGGCCGGTGCGCGTAACGCCCCCGGTAACAGGTGATGTTCACGGCCGCGGCGGTCAGCCCGGCGTCCTCGAGGGCCTCGTACACCGTGACCGCGCCGGCCCCGAGGTGGCTGTCGTTGAGCCCGTAGATCGTGTCGACGAGCGACTGCCTCGTCCCGGCCGCCCGGACCGCGCCGAACGAAGAGCCGTACTCGACCAGCCGTCGCTCGCCGCGGTGGTACCAGACGAGGTGCGGGATCTCGTGGACGTCGGGGTGCGCGCCCGTCGCGAGCGACGACAGGCAGACGGGCGTCAGCGACGGAAACGTCGAGACAGCGCGGCGGTAGTGGCCGTGCTCGGTGAGGAGCGCCAGCGACGGGGTGGCGCCACGCTGGACCGCGTCCTCCAGCATCGACGGCGTCAACCCGTCGATGATCACGAGGATCAGCTTCTTGCGCTCAGTCTCTGGCAAGGCTGCGCAGGCCCGCGTAACGCTCGGGCGTCGTGCGCCGCAGCCGCGCCGCGAGAGCGGGCGGCGCCGCAGCCACGAGATAGCCGACGACGGGCACGAAGGCGAGACCCGCGAGCCCTACGGAGATCGTGGCCACGATCAACGCGAGACCGCCCCGCGTGCCGCCACGCCGGAGCGCACCCGAAACGACGACCGCCGCGGCAGTCGCGCCGGCGACACCCCCGATGACTCCCCCGGCGATCTCCGTCCAGTCCTCGATCAACAAACCGACGACGGCGCCGGCCACGCCGGCAAGCACGATTGCGGCCACGCGGCCGTAGCGCGTGCCCGCCAGCAACCCGGCGAAGAGAACGCCCACTGCGGTGCCGAGCCCCAGCGCAAGCCCGATCGTGTACCAGTCGCCCATCGCCCGGGAGTGTAGCTTTCGACGGCTTGTTTTCCGGACATACAACACTCGTCCGTTTCGACGCCCACTGTGGGAGGGAGAGCACGTGAACGACGCCGACCGGCCCCTGCTCGTCTTCTTCTGGTCCGAGCGCTCCGGCCCCGCACGCCGGATGGAGAGCCTGCTCGCCCACCTCGCGCGCAAGGAGCGAGAGCGGCTGCGCATCCGGCGCGTTGACGTCGATGCGAGCCCCGAGCTCGCCGAGCGCTTCAGGGTCGACGTCGTGCCCACCCTCGTTCTCGTCAAGGACCGGCGGGCCGTCTCGCGACTCGACGGGCGCATGAGCGCGCCGAAGATCGAGGCGATGCTCGCGCCGCACCTCCCCGAGCTCGCGGCTGCCTGATTCGCAATCCGCCCGGTGGGTATCGCCGTAGGGACCCGGTGACGGCCCAACTGCGGGCCCGTCCGACCACGACCGAAGGATGGAGGTTGGAATGTCGAAACTCGCTCTGCGAGGCCTGGTCCTGGGAACCGTGATCGCACTCCTGGGTGTCGCCTCGTATGCCATCGCAGGCGGCGGCTCGAAGAACTTCAGCGGGGATCCGATGACCGGCTACGAGGAGAACCCCGACATCTCGACCGTCGCCACAGGAGAGTTCAGCGCGCGGCTCTCGAAGGACGGCAACTCCCTCGAGTACGAGCTCAGCTACTCAGGGCTCGAGGGCACCGTCACGCAGGCGCACGTCCACTTTGGGAAGCGGGCGATCAACGGCGGCGTCTCGTTCTTCCTCTGCGGCACCGCGGCCATCCCGGGCCCGCCCGGAACGCCGGCCTGCCCGACGCCGGGCGGCACGGTCGAGGGTGAGATCGAGGCCGCGGATGTGCTCGGGCCTAACAGCGCGCCTTTCATCCAGGGCATCGAGCCCGGCGCGTTCAACGAGATCCTCGCTGCGATGCGGGCCGGAAGCGCCTACGCGAACGTCCACTCGACCAAGTGGCCCGGCGGCGAGATCCGCGCCCAGATCGAGAAGGGCCGCGGAGGCGACCGCGGTCGCGACAAGGACGACGACTAGCGCATTCGGCTGAGAAGCCGCAATGGAGGGCTTCGCGGCTCATGCCGCGAAGCCCTCTCATCCCTCTCCCTCTTACTTGATGTCGCCCCGGATCTCGCCGGGCGGCAACGCCAGCGTGTGCACGTTCACGTAGGCACCGCCGTTGTTCATCTTTTCGATCACGTCAGCGAGATTTGCCACGCCGCCCGGACACACCGGTGAGTCCGGACGCGGGATCACGTTGGCGTTCGTGATCGTGCCCTCGTTCAGCGTCCCGTGCGGGTCCACTCCCGCCGCGTTGAAGCCGTACAGGAACACGACGACCGGCCCGTTGACGCCGGGTGCGCCGCAGTGGATGTGCGACTGCGTCACGCCGACGATATTCGTGACGTTCAGCTTGAAGTCCATCGAGGTGCCGTCTTCCGACAGTTGGAAGATCGCCTGTGCCTGACCTTGACTGTCATTGGCCGGCACTTCCCCCGAGCCGTTCGCGTGCGTGCTCCAGTTCTGGTTGATCGCGCCGACCGCGAGCCCGACCGCGACCAGGCCGATCAGGAAAGCTACTGCGAGCCCTGTGCCACGTTTCATGCCTCCCTCGCTTTCCCCCCGCCGAATTGAGTACGGACTACTGCCGTCTACGACTACGCCGCGGGCGGCGGATCGGTTTGCCTACGCGGAGGCGACTTCGAGGCGGCAAATCACGTCGAGCGTGAACGCCGCCGCCCGCGCCCCGTCGACCACACGGTGGTCGAACGTGACCGAGACGTTGCCGATCTGGCGGGCAACGATCTCGCCGTCACGGACGACGGGGCGTGGGCCGATCCGGTGGATCCCGAGGATGCCGACCTCGGGGTAGTTGACGATCGGCGTCACGAGGAGGCCGCCGAGCTTGCCGGCACTCGTCACCGTGAAGGTGCCGCCGCGTAGCTCCTCCGGCTTCAATGCACCTTCCCGGGCAGCTTCCGCGAGGCGCTCGACCTCGGCGGCGAGCTCGTCGAGCGACGCGCTGTCGCAGCCGCGCACGACCGGGACGACGAGGCCCTGCTCGGTCTGCACGGCGACACCGAAGTCGTAGCGGTCGAGGTAGACGATCTCGTCGCCCTCGAGACGAGCGTTCAGCTCCGGAAACTCCTTCAACGCGGCCGCCGCGTCCTGGAGCACGCGCGGGAGCAGCTCCTTCGTGTCGAGGCCGGTGAAGTCGCACTCCTCGACGAACGTCACCGCGGCGACCTCGCGGTGCGCCGTCGTCAGGTGCTCGACGATCTGCCGCCGCACGCCGCGCACGGGCTCACGCCGCCCCTCGGAAGGCTTGTGTTGTTCCAACACAAGCTCCCCGCCCGCCGCGTTCCGGACGTCGGTCTCGGTGATGCGGCCGTTCGGCCCCGTTCCGCTCAGCTGCGCGAGATCGACGCCGAGCTCCTGCGCGAGGCGGCGAACGAGCGGAGTCGCCTGGACGCGCGCTTGTGTTGAACCAACACGAGCCTCCGGCGCGGTTGCGGCCTGCGGCGACGCCTCGGTCTCGTCCGGCGCGCCGGCGTCGTCGCCGATCACCACGAGCACGGTGCCCACCGGAACCACCTCGCCCTCGCCGACCAGGATCCGAGACACCGTTCCGGCTGCGGGCGACGGGATCTCGACCGTCGTCTTGTCCGTCTGGATCTCGACGAGCGGGTCGTCCTCGGCCAGCTCCTGACCCTCCGCGACCAGCCAGCGGGCGATCTCTCCCTCGGTAAGCCCCTCGCCGAGGTCGGGGAGCTTGAACTCGTACGCCATCGGCGCGCCAGCCTACCTAGACGGGAGCCCCACCCACGCGTCCGCGGGGACGAGCAGGACGCGCAGCCCGTTCTCGACCCGCCAGAGCGAGATCGCCTGCTCGTCGCCGCGGAGCTCGGGCGCGATCGCCGCGGGCACGTAGCCGAGCTGGAGGGTTCGCTCCGCGTTCCAGATTCCGACAGCGTTCGGGTCGTGCTCGTTCTCGGGCTCGGGCACGAGCGCGAGCCGGGCGCCCGGGTCGAAGGACGGGTCGGCGAGCGCCTCGGGCCGGTAGGAGACACCCGCGGCCGGGATCACGCGGACACGGGGATCCTCCCAGCGGACGAGCTCGCCCGTGACCGTGTCGCGCAGCCGGTAGCCGTGCTCCCCGCGCTCGAGCCAGAGGCGTAGCCGCTCACTCACAGGAATGCGTCGTCGCGAAGCACGGCATGCACGCCGAGCGCTCCGTTCACCACCTGCGTCACGCGCAGGTCGACCACGATCGACGCGAACGCCAGCGCATCCTCGCGCGAGAGCCCGTGCTCGCGTTCGAGCAGGTCGAGCATGCCGTCGACGGCAATCCGCGCCGCGACGCCCAGGTGCTCGTCGAAGCCGAAGGTGAGCCAGGCGCCTTCGATCGCGCGCGAGCGGCCAGCTGGAGCTCGAGATCGTCGCGCACGTCGAGCGTCAGCTGCGCCTCGACCGGCGTCTCGATCGCCGTGCCCGACACCTCGCCGTCGCCCTGAGCGGCATGGCCGTCGCCCGCCGAGAAGAGCGCCCCGTCGACCGGGATCGGCAGGAAGAGGGTCGCTCCCGCAACGAGCTCCTTGCAGTCGATGTTGCCGCCCCACGGCCGGGGCGGGATCGTCGAGTGAACGCCGCCCTCGGGCGGCGGCATCCCGAGCACTCCGAGGAACGGCGCGAGCCGGACAGAGCGACCGGCAACGCGCCCGATCCCGTTCGCCAGCTCCCAGTCGAGGCGGTGCTCCGGGCCGCCGACCGTGACGCCCCAGGGGCCTGGCCGGACCTCGTCGATCCGGATAGCCAGCACGCCGCCGGCACGAGCGCCGCGAACCTCGATCGGCCCGGCGAGCGCGTGACCGGTGTCGAGCTCCGGGTTGCGGGGGAACGGCTCGTCGCGCCCGACGTTCCAGCCGGCGTTCGGCACCGCGATCGTGACGGAGTCGCCCGGCTCGACCGAGAGCACCGGGTCGAGCTCGCGCGAGAAGTACCCGTGCAGGTTCGCAGCGTCGAGCGTCAGCTCGTGGACGGCCACCGGGCCTAGAACTCGAGCAGCCGCCGGGCCGCGTCGACGACCCGTGCAACCGACGGCATGTAGGCGTCCTCGATCTGCCAGTACGGGTAGGGCACGTCGTACCCGGTCACGCGCACGACCGGCGCCTTCAGGTCGAGCAGAGCCTTCTCGGCCAGGATCGCGGCGAGCTCGGCCGCGTAGCCGCACGTCCGCGGCGCCTCCTGCACGAGCACGACCCGGCCCGTCTTGGCCGCCGAGGCGAGCAGCGCCTCCTCGTCGAGCGGCTTCAGCGAGCGCAGGTCGAGCACCTCGACCGACGCGTCGAGCTCGTCGGCGGCGCGCTCGCAGACCGGCACCATCGCGCCGTAGCCGACGAGCGTCAGATCGTCGCCCTCGCGGGCGAGTCGCGCCTGACCGAGCGGAACGACGTGCTCGCCCTCCGGCACCTCGCCGCGCTCCGTGCGGTAGACGAGCTTCGGCTCGAGCACGACGACCGGGTCCGGGTCGCGGATCGCGGCGGCCAGGAGGCCCTTCGCGTCGGCGGGTGTCGACGGGATCGCGACCTTGATCCCGGGCGTGTGGACGTAGTAGGTCTCGGGCGAGTCGTCGTGCAGCTCGGGAGCACGCACGCCGCCGCCGTAGGGCATCCGGATCGTGACCGGGAACGTCATCGCGCCGCCGGTGCGCCAGCGGTAGCGGCCGACGTGGGTGATCAGCTGGTCGAGGCACGGGTAGGAGAACGCGTCGTACTGCATCTCGCAGACGGGGCGGAACCCCGCCATGCAGAGGCCGACGGCGGAGCCGAGGATCCCTGCCTCGGCCAGCGGCGTGTCGACGCAGCGGTCGGCGCCGAAGCGGTCACGCAGACCCGCAGTAGCGCGGAAGACGCCGCCGGCGCGGCCGACGTCCTCGCCCAGCACGAGCACGTCTGCATCGCGCTCCATCTCGACATGCAGCGCGTCATTGACCGCCTCGACCAGGAGCAGCTCAGCCACCGAGGATCCTCCGCAGCTCGGCGAGATCGTGCTCGAACGACGCCGGCGGGTCGGCCAGCGCGTGCTCGAAGACGAGGCCCACGTCCGCCGGCGGCTCCGCCTCGGCTGCCGCGATCCCGGCCCGCATCAGCTGGGCCGCCTCCGTCTTGATCTCCTGCTCGAGCTCGTCGCCGAGCACGCCGAGCCGGCGCAGGTAGCGCTCGTAGCGGCCGACGCACTCGTTCGCGCGCTCCTCCTCGACCCGCTCGAGGTCGATGTACGCCTTCGGGTCGTCGGCGGTCGCGTGCGGCGCCGCGCGGTAGGTCACCGCCTCGACGAAGCTCGGCCCCTCACCGGCACGCGCGCGTGCGACGGCGTCGCGCGTCGCTTCGTAGACGGCGAGCACGTCGCCGCCGTCCACGCGCGTGCCCGGAATCCCATAGCCGACCGCCTTGTCGGCGAGCGCCTCGGCGCGGGTCTGCGCGGAGAGCGGCGTCGAGATCGCCCACTGGTTGTTGTTGCAGAGGAGGACGAGCGGCGCGCGCATCACGGCGGCGAAGTTCGCCCCCTCGTGGAAGGAGCCTTCCGAGGTCGCCCCGTCCCCGAAGAACGTAAGCGCGCAGGCGCTCTCGCCCCGCAGCCGCTTTCCCCATGCCAGCCCAGCCGCATGCGGAACGTGTGTCCCGATCGGGACGCAGATCGAGGCCACGTTGTAGTCGGCCGGGTTCCACCAGCCGGCCGGATGGCCGCGCCACCACGATAGGACGGTCGCCGCGGGCATGCCGCGGAGGAGCCCGATCGCCGACTCGCGGTAGCTGGGGAAGATCCAGTCGTCGTCCTCGAGCGCGTGGAAGGCGCCGGCCTGGATCGCCTCGTGCCCCCAGAAGATCGCGTAGGTGCCGATGCGACCCTGGCGGTGGTAGACGACCGAGCGCTCGTCGTAGGTGCGGAGGAGCACCATCGAGCGGTAGAGCGCGAGCAGCTCCTGCTCGCCGATGCCGTCGACCTCGCCGTCCGGAACCGCGCCGCCGTCGCCGATCACGCGGCGGAGATCGCGCTCCGCGGGAATCGTGTCGGTCACGCGCGAGATGTTAGGCACCCTCCATCATTCGCGCGAACGGTGCTGGCCATCGCGGCGGTGACTCTACCCGAGCGATTGCGCGCTGCTGTTCAGCGCAGCGCGAGGGCGCGGCGTAGCACGGGATCGCGGCCGGCCAGGAAGTCGGCGGCCGAGGGCTCGACCAGCACGTCGGGGCTCACCGCATGTCGCCGGTCGCCGGGCACGACCTCGACATAGACCGCAGCGACGTAGGCGGTCAGACCGACGGTCGGCAGCTCGATCGGGTTCCGGTCACCCCACTGGTTCGGGGCGCCGCCGCTCGGCTCGCCCACGAGGCGCGCCTTCGTCCGGTGGTCGACGGCGGCGACGAAGTTCCCGGCGGCAGAGAACGTCATCCGCCCCATCAACACGATGACCTTGCCGCGCAGGGGACGCGCGTTGATCAGGTCGAGCAACGGCCAGTACGTCGTGTTGTCGCCGCCGCCGTTGTGGCGAACGTCGATCACGAGCCGGCGGAAGCCCGGCTTGCGGGCCGCCCGGAGGATCCGGTCGACAAGGGACTGCGGCGGCGAGGCGACCTGGTGGTAGCCGAGGTAGAGCGAGCGGCCGCGCTCGAGCGGCGCGAGCAGGAACGGCTGCTCGAGCCGGCGGTAGAGCAGCGACGCCTCGAGTCGCGGCAGCGGCGTGAACGCGATGCCGAGAGAACCGTGCCCCGCTTCCAGCGTCACCTCGCTCCCGTCGGCGAACGCGTACGTGGCGGCTCCCCGAACGATCCCGAGCCCGCGCAGGACCTCGGCGCACACGAGGTACTCGGGCAGGAGCAGCCGGACCGTCGACGCGTTGTCGCGCGGGATCAGCGGCCGTACCGCCGCGAGGACCTCCGCCAGCGGCACGCCGTCGATCGCGGTCACGCGCTTGCCCACGTGCGCGCCGCCGGCGGCGTCGGCGACGACGTGGACGCCGTCGGCGAAGTCGTGCACGCGCAGCGGGAAGAACGTAAACGGCTTCGTGTGTGCCGGGTCGTGGAGGAAGATGCCGCCGTGGCCGTCGCGCTCCCCGAGCGTCGTCAGCCGCAACAGGCCGACGAGGAGCTCGTCGCGCGAGATCCGCGGCGCTCGCTCGGCGAGGTCGGCCGCCTCCGCGCGCAGCTCCGGCAGCGGGACCTCGTGGTCGACGTCCGGGTGCAGGCGCGCCATCTGGTCGACGAGCCCGGTGATCTCGCGCTGGAGCGGTGTCGGCGCAGCGGCCTCGGGCTCGGACGTCGCCGCACAGCCGGCGAGCGCGAGCGCGACGACCAGCACGGGCCAGCCCCGCCTCACAGGTCGGCGAGCACCTCCTCCGCCCAGTCGATCGACCCCCGAGTCGACCGCAGCCCGAGCTCGAGCAGGTAGCGGTGGTAGCGGTCGTTGCCGCGACCGGTGTTCGAGTGCTCCAGCTCCTCGAGCTCCGCCAGGCGCCGGCGGAGGTCCTCCACGTGCTGCTCCAGGTGCCGGCGCAGAACGTCGTGCGTCGTCAGGCCGCCGAGGAAGACCTTGAGGTGGACGGTATCCGCGGTCGCCCCCGGCTCCACTGTCTCCAGCCACGCCTGAACGGCTGCACTGGCCGGCGTCGCTGATCGCGTAGAGCTGCTTGTCCGGGCGACCGGACTGGCGCACCTGCCGGCCGTGCGCGAGCCCGTCGGCGGCGAGCCGCGGCAGGACCGCGTAGAGACGGCTCTTCGCCGGTGCCCACACGTGGCCGATCGAGCGCGAGACGCGCCGGTGCAGGTCGTATCCGGAGAGCTCGCCCTCCATCGCGAGCAGCGCGAGCACGGCCGCCTCCGTCGTCGTCAGTGTCCGGGCCGCGGTCCGCGTCGCGCTCATTAGTCCTGACGGTACTAGTCCTGTCAGGACTATGCCGTTACGCCGGGGTTAAGGCACGAGCACCGAGACCGCGCCCCGCTCGGCCTCGAGGACGACCTCGGTGACGTCGCCCACGTCCTCGCCGTCCAGCTGATGCGGCATCGGGGCGTCGCAGCGGATCTCGATCCGATCTCGGTCGTGCAGCAGGAGTAACGGGAGCCGGGTGTGCCCGGTCAGGACGTAGCGCACGGCTCCCGCCAGGTCGCGGGCGCGGAATGAGCGCGGCCCGATCGCGTCGAGCCCGCCCTCGAGCGCGGCGCCGCGCGGCAACCGCAGCGGCAGCCGGCCGACGTAGCTGTACGGGTCGCTGTTGGCGACGAGGGCGAATGCCGCGCGGCCGTGCCCCGCGACCTCGAGCGCCGGCTCGAACCGAACGCGATGCTCGGCCAGAGTTCGAACCGCGGTCAACAAGAATGCGAGGTCACCCGGCCGGCGTCCGTCCTCGTCGCGGCCGCGGGCGTCCATCCGCCGCACGAGCTCCGCGTCCAGCCCGACGCCCGCGGCGAAACCGAAGCGACGACCGTTCGAGCGGCCGAGCGAGATCCGGCGTTCCCGGCCCGTTGCGAGCGCGCGCGCCGCCTCGACCGGGTCGCGCGGCAGCCCGAGCGCGCGTGGCAGCACGCTGGTGCCACCGCCCGGCACGAAGCCGAGCACCGTCCCGGGCCGAACGCCGTTGAGCGCCTCGTTGAAGCCGCCGTCGCCGGAGAAGACGACCACGACGTCCGTCTCGGCGACCCGCGCCAGCTCCGTGGCATGTCCTGGCGTGCTCCGTGAACACGGTCTCGACAGAGCCGAGCGCTTGTGCGACGCGTTCGGCCAGCTCCGGCGTCACCCGGCTCGCCTTCGGGTTGACGAGAAGCGTCGCCCTCACGCGGGACGGGTCGCGTAACCCCGGATGCCGTCGACGAGGATCGCGGCGAAGGAGTCGGCGAGCTCGTCGGTATCGCGTCCCGGGGTCAGCCATGTATACGCCCAGTTCGCCGCGGAGAGGAGGAGCAGCACGGCGGCCGCGTCGTCGAGGTCGGTGCGCAGCTCCCCGTGCTCGCGGCCCTCGCGGAAGAGCGCCCGCAGCCGTTCCTCGTACCGGCGCCGTTCGGCGACGATCTCGTCGCGGCGCTCGCCCTCGAGGTACCGCCACTCGCGGACGAAGACCGTTGCCACGTCGAGCTGCTCGGCGACGACGCGCAGGTGGGCCCGGAGCGCGAGTCTGATCCGCTCGGTGGCGCCAGCGCGCTCGGGCAATGCGTCGAGCCCCGCGTGGAACGCCGCGGCACCCTCGCGCATCGTCTCGTAGAGGAGCTCTTGCTTCGATTGCGTGAGCGAATAGAGCGAGCCTTTCTGGACGCCCATCGCCTCTGCGAGGTCGCCCATCGACGTGCCGTGGTACCCCTTCTGCGCGAAGAGGCGGGCGGCCTGTCGGGTCAGCTCATGGCGGCGTGTGGCGATACACTCAATGCTAACGACCGTTAGGTAGGGAGGCCAGACCGTGACACCACGCGAGCAGGAGTTTCTCGAGTACGTCCAGGGCGGCGGAGTCGTCGAGACCGACGACTGGATGCCGGACGAGTACCGCGCCCGGCTGATCAAATTCATCGAGATGCACGGCAACTCCGAGCTGATGGGCGTGCTCCCCGAGCGCGACTGGATCCTGCGCGCTCCGACGTTGCAACGGAAGCTCGCGCTGACGGCGAAGATCCAGGACGAGGTCGGGCACTGCCAGCTGATCTACCGCGTCGTCGAGGACCTCGGCAAGCCGCGGGAGCGCTGCCTCGACGACCTCATCTCCGGCAAGTCGAAGTTCCACAACGTCTTCCACTACCCCACGAAGAGCTGGGGCGACGTCGGCGTGATCGCGTGGCTCGTGGACGCGGCGGCGATCATCAGCCAGAAGGCGCTCCTCAAGTGCTCGTACGCGCCCTACGCGCGCGTGATGAAGAAGGTCTGCTGGGAGGAGTCGTTCCACATCCTCCACGGCCGCGACACGGTGCTGGCGATGGTGACCGGGACGCCCGAGCAGCGCGAGCTCGTGCAGGAGGCGCTCACGCGCTGGTGGGAGCCGCTGATGCACTTCCACGGGACCCGGATCCCGGCCGACGAGGATCCGATGGTGATCTGGCGGATCAAGAGCCAGGCCAACGAGGACGCGCGGCAGCAGTTCCTCGAGGGCTACGTGCCGCAGATCCTCGAGCTCGGCCTCGAGATTCCCGACCCGAAGCTGCGGCGCAACGATGACGGGATCTGGGAGTACACCGAGCCGGACTGGGACAAGCTGATCGCGGTCGTCACGGGCCACGGGCCTGCGTCGCAGGAGCGCCTCGCCTTCCGGCGGCTCTCGCGCGCCGAGGTCGACTGGGTCTCGAAGGTCGTCCTCGCGGAGGCCGCGTGATGTTCCCGCGCTTCCTGGCGCGCTCCTCGCGGTGCGCGGCCGGAGAGGACAGTACGGAGGTACGGACTCGGAGAGCCGCGTGCCGCGAGGGGCGCGAGGCTGCGCCGGAGGCCGGCTTCGCCGGCCGGGAGGCGCAGCCGGCCAGGGAGCGCGGGTGATCTGGGAGGTCTTCCGGCAGGAGAGGAAGGGGCAGCCGTTCGTGCACGGCGGTTCGTTCCACGCGCCAGACAGGGCGTTCGCCGACGCGTACGCGCGCGAGTTCTACGCCCGGCGGCAGGAGTCGGTGGCGCTCTGGGTCGTCCCGCGCGAGGCGATCGCGGCGATCGAGGAGTTCCCGGACGAGTTCGACCTCAAGTACCGCCGCGTCGACGGCTACTCGATCAAGGCTCGGCTGAAGGAGGCGCGTGAGCGAGCGGGCACGGCGACACCGGAGTGAGCTTGTGTTGAAACAACACAATCCCCGCCGACGTCCCACGAACGCACCGCTCCTCCGCGCGAGGGCGCGCTTGTGTTGAACCAACACAAGCCTTCCGGGAGCGCATGGTGACCGGAACCGCGCGCGCGGAGCTCCTCCTCGAGCTCGCCGACGACGAGCTGATCCTCGGCTGGCGCAACTCGGAGTGGACGGGGATCGCGCCGTTCCTCGAGGAGGACGTCGCGTTCTCGTCGATCGCGCAGAACGAGATCGGGCACGCGCGGGCGCTGTACGACCTGGCGGCCGAGGAGCTCGGCACAGACGCCGACGCGCTCGCGTTCGACCGCCGGCCCGAGGAGTACCGCTGTGCACAGCTCGTGCAGCTGCGCCTCGTGCCGGATTGGGCGCGCACGATCGCCCGGCACGTCCTCTACGAGACCGCCGACGCGATCCGGATCGCGCACCTGAAGGAGCACGAGGACGAGGCACTGGCCGGGATCGCTGCGAAGATCGACCGCGAGGAGGTCTACCACCGCCTGCACGCCGAGATGTGGCTCGAGCGGCTGCGGAACGAGCCGCGCTACCGTCAGGCGGTCGACGAGCTCTGGCCCTACGCGCTCGGCGTCCTCGCATCCGAGCTGCGGCCGGCGCTGGCGGAGCGGGTCGGCCGGGACGAGGTGGAAGCGGTTGAGCGCGGCACCCCGGGCGAGGAGTTCGCGGCGCTCTGGGAGGAGATGACGATGGTGCGGAGGTCCGCGCCGGTGGGCGCGCAATGGTGACCGCCGAGCGCGTCTGGGAGGCCCTGGCCGAGATCCCCGATCCGGAGATCCCGGTCGTCTCGCTCGTCGATCTCGGCGTCGTCAAGGACGTCGCCGTCGAGGGCGAGCGCGTGCGGATCGAGTTCACCCCGACGTTCATGGGCTGCCCGGCGCTCGACGTGATGCGCCGCCAGATGGAGGAGGCGATCGCTGCGATCGGCGGTGAGCCGCAGGTCGACGTCCTCCTCGACGACTCCTGGTCGACCGACCGGATCACGCCGGCGGGCCGCGAGAAGCTCCGCGAGGCCGGGTTCGCACCGCCGACGCCGCGCGCGGAGGCGCCGACCGCGCTCGTGCAGCTCCAGCGGGCCGTGCACCGCTGCCCCTACTGCGGCTCGACGAAGACGAGGCTCGAGAACATCTTCGGCCCGACTCCGTGCCGCTCGCTGCGCTACTGCGAGAGCTGCAGGCAGCCGTTCGAGCAGTTCAAGACGATCTAGCGAGTGTTTTCAGGTAGCAGTTCTGCGCGTTTTCAGGTTTGTGCATCGAAATGCCGGGATGCGCTCGTGCGCGGAGTCGTCCTGCCCGACCCAGCACACAGTGACGCGGCTCCGGCGACTCACCGGACGGAACAGACGGCGCGCTCGACGGCGCAGGAACATTGGGAACATGGCGGCCGCTACTCTCGAGACGGCTCCTACTTCACATTGTTGGCGCCCTCGCCGACGACGGGTTGAGGAGGGCAGCGGCTGGAGTAACCTGGCGTACGACCTATCGGCTGCGGCGTTCAGGAAGGGATTGGCTATCTCCAGGGAAGGAGTCGCAGCATGGCTAGGAGGAACATGCCGTTGAGGCTGTCGGCCGAGCAGGCCGACAGGCTCGAGGCGGTCGCACGGGCAGAAGGGATCAGCGTCTCGGATGCTGTCCGGGAGGCGATCGAGGAGCACATCGACCGCAATCGCAAGGATGCACGGCCACCGGCGGGGCAAGCGGTGGGCCAGCTCGTGATCAAGGGGAAGACGATCCCGATTCTCAGCTACTCGGTCGGCGCATCGAATCCCGCCACGATCGCGGTCGGCGGCGGGGGAGTTGGGGCGGGCAAGGCCAATTTCTCCTCGCTCAACATGATGAAGGAGGTCGACGCCACTTCAGCGGCGCTGTTCAAGGCGCTGGCGACGGGGGAGCACTTCAAGGAGGCGACACTCACGGCGCACTGGGGATCGGGCGCTACGGCCGCGACCATGAGCTACAAGCTGGAGAGCGTGGTCGTGGAGAGCGTTCAACAGAGCGGTGGCGGCGGTACTCCGGCCGAGTCCTTGTCGCTGGCCTTCGCCAAGATGACATGGAAGTACACGGATCCGTCCGGCACCACGAGCGGAAGCTGGGATCTGAGCGCCAACAAGCCGTAAGCCTGTTCGGATTTACGGACGGGCGCTACGGGATCAAGCGCATCGATGACCGGCGTCAAACAGGCGCTTCAAAACCTGAACACACTCCCCGAGTCGCCGAGCGCCTGGTTGCTCAGGCCCGTCGAATCTCGTTCGCGACTCCCGTGATCTTGTCCGCGTACTTCGGGTCCATCGCCCACGTCTTGCTCAGGCCCTTCAGTTTCGTCGCAACCCCGAAGCGGTTGTCCGGCAACGGACGCACCTTCAGCGCGTCGGCCACGAGCTTGCGCTGTGCGTCCGTGCCCGCTTCCTTCGGGAGCGCGTAGGCCAGCAGCCGTCCGACGTGCGCGGAGACGGCCTTGTCCCAGTTCGAGAACTTGACGCCCTCGCCGGGCTTGCCGGTGACGCCGATGCCGGCCGGGTTCCGCTTCGGCGGCTGCGACCAGTCCGACATCAGGTTCCCCGTCTCGAGCACCATCTGGCTGACGACGAGCAGCGGGTCGAGACCCGCCGTCTTGCAAGCCGCGTTGTACTTCTTGAGGATGTCGCTGACGTCGGCGTCGCTGTAGCCGCCGTGCTGGTGCGCGAGCATGTACCGCTCGAGGGTCTTCAGCGTCACCCGCGGCGGCGCCAGGAGCTCGGTCTCGACCGTCACCGGTTGGTCGGCGGGCTCCGGCTTCGGCTCCTCTGGCTTCGGCGTCGGCCTGGGCGTCTCGACGCCCTTGAAGATCTTCTGCAGCCGCTCGAGTGCCTCGAACCACTGGGCGGGAATCTTCGCCGGCGCGCTCCGCGGGCGCTCCTCCTTCTTCGCGCCCTGGCGCCGCCACTCGGCCCAGTCGAGGAATGTGTCCTGGGGGCCGATCAGGTTTGCGATCCGGTCGACCTGCGCCGCGGCCTCCCAGGCGGTCTCCGGGATCCGAGTCGGAAGGTGAGCCGGGCGCTGCTTCTTGTCCCCGTTCAGCGCGAGACGCCAGTGGATGAAGTCCATCAGCCAGTCCGGCGTCTCGTCCTTCACGGCCACCTTGGGGACGGTCCCCGCTTTCACCACCCACGGCTGCGGCGTCACGTCGAGCCACTTCCGCAGGTCGGGGCCGGGGCACGTCGACCCCGTGAAGAAGCCGTGCGGCTTGACGAGAGGGCCGGCACCCTGCTCCTGCCACATCCTGATCACCTCGGCGATCACCGGCAGGGCCTCCTTGGTGACCGGCCGGCCGTCCTTCTCCCCGCCCATGTAGACGACTGCGGCGTACTCCTGATTTCCCCGGGTCGTGCCGTTCGCGCCGGTCTGCACGCCGAAGCCGCGCAGGGTGTACGCGACGCCGTGCGGGCAGACGGCGTGGTTGTAGCCGATGTCGTTGGCTCCGTCGGTCGTGCCCAGACCGCCCGGGCCCATGTGCCCGTTCTGGACGCCGCGCAGCAACGCCGCACAGCCGTCGTGCGAGGCTGCGGCGCTCGGGCTACCGAACCAGTGCACTGCGACCCCGGCCAGCGTGGACGGGTCTTTCTTCGTCACCTGCCGCGGCGACCTCGCCCCCCAGGCCTGACGACTAACGAACTCCAGTGGTGCCATCGTGTCCGCCTCCTTCTTCGATCTGCCGGCCGCAGGCGGCGTTGGACCGTGAAGAGGGCCCCACCGCCCTCACGGCCACGAGACGACCGGCGCGGCTGCGATCTTCCCGCTCAGCTCATTTCAGCGCGGCCGTTCGAGCTTCTCGAGCCGTGTTTGCAGAGCATCGACCTGGGTCACCTTCGCCTCCAGGACCGCCAACTTCTCGACCTTGGCCTCGAGCACCGGGAGAGCGGCGATCCGCTCCTCCAGCTGCGGCAGCGCCTCGACCTTCGCCTCGAGCGCGTCGACCGCGGCGAGGCGGCTCTCGATCCGCTCGAGCCGCGCCGGCTCCAGCGCCTGCGCCGTCACGCGCAGCTCCTCGACCTGCGCGCGGATTTGCTCCACCTCCCGGTCGGGGCGCGAGACCGTGTAGTACCGCACCTTCCCCTCGTCGTCTTCGAAGAGCGTCACCGTGCTGCCCGCGTCCGGCGTGCGCAGGAAGCCGACGAAGTCGGAGAACAGGCTCCTCCCGCGTGGGCTGTACGGCTCCCGCTTCACCGTGACGCCGCGCTCCGCCAGCTGGCCCTCGACCCGGTCGGCGGGCTCGTTCACGAATTCCATGTCTTCCTCCTCACTGGTCCGCGGCGACCTTCCCGAACTGTAGGAACTTGCCGAACAGGCCGGCAACCGCTCCGAGCGCCTCGAAGGCCTGCACCGTGTCGGCGCCCTCTCGCGCGCGCCCAAGCTGGAACGGGAACGCCGGATCCTGGGAGCGCGACTCGTCGAAGTCGGCGGCTGCGTACCGGCCGAACGTGTCAGGCATCACCCAGCAGCAGAAGAGCTCGACGAGCAGGTCGAGGAAGGGCAGGATCGGCACGAGCGAGAGCCAGTGCCCGACGGCGGGGAAGCTCTTCACGTAGCGGCGGCGCGAGAGGTTGCAGACCTTGTAGACGCGTGGGAGGCCCCGCTCGTCCCGCGGCCGCCGGATGCTGACGGCGCCGAGGTACAGCTTCGTCTCCGCGTCCGTGTCCGGTTCGGCCACGAGCAGGTGCTCGCAGAGGCAGTCCTTCAGGTACTCGAGGAAGCGTGCGAGCAGGTCGTTGTAGGCGTTCACGGCCGCCTGGCGGTAGGCAGCGAGCTGTGCCACCGGGAAGCGCGCGGACGGCCGGAAGAGCGAGCCGTCCGCCACGGTCAGCGAGCTGCTCAGGTAGTTGAGCACGTAGACGCGGTCCGCCCTCGGATCGGAGGTGATCGCGATCGGCCCGAGCTGCATCGGCACGAAGTTGACGGACTTGGCGTTCGACGTCATGTCCACGATCCGGACACAGAAGCCGTCCTCGGACGTGACGAGCAGCGCGCCCGCAGGCGGGTAGACCTCGAGCCGCATCGCGGTCCGCTCCATCGGGATCCGCGCCACCTCGGCCGTCCCGCGGAACGCGAGCAGGAACTTCGTCCCCTGGGTCGTCTCCGTGATCGCGTAGAGCGTGTCGGCCTGCGCACCGTCCTCGGTCCGGAAGACGTCGATGTCGTCCTTCCCCTTCAGCCCGCCGAGGGGGATCGGCGTCTGCGCCGGCGAGGCGGCGGCGACGTTCGAGAAGTGCCGCACCGAGGTGTAGAAGTTCGGCTCCAGCCCCGCCGCCGCCTCGGTCGCCCAGGCCTCGCCGTTCGGCGCGAGCCGGAACTGGCCGACGGCGTTGAACGCGTTGCCGACCCGCACCGGCTGGGTGCCGTCCGCGAGCGTCTCGGGGTCGATGCGGTAGAGGCCGTCGCCGAGCAGCTTCTTGTCCGGCTGGCGCTTGAGGGCGACGCCGTACACCTTCGTCGGGTCGGCGTCCGTGGTCGCGAGCGCGACCACCTTCAGGTCGCAGATCGTGAAGACGTCGCCCCACTTGACGTCCTTGGCACCGATCGTGCCGACGCGGAACATGGTGTCCTCGCCGTTGCGCGTCGGGGCGACCATGTAGATCCGCTTGCCGTCGGGCGAGAAGGCGATGTCCGCAACCGAGGCGACGCCGGTGTCGGCCTTCGCCGTGGTGCGCAGCCCGCCGCGCCGGACGATCTCGGCCTGGCCGGCGAGCGGATTGATCTGGGCGACCATCTTGCCCGCCTTCAGGTCCCAGCGGTTGATCGTCGTCGCGGCCTTGCTCGGGCTGATGCCCGGCCCGACCGAGTACGCCTCTGCCCCTCCCGGCCGCAGCTTCAGGCGCTGGTGCTGCCCGCGGCCGAAGATCGTGTCGATCCCCCGGACCTGGCGGGGAAAGGTGTCCGGGTACGGACGGGCGTCGTCGAAGAGGCCGCAGAAGGTCTCGAGGCTGAGCTCCTCCTTCAGCCCCTCGTAGAACTTCTTCAGCAGGTCGTGCTCGCGTGGTGTGAGCAGGATGTGCTGGCCGGACTGCGGGCTGACCCGCTGCATGAAGAGGTTCGTGAGCGCGGCCACGCGCTCGTGGGTCGGCCCGACCGGGTCGTCCTCGGTGCCCGGCGGCGGCTTCAGCTCGCGCTCGAAGAACTTCTGCACGTCCTCGATCGAGTCCTTGTAGAACTCCATCAGCAGCGTCTCGAGCAGCCGATCGTTCAGCTCCTTCTTCCAGTCGGACGAGTAGGGCTCGACGCCGAAGCGATCGGCGCCGCGACCGAGGGCCGGGTTCCAGAAGAGCCAGGCGTCGCCCTTGCCCTCGGTGACGATCTTCGTCGTGTGGCTCTCGTCCTCGTCGTAGGCCCGGACGAGGTCCATGAACGGGAGCCGAGTCTCTCTGATTCGGATGTCGTTGCCTGCGCGGTCGATCGCCCAGCCCGGGCGCACGACCACGCGGCTGCGGTCGTCCTCGTCGCAGACGACCTTGATGCCCGTGACGATGCCCCAGCCGTGCAGGTGCGAGTTGTGGTGCCTGAGGTTGTGGCTCGCGCACATGACGTCGAGCGCTTCCTGCACCGTGTCCGCGGGCTCGCCCGCGGTCGTAACGAGGTCGCAGGCGGCGTTGTCGAAGGAGACGTCCTCGGCGGCAATGGCTGTCAGGGGCGGGAAGGTCAGCCGGCAGTCCTCGACCTCGACCGCTCCGCCGCCCCCGGGCCACTTGAGCAGCGCAAGGGGGGCGTAACGATGGCGGATCCCCTCCGGCGCGGCCTCGTCGAGCCGCTCGATCTGCCCGCTCGCGGTGCGTGCCGCAAACCGCCAGTAGTCGCCGGTCGCGAAGCCCGTGCCGCCGAAGGTGAGCCTGATCCCGTCCTCGAGCGCCTGCGTGGTGCCTGGGTCGACGTCCAGCGGGCCGCCGTCCCAGCGACGGGCGCGGGCGTGACGCGCGACGCTGTAGCCCTGCACCTTGGCACTCAGGGTCAGGATCCGCTCCTCCTCGTCGATGTCCGTGATCTGGACGAACGTGCCGGCGCGGCCGAGCAGCACGTCGTCGTCGTCGAGCACCTCGACGAACTGCTGCTCGGCGAGCGCGAGCACCTGGTCGCGGCCGAGGCGGCGAACGCGAATCCGGTCGGTGCCGGTTGCGTCCTCGTTCACGAACTCCTCGATCGCAAACGAGGAGGCACCATTGTCGCGCGCCCACTTGAAGGTCGGGCCCGTGCCGTTTGCGCCGTGGATCTCGACGCGGTAGAGGCGGTTCTGTAGACCGCGGTATCCGGCGCCGGGCGGGATCAGGCACGGAGCCGGGTCGGTCGTCGACGGAGCCTCGTCGGCGGTGAGGACGCCGTCCCCTGGCGGCGGGCCGACCTCGTCGAGCTCGTCGCACGATGTCGCCGAGACACCCTCACGCACGCGCACCTGCCACACGGTGCGTAGGCGTTCGGCCGTGTCCGCGCCCCCGAGCGCCGGCTCGAGCAGCTCCGGATCCTCGATAGCGCTGACCTCCTGCTCCCAGACGTCGAGGTAGACGAGGTCGTTCCGGGCGCCGTTCGGCGGGCTCAGCGCGGGGGCGTCCGGGAGGTCCGGCTGGGCGAGGTACGTGGTGACCGTGCGCACCGACGGGCTCGTGGCGCCGGAGTACGCGCTCGCATCCTCCTCGAGCGTGATCGTGCTGGTCGTCGGGTCGACGGTCTGAACGCGGTTGAGCGCCGGCGCGACGCCCTCGGCGGACAGCTCGACCCAGCGGCCCGGCTGGAGCCCCGAGTCGTCGTCCGGCCAGTCGGCGAGGGTCGCCTTCGTTGCGGTCGGGAACGAGGCGATCTCGTACTCGGAGGCATCGAGCTCGCAGAGGACGCCCTCAACGTAGAACCGCCCCGGCGCGATCGCCAGGTCGGCGCTGTCATTCGTCACCGCGATGCGGAAGTTTCCACCCGTCTTCGGCGCCCCCGCGCGGCCGATCACGTCGGTCGCCTCCGTCCGCTCGAGGTAGGCCTGGATGTCGGCCTGCTCGTTCCAATCAGCGTCCAGCTGCACCCGCCCCTGCTGCATGCGGACGCTCGTGTACCGCTTCTGCGGCTCGAACGTGACTCGGGTGAAATCGCCCTTCACGGTTGCCTCCTCAGGTCACGTAGATCAGCCCGGGCTCCAGCCCGAACGGCAGGTATTCGTCCAGTCGGATGCGCAGGTTGCTCTCGCGTTGCGGCTGCTTCAGGTGGGAGAACACACCCTGCTCGGAGCCATCCTCGGCGCCGGTCGCGATCTCCTCGGGGCAGCCGAGCCGGAGCTGCGCGTAACCGGGTGCGCCATAGCGGCGCGAGGTGAAGGACGGCGAGAGTGCGCCCTCGATCCGGCCGCGGATCGCGTCCAGCTCGGGCTGCAACGGCTGCGGCTGACGGCGCTCGCGCTCCCGGATCGCAGCCTCGACCGCGAGCTCGGGCTGGCAGCGCAGGCGCCGCGGCGTGCGCGACCCGGGCGGCACGAAGCTCGAGCGCACCCCGCCGGTCTGGATCCGGGCGCAGGCGACCTCGCCGTCGAAGATCGAGTCGCGCGCGTCGAGGGAGCGGACGCGCGTCCGGCCGAGCAGCGTCGAGCGCTCGACTGTCAGCGGGCAGCCGCTTCGCTCGACTCCGGCGCGGAGCGCCCCGCGCACCGCCGCGCCACCGAGGCCGTCGACGATCGAGTCGAGCAGCCACAGGCCGGCCGCGTGCTCGGGGAGGCTGATCGGCCCCGTGATGCTGCTCGCCACCTCGACCCGGATCTGCTCGTTGATCGGCGCCCCGGCTCGGAACCCATGTGCGCGCACGGAGCTGCCCTGCGCCGTCGGCGCGCCGTCCAGCCCGTGCAGGCGGCCCGGGACCAGTGTCGAGTGCAGCAGGCGCAACCGACCGAGCTCGCCCGTGATCCGCAGCCAGCCCTCGAGCAAGACGCCCGAGAACGTCAGCTCGGCGCCGCGCTCGGGCTCGGCCTCGGGGACGTCGACCTTGAGCTCGAGGCTGTCGTCGGCCGCGTCGTCGGTGGTCAGGGCCGGCCGCTGCCCGTTCGCGGCCTGGATGACCAGCCGCTTGTCGTTGCGGAGCGTGAGCGACGGCGGCAGGACGTAGGAGCGGCTGTCGAGGATGGTCACGAGCGCGTTCGGCCGCCCCACCGGCGCCGAGGCCCAGTGCGCCAGCGCGGCCACGAGGCTGCCGAAGCGGCCCGTGGCGGGATCGTCCGCGATCCCCTCCTGCACCTCCAGCCGCAGCGCGAGCGAGCCCGGGCGGACGAGCCAGCGACGCCGGTCGTACGGCCCGCCGCCGATGTCGCCCGGGAAGCCGTAGTGGTAGGAGACGTCGAGGCTCGACGTCGTGCCGAAGTCGGCGCCGACCGCGAGCAGCCCGCGGGCGACGTCGACGGCGATCACCTTGCCGGGCGGCCGCGCCGACGGCCAGGGTTCGAGCTGCCGGCAAGCGATCTCGTCACGTGGGACCGGCGTGCCGTTGTGCACGACGTGGAGGCTGGCCTCCGTCTCGTCGATAGCGCCGTAGAGGACGCCGTCGCCGCCGAGGTCGGCGTGGAAGCGCGCCGGCCGGATCGGGCCGGGGACGTGCAGCTCCGTCGCGAGCCCGGCCTCGTCGCCCTCCCGCCGCCAGCGCGAGAACAGAGGCGCCCGCTGCCCCAGCGGGCTGAAGGAGAAGCGCCAGGAGCGGTCTCCTACGCGCGCGGGGACGTTCTCGAGCGGGTACGAGCGCAGCCTCCAGAGGAAGAAGCCCACGTTCGGCAGTCCGTGCCACCCCTGCAGCGACTCCGGGCGGCGAACGTCGACCGTGTGCGCGATCTCGTCGAACGGCCCGTCGATCCGACCCGTGCGCTCGGGCGAGCGCAGGTCGGCCCACTCGCCGCCCGTGAGCACGTGCTCCACGTGCTGCGTCCGCCCGAGCAGACGGAAGAACTCGACCACGTGCGCGGGCCAGCCGCTCACGTCGCGAGCGAGCTCCTCGAGCATGGGCACCGTGCCCTTGCGGCGCCGGTAGCCGATCGTCTTCGCCACGTCGGCCCGGACGGGCATCGCCAGGGTGGGGCGGAGATCGTTCGACGACAGGTCGTCGAAGAGCTCCTCGGCAAGCCGCGAGCGCGGAATCCGGCTCGCATCGAAGAGCAGGTCGTTGCCGACGAGCTCGGCGATGTACGGCACGACCCACGGCCGCGCCGTCTCGATGAAGAAGTCGTCGTGGAGCCGCTCGATGTCTTCCTCGAGCAGGGCGGCCTGTTCCGAGATCACCTCCAAGAGCGCCCACAGCCCGCGACCGCCCGTCTCGTCCAGCTCCCGGTAGATCGCCGGCAGGCGCTCATAGAGGACGGCGCTCTCGACCGCGGTCATCCGTCCAGCCCGCCCTTCGGCGTGATCGTCACGTCCGCCGTCGGCGCGGCCACCCGCACGAGCTCGCTCGGCCGCACGCCGCGGGGCGCCACGTCGTCGGGCCGGGCCGGAAAGACCTGGAGCCGCGGCTGCACGGGTCCCGCCTCGAGCCCGCGGGCAGCCTGCTCGGCCGGATCCTTGAAGCCCAGCTCGTTGACGTCGACGTAGGCCACGCCCGGCACCTCCTGCAGGATCCGGTAGACGTCGCTGAGCCCGAGCGGCCGGCCGAGCTCGAGTGCGTCGAACGCGAGCGCGCCGAGGAGCGCGGCCCGCGCGGCGGCCTCGACGTCGCTCTGCTTCCGGTCGGGGTCGACGCCGATCGCGGCGCGGACGACGATGTCGACCGGGACGTAGTTGGCCAGCGTGAGCGGGTGATTCGGGTCCCGCGCTGCGGTCAGCGAGCTCCCGAGCCTGCGCAGGTCCTCCGGCAGGAACGTACCGCCCGCCTGGCCGGCGACGGTGACGTGGACGGCGCGCCCGAAGCCGTCCCAGGTCCAGGTCGCCTGTGCCTTCGCCACCTCGCCGGAGGCGGTGACGAGGTCCTCGAAGTCCTGCAGCGAGACCGCCCGGCCGAAGGTGCGGACCGTGCGCGGTGCGTTGCTGCGGGCGGCGTCGCGGCTCTCCGGGTCGGCACCTCCGGTCGCCGCAAGTGGGTTCGTCACGGCGAGCAGGCCCGGGGGGCGGTCGAGCGCCGTCGTCAGCGCGCTCGCGCCGACCCGCCCGGCCAGGCCGAGGCCGGCGCGGTAGGTGGCGGTGACGTTGTTCCGGCCGGTGGGCAGCCGCGCACCGTGGACCCCGTCGCCGAAGAGGAGCTCGGTGGCGCCGTCCTCGACGAGTCGTGCCTCGAACACCTGCGCGTCCGCTGCGAGCCCGTACAGCGTCGGCACCTGCTGCCAGCGGACGCCGTTGACGAGCAGGACGAGACTGGAGTCGAGCGCCGTCGCCGTCCCGCCGGGCACGTACGTGAGCGGCGCCCGCACGAGCTCGAAGCGTTGGAAGGTCGCGGCGGCGTCGCCGCTGCCGACGATCTCGTCTCGGACGGTCTCGCCGTGGCCGGCGCGGGCGACGTTGCCCTCCAGCGTGGCCGAGTCCGTGCGGAGCTGCAGCACGCCGTCCACGTCGAGCTTGAGCACCAGGTGGCAGAAGCCGCTCGCGTCGGCGGCGGTCAGTGTCGCCGGCAGCTTGATCGTCGCCGACAGCGGCTGCTTCCGAGCGTCGGAGACGATCACCGCCCGGCCGACCTCGAGCTCCTCCGGGCGGAGCACGACACCCGGGGTGAAGGCACCGCGCTCGATCCGCCGTCCGATCTCGATCGCGCCCCCCTCGCCGAGCTGCCCCGGCACGTAGACGGTGTCGCCGGTCACCTCGGCCGGGTAGCGCGCCGGAGCGAACTCGAGCTCCCGGCCGAGCTCGTAGATGACGACGGAACGCCGGTCCGGCAGCGAGCTGAGCGCAGGCGACACCGTCACTCGCGTGACCGTGTCGGTGACGGCGCCGAGCACGTCCTGCGCCTGGTCGACCTTCTGGATCGTGACCAGCCGTTTCGTCCCACCCGCCCTCGTGTCCGCCACGAGCAGGCGGCCGCCGACGGAGAGGCCCTCGTAGCGGGCGTCCAGGCAGAGCCGGCTCGTGCCGGACTCCACCGGCGCTTCCTCGGCGTTGCCGGTGCCCGGGTACGCGTACGACACCTGGCGCAGGTTCCAGACGATCCGCGGCGAGGCCGCGGTTCCGATGTCGAACCGCTCCCGGAACTCGTCGAACTGCGCGAAGCCGCTGCCGCCGCTCGCCTGCGCGAGGAAGGCAACATCAAAGCCGGTCCGGGAGGCCGGGAAGACCTCCTCGGGCTCCATGTAGGTCGGCGGCGCGCCGTGGCCGAAGAGGCGGAACGTGCGGCCGAAGGCGAAGGCGCGTCCGGCGCTCGTCCACGACGTGCCCTTCACCGGCTCTGCCCAGACGACGACGGCGCGATCGTCCTCGGTGCGAACCGCAGCGATCGTCTTCTCCTCGACGGGCGTGCTCTGGTTGTCTCGAAAGAGGACGACGCGCGAGCCGGCGGCGAGCACGGCGGCGAGCGCGGGCCCCTTCGTCCGGTGGAGGAGCGCCTCGGACTGGCCCGCCGCGAGCGGAGCCGGCGTCGTCGCGGGAGCCGGGAAGATACGCAGCAGGTTCAGGCGCGCGTCGGCGCGAAGCGGCTCCAGCGTCTCGAAGACCTGCGCCTGCTCGCCTGGCCCGGGCAGGCTCTGGACGCGGAGCCGCTCGGGCAGCTCGACCTGCTTCCCCGCCTCGATCGTGAACGAGAGCCGCGAGAGCGCTGCCGCACCCGGAGCGAGGCGGTAGCCGAGCAGGGCGGCGAGCCGCATGACCGACTCGGCCCGGCGGGCCGTGCGTAGGTACGCCTCGTTCGCGTAGCGCTCCTGGTAGAAGGTGAGCACGTCGCCGATCGCGGCCCAGAGCTCGAGCAGCGTGATCGAGAAGTCGTCGCTGCGCCTGGTCGTCAGCCCGGAGAGGGCCTCGGCTCGTGCGAGCGACTCGATCATCGCCTGCCGGAAGCTCGGGTAGTCGCCGACGCGGTAGGAGACAGCGGAGAGGCCGGGGCGGTTCTCGACCGGCAGCGGCGTGGGCGGCACGGCGGGCTCGCAGCAGCGCTCGCTCACGACTTCCCTCCCAGCGCGACGATCCGGAGCACGCCGTGCTCGAGGAAGTTGGGGTCGTTGTCGAGCTGGGCGATCTCTCCGCGCTCGAGCGGCAACACGCCTGCCGCGAGCTCGCCCGCCTCCTCGCGCCCGTAGCGGCGGAAGACGCGGACAACGGCGGTGTCGACGCCCTCGACGGCCTCGACCGCCGCGTAGATCCGGCTCAGGTGGACCGGCCGGCCAAAGGTCAGGTTCTCGGCGTGGAAGAAGCCACGGCGCCCGCCGCGGAGCGTGCGGGTCGAGAGCGCCTCACCGACGGCGGCGGCGACGTCGGAGCGGAAGTAGCCGGGTGCGACGCAGAGCTCGAGCTCCAGCTCGAGGGGGACGAAGGTCGGCGCCAGCAGCTCGAGGTCGTAGCCCGCGATGCGGTAGCGCTCGAGCCGGGCACGCGTGCGGCGCTCGAAGTCGGGGTGCAGCCGGATGCGGCCGTCCGGGTCCTTGACGAGATCGGCCGGCAGGCGCGGGTCGAGCCCGATCACGACCGCGTACCAGCTCCCGGTCCAGCGGAAGTGCGCAACCGCGCCCTGGACGTCGGGGAGCTCGCCGGCCGCCGCCTCCCAGTCGGCCGCGGTGACGGCCCGCAGCTGCTTCGCGCGGAACGCCTCCGGCGCGCGCCGGCGCACCTGCTCGAGCGGCTCGGGGTCGGAGCCGCCGGTGGCGGGAAGCGGGTTCCGCACCGACCCGATCCAGCTCGTGGAGGGCCCAGGGCGCCGGCGCGAGGTGGGCGATCGCCTCCGCGCCGATGTTCCCCGCTCGCCCGTTGCCGACGCGGTACGTCGCCGTGACCTCGGTCGCGCCGGCGATCGAGCGACCGTACTCGCCGTCGCCGAAGCGCAGCACCGCGCGGCCGTCGTCGCCCGGCTCGGCGACGAATTCCTGCGCGAAGGGCGGGCTGTCCAGCAGGTCGGGGACGACGTGCCAGTCCTCGGTGTCGCCGCCGGCGAAGAGGACCTCGAGCTCGACCGCCGGCCGCTCGCCGCCGACGAGCGTGAGCGGGCCGCGGTCGAGGCGGAGGCGCAGGCGCTCGTCCGCGGGAGCCGGCAAGACGTGCGACTCGGTCGTGGTCAGGCCGTGGTCGGCCGGGACGACGTTGCCGCGCGCGCGGCTGAGGTCGCGGAGGAGCCCGAGGTCGACGTCCCGCCGCGAGAGACAGAACGCGGCCTCGGAGCGCGTCCTCGCGCCGCCAGCGCACCCGCAGGAGCGGCAGAGGCGGGTCGCCGTCGCGCAGCTGCAGCTCGCCGTCGAGCAGGGTGTCGGAGAAGAGCACGTCCTCCGCGGTCGCGTCCACCTCGACCAGCTCCACCACCTGGCGGCGGGTCGGGTCGGCGTCGGCGGCGAGTCCGGTCGCCGGGCCGCGGACCTCCTCGAGGAGAAGAAGATCGCCGGGCACGAGCGCGGGCCGGACGGCGGTCGAGGAGCCGCCCGGCGTGGCGAAGAGCCAGGCCTGGGTCGCGCCCTCGGCCAGGCAGCACTCCTCGTTCCCCCAGGCGTGCACGAGGATCTCGTTGTTCTCCTCGTGGCACTCGAGGTCGCGTGCCGTCTCGAACACGAGAGCGCCCGCGAGCGCCGGGTCGGTCTCGAGCGTCTCGGCCGTGATCCGGAACGCCTCGACGACGACGCCGGGCGGCTGCCCCTGGTTGCGAAGCGGTGCGACCACGCGCGTCACGGCTGCGGTGCCCGCAGGCAGGAGCTGCGGGCCGGCGACGCCGTCGGCCACGCGGACGTGCAGATAGGTCGACGCGTTGGCTCCCTCGTGCACCCGGTAGTCGACGAGGCGCGCCAGGCGGCGCACGGAGATTCGCCTGCGGGCCGTTTCCAGATAGGCCTCGTTCGCGACGGCGTCCTGGAAGTAGGAAAGCCGATCGCCCGCGTAGGCGAGCAGCTCGACGAGCGCGATGCCGAGATCTGCGGGGTTCCGCTCCGTGAAGCGCGGGTTGAGCTGCGGCAGGAGGTCGAGCAGCAGCTGCCGGAAGCTGGCGTAGTCCTTCGCCAGGTAGTCGAGAGCGGGCGCCGGGCCTGCCGCCGCCACATCGTCGCCGAGCGTGGGCGCGACGTCGACGGGGCAGCCCGCCCGAAAGGAGAAGACGAGGCGGCGAAAGCGCTTGTCGAGCTGCTCCTCGTCGATCTCGAGCACGTAGGGCGAGAAGTCGCCCACACGGTCGACGCGCACGTCGAGCACACGGTCGTCGATCCGGTCTGCGCCGAGCACGCGCACGCCGACGATGCGCGTCCCGCCCTCGACCGAGATGCGCTCGGGCTCGTCCTCGAGCCCGTAGGCGTTCGGCGGCAGGTCGTTGAGGAAGTGGACATGCAGCAGGAAGAGGTCGACGGCGTCTACTTCGACGAAGTCGAGCCCATTCAGCGTCGGATGCCCGACGACAGCGGCGCGGCGCGGGCGCTCGTCGGCGCAGACGACGTGCTCGTCCACTGCGCTCACGTCACGCCTCCGGGCAGGGCGAAGCGCTCGACCCGCCGCTCCTCGGCCGCTCGGCGGCGGTAGGCGACGACGACCTCGAGCTTCTCGTCCTTCGCCTCGATCGCGACCTCCTCGACGTGGATCTCGCGCTCGAGCCACTTCTGCAGCGCCCCCTTCACGAGCGCCTGGGTCGCCGCCGCGAGCGCCGAGCTGTTCGGCATGAACACGAGCGACTTGAGCCCGCAGCCGAACTCCGGCCGGTTCACGCGCTCGCCCGGGTTGGTGAACAGCACCTGCAGGATCAGGTCGCGGACGTGGTCGTCCTCGGCCGTCGTCGCGGAGCGCCCGCGCGCATCGATCGCGTACGGGTAGTCGAGGAACTCGCTCACGTGGCGCGCCTCGAGATGACGGGAGAGACGTCGTCCGGAAGGGTGTCGACGTGGATCTTGAAGGCGTCCTCGTTCGCCTTCAGATGCTCGACGACACCGCGCCCGATGGCGATGAAGAGCATGCGCGCGTCCTCGTCCTCCGGCGGCGGCGCCAGCCCGGCCTCGAGCCGTACATCGCGCAGCGCATCTTCGATCTCGCGCGCCAGGCTGTTGGCCATGTCGCCGAGGGAGCCTCCGTAGAGCTGTGGCATGGGCATCTCCTCCTAGGCCAGGAAGTTCTTGATCGAGAGCAGAGCGGGCGTCGGCGGCGGCATCGGCGGCACCGGCGGCGCGGGCGTGACCGGCAGGATCCCTGCGGCCAGCTCGCCGGGATGGACGTGCGCGTTGAACATGGTCACGAGCTGCGTCAGGTAGGTGAGAAGCTGGTCGCCGAAGACGGCCGGGTGCGGTGCGGCCGTGCCGTGGTGGATCAGCGGCGCCTCGAGCTCGACCTTGACCAGGCTGCGGATCTCGATCGTCCCCTGGACGACCTTGATCGTCATCAGGTTCAGGCCCGGCGGCGTCCGAGAGCGTGATCGTCTGCTGGGCGTCGTCGAGCGCGAGGACGAGCCCGAAGTCGCTGCGCAGGATCTTCTTCGTCGTCGGCGTCGGCGTCGCCGTCTGGTCCATGGGCACCTCGCCGGTCGCCCACCAGGTGCCGCTCCAGATCGGCCGCGAGACGTCGCCGGCCTCGAACTCGATCCAGACGCCGGCGCCGATCGGCGGGATGGCGAAGAAGCCGCAGGCAGTCCCGCCGTAGGGCGCGCACGGCATCGCCCAGCCGCTCGGGACTTCCCCCAGCACCTCGGGCACCGACGCCTGCAACCGTCCCGTTTGGAGCGGGTCCTGATTGTTCAGCACGAGGCCGCGGTACTTGCCGTAGAAGCGGTCGGCCGACCGCTCCGCGGCGCCGGTCTCGATCTCCTCGATCGTGATGGGGCTCATGGCAGCGCCACGTACGGCTCCGCGCCCGTCATCGTCGCCGCGTTGCGGACGGCGACAAAGGACTGCGTGTAGCCCTCGTCGGTGATCCGGTGGGTGACCCGCGTGAGCAGGTAGAGGCCGTTGTAGAGCCGGCCGACGCCGCGGACGGCGACGAGCCCGCCGGGACGGAGCACGCCGACGTCGGGGCCGGCCTCCCCCTGCGCTGTGATCGCGAAGCTGGAGGCGTCCGCGATCCCCTGGGCGTAGGCCTGGAGGTCGGACGTGCGCATGAGGCCGGTATCGGCGGGCCGGACGATGGGCGTCGGCAGTACCCGCAAGAGGGCCGGCTCGAGGCCCATCGGCGGCTGGATCGAGACGGGCGCGAGCGCAGGCTGCGGCGCCTTCGTCGCCGTGTCGAGACCGGCGGCGACGGCTGACGTCGGCCGGGTCATGTCGTAGTTGACCGTGAACCGCGCGACGTTCGTCTCGCCGCCCATGTTCACGTTCAGCACGGCGTCCGGGACGCCGAGGGTCTGCCGTGGTCGGAAGAAGCCCTGGTCGAGCCCGGTCACCGGCTCGGGCTGGATGTAGAGGTCGAACCCGTTCCGCTTCGCGAGCTTGCGCAGGAAACGCAGGTCGGTGCCGCGCTGAATCGTCGTCCCCTCCGGCTCGATCAGCGTCGGCGCGGTGGGCTGCACCATCGGAATGAGCGCGTACTGGGCGAAGATCGCGGCCGCGATCGCACTGTCGGGCAGGTTCGGCCACGGCATCACCTTCTCCTGGAGCCCCATCAGCACGGTGGCGTCGAGCCCGGAGATCTCGAGCGTCGAGCTGCCGGCCTCGTCCGAGTAGGTCACGTCCTGCCTGCCGATGTAGCCGGTCATGATCGCCTCCGGGATCGGCACCGAGCCGACGGCCACGCGCACCGTCACGGGCGTCAGCGGCCGGAACAGGTCCTCCTGCAGGAAGCGCCAGTCGCCGAGGTCGTTCTGCGCGATTCCGAGCCGGATGCGCAGCACGCTCGCGCTTTCGAGCGAGCTGTCGACGGCGATCTCCTCCACGGCGTCGACCACGGGCGGCGGCGCCGGCGCCATCGCGATCTGCAGCATGCTCGCGATCCCAGGCATTAGTGCTCCTTCACTAGGGCACCCCGATCGGGATACCGAGCCGCCGGCCGATCTCGAGCATCAGCTCCTCCGGCCGCAGCGCGCCGTTCGCGTCGCAGATGCGCCAGAAGAGCTCGGGATTGCCGAGGTAGCGGTGCGCGAGCAGGTCGAGGCGGTCGCCGTCGACGACGAGGTGCGTCTGCACCGTCGCCGGCGCCGGCGGCAGCAGCCGCAGCAGCTTGTAGGGGACCTCGCGACCGGACGGGTCGACGTAGAAGTCCTCGGGGACATGCTCGTAGCGGCTGCCGCGCGTGAACATCAGAACGAGACCTCCGCGCTCAGCTCGAGGGCGCCACTGACGACGTTCAGCTTCGCCAGCACCTCTTTGCCGATCTGGTTCACGAGCCCGAGCGTGTCGAAGGGCGGGCCCGCCTCCCGCAGCTCCGCCTCGGTGAGCGCCTGCAGGCCCAGATCGACCTTGGCGCGGATCGGATTCAGCGCCTGGTCGTAGGCCTGCTCGGTGACTGAGACGGAGGTCACGCGCACGGGCACGATCCGCGGCAGGCCCCACACGAGCAGCACGACCGGCGTCTTCGGCTGCGCGATCATCGACATGCCCGCGGCCGCGAGCACCTTGTTCAGGATCACGATCGTCGAGTCCGGGAAGAGCAGGAGCTCGAGGGCGGCCAGAGCCGGGTGGACGCCGAACAGTCCCGTGACCGGGTTCGACGTCTCGAGCTGGTCGGCCGCGTCCAGCTCGACGGAGATCGTGAAGTTCTCCACGGGTGGCCGCGCGCGCCGCGTGCCGCCCGAGCGCCGCCGTTCCGCCTCCTCGCCGGTCGGGGCGGACTGCCGGTAGCTCCGGCTCATCGAGTCCGGGTTGTACTGGAAGACGATCAGGTTGGTCGGCACCGGAACGGGAGCCCCGAACACGACGAGCGCTCCCTTGAGGATGAGCGGGCTGCCGGGGAACTCGGACGCGGCCATCAGTACTGCACCGAGAAGGAGAGGCCGCCGCCGCTGAAGTTGGTGAAGAGGACGAGGTCGAGCTCGTACGACGGCCCGCCCGTGCCGGTGGACGTGGTGAGCCCGCTCGTGATGCTGCGGGCAAGGTCGGGCGCGAGGTGCGTCGAGAAGATTCCCCAGACCGCGCGGGCGAGCTGGCCCTTGTCGATCGCCTCCCAGCCGGTCGGGATCACCCCGGTCAGCTGCTGGTTCATGAACTCGGCTCGCCTGAGCGACTCGGACAGCGCCGAGGGCGGTGCGCCCGGGATCGTGCGCGCCTCCGGTTCCGGAAAGCCGAGCCGCAGGCCGAGGCTGAAGCTGCCGCTCGAGGCGACGGAGAGCCGCGAGGGCAGGCTCGCGGCCGCCGCCGGGTCCGCATCGGTGCCGGTCGCCGGCGGGATCAGCGACGGAATCGGGGGCATGGGCGGAACGAGGGACGGGCCGAGGCTCAGCGGCGGCAGGAGCGGCCCGATCCCGAAACCCGGCCGCGTCCTCCTGAGCGTTCCCCAGTCGAGCTGGAAGGCCGGCTCGACGGTCGTCGGGCGCGGCCGTTCCTCTTCCTCCTGCAGGTAGAGCCCGCTCGGCGCCGCGCCGAGACGGTCGGCCGAGACCGGACCGCTCTCGGCCAGTCGGGCTCCCACCTCGGGGTCGCCGCGGCTGCACGCGCGTTCCTGCTGCACCACGTGCGCGACCTCGTGGGCGAGCAGCGACTCGTCGCGCTCGCCAAGCACGACGTCGCGTCCGATCGCGAACCCACGCGCGCCGAGCGGCCCGGGCCGCGAAGGCGGCAGGACTCGTCGTCGTGCACGCGCACATGGCGCAGGTCGTGCCCGAGCCGGGCGCCGAGCCGCCGGCGGGCCGACTCGTCGAGCGAGCGTCCCGGGGAGCGGACGAGATCGGCGGCCAGCATGTCGCGCGCGTACGCCATCAGGGGGCTGGATCCGGACAGAGGTCGGCGCGCTGGAAGGCCGGATCGACGTTGGCGATGATCTGCGCGGAACGCGAGTAGCAGCCGGCATTCCCCTCCCGGCCGGTGTCACCGATGAACGCCGCAAAGTTGTGGAAGGACTCGTGCAGGAGCGTCTCCGCCTGCGCCTCGGGGCCGTTCCTCCAGTAGGGCTCACAGAAGTGGATCCGGAACGAGCCGGGACAGCTGACCGCGTTGATGCCGCCGGAGCAGATTTCGCCCTCGGCGCAGTTGCCGATAGTCCCCCTCGCGGGGCCGATGCAAGTGAAGAAGAAGCTCCCCGCGCCGATCGTCCCCCGGACCAGCTGAAAGCGGCGGAGGAGGAGGCCGGCCGTGCCGATCCCGCGGCCGGTCCAGACGGCGCGGGAGTTCGGGTCCAGGCCCATGACACTGATCGCGTGCCCGAGGTTGTCCGAGATCGTCGGCCAACCGACTTCCGCGCCGGCGTTGATCTGGGCGATCGTGAAGCTCAGCTCGTCGATGGCGGCGTCGAGTGTCGCGTTGGCGCTGTTCTCGGCGTCGGTGAGCACGGCCACCGGGTCGGCGATCTCCGTGCCGTCCGAGAGGGTGAGCGGGCCCGGCGCGCAGCTGACCTTACGTGCGGGTGTGCGCCGGAGCCTGCCCGGCGCGCCGGTGTCACCCTGCGCGACATGCGTCAGCTCGTGCGCGAGCAAGTGCCGCCCGGCCGCCGTCGCCGCGGCGTACTGCCCGGCACCGAAGACGATGTCGCTACCGATCGTGAACGCGCGCGCCTCGACGGCGTCGGCCGCGGCGGCCGCTTGCTCGCCGGTGTGGATCCGGACGCTGCGGAAGTCGTGGCCGAGCCGGTCTTGCATGAACGCGCGCTCGGCGGCAGCTAGCGGCTGCCCCGCGCCGAGCCCGATCGCCTCACCGGTCGAGCTCGCAGCCGTACCGAGGGGGGAGCGGCGCAGCCCGTCGGCGCGGGTGCCCCGGGCGACGGCAGCGGCCGCGTTCTCAGCCTCGCGCTCGTACGCGTCGTCGGGCGGGCCGACCTCGAGCGGCGCACGCAGCAAGCTGCGCTGCAGCCGCTTGGCGCGGCACCCGGCACACTCACCGTCCAGGCCCGGCGTGCCTCCGCAGGCACAGCGACGGACGAGGATCGGCGAGCTCCTCACGGCCCGCTCCGTCGCGGCCGGCGCGACCTGCAGGACGGCAGCGGTGGTCACGGGATCGTCACCCCCGGCAGGCCGGCGTCGATGTCGGCGTCCCAGGTCGCCTGCTTGCCCGCGTCGCAGCCGTGGTCGGTCTCGGCGGCGGAGTCGTAGCGCCTGGTGACCGCGGTCCGCTCCCGCGCGACTGCAGTGCGCACGTCGGCCAGAGCGCTGCCCGAGGCGAGCGCCCTGTTGGCCTTCTCCGCGATCTTGCAGGCGATATCGAGGTGCCGCTGCTCGTGGTTGAGCAGGCGCGCTGACTCGTTAGGGGCGTCTGTGTCGCACTGCCGGCCGATCAGGGTCTCGCACTCGCGGCGAGACGTCGCCTGCGTCGGCGTGGCGACCGTGGCGGGGCAGTCCGGGGAGGGGCCGTAGTCGTGCGTGCCCGTGAAGCCGGTCGGCAGGCTCTGGAAGTGGCGCTGGCAGGCGCTGACAACGCTCGCGCAGCCGTTCGTCGCGCGTGCGCCCGCCCCCGGGTACTTCGGCTGCACCCACGAGGCCGCGCCGTTGAAGACGGCGACGAACCTCCCGCTGCGTACCGGGATGGCGAATGATGTAAATGCCTGGAAGCCCGTGCCCCGGGGGGGCCTGCCCGTGAAGTCGGCCCACGTGAGCTGCTGACAGGTCTCTGCGGGTGCGGCTTCCTCGGTCGCCGGCGCCGCCTCGGTCGGCGCACCGCCCTCCTCGGCCGGTTCGACGACCGGAGGCGCCTCGAGACCGACCTGGCCGCCGTCGGGAGGACGTTCCGGCCCAGGCTCCGACTCCGGCTCCGGCTCTTCCGGCTGCCGCTGCAACGCTCGCTGCAGCTGCCGCACCGGCGCGGCGGCGGCACGGTTCGCCTCGGCCTCGGCCCTCGGATCGTCGACGATCCGCAGCGGCCCGCCGGGCGCGGCGCCGGCCTGCTGGCGCACGTGCGTCAGCTCATGGGCAAGCAGCTGCCGGCCCTCGACGGACGCGGGCCGGTAGCGGTTCGCCCCGAAGACGACGTTCGACCCCACCGTGTACGCCTGCGCCGAGACCGCGGCCGCAGACGCGGCGGCGGTCTCGTCCGCGTGCACGCGGACGGCGCTGAAGTCGTGGCCGAGCGTGCCCTCGAGCTCACCCCGCACGCCGCTCTCGAGCGGCCGGCCGGGGCGGTTCAGCGTCTCGTGGACGAGCGACGCCGCCTTGCCGAGCCGCCGCGCGCGGCAGGCGGGGCACTCGCCGCCGTCGTGGCCGTGGCCGCAGGCGGCGCAACGCTGAAGGACGAACGTCCTCACTGTCGCACGCTCGCTTCGACGGCGCGGCCGACCTCCGCCGCGACCTCGGGCGCGCGCTGCACCGGCTGGCCGGCGAGGGCACGAGCCACCTGAGCCTGGACGAGCGCGGCCGCGGCAGTGCTGTCCTCGACGCCGTCGAGCACGACCTCGTCGATCCGCACCGTGACCGGTTGCGTCACGTCCACGCTCCGATCTCCGCCTCGATCAACGGCTTCTCGAGCTTCAGGTACTCACTGCGCGCCGCCTGCGCGAGATGCCGCATCGTCACGGGCTCGCCGGCGTCGGCGGCGAGGAAGGCGGCATTGAGCGCGATCGAGCGGATGCTCCCGCCGGCGACACTGAGGCGCGCGAGATCCTTCCAGCGCAGCCCCTCGGTCGGCGTCGCCGCAGGGAAGGCGCGCCGCCAGATCTCGGCGCGGTGGCCCGCGTCCGGGAACGGAAACGTGATCACGAAGCGGAGGCGGCGCAGGAAGGCCGAGTCGATCGCCTCCTTCATGTTCGTGGTCAGGACGGCGAGGCCGCGGTAGGCCTCCATCCGCTGCAGGAGGTAGCTCACCTCGATGTTCGCGTAGCGGTCGTGGCTGTCCCGCACCTCGGTCCGCTTGCCGAAGAGCGCGTCGGCCTCGTCGAAGAGCAGGATCGCGCCGCCCGATTCGGCGGCGTCGAAGACGCGGCGGAGGTTCTTCTCCGTCTCGCCGATGTACTTGCTGACGACCTGGCTCAGGTCGATGCGATAGAGGTCGAGCCCGAGCTCGTTCGCCAGCACCTCGCCGGCCATCGTCTTGCCCGTGCCGCTGGCGCCGGCGAAGAGGGCGCTGACTCCGAGACCGCGCGCGCCCTGCGTCGCGAAGCCCCAGTCGTCGAGAACCGTGGTCCGTCGGCGGACGTGTGCGCCCAGCCCGCGCAGCAGCTCCAGCTCCCGCTCCGGTAGCACGAGGTCGTCCCACGTCGCGGCAGGATCGATCCGCTGGGCGAGAGCGTCGAGCCCCGGCCGTGACTGCGAGCGGCAGGCCTCCCAGAGCGCGTCGGCGACCACCTCTGGTTCCCGCCCCGCCGTCGCCGCGACCGCCGCCCGGATGCCGTCCGGGCCGAGCTCGAACTGCGCCGCGAGCGCATCGACGTTGCCGTTCAGACCCTCCGCGCTCTCGCCGAGCGCTACGCGCCAGAGCTCGCGCCGCTCGGCCGTTCCCGGTCGCCCCGGCTCGAGCCGGACGACCGGGCGGCGGCGGGTCCGCAGCTGGCCCGAGCCGGACACGAGCACCGCGCCCTGGAGACCGTCCGCGAGGGCGGCAACCGGCCGCAGCTCGTCCGGGCTCTCGAGCTCGGCGCACTCGACGAGCAGCACGCCGGAGTCGAGGACCGCTTCGCGCTCCCACAGCCGCGCGAGCGCCTCGCGCTCCGAGACGGAAGAGGGGACGTCGGCCCCGGCAAGCGTCCAGACCCGAGCCTCGAAGGACGCACAGGCGGCCGCGGCGATCGCGCGGGCCGCAGCCCCGTCTCGCTCGCAGAGCTGGAAGATGGGCCACGGGGAGGCCATGAGCGCCGCCGCGAGATGCTCCGCCGCGGTCCGCTGGGACGGCGCCGGCTCGACAGCGTCGCCGACCGGCTCGACGAGGCCCTGCAGCCGCTCGTCCGGATACGAGACGCCCGTGAGGTAGTGGAGGACACGCTCGTCGAGGCGGAGCTGGGCGCCTGCGAGCGTCTCTCCGGCGCCGACCTCGAGCAGCCGCCAGCGACGCAGCGGGCCGGCCGGCGCGAGGGCGGTCCAGTGCGCCTCCGGCAGCGAGGCGAGCGCGAAGCCGAACGTCGGCGCCGGGGCCGGGAAGGAGGAGTCGAGCTCCGGTCCCGCGCACAGGAGAATCAGATCGCGCTCGAATCCGGAGAGCCCGAAGCCGGCGGCGAGCGTGTCCAGCGCCGCGGGGGCGGGCAGGGCCGCGGTCGCGGCATGCAGCTCCTTCTCGGCCGCAGCGTCGTCGCTCCCCTCGACCGCGGCGCGCACCACGCCGAGCGCCGCCGTGAGGTAACGCTGATTCGCGGTCTGCCACTCGGCGACGCTCACGTGATCGTCACTCTCTGCGTGGGATCGAAGACCGGCGGCGAGACCGTCCGGTCGACGAGCCGGCTGTCGACGCCGTCCACGCGGAGCCGCAGCCACGGCTGACCCGCTCGCGCGCGCACGACCTCGAAGGTCAGCTCGTCAGTCGCGTCCTCACGGGCCTCGGCACGAACCTCGCGGCTGCCGACGAGGAGCGAGACGGCCTGCTCGGGCCGCACCTCCGGCCGGCACGTCACCGTCAGCGTCACGTCGCCCTGCGGGTCGCGCGCGGCTGGATCCGGCGCGACCGCCACGAGCTCCGGCGCGACCGCCAGCGCGACGGCGTTCGTCTCCCGCTCGTTCTCGTCGCCTGGACCTGCCAGGAGCGAGAGCGCGTAGAGGCCGGCGGGGAGGACCGTGACGTCGTCCGGCAGCCGCACCTTCGCCGAGTCGGCCGCCGTCCCGGGGAGGAGCGGCACCAGGAGCGGCTCTGGCAGCCGCCTGCCGACGAGCCTCGCCGTCGTCGCCTCCTCGAGGTGGCGGCCGCGGAGCGTGACGATCTCGTCCAGCAGCGCCGCCTCCTTGCCGCCCTCGGGCTCGGCGCGGAAGAGCGTCGGGAAGGGTGGCGCCGGCTCGGGGACGACCTCCGGCCCCACGTCACCCTCGCCGCGCGTCAGCACGGGCAACGGCGTGACCGCCGTGCGATCGCTGTCGATCAGCACGACCGTGGCCTGGTAGGCGGTGGACATGCGGTACTCGGTCTGGAACGACGCCCAGAGCTTCGACATCTCGTCCAGCGTCAGCGGCTCCGGGGTGATCCGGATCCGCTCCAGCTGCTCCCCGATCTCCTCGCCCGCGAGCGCGGCCTCGATCTCGTCGGGGTCGAGCACCGGGTGGTCGTGGAGGACGCGCATCGCCCGGCCGAGCAGCCGGTGCGAGAGCACCTCGTCGAAACCCTTGCCGTGGACGGTGACCAGGTAGTGGAGGTCGAGGGCGAGCAGCGGGCGTCCGTTCTCGAAAGGACGAGTCGTCGGCGGCTCGAGGTTGCTCCAACCCGTGTTCGGGGTCGCCTGATAGAGGAAGAGGTTGATCTCGTTCCTCGTGTCGTCGAGCGGCGCCTTCGAGGGAGGCGAGGTCGTGATCTCGGCGTCGGCGAGCTCCGAGTCCGCGTGGACGCCCGCGGTGAGCAGGTTCCGGATCGCCGACGTCACCGCGGGGAGAGCGAGTGCGGTGCTCACGTCAGTACCACCTCCGGTCGAGGCCGCGGCGCGCGAGCGCGAACTCGTCGAAGCCGCTTTCGGGGCGCGGCGCCGGGCGGTCCTGCGGGTCCGGTGCGGGAGGGCGCGGCGGCCGGACCTCGACTCTGCCGATGTGGACCTCGATCGCCGGCTCGGCGGCAGGCTCGCGGAGGAGAGGCGGCTCCCGGAAGGACGGTCGCGGCACCGGGAGCGGTCGATCGAGCACGGCTGCGGGCGACGGCGTCTCAACCGGCCTCGCCTCCGGCTCGGGCCGCGGCGGCGGAGTCACCGCGACCACCGGCGGCAACTCCAGGAGTGGCTGGAGCTGAGCTGCCACGGTCGGGTGAAGGTGTGGCGGCGTCGGCACGTCGGGCACGGCCGGAGGGGGAGTTGACGGGCTCGCCGTTCGCGGCTGGCTCGGCTCCGCCGCAGGGGCCTCCGGCTTCGGCGTCGCCGCCCGAGACGTCTCGAGCGGCGGCTGCGCGGCGGGGGCAAGCGCGGGCGGCCGCGGAAGCGCAGCTTCGGGCGGCGCGGCCGAAGGCGGCGGCACGGAAACGGTCGCAGACTGCGTCGGCGGGTGAGCCGGTGCCGGAGGCCGGACGACCACGGGCTCCGGGGACGGAGCCGGCTCCTCACGGTGGACGTCCGGAGTCGGCGGCTGCGCCGGAACCGCCTCGCGCGCCGCCCCTGGCGGCGGCGCGACCGTGACGGCTGCGATCGGATCGGCGACATGAACCGGCGGCTCGGGCCGATCATGCGCCTGCGCGGCAACGGGCAACCCCGCCTCCAGAGGGTCGAGCGGCGGCTCCGGAACCGCCTCCACCGGTGGCGGGAACCGCACGGCCGGACGCGGCGGCGGCGCCGCCGGAGCGAGGCCGGCGCTCCGGGCAACAAGGCCCTGCACGAAGCCGCTCACGTTCCCAGCGCCTCCGCGAGCTGCTTCAGATAGCGGCGCCGTCGGCGCGGCGTCATCGCCATCAGCTCGGACTCGGGCCAGTGGTAGTGGAGCCCCAGCACGTGAATCTCCCGCAGCAGCGCGTCGCCGTCGCGCCCGACCTCCCGGGCGAGGTAGTCGCCCGTGTCGAACGCGATCGTGAACGCATGTCCGCAGGCCGGGCAGGCCAGCTCGAGCTCGATCTCGGCCTGGGGATCGAGCTCGGCCATCAGTTCGTCGACACGCTCGGGCGGGTCGCCGGCGACGACGCAGCGCTCGAGGACGAGCCGGACACCCGCGTCGACACCGTCCCGCGCCGCCGCGGCGGCAGCCTCCAGGTCGCCGCCGTTCGGGAGCCGGAAGCGCGCCCCATGTGCCTCGTATTCGAGCCGTGCGTCCTCGTACGGCGCCAGCAGCAGGTCCTCTACCCGCAGCTCCAGCTCCATCACCTCGCCGCAACCGGGGTCCGGGCACGTCAGCAGGCACTCGAGCTCCTCGCCGAGGCTGAGCCGGCGCAGCTCCAGCAGCAGCGCCTCGCGGTCGCCCGCGGAGAGCGCACGCACGGCGTCGGCGTCCACGGGCTGCACTGGGCCAAGCCGCTCGAGGCAGCGCACCAGGAGCGCCGTCGTCCGCGCCGCCGGCGAGAGCCCCTCGGCGTCCTCGAGCAGGAACGCCTCGTCCTCGCCCGTGAGCGGGCGCAGGAAAGCGTCCTGGCGGCGCTCGCCGTCGACGAACAGTCCGCCAGGCAGGGTGACTTCGATTGCGGTCGTCACTACGTTGGCGGCTCCGTGAAGCTGATCTCGGTGGGCTCGACGACGTCGAAGTCGCGTTGCCAGCCCTCGTTCTCGAGCTTGATCGTCTGGATCGCGACCGCGTTCGCGTTCGCATCGAGGTCGGGCAGCGCCTGGTACTCCGACACCCAGCAGCGGAACACGTTGTAGGCGAGCACCTTCTGGCCCGCCTCGTTGTAGACCTCGATCGTGATGTCCTTGCGAAAGTCCTGCGAGCGACGTCTCCGAGCCGAGCCCGGAGCCGACGTTCCAGACCTTGTTCGCCCACTTCTCGAACTCGAGGTCGTGGGTGACGCCGCGCTCGAGCGTGATCGCGTCGTACTTCGTTCGGCCCGGCGACTTGTTCGACGTGCTGGGGTTCCCGCCCTCGCGGTGCTCGACGAGCTCGGTCGAGCGCTTGAGCGCCGAGACCTTGCTCACACCGGCGACGTAGCGGCCGTCCCACCGAACCCGGAACTTGAAGTTCTTGTACGGGTCGAACCGGCTGGGGTTGACACTGAACTGGACCACTGCGCCTCCTCCTTACGTCTCGAGCTGGCCCGCGATCTGCTGGATCTTCAGGACCACGAATTCGGCCGGCTTCAACGGCGCGAAGCCGACGACGATGTTCACGATCCCGCGGTCGATGTCGTTCTGGGTCGTCGTCTCCTTGTCGCACTTGACGAAGTAGGCCTCCCGCGGCGTCGTTCCCTGGAATGCGCCCTGGCGGAAGAGCGTCTGCATGAACGCGCCCACGTTCAGGCGGATCTGCGCCCACAGCGGCTCGTCGTTGGGCTCGAACACGACCCACTTGGTGCCGCGGAAGAGGCTCTCCTCGATGAAGAGCGCGAGCCGCCGGATCGGGACGTACTTCCACTCCGACGCGCGCTGGTCGGCGCCGTCGAGCGTCCGGGCGCCCCAGACGACCGGGCCGAAGACGGGGAACGTGCGCAGGCTGTTCAGCCCGAGCGGGTTGAGCACCCCGTTCTCGGGGTCGCTCAACGTGTACGCGAGCCCGCGCGCACCGCGGACGACCGCCTCCGTGCCGGCCGGCGCCTTCCACACTCCTCGCTCGGTGTCCGTACGCGCGTAGACGCCGGCGACCGCGCCGCTGGGCGAGAACGCCCGCGTGCGGAAGTTCTGCAGCGGATCCGGGGCGAGGAAGTGGGGGAAGTAGGCGGCGGCGTTCTTGTGGCGGAGGCTCCCGTTGTCCGAAAGCCATTGCCGCGCCTCCTCGAGCGTGTCCGTCCCGGCAGGCAGGTCGACGATGCAGAACGCGCGGCGCTCCTCGCAGTACGCGATCGCGTCCGCAAGGAGGCCCGGATCGGAGACGCCCGGCAGGCAGAGCAGGTTGAAGATGTCGACCTCCTCGAGCGCATAGAGGCCCGTCTTCTCCGCCCTGCTCCCGCGCAGTTCGCCGGTCGTCGGCGCCGTGCCGTCCGCCCCCGGAATCGGGTCGGCCTGGGCCTGGCCCGAGATGCCGACGCCGAGCGAGTAGTCGGCGACGTTGACGATGCCGTTCCCCGTCGCGGAGAGGCCGAGGGGATCGGCGGTTGTGCCATCGGCGAACGTGAGCCGGGCATTCGGGTCGCCGCCCGTCTCGATCCGGAGCCGGTCGTCCACGAGCGCGACGCGCGCACCCGCGAGCTCCCGGCTCGACCCAGCCGCGAGCGCCGCCTGCACCTTCGCGCGTAACTCCTCGAGGGTGGTCGGCCGGTCGGCCGCGGCGGCCCACAGCGGCACCGTCTCCGGCCCGACCGACGTGGAGCCGATCTGCACGGTCACGCTCACCGACGCGTTCGCCGGGAGCGAGCCGAGGTTGAGACCCGCGAGCGACGCGCCGCTCACCGTGCCCGTCTGGGCCGGCCGCATCAACGCAGCCGCATCCGCCTCGCGCCCGCCGTTCGGCAAACCGAGCTTCAGCAGCACGGCGGCGTTGCGGAGCGAAGCGTTCGTGAAGCGGACGGACGACGTCTCTCCGTCCTCGCCCGACGTGGCCACGATCTGCTTGCCGTCCCGCTCGGCCGTGAAGTCCGCGAAGGCAGGATCGGCCGGCTTCAACAGCCGCACGCGCGCCTCGATGCGGTCGGCGACGTCGTCGATCCTCGCGTTCTCGTCCGCGCCCCCGATCGAGTCACCCGCGTCGAAGATGTCGAACTCGTGCGGCCCGTCGCCGTCGATCGTGACCGCGAGCCGCCGGCGATCGTCGTTCAGCTGGGCGAAATCCGTGCCAGTGAGGTCGCCGCTCCGGCTCGTGCCCTGCGCGGTGCTGACCAGGGTGGTCGCCGCCGAGTCGCGCGCGATCCGGATCAGCTCGGACGCGGCGTTCACCGTCGCCGGCGCCGCATTCGGCGCAAACTCGTTCATGCTCAGGTTGCGGTGAACCTCCGACCGGACAGGCGTGAGCACGCCGTTCACTTCCGCGAACTCGGTTACGGTCAGGTTGAAGAGGCTCGCCGGGTTGGCCGTGTCGTAGTCGACGTCGAGGCGGACGCGGTTGCCCCAGGAGCCTTCGCTCACGGCTTCGACGTCGAGCACGTTCTGCGCGCCACCGTCGGGGCCCGACCGCAGCGTGATGCCGGCTGCGGCGGCTCCCGCCGCCACGCGCACGATCCACGCCTGGGCGCCGCCGTTCTGGAAGTACTGCTGGACGGCGTGGCCGAGATCGCCGTCCGCGGACAGGCCGCCGAACTCGCGCTCGAAGTCGCCCGGGTTGACGATCTGACGCGCGCGGTTGGTGGGCCCCCGCGACGTGAAGCCGACGAACGCCGTCACGGAGGTGCTGACCGGGGTGATCGTGCGGACCCCGCTCGGGATCTCCTCGACGTAGACGCCCGGGTACGTGAGTGCTGCGGGCATGCGTGCTCCCTTCTCAGCTCGTTGCGTATCGCGCGCCGCGGATCGCCTCGACGATCGTGCGCGGCGAGACCTCGCCCAACGGCGTCCGCGTCGGGCGCAGCTCGTAGAGGAAGGCTTCGCGACCGTGGCCGGCGACGGCCAGGACGCGGAGCCGGGGTCGCTCCTCGAGCACCTGCGCGACTTCGCGGAAGTCGTAGTCGGCGCCGGCGATCACGAAGTCCGCCCTGCTCGATTCGACCGTCTGCCGGAGCGCGGCACCGTGTGCCTCGAAGGGGACGATCTCGAGGTCAGGCTCGTCGGCGACCGCCTGCACGATGATCTCGCGCAGGATCCGGGGCATGTCGACGAGAACGATTCGGCTGGGCTGCACACCGGCATCCGTCTGGAGCGCCGATCTTCCCGCGGCCGCCACGGCACGTAAATGGACCGGAGGATCCGTTTTCGGTCCAGCGGACGATCCAGACCCCGCGGCTGCGAGGATCTAGTCCGGGCGGGCGCGCATCTGCGCCGCGGCCTCGCCGCGCCGCTCGACCTGGAGCTTCTCCAGGATGTTGTGCACGTGGTTCTTCACCGTGGCGAGCTCGATCGAGAGCCGACCGGCGATCTGCTTGTTCGAGAGGCCCTCGTCGATCAGGCCGACGATCTGCGCCTCCCGCGGCGTCAGCCGATCGGCGAGGACGGGCTGGCGCCGGCTGCCGGACATCTCCGTCACGCGGCGCAGCAGGAGCGCGCTGATCCGCGGCGAGCAGAGCGACTCGCCCCGGGCGACGCTCTCGACGACGTCCACCAGCTCGTCGAGCGACGCCTCGCGGGTGACGTAGCCGGAGACGCCCGCCTCGGCGCACGCGAGCACCTCGTCCTCGACCTCGCGCACGCCGAGCACGACGACGCCGATCTCGTCTCCCGCGGCGACGAGGTCGCGCACCGTCTCCTCCCAGCCCGTCATGGCGAGATCGACGAGGACGACGTCGGGGCCGAGGTCGCCGGCGGCGGCGATGCTCGCGGCGGCGTCCGCCGCCGTTCCGACCAGCTCGACCCGGCCGCTCGAGCGCAGTCCCTCGGCGAGCCCCTCACGGTAAAGGCGGATGTCGCTCGCAACGAGGGCACGGATCACCGTGACGCCCCGCCGGTGCGGGTTCGCTGAGCCGCAGCACCGAATTGGGAGCTGGAGGCCAGCAAATTCCTCTCCGCCGCCGATTCGCTACCTGCTGGCGAGCATCCCACCGGGCGCAGGTTGCGTCAAGACCTGGCGGCGACGCAAACGTCGAGCTGCTCAGCCCCCGGCGTTGCGGGCGATCTCCGCCTCGGACGGTCGCATCATCATGTAGACGAGCAGCCCGATGAACGGGAGGATCAGCATGATGATCGCCCATGCCGCCCGCGCGGAGCTGGAGAGATCGGGGCGCCGGAACAGGTCGAACAACGCGCGCACCCAGAGGACGAGAAAGAGGACCACGGCGGCGATGATCAGTAGGCGCACCACGATGGTGCGAGCTTACCGTCCTACACTCGTGCCGTGAACCCCGGTGCTCTCGACGTGCTCGAGTTCCCGGCGATCCGGGAGCGGACCGCCGCCGCTGCGGCGACCGACCGCGGCGCGGAGCTCGCGCGCGCGCTCACGCCCTCACCGGATCCCGGCGAGGTCACGCACCGACAGGCGCTCACCGGGGAGGCGATCGCGCTGCTCGTCACATCAGCCGAGCCGCCGCTCGACGGGATCCGGGACGTGCGCGAGCCGGCCTCCCACGCGGCGCTCGGTGGCACGGTGGCAGCCGCGGCACTCCGACACGTCGCCGACACGATCTCGGGTGCTCTACGCGTGCGCGCAGCGCTCGACGAGCAGGACGCGCCGCTCCTGCGCGGGCTTGCGGCGGACATCGAGCCGGCGCTGCGCCCGATTGCAGAGTCGATCGACCGCGCCGTGGAGCAGGACGGCTCCGACCTGCGCGACAACGCCTCGCCGAAGCTCCGCAAGCTGCGGGGGGAGCTCCGGACCGGCCGGCAACGCGTCGCCGACAAGCTCGAGCAGCTCGTGCGGCGAAGCGGCATCCGCGAGCATCTCCAGGAGGATTTCGTGACGCAGCGCGCCGGCCGCCCCGTGCTCGCGGTGAAGGCGAGCTCCCGAAGCAGCGTCCCCGGGATCGTCCACGACAGCTCCGACTCGGGCCAGACGCTCTTCGTCGAGCCGTTCGAGGTCGTCGAGCTCTCGAATCGCCAGTCGGAGGCCGCCGGCGCCGAGCGCGAGGAGGCCGAGCGGATCCTGCGCGAGCTCTCGAGTGCCGTCGGCGAGCAGGCCGACGCCGTCACCGCAGCGGTCGAGGCGACCGGCCGGATCGACCTGGTGCTCGCCATGGGGACGGTCTCGCGGACCTGGCGCGGCGCGCCCGTCGAGATCGCAGACGAGGTGCGGCTGGTCGGCCGCGCGCCACCCGCTCCTCGACCCGAAGACGGCGGTGCCGATCGACCTCGACCTCGGCAGCCTGCGCGCGCTCGTGATCAGCGGCCCGAACACGGGCGGCAAGACCGTGGCGCTGAAGACGCTCGGCCTGGCCGCCCTGCTACACCAGTCCGGGCTCCGGCCGCCGGCCGAGCTCGCCGCACTGCCGGTCTTCGACGCCGTGCTCGCGGACATCGGCGACCGGCAGTCGATCGAGATGAGCCTCTCCACCTTCTCCGGGCACGTCGCGAGCATCGTCGCGATCCTGCGCGCAGCCGGGGAGCGCTCGCTCGTGCTCCTGGACGAGCTCACCTCGGGCACCGATCCCGTCGAGGGGTCGGCGCTCGCGCAGGCGCTCGTGGCCCGGTTGGCCGCGCAGGCGCGGCTCACCGTCGTGACGACGCACTTCCCCGAGCTGAAGGAGTGGGCGAGCGCGACCGACGGCGTCGCCAACGCGGCCACCGGCTTCGACCCGGAGACGCACGCGCCGCTCTACCGCATCGCCCTCGGCCGCCCCGGGACGTCGCACGCGCTCCAGACCGCCGAGCGGCTCGGCCTGGACGCCGCAATCGTCGACGATGCGCGCGACCGCGTCGCGCCCGAGCGACTCCGGATGCAGGAGCTCCTCGCCGAGGCCGAGGCGGCCGAACGCGCCGCCGCGGACGAGCGCGCCGCCGCCCGGGCGGAGCGCCGGGAAGCGGACGCGCTCGCCGAGCGGGCCCGCGAGCGGGAGGCCGAGCTCGCAGCCGAGATCGCGGCGGTCAAGGCCTCGGCGGCAGCCGAGCGGGAACGTGCCGCCGCCGATGCGTACGCGGAGCTCCGGGCCGCGCGCGCTGAGCTCGAGTCGCTGCGGGAGGAGATCCGGGTGGCGCGCCGGCGCGACCGGGAGTCGAGGCGGTCGGCGCCGGCGGCGCGCGAGCGAGACCGACGGCTCGGCGCCGCCTCCGACCGCGCGGAGGCAGCCGAGCGTGCGATCCAGGCCTTCGACGCGCCGCTGCCGCTCACCGGGCCGCTCGCCGCCGGGGATCCGGTCGAGGCGCCAACGCTCGGCGTGCACGGCACGATCGCGGCGATCGAGGGCGACGAGGCCGAGGTGGTCGGCCCGGCGGGACACCGGCTCCGGGTGCCGCTGGCGCGGCTTCGCCCGTCGGCGCGCCGCGAGCCTCAGCCCGACGCTGCGGAGACGCCGGTCCGCGTGCTCGCGGCAGCCCGCGGTGACGTCTCCGACGAGCTCGACGTGCGCGGGCAGCGGGCGCAGGAGGCGCGCGAGGCGGTTCGTTCCTTCGTCGACGACGCCGCGCTCGCCGGGCTCCCGAGCGTCCGCGTCGTCCACGGTCGCGGCACGGGAGCGGTGCGCGCCGCCGTCCGCGAGGAGCTGGACGGGCACCCGCTCGTAGAGCGGCGCGAGAGCGACTCCGCCGACGGCGCCACCGTGGCGCATCTCGCCTCCTAGGGTCTCCTCGACCACCTTCGCCGCGTAGAGCTGGTACGGGAGCGCCTCGAGCACGCGCCGGCGCGGGTCGGGGACGTCGAAGAAGCGCTCCACGGCGAGCGGCTCGAGCCAGCCAAGCTCGGCCCGGGCTGCGAGGACACGGGTGACGGCCGAGCGGTCGCCGCCGAGCGCGACGTGCTCGACACGCTCGCGCCACGGGCCCAGCACGCGAGCGGCCTCGGCGGCGGCCTCGCCGATCAGCTCCCGCTCCTGTCCCTCGCGACGCCGCCGGAAGCGGCCCGAGGAGGAGCCGCCCTTCTTGTGCCGGCCCTTGACGAAGCGGGCGCCGACCTTCGAGGTCACCAGCCGCTCGCCCTCGAAGACGCCCACCGCGTAGCCGCCGAGCCGGACGAGCAGCGCCGCCACGATGTGATCCGCATCGAGCGCCTCGAGCAGCGGCTCGAGCACGAGCTGCTCGTATTCGCCCTCGTGCTCGAGGCCGAACGGCGGCGTCACGGTCAGCGTGCCTCCGTCGAGCTCGAGGCGGACGCTCCCCGCCCGATAGACCGCCCCGCCCGCGGAGCCCGCCAACGCGTTGAGGCGCTTGGCGAGGTTGGCGCGACCGACATAGCGTGTCTCCGGCACGCCGACACGGTATGCAGCCGCCGGGGCTGGGGTAGGCTCGACGGAATGAGCACGCCCGCACTCGCGCCTGCTGCGGCGGCGCGCGGCTTCTCCGGGGAGATCCTCACCGAAGAGAGTCCCGACTACGACCGGGCGCGGGTGACGTTCAACGCGCTGATCGACCGGCGTCCACTCGCGATCGCGCGCTGCCGGAGCACCGAGGACGTCGCGATCGCACTCGCGACGGCCGGCGAGCACGAGCTGCCCGTCGCCGTCCGGGGCGGCGGCCACAACGTCGCCGGCCACGCCGTCTGCGACGGCGGCCTGGTGGTCGACCTCTCCGGGCTCGGAGACGTCGAGGTCGATCCCGACGCGCGTGTGGCACGGGCCGGAGGCGGTGCGCTCTGGCGGACGTTCGACGCGGCCGCGCAGGCGCACGGGCTGGCCGTGCCCGGCGGCACCTTCGCGACCACGGGCGTCGGCGGCCTGACGCTCGGCGGTGGGATCGGCTTCCTGATCGGACGGCTCGGGCTCACCTGCGACAGCCTCGTGGCCGCCGAGGTCGTCACCGTGGACGGCGACGTGATCGTGGCGAGCGAGGACGACCACGCCGACCTCTTCTGGGCGTTGCGAGGCGGCGGCGGCAACTTCGGCGTCGTCACCAGGCTCGACTTCACGCTCCATCCGATGCGAGAGGTCGTCGGCGGCTTCCTGGTGTATGCGTACGACACGGCGCGGGAGGCATCCGCGTCTTCCGCGACGTCGCGCTCGCGGCGTCCGACGAGTTCTCCGTCCAGTGTCAGCTCGCCGAGACCCGAGACAGCGGCCAGCGCATGTTCGCCGTGATCGTCTGCTCATCGGGCGAAGACCCCGAGCCGGAGGGCCTGCGCCTCCTCCGGGAGGCGCCCGGCCTGCAGGTCGACGACGTCAAGCGGCGGTCCGTACCTCGAGCTGCAGAGCGAGCTGGACCTGCCGTTCGGGCTGCGCCACTACTGGAAGGGCCACTTCGTTCGCGAGCTGCCGGATGCGGCTGTGGACGGCGCTCTGCGACCACTTCGAGGCTCCTGCACGAACGCCCGGAGGGATCCTGATCGAGGCGATCCACGGCGCGGCCGCGCGCGTGCCGGGCGATGCGACCGCGGTCGGGTTTCGCGAGGCGGCGTTCAACGTCAGCGCGCTCGGCATCTGGGAGGACGCGTCGCTCGACGACGTGGGGATCGCCTGGGCCCGCGAGACCGCGGCGGCCGTGGAGCCGCACTCGCTCCAGGGCGGCGGCTACCTGAACTACATGCAGGCCGACGAGCCGGCGGACCGCGTCCGCGCCGCATTCGGAGCGGAGCGCTTCGAGCGGCTGCGCGAGGTCAAGCGGCGCTACGACCCCGGCAACGTGCTCCGCTTCAACCAGAACATCCCGCCGGCGTGATGGCGATCGCCGGGACACGCGGAGCGAACCAGCCGCCGCCGCTCGAGGACTACAACCTCTACGAGCAGGACGCCGTGCTCGTCGAGGGGCTGCGCCGCGAGGGCGGCGCGCCCTGGGAGGCAGAGGTCGCCGCGTTCGGTGCCTCCCTCGGGGGAGAGCCGCTCGAGTGGGGCAGGCTCGCGAACGAGCATCCGCCCGTCCTGCGGACGCACGACCGCTACGGCGAGCGGATCGACGAGATCGAGTTCCATCCGGCCTGGGACTCGTTGCTGCGGCTCGCCTTGGACGCACGCGTCCAGTCGCTCCCGTGGATCGACGAGCGGCCCGGCGCGCACGTTGCGAGGGCGGCGCTCTTCCTCCTGCTCGGACAGGTCGAGGCCGGCGTCTGCTGCCCCGTCTCGATGACGTTCGCCGCCGTCCCGGCGCTGCGGTCCCACCCGGACGCCGCCGCCGAGTGGATCCCCCGGCTGACGAGTGGCGAGGCGCTCTGCGGGATGGCGATGACGGAGCGGCAGGGCGGCTCGGACGTGCGAGCGAACGAGACGACGGCCCGCGCGGAGGGCGACGCTTGGATCCTCGACGGCCACAAGTGGTTCTGCTCCGCTCCGATGAGCGACGCGTTCCTCGTGCTCGCTCAGGCGCCGGCCGGCCTCTCCTGCTTCCTCGTCCGGCGATCACAGCCCGGCTTCCGGATCGACCGGCTCAAGGACAAGCTCGGCAACCGCTCGAACGCCTCGGCGGAGGTCGTCCTCGACGCGGTGGAGGGGACACTGGTGGGAGAGGAAGGCCGGGGCGTCCGGACGATCGTCGAGATGGTCAACCACACCCGGCTCGACTGCGTGCTCGGCTCTGCGGCCCTCCAGCGCCGCGCGGTCGCGGAGGCGACACACCACGCGAGCCATCGGTCCGCCTTCGGCCGGCTGCTCGCCGAGCAGCCGCTGATGCAGAACGTGCTCGCCGACCTCTGCGTCGAGTCCGAGGCCGCCACCGTCACCGCGCTCCGGCTCGCCCGGGCCTACGACGAGTCGGACGGCCCGTTTCGCCGGCTCGCGACCGCGGTCGCCAAGTTCTGGGTCTGCAAGCGCACGCCGCCGCTCGTCGCCGAGGCGCTCGAGTGCCTGGGCGGGAACGGCTACGTCGAGGAGTCGCAGCTGCCGCGGTTGTACCGCGAGAGCCCTCTCAACTCGATCTGGGAGGGATCGGGCAACGTCAACGCGCTCGACGTCCTGCGCGCGCTCGGGCGCGAGCCCGAGACCGCGGACGCGTTCCTCGCCGAGGTGCGGCTCGCAGAAGGCACCGACGCGCGGCTCGACGCCGCGATCGAGCGGCTCGAGCGCGCGCTGGCGGAGCCCGACGAGGAAGGCGCCCGCACCCTGCTCGAGCAGCTCGCCGTCACGCTCCAGGCGTCGCTGCTCCTCCGCCACGGCGCGCCGGAGGTGGCCGACGCCTTCTGCGCGTCGCGGCTCGATCGCCCGGGCGGCGTCTTCGGGACACTGCCGGGAGGGCTCGACCTCGTCGCGATCGTGCAACGGCACAGGCCGCGACCGTGAAGCGGGATAGGGTTCGGCCGTGACCGTCGAGATCCACTACTGCCCCGTCTGAAGCGGCTATGACCGACGGGCCGCGAGTCTCGCGGCCGTGCTGAACGGCAACGGCGTCGCCGCCTCGATCGTCGCGGGCGCGAAGAGCCAGTTCGACGTGCTCGTCGACGGCGAGCTCGTGTTCTCCAAACAACAGGAAGGCCGGTTCCCGGAAGAAGACGAGATCGTCGCCCTGGTGGGATGAGCGCCGAGCTCGACGTCGAGCAACTGCAGACGACGAAGAGCGAGAAGCTGCTGGCGCTCGTCCTCGCCGCCTTCCTCCTGGTCGGCGGCATCTGGGCCTACCAGGAGATCGACGACAACGTGCGGCGCGCGTTGCCGCTTCGGGAGCCGACGGCGGCCGAGCAACAGGCGATCGCGACGCTCGACCGCGCACAGCAGCGCCGCTTCCGCGCCGACGCGGCTGTGGCCCGGACGCGCTCCGAGCTCGAGCTGCGGCGGGAGGCGTACCGCACCGCCCTCGACGCGGGCGAGCCCGCCGCGCGCCTGCGCGCGCGCTACCTCGCCGCGGAGGAGGACTTCGAACAGGCGCGCGCCGCCCGGGCCGAGGCCGTGCGGGCGGAGGCGGCGGCCCGTCCGCCGGCGGCGGCCGCGCAGGCGCGCATGAACCGCGACCTCGCCGAGCGGCGCGACCGGCAGGAGCTCGTGATCTTCCTGCTCCGCCTCACCGCGGCGCTCGTCTTCCTGGCGGCGGCGTACCTGTTGCTGACCCGGCTGCGGGATCAGGGCTCCCGCTGGTTCCCGCTCTCGGGCTCGGTCGTCCTCTTCGCGACGGTCTTCGCACTCGTCGTCGCGGTCGACTACCTGACCGACTACTTCGACCCGTTCGACGCCGGAATCCTCCTGCTCTCGCTGCTCGGGGCCGCCGCGACCGTCGTTGCGTTCTGGCTCCTCCAGCGCTACCTCGCGCGCAGGCTGCCGCTGCGGCGCGTGCGGCGGCACCAGTGCCCGTACTGCGGCTTCCCGGTCGGCGAGAACGAGCGTTGCGAGGGGTGCGGGAACGCCGTCCGGGCACCCTGTCCGCATTGCTCCGTCCGACGCCGCGTCGGGACGCAGTTCTGCGGCGCCTGCGGGCAGGCCTAGCGGCCGCTGAAGCGGGGCTCGCGCTTCTCGAGGAAGGCAGCCACGCCCTCGGCGAAGTCCGCCGTGCCGGTCGCCTCCTGCTGGAGCTCGGCCTCGAGCTCGAGCTGCTCGTCGAGCGACGCGGCGTAAGCGTGCTCGAAGAGCCGCTTGGTCAGCCCGATCCCACGCGTCGGCTTCGCCGCGTAGTCGGCCGCGAGCTCGGCGGCTCGCGCGGCGAGCCCGTCCGCCTCGACGACCTCCGAGACGAGCCCCCAGGCGTGCGCCTCGGCGGCCGTCAGCTTCCGGTTCGACGTCATCCACTCGAACGCCCGCGCGAACCCGAGCAGGCGGTGGATGAACCACGAGCCGCCCGAGTCGGGCACGAGCCCGATCCCGATGAAGCCCGGTACGAACGTGGCCGTGTCGGCGGCGATCCGGATGTCGCACGCGGCGGCGAGCGAGAGGCCGGCGCCCGCACAGGGCCCGTTCACGGAGGCGAGCACAGGCTTTTCGAGGCCCCGGATGGCGCGGATGTTCGGGTGGTAGCTCGCCTCCAGCCGCTCGCGGATCGATCCCGGCAGTTCCTGGAACTCCTTCAGGTCCTGGCCGGCGCAGAACCCTCTGCCGGCGCCCGTGATCACGACTGCGCGGATCTCCGGCGCAGCCGCCTCTTCGAGCGCCGAGCGCAGCGCGGCGTGGAGGGCCGCATTGAAGGCGTTGAAGACCTCGGGGCGGTTCAGGGTGATCGTCAGGACGGCCCCGTCCCGCTCTGTGAGCACCTCGCTCATGCTGCGGAGCCTAACCTCCGCCGGCGGCGTCAGCTCGTAGAGCTCGTCGTTCACTTGCGGACGCCTGGCGCCTTGGCGAGCGCGCGCAGCGACTGCTCGTTGTCCGGGTCGACGCCCGACGTAGACGCGCTCGAGGCCGACCCGCTCGAACAGGTCCGCGGCCGCGGCGAGGCCCGCCTCGGCCGCGATCCCCTTGCCCCACTCGCGCGGGTGCACGACGACACCGAGCTCGATCGCCTCCGGATCGACGCCGCTGTCCTCGCCGATCGGCGCCACCTCCACGTAGCCGACCGGGCTGCCCTCGAGCAGGATCAGCCAGGAGCCGAGGCCGTGCTCGCGCCAGCTCGCCACCCGTCGCTCCAGCTGGCCGGCCATCCGCTCCCGCGGCAGCGGCTCGCCCGTGCTCGTCGTTCCGACCACCTCGGGCGCGTTCCGGATCGAGAGCAGCGTGTCGAGGTCGGCTTCGGTGACGGGCCGCAGCACGAGCCGGTCCGTCCTCGAGTTCCATCAGCGCGAGCGCTCGAGGAAGCTCCGGATCGCGCCCTGCGCCTCGTCTCCGAGCATCGAGAGCGCGAGCCAGTCGCGGGCGTGGCCGACCGTCTCGTGCCAGGAGATGTCGCGCCACCAGTTCAGCTGCTGCTTCGCGTAGCGGGTCGTCTCGGGGAGCTTCCGGGCGAGCTTCTCGACCCACTCGTCGACGACCGCGTCGAGCTCCGCCGCCGGGACGGCCCGGTTGACGAGCCCCCACTCCGCCGCCTGGGTCGCGGGCACCTCGTCGCAGAGCAGGATCATCTCCCGCGCCCGCCGGTCGCCGATCATGATCGGCAGCCACTGGGTGGCGCCGCCCGCCGGGACCGAGCCGTGCTCGAGCCCGACATGGCGGATGAACGCGTCGTCGGCCATCACGGCCAGGTCGCAGGCCATCTGCAGCTCGTTGCCGCCGCCGACGGCGATCCCCTGGACGCGCGCGACCGTGGGCTTGCCGATCTCGCGCAGCCGGTCGTGCATGTCCTTGAACGCACCGAACCACTTCCAGTACTCCTTCGAGTTCCCGAGCAGGTCCTCGCCCCAGGCGCGCAGGTCGGCCCCGACGCAGAACGCACGGCCGGCTCCGGTGACCACGACGACGCGGATCTCGTCGTCCCAGCTCGCGTCCTCGAACGCGCGCGCGAGCTCGCGGAGCATCCGGAAGTCGAACGCGTTCAGCACGTCCGGCCGGTTGAGGGTCACGGTCGCCCGCGGCGCTGCCTTCTCGTAGACGATCCGCTCGAAGCCGAGCTCCTCGGGCGGGAGCGGCCGCGGCTGGTCGGGCTCCGTCACGCACACTCGACGAACGTGACCGTGAACGGGATGCCCATCTCCATCGCGTCCTTGCCGCTCGCCGCGAACTCTTCCGAGCGGGCGCCTGCCTTGAACGCATCCATGTCGGCCCATTCGAACTCGGCGTAGTACGCGAACGGCGGCTCCCCGAACGGCGAGCCGAACGCCTTGCCGTGCCGGAACGCGTCGCACTCGACCTTGTCGGCGAACTCGGACACGTGTTGGGCGTAGCGCTCCGCGTCGGGCTCGGACTCGTACTGGATCACCGCTCGGACCATCTCGACTCTCCTCTCGCCTGGGGACGGCGTGAGCGTATAGCTTCGTCTCGCATGGGAGCAGGGACCGGAGCCGCCGTCGCGCTGGCGCTCGTCGCCGGGCTCGCGGGCTCGATCCAGGTCGCGGTGATGGGCCGTTTCGGCGAGCGGATCGGCTCGTTCGAGGCGCTCGCGGCCAACCTCGCCTTCTCGACGGTCATCGCCGTCACGGTGCTGCTCGTCGTCCGCCAGAGCCTGGCCGGCTTCGGCGACGCCCTCCGCTCGCCCTGGTGGTACTGGGTGGGCGGCGGCGGGATGGGCGTCGTCGTCGTGCTCACGATCACGGTCGTTACGCCGCGGCTCGGGGCGGCGGCCACGATCGCCCTCCTGATCGCAGGCCAGCTCGCGATGGCCGCCGCGATCGACCGCTACGGCTGGTTCGGCGTCGAGAAGGTCGCCCTCACCTGGCCGCGCGCGCTCGGGCTCCTGCTGCTCGCCGCCGGGGCCGTGCTCGCGCTGCGGAAGTAGCTACAAGCGCGATGTCGTCGGGCCGGACGGGCACGCGCGTGAGCTCGCGGCCGGTCGCGTCGCGGAGCGCGGAGACGACCGCGGCGGTCGAGACGACGGTCGGCGGCTCGCCGACGCCCTTGAGGCCGTAGGGGGCGCCGGGCTCGGGATCCTCGACGAGCACGCTCTCGACGGGCGGCATGTCGAGCGCGGTCGGGATCAGGTAGTCGGTGAAGCTCGCGTTCGTGATCAGGCCGTCGGCGGTGCGGATCTCCTCCATCAGGGCGAGGCCGAGCCCCTGCGCGGTGCCGCCCTCGATCTGCCCCTCGACCGCCAGCGGGTTGATCGCCTTGCCGACGTCCTGGGCCGTCCCGATCCAGACGACCCGCGTCAGCCCGAGGTCGACGTCGACCTCGGCGACAACGCGCATCGCGGCCACGGCGAAGGAGACGTGCGCGCGCTCGCCCGTGACCTGGCCCGTCTCCGGGTCGAGCGGCGTCGTGCGCGCGTGGCGGTAGACGCGCTCGACGTCCACGTCGCCGCCGGTTCGGCGCTGCTCCTCCAGAGCTGCTCGACACGCCTTTTGCACGGCGCCGGCCGCCATCCAGGTCATCCGCGAGGCCGACGCCGAGCCGGCCGAGCCCACCGCGGCGGTCCCGGCGGGCGCGAGCACGACGTCGTCGGTGCCGAGCTCGGTGCGTGCGACCTGGAGGATCACGTCGGTCACCCCCTGGCCGACCTCGGCCGAGGCGCAGTGGATCTCCGCCGAGCCGTCGGCGCGCAGGATCACGCGGGCGGCCGTGTGGTCGTCGAAGCCCTCCGAGTAGCAGATGTTCTTGAAGCCGACGGCGAAGCCGACACCGCGCCGGACTCCCTCGCCCCGCGTCGTGTTGCCCGCTCCGCCGGGAAGCCGGATCGCCTCGCGCGGCAGCTGCTCGGGCTCCGGCACCGCCAGCTCGGCGGCGCGGCGGATCACGTCGGCGACCGGCAGCGAGCCCTCGATCACCTGGCCCGTCGGCAGCGTGTCGCCCGGGCCGAGCGCGTTCAGGAGCCGCAGCTCGACCGGGTCGATCCCGAGCGCGGCCGCGAGCTTGTCCATCTGCGCCTCGGCCGCGAAGCAGGTCTGCGCCGCGCCGAAGCCCCGCATCGCGCCGCAGGGCGGGTTGTTCGAGTAGACGCAGGTCGACTCGATCAGCGCGTTCGCGACCTTGTACGGGCCGACCGCGAACGAGGCCGCATTCGACGTGACCGCCGTCGAGCTGGACGCATACGCCCCGCCGTCGAGCAGGATCTGCATGCGCACGCTCACGAGCTCCCCCGCCCGCGTCGCGCGGTGCTCGCACCGGATCCGCGCCGGATGCCGGTGGACGTGGCCGAAGAACGACTCCTCGCGGTTGTAGACGATCTTCACGGGCCGGTCGGTGTGCAGCGCGAGCATCGCGCCGTGGATCTGCATCGAGAGGTCCTCGCGGCCGCCGAAGGCGCCGCCGACGCCGGCGAGGTGGATCCGCACCATCTCCGGCGGCAGGCCGAGGCAGGGAGCGACCTGGTCGCGGTCGACGTGGAGCCACTGCGTGGCCACGTAGACGTCGACGCCTCCTTCGCCGTCGGGCACCGCGAGGCCCGACTCCGGGCCGAGGAATGCCTGGTCCTGGATACCGACGTCGTAGACGCCGGTGACGGTCACGTCGCCCTCGGCGTCCGGGTCGCCGCGCCGGATCACCATGTGGCGGACGACGTTCGGCCGGTCGTCCCGGCGGTAGCCGTGGCCCATCGTCGGCCGGTCGGGATGGAGCGGCGGCTGCTCGGTCGCCCGCTCCATATCCGTCACCGCTTCGAGCGCCTCGTACTCGACCCGCACTGCGGCGGCAGCGCGTCGCGCCTGCTCGGGCTCCTCGGCCGCGACGAGCGCGACCGGCTCGCCGTAGTAGCGGACGCGGTCGGCCGCGAGCACCGGCTGGTCGGCGAACTCGAGCCCGTACGTCTTCTGGCCCGGCACGTCGGCGTGCGTGAGGACGGCGTGCACCCCGGGCATCCGCACCGCGGCGGAGATGTCGAGCTCGGCGATCTTCGCGTGCGCGTGCGGGCTGCGGACGGTGACGCCCCAGAGCATGCCGGCGGCGTGGAGATCGCTCGAGTACGCGAACTCCCCGGCCACCTTCGGCACGGCGTCGTGCCGGACGGCCGCGTCCCCCACGCGCCCGAGCCGGAGCCGCGTCGGCTGGGCGGTCGTGCTCACGTTCCGGCGGCCAGCCTGACGGCGTCGAAGATCTTCGCGTAGCCGGTGCAGCGGCAGAGATTGCCGGAGAGCTCTTCCCGGATCACGTCGTCGGAGGGGCTCGGCACGCGCTCGAGCAGTGCCGCGGTCGCGACCACGAGCCCCGGCGTGCAGAACCCGCACTGGACCGCGCCCGCGTCGACGAAGGCCTGCTGCACCCGGTGCAGCCCGTCGGGCGCGCGGAGGCCCTCCACGGTCGTCACCTCGTGCCCGTCGGCCTGCGCGGCGAGGACGAGGCAGGCGCACACGAGCTCGCCGTCGAGGAGAACCGAGCATGAGCCGCACTCCCCCTGCTCGCAGGCGTTCTTCGAGCCGGGCAGCTCGAGCGTGTCACGCAGTGTCGTCAGCAGGCTCTCGCCCGCCCAGACGTCGGCCTCGCGCGCCTCGCCGTTGACGGCCAGCCGGATCTTCACGCGGGTGCGCTCACACGAAAACCCTGTCGAGCGCGCGCCTGGTGAGGACGCGCAGCGCATGGCGGCGGTAGGCGGCCGTGCCGCGGACGTCGTCGATCGGGCTCGACGCCTCCGCAACGAGCTCCGGGAAGTCCTCCCGGGCGTCGAGCGGCGCGGTCACGAGGGCGGGCACGGGCCCGGCGGAGCCGTAGGCGGCGCGCAGCTCGCCGCGTTCGCGGTCGGCCAGCACTGCGAGCGAGCAGACCGCGATCACCATGGCGTTCCGCGGCCCGATCTTCATGAACGTCTGCGGCTGCCCGCCCGGAACCAGCCGCACGGCGAGCACGAGCTCGTCCTCGGCGAGCGCGTTCCGCTTCGGCCCGAGGAAGAACTCCGTCAGCGGCAGCGTCCGGACGCCGCGCGCGCTCCCGATCTCCACCGACGCGCCCTCGACGAGCAGCGGCGGATGCGCGTCGCCTGCCGGGGAGGCGGTGCCGAGGTTGCCGCCGATCGTGCCGCGGTTGCGGATCTGCGGTGAGCCGACGGTTCGGGACGCCTCCGCGAGCGCAGGCAGGAGCTCCGCGAGCTCGGGCTGCATCGCCTCCGTGTAGGTGAGGCCGGCGCCGAGCCGGAGCGCGCCGTTCTCCCGCCCCCAGCCCTTCAGCTCGGGCACCTCGGCGAGGTTGAGGATCACGTCGGGGCGCACCTGGTCGAAGTTGAGCTCGACGAGCAGGTCGGTGCCGCCCGCGATCGGGCGCGCGTCCGGCCGTTCCGCCTTCGCGCGCAACGCCTCGTCGAGCGAGCGGGGAGTGATGACCTCCACGCGGCAAAGATACGGTACGACGCGATGAAGTCCCTGCTCGCGGGCGCGTACGTACTCACGCTGGACGACACGGGCGCGGAGCACCCCGACGGCTGGATCCTGATCGAGGACGGCTTCGTCGCCGCAGTGGGGGCAGGCGCCGAGCCCGACGCCGACGAGCGCGTGAACCTGGGCGGCGCCGTCGTCACGCCGGGCCTCGTCAACACCCATCACCACCTCTACCAGACGCTCACGCGGGCCCGCGCGCAGGAGGCAACGCTGTTCGAGTGGCTCGTCGAGCTGTATCCGACCTGGGCCCGGATCGACGCGGAGGCCGAGTACGCCGCGGCCCGCACGGGGCTCGCGGAGCTGATGCTCTCCGGCTGCACGACCGTGTTCGACCACCACTACGTGTTCCCGCGCGGCCGGAGTGGGCTCGTCGAGGCGGAGGTGCAGGCGGCGCGAGAGCTGGGCTGCCGGCTCGTCGCGTCGCGCGGGTCGATGGATCTCGGCGTCTCCGACGGCGGCCTGCCGCCGGACGAGCTCGTCGAGGAGATCGACGCGGTGCTGTCCGACACGGAGCGGCTCGCCGCCGAGCTGCACGAGCCCGACCCCGGCGCGCGCATCCAGGTGGCGGTGGCGCCGTGCTCGCCGTTCTCGGTCACGGGTCGCCTGATGACGGAGTCCGCCGACCTCGCCCGCCGCCTCGGCCTGCAGCTGCACACGCACCTCGCCGAGACGGTCGAGGAGGAGGCCTACTGTCGGGAGCTGTACGGCTGCACCCCGGTCGAGTACCTCGACTCGCTCGGCTGGCTCGACGGCGACGTCTGGTGCGCGCACTGCGTCCATCTCTCCGAGGCGGAGGTCGGACGATTCGCCGCCACGGGAACGGGTGTCGCCCACTGCCCGACCTCGAACCTCCGGCTCGGCGCGGGGGTGGCTCCGGTGCGCACCATGCTGGACGCGGGCGTTCGGGTCGGCCTCGGCGTCGACGGCTCCGCCTCGAACGAGCGCAGCCACCTCGGCAGCGAGGTCAAGCAGGCGCTGCTCGTCGCGCGCGGACGCGGCGGCCCCACCGCGCTGACGGCGCGCGAAGCGCTCCGGCTCGGCACGCGCGGGGGCGCGGAGGTGCTGCGCCGCGACGACATCGGCTCGATCGAGCCCGGGAAGTGCGCCGACCTCGCCGTCTGGCCGACCGACGGGCTCGAGCTCGGCGGCGCCGCCGACCCCGTCGCGGGACTGGTCTTCGCCGGGCCGTGGCGAGTCGACCGGCTCTACGTCGGCGGCGAGCTCGTCGTCTCGGGCGGGGCGCTCGTGCGCGCGGACGAGAGCGAGATCGCACGCGCCCACCGAGCGCAGGCGAGTAGATTCGCGCCGTGACCTCGCTCTCCACCCACGTGCTCGACACCGGCGCGGGCGCTCCGGCGCAGGGAGTCCTCGTCGTCCTCTACCGCGGCGACATGTTCATGGCCGAGTCCCGCACGGACGGCGACGGGCGCGCCCGGCTCTCCGACTCGCTCGACCCTGGCACGTACCGCCTCGTCTTCCACCCGCCCTCCCCGTTCTTCAAGCGCGTCGAGCTCGAGGTCGCGCTCGACGAAGGCCACTACCACGTCCCGCTCCTCGTCTCGCCCTACTCGTGCGCGAGCTACCGCGGCAGCTGAGCGCCGACGAGCTCGCAGAGCTCTTCGAGGGGCGGACGCGGCTCGTGGAGCGGCTCGCCGCGCTCGAGGACCCACTCGGGCAGGCCGAAGCACGTGCTCGGCGCGCTGTCGGAGGAGGAGCAGGTCGAGGCGCTCGCCGCGCACCCGGCGATCGGGGCGCGCACGGGGCTCTCCGCCCGCTCCGCCGCGGAGCAGGGCGGCGACTCCGATCCGGTCATCCTCTCCGAGCTCGCCTACCTGAACCAGGTCTACGAGGAGAAGTTCGGCTTCCGCTTCGTCGTCTTCGTGGACGGGCGTCCCAAGGCTGAGATCCTCGACGTGCTGCGCGAGCGGCTCACGCGCACGCGGGAGCAGGAGCTCGAGACGGGCGTGCGCGAGCTCGTCGCGATCGCACGATCTAGATGGGAACAGCACCGGTGGACGCGGACTATCTGAGGGACCTGTCCGACCTCTGCCTCCGGCTCCTGCACGTCGTCGCCGGGATCGCGTGGATCGGGGCGTCCTTCTACTTCATCCGGCTCGACCTCGGCCTGCGGGCGCCCGAGCAGCCCGAGGACGCCGAGCGGGGCGTGATCGGCGAGTACTGGGGCGTCCACGGGGGCGGCTTCTACCACTCACAGAAGTACCGCGTCTCGCCGCCGACGCTGCCCGAGCCGCTGCACTGGTTCAAGTGGGAGGCCTACACGACCTGGCTCTCCGGCTTCGCGCTGATCGATCCTCCTCTACTGGCTCGACGCCGGCGACCGCCTCGTCGACCCGGCCGTCGCCGACCTCGAGCCCTGGCAGGCGGCCGCTCTCTCGGCCGCGGGGCTCGCACTCGCGTGGCTCGCCTACGACGCGGCGTGCCGGGTGCTCCGCGACGACCGCTACGTCGCGATCGCGGTCGCCGTGCTCGTGGTCGTGTCCGCGTTCGCCGCCGACCAGCTCTTCGCCGCCCGCGCGTCGTTCCTCCAGGTCGGCGCGATGCTCGGGACGATCATGGCCGCCAACGTCTTCCTCGTCATCATTCCCGCCCACCGGGAGCTCATCCGCGCGAAGCAGGAAGGGCGCGAGCCCGACCCGGAGGTGGGCCTGCGGGCCAAGCAGCGCTCGGTCCACAACAACTACCTGACGCTGCCCGTCGTCTTCACGATGCTCGCCGGCCACTTCCCCCTCACCTTCGGGCAGGAGCACGCCTGGCTCGTCCTGCTCGCGCTCTTCGCCCTGCTCGTGGCGATCCGGCACTTCTTCAACCTCTGGCACGTGGGGCGGCGAGCCTGGTGGCTCCTCGGCGCGGCGGGCGTCGGGGCCGTCGCGCTCGCGATCGTGCTCGCGCCGGACGACGTCGACGCGACCGCGGTGCCGAGCGACGAGGTGGCGCAGAGCATCGTCGCGGAGCGATGCGCCACCTGTCACTCCGGCGCCTCGGCGCCACTCGGCGTCCGGCTCGAGAGCCTCGAGCAGATGGAGCAACACGCGGGCGCGATCGAGGCCATGGTCGCCTCGCGCGCGATGCCCCCTGGGAATGCGACCGGGCTCACCGACGACGAGCGGGAGCAGCTCGTCGCGTGGGCAGCCGCGCGAGGGTAGGTTCTGCGCGTGCTCGAGATCACAGCAGCAGGAATGCGCTTCGTCGCACGCTGGGAGGAGGAGCTCGCGCCGCAGACGGTGTCCGCGTTCAAGGCGATCCTCCCGTTCGACGACCGGATCATCCACTGCCGCTGGAGCGGCGAGTCGAACTGGATCCCCTGGGGCGACCGCGACCTCGGGATCGGCCCGGAGAACGCGACCAGCTATCCGCACCCGGGCGAGCTCGCGCTCTATCCGGGCGGCGCAGAGCGAGACCGAGCTGCTCTTCCCCTACGGGTACTGCTCGTTCGCGAGCAAGGCCGGCGCGCTGTGGGCGAACCACTTCGCCACCCTCGTCGAGGGGCAGGAGCAGCTGAAGGAGCTCGGCCGGCTGACGCTCTGGGAGGGCGCGCAGCCGATCTCGTTCCGCGAAGCGTGAACGTCTCGAGGAGCGTCAGGGCAGGGCGAGCAACACGCACGCGTCGACGAGCTCGTCCTTGCCCTTGACGCGCAGGCCGTCCCGCGCTTCCACGACCGCGTCGGCGGGGAGGGCCGCTCGCGTCCTGGGGCCGATGAGAACGCCGCCGGCGGGGGCGAGGCTCTCCAGGCGCGCGCCCGTGTTGACGGTGTCGCCAACGAGCGTGTAGGCAACATGGCCGTCGCCGCCGACCTCACGCAGCACCGCCTCGCCGCTATTCACGCCGACGCGCAGGCGCGGCCAGTTCGGATGCTGTTCGGCGAAGGGCGCCACGGCCTCCTGCAGGGCGAGCGCGGCGCGGGCGGCCCGCAGCGCGTGGTCGGGCTGGTCACCGCGGCTGTTGAAGGTGGCGACGATCCCGTCGCCGATGAACTTCTCCACTTCGGCGCCGAACCGACGGGCGAGCAGCGGCGCCGCGGTGCCCCAATACGCGTTGAGCACCGCTGCGGCCTCGGCCGGCGAGGAGCGCTCGGAGAACGTCGTGTAGCCCTCGAGGTCACCGAAGAGGACGCTGATCTCCTGCCGACGCTCGCGCGTGGACGGCAGGTAGAGCTTTCGGAAGCGCTCGTCGCGCCACTCGCGGCGGACGGCGAAGCCGATGATCAGGTACGCGAAGACGATCAGGCCGTGCCACTCCCACCAGCTCGCGTGCCACTTCCGCTCGCCCGTGATCGCGACGCCGATCATCGCCTCGGCGAGGAGCAGGAAACACGCGATCACTGCCGTCGAGAGCAGCGTCGGGCGATGCCGGAAGAGCTGCCAGTAGCGCGCGGCGCTCACCGCGTAGACGATCGTCCCGAGGACGGCCAAGCTGCCGAGGACGGTGCCGGTCGCAGCCTCGGTGTTCGGCTCGCGCAGCGGCGGCAGGTTCGCCACCGTCCACACGAACCACGTTCCCATCGCGATCAGTACCCCCGCGCGGAGCTTGCCGCGCTGCCGGATCAGCTTCGGCCCCAGCTCGGGCCGCGCATCGACGAACGCCGAGGCCGCGGCGAAGAACGCGCTCACGAGGAGGCCGACCGGGATCGCGATCTGGAAGCCGGCCCGGCTCTCGGAGAAGAGGACTCCGGCCGTGCCGAAGGCGTGCAGGCCCATGAAGCCGCCGGTGGCCATGAAGGCCATCGAAAGGAGGAGAACGCGGGCGTCGCCGCGGCGTTTCGCGGCCTCGCCAGCCGCGTAGCCCAGCGCGACGGCCACGCCGCCGACGAGGCCGAAGATGACGAAGTGCGCCTGGTGGTTGTGGAGCTGAGGGTCGAGTTGCTCCCGCAGCAGCAGCGAGACGAAGCCGACGAGCGGCAGCGTCACGGCGAGGATCCCGGCTATCGCGACCGCCCCTGACCCTGCTCCGAGCCGCGCGATCCCCAACCACCGAGGGGCGGCAGGCGGGACACTTGCTGCTTCGAATGTCACCATCTCGTGAGCGTAGGACACGTTCGCTCGTCTCTTGGGACGATTTCGCGTCGTTCGCAGGAACGAGGTTTACGACCAGGACGACGCCAGCCGACGCAGCGCTCCCGTTAGTGCATCGGCAGCCAGCGCGATGTCCTCGGCCGAGCTGAGCTCGTCCGGGTGGTGGCTGACGCCGCCGTTGAGGCTGCGGACGAAGAGCATCCCGGCGGGCACGCCCGCCGCCGCCAGGATGCCCGCGTCGTGGCCGGCGCCGGACGGCAACTCGAGCACGGGGAGGCCGAGCGCCTCGACCTCGCCACGCAATGCAGCCCGCACCTCCTCCGACATCGCCGCCGGCTCGGTCCGCGTCGGCTCCTCGATCTCGAGCGCCGCCGCGAGCCGGTCGAGCCGTTCCGCGTCCGGCGCCCGCGCGTCGACCGAGAGGACCACTCGGCCCGGAATCACGTTCGTGCCGCCCGGCTCGACGGTCACCTGCCCGACGGTGGCGACCGCGCCCTCGATTCCGCGCGCGACCTCGCGCGCCCGGAGGACGTACTCAGCAGCCCCTACGAGCGCGTCCTCGCGGCCGGCCATCGGCGTCGTGCCCGCGTGCCCGGGCGAGCCCGTGAACGTCCTCCGGCCGTGGACGTAGCCGACGATCCCCGTGACGACTCCGAGCGGCGCGTCCGCCCGCAGGAGCGTCGGCCCTTGCTCGATGTGCAGCTCCACGTAGGCAGCGGGACGGGTGTCGCAGGCGCGGCTGCCGGCGCAGCCACGCTCCTCGTCCCGGAACGCGACCACGGCGAGCCCGGGGAGCCCGAGCCGTTCGACCGCCTCGAGCCCGGCAACCACGCCGAGCGCGCCGTCGAAGCGGCCACCGCCGGGAACGGTGTCGAGGTGCGAGCCTGTCCAGACCTCGTGCGAGCCGCCCGGCACGCGGCCGATCAGGTTGCCGGCGGCGTCGACCTCGACCTCGAGCCCCGCGGCCCGAAACCAGCCGGCGGCGAGCTCGTGCGCGCGGTCCTCCTCGGGCGAGTAGCCGATCCGGTCGCCGATCGCGGCCAGCTCGTCGAGTCGCTCCAAGACCCGCATGAGGAGAACCTACTGCCGGCGGTTCCGAGCGTCGCGAGGCTGCGCCGGAGCGCACGGCTACCAGCCGGGCTGGGAGGCGCAGCCGCTCAGGGGCCGCCGGCGAGCCTAGAGCGCCCGCAGGAGCCAGACGCCGATCAAGGGGAACGCTGCTGCGAGCGCAAACGCGGCGCTCCACGACGTTGCCGAGACCGCGGCTGCGAAGGCGACGGGAGCGGCGACTCCGAGCGCCGAGAGCACCGTCTGCTGGAAGCCGATCGCGGCCCCGCTGCGCCGGCCGCCGAGCTCGGCCGCGATCGTGTACGAGAGGCCGTTCCACGACATCGAGAGCCCGGTCGCAGCCGCGAGCACGGGCACGAGCACCCAACCCGGCGCGCCCGAGACAGCGGCCACGACCGCGAGCGCGATCCCGCTCACGATCCCGATCCAGCGCAAGGGGCGAACACGCGAGCCGAGCACGTCCGACCAGCGGCCGACCGCGATCCGCAGCACCGCCGCGAGCACCTGCCCGACGGCGAACACGGCTGCGGCCTCGCCGGTCGAGAAGCCGTGCTCGTCGTGGAGGAAGAGGACGACGAACCCCATCATCGCCACCTGCGCGACGAGATAGAGGCCGCTGCCCCAACACGCGAGCCAGAGACGGCGGTCGCGGAGCGTGCTCTCGACGTCCGACGCGTCGAGGTGCTCCTCCGTCCCCGAGCGGAGCACGAGCGCGCCCGCGAGCGCCCCGGCGAGAACGAAGCCCGCGACGAAGAGGAGGCCCGCCTTCGGGCTGCCGAGCAGCCGGCAGGACGAGCGCCGCGATCGCCCCGCCGAGCGGGACCGCCGTCTGGCGGATGCCGAGCGCGAGCCCCCGCTCCTGGGCCGAGAACCAGCCCATCACGGCGCGCCCGCTGCCCGACTGGACGCTGCCGCCGGCGGCGCCGGCGAGACCGAGGAGCAGGACGAGCCACGCGAAGCTCGGCGCGTAGGCGGCCGCCGCGAGCAGCACCGCGCAGGCCGCGAGCCCGCCTGCCAGCGTCCACCGTTCGCCGTACCGGTCGACGGCGAAGCCCCAGGGCAGGAGCGCGAACGTGAGCCCGATCCACTCCGCCGCCAGCACGACGCCGATCTCCGTCAGGCTGAGGTCGTAGCGGTCGCGCAATGCCGGCGCGAGCACGGCGATCGCGAACGAGACGGTCGAGAAGCTCGCCTGCGCGGCGGTCCCCGCCGCGAGGACGGCCCAGCGGTAAGACAAGGCCTAGAGCCCGAACGGGTTGATCGGCCGCGAGCCGGTGTTCACGGTCACGCTCTTCGTCTCGAGGTAGAGATCGAGCGTCTCGACGCCGAGCTCGCGTCCGAAGCCGGACTGCTTGTAGCCGCCGAAGGGAAGCCCGGGGAAGGCCGTGTACGGCATGTTGATGCCGACCGTGCCCGCCTTGATCCGCGCTGCGAGCCGGTGGCCGCGGGCCGGGTCGCCCGTCCACACAGACGCCATCAGCCCGTACTTGACGTCGTTCGCGATCCGGATCGCATCCCGCTCGTCCTCGAACGGGGTGATCGTGACGACGGGGCCGAAGACCTCCTCCTGCGCGATCGTCATCGCGTTGTCGACGCCGGCAACGACCGTCGGCGGGTAGAAAGCGTGCTCGCCGGGCTCGCCGCCGAGCACCACCTCGGCGCCTTCGCCGCGCGCGTCCTCGACGAACCCGTGCACGCGCTCACGGTGCGCCTGCGAGATGAGCGAGCCCATCTGCGTCTCGGCGTCGAGCGGATCGCCGACCTTCACACCGGCCGCCTTCTCCGTGAACGCGCCGACGAACTCGTCGTAGAGCGGCTTCTCGACGAGCACGCGCGAGCGCGCTTCGCAGCTCTGGCCGGCCGAGTAGTAGATCGACCAGGCCGCGCTCGGGATCGCCGAGTCGAGGTCGGCGTCGGCGAAGATGATGTTCGGGCTCTTGCCGCCGAGCTCGAGCGTGAGCCGCTTGATCGGATCGGAGCAGAGCCGCATGATCTCGCCGCCCGTCCTGGTCGAGCCGGTGAACGCGACCTTGTCGACTCCCGGGTGCTTGACGAGGTAGGCGCCGGTCGTCGGTCCGTCGCCCGGGACGATGTTGATCGTGCCGGCCGGGAAGCCCACCTCCGTGGCCAGCTCGGCGAGCCGAAGCGCAGTCGCGGGCGTCTGCGGATCGGGCTTGAGCACGACGGCGCAGCCGGCGGCGAGCGCCGGCGAGAGCTTCCAGGTCGCCATCAGCAGCGGATAGTTCCAGGGGACGATCTGGCCGGCGACTCCGACGGGCTCCTTCAACGTGTACGAGAGCAGCGAGCCGCCGATCGGGTTCGAGCGACCCGCGATCGTCGCGATCGCCGAGGCGAAGAAGCGGAAGTTCTCGACCGCGCCGAAGAGCTCGGCCTTGGTCGACGAGATCGCCTTGCCGACGTTGCGCGACTCGAGCTCGGTCAGCTCCTTCCGGTTCGCGAGGATCGCGTCTGCGAGCGCATGCAGGAGCCGCGAGCGCTCGGTCGCGCCCGTCTTGCCCCAGTCGCCCGCGAGCGCGCCGCGCGCCGCTTCGACGGCGCGGTCGATCTCAGCCTCGCCGGCCAGCTGGGCAGTTCCGAGCGGCTCGCCCGACGCCGGCTCGACGAGGTCGCGGGTCGACGACCCCTCGACCGTCTCGCCGTTGATGAAGAGCCCGAACTCGTGCGTCGCAACCGCCACGGGCGGAAGATACGCGACGAGGCCGGCGCGGGACTAGCAGCCGGAGCGGATGAACGCGGCTTCGGTGGTGAGCGCGACGAGGTGGTCTGCGCTCGAGAGAGAGACAGCGCCGCCGCCGGTGCCGGAGCGTCGTGACCCAGCGCCCTAGCGCGAGGTCGTGGGAGACTCGAGCTACACGTTCGTCTCGGGCGCGCCGATAGGAGGTGGCGGTGCCGCGGCCCGCAGCGCAGACGCAGCGGCGACGCGTGTAGGCCAGGCGTGCGCCGAGTCGCGCGATCCGTGCAGCTCGCGAGCGCACGCTCGCGACGACGCGTCGCTGCATCGCTCGTCTCGGAGCGGGCGCGATCGTCGCGCGATGCACGCCGTGGCGACGCGCCGTGCTAGGCGCGAGCGGCGAGGAGCACGCTGGCGAGGGGTGAGCGCTGAAGCGGGTCGAGTGCGAGCGCCGCGACGCCGAGTGCTTCAGCGCGAGCGCGACAAGGCGCGCGCGCGCCGCCACCGGGATCCGCTCGCGCGAGCGCGGCAGCCGAGCGGCGCCTGCGCGCGATCGCGCCGCTCGAGCGCAGAGCGCGCCGTCCGGCGCGACCTCGGCAGGTGACACGGCGTCCTCCTCGACCGCCTGCGGCCCGGCCACCGCGGTGCGCCGCCGGCGAGCGCGGGCGGCCGCGAGCCGCTCGAGGCACGTCGATCGCCGCTCGCGCGGCCGACGACGATGGCGTAGGTGAACGCCCGGCTGCTTCGAGATGAGCGCGCAGCACAGCTGAAGGAGGCGGAAGGATCAGGGAAGGAACGGGCCGCGCGGAATCCGGCGCGGGCGGCCGGGCATCCGGCGCGGCGGCGACAGGATGTGAGCGAGCCGGTCGAGCTCCGGGAAGATCTCGACGCTCTCCAGTGCCTGCGGGTCCGAGCGGGCCATCAGGGCGACGGCGTCCGTCTCGCCGTAGTTCGCTGCGACATGCGGCACCCCGGCCGGAATGAAGACGAAGTCGCCTGCGCCCGCGGTGACGTGCTTCTCCAGCGCCTCGCCGTACCACGTCACGACCTCGCCTTCGAGGACGTACGCAGCGGACTCGTGCTCGCCGTGCGAGTGGGCCTGGGAGCGGACGCCCGGCTGGATCCGGACGAGCTGGAGGGCGATCCGCTCAGAGGCGACCGTCTCCGCGACGATGCCCGCTGCGTAGTCGAATCCCGTCGTCGCCGCCTTCTTCGGGTCGGGCGGCTGGATCGACACGGACGTGGTCGCCCTTCATCGCTCGAAGAGGGCCGCCTGTCCCTGGCCGACGCCGACGCACATGGTGGCGACACCGTAGCGGCCGCCGCGCCGCCGCAGCTCGTGTAGAAGCGTGACGACCAGACGGGCGCCGCTCATCCCGAGCGGGTGGCCGATCGCGATCGCGCCGCCGTTGACGTTCACCCGTTCCTCGTCGAGTCCGAGCTCGCGGACGACCGCAAGGCTCTGGGAGGCGAACGCCTCGTTCAGCTCGACCAGGTCGACGTCGCCGACCGCGACACCGGCCCGCTCGAGCAGCTTGCGCACCGCCGGGACCGGCCCGATCCCCATCACCCGCGGGTCGACGCCCGCGACCGCGCTCGCCACGAACGCGCCCAGCGGCTCACGCCCGAGCTCTCGGGCCTTCTCCTCCGAGGCGACGACGAGCGCCGCCGCGCCGTCGTTGATCCCGCTCGAGTTGCCGGCCGTGACCGAGCCGCCCGGCCGGAAGGCCGGCTTCAGCGCGGCCAGCTTCTCCGCGCTCGTGTCGGGGCGAGGATGCTCGTCCCGCTCGAGCTCGCCGGCGGCGACGAGCTCGTCGGCGAAGTCGGCCTCGGCCCACCGCTGCTGCGAGCGCAGCGCGAACGCGTCCTGGTCCTCGCGGGAGACGCCCCAGCGCTCGGCAACGTTCTCGCCGGTCTCGCCCATCGTCTCGAGCGGGAACATCGCCTCGAGGGCGGGGTTCGGGAAGCGCCAGCCGAGCGTCGTGTCGACCAGCGTCCGGTCGCCGCGGGGATAGGCGGTGTCGGGCTTGGCCACGACGAAGGGCGCGCGGCTCATCGACTCGACCCCGCCCGCGACGAAGAGGTCGCCGTCCCCGGCCGCGACCGCGTGGCAGGCGCCGACGACGGCCGAGAGGCCCGACGCGCAGAGCCGGTTCACGGTCACCCCCGCGACCGAGTCGGGCAGGCCGGCGAGCAGGGCGGCCATCCGCGCGACGTTGCGGTTGTCCTCGCCCGCCTGGTTCGCGCAGCCGAGGTAGACGTCCTCGATCTCTGCCGGCTCGACGCCTGCGCGCTCGACCGCCGCCGCGACCGCGATCGCCGCGAGATCGTCGGGGCGCACGCCCGCAAGGCCGCCGCCGTAGCGGCCGACCGGCGTGCGGACGGCGGAAAGAACGACCGCGCGGGGCACTCAGGAAACGTAGTCGAGCCGGACAGGCTCGGGAAACGCGCCGATCGCGTCGCCGCGGCGGAGGAGCTCCTCGACCGCCTTGCGGCCCTCGTCGCCGTAGTCGCACGTGAGCTCGTTCACGTACATGCCGACGAACCGGTCCGCCGTCGCGGGGTCGATCCCGCGGCCGAAGCGCATGGCGTAGCGCATCGCCTCGCGACGGTTCGCGAGCCCCGCCTGGATCGAGTCGAGCAGCACCGCGGACAGGTCCTGGAGACGCTCGCCGACGTCGCGTCGCGCGACGTTCACCCCGAGCGGGAGCGGCAGCCCGGTCTCGAGCAGCCACCACTCGCCGAGGTCGAGCACCTTGTGCAGGCCGGCCTCCTCGTACGTGAGCTGCCCCTCGTGGATCACGAGGCCTGCGTCGGCGCGGCCGGATGCGACCTCGTCGAGGATCCGGTCGAACGGCAGCTCGCGATGGCCGAAGTCCCCGAGCGCGAGACGCAGGGTCAGGAAGGCGGTCGTCATCCGACCGGGAACGACGATCTCGGCGTCCCGCAGTTGGTCCGAGCGTGAGCGGCTCGCGGGCGACGAGGATCGGCCCGTAGCCGGAGCCGATGCTCGCGCCGTGCGGCAGCAGCGCGTAGCGGTCCTGGACGAACGGATACGCGTGCAGCGAGATCGCGGTCGCCTCGAGCCTGCCCTCGAGCGCCCATTCGTTCAGCGTCTGGATGTCCTGAAGCACCTGCTCGAAGCGGAAGCCGCGCGTGTCGATCGCGTTTGCGGCGAGCGCCCAGAACATGAAGGCGTCGTCGGGATCCGGGCTGTGACCGAGCCTGATCAGCACCGGGCGAGGCTAGCACCCACCTACACTGGCGCAGTGACCAAGGTCGGGCTCAGCGACGCGATCCAGGACTACCTGAAGGAGATTTACAAGCTCGGGACGGAGTCCGAGCGCGTGTCGACGACGGCGCTCGCCCGCCGGCAGCACGTCTCGCCCGCGTCGGCGAGCGAGATGGTGAAGAAGCTGGCGGCACTCGGGCTCGCCGAGCATGCCCCCTACCGCGGCGTCACGCTCACGCACGCGGGCGAGCAGGTGGCCCTGGAGGTGATCCGACACCACCGGCTGCTCGAGCTCTACCTCGCGGAGACGCTCGGGATCGGCGTCGACGACGTCCACGACGAGGCGGACCGGCTCGAGCACGTGCTCTCGGAGGAGCTGGAGGAGCGGATCGACAAGGCGCTCGGCTTCCCGACCCACGACCCGCACGGCGACCCGATCCCAGACGCCAACCTCGAGTGGCCCACGGACGGCTAGCGCCCTCCGCTGTCGCCTGGCGCGCGAGGTCGGCGGAGCCGGGCTCCGCCCGGCGGGAGCCGACCGGCCAGGCGTCAGCGGCGGCCGAAGAAGAAGCGTTCGAGGACTGGAAGGACTTCCTTCCTCGTGAACGGCTTGACGCTGTTGCCGCCGACGCCGTCGTCCTCGAGCACGCGCACGTCGTCCTCGAGCGCGTCGTTCGCCGCATCGAGCGCGTCGCCGAGCTCGTAGCCCTCGAAGAGGTAGTCGTCCCGGCGCGGCTCGCTGCTCGGCGCGGTGCTGGGGATTGACCGAGCGGCCCACTGCCCAGAGCGCCCCTGCCTTGCGCTCGACCCAGATCACGACCCGCTCCTCGCGCCCGGCGTCGTCGACCCCGCGGAGCACGCGCTCTGCGCAGCGCCCCTCGGAAGCCTGACGACGCATCCCATGAGGATACAATCGCCCGCGATGGCGTTCCGGAACCTGTTCTCGTTCCTCTTCCAGCGCTCGTCGGCGGAGGAACGGGTGGCGTCCTATGTGATCCGCGAGCACGATCGGGGCCGGGACCTGGCGGAGATCCTCGAGGACCGCTACGTCCAGAACCGGCTCAGCCCCGACCAGCGCGCCCGGCTCCTCGACCGCCCCGAGGTGATCAAGGCGATCGGGAACGACACGATCGAGGACGCGCGCGAAGCTCTCGAGAGCAGCCTAGAGCTCCCTCCCGACGCCGCGCTCGCGGGCGCGCCGAAGCGCCTCGACGCCGATCGCGACGTCCCAGGCCGCGAGGCCGTTCGACTTGAAGAGAACGATGTCCGTCGTCGCTCTCGCGACCGCGCAGCTCGCCCGCGACGACCTCCTGCAGCTCGTGCACCTCGAGCCAGTCGAGGACGCCGCCCTGCACCGGCTCGATCAGATCGCCCGACTCGAGCCTCGCCTGCTCGCGCGAGTCGCAGCAGACGAAGGTCGCTCGCTCGAGCACGACGTTGTCGAGCTCGCGGGCGCCGCGGATCGTTGGCGCCGATCGCGCAGACGAGCGCTCCCTCGCGCAACCACTCCCCGCGGAGGACCGGGTCGCGCGAGGTCGTCGCGGTGACGACGACGTCCTGCGCAGCCGCGTCGCTCGGGCTCTCGCCCGGCTCCGCGTCCGTCTTGGCGCAGAAGGCGCGCAGCTTCTCCGGCGTGCGGCAGTAGGCGACGACCCGCTCGATCGTCGGGACAGCGCTGCGGATCGCGTCCACCTGCGACTCCGCCTGCCAGCCGCAACCGATCACGCCGAGGCTCGCGGCGCCGTTGCGGGCGAGGTGCTTCGCCGCGACCCCGCTCGCGGCGCCGGTGCGGCGCTGGCCGAGCGCGTCGGCCTCGAGCACGGCGGCGAGCGAGCCGCTCTCGAGCTCGAACAGGCAGACGACGAAAGCGAGCTTGCCGCCGACGACCGTGTAGGACTTCAGCCCCGCGTAGCCGAGCCCGCGGTCGGCCGCCGCCATGATCGCGAACGTCCCCTCGTCGAGCGCGAGCCGCCGCCGCGGCACGTTCTCGACTACTCCCGCGGCGAGACGGCGGAAGCTCTCCTCGATCACCGGCACCGCGTCCCCGGGCGTGAGGAGGCCTTCGACGTCTGCCTCGGAGAGGTAGAGCGGCATCGCAGAAGCCTAGGGCTTGGTGATGGAATGCGAGACGTGGATCTCCAGTCGGAGCTCGTGGCCCTCCTCGGGGACGAGCGGCACGTCAGCGTCGGCGACTCGGCGCTCGACGAGCACGCGCACGACCTCTCGCACCACCCGCCCCGCCGGCCGGACGCCGTCGTCTACGCGGAGAGCACGGCCCAGGTCGCGGCGCTGCTCGCGTGGGCGAACGAGCATCGCGTGCCCGTCACCGCCTTCGGCGCCGCCACGAGCCTCGAGGGTCACGTCATCCCGGCGCGCCGGCGGCGTCTCGCTCGACCTCACGCGCCTGGACCGCCTCCTCGAGCTGCGCCCGGAGGACTTCCTCGCGGTCGTCCAGCCCGGGATGCCGCGCTCGCGCCTGAACGAGGCAGCCGGCGCGCACGGACTCTGGTTCCCGGTCGATCCGGGCGCGGACGCGACGCTCGGCGGCATGGCCGCGACGAACGCGAGCGGCACGACCACCGTCCGGTACGGCGGCATGCGAGCGCACGTCCTCGCGCTGGAAGTCGTGCTCGCGGACGGCAGCGTGATCCGCCCCGGCTCGCAGACCGTCAAGACCTCGGCGGGCTACGACCTCCGCTCGCTCTTCGTCGGCTCGGAGGGAACGCTCGGCGTGATCACGGAGCTGACCCTGCGCCTGCACGGGCTGCCGGAGCACGCGATCGCGCTGCGCGCCGCCTTCCCTTCGCTCGATGCCGCGTGCCGGGCCGCGACCGCGATCATCGGCGCGGGCGTCACCGCCGCCAGAGTCGAGCTGCTCGACGCCGAGACGATCGGCGGCGGTCAACGCCTACAAGGGCACGGCCTACGCCGCGGCTCCGAGTCTCTTCGTCGAGCTGGCGGGGTCGGAGGAGGGCGTTGCCGGCGACCTCGAGGCCGTCCGGGAGGTCGCCGGCGTGGGAGGGGTGCACCGAGCTCGAGCACGAGCGCGACGCGGAGGGCCGCAGCCGGCTCTGGGAGGCACGCCACCACGTGCTCTTCGCGCTGCTGGCGGCCTCGCCGGGGAAGCTGCACAAGTCGACGGACGTCTGCGTGCCGCTCTCGCAGCTCGCGCCCGCCGTCGCGCACGCGCGCGCGCTCGCGGACGAGCTCGGCATCGCGGCGTCGATCGTCGCGCATGCGGGCGACGCGAACTACCACGTCCTCTTCATGCTCGATCCCGACGACCCGCGGGAGCTCGCGGCGGCGGAGCGCGCTCAACGGCGAGATCGTCGACTGGGCGCTCGAGCGCGGCGGGACGTGCACCGGCGAGCACGGGATCGGGCTCGGCAAGCTCGGCTACCTCGAGCGGGAGCACGGCGACCTGCAGCCGTGGTTCCGGGCCCTCAAGGACATGTTCGACCCCAACGGGATCCTCAATCCCGGGAAGGTCGTCAGGAGCTCTTCGGGAATGAAGCTGAGCTGCCCGTTCGTCTCGAGCACGCCCCAGCGGACGTCGCCGATCGAGCCGATCTGCTGCTGACGGGCCGCCGCCGCGAGCTCCTCGACCGTGATCCGGTTGCGGCGCAGGTTGCGCTCGATCGGCTTGCCGTCCTCGACGACGATCACCGGCTCCCCCTCGAGCGCCGGGCGCAGGCGCGGGAAGCGGAAGTTGAGGTACGAGACGCCGACGCTCATCAGGCCGATCGTGCCGCCGACGAGAATCGCCCCGGTGACGGAGAAGTCGTTCTGCGTCACGCCCTGCTGGACGAGGTCGCCGATCATCACGAGCATGATCAGGTCGAACGGCTCCAGCGAGGAGAGCTCCCGCCGCCCGATCACCCGCGTCAGCAGGTAGACGAACGCGAACGCGATGACGGCGCGGACGACGAGGTCCATCAGGGAAAGATGGTCACCGTGCGGTCGACCTCGAGCAGCGGCGTCTCGCCGTCGTAGAGCGCCACGTCCTGCGGGCGCCGGCCGATCTCGGTCGGGTTGACCTGGAAGTGGAGGAAGAACACGTGCTTCGTCCCGGCCGGCACGCGGCCGAGATCGAACGCGATCTTCCCGTCGCGGTTCGCCTCGCCGACCGGCGACGGCACGAGCGAGTTGAGCGTGATCCCCTCGAGCCAGCCGGGGTCGAGCACGAGCGTCGCCGCCTCGATCTCCTCCTCCGCGCGGATCGTGAAGCGCGACATGAAGAAGAGGCCGCTGCGGAGCCGCTCGGGCGAGTAGACCTCCAGCTCGACGCCGTCGGCAGCGACGGTGTCCGTGTGCGGCCGCTGTCCGAACACGTTCGCGAGACCGAGCAGCGAGACGAGGCCGATCAGCGAGAGCAGCGCCCAGCGGACGTACGGCCGCCGCTCGCGCCCCTCGAGGTCACGGTGCCGCGCGAGCGTCAGCTGGTCGGGCTGCGGCCATGACGGCTCGTTCGCGCGGAGGCTGCGGACTCCTGCAGCTAGACACAGTACGCAGCGTTGCGATCGTGCCGCGGCTGAAGAGCGCGCTGCGTGTGTGCTCAGGCGCGACGCGCTCTAGTGCTCCCCTTCGTGTCGACCCGGCTCGGTGTGCGCGGCGACGCCGCGTGCCAGAAAGTAGGCCGTGGAGGCTGGCTGCGGCGGCCTAGCGGCATCGGCGACAGCCGTGGCGCACGGGTCGCTATCAGAGCGCTCTGTCCGTCGAGGCGACGAACGGGGAGAGTTCTCGGCGAGCGGCTGGGCGAGGCGAATCGCCGGTGCCGAGAGGCCGGTGAGTGAGCGAACAGCGCGTGCGTCGGAGCAGATCTCGATGACGCTGTCGCCGAGTACGCGGCGTTCGCGTCGAGCCCTGGCGCGTCTCGATCTCTCCGAGGCGTCGCGCACGGTTTCCCGACGCGGACGAGTACTGGCTGCGAGGCCGAGCAGTTGGGTACGTCGAGAAATTCGGCTGAGGCGGCTGAGGCCGCGGCTGCAGACGGGAGCCTCGCGTGACCCGCTAGCGGGCGAGTACGCGCTCTCGCGGATCGTCGCGCCGCCTTACATTCCTCGGTCACAGGGCGACGATCGAGACGTCGGCCCTACGGTTCGCCCCGCCTGTGCGAACGAGCGCCTCTTGAGCGAGTTCCATTCGTCAGTCGTCGTCCGAGTCGCGACGATTGCTGATGCGCGGGCGATCTCGACGATTGGTCGTGTTGCGTTCCGGCGGTGCACGACGAAATCCGCTCCGGGGCGGAGTTCGCGGCCGCGGTCGTGGAGCGACCTCCTCGGTTGCAGCCCTAACGCAGTGCATTACTCGTTGCGGAGAGGCTGGTGACGCCGGTTCCTTGTTGCCGAGCGTGACGGCAGGTGCGTCGGTTATCTCCACTACGACTCGGAAGGAACTCGACCGGAGCTCCACCGCATCTATGTGGATCCGGCGCAGAAGCGAGGCGGCATTGGCAGCGCGTTGATGCGAGAACTGCACACTCGTCTGGCACCCGGCTCACCGCTTCGTATGATCCTCCGTCGTCGCCGAAGCGAACACGGCCGCGCCAGGCGTTCTACGAGCGGTACAGGTTGGTTGTTGAGAGTGCACGTCGAAGGCCCCAACGTACTACACCAACGCCATGAACCTGGCGGTGAAGTCTCTGCCGCCGCCGTGCACCGTGCCGTGGTGACGAGGTTCGCCAAGACTGCCGTCATAAGCTATCTCACTCGGTTCGCGCAAAACGACGTCTGCTATGCGCCCGGCAAGATTCGAACTTGCGGCCTCTGCCTCCGCAGGGCAGCGCTCTATCCCCTGAGCTACGGGCGCCTGGGGTTCGTCAGTGTAGCGGCGCCGCGATGGAGCGGCCGACGGCGAGCTCGGCGTCTTCAGGCACCTCGCGGCGCACGTAGGCCAGCGCGACGGCGCCGTCGCCGGCCGACGCGGCGCTCGTGATCCGGCCGACGAGCTTGCCCTCGTAGACGATCTCCGTCTCCGGCTCGGGGACCCGGTCGAGCGTCAGCACGCGCAGGCCGCGGTTCGCATGGCCGCGATAGTGGAGCCGCGCGATCGGCTCCTGGCCCGGATAGCAGCCCTTCGTGAAGCTGACGGCGCGCTCGGTGAGCCCCGCCTCCGCCGGCAGCACGCGGTCGTCGATCTCCTTGCCCCACGCCGGCGTCCCGGCCCGGATTCGCAGCAGCTCGAGCTCCTCCGACGAGACCGTGACGTCGACGTCCGCGTCGAGGAGCTCGGCGGCCGGCTCGCCGTAGTCGCTCGTCGGGATGCCCTCGCCACCGAAGACGACGTGCGACGTGTGCTCCTCGAGCTCGATCTCCGCCCGCGACGCGAAGCGGGAGCGGACGAGCTCGTCGCGGACGCGCTCGCCGAGCTCCGGCTCGGTCAGGAGCAGGAAGTCCTCGTGCCCGCGGCGCAGGACGACGAGCGGCGCGATCACCCGCGCCTTCGGCGTCAGCAGGAGCGCTTCGCACGACTCGCCGGGCCCGAGCGCGGCGACGTCGTTCGAGACCATCCGGTTCAGGTACTCCTCGGCACCGGGGCCGGCAACCCGAACGTACGACCGTGGGCGGAACGCAGCGCGCATCTCTCCGATTACTGTAGTGACGGTGTTCCGGTCGAAGGCGGAGAAGAAGGTCCTCGAGGCCGGGTACGACCCCGCCCGCCTGCCGCCCGGCCAGTACCTGACGGAGAAGTGGCCCGTCCTGCATGCAGGCTCGATCCCCGAGACCGATCTCGCCACCTGGACCTTCGAGGTCACGGGCGAGGTCGAGAGCCCGGTCTCCCTCTCGTGGGACGAGTTGAACGCGCTGCCGCAAACCGAGCACACGCAGGACATCCATTGCGTCACGCGCTGGTCGAAGTTCGACATGACCTTCTCGGGCGTGCACTGGCGCGAGCTCGAGGCGATCGTGCGCCCGAAGCCGAGCGCGCGCTTCGCGATCGCCCACGCCGAGCAGGGCTTCACCGCGAACGTGCCGATCTCGTTCCTGCGCGACGAGCACGCGCTCCTCGCCACCCACGCGAACGGCGAGCCGCTCGCCCCCGAGCACGGCTGGCCGCTCCGGCTCGTGATCCCGGGCAAGTACTTCTGGAAGAGCGCGAAGTGGCTGCGCGGGATCGAGCTCTCGGCGACCGACAAGCCGGGCTTCTGGGAGCGCTACGGCTACCACAACGACGCCGACCCGTTCAAGGAGGAGCGGTACGGATTCTGAAGTTCACCCGAACGGGTGACAAGTGACAACGGGAGCCGCCGATACCTGCGGTACCCCACCCCAAGCTCCATCCCGAAGACCCGGCCCCCTCCGGGTCTTCCTCTTTTCTCGGGGCAAGCCGCGCGCTCCTTCGGCGGGAAACACGGAGGGCCGGCATGCAGCCGGCCCTCCGTGTCGAGCGCGAGCCCGGGGGCTCGTTACATCATCCCGCCCATGTCGCCCATGCCGCCGGGCATGCCTGCCCCGGCCGGCTGCTTCTCGGGCGCCTCGGCGACGATCGCCTCGGTCGTGAGGATGTTCTTCGCGATCGAGGCTGCGTTCTGCAGCGCCGAGCGCGTCACCATCGTCGGGTCGATGATCCCGGCCTTGACCAGGTCCTCGAGCTCGCCGGTCTCGACGTTCAGGCCCTGCCCCTTCTTGGCGGCGCGCACCTGGCTGACGACGACCGAGCCCTCGAGGCCGGCGTTCGAGGCGAGCTGGCGGACCGGCTCCTCGAGCGCGCGGCGGATGATCGACGCACCGGTTCTCTCGTCGCCCTCGAACGCCTCGAGGTCGATCTTGTCGATCGCGTGCATGAGCGCGACGCCGCCGCCCGGCACGATGCCCTCCTCGAGGGCGGCACGGGTGGCCTGGAGCGCGTCCTCGACGCGGTGCTTCTTCTCTTTCATCTCCGTCTCGGTCGCAGCGCCGACCTTGACGACGGCGACGCCGCCGGCCAGCTTCGCGAGCCGCTCCTGCAGCTTCTCCCGGTCGAAGTCCGAGTCGGTGTTCTCGATCTCCGACTTCAGCTGCTTGATCCGGCCCTTGATCGCCTCCGCGTCACCGGCACCGTCGATGATCGTCGTCGAGTCCTTGTCGATCACGACCTTGCGGGCCTTGCCGAGCTGCGAGAGCTTCGTGTTCTCGAGCTTGAGACCCATCTCCTCGGTGATCACCTCGGCGCCCGAGAGGATCGCGATGTCCTCGAGCATGCGCTTGCGGCGGTCGCCGAAGCCCGGCGCCTTGACGGCGACGGCGGTGAAGGTGCCGCGCAGCTTGTTGACCACGATCGTCGCGAGCGACTCGCCCTCGACGTCCTCGGCCACGATCAGCAGCGGGCGGCCGGCCTGGATCACCTGCTCGAGCACCGGCAGGACGTCCTTGACGGCCCCGATCTTCTGGTTCGCAACCAGGATGTACGGGTCGTCGAGCACGGCCTCCATGCGCTCGGCGTCGGTGATCATGTACGGCGACAGGTAGCCCTTGTCGAACTGCATGCCCTCCGTGAACTCGAGCTCGAGGCCGAACGTCTGGCCCTCCTCGACGTTGACGACGCCGTCCTTGCCGACCTTGTCGATCGAGTCGGCGATCACATCGCCGATCTCGCGCTCGCGCGACGAGATCGTGGCGACGCGGGCGATGTCCTCCTTGCCCGAGATCTCGGTCGACTGCGCCTTCAGGTCCTCGACGACAGCCTCGACGGCCTTCTCGATGCCCCGCTTGAGGCCCATCGGATTGGCGCCGGCGGCGACGTTCTTGAGGCCCTCACGCACGATCGCCTGCGCGAGCACGGTCGCAGTCGTCGTGCCGTCGCCGGCGACGTCGTTCGTCGCAGTGGCGACCTCGCGGACGAGCTGCGCGCCCTGGTTCTCGAACACGTCCTCGACCTCGATCTCGCGGGCGATGGTGACGCCGTCGTTGGTGATCGTCGGCGCGCCGAATTTCTTGTCGAGCACGACGTAGCGGCCCTTCGGCCCGAGCGTCACCTTGACCGCGTCGGCGAGGACGTTGACGCCGCGCTCGAGCGAGCGGCGCGCGTCCTCGCTGAACTTGAGCTCCTTGTGAGCCATTTTCTCGATTCCTCCTGTCGTTCCTAGGCTGTGCTTGCTAAACCGCGGCGCGGTCGCCGACGACCTTGGCCAGGATGTCGGACTCGCGCAGGATCAGCACGTCGTCGTCGCCGAGCTTGATCTCGGTCCCGCCGTACTTGGAGAAGATGACCTCGTCTCCCTCCTCGACGTCCATCTTGATGTACTCCCCGTCCTCGTCACGAGGGCCGGGACCGACGGCGAGGACACGGCCGCGCTGCGGCTTCTCCTTCGCGGTGTCGGGCAGCACGATGCCGCTCGTCGTGGTCTGCTCCTCCTCGAGCACCTCCACGATCAGGCGGTCACCAAGAGGCTGCAGGTTCATATATGCCTCCCTTGTCAGACTTTGTGACACGGCTTGGCACTCTCTGCTTCCGAGTGCCAGGCGATCATATCAATGCCGCAGCCATGCGCAAGCGGCAAGGTGCGCGCCGAACCCTCACTCTGTTACAAACAGGCTGTGGAGCGGGAGTTCTCGGCCGGAGGGGTGCTCGTCCGGCGGCTGCGCGGCCGCTGGTGGCTGGCCGTGATCAGGCCGAACGGCAAGCCGCCGGGGCTCTGGGCCCTGCCCAAGGGCCTGATCGACGCCGGCGAGACCGGCGCTGCGACGGCGGTGCGCGAGGTGGCCGAGGAGACGGGGCTCGCCGGCGAGCTCGTCGAGAAGCTCGGCGACGTGCGCTACGTGTACACGCGGCGCGGGGGAGCGCGCGTCTTCAAGGTCGTGAGCTTCTTCCTGCTCCGCTACCGGAAGGGCCGGATCGGGGAGCTCCCGCCCGGGATGGAGCTCGAGGTGGCCGAGGCCCGCTGGCTCCCGCTCGACGACGCTCCCCGCTTGCTCGCCTACGGGGGCGAGCGCGACATGGCGGAAAGGGCTCGCACCCGGCTCGCGGCCTTATGATGGGCGCCCTGTGGCGATGTTCGCGCTGAACTTCTACTCGCCGCTGGTCGCCGACCAGCTGCGCACGCATCGCAAGACGGCGACCATCCGGCTCGGCGACAAATCCGGGAAATACAAGAAGGGGATGATCGTCACCGTCCTCGTCGGCGTGCGCTACGGGCAACGGGAGAAGATCTTCGACGCGGTGATCGACAAGGTCGAGGTGAAGCAGATCCGCGAGCTCTCGCCGCGCGAGATCGAGCACGACAACCCGGAGATCCGCCGGCCCGACGAGATGATCCGATTCCTCGGGCAGCTCTACAACCGCGACGTCACCGAGGACGAGACGGTGACGGTGATCCGCTTCTCGCAGATCATCGGCTCGATGTTCTAGCGCCCTGCCACGCGCCTCCGTGCAGCGTGCATGAACGGTCTCGCATCGCCGCATGACCGGCTCGGCGTCCCATTTCGCCCTGTCGCGAAGCGGTCTTACGGGCTGGTTGACAGCCGGCGACCGCCGTGGTTAGGTAGCGCTCGTGTGGAGCGTCACTAACTCGGCGACGCAATGTCATTGGACGCTCGAGCAGGGAGGGGCCTGCGGCTGAACGAGTAGCGGGCCGCGTGACGGGTCGTCCACGACCACAGAACGGAGGCCAGCAATGACCGACACCTTCGACGACCGGGAGCCCGAGGAGACCCGCCGAGCGGGCATCTCCCGCGGCCACTTCCTCGAGATCGGCGCCGGCGGGCTCGCGGCGACGCTCGTGGCGCCGACCGCCGCATTCGCCGCAGCGTCCGCGCGCGAGGACAACAACCCGAATCGGCTCCTTCTTCGCGACGGGATCGTCCTCACGCTGGACGACGCCGTCGGCGATTTCGCCAAGGCTGACGTCCTGGTCGAGCGCGGCAAGATCGTCGCCGTCGGGCCGAACCTCCAGCGCCGGCGGCCAGGTCGTCGACTGCTCGGGGAAGATCCTCGTCCCCGGGTTCGTCGACACGCACCGGCACATGTGGCAGGGGCTCTTGCGCAGCATCGGCCCCGACGACCTGCTGCTCGACTACCTGCAGTCGATCCTCATGGGCTTCGCCCTGCGGCTCACGCCCGAGGAGGTGTACCTCGGCGACCTGATCGCCGCGCTGTCGGCGATGAACTCGGGCGTGACGACGGTGCTCGACTGGTCGCACATCAACACGACGCCGGCGCACAGCGATGCCGTCGTCCAGGCTCTGAAGGACTCGGGCATCCGCGCCGTCTACGGGTACGGCCCGAACTTCTTCCATCCGGATCCGGCGACGAACCCCTATCCGAACGACATCTTCCGGCTCCGCGACCAGTACTTCTCGACGGAGGACCAGCTGCTGACGCTGGCCCTCGCGCCCGCCGGCCCGCAGTTCGCGGGCGTGCCCTTCGCCGTCACCGAGTGGAACACCGCTCGACACCCGGACGTGCAGGCGCGGATCAGCGTGCACGTGGGCGTCGGCGCCGACGGGCCCGGGTGGGTGAAGCAACTCTCCGACGCGCTGGCGGCCGGCCGGCATCGCGGCCTCGGCGACGACACGACGTACATCCACTCGTGCACGCTCACCGAGCAGGAGTTCGACCTCATCGAGGACACCGGCGGCTTCTTCTCGGTTGCCGCCCCGATCGAGATGCAGATGGGGCACGGCATCCCGCCGATCCAGACGGCGCTCGACCGCGGCATCCCGCTGAGCCTCAGCGTGGACGTCGAGACGAACATGCCGACCGACATGTTCACCCAGATGCGCGCCGCCTTTGCGCTGCAGCGGGGGCTCAAGAACCAAGAGCACCTGTTCCACTTCGAGATTCCCGACCCCGGGCTCGAGGAGCACCGCGAGCAGCTGCTGACGGTGCGCGACGTGCTGAAGCTCGCGACGATCGGCGGAGCCGAGGCGAACGGCCTCGGCCAGAAGATCGGGACGCTCACGCCGGGGAAGGAGGCGGACATCGTCGTGCTCGACGCGACCCAGATCAACGTCGCGCCGTTCAACAGCGCGACCGGCGCGGTCGTCCTCGCGATGGACACGAGCAACGTCGAGTCGGTGCTCATCGCCGGGCAGTTCGTCAAGCGGAAGGGACGCCTGGTCGGCGCCAACGTCGATCAGCTGTTGCGCCGGGCGCAGGGGGTGCACGATGCGCTCATGGCGAGAAGCGGACGGCCGCCCTTCGTGACGTAACGCGACGCCCGCAATGACTCGCCCGGCTACGCGCGCCCGTCGAGCGGCACGAGCACGACATCGTTCTCCACCGCGTACCACTCACCCTCGACGCCCGGCGGCCGATCCGGGTCGTCGGCCGGCCGCCGGGCGAAATCCCGGACGAGGGACGGCTTCACCGCGAAGACGGCGTCCGAGTCGAGGTGCGGGCTGGCCGAGTCGAAGACGTGCGTCGCCACCGTCCGGTAGCCCGGCGCGCGGACGATCAGGTGGATGTGCGCCGGCCGCCAGGGATGCCGGCCGGTGCGGGCGAGCATTCCGCCGACCGGCCCGTCGTCGGGAATCGTGTACGGAACAGGCCGGACGGCGACGAAGGCGTAGGAGCCATCCGCCCGCGTGCTGAAGCGGCCGCGCAGGTGCGCCTCGGGCGCTTCCGGGTCCTGGACCGCGTAGAGCCGGTCGTCCCCGTTCTGCCAGACATCGAGCTCGGCGCCGGCGATCGGCCGTCCGTTCAGGTCGAGCACCAGCCCGTGGACCCACGCCGGGTCTCCGGCCGGCCGTTCCGCAAGCGCAGCGCCGTACTCCCTTCGCGGCGCGCCCGGCACGTAGAAGGGGCCGAGCACGGTCGACTCGGTGGCACCCGCGGGCGCGGGGTTCGCGAGGGCGTCGACGAGCATCGAGACGCCGAGCGCATCCGACCAGAGAACGAACTCCTGGCGGCGCTCGTCGGTGATCCGGCCCGTCTCCGTCAGCAGCTCGAGCCCGTCCTCCCACTCCTCCTGCGTCAGACCGACCTCGACCGCGAAGGCATGGAGGTGGTGGACGAAGCTCTGCGCCAGCGTGCGCAGCCGCTCGTCCACGCAGCCGTCGAAGCTCGCAACCACGGCCGCCGTGATGTCCTCCGGTGTTGTCCGCCTGTCGCCCGTTGTGAACCTCGGCTGAACGAAGCCACGCAGAGCCTAGTCTGGTTGACGCACACGTGACGGGTTGTGCAGAATCACTGCACACGTCGAGCCGCGGGAGGAAAACATGAGAATTGCGTCGCGCGGGGCGACCATGGCGGTCGATTGGGAGCAGCGGGTCGACTTCGACCGGCTCCGTCGAGCGCGCCTCGAGAACACAAGGCGGGCGCTCGAGGCCTCCGACCTCGGCGCCCTGCTGCTCTTCGACCCGAACAACATCCGCTACGTCACGAGCACGGCGATCGGCACGTGGGAGCGGGACAAGAACATCCGCTTCACGCTCGTCCCGCGCGGCGGCGACCCGATCCTCTGGGACTTCGGCTCCGCCGCGCGCCACCACCAGCTGTACTGCCCGTGGCTGCCCGAGTCGAGCTGGCGCGCGTGGGTGTCGCCGATGCGCGGCGCCATGGGCAACGAGACCGGCATCCCCCAGGCCCTCGCCGCGCTGATCCACGGCGAGCTGTCCGAGCGGGGCCTGGCCGGCGAGCCGCTGGGCATCGACGTCCCGGACACGACGACGCTGCTCGCGCTGCAGGCGGAGGGCATCCACGTCGCCGACTCGCAGCCGGTGATGCTGAGCGCGAGGAAGATCAAGACGGAGGACGAGCTTGCGCTCCTCGACCACGCCGCCGGGATCGTCGACGCGGTCTACGAGGCGATCTACCGGATGCTCCGACCAGGGGTCAGGGAGAACGAGGTTGTCGCGGCCGCGATGAAGGTGCTGTTCGAGCTCGGCTCCGAGCACGTCGAGGCGATCAACGCGATCTCGGGCGACCGCTGCAACCCGCACCCGCACACGTTCGCCGACCGGCTGCTGCGGCCGGGCGACCAAGCCTTCTTCGACATCATCCACTCGTTCATGGGCTACCGGACGTGCTACTACCGCACGTTCAACATCAGCTACGCGACGCCGTCCCAGCTCGACGCCTACAAGCAGTGCCGTGAGTGGCTCGACGCCGCGATCGAGCTCGTCCGACCTGGTGTCACCACCGACCAGATCGCCGAGGTCTGGCCGGCCGCGGACGACTTCGGCATGAAGGACGAGCACGCGGCCTTCGGGCTGCAGTTCGGCCACGGGCTCGGCGTCGGGCTCTACGAGGCGCCGATGATCTCGCGGCTGCACTCGTTCGACGCGCCGGTGGAGCTCGAGGTCGGGATGGTCTTCGCGCTCGAGACGTACTGCCCGGCGAGCGACGGGCGCTCGGCCGCGCGAATCGAGGAGGAGGTCGTCGTCACGCCCACCGGCCCCGACGTGATCACCCGGTTCCCGGCCGACGAGCTGCTCGTGGCGGGGCGTAACTACGTGCGCGGCGCCGACTTCGTGCACGGCCGCGTCGCCGAGGAGCCGGTCGAGGTCGGGGGCTGAGGTGGCGACGAGCGACGTGCAGCGCGCGGAGGCGCGGGCGGAGACGGACGCACGCTGCTCGCCCTCGAGCTCTACCGCCGGATGCTGCTCATCCGCGGCTTCGAGGACCGCGTGCAGAGCCTCTTCCTGCGCGGCGAGGTGTACGGCACGACACATCTCTACTCCGGCCAGGAGGCTGTGGCGGTCGGCTTCGCAAGCGTGCTCGAGGAGGGCGATCGCGTCGCCTGCACGTACCGCGGCCACGGCCACCTGCTGGCCATGGGCACCGACCCGGAGGCGCTGCTCGCCGAGCTCCTCGGCCGCGCGACCGGCGTCAACGGCGGCCGCGCCGGGTCGATGAACGTCGTCGATCCCGAGCACGGGGTGATGGGCTGCTACGGGATCGTCGGCGGGAGCATCGCGGCCGCTACGGGCGCCGCGCTCGCGCTGCGCGACTCCGGTGCCGTCGCGGTCGCGTACTTCGGCGACGGGGCGACGAACCAGGCGTACTTCTTCGAGTGCCTGAACTTCGCCAAGGTGCTGACGCTGCCCGTGGTCTTCGTCTGCGAGAACAACGGCTACGGCGAGTACACGCCGATGGCGGCGGTGACATCCGGCAGCATCCTGGCGCGGGCCGAGGCGCTCGAGGTGCCCGCCGCCCAGGTCGACGGCATGGACGTCCTCGCGGTCCGCGAGCTCGCCGCGGAGACGGTGGCGCGCGTGCGCGCCGGAGGCGGCCCCGAGCTCGTCGAGGCGCTCACATACCGCTTCGTCGGCCACTCGCGGAGCGATCCTGGGGCCTACCGGCCTCCGGGCGAGCTCGACCGCTGGAAGGAGCGCGATCCGCTCCTCGTCGCGGCCGGCAGGCTGCGCGACGAGCTGGGAGTCACCGACCAGGAGCTCGACGCCGCCGGACGCGAGGTCGAGGCGCGGCTGGAGGAGGTCGAGGAGGCGGTGCTCGCCGCCCCGTTCCCGGAGCCAGTCGAGCGCTCGGAGTTCGCTCCGGCTCGCTGACGTGGCGCAGTCGCCTTCCAGACCCGCCCGCAGCTCGATCGAGGGAACCGGCAGCGCGCTCGGCGGACGCCTCCGCGAGCGACGCTCCGAACGCGGCCTGAGCCTCCGCGAGCTCGCCCGCCGCCTCGACGTCTCGCCGAGCCTCGTCTCCCAGATCGAGACCGGCAAGATCCAGCCCTCCGTCCGGACGCTCTACGCCATGGCCAGCGAGCTCGGGGCGTCGCTCGACGACATCTTCGCCGGCGCGGCCGGAGCTCTGCCCGGCGACGGCGGCCGCGCCGCACGGCGAACGGGTCGCAGGGCGGGCACCGCCCTCGTCCAGCGCGGAGACGAGCGCAGCGTCATCGACCTGCAGTCCGGCGTCCGCTGGGAGCGGCTGACGACACAAAGCGAGCGCGAGGTTGAGTTCCTCTACACCGTCTACCCGCCGCGCGGCGAGTCCGGGCCGGCGGACGAGCTCGTCCGCCACAGCGGGCGCGAGTTCGGCTTCGTGCTCAGCGGCCGGCTGGGCGTGACGGTCGGGTTCGAGGACGTCGTGCTCGCGCCGGGCGACTCCATCTTCTTCGACTCGACCACCCCCCACCGCCTGCACAACGACGGCGACGAGGTCGTGCGGGCGATCTGGGTCGTCCTGGGGAGGCGCTAGTGAGCGCGAGCTCCGCGGTCGAGCTGCTGGAGATCGGAATGCCGCGCCTGTCGGACTCGATGGAGGAGGCAACCGTGCTGCAGTGGCTCAAGCAGCCGGGTGAGCAGGTCGCGAAAGGGGAGCCGCTGGTCGAGGTCGAGACCGACAAGGCGACGATCGTCTACGAGGCGGAGACGGACGGCGTGCTCGAGGAGATCGTCGTCGAGGCGGGCGAGACGGCCGCGCTCGGCGAGCCGATCGCGCGCATCCGGAGCGCCGGTCGCGCGCGTCCGGCGCCGCGGCTCCAGGCGCCGGCCGGTGAGACCGAGGCCGCGCCGCGCGAGCCCCGGAAGGCTCCTTCCTCGAAGCCGGGTCGCGCCCGCGCCACGCCCGTCGCGCGGCGGCTCGCGGGCGAGCTCGGCGTCGGGCTCGCCGGGCTCGACGGCAGCGGCCCGAACGGCCGCATCGTCGCCTCCGACGTCCGCGCGGCGGCGGGCGAGGCGCCGGCCGCCGGCGGCGAGGGGAGAGGCGCCACCACGGAGGTACCGCACTCGGCCACGCAGCGGACGATCGCGCAGCGGATGGCAGAATCCCGCGCCTCGATCCCCGAGTTCACACTCGAGGCGGAGATCGACATGGAGGCGGCCGCGGCGCTGCGGGCCGAGCTCGAGGAAGAGGGCCGGCAGCCGGTCCCGTCCTTCAACGACCTGGTCGTCCGGGCGGCCGCCCTCGCCCTGCGCGACTTCCCGGCGCTGAACGCCTCCTACGAGCCGGGCCGGGCGCTCCGACACGGCCGCGTCAACGTCGGGATCGCGGTCGACGTCGAGGACGCACTGCTCGTTCCCACGATCCACGACGCGGACCACAAGTCCGTCTTCGAGATCGCCACGGAGGCGCGGCACCTGGCGGACCGTTCCCGTTCCCGGGCGGTCACGGCCGACGAGCTCGCGGACGGGACCTTCACGGTCTCGAACCTCGGCATGTTCGGCGTCCGCCGCTTCCACGCCGTCATCAACCCGCCGCAGGCGGCGATCCTCACCGTCGGCGAGGTGGCGCCGCGCGCGGTCGTCGCGGAGTCGGGCGAGCTGGTCGCCCGCCGGACGATGGAGGTCGGGCTCTCGTGCGACCATCGGCTCGTCTACGGCGCCGAGGCGGCGCGGTTCTTGCAAAGAGTCCGTCATCTATTGGAGCATCCCGTCCTACTGGTGGTCCCCTAGGAGTCGCATGGCCGAGATCGAGTTCAGGGAAGCCGTCCGCAGCGCGCTCGACGAGGAGCTCGAGCGCGACGAGCGCGTGATCTTCTTCGGCGAGGACGTCGCCGCCGCGGGTGGGGTCTTCGCCGTCACGCCCGGCCTCGCGGAGAAGTACGGCGCGACGCGCGTCTTCGACACGCCGATCTCCGAGCTCGCGCTCACCGGGGCCGCCTACGGCGCCGCGCTCAACGGCCTGCGGCCGGTGCTCGAGATCATGTTCGGCGACTTCCTGGCGCTGTCGATGGACAGCCTGATCAACCAGGCGACGAAGTACTGGTTCCTCTCCGGCGAGCGACAGAGCTGCCCGCTCGTGATCCGCTCGGTCGTCGGGGCGGGCGGCCGCTTCGGCGCGATCCACTCGCAGATGCCCGTCTCGTGGGTGATGGGCGTGACCGGCCTGAAGATCGTCGCGCCATCCACGCCGGCCGATGCCAAGGGGCTGCTGAAGGCCGCGATCCGCGACGACAATCCCGTGCTCTTCTTCGAGCACAAGCGGCTCTACTCGACGAAGGGCGAGGTGAACGGCTCGGAGCCACTCGAGCTGAGCCGCGCCGCGGTCGTACGCGAGGGCGATGACGTGACGCTCGTCAGCGCGATGAACGGCGTGCACGACTGCCTCGCCGCGGCCGACCGGCTCGCCCAGGAGGGCGTATCGGCCGAGGTCGTCGACCTGCGCACGCTGCGGCCGTTCGACCTCGAGACCGTCCTGGCGTCGGTCGGCAAGACGAACCGCGTGGCGGTCGTCGAGGAGGGACCGCTCACCGGCGGGTGGGCCGGAGAGGTGCTCGCGCGCGTCACCGAGGAGGGGCTCGGCGACCTCGACGACGCCTGGCGGATCGCGACCGCCGACTCCCCGATCCCGTACAGCCCGCCGCTCGAAGACGCGTTTCTCCCGGGGGCCGAGCGCATCGCGGCCGAGGTGCTGGCGAGGCCGTGAAGACTTCGGTCTGTACAAGCTCTCTGAACAGGTGGATCGCCGCAACCCGCTTGAACAGCCCGTTCTGCGGCCAATCACGTTGCTTGACAAGGGCAGATGTTTAGCAATACGGTACGGGTCGTCCCCGACCGCCTTCCCGAGGCAGGAGGCGAAGTCCGGGCGGGGAGAGGTCACGGCTTCGAGCGGTGATCCCGCTCGGGAGGTGATTGCATGCAGCGTCGCGTTCTCAACGGAAGGGGCGGTCGCAGGGTGGCCGTCATGCTGCTGGCGCTCGGCCTCGCCAGCATCGCGGGCAGCGTCCAGCAGGCATCGGCGAAGAAGGCCGCGCAGGATCCGATCGTCGTCGGCAGCACGCTCTCGTTGACCGGCTCGTTCGCCGCGACCGGGATCATCCACAAGGCCGCCGGCGAGGCGTACGTCCGGTGGCTCAACTCCAACGGCGGACTGCTCGGCCGGCCCGTCCAGTGGAAGCTCTACGACGACGAGTCCGACCCGGCCAAGGTCACGGCGCTCTACGAGCGGCTGATCAGCCAGGACCGCGTCGACCTGATCATGGGCCCGTATGCGACGCCGAACATCGTGGCGGCGCAGGCGGTGGCCGAACGGCACGGCTACGTCCTGCCGAACCACACTGCCGTCCTGACCTACGCCCTCACCTATCGATGCCAGTTCCCGACGTGGTCGACGGGTGGCAAGCCAAACCTCACGGTGCCGAAGACGGTCTTCACGGCGCTCAAGACGCAGCGACGGCCGCCGAAGACGATCGCCTTCGTCACGAACACCGGCGGCTCGACGAACTTCATCTCGTACGGACCGCCGAACTCGACCGAGGGCGGCGCGGTCGAGCAGGCCCGCAAGATGGGCTTCAACGTCGTGCTCGACCTCAAGTACCCGCCCACCGTCTCGGACTGGGGCTCGATCGCCGCGCAGGTCCGGGCGGCGAACCCCGATCTCGTCTGGAACAGCGGGCTCGCGACCGATCCGGTCAGCCTCATCCAGGCGATGGACCAGCTCAACTACCAGCCGCCGCAGTTCTTCACGCTCTTCCCGGCGCCGGGGCCGCTCCTCGCCCTCGGCGGCCGTGGCGACAAGGTGCTCTCGATCACGCTGTTCGAGCCGAACGGCAGGCTGCTGAAGCGCATGGGAACCAAGGCGCAGACCATCGTCTCCCGCTTCGCCCAGAGTGCCGCCGCGAACGGGCTCAACTACCGCGTGTTCGACTCGCAGGCAACAGCGTCGTGGACGGCGTGGGAGGTCCTGACGGCCGGCGTCCGCGGCGCGCGCAGCCTCGACAACGAGCGTGTCTGCAACTACCTACGGGCGAACGGCTCCGACACGACGTTCGTCGGCAAGCTGAAGTTCAACCCCGCGCTGAACAACTTCTCCGTCGCGCGGAACCTCGTGAAGCAGATCCAGAACCGCCGCTGGGTCGTCGTGTGGCCGCCGACCCTCAGGGTCGCGAGGCTGCAGGGCCCGCCGGCGGGATAGCTGCGCCGTAAGGGTGGGAGGCGCCGCGCCTGCGGCGGCTCCCACCCGGAGGCCAGAGGCGCTAGCGTCGCGTGATTCGACGATGACCACGTACGTGCAGGCCGGGGTTTCCGGAGTCATGATCGGAGGGCTCTACGCCGTGATGGCACTGGGCCTCTCATTGACGTGGGGCCTGCTGAGGGTGATCAACCTCGCCCACTTCGCGCTCATCCTGCTGGGCGCGTATGTCACCTACCAGGTCGCCACCTCCACCGGCGCCGACCCGTTGCTGGCCGCGTTCATCCTCGTGCCGTCGATGTTCGTCCTCGGCGTCGCGTTCCACTGGTTGATCGAGCGCTTCCAGGTCGACGAGTTCAACTCGCTGCTGCTGAGCTTCGGGCTCTTCATCATCGCGATCCGCCTCATCGACATCGTCTGGAGCGCCGACTTCCGGCAGATCGCTCGCGAGGACAACCGGTACGCGTCCGAGGCGATCTTCGTCGGCAACATCGCCTTCCCGGTGCCGCAGCTGATGGCGTTCGGCGCAGCCCTCACCTTCGCGGTCGCGAGCTTTTTCATCCTGCGCGCGACCTACTTCGGGAAGGCGCTGCGCGCACTCGCCTACGACCGCGAGATCGCAGCCGCGTTCGGCGTGAACCCCCGCCGCGTCGGGATGCTGGCCGCGGGGCTCGCCTCCGCGATGGCGGCCGTCGCCGGCGTCCTGATCGGCATCAACCAGGCCGTATTCCCGCAGCTCGCGTTCGAGTGGGTCGGCCTCATCTTCGCCGTCGTCATCCTCGGCGGCATCGGCAACCTGCTCGGCGCGGTCGGCGCCGGGATCCTCATCGGCCTCGTCGCCGGCCTGGTCGGCGTCGCATGGACGCCGCAGGGCGCGCCGCTCGTCGTCTTCCTGCTGCTCATCCTGGCCCTGCTGTTCCGGCCAAACGGGCTCTTCGGACGGCTGGGCGCGTCATGAGGTGGGTTCAGCTCGCGGCGATCCTGGCCGTCGTGGGCGCGCTCGCCTTCCTGCCGAACCTCCAGGACGCGACCGGGTTCGCGCCGTTCTACCTCATCTACGCGTACTTCGTCTTTTTCTGGATCGCGCAGGCGACGAGCTGGAACATCCTCTCCGGCTACACCGGCTACTTCAGCTTCGGGCAGGGAGCGTTCTACGGCCTGGGCGTCTACACGGCCGGCGACCTCGTCACCCGCGAGGGCGTGAACTACTTCCTGACGATCCCGATCGCCGGGCTCGTCGCCGGCGGGCTCGGAGCGGCCATCGGCGCGCTCGCGTTCCGGCTGGGCTCGCTGCGGGGCGAGATCTTTGCATTGCTGACGCTGGCCGTAACGTTCACGCTGGCGTCGATCGCAGCGCTCTCGACGTGGGTGGACGGCGGCCAGGGGATCGCGATCGTCGTCCCCGACTACCCGAGCTTCCTCGGGGAGTTCCAGGACCTCATCTACCGCCTCGGGCTGGCCGTCGCCGCGCTCGCGGTCGTCACAGCCTTCCTCATCCAGACCTCGCGGTTCGGCTGGGGCCTCTTCTCGATCCGCGACGAGGAGGACGTGGCCGAGGAGCTGGGCGTGCCGACGTTCCGTTACAAGATGGTCGCGATCACGATCACCGGCGCCCTCGGAGGCCTGTCCGGCGCGGTGGCGGCGCTGCAGATCGGCTACCTCACCCCGGAGGGCGTCTTCTCGTTGACGGTGCCGCTGCTCGTCGTCGTCATGTGCGTGCTCGGCGGCCGGCAGCACTGGCTCGGGCCCGTCATCGGCGCGCTCGTCATCTACAGCCTCCAGGAGCGGCTCACGAACTCCGGGTTCGACGAGTGGGGGCAGGTGATCCTCGGCTCGATCCTCGTGGTCGTGATCCTCTTCGTTCCCGAAGGCCTGTACGCGCGGATCCGGAGCAGTCCGCAGCGCGCCGCGGCCGCCGGCCTGACGTTCGTGGTGACCGTGCTGGTCGCCGCCTTCGCCGGCTGGGGCATCGCGACCGACTGGCTCGGCACGGGCCTCGCCGCCGCGACGCTCGTCCTGCTCGTAGGCGGCTCCGGCACGCGCCGGCGCAGCAGCGAGGAGCGGAGCGAGCTCGCTGCCTCGCCGGTGAGGGACGCGGCGGCCAGATGAGCGCCGTGCCCCTGCTCGAGGTGGTCGGCGTCGAGAAGCGCTTCGGCGGCGTCCGTGCACTGGCCGGTGTCTCGCTCACCGTCGAGCGAGGCGAGGTCTTGGGGCTCGTCGGTCCCAACGGGTCGGGCAAGTCGACCCTGATCGCCGTCCTCACCGGCGTCCACGCCCCGACCGCCGGGCAGGTGCGGCTCGAGGGGCGCAGGATCGACCGGCTCCCGGCCCACGTTCGCTCACATCTCGGCGTCGCCCGCACGCACCAGATCCCGAAGCCGTTCGAGTCGATGACCGTGCTCGACAACGTGGCCGTCGCCTGCATGTTCGGCCGGCGCAGCCAGGGGCTCGAGGAGGCGCGCCGCCGCGCAGAGGAGTACCTCGACGTCGTCGGGCTCGGGGCTCGGTCCGACGCCGTGCCACGGGAGGTCAACCTGCACCAACGGCAGCTGCTCGAGCTCGCGCGCGCGCTCGCCACCCAGCCGACGCTGCTCCTCCTCGACGAGGTGCTCGCCGGCCTGAACCCGGCCGAGCTCGATGAGGCGCTCGCCGTCCTGCGGCGGATCCACGAGCGCGGCACGACGATCGTGCTCGTCGAGCACCTCATGCGAGTCGTGACCGGGCTCGCCACGCGCATCGTCGTGCTCGACCGCGGCGTCAAGCTCGCCGACGGCGAGCCGCGCGCCGTGATGAGCGACCCGGCCGTCCAGCGGGCCTACCTGGGGCGTGAGGCCGTTGCTTGACGTCCGCAAGCTCAGCGTCTACTACGGCGAGGCGCGCGCCCTCCGCGACGTCGACCTCCGGATCGAGGACGGCGAGATCGCGAGCGTCGTCGGCCCGAACGGGGCCGGCAAGAGCACGCTCGTGAACGCCGTCGCGGGGCTGCTCCGAGATCGACGCGGCGAGATCGAGCTCGACGGCGTCGACCTGATGAGGCCCGCCGGGCACGAGGTCTGCGAGCACGGGATCGCGATCGTGCCGGAAGGCCGGCGCGTCTTCGCCGGCATGACCGTCCGCGACAACCTTGTGCTCGGCGCGTACCGGAACGGCGCGCGGGCCGAGTGCGAGGAGCGGCTCGAGCGGGTCCACGCCCTGTTCCCGATCCTCTCCGAACGCAGCGCCCAGCGGGCCGGCACGCTGAGCGGCGGCGAGCAGCAGATGCTCGCGCTCGGCCGCGCCCTGATGGCGGGCCCGCGGCTGCTGCTCCTCGACGAGCCCTCGCTCGGGCTCGCGCCGGTCGTCGTCGACACGCTCTTCGACGCGCTGCAGGAGATCCACGCTTCCGGTGTGTCGATCCTCCTCGTGGAGCAGAACGTGACGCGTGCGCTCGCCATCTCGCAGCGGGGCCACCTCCTGAGCGACGGCACGATCGTGCTGTCGGGCGATGCCGACGACCTGCTGAACGACCCCGACGTGCGGCGCATCTGCCTCGGCGTCTGAAGCCCGCGCTCAGCGGATCCGCTGCGGGCTCGCCTCGAACGCCCGCCGCAGCGCCGGCGGCATCGAGTCGAGGGTCTCGCGCGAGTACTCGACCCGGTGGCGGCCGGCCCCCAGCGCGAGCGCGGGCGGCCGGCGGCCGAAGCACGCGTCGCAGCGGCCGATCGAGCCGGTCGGGACGAACCTCCCGCATTCGGGGCAGCGGTCCCGGCGGCGGTGCGGTCTTCGCGTCGCATTGCGACGGTAGACGGCGAGGCGGTCGCGGAGACCGGGCCAACGCGGCAGCTCGACCTCCTCGACGAGAGTCCAGTTCAGCTCCAGCTCGCGGTGGAAGCGGACCGAGCCGGAGGCGCCCTCCGGCTCGCCGACATGGATGACGACGTCGCCTCCGTAGGCCCGGAGCGGCGCGTAGCTCGCCGCGTCGTCGTCGAACGGCGGCCAGCAGAGCAGGAGCGACCGGTCGGGGTGTCGGCGCGCCGCCTCGATCGCCGTGGCCCGGCTGACCTGCGTCCACCCGCGCGTGCGGCCGCGGTGGAAGGCGTTCGCGGCGCCGGGCCCCGGTGGGTGGAGGTCGTACGCAACGGCGTCGACGCCCTTCGCCTGCAGCAGCGCCGCCCAGTAGCCCGTGCCGGCGCCGCACTCGACGAGCGGCGCGTGCCGGGCGAGCGCGGCGAGCGCGTCGTCGCTCGGAATTGCCCACGCGAAGCGCTGCGCCAGCTCCCGGCGCCGCTCGGAGAGATCCAGCAGCTGTGCGAGGCCGAACGGCAGGCCCCAGTACGTCGGCCCGTCCGACGCCGCGACCGGGGCGGCGAGGAGCGCGACGAGCTCGAGGAAGGGGTTCTCGCCGCCACGGAGCCGGCGCCGGCCCTGCAAGCACCTCGAGCCGCGCGTGGTAGCGCTCGAGCCGGCGCACGGCCTCGCGCCACTCGCGCTCCGAGGCGACCGTCCACGGGTAGCGCGTCAGCAGCTCGTCGTACGTGCGGCAGGCGCGGAGCTCGGCGAGGCCCGGGGCGAGCCACTTCGAGCGGCGCGCGGCGCGCCGTCCACGGGGGACGTGCCTCCAGCGGCCCGGCCCGGCCGGCCGCACGCCGAGTCCACAGTCGGCGCAGATCGGCCCGTCGTCGACGAGCACCCGCCGCCCGGCGTGGAGGAGCGGCAGGACGCGACCGGGGTGCGCGACGGCGCTCATCCTTCCCCCGAGCCGGCAATGCGCCGGAAGAGCTCGGCGAGCGTGATCCGCGCCTCTCCCGCGCGGAGCCCGTCGAAGCAGCCGCGGAAAGCGGGGCGCTGGTAGCGGCGCGGCGGGCCGGCGAAGAGGCGTGCGGCCTCCACGTCGTTCCGGGCCTTCTCCGGCCAGGCGAGCGCGTCGTACGTGTACACCTTGCAGTGGGCGAAGTAGCGCTCGTAGACGCGCGCGGCGCGGCCCGTGAAGCCGGCGGCCTCGCCGCTGCGGCGCGACGTGGACTTCGTGCGGGCGGGCGTCGGGCTCACGGCCGGCGACGCTCCAGCGTCGCTCGACGAGACGTACGGGGAGCTGGGCGCCGCCGTCCTCCGGATCCCCTCGGCTGCGACCACCAGCTGCGAGCCGCGGCGCGCGAGCCTGCCGGTCACGACGGCCCAGTCGTTCTCGGCCGGCCGCGGGGCGCGCCCGGGAGCGACGGGGACGACGATCGGCAGCGCGTCCGCGGCGCAGCAGGAGATGAAGAAGCGCGTGAGCCCGAACGTCCCGGGCGCGTCGCTCTCGTCCACGACGAGCCCGTGCACCCGCACGGGGGCGCCTGCGGCGAGTCCGAGCCCCGCGCCCTCCCGCGGACTGAGCGTCGCGACCGCGACGTCGAGGAACGGGGCGTCGAGGCTGCTCCTGCGTGGGCTCGAGTCCGGCAGCTGAGCGACGAGGACGGCGTTCGACGCCCGCTTCTTCGAGACGGCCTGGGCGCCGAGCTCGGGGGTGGGCACGACGAGGAGCGCGAGGATCGGCAGCACGAGCACGAGCGAGCCGGCGCCTTCGCCGCGGAGGAACCGGAACGAACCGTCGGTTCCGTGCGCGGACGGAGGAGGCACATCGGTCCGGCGGCGGCGCGCGAAGCGCGACCAGCCCCTGCGCCGCGGCCGTCGCGCCGAGCGCGAGCGCGCCGAACGGGATCACCCACTGCGTGCGCGGCCCGAGGTAGCGCTCGCCCTCGCCGGTCGTCCAGAGCACGACGAAGAAGGCAGCCCAGGCGGCGAGCACGAGCGTGCGCAGCGCGGCCGAGCCGTTCACGCGATCACCGCGTCGAAGAGGAGCGAGCCGGCAACGAGGAACGGGACTGCGATCGCGATCAGCCGCAGCGCGAAGCCCCGCCTGAACGTGCCGCCGTAGAGCAGCACCAGCTTCGTGTCGGCCATCGGCCCGAAGACGAGGAAGGCGAGCTGCGAGCCCGGCGAGAAGGCCGTGAGCGAGACCGCCACGAACGCGTCGGCCTGCGAGCAGAGCGTCAGCGCGAACGCGAGCCCCATCAAGGCCAGCGCCGCGAGGACGGGCTCGCCGGCGACGCCGTTCACGACGTCCTGCGGCACCACGGTCTGCAGTGCCGCAGCCACCCCGGCGCCCAACACGATGAACTTGCCCATGAAGATGACGTCGGCGGACAGGTGCTGGACGAGCGCTGCGCCGCGCGCCTCATGGACGTGTTCGTGCCCGTGCTCCTGCGAGGTCGGCTGCGGCCGCAGCAGCGCCTGCCGGCCGAGCCGGCCAACGACGAAGCCGACGAGCGCCGCGAGCGCGAGACCGAGGCCGGCCCGCCCGAGCGTCATCTCGAGCGAGCTGCCGCGGCCGGAGTACGCAACCCACGTCGAGGCGAGCACGACGGGGTTGATCACCGGCGAGGCGAGCATGAACGCGATGCCCGCAGCCGGGTGCACGCCGCGGAGGATCAGCCGCCGCGCCACCGGAACCGAGCCGCATTCGCACACCGGGAACGCGAGGCCGCCGAGCGCCGCGCACGGCACCTGCACGCCGACCGGCAGCCGGCCGACTCGCGCGAACAGCCGCTCGGGGACGTAGACCGCGAGCGCCGCCGAGACGAGCGCGCCGAGCAGGATGAACGGCAGCGCCTCGACGACGATCGAGACGAAGACGAGGACGAAGGTCTCGACCTCGGCGACCTCGCCGGCGCCCGCGGACCGGGCAGCGACGACCGCGCCGGCGACGAGCGCGAGGACGCCCGCAAGGAGCAGGGGCTCGCGCCGCCCGGGCCGCCCGCGCGGCTCGACGCCGATCCGTTGCTCGACCGCGCTGACGGGGACTCCTAGCGGCCGAGCGAGCCGTCGTCGTGGACGATCCGGCCGTCCACGACCGTGAGGCTCGAGCGGATCTGCTTCAGTTCCTCGTCCGGCACGGCGAAGTAGTCCTTGTTCAGCACGACGAGGTCGGCGAGCTTGCCGGTCTCGATCGTCCCGAGCTTGTCTTCCATGCGCAGGAACCAGCCGTTGTCGGCCGTGTAGAGCTGGAGCACCTCCTCTCGCGTGATTTTCTGCGCCGCGTTGATCTCCTGGCCCCGCGCGTTCCTGCCGGTCGTCGCGTAGTACATGTGGATCCAGGGGTTCATGGGCGCGATCTGCATGCCGTCCGAGCTCATCCCCGTCTGGATGCCGTTGTCGACGATCATCCGGAAGGGCGGGCCGTTGCCCGTCGCCGTGCCCGCGAGGTAGCGCCAGCCCGTCAGCGACAGCGCGCCGCCGATCGCCTTGAGCCGGTTCACCCACTCCTCCGTGATGAAGGGCACGTGCGCGACCACCCAGCGCAGGTCGGTGATCGGGAACTCGGCGTTCGCCGCCTCCCAGGCCGAGATCTCGGCGACGAAGTCCGTCGTGCCGAGCGAGTGCACCTCGGCGCGCCACCGCGCCTGTGCCACGGCGCGGGACGCCTCGATGAAGCTCGGCCCGGGCGGATACGACGCGATGAACTCGCCGATCCCCCCGGTGTTGAGCACGTCGTCCCCGAAGAACTGGAACTGGTTGCGCAGGCGGGCCTTCAGCTCGGGCAGCGCGAGATCGCTCTCCTGGTGGAGGAAGTTGATCTGCACGCGGGCGTCGAGCTTGCCCTCGCGGTGCACTTCGAGGAACGGATGCTGCATCGTGAAGTTGTCCTCGTGGGCGGCCCCGTCGGCCGGCGTGTCCGTCTTCTGGAAGGCGCCCTGGTCGACGTGCGTCGTGACGCCGAGGCCGAGCCCGTAGGTGACGGCGTCGATCGTCCCACGCCGCCGCTGCTCGGGGTTGAGCAGCGTCTGGCGAAGGCGCAGCATCGCGAGTGCCGCCTGCTGTCCGGCCGTCGCGATCGCGCCGTTGTCGGCCACCGTCACGCCCTGGCTCTCGAAGAACGTCTTGCCGAGGCTGTTCGTCGTCGCCGGGCCGGTGAACCCCTGCAGGATGAAGGCCGGGTTGGCGGGCACCGCAGCGTCCAGCTCCTGGCGGGTGGGCAGCCGCAGTTCCGCGAAGTGGTTCACGTGGAAGCCGCCGATGGTCGTGATCCACGCGCCGGCCGGAATGCCGGCCGCGCGTGCCGCGTACGTCGCCTGTACGTCTGCGATCGAGTAGGCGTTCTCGAGCGGCGTGTGGTAGCCGGGCCGGTTGCCCATCAGGATGATGTGGTTGTGGTTGTCGATGATCCCGGGGACGACCGTGCGGCCCCGGAGGTCGATCGCTCGGCCGTGCCTGGGTGTGCCCTTGTCGACCTCGGCGAAGCGGCCGTTGCGGATGACCACGCCCGAGACGACGCGGTTGTCGCCGTCCATGGTGTGGATGCGGCCGTTGTAGAGGACGAGCTCCTCGTCGCCGCGCGGCGGCGGATCGGGCGCGGCGGCTGAACTCGCGGTCCCGAGCGCGGCGCCCGCTCCGCCGATTCCGAGTGCCGCGCCGGCGGCGGCGCCGCCGATGACGAACTGCTTCCGCGAGATCCCGTGCTTGCGTTCGTCCTTGTCGTGCTCGGCCATGGTTCTCTCCTTTCGCTAGCCGACGACGCCGGCGTCGTGGACGACCCGGCCGCCGACGACCGTGAGGACTGGGCGGATCTGCTTCAGCTGCACGTCCGGAACGGTGAAGTAGTCGCGATCGAGCACGACGAGGTCGGCGAGCTTGCCGGTCTCGATCGAGCCGATCTTGTCCTCCATCCGCAGGAACCAGCTGTTGCCGATCGTGAAGAGCCGGAGCGCCTCCTGCCGCGTGAGGTGCTGGCCGGCGTTGACCTGCGCGCCGAACGAGTTGACGCCTGTCGTCGCGTAGTAGATGTGGAGCCACGGGTTGAGCGGCGCGATGTGGACGCCGTCGCCGTGGATCCCGACCTGGACGCCGTGGTCGACGATCGTCCGGAACGGCGCGCCGACTCCGGAGTCGTTCGGCCCCGAGGTCACCCAGCGGAACGCCGCCATCTGCACGGCGGCGCCAAGCGCCTGCAGCCGGCTGAGGAGCTGCGGCGTCACGAACGGCACGTGGTGGACCATCCAGCGCAGCCCGGTGATGTCGAACTCGGCGTTGACGGTCTCGTACGCGTTGACCACCTGCTCGAGCTGGGCGAGGCTGCCGACGCTGTTCTCGTTGCGCCAGCCGGCCTGTGCCACGAGCCGTTGCGCCTCCATCCAGACCGCGCCCGCACCGATCGGCGCCGCCCACTCGCCGATCGAGCCGGTCATCATCAAGTCGTCGCCGAAGAACTGGAACTGGTTGCGAAGCCGCTCCTTCAGCTCGGGCAGCGCGGGGTCGCTCTGGTTGTGGAGGAAGTTCATCTGCAGCCGGATGGTCGTCTTGCCCTCGCGGTGCAGCTCCAGCCACGAGTCGTACATCCGGTAGTGGTCGAGGTTGGACAGGACCTGCGTCGGGGAGAGAGGGCCGGGGGTCGGGAAGAGAACCTGGTCGAGGTACGCGGTCAGGCCGACCTGCGCCGAGTACGCCATCGCGTCCAGCGTGCTGCGCTTCTTGTCCTCGAAGGTCTGCAGGCGGCGGAGCAGGTAGAGGGCGGAGTTGGACGGTCCGCCGGCGAAGCCGCCCGCGGCGATCGAGCCGTCGGCGGCGGTGTTCACGGGGACGTACTGCGGGTGCGGGCTCGGTCCGGCATCGGCGGCGTCGAAGAACGCCTTGCCGAGCGTGTTCGTCGCACACGGGCCCGTGAAGCGCGTGTAGAGCAACACCGGGTGGTCCGGCACGGCGGCGTCGAGCTCGGCGCGGGTGGGCATGCGGTGCTCGGCCCACTGGTTCGTGTGGAAGCCGCCCATCGACGTGATCCACTGCCCCGCCGGTACCGACGGGCGCCTCGCAGCCAGCGCCTCCTGGATCTCGGCGATCGACGTCGTGTTCTCGAGGATCGTGTGGTAGCCGGGCCGGTTCGCCAGGCTCACGATGTGGACGTGGCCCTCGACGAGGCCGGGCACGACAGTGCGGCCTCGAAGGTCGATGGCGCGGCCGTGCCTGGGCGTGCCCTTGTCGACCTCGGCGAAACGGCCGTTGCGGATGACGACGCCGGAGACGACGCGGTCGTCGTCGTCCATGGTGTGGATGCGGCCGTTGTAGAGGACGAGCTCCTCGTCGCCGCGCGGCGGCGGATCGGGCGCGCGCGGCCGACTTGGGCGTCGCGAAGACGGCCGTTCCGCCTCCCACGCCGATCGCGGCGCCGGCGGCCGCGCCGGTCGCCAGGAACTTCTTGCGGGTCACGCCCTCGCTCGGGCTCCTCGTGCTCGGAATCCATCCGTTCCTCCTCTCAGCCCACGACGCCGGCGTCGTGGACGACGTTGCCGCCGACGACGGTGAGCACCGGACGGATCCGCTTCAGCTCCTCGTCGGTGACCGTGAAGTAGTCCTTGTCGAGGACGACGAGGTCGGCGAGCTTGCCGGTCTCGATCGTCCCGATCCGGTCTTCCATGTTCAGGTGCCAGGCGTTCTCGCGCGTGTACAGCCGGAGAGCCTCCCGGCGCGAGATCTGCTGGCCGTCGTTGATGAGCACGCCGAGCGCGTTGACGCCGGTGGTCGCGTAGTAGAGCGCGAACCACGGTGTCAGCGGCGCGATGTGCACGCCGTCCATGTGGATACCGTTCTGGATCCCGCTCTCCGAGACCATCCGGAAGGGCGACCCGTTGGCCGTGGGCGTGCCCGTGCCGTACCGCCAGCAGCCCACCTGGACGCCGACGTGGGACGCCGACGATCGCCTTGAGCCGTTCGAGCAGCTGCGGCGTCGCGACCTGGACGTGATGGACCGTCCAGCGCAGGTCGGAGATGTCGAACTCGGCGTCGACGGTCTCCAGGCCGGCGACCACGTTCTCGAGCGCAGGCGAGGCTGAGCGTGCGGTTCGTGTTGCGCCAGCGAGCCTGGGCGATCACCCGCTGCGCCTCGAGCCAGACGGGACCGCTGCCGTCGCCGGGTGCGCCCCATTCGCCGATCGCGCCGGTCATCATCAGGTCGTTGCCGAAGAGCTGGAACTGGTTCTTCAGGCGCTCCTTCAGCTCCGGCAGGTTGATGTCGTTCTGGTTGTGCAGGAAGTTCGTCTGCAGCCGGATGAACGTCTTGCCCTCACGATGGAGCGCGAGCACCGGGTCGTACATCCGGAAGTGGTCGAGGTTCGGCAGGCCCTGCGTCGGGGTGAGCGGTCCCGGCGACGGCGGCAGCACCTGGTCGAGGAGCGCATGTCAGTCCGACGCTCGCCGAGTACGCCATCGCGTCGAGCGTGCTCCGCCTCTTGTCCTCGAACGTCTGGCGGACGCGCAGGTGGTAGAGCGCGCGGTTCGACTGGTTCGGGTTGCCCGTGGCGATCGAGCCGTCGGCGCCGACCGTCACCGGGCCTGCGAGCGGGTCGGAGACGCTCTCGAAGAACGCCTTGCCGAGGCTGTTCGTGACCGACGGGCCGCCGCCGCCCTGGTAGAGGAACACCGGCCTGTCCGGAACGGCGTCGTCGAGCTCCGTGAGGTTCGGCAGGCGCCGCTCGGCGAAGAAGTTGGTGTGCCAGCCGCCCATGCCGGTGATGAACTCGCCGGCCGGCACGGACGGGCGGCGTGCCGCCAGCAGCTCCTGGATGTCGGCGATGTTGGTCGCGTTCTCGATGACGACGTGGTGGCCCGGCCGGTTGCAGAGGCTCACGAAGTGCACGTGGCCCTCGATCAGGCCGGGGACCACGGTGCGGCCCTTCAGGTCGATGGCGCGGCCGTGGCGGGGGACTCCTTGTCGACCTCGGCGAAGCGCCCGTTTCGGATGACGACGCCGGAGACGACGCGGTCGTCGTTGTCCATGGTGTGGATCCGGCCGTTGTAGAGAACGACCTCTTCGTCCTGGCGCGGCGGCGGCTCGGCCGCCCTGCTCGACCGCGGCGCCACGAACGCCGCGCCGGTCGCTCCGAAGCCGATCGCCGCACCTGCGGCGGCTCCTCCCGCGATGAACTGCTTCCGCGAGACCCGCTTCCGGCCGGGATGCTCCTCCTCAGGCTCCATGGTGCCTCCCCTCCGGCGAGGTCGTCCGGCACCGTTGCCGCCATGCCGAACGTCAACGCTGCTTCACAACGTCGTCAATGACACTCGACAGCGATTGCTACCTAAGCAGGTTGCGTCGAATGTGTCAAACGGGCTTGGAATGGCGAAAGCGCCACCGTTTACAGACACTCGACCCGGTGTCGACCCGACGGCTCGCCCGGCCGCCGCCGTTCACTCACGATGTACGAAGGTTGCCGGCTAGTCGCGGAACGCATCGGCGCGCGAGTCGCCGCGCCGGTTCACGACCGTCCAAACCGCGACGGCCGGCTCGTTGCCGATCGTCCAGAGCCGGTGCGGCTTCGACGCGTCGAAGCAGATCGAGTCGTTCGCCCGGACGACGTACTCGTCGAATCCAATCTGCACGCCGAGCGTGCCGCTCACGACGAAGCCGTACTCCTTGCCGCCGTGCCGCGTCAGGGCGTCCGGGGCGCAGGACTCCGCGCCCACGGGGTACACGAGGTAGACGAAGTCGACCTCGTCGTCGGAGCCGGGCGTGAGCCGCTCCCAGCGAACGCCGTCCGCCAGGGTGATCACCTTGCGCGTGTCGTGTCGTTGCACAGGAGACCAGGTCGCCGCCGAGCCGGGCGGAGGCTCCGTGCCGTTGAACAGCTCCCCGATCGGGATCCCGAGCTGCGTCGCGATCGCCCACAGCGTGGCGACAGACGGCGTCGCCCGGCCCCTCTCGATCTGCGAGATCAGGCTCGGAGACACCTCGGTCTTGGCCGCGAGGCCCCGCACCGAGAAGCCGGCGGCGTGACGGGCCTGGCGGATGCTCGCGCCCAGCGTCTCCGAGACGTTGCCTTTCCCGTTCGTGCGCGTGCCGCGCTGAACATCCTCCACGTCGTGTTCACTTCGTGCCACACAGTCACTATAACCCCGTATTTCGGCTATGACCGTGACGGAAAGCCACTCGCGCCACGGGCGCAACGTGAATCGCCGCGCGCGTCGTTGTAGAGTGGCATCGAACGGCCCCGGGTCTTTCGTGCAGTTGGGTTGGATGGCAGGTCGTCTGGCGGCGATGCCGGCGGCGGGTCAGCCGAGACCGAGGAGGAGAGCGTGCACCACCTGAAGCGCCTTGAGGAGATCGTTCCGACAGTCGCCTATCAGTCGGGGAGCGTCGGCTTCAAGCGCTGCTCCCTCGTCGACGGCTCGACCGGATCGGTGCACATGGGCCTGGGCCTCTGCCGTCTGGACGACGGGCACGTCGACACCCACCTCCACTCCTTCGAGGAGAGCTTCTTCGTGCTGGAGGGAGAGCCCATCCTTTATCTCGACGGCCGGGGCATCGAGCTCGGGGTCGGGGCGTGCGGGGTCGTGCCGGTCGGCGTGAAGCATGCCTGGCGCGCCGACGGGGCGGCGTCGTGGATCGACATGATGTCGCCGCGACCGCGCCCGCCCGAGGAGCCGCCCGACACGTTCTTCGTCGGGCCCGCGCCGACGTCGCAGGCAGCGCCGCTCGACGTGCGCGACCCGCGCAACCGCCACCTCTTCCGCCTCGCCGACTGGGAGATGGACATCGACGAGCTCAAGGCCGGCGCGCCCGTCGACCAGCCGACAGTCTCGGCGAGCATGGCGACGGCGCTCCTCGCCTACAGCGGCATCGCCGTGAAGATGCTCGTCGACCAGCGGCTCGACGCGCACCTGCACACCATGTTCATGGTCCAGTACCAGCCGGGCGGCGTCGCGCAGCCTCACGACCACCCCTACGAGGAGTCGTACTACATGCTCGAGGGCGAGGTCGAGGCGGTCGCCGACGGCGAGCGTTACGCGCTGCGGCCCGGCGACGTGTTCTGGACCGGCGTCGGGTCGATCCACGCTTTCCACAACACGAGCGGCAAGCGGGTGAAATGGCTCGAGACCTCGGCGCCCGGGCCGCCGGACCGGCACTCCTACCGCTTCGACCGCGACTGGGACTACCTGGACGGGCAGCTCGCCGCCTCGCAGGAGCTCCACGCGCAGTCCGCTGCTCGGCCTCAGCCCGTCCGCCGGTGAACGCCGGCTTCGCCGGCCTCGGCCGGATGGGATCCGCGATGGCCCGCCGGCTGCTCGACGCCGGCCACTCGCTGACCGTCTGGAACCGCTCGGCGTCGCGCAGCAACGAGCTCGTCGCCGCCGGGGCGCGACTTGCCGGGAGCCCGCGCGAGCTCGGCGAGTCGTCCGAGATCGTCGTGACGATGGTCTCCGACGGAGACGCGCTTCGAGAGGTGCTGCACGGCGACGACGGGCTGCTGGCCGGCCTCGGCACCGGCTCGGTGCTCGTCGACATGAGCACCATCGGGCCGGCGGCGGCACGCGAGTTTGCATCCGAGGTGACGGAGCGCGGCGCCGCCTGGCTGGACGCGCCGGTGTCCGGCAGCACGGCGCTCGCCGAGCGAGGGGCGCTGACGATCCTCGCAGGCGGCGACGCCGAGATTCTCGAGCGCGTGCGACCCGTGCTCGAGTCGATGGGCCAGACGATCTTCCACTTGGGCGGAACCGGCGCCGGCGCCGCGATGAAGGTCGTGTTGCAGGGTGTCCTCTCCGTCATCAACGAGTCGATCGCCGAAGGCCTCGTGCTCGCCGAGCGGTCCGGGATCGTGCGCGAAACGGCGTACGACGTCTTCGCCGGCGGCGCGGTCGCATCGCCCTATGTGCAGTACAAGCGCGGCGCGTTCCTTGATCCGGAGTCGACGCCGGTCGCCTTCACAGTCGACCTCATGCGCAAGGACCTGCGGCTCACCTTCGACCTCGCCGAGGAGGCCGGCCTACGGCTCCCCACCGTCGGCGCCGCCGACGAGGTCCTGGCCCGGGCGGCAGCGAACGAGCTGGGCGCCGCGGATTTTGCCCGCGTCGCGGACGTGCTGCGCGAGTCGTCTGAGAACTTTGGATGAACGACGGCAAGGAGGAGGCAATGGCCGAAGGTGGGACAGTAGTCGTCGTCGGCGGGACAGCCGGCATCGGGCGGGAGGTCGCGCGCCACTTCGCCGAGCGCAATCGGCAGGTCGTCGTGACCGGACGCGACGCCGCGCGGGCGGAGGGCGTCGCCGCCGAGCTCGGCGGCCACACGACGGGGCTCGGGTTCGACCTCGCGGCCCCGGAGGCGATCGGCGAAGCGCTCTCCGGCGTGGGCGCGGTCGACTCCCTCGTCCTGGCGGCAATCGAGCGCGACAACAACCGTGCCCGCGAGTACGACATCGCGTCGGCGACGCGGCTCGTGACGCTGAAGCTCATCGGCTACACCGAGGTCGTGCACGCGCTCGTGCCGCGGCTCGGCGACACGAGCTCGGTGGTCGTCTTCGGGGGCCTCGCGAAGGACCGGCCCTACCCGGGCTCGACGACCGTCACGACAGTCAACGGAGGCGTGACGGCCATGGTGCGGACTCTCGCGCTCGAGCTCGCGCCCGTTCGCTTCAACGCGCTGCACCCAGGGATCGTCGGCGACAGCCCCGAGTGGGCGCCGAAGCAGGAGCGGGTCGCCGACGTGCGCGCCCGGACGCCCACGGGGCGCAACGTCACGATGCAGGACGTCGTCGGCGCGGTCGTCTTCCTGCTCGAGAACCCGTCGGTGAACGGCGTCAACCTCGAGGTCGACGGCGGCTGGTTGCTCATGTAGAGGAGGCTCATCCCCTGACCGCGCCGGCGAGCTCGCGGACGATCCGCGTGGCGCGCCGGTGGAGCCCGGAGGCGGCACCGTCGTAGGATTGGCGCAGAAGCGCGCCCGTGAACGCCTCTTCCCGCAAGCCGCTGCTCGTGGTCGCCGACGACGACCCGGCCGACCGCGCCCGCATCGAAGCGGAGCTCGTCAGGCGCTACGGCGCCGACTACGCGGTCGGCGGCTGCGGCACGACCGAGCTGACGGGGACGCTCGAGCACGCCCGGGCGGCGGGGGACGACGTTGCCGTGGTGCTCGCGGCCGGGCCCGCCGGAGCCGAGCTCCTCGCGGGCGTGCGCGGGCTCTTCCCCGCAGCTCGGCGCGGACTCCTGATCCCCTGGCTCGGGTGGGCCGACCGCTCGCTCGCGACGATCGTCCTGAAGGCGATGGCGCAGGGCAAGATCGACCTCTACGTCATCAAGCCGACGCGGTCGCCCGACGAGGTCTTCCACCGCACCGTCACGGAGCTCCTGCAGGAATCGGCGCGCCTCAAGGGCGTCGGGCCTGCCGGTGTGACCGTGATCGCCGATCCCCGCTCCGCGCGGGCCCACGAGCTGCGGAGCGCGTTGGACGGGCTCGGAACCCCGCATCGGCTCCTCGACCCGGAGACGGACGCGCCGCCCGAGGTGACGCTCGCCGACGGGACCGTGCTCCACGACCCCTCGCCCGCCGAGCTCGCCCGGGCGCTCGGCTTCCCGACCGAGCTCGAGGAGACCGTCGCCGACCTCGTCGTCGTCGGGGCGGGCCCCGCCGGTCTCGGCGCGGCCGTCTACGCGGCCTCCGAAGGCCTGCGGACGACCGTCCTCGACGCCGGCGCCGTCGGCGGCCAGGCGGGCTCCAGCTCGCTGATTCGCAACTACCTCGGCTTCCCGCGCGGGCTCGGGGGCGGCGAGCTCGCCCAGCGCGCCTACCAGCAGGCGTGGCTCTTCGGGACACGCTTCCAGCTGACGGAGCGTGTCGTCCGGCTCGAGCCTCGCGACGACGGCTTCGACGTCGGCACGGCGGACGGGGGTGAGGTGATGGCCCGCGCAGTCGTGCTCGCGCTCGGCGTCGAATACCGCCGTCTCGACGCGCCCGGGCTCGCAGAGCTCGAGGGCGTCGGCGTCTACTACGGCGCGTCGATGTCCGATGCCCAGGCGCTCGCCGGCGAGGAGGTCTACGTCGTGGGCGGTGGCAACTCGGCCGGGCAGGCGGCCCTCCACGTCGCCCGCTACGCGGCCCGCGTGACGATCCTGGTCCGGGGTGAATCGCTCGCGTCGAGCATGTCCAGGTACCTGATCGACGCGATCGACGAGGCGCCCAACGTGGGCATACGCGAACGCACGGTCGTGGCGGGAGCCACCGGCGAGGGGCGGCTCGAGCAGCTCGAGCTGCGCGACGCCGAGACGGGCGAGCTCGAGCAGGTGCCCGCGGCGGCGCTGCTCGTCCTGATCGGCGCGATTCCGCGGACGGAGTGGCTTCCGGCGAGCATCGCTCGCGACGACTGGGGCTACGTCGTCACAGGAGCGGCGGCAGGCGCGGGCCGGATGACCGAGACCACCGTGCCCGGCGTGTTCGCCGCCGGAGACGTCCGCGCAAGCTCGATCAAGCGTGTCGCCGCAGCCGTCGGGGACGGTGCGTTGGCCGTGAGCGAGGTGCACGCCCACCTCGCCGACCAGGAAGCCAGCCGGTGGCCGGCCCGAGGCTGATCCTCCTCACAGCGGGCCTGGCGCTCCCGCTGATCGGGCTCGCCGTCGTCCTCGCGCAGCCGTCGGCGGACGTGCACTGGCAGCACCAGCCGTCGCACTTCTGGCTCGTCCTGATCACGGCGGGCATCAACGCGGCGCTCGCCTACGCCACCGGTGTGGCCGCGCGGCGTCGCGGCGACCGGCGCGTCTACCTCGTCTCGCTCGCGTTCCTCTCGGCGTCGGGCTTCCTGGCGCTCCACGCCCTCGCCACTCCCGGCGTGCTGCTCGACCGCACGAATCTCGGCTTCGTCATCGCGACGCCGATCGGGCTCGTGGTCGCGGGCGGCTTCGCGGCAGCCTCGGCGGTCGAGGGCGGCCGATTGCGACCGGCACTGCTCCAGAACCTGCTGCTCGCCGCGCTCGCTGTCTGGCTGGTCGTGTCGCTGACGCTCTTCCCCGACCTCGACGACGATGCGGTGCCCGAACGATTGTCCTTCCCGCTCGTCGCCCTCTCCGTGTTCGGAGTCGTCCTGTTCGCGTTCGCGGTCGTCCGCTACATCGTCCTGTACCGAAAGCGGCCCTCGACCCTCCTGCTCGCCTTCGCGATCGCGTTCGTCCTCCTCGCTGAGTCGATGATCGCGATCGGCCTCTCCCGCAACTGGAAGGCCTCGTGGTGGGAGTGGCACGTGCTCATGCTCGCCGCGTTCGCCCTGATCGCGTGGGCGGCGCACCGGGAATGGCACGAGGAGCGCTTCAGCCCTCTCTACCGCGACGAGACCGCCGCCGCCACGCGCACGGTCTCGGTGCTCTTCGCCGACCTGATGGGATTCACGTCCTTCTCGGAGCAGCACGAGGCGAGTGCCGTCACGGAGATGCTCAACCGGTACTTCGACGTCGCGATCCCCGCCGTGGAGCGCCACGGCGGCGAGATCGACCGCTTGATCGGCGACGCCGTGTTCGCGACCTTCGACGGCGACGACCACGCGGAACGCGCAGCCCGGGCGGCGCTCGACCTCCAGGACGCGTGCGGCGGAGTCTCGTCCACGAAACCGGACTGGCCGCGCTTCCGCGCGGGGGTGCACACAGGTGAGGCGACCATCGGCGTGCTGGGCACGGGCTCGGGGCGCACCTACAGCGCGATCGGGGACACCGTCAACCTCGGAGCGCGGATCGAGGGCCTCGCGCCCGTCGGAAGCGTCGCGATCAGCGCCGAGACGGCGAAACAGCTCTGGGGCGCGCAGACCGAGCCGCTCGGCACGGTCCAGGTCAAGGGACGGACCGAGCCGGTCGAGGTGCTGCGGCTCGTCTCGCTGCCGCCGCCGCGAAGAACCTAACGTCCCGGCTTGCGGATCCTGACGCCGAGCACCTCCGGCGGGCGGATCTCGGCGCCGCACTCCTCACACTCGATCGCAAACGCCGACGGGAACGGCGCTGCACATTCAGGGCAGCGGTGCCGCGTCTCGCCGCCGCACTGCGGGCACACCGCCGGGAGCTCCGCCTCGAGCTCCAGGAAATAGCGCTGCACGGCGCCGCAGCCGAGGCAGAAGGAGACCCAGTCGCCGAGCGTCTTCCGGCGCTCCTCCTGGATCCAGTTGCGCTTCTTCGGCGGCATGCGGCAAACCGTACCGCCGGGCTCGCGCGCGATTGATAGAAACCGCGTCTTGCCCACGAAGCACGTCAACCCGTGGCTCGTTCTCTCACTGGTCTGCCTCGCGCAGTTCATGGTCGTCCTCGACGCGACGATCGTGAACGTCGCCCTGCCGTCGATCCAGGCCGACCTGAACATGGCCGAGAGCGACCTGCAATGGGTCGTAAACGCCTACACGCTGACCTTCGGCGGCTTCCTACTCCTCGGCGGCCGGGCGGGCGACCTGCTCGGACGCAAGCGGGTCTTCCTCGCCGGCCTCGTCGTCTTCACGCTGGCGTCCCTGCTGAACGGGCTCGCCGAGTCCTCGACGACGCTCATCCTGTGCCGCGGGCTCCAGGGCCTCGGGGCCGCGCTGATCTCGCCGGCCGCGCTCTCAATCATCACCACGACCTTCGCGGAAGGGCCGGAGCGGAACAAGGCGATGGGCGTTTGGGCCGCGATCGCGACCGGCGGCGCGGCGGCCGGGCTCCTCGCAGGCGGCATCCTGGTCGAGTTCCTGTCGTGGCCGTGGATCTTCTTCGTCAACGTCCCGGTCGGGCTCATCGGGGGCTTGGCGGCGCTTCGCTACGTCCCTGAGTCCCGCGACGCCGGGCACGAGACCTACGACATCCCGGGCGCGGTCACCGTCACGGCCGGCCTGATCGCGCTCGTGTACGGGATCGTCTCGACCGAGCAGAACGGCTGGACGTCGGGGACGACGCTCGGCTCCCTCGCGCTCGCCGTCATCCTGCTGACTGCATTCATCGTGATCGAGCGCCGCTCGCCCGAGCCGCTCGTCCGCTTGGAGATCTTCCGAGTGCGCACGCTGCGCGCAGCGAACGTCGTCATGCTCGTCGTCGCCGCGGGCCTCTTCGCGATGTTCTTCTTCAACACGCTGTACATCCAGCGCGTGCTCGGATTCTCGCCGCTCGAGGCCGGGCTCGCGTTCTTGCCCTTCACGGTCGGCATCGCCATCGGGGCCGGGATCTCGCAGGGGATGATGAGGTCGCTCGGCCTACGCACGACGGCCGCGATCGGCCTCGTGATCGCATCGGCCGGCATGTTCGCCCTGCTCACGATCGACCGCGACGGCACCTACGTCGCAGACGTGCTTCTGATGATGATCCCGCTCTCGATCGGGATGGGGCTCACGTTCGTCCCCGTGACGCTGCTCGCCACCTCAGGCCTCCAGGCCGACGTGGCCGGGCTCGCGTCAGGCCTCTTCAACACGTCGCAGCAGATCGGTGGCGCGATCGGCCTGGCGCTACTCTCGACGATCGCGGTGAACCGGACCGACGACGAGCTCGCCGGCCTTCCAGGCGCTCCAAACCCGATCCAGCTCGGCGACGCGCTCGTGACCGGCTTCAAGGGGGCGTTCTTCGCCGCCACCGTCCTCCTGCTCGCGGGCCTCGTCCTCCTGCTGACGATGCTGAAGAAGCGAGATCTCGAGCGGATCCCAACGGACGAGCCGTTGCGCGTCCCCGCCTAGCGCGATTGGAGCGCGTCGAGCCCGACTCCGAGCGCGATTCCCAGCCGGCGGTCGATCGTGCGCTCGCTGTCTGGCGAAAGGTCGAGGTCGTACGTGTCGCGCAGTCCGATTCGGCGCGTGAAGTCGCCCAGGTGCCGCTCGCCCTCGTCGATCGTGAAGTGGAAGATGATCGGCACGAACTCTCCGTACGGCACCGCGTCGATCACCCGGCGGAGGACCGCCACCGGCGCTGAGCGCTCCTTGGCGATGCCGAGCTCCTCGTCGAGAGGGCCGATCACCCGCCACGTCGAGCGGAAGAGCGATTTGGAGAACACTTTCTCGATCGCCCCGATCCGCTCACCCGCAGGGGTCGTCAGCTCGTAGCGGCCGCTGAGCTCCATCACCTTCCGAGCCTTGATCCGGAATAGCTCCTGCGTCTGCGGCTCGTCTGTGTAGAAGCGAATGTCCTCCTTGATCGCGAGCTTCTTCTGGCGCACGAACGCGATCGGCCGCCCCGACGCGGAGACGCGGTAGAGGTTCGCCACCGGCCTGATCACCTGGTCGATCACGAACCTGTCCTCGTGGAGCCAGTCGACCGCCGGCCCCTCGTCGGACAGGTGCAAACCGACGCTCACGTGCGCTCGGCGACCGCCTGCAGCACGGCGTCGTAGACCGCGGGAAAGCGGCCGACGACAGCTCGGAAGTCGCGGGCCGGCAAGACGAGCACCCGGACCGGGCTGGTCGCCGTGATCGACGCATTCCGCGGCGCGTGCGCGACGAGCGCGGTCTCGCCGAAGAAGTCGCCCGGCCCGAAGGTGCGCAGGAGGGCGCCGTCGCGCTCGACGTCCACGGTGCCCTCGACGACGGCGTAGAAGCAGTCGCCCCGATCTCCCTCCGTCACGATCCGCTCGCCCTCCGGGATGCGCTCCTCGCGCGCGTAGCGCGCCACGCGCTCGATCTCTCGCCGCGAGCAGCCGGCGAAGAGCGGCAGCCGTGCCAGCAGGTCGGAGGCTTCGCTCATCGCGCCAGCGCCTCTTTCGCCCTGGGGTCGTCGAAGGCCTGCAGAACGACGGTCGCCGTCCTGCGCACGAGCGGGTCGGAGTCGTCGAGCGCACCGATCAGCGGCTCGACCGCTTCGGTCGCCTTCGTCCGGCCGAGCGCCGAGGCGGCCATCGCCCGCACCCGGGGCTCCGGGTCCCGCAACGCGTCGACGAGGGCGCCGCGGGACTTCAGCACCTCCCCGGCCGACTGTGGCCCGGTCAGCTCTCCGAGCGCGAGCGCGGAGTTCGTGCGCACGAGCTCGTCGTCGTCCCCCAGTCCGGCCACGAGCGCATCGGTCGCCCGTGCGTCGGGGATCGCGACGAGGGCGTTCGCGGCGGCGCGGCGACTGCGGACGCCCCCGCTCCGCAGCGCCTCCACGATCGCCGGCACGTCACGCCGGCGGCGGCTGCGGTCGACGCGAGGTGACCAGAACTCCAGCACCGGCCGATTCTCACACCACGCCCGCACAAATGGAAGCGGGACGCGACTGCGTACCCTGACGACTTCGGCGCTCGTTAGAGTGCAGGCCGTCCCCCAACCTCGACGGGAGTGGATAGGCATGGCGGTACGCGAGGCGGAGCCGGTCGGCTCGCTGCACGAAGTGAGGGAGGCGGGCCTCGACCGCGAGGACCTGCTCGGCATCTACCGCAATCTGCTCGTCACGCGCGGGATCGAGGAACGAGGCCACATCCTCTACAAGCAGGGGAAGATCCCCGGCTCGTTCTATACCGGGCGCGGCAACGAGGGCGCTGCGGTCGGCGTCGCGACAGCGATGGGGCCGAACGACGTCGGCACGCCGCTCCACCGCGACATGGGCGTGCACGTCACCCGCGGCGTCGAGCCGTGGCGGATCTTCGCCCAGTACATGGGCCGCGAGGACGGCCCGACGCGCGGGCGCGATGGGAACGTTCACATGGCCGATGCGAAGCTCGGGATGATTGCAATGGTCAGCCACCTGCCGGCGATGCTCCCCGTCGCCGTCGGCTGCGCGCTCGCCTTCCGGATCCGGGAGGAGAAGCGCGTCGCGGTCGGCTGGTACGGCGAGGGCGCGTCGGCGCGCGGCGATGCGCACGAGGCGATGAACCTCGCCGGCGTCCGCGGCCTCCCGGTCGTTTTCATCTGCGACAACAACCAGTGGGCCTATTCGACGCCAACGCACCTCGGCTACGCGGTCGAGCACCTCGCCGACCGTGCCGCCGCCTACGGCTTCGAGGGCGTCGTCGTCGACGGCACCGACGTCCTCGCCGTCTACCGCGAGGCGCGCCGCGCGATCGAGAAGGCGCGCGAGGGCGGAGGCCCAACGCTGCTCGAGCTCCAGACCCTGCGCATGGAGGGCCACGCGGTCCACGACGACGCGTTCTACGTGCCGAAGGAGCTCTTCGAGGAGTGGGCGAAGCACGATCCGATCGAACGGTTCCGGAGCTGGCTGCGCAACAACGCCGAGCTCACGGACGAGGAGGAGGACGAGATCGCCGGGAGGGTCAAGAAGCTCCTCAACGATGCGCTCGCGCGGGCCGAGGAGTCGCCGCAGCCCGACCCGGCGACGCTGCTCGACGGCGTCTACGCGACGCCGGAGGACCTCGACACCCCCCACCACAAGTAATGGCCGAGAAGACCTACCTCCAGGCGATCAGCGACGGGCTCCGGCAGGAGATGCGACGCGACAACCGCGTCTTCGTGATCGGCGAGGACGTCGGCGTCTACGGCGGCGCCTTCAAGGTGACGCTCGGCTTCCAGGAGGAGTTCGGGCCCTGGCGGGTGATCGACTCTCCGCTCGCCGAGACGGCGATCCTCGGCGCCGCCACAGGCGCCTCGATGATGGGGATGCGGCCGGTCGCCGAGATGCAGTTTGCCGACTTCATCTCCTGCGGCTGGGACCACCTCGTCACCGTCGCCGCCAAGCAGCGCTTCCGCGTGGGCACGCCGGTGCCGATCGTCGTCCGGCTCCCCTCCGGCGGCGGCTTCTCCGGCGGGCCGTTCCACTCCCAGAACCCGGAGAGCTCGTTCGCGCACATCCCGGGCTTGAAGTGCGTCTGCCCGGCGACGCCGGAGGACGCGAAGGGGCTCCTCGTCGCGGCGATCGAGGACCCGAACCCCGTCCTCTTCTTCGAGCACAAGCACCTCTATCGCCGGATCAAGGGAGAGGTGCCCGACGAGCGCTACGTGACGCCGATCGGCAAGGCGCGCCTCCATCGCGAGGGCGACGACGTCTCGGTGATCACGTGGGGCGCGATGGTCTACACGGCCGACGAGGCCGCGAAGGCGCTCGAGGGTGACGGCGTCTCGGTCGAGATCGTCGACCTCCGCTCGGTGATGCCGTGGGACAAGAAAGCCGTGCTCGAGAGCGTGCGCAAGACGTCGAAGGTTGTCGTGCTGCACGAGGACAACCGCAGCGGCGGCTTCGGCGGCGAGATCGCGGCGACGATCGCCGAGGAGGCCTTCGAGGACCTCGACGCGCCGGTGAAGCGGATCGCGGCGCCCGATTGCCCGGTGCCGTTCTCGCCTGTGCTCGAGAAAGCGTTCATCCCGCAGGTCGACGACGTCGTGAAGGGACTTCGAGAGTTGGCGGAGTACTAGGACACTAGGAGGGGCGATGGCCACCGGAACACAGATCGACGTCGTCATGCCTCAGATGGGCGTGTCCGTCTCCGAAGGGACGATCACGAAGTGGCTCAAGTCGGAAGGCGAGAAGATCGCCGCCGACGAGTCGCTGCTCGAGATCTCGACCGACAAGGTCGACACCGAGGTACCGAGCCCCGGCGACGGCGTCGTCGCGAAGATCATGGTGCAGGAGGGCGAGACGGTCGAGGTCGGGACGGTCCTCGCCGTGATCGCGCCCGAAGGAGCCGAGGTCGCCGAGCCGGCCCCGGCCGAAGCGCCTCCCGAGCCGGCCACGCAGGCCGCCGCCGACGCGTCCGAGGCCGCGGCGACCGAGACAGCCGAGCCCACACCCTCGACTCCTCCCGCACCGGCCCCGGCCGCACAGGACGGCGGCAACGGGCGCACGTTCGTCTCGCCCGTCGTCGCCCGCATCGCGAGCGAGCACGGCGTCGACCCGAGCGCCGTGCAGGGCACCGGCACCGGCGGCCGCGTGACGAAGAAGGACATTCTGGCCTTCGTCGAGTCCGGCGCTGGCGCGCCGGCTCCGACGAAGGCTACGCCGGCTGCAGCCGGCGGCAGAGCCCACGGCTCCGACACCTCCAGCGGCACCGACGCCAGAACCCGCGGCCGCCCCGCCTCCGGCGCCACAACCCACGCCTATCGCGCAGGCGGAGCCTGCGCGACCCCACGCCGAGGCGGAACCGGCCCCCGGCGAGCAGTTCGAGCCGATGACGGCGATGCGGAAGGGGATCGCGGAGCACATGCGCCGCTCGCTCGACACCTCCGCCCACGTGACGAGCGCGATCGAGGTCGACATGTCGCGCGTGGTCGCGATCCGCAGCCAAGCTGAAGAAGGAGTACGAGGCCGCGTACGGCGTCAACCCGACCTACCTCTCCTTCATCGCCCGCGCGACCGTCGAGACGCTGCGCCAGTACCCCTGGATCAACGGCGAGATCCGCGGCGACAAGATCGTCACGCGCAACTACGTCAACCTCGGCTTCGCGGTCGAGCTGGCGGACGGCAAGGGCCTGATCGTCCCCGTCGTCAAGCACACCGAGGGGCTGAATCTGCTCGGGATGGCTCGCTCGGTCGCCGAGATCGCGCAGCGCGCCCGCGACAAGAAGCTGATGCCCGACGACGTCCAGGGCGGCACGTTCACGATCACGAACCCGGGCGGCTACGGCACCTTCCACGGCACGCCGGTGATCAGCCAGCCGCAGGCCGGCATCCTCGGCACCTACGCGGTCGTGAAGCGGCCGTGGGTCGTCCAGGACGACCGCGGGACAGGACGTGATCGCGATCCGGCCGATGATGAACCTGACGCTGACGTACGACCACCGGCTCGTCGACGGCGCCCTCGCAGGCCGTTTCCTCCGCGACCTGCGCGAGAAGCTCGAGAGCTGGGGCGAATCGGACTACTGAGTCGCCCGTGACCACGGCCGAGGATCTCGAGGGCCACCGGTGGATGTGCGGCCAGAAGCGGTAGCCGAGCGGCCGGCCTGGGAGGAGCCCGGGTGGCTCGACCAGGCGACGGCGTGGATCGACCGGCACGTCACCCGCACCGGCGATGTCGAGGTCGTGCTCGCCCGCGCCTGGTCGGCCGTCGCACGCGTGCCGACCGACCGACGGGGAGGCGTGGTTCAAGGAGGACCCGCCGTCGCTGGCGTTCGAGCCGGCGCTGACGGCGGCGCTCTCCCGGCGCCGGCCGGATCTGCTCCCCGAGGTGATCGCGTTCGAGGGGCCGCGCCTGCTCACGCGCGACGCCGGTCGCCGCCTCCGCACGCAGCTCGACGAAGGCGGACCGGCGCCCTCCTGGGAGGAGCTGCTCGCCGAGTACGCCCAGCTGCAGATCGACCTGGCGCCGAACGCAGCGGAGGCGCTCGTACTCGGAACGATCGACGCGCGCCCCGAGATGCTCGAGCAGCTGTCGGCGGAGCTGCCCGGCCACGGGCGGCGGGCGGCGGCGGTCCGTCAGGCGATCGACGGGCTCGGCCGAATGATCCCGGAAACCATCGTCCACACCGAGGCCCACGACGGCAACTTCTTCATCCGCGACGGCCACGTTCGCCTCCTCGACTGGGCCGAAGCGGTCGTATCCCATCCGTTCGTCGGCCCGGTCCTGCCGCTTCGGTTCGCCGCCGAGCGCGTCGGCGCGGCGCCGGGCTCGCCGGAGGTCGAGCGGCTCCGGGACGCGTACCTGGAGCCGTTCACGCAGTTCGGGCCACCTGCCGCGCTTCGGAGGGCGTTCGAGGACGGCTACCTGCTCGGCACGCTCGTGCGGGCGCTCTCGTGGCACGCGGTGCTCGCGCCGCACGACCGGGCCGCGGCGGTCGAGCTCGGCGATCCCGTCGCCGCCTGGCTGGAGCTGTTCGACGGCGTGGCAGCCGGCACGATTACCCTGGGAGGCGCATGAAGGGCGCCTATGTGATGAACCTCGGCCTCGTCCCCTACAACGAGGCCTGGGAGCTGCAGCACTCCATTGCGGGGGCGGTCTCGCAAGGGGCGATCCCCGACACGATCCTCGTGCTCGAGCACCCGCCGACCGTGACCACGGGCCGGCGCACGGAGGCCTCCGAGCTCCACATCCCGGAAGGGGCCGAGGTCGAGGTGGTCGAGACCGACCGTGGCGGCAAGTCGACCTACCACGGGCCGGGGCAGCTCGTGTGCTACCCGATCTTCGACCTGAACCGGCACGGGCTGGACGTGAAGCGCTATTGCCGCGACCTCGAGGAGGCGCTGGTCCGAACGCTTGCAGCGTTCGGACTAGAAGGGCAACGGATCGAAGGGCTGACCGGCGTCTGGCTGACCAGGGCACCCGCCGTTCCTGGCGCGCCGCTGGCAAGCGTCCCGAGGGGGGACAGTGCGCTAGCACGGCCCCCCGAGGAGAGCGCAGTCCAGCGGCGCGAGCGCTCGGCGGAGCCGGGCTCCGCCCGGCGGGAGCCGAGCGCGGCCAGGGGCGGCGGGCCGCCGCGGAAGATCGCGAGCATCGGGATCCACATCTCGAAATGGATCACCACCCACGGCTACGCGCTCAACGTCGATCTCGACCCGGCGCCGTTCACGCAGTGGATCACCGCGTGCGGGCTCGAGGACGCGGCGTTCACGACGATCGCGAAGGAGCTCGGCCGCCCGGTCACCGTCGACGAGGTGCGCGTACCCGCGCTCGCGGCGCTCGCCGAGGTGTTCGAGCTCGAGCTGGAGGAGCTCCCCGCCGACGCCGGCCACGGCCTCTGGCCGCAGCCCGTGCACGGGCAGCTGGCGGCCCGCCGCTAGGGTGCGCGTGATGGAGACGTCGCTTCCCGTCGCCGAGCGGCCGCGCCGGCCGGAGTGGATGAAGGTCCGCGCGCCGAGCGCCGACTCGCGCTACTTCGACGTCAAGAAGCTCCTGCACGGCCTCTCGCTGCACACGGTCTGCGAGGAGGCCCGCTGCCCCAACATCTCCGAGTGCTGGGGACGGGGCACAGCGACCTTCCAGATCCTCGGCGAGACGTGCACCCGCGCCTGCCGCTACTGCTACGTGCACTCGGGCAAGCCCGAGCACGCCCCCGACCCACTGGAGCCGCTCCGCGTCGGCCAGGCGGCTGCCCAGATGCGGCTCAAGCACGTGGTCGTCACGTCGGTCGACCGGGACGACGTCCCCGACCGGGGCGCCGGCCACTTCGCGGCGACGATCCGGGCGATCAAGGCGAAGCTGCCCGAGTCGAGCGTCGAGGTGCTGACGCCGGACTTCCTCGACGTCGAGGAGGAGGCGCTGCGCACCGTCCTCGCGGCGCGCCCCGAGGTCTTCAACCACAACATCGAGACGGTCCGCCGCCTGCACCGGCGGATGCGGGGGGCGAAGGCGAGCTACGACAAGGCTCTCTGGCTGCTCCGCCGGGCCAAGGAGCTCGCGGACTACTCCGTGCTGACGAAGTCCGGGATCATCGTCGGCCTCGGTGAGACGAACGACGAGGTCGTCGAGACGATGCGCGATCTCCGCGCGCACGGCGTCGACGTCGTCACGATCGGCCAGTACCTGCAGCCGAGCCCGAAGCACGCCCTCATCGACCGCTGGGTTCACCCGGACGAGTTCCGGTGGCTGCGCGAGCAGGGCGAGGCGCTGGGCTTCGGCTCCGTCTTCGCCGGCCCGCTCGTCCGCTCGAGCTACCGGGCCGATGAGCAGCGCCACGCCGCGACAACGGGCCGCGGCGCGATTTCCTACTGATTCCTACCGAACCCCCCTTTTGCGGGGTGCGCTGTGGGTACGAGTGGTGGCTTGATGTGGGTAGGAGAACGCATGCGCGCCACACTTGCCGTTGGTCTCGCCATCTCGATCCTCGCTCTTGCACTCCCCGCGTGGGGAGCGAAGCCGCGTCCCGCGACGCTGAAGCTCAACTCGGTCGCGCCGCTCGTCGTCAAGGGCAGCGGCTTCCGGCCGCGCGAAGCGGTCCTCCTCACCGCCACGATCGGAAACAGGCGGCGCTTCGCCGGCCCGATCGCCCGCGCGGACGGCACCTTCGTCGGCCGCTTCAACGTCCGGATCACGAGCTGCACGAACCTGACGGTGCGCGCGATCGGCGGTCGCGGCAGCCGCGCGACCCTGAAGGCGAGGGCGGCGTGCGAGTCGGAGCGGCCGAACCCGCCCAAGCCGCCGGCGACCCAGACAGAGCGGGGGCCCGCTGAGGAGCCCCCGCCACATCCGGTCAAGCCGAAGAAGGGCTAGCCCTGTGTCGGCGCGTCGCCGTGCGGCTTCGCCATCTTGCGATAGTCGAGCGCCTCGTCCAGGATCGCGTCGTCCACGCCCTCGGCGCGCGCGACCTCGCGCAGCGACTGGCCCGACGCGGCCGCCTTCTTCACGATCTCCGTCGCCTTGTCGTAGCCGATGTACGGATTCAGCGCCGTCGCGGCAGAGAGCGTCAGCTCCGCATAGCGCTCGTTCTGCTCCCGGTTGGCCTCGATCCCGTCGACGCACTTCTCCGCGAGGAGCCGCGACGCCGAGGCGAGCAGCTGGATCGAGCCGAGCAGGTTGCGGGCCATCATCGGGACGAAGACGTTGAGCTCGAAGTGGCCCTGCAGGCCGCCGACCGCGATCGCCTGGTCGTTCCCGATCACCTGGGCACCGACCTGGGTGACGACCTCGGGGATGACCGGGTTCACCTTGCCGGGCATGATCGAGCTGCCCTTTTGCAACTCCGGCAGGAAGATCTCGGAGAGGCCGGCGCGCGGGCCCGAGCCCATCAGCCGCAGGTCGTTCGCGATCTTGGTCAGGCTGACGGCGACGACCTTGAGCGTGCCGGAGGCCTCGACGAGGCCGTCGCGGGCGGCTTGCGCCTCGAACGGGTCCGCGGGCGGCGAGATCTGGAGACCGGTCTCGGCGGCGAGAAGGTCGCGCACCTTGGCGGCGAACTCCGGATGCGTGTTCAGGCCGGTGCCCACGGCCGTACCGCCGAGCGGAATGCGCCCGAGCCGCGTCCGACAGCCCTCGACCCGCTCGATCCCCTGGCGCACCTGCGCCGTGTAGCCGGCGAACTCCTGGCCGAGCGTGACGGGTACGGCGTCCATGAGGTGCGTCCGTCCCGACTTGACGACGTCGTCGAACTCCGCCGCCTTCGCCTCGAGCGAGGCGGCGAGCGTCGCGAGCGCGGGCAGCAGGTCGTGCTCGATCTCGTCCAGAGCAGCGAGGTGGACGGCGGACGGAAAGACGTCGTTCGAGCTCTGGCCCATGTTGACGTCGTCGTTCGCGTGCACGTCCTCGCCCGCGAGCACAGCGATCACCTCGTTGGCGTTCATGTTCGAGCTCGTCCCCGACCCGGTCTGGAAGACGTCGATGGGGAATTGATCGTCGTGCTCGCCGTTTGCGATCGCGTCGCCGGCCGCCGCGATCCGCTCCGCCTTGTCGGCGTCGAGGAGCCCGAGCTCGGCGTTCGCACGGGCCGCGGCCGCCTTGATCCGGCCCAGCCAGCGGGCGACCGGGACCGGGATCGGCTCGCCCGAGACGGGGAAGTTGGCCACCGCCTTGCGCGTCTCGCCGCCCCAAAGCTCCCGCGTCGTCTCCGTGCTCATCGCGGCGGAGTCTAGCCCTCGAAGGCAGCCCTGAGCGCGTCCATCGAGGCGCCGGCCCGGGCGTACTGCGAGGTCCCCTCGCCGCGCAGCTCACCCGCGCCGTCGAGGAGCGCGCCGTACGCCGACCGCGCCAGCGAGCCGCCGGTGGAGACCCGCCGCACGCCGACCGAGGCGAGCTCGGACACGCTCGGACCGTGGGGCAGCGCGAGCACGTTCATCGGCACGCCGACCGCCTCGACGACGGCCGAGATCGCGTCGAGCTCGCGAGAGCCCCGGCGCGTAGACCACGTCCGCGCCGGCGTCCCGGTACGCGCGGAGGCGGGCGATCGTGTCCTCGAGGTCGTCGACTCCGTGGAGGTGGTTCTCGGCCCGCGCGGTGAGGACGAGCGGCTCGGGCATGTCGCGGGCCGCGGCCGCGGCGATCGCGACTCGCTCGGCCGCTTCCTCGACACCGTCGATCCGGCCCGTCGCCGGGTCGTAGTCCTCGATCGAGCAGCCGGCCGCGCCGGCTTCGGCGAGCAGCCCAACGGTGGCGGCAACCCCGCCCGGGTCCTCCGGGAAGCAGCGCTCGCTGTCGACGTTCAGCGGCAGGGAGGTCGCGGCGGAGAGGTCCGCGACGTGGGCGACGAGCTCGTCGCGCGACACGTTCTGGTCGAGCCTTCCGAGCGACCACGCAAAGCCGGCGCTCGTCGTCGCGAGCGCCTCGAAGCCGCACGACGCGAGCAGCCGCGCCGAGCCCACGTCCCACGGATTGGGCATGACGAACAGCTCGTCGCGCTCGTGCAACGCGCGGAAGCGGGCTCGTCGATCGGCGGACACCGCCGCAATCTACGCGACGCCGACCCGGCTACACTGGGGTCGCTCAGGCGAGGTAGCTCAGTTGGTAGAGCACACGGCTGAAAACCGTGGTGTCGCCGGTTCAAGTCCGGCCCTCGCCATGTAGGAGTGCCTCGGAATGGCCGGGATCAACTCTCCGAAGTGAGTCGGGTGACGAGCACTCCAAATACGGAGGCGGAGAGGTCGGCAGCCGAAGTGACGCCGACCCTGCGGCTTTCTCCGGGTCGGCAGCATCGCCAGCAAAACCCGCCGAGCGCGGCGAAGCGCTACCGTTTTGATGTGAAGCGCGGCGGGTCGTCCACGGTGTAGGCGCCCGGCGCCACGTCGTTGGGCGGGTCAGCGTGGAAAGCGCGGTCGAGAGCTCGATCTGCCCGCGGCCTCGCCAGCTGAACCCGAGCCGCCGCCGTACATCGGCCGCCGCTCCCGCTGGGCGCGTAGACCTCAAGAGGCGTGCAGGCTGCGACCGGAAGGGCTTGACGTTACGACGCGCGCGGCCAGGGTGTCCTGCCGATGTCCTCGGCGCTGCGGATCGGCGCGTGGGAGGCACACGTTCGCCGCTGGTCGGAACCGCTCTGCGAGCTGGAGCAGGCGGTGTGGTCCTCAGGGACGGTGGGCATCCGGACGAACGGGGCGAGGAGGTGGTGGTACAGCGCGCACAGCGCCGCGGGATCCTTCACCTCGAAGCCGTACTGGCCCTTGAAGTCGATCGTGTCGACCGCGCCGGTCGCCACGACCTGGTCGACGGGCGCCGGGGCCCAGCTCGCCTCCGCGTCGAGCTTGAAGCGGACTCCGGGAGAGCCGGCGAGCCGCCGGCGCACCGGCTCGATCGACGGCTCCTGGCCGAGGCCGAGCGTGTTGACGAAGCGCACAGTCTTCGGCTCGACCCGAGCACGTCGTGCAGCGGGCGACCGGCCTGGCGGAGCGCGAGGTCGAGGCCCGAAGACTCGAACGCCCAGCGACGGAGGCGCAGCGCCACGTCCCACTTCGGCGGCTCCGGCCAGAGGACGAGCCCGCCGAGGTACTCGCAGACGCCGGCCAGCGTCCACTCGCCCGCGAGCGGCAGCGACGGCTGGGGCTCGTGCAGCGTGGTGCCGTCCTCGCGGAACGCCGATCCGTCCTCTCCATCCCCTCCATTCCGGCGCCGAGGAGCCGCACTGTCGCGGTCGAACCGTGTCCGGGTGTGGCGTCCACGCGGTCGACTCGCATCCTGCGGAGGCGGACTCGGGCGAGGTGCTCGTGTCCCGCACCACGGCGACCTAGCCGAGGGCGCTGCAGGGCTCACCCACGCCAGTTCCATCAGGCTCGCGGTCGGCCGGCAATGCGGTCGCCCTCGGCGAGCTCGCTGATCCGCAAGGTGCTCCGCGGGATGCACGAGGCCGTGATCGGCATCGCCGAGCTGCGCAACCGCTTCGGCACTGGGCACGGCCGCCACCGCCGCTCCTCCGACCGGCCCCCGGCTAGGAGTCCCATGCTTGCCGTCGCAAATCCTCTTGCGGTTGCCGCCCTGCCCACCGAGTAGCCTTCCGCGTCGTGGACTGAGCCAAGCAGGTCGCGATCATCGGCGCGGCACTCGATCTCGGGGCCGGCCGACGTGGCGTCGACATGGGCCCGTCGGCGATCCGGTACGCGGGATTGCACGAACGACTGAGCCAGATCGGCTACGAGTGCCTCGACTGGGGCGACGTCGAGACCGCCGTGCTCGAGGCGACGGAGGAGACCGACGAGAGCGCCCGCTACCTGCCGGAGATCAAGGCTGCGGCCGGGCAGGTCGCACGCCTCGTCGGGCAGGCGCTCGAGCATGGTGCTCTGCCGCTCGTGCTCGGCGGCGACCACTCGGTCGCGCTCGGCACGCTCGGTGGACTGGCCCGCGCGCGCGGCCTGGGCGGCGTCCTCTGGATCGACGCGCACGGAGACCTGAACACGCCCGAGACCTCGCCGAGCGGGAACGTGCACGGGATGCCGCTGGCGGCGGCGGTCGGGCTCGCCAACGGCCGCTTCGAGAGCGAGGCCTGGACGCTCCCTGCGGTCGACCGGCAACGCGTGGCCCTCGTCGGGCTGCGCGCCGTGGATGCCCGCGAGCGCGCCGAGATCCGGGAGCTCGGAATCAGGGCGTACACGATGAGCGACATCGACCGGGTCGGGATCGAACGTGCAATCCGGGAGTCTCTGACGCACATCGCGGGGCCGGGCTTCGTGCACGTCTCGTTCGACATGGACGCGCTCGACCCGGAAGTCGCCCCCGGCGTGGGCACCCCGGTCCGCGGCGGCCTCTCCTACCGCGAGGCGCACCTCGCGCTCGAGCTCGTGGCCGAGTCGGGCCTGCTGACGTCGCTCGAGGTGGTCGAGGTGAATCCGATCCTCGACCGGGAGAACGCGACCGCCTCGCTCGCCGTCGAGCTCGTCGCGAGCGCCCTCGGCAAGACGATCCTCTAGACGGCGCGCGTCACGAGCGCGACGCCCGGCAGGACGAGCCCTTCGCCCGTCTGGAACGCGTCGACCCGCCGCCGGGCGGCGTCGTCGACCTCGGCACGGGTCTCGTCGTCGAGCCCGGCCAGCACGGTCCGCAGCGACGCAGCAAGGCTCGTGACGACGCGACGGTACTCGTCCCAGTCGGCGAAGCTGTACTCGACCGCCACCTCCCGCACGGCGACCTCGTCGAACCCCGCGGACCGTACGAGGGCCTCGATCCGCTCGGGCTCACCCAGGGCGAATTGCCCGGGCTCTCCCGGCTTCGGCGGCTCCAGCAGCCCGCGCTCGATCAGGACCGGCCCATACGCCGTCGCCCAGGGGTTCCGCATAGCGGGCGCCCACGTGGCGAACGCGAGCCGGCCGCCGCGCCTGAGCACCCGTCGTGTCTCGCGCAGGGCGAGCGCCGGATCGGGGGCGAGCATGTAGCCGAACCGGCAGACGACGGCGTCGACGCTCGCGTCCGGCAGATCGATCGCCTGCATGTCCATCACGCGGTGCTCCGTGCCCGCGACGCCGCGCCTGCGCGCCGCCTCGACCATCACCGCCGAGAGGTCCGTGGAGATCACCTTCGCAACCCGGCCGGAGAGCGCCTCGGCCAGCTCGCCGGTCCCCGCGGCGAGGTCGAGCACGACGTCGGTCGACTGCGGCTCGATCGCCGTCACGAGCGCCTCGGTGACAGGCGCCATCGCCGCCGCGACCGTCTCCCGCTCGGCCTCCCAGCCGACCGCCGCCGCGTCCCAGCGGCGCCGCAGCTCCTCTTGCGCTCGCGCCTCTACGCCGCGACTCCTGCGAAGCGCGGGAGGATGTCGCTGCCGTAGGCCTCGAGCGTCTCTTCCTGGCCCTTCGTCATCAGGTAGATGTTGAACTGGTCGACGCCGATCGACTCGAGCTCCTTCAGCTTCGCGATCGCCTGCTCCGCGTTGCCGAGCACGCAGAAGCGGTCGCAGATCTCGTCGGTGACGAACTCGCCGTGCCGTGCGCCGACGCGCGAGTGCTCGTTGTAGTCGTAGAACTTGCGCGCCTCGACGTAGTCGGTCAGCGCCTGCGGGATCACCGAGCCGTCGGTGCCGTAACGGTCGATCAGGTCCTGGACGTGGTTCGACACCATTGCCGGGAACCAGCGCACCTGCTCCCGCGCGTCGGCGAGGTCGTCGGAGATGTGGCTGGGCGCGCTGACGATGCACTTCAGCGCGGCCGGATCGCGGCCGGCCTCCTCGGCCGCCTGGCGTGCGGTCGCCATGATCCACTGGATGATGTCCGGGTCGGCGAGCTGGATGATCACGCCGTCTCCCTGACGGCCGGCGACGGCGAGCGCCTTCGGCCCGTAGCCGGCGACGTGCATCTCGATCTCCGGCAACTCGGGCCGCACCCACTTGAGCTGGAGGTCCTTGTCGTTCCAGCGCACCTCCTTGCCGTTCATGAACGGCTTGATCATCTTCAGCGCTTCCTCGAAGTCGGCCACCTTCATCGGCTTGCGGCCGACGTAGCGCACCGACGAGTCGCCGCGGCCGACGCCCATGATCATGCGGCCGTTCGAGATGTCCTGCAGCGTCGCGTACGCGCTCGCGAGCACGGTCGGGTCGCGGATGGCCGGGTTCGTGACCATGTGGCCGAGCTTGATCTTGGTCGTCTGGTCGGCGAGGAGGGCCATGACCGGCATCGACTCCTGCCAGAGCACGTGCGAGTCGTAGGTCCAGCCGTACTCGAAGCCCTGGTCCTCGGCCAGCTTCGTCAGCTCGATCAGGCGCTGGTAGGGCGGATCGGGAGGACGGTGACGCCGAAGCTGAGCATGGAACCCCCGGGGCTCGTGGCAGGGAAAGAGGCATTCTCGCGCGAATCCGGGCGCGTGGCAACGTTCTAGACGGCAGTCTCCGCCACCCAGGCCACGGTCTTCGTCGCGAGGCGGTCGAGCGCCTGGACTGAGAGCTCGAGGTGCTCCGGCTTCGTGTCCTCGAGCTTCGTGTGGCTGAGGCCGCGCAGGCTCTGGACGAAGAGCATCACCGTCGGCACGCCGGCCCGGGAGACCTCGGCGGCGTCGTGGAGCGGGCCGCTGGGGAGCTTGTGCGACGTCCCCGCGACCTCGCGGATCGCCTCGTCGGCGAAGCCGATCAGCGTCTCGTCGAACAGGATCGGCTCGATCGACCAGATCTTCTCGTACTCGACCTCGAGGCTCTCCTCCCGGGCGAAGCGCTCGCACGCCTCGCGCACCTGCTCCCACATCGCGGCGAGCTTGCCCGCGTCGAGGTGGCGCATGTCGAGCAGCTGCTCGGCCGTCTCGACGACGGAGGTGACGATGCCCGGCTTGCAGGTGACATTGCCGCTCGTGAGCACGGCCCCGTCGCCGACGCGGGCGGCGATCTCGCGCAGCTCGAGCGCGAGCTTGGCGGCCCCGGCGAGCGCGTCGCGCCGCTGGTCCATCGGGGTCGAGCCGGCGTGGGCGGCCTGGCCGCGCCAGGTGATCCGGTGGCGCTCGACGCCGTACGTGCCGAGGACCGCGCCGAGGGGCAGGTCGAGCGACTCGAGCACGGGACCCTGCTCGATGTGCAGCTCGAGGTAGGCGGCGGCGCTCTCGAGCTGGGCGCGGGCCTCGATCGCACCGTTCAGGTCGACCCCGTGCGCATGCAGCGCCTCGGGAAGCCCGATCCCGTCGCGGTCCTGCAGCTCGCGCAGCTCGTCCTGGTCCGACATCGAGCCGGCGGCGGCCGAGGAGCCGAAGAGCGAGCGGCCGAAGCGCGCACCCTCCTCGTCGGCCCAGCTCACGAGCCTGACCGTGACCGGCGGCGTCCCCTCCCCGGCGATCCGGCGCAGCACCTCGACCGCGGCCATCAGGTTGAGGCAGCCGTCGAGCCAGCCGCCGTTCGGGACGGAGTCGATGTGACCGCCGAGCAGGACGGCGCGATCGGACTCACCGCGGAGCGTCCACCACTGGTTCCCGGCCTCGTCGACGTCGTACTCGAGCGGCAGGCCCTCGAGCTTCGAGCCGAGCCACTCCCTCGCCGTCACCCAGGTGTCCGTCCAGGCGACCCGCTGCGCGCCGTTCTCGTCGCCCGTCAGCTCCTGCAGCTCGCGCAGCTCGGCGACGGTTCTGGCGGGATCGAGGGCCACGCGCGGAATCTAACTCCCGCCGACCGGGTGTGTGGTAAGCACTACGCAGTGACGGCTGCGACCGTAGCGGTGAACCGCCCGCCGAGGGAGAGCGGGGAGCGCATCCGCGCCGCCGCGACCCAGGTCGGGCTGTTCGTGGCCGTGCTCGGCGTGCTCTGGGCGCTCTGGGAGGGGTTCAAGTGGGTCGGAGAGACGACCGGCTTCCGGCTCGGGTCGTTCGAGGTCAACGACCGCACGCTGCCGCACCTGCACGACATCGTCTCGACCCTGTTCGAGCCCTCCCGCCGCAACGGCCCCCTCCTGATCGACGTGCTCCTCGACGCCGCGCTCTTCACGGCGAAGGAGGCGGCGGTGGGCTTCCTGCTCGGCGCGACCTTCGGCTTCGCGATCGCGGTTCTGCTCGCGCACTCGTCCGTGCTGGAGCGCGGCTTCCTGCCGTACATCGTCGCCTCGCAGACGATCCCGATCCTCGCCGTCGCGCCGATGGTCGTGGTCTGGGTGAACCCGAAGCTGCCTGCGGGCTTCCGCGACTGGGGCGCGGTCGCGGTGATCGCCGCCTTCCTCACCTTCTTCCCGGTCGCGATCAACTCGCTACGCGGGCTCAGATCGGCCGATCCGCGCGCGCTCGAGCTGATGCGCTCCTACGCCGGGAGCACCTGGGATGTGCTCTGGAAGGTGCGCGTACCCGCCTCGCTGCCGTACCTGTTCGCCGCGCTCAAGGTGAGCGCGACCGCCTGCGTCGTCGGCGCGATCATCGGCGAGCTGCCGGCCTCGATCCAGGACGGGCTCGGCGGCGCGATCCTCAACTTCAACCAGTACTACGCGAGCGCGCCGACCCGGCTCTGGGCGACGAACCTCGTCGCGGCCGCCCTGGGCATCCTCTTCTTCCTCGCGATTGCCGGCGTCGAGAAGCTCGTCGTCCGGAAAGCGCCGGAGCACGTCGCATGACCGACGCAACGGCGGTCGTGCGGCTGGAGGAGGTCACCAAGCAGTTCGGCAAGGGCGGCGTGACCGCGCTCCAGGAGGTCGACCTCGAGATCCGCCCGGGCGAGTTCGTGTCGCTGATCGGCCCCTCCGGCTGCGGCAAGTCGACGCTGCTCCGCGTCGTCGGCGACCTGATCCAGCCCTCGTCGGGCACGGTCGAGGTGAACGGCAAGACCGCCGCTCGGGCCCGGGTCGACCGCGACTACGGCATCGTCTTCCAGGACTCCGTCCTGTTCGAATGGCGGACAGTCGCGAAGAACATCGGCCTGCCGCTCGAGCTGGCGGGTTGGAGCCGCGAGCGCCGCCGTGAGCGCGTCGCGGAGATGGTCGAGCTGGTCGAGTTGACCGGCTTCGAGTCGCACCACCCCTGGCAGCTCTCCGGCGGCATGCAGCAGCGGGTGTCGATCGCGCGGGCGCTCTCGTTCTCGCCGGCCGCTCCTGCTCATGGACGAGCCGTTCGGCGCGCTCGACGAGATGACGCGGGAACGGCTCAACATCGAGCTGCTGCGGATCTGGAAGGCGAGCGGCTCGACCGTGATCTTCGTCACCCACTCGATCTCCGAGGCCGTCTTCCTGTCGACGCGCATCGTCGTCATGTCGCCGCGGCCCGGGCGGATCACCGGCATCGTCGACGTCGACCTGCCGCAGCCGCGGACCTCGAGGACGCGCGAGGAGCCGCGCTTTGCGGAGCTGATCCGCGACGTGCGGCGGCTGCTGCGCGCCGGCGGCGGCTTCGAGGTGGACGAGGCGGTCGACGAGGAGCAGCTGATCGTCGCGGAGGAGGGCCTTTGACGGCCGCCGCCAGTCCGGTGCTGCGCCGGCTCCGGGACTGGGGCCCGGCGGTCCTCGTCTTCCTGCTCGGGATCGCGCTCTGGGAGGGCTACACGCGCGGGCTCGACGTCGAGCGCTTCCTGCTCCCGCCGCTCTCGGACATCCTCCAGACGCTCTGGGACGACCGCGAGACCTTCCTCAGCGCCGGCTGGTTCACGTTCAAGGAGGCGCTCGGCGGCTTCGTGATCGGCTGTTCGATCGGGATCCTGCTCGCCCTCCTGCTCGCCCGCTTCCGCACGCTCGGCCGGGCGATCATGCCCTACGCGATCGCGGCGAACGCGATCCCGATCATCGCCTTCGCGCCGATCACGAACAACTGGTTCGGCATCCTCAATCCGCTCTCGAAGATGGTGATCGCGGCCGTGCTCTGCTTCTTCCCGGTGTTCGTGAACACGCTGCGGGGACTGACGTCGGTGCGGCCGAGCTCGATCGAGCTGATGCGCTCCTATGCAGCAGGCGAGCTGGAGATCTTCCGCCGCGTCCGGATCCCTCATGCGCTGCCGTTCATCTTCGCGGCCTTGAAGATCGCGACCGTACTCGCGATGATCGGCGCGATCGTCGGTGACTACTTCGGAGGTTCACAGGAGGCGCTCGGAATCCTGATCAGGCGGTCGGCAGGCATCTTCGCCTTCGAGGAGGCCTGGGCGGCGATCGTCGTGGCGAGCGTGCTCGGGATCGGGTTCTACGCGGCAGTGGCGCTGGCGGAGCGCCTGACCATGACCTGGCATCCATCGGCACGGGTCGAATGAGAAGGAACGAAGGAGGAGGATCGTTGGTGAGTGTTCGCAGATTCTGGTGGCTGGCACTGCCAGTGGTCGCGCTCGCATTGCTCGCGGCGGGTTGCGGCGGAGACGACGAGGAGGCGGGCGGAGACGACAGCAGCTGAGACGGCTGCGGAAGCGGCGGCGGCCGACGTGACGCTGCAGCTGAAGTGGGTCACGCAGGCGCAGTTCGCCGGCTACTACGCGGCGCTCGAGCAGGGGTACTACGACGACGAGAACCTGAACGTGACGATCAAGCCGGGCGGCCCGGACATCGTCCCCGAGCAGGTCGTGCTCGGCAACCAGGCGGAGTTCGGGATCAACTGGCTCGACAACACGCTCGCCACGCGCGACCAGGGCGGCGAGATCGTCAACATCGCGCAGGTGTTCGCGCGCTCCGGGATGACCGAGATCACGTGGGCCGACAGCGGGCTGGACGACATCACGAAGCTGCGCGGCAAGAAGGTGGGCGTGTGGCTCGGCGGAAACGAGCACAAGCTCTTCGCAGCGCTGACGAAGAACGACATCGACCCGCAGGCCGACGCGGAGATCGTGGCGCAGCCGTTCGACATGAACCTGTTCCTCAACCGCGAGGTCGACGCGGCCGCGGCGATGACCTACAACGAGCTCGCGCAGGTGCTCGAGACGAAGAATCCAGATACAGGCGAGCTCTACACGCTGGACGAGCTGAACGTCTTCCAGATGTCGGAGCTCGGCACGGGCGCGCTCGAGGACGGGATCTTCGTCCGCGAGGACTGGATCGCGGACGAGGCCAACCAGGACATCGCGACGCGCTTCCTGAAGGCGTCCTTCAGAGGCTGGATCTACTGCCGCGACAATCCCGACGAATGCGTCCAGTACGTCCTCGACGAGGGCCCGACGCTGGGTGAGGGCCACCAGCGCTGGCAGATGAACGAGATCAACAAGCTGATCTGGCCGAACGAGAGCGGGATCGGGGTCATGAACGAGGCCGACTACGACACGACGGCGCAGATCGCCCAGGATTACAACATCGTCAAGAACGATCCGGGCGAAGGCGTCTACACGACGGAGTTCGCGGAGGCAGCGGTCGCCGCACTCGAGGACGACGGCGTCGACGTGAACGGCGCCGACTGGGAGGCGCCCGAGGTCGAGGTGACCGAGGGTGGTGAATAGCACAGCCGGCGAGTAACACGACGAACCGAGAAGGGAGATCTGCTCATGTCTGTTCTGATCAAGGGAGGCCGCGTGCTCACGGCCGCCGACGACTACGTCGCCGACATCTTCATCGAGAACGAGCGGATCTCCCTGATCGGGGAATCGCTCGACCTCTCCGCCGACAAGGTCGTCGAGGCGGCGGGGAAGTACGTCCTCCCCGGCGCGGTCGACCCGCACACCCACCTCGACATGCCGTTCGGCGGCACCGTCACGATCGACGACGTCGAGTCGGGACAGCGCGCCGCGGCGCGCGGCGGCACCACCTGCCACGTCGACTTCTGCATCCAGCCGCAGGGGTCGAGCTTCGCCGACGCACTCGCCGACTGGAAGTCGAAGGCCGAAGGCAAGCAGGTGATCGACATGGGCTACCACATCGCGGTCACCGACCTCGAGGAGGGCGGCTCGCTGGAGGAGCTCGCGTCGCTGCCCGACCAGGGAGTCACGTCGTACAAGCTCTTCATGGCCTACAAGGGCGCGCTGATGGTCGACGACGAGACGCTCTTCAAGACGATGGAGGTCGCCGCAGCGACCAAAGCGCTCGTGATGGTGCACGCCGAGAACGGTGATGCGATCGACGTGCTCGTCAAGCAGGCGCTCGCGGACGGGAAGACCGAGCCCAAGTACCACGCGCTGACGCGCCCGCCCGAGACCGAGGGGGAGGCGACGAACCGCGCCATCCAGCTCGCCCGCGTCGCCGGCTGTGCGCTCTACGTCGTCCACGTCTCCTGCAAGGAAGCGGTCGAGCCGATCCTGCTCGCGCGGGAGAAGGGCTGGGACGTCTGGGGCGAAACGTGCACGCAGTACTTCTTCGTCGACTACACCTTCCTCGAGCGGCCCGACTTCGAGGGCGCGAAGTTCGTCTACACGCCGCCGCCCCGCGACGCGGCCAATCAGGAGGTGCTCTGGGAGGCCGTGCGGCGCGACACGCTCAGCGCGATCTCGACCGACCACTGCGCCTTCCTCTGGGACGGCCAGAAGACGCTCGGCCGCGACGACTTCTCGAAGATCCCGAACGGCGGGCCTGGCCTGGAAAACCGGCTCCACATGATCCACCACTTCGGCGTGCGCGAGGGCCGGATCGGCCTCAACCGGATGGTCGAGCTGCTCTGCACGAATCCGGCCAAGCTCTTCGGCCTCTATCCCCGCAAGGGCACGATCGCCGTCGGCTCGGATGCCGACATCGTGGTCTTCGACCCGGAGAAGCCGCACCTGATCACCGCAGCTCGCCAGGAGTCGAAGACCGACTACAACCTCTACGAAGGAACCGAGGTCGTCGGCGATATCGAGACCGTGCTGCTGCGCGGCAACGTGATCGTGGACGGCGGTGAGGTGGTGGCAAGACCGGGGATCGGCCAGTTCGTCCGGCGAGCTCGCTTCGGCGAGCAATTGCACGCGGCGCCGACGGTGGAGGCCGCCTCGTAGGGAAGCTCGAGGCAGTCGCGGTGGCGGCGCTCGCGGCAGTCGTCGCCGTGGCGGTCGTCGACGCGGTCCGGGGCGCCGGAGACGCACCTGATCCGGAGCCGGAGGCGCTGGCCGACCGCCAGGAGCTCGTCGCCCGGCTCTCGCAGCTCGGTGTCCGCGGCGAGCTCGTCCTCTCCGGCGACGGCTGCCGGACGGAGCGGCTCGCACTGCCCTCGCTCGAGCGCGTCGGAGTCGACGAGGCGTGCGTTCCCGCGGGTGCGGCTTCGCCGGATCGGCGTCTTGCCGCACGCTGCGTCGGCGGAGGGATCGAGGTCGTGTCCACCGGGGACGGTGAGCTTCAGCGTCTCACTCCCGGTTGCGAGCCGGCGTGGCGACCCGACGGCACGCTCACGGCCGCGCACGAGGGCGCGATCGTCCGCTTCCGCCCGTGCGCCGAGCCCGAGCCGTGCGCCGTGACGTTGATCTCAAAGGCCGAGCTCGAGCGTGCGGCTCGGCGACACCCGAGAGTGCCGGACGGCCCTACGCGGCTTCGCGCCCTCATCGACGGCCTCGCCTGGCTCTCGCCGACGCAGACGGCCGTGTCGCTGTCGATCCGGCTCGGCGGGCGCTTCGAGGGCCTCGGACCGCTGGGCACGATCGCGTTCTTCGAGCTGGGGCGGCTCTCGGACGCGCAGCCGTACTTCCGTATCACCGGCGGCACGATTGCCGCGAGCGTGCGCGGGACCTACGTGACGCAGACTCCCGATGTGATCCTGCGCAGCGACGGCAGCCAGGTGAACCTGCCGCAACACCTCCGCGACGTCCGCGGGTTCGCCTGGTCGCCCGACGAACGCTTCCTGGCGCTGGCACGCGGCGTCGCCGTCGACGTGCTCGACGTCGCGAGTCTCGAGCGCTACGACAGGACCGGCAGCAGCCTCCGCTCGGTCACGCTGCCGGTCAGCGCCGAGGCCGTCGCCTGGCGCTGACCGGCTAGTGACGTGCCCTAGCTGCAGTCGACGTTCGGGTTCCAGGCGTACAGCGACCCGCTCGGGTTCGGCTTCCAGAGCCACGCGTGCAGCGCGTAGAACGGCGGCAGCCCGTAGCGGTTCCCGGCCGGGACGAAGTCGAACTCCTGGCCGAACGAGCGACGGCCTGCCCGGCCCCTGCCAGCGGACTGGAAGACGAGGTACTCGAGCGCGACCAGCTTCAACGTCCCGTCATTCCTCGGCTCGTAGACGAGGAGCTCCGGCTCCGTCGCCTCGACCGTCCCGTCGAGCAGCGACGGGTTGAGCATGTGGATGCCCATGGCGCCCTCACCCGGCTGCGCGATGCAGGTGATCCCGGCCGCGTCGAAGACCTGGACCGAGTAGCCCGCCTCTTTGGCCTTGTCCAGGTCGTGGAACGCTGCGGTCGCGGGCTTGGCGCCGTCGAAGGCACCACCTGCCGTGGCGATCCCGACCGCGGCGAGTACCGGCAGCACCGCCAGGACGAGGATGAATGCGCGCTTTCTCATTCTTCTCTCCCCTTTCACATCCGTCGGTTGATGTCCGCCCTCCAGCCGCTACGCCGCGACCGGGGCCGGGTCGGGCCGGACGAGCACCGTGTCGACGACCTTGATCACCTCGGTAACAGGCAGGCCGGCGGCCGCCGCGTGCGCGTGGACCGCCTCGGGGCTGGAAGCCTCGTAGATGCACACGGTGCCGATGCCCTCCCCCTCCTCGAGCACGTAGCTGCGGATCCAGCGGATGTCATCGGGCATCCGCTCGCCCTCCGCGGTCGAACGGGCCGCGGCCTCCTGGAGCTCCTCGGCGGAGCGCCAACCGTCGCGGCGGAGAATCACGTACAGATCCATCTGCGCCTCCCTGGCGGTCGTGGAACAGAACAAGCCCCATCCTCGGAAGACCGCGTCAGCGCTCCGTCACGGCGACCGTCAACGAAACGTCAATCGTCAGGTTGTACGCTTTGACGATGCTGCGCCTGCGACTCGTGGGAGAAGTCGCGGCGGACGTCGACGGCAAGAGCCGCGCGCTTCCGCCAGGTCGGCCGCGTGCGCTCCTGGCCTGGCTGGCGCTCCGTCCAGGCGTTCATCCCCGGACCGCGGTGGCGTCCGCCTTCTGGCCGGACGTGCTCGACGAGAGCGCCCGCGGGAGCCTGCGCAGCGCACTCTGGACGCTCCGGCGCGCGCTCGGCGACGATGCCCTCGTCTCGACGCGGGAACGCGTCGGGCTGGCCCCGGACACGTGGGTCGACGTCCTCGAGGCCGAGCGACTGCGGGGGGAGGGACGCTACGACGAGGCGCTCGCCCTGTGCGAGGGCGCGCTGCTACCCGGCGTCGACGACGAATGGGCGATCGAGGCCCAGGACGAACACCGCGAGCGCGTCGTCTCGTTGCTCGAAGAGCTCGCCTCGGCCGCCGCCGAGGCAGGCGACCTTCGCCGCGCCGTCACGCTGACTCGCCGCCAGGCTGTGCTCGAGCCGCTCTCGGAGGAGATCCACCGCGCGCTGATGAGCCGGCTCGACGCGGCGGGGGACCGGAGCGCAGCGCTCGCCGAGTACGCCGAGCTGCGGAGCCGCCTGGTCACACGTCTCCACACCGGCCCGTCGCAGGAGACGCAGGCCCTGGCCGATGCCCTGCGCAGCGGACGCGCCACCACGCCGTCGTTGTTTCCGGTTCGACTGTTGCGTGCCGATCGAGCCGCGTTCGTCGGCCGCGAGGCCGAGCTGAGGCGGATCGACACTGCTTGGGACCGCGTCGTCAGCGGCGGGGGCGCAGCCCAGGTCGTCCTGCTCGCAGGCGAGGCGGGAATCGGAAAGTCGCGGCTGGCGGCGCGGTTCGCCGCGGAGGCCGGCGCCGCCGGCGCGACGGTGCTCTACGGCGCCTGCGAGGAGCAGTCGCTGGTCCCGTACGAGCCCTTCTCCGAGGCGATCGAAGATCGGGCGTCCGAGCGGCACGAGATCGAGGAGCGACTGATCGCCGCAACCGCGATTGGGCCGCTCGTGCTCGTGCTCGACGACCTCCACCTGGCCGACCGCAACACGCTCGCGCTGCTCGCCCGCGTCGCGCGCGGTGCGGCCGGAGAGCGGCTGCTCGTGCTCGGCGCCTACCGTGACGCGGACGCGGTCGGCACGCCGCTCCTCGCGGCGATCGCCGATCTCCGCCGTGACTGCGATGTCGAGCGCGTCGCCCTCGAAGGGCTCTCCGTCGACGAGGTCGCCGCGCTGCTCGACGGTACCGCCGACGCTCGCCGGATCCACGACCGCACGGACGGGAACCCCTTCTTCGTCCGCGAGCTCGCGCGCCACCTCGCCGAACACCGCGACGCGGCCGCTGTACCCGAGAGCGTGAGCGAGGTCGTGCTCGCACGCGTCGCGAGACTCTCACCGCGAGGCGTCGAAGCATTGACACGCGCCTCCGTGCTCGGCGAGTCGTTCGACCTCGCGCCGCTCGAGCTGCTCGTTCCCCACGACGACCTGCTCGACGCGCTCGACGAGGCGGCTGCGGCAGGGCTGCTCGAGGACGGCGCCGGCGGCCGCTATCGCTTCTCGCACGCGCTCACGCGAGACGCGGTCTACGGCAGCATCGGCCCAGGCCGGCGCGCCGACCTCCACCGCAGGGCGGCGGCGGCGCTCGAGCGGGTTCACGGCCTCGAGTCTGGGCCGGAGCTCGGCGCGATCGCGCTCCACCTCTGCGAGGGCGCGAGCACAGAGGATCGGCCGAGGGCGGTCGAGCTCGCGGAGCGCGCCGCGACCTGGGCGGGCGAACGAGACGGATGGGAGCAGGTCGTGACGCTGCTCACCCGCGCCCTGGCGCTCCTCGAGGACAAGGACGTCGAGCGCCGACGGCGCCTGACGCGGACGCGCGCGATCGCCTATGCGCGGCTCACGCACGCGCTGGTCGACGTCTAGCGTCTAGGCGGCCGTTGCCGTTGCGCGCCGCCGGACCTCGGCGGGCGTCACATCGTCGACGAGCTCGTAGATCCGCGTGATCGTGTGCGACCCGAACGCGACCGCGTGCTCGCGGATCATCTCCTCGCTTGGGGCGCCGTAGACGCAGAAGGTGCGGATTTCGCCGTCGTCGGTGGCGACGATGTGGCTGTGCTCCCACACGATGTCCGGAAATCGCTCCATCGCCTGGTCCGAGCGGACAGCCGCGGCGAGCATGTCGTCGTCGCTGATCGCCCCGAAGTTGCGCTCGATCACGAAACGTGGCATGCGCAGCATCTTAAGGGACCATCGGCTCGAAGGGAAGCAGCTTCGCTTAGGTTTCCGCCCGTGCCGCTGCGACGCGTCCGCCTGGCCACACCCGACGCCGACGAGATCGGCGCGGCGCTCGAGGTGCTCCGGGACAGCCTCGACGTGCCGCTCGGGTTCCCGGACGACGTCCTCGCCGACGCGGAGGCGTCCGTCCGCTCACCCCGGCTCCCCGAGGCGGACGAGACGGCGATCCCGTTCGTGACGCTCGACCCGCCCGAGTCCATGGACCTCGATCAGGCGATGCACATCGAGCGCAACGGCACGGGCTACCGCGTGCGGTATGCGATCGCCGACGTTGCCGCGTTCGTCACGCCCGGCGGGCCGATGGACCGGGAGGCCCACGTGCGCGGGCAGACGTTCTATGCACCGGATCGAGACGCGCGCCTCTACCCGCCGCAGATCTCCGAGGGCGGCGGGAGCCTGCTGCCCGGCGAGACCCGACCGGCGCTCGTCTGGACGATGGAGGCCGACTCGAGCGGAGAGGGAACCGGCGTCACCGTCCGCCGGGCGCTCGTCCGCAGCCGCGCGCGCTTCGACTACGCCGGGGTTCAGCTCGATCTCGACGAGGGCACGCCCGACGAGACGTTCCGGCTCCTGCGCGAAGTCGGCCTCCTCCGCCAGGAGCGTGAGGCCGATCGCGACGGGATCAACCTGCCGATCCCCGAGCAGACCGTCGACCGCGGCCCCGACGGGTACGAGCTCTCGTTCCGTGCGCCCCTCCCCGTGGAGGGCTGGAACGCGCAGATCTCGCTGATGACCGGTCAGGCCGCGGCGGAGCTGATGCTGGGGGCGCGCGTCGGCGTCCTGCGGACGCTGCCGAAGGCCGACCCGAAGGCGTTGGCGAGGCTGCGGCGGACGGCGAATGCGCTCGGGGTCGCCTGGCGGGACGGCGTCTCGTTCTCCGACTTCATCCGCACACTCGACCCGAACGTGCCGGCCCACGCTGCCGTCCTTTCGGAGTCCACCGTGCTGCTGCGGGGCTCGGGGTACCTGGCCTTCGACGGCCGGGTACCGACACGAGCCCAGCACGCCGGCGTCGGCGCCGAGTACACACACACGACCGCGCCGCTGCGCCGGCTCGTAGACCGTTACTCCGGCGAGGTGTGTGCGGCGATCTCAGCGGGCGATCCCGATCCCGGAGTGGGCGCACGAGGCGCTGCCGGACCTCCCCGAGACGATGGGGAAGTCGAACCAGCGCGCGCAGCAGTACGAGGCCGGGATCGTCTCGACGGTGGAGGCGGCCGTCCTCGAGCGCAGCGTCGGCGACGTGTTCGAAGCGGTCGTGGTGGACGTCGACAACGACGGGGACGGCGGCAAGGTGCAGCTCACCGACCCGGCCGTCACCGCGCGCTGCGTCGGGGAGCATCTGCCCCTCGGGAAGCGCATCGACGTTCGCCTGATCATGGCGGACGTGATGAAGCGTCAGGTCCGCTTCGAGCCCGCCTAGACTACACGGACGGCCGAGGCTGAGCCGGACGCGGTAGGCCTGCCCGCCGACGACGCGGACATCGAGCGGATAGCAGCCCGGCTTCGTCACCTCGAAGCCGCCGCTGAACCCCGTCACTGGCCCGACTGGGCCGTCGTACGAGAACGCAGGCGATCGACGGCGGGCACGGCTCGATCCGCACCACCGGCTCCCCCGTCCCGGCACGCGCGTAGTGAAGGAACAGCGTGCCCCGATGCCGGGCAGGCACGGACAGGACGACCGGCCTGCCGGCGCGGACGAGTGCACCGACCTTGACGGAGAACCGTCCGTTCTCGAGCCGCGGGCCGAGCCCGGCCGGCGTCGTCGGGAAGAGACCGGAGAGCGCGAGCGGGCCGGCGAAGACGCGCCCCTTGCGCACGGCGGGAAAGCGCAACGGCGCGCCGCCGGCCTCGATGCGCTGCTCGCACGTCCGCGTCGGGACCGCAGCGGCTGCTGCGTCGGGGGCGCCCGCGAGTGCGAAGAAGGCGAGCAGGAGCAGCATCGCTCCCTCTACACCGGCCGCCGCCCCCTGGTTCCTACCGCGTCTGCGGGAAGCCGAGGTCGACCTTGCTCGTGGCCGGGTCGGGCCAGCGCGAGGTGACGACCTTGCCGCGGGTGTAGAAGTTGATCCCTTCCGGCCCGTAGATGTGCGTGTCGCCGAAGAGCGAGGCCTTCCAGCCGCCGAACGAGTAGTAGGCGACCGGGACCGGGATCGGCACGTTGATCCCGACCATGCCCGCCTGCACCTCGAACTGGAACTGGCGCGCAACGCCGCCGTCGCGGGTGAAGATCGCCGTCCCGTTCCCGTACGGGTTCTCGTTCACGAGCCGGACCGCCTCGTCGTAGGTCTCGACGCGCGTGACACCGAGCACGGGCCCGAAGATCTCGTCCTTGTAGGCGTCCATCGACGGCGTGACGTCGTCCAACAGCGTCACGCCCAGGAAGAAGCCGTCGCCCTCCGGGGCGGTCTCGCGGCCGTCGACGACGACCGTCGCACCCTGCTCGGCGCCGCCGTCGATGTACGACGCGACCTTGTCGCGGTGCTCCCGCGTGACGAGCGGGCCCATCTCGACGCCCTCGTCGAGGCCGTTTCCGACCTTGATCTTCGGGAGGCGCTGCTTGATCGCCGCGACGAGCTCGTCGCCCGCGTCGCCGACCGCGACCACCTGCGAGATCGCCATGCAGCGCTCGCCGGCCGAGCCGTAGGCTGCGCTCACCGCGGCGTCCGCGGCCATGTCGATGTCGGCGTCCGGCAGCACGACCATGTGGTTCTTGGCGCCGCCGAGCGCCTGCACGCGCTTGCCGTGCTTCGTCCCGGTCTCGTAGATGTAGCGCGCGATCGGGGTCGAGCCGACGAAGCTGACCGCGGCCACGTCGGGGTGCTCGAGCAGCGCGTCGACCGCGACCTTGTCGCCGTGCACGACGTTGAAGACGCCGTCCGGGACACCGGCTTCCTTCAGGAGCTCGGCCGTCCAGATCGAGGCGGACGGGTCCTTCTCGGACGGCTTGAGGACGAACGTGTTGCCGCAGGCGAGCGCCGGCGCCCACATCCACATCGGCACCATCGCGGGGAAGTTGAACGGCGTGATCCCGGCGACGACGCCGAGCGGCTGCCGGATCGAGTAGACGTCGATCCCGGTCGACGCCTGCTCGGACATGCCGCCCTTCAAGAGCGTCGGGATCCCACAGGCGAACTCGATCACCTCGAGGCCGCGCGTGACCTCGCCGAGCGCGTCGGAGAGCACCTTGCCGTGCTCCGCCGTGAGGATGCGGGCGGCCTCCTCGCGGCGGTCGTGCACGAGCTCGCGGATCCGGAACATCAGCTCGGCGCGCTTCGCGAGCGAGGTGGCGCGCCACGCGGGGAAGGCGGCCTTGGCCGCGGCGACCGCGGCACCGACCTCCTCGGCCGTCGCGAGGTCGACCTCGCCGCTCTGCTGTCCGAGCGCCGGGTTGTACACGGGCCCGGTCCGGCCGGACGTGCCTTCGACGGACGTGCCGCCGATCCAGTGGCTGATGCGGGTGAGTCCTTCGCGCTGCGCGGTGGGCGGGGTCGCCAGCTCGGTCATGCTCTCCTCCTCGAAATCGTCGTTAGGGAGCGTAGCGCGACGAGTAGGCTCGAAACGTGCCCCAGGAGATCGTCGAACGCATCGAGCGCGAGCTCGGCATCCCCGGTCTGGCGGAGATGCTCGCGACGCAGCTTGCCCCGACCGACCTTCAATCACTGCTGCTCGAGGTCGCACGGAGGCGCGCGGCCGCCACGATGCCCGCCGACATCCTGCGCCGCTATGCAACGGATCGCTTCGTCCGGCCTGCCGCGAGTCGACTCTGCGCAGCTGCAGCGATTCGCGGAGAAGGTGCTCGACGAGCTGTCGGTCGAATACGAACAGATTCAGCTCTCGCCCATGTGTCCGCTCGGCACGAGCTCATCGCTCAGCGGGATCAGTCAGGACTGGGTGGTTACCACTGTCCGTGGCGGCGAGATCGTCAGCGATCCGACGAGCGTTCTCGCCCTCGAATGTGCACTACGGCGACGGCGCGATCGGACGCGACCCGTGCGGCTGAGCACGATCCATCGAGTCCTCCGCGCCCAGGTCTTCGACCCTCCGTTTACCCAGCACTTCGGGCTGCTCGCACTGTGTGCCGCCGACCGGGCCGGAAGCGAAGAGGCGCTTCTGGCCGAGCACGTCGACGCCTACCGGCGATTCCTCGAGGAGCCTCGATGTCGGGCCCGTCTCCGTCGACCGGGCATCGCGGAAGCCCGCGTACTACTGCGGCGCCACGTTCGGAATCTCGCTCGCAGGGACGGAGATCGTGGAGGGAGGCTTCGTCGACTGGACGCAAACGCTGCTCGGAGACCGGAAGGAACGACTTCTGACGAGCGCGGTCGGACTCGATCTCCTCGTTCGATTGACCGAGGCGGCCTGAGCAGCGGCGTTCGGAGGCGCGCTCTCGGCTCCTAGGGACAGACGACGAGCTTGCCCCGCTTGTCCCACGCAGCGGCAACGTCGTCGAGACGCGACCTGCTCGATGTCCAGCGTGACGTCTCCTGCGAGTGCGTGGCCGACCAGCAGCCGGTAGTGCTCGTAGAACACGTCCGCGGGGACCGCGAAGTCCGAGAAGCCGTAGATCTCGAGCTGCTTGCCGCGGATGGCCGCGGACGTCAGCGTGGCCGCGGGCGCCGCCGACTGGCCGAGCTGGACGAGGCGGGCGCCGGGGGCCGCCGCCTCGACGGCTCGCTCGAGCGGCTCGCCGCAGAGAGGATCGACAACGTACGTCGGCTCACCGAAGTCCCCGTCGAGCCCGACGGCGTCGTCGGCGCCCAACTCGCGCGCTCGGTCGAGGCCCGCGTCGTCCCGGCCGGCCGCGACCACGTGCTCGGCGCCGAGCAGCTTCGCCGCCTGCACCGCTACCTGACCGACCGCTCCGGTCGCGCCGAGCACGAGCACGCGGTCGTCTGGACGGACGGGCGCACGCCACGCGAGCGGCAACCAGCCGGCGAGGCCGGCGATCCCCAGCGCCGCCGCGAGCGCCGGGTCGGCTCCCTCCGGCACCTCGACGACGACCGCGCCCGGCTGGGCCTGCTCGGCCATCGTCCCGTTCCGCGCCAGGCCGAGGCCGCCGCCGAACGTCCAGACGACCCGGCCGCTCGCCTCCCGGCCGACGCACTCGCAGCCCGGTACGTACGGGAGCGGCGGATGCCCGCCGTAGAAGCGGCCCGCCGCAACCGCACGATCGAGCGGGTTGACCGGCGCGGCGAGGACCTCGAGCGCCTCGCCGGCGGGCTCGGGCGCCTCGCCGACCTGCGGCGGGCGCCCGAGCTCCGCGATCAGCGCAGCTCGCACGTGCGGGCTACTAGACCTTCCCGAGGTTGCGCCACTTCTGGAAGATCCGCTTGAAGGAGCGGTCGTAGACCTTCGCCGCCTCCGCCGGCGTCCGCTTGCCCTGGGCAACCTCCGCGAACATCTGCGGGATCATGAACTTGTTGAAGATCTCGTCGATGGCCGCGGTCGTGTTGCCCGGGTAGCCGGGGTTGAGGGTGTACTTGTCGGCGATCTCGGCGAGCACCCGGTACTTCCCGGGCGGCTTTGCCACCGGGTCGCGCGCCACCCGCCGGTCGATGTTCGGCACCGAGGCCGGCCAGGACGGGAAGTTGTAGAACTTCGAGTTCTCGAACGCCCCGATGTACTTCGTCTCGAGGTCGATCAGGAACTTCGAGGCCGCCGCCTTGTTCCGGGCGAACTTCCAGATCACGTAGGCGCCCATCACGTGCTCGAGCCCGAGCCGGCCGTTCGGGCCCTCGGGGATCGGCAGCAGCGAGATCTTCGACGCGAGGTCCGGGTTCGTCAGCTCGGCCGTGCGTGTGATCGAGATCGCGTTCATGGCCATCGAGAGCCTGCCCGCGACCATCGCCTGGTTGTTCGAGGAGGCGGTCCAGGCGAAGATCTCGTTCGACATCCCCTGCCGGAACAGGTCTCGGGCGAACGTAAGGGCATCCACGGTCGCCTTCGAGTTGAGGACGACGCGGTGCTCCCGGTTCTGGATGAAGGAGCCGAAGGTCATCATCATCGCCATCAGGGCCATGTTCGAGTCGATCTCGTTCGACATCCCGAGGCCGATCGGATTCCCCATGGCGCGGAGCTTCGGCGCCGCCTTCAGCACGTTGTCCCACGATGTCGGCCTGAGCCCGACCTCGCCCCAGAGATCGGTCCGGTAGTTGACGGGATCGGGGACGTAGTTGTCCGAGAAGGCGAAGTACTTCTTCGTCTTCGGGTTGTAGGTCGCCTTGAAGGCCACCTGCTTCATCCGGCCGCGCTTCTTCGTCACCTCCTGGACGATGTTCGCGTGGTCGATCACCTGGTCCTCGTAGGCCGCCGGCGGCGAGAGGAAGAAGAAGAGGTCGTGGCCGCTCTGGGCGGCCACCTCGGCGGCCGCGCGCGCCGGGATGTCGGCCTGGTTGATGTGATCGACGATCACCTCGGTGTCGTTCGCCTGCCCCCAGCGCTTGACGTAGATCTTGTCGAACCACTCGTCGTACGCCGGCACGAAGTGGCTCCACTGGATGATCCGGAGCGTGCCTGCGAGCTCCCGGTGGCGGTACTTCGGCGCGCTCGGCCGCGGCGGTCTTCGTGACCGCTCCGCCATAGACGACGAGAAGCGTTCCGGCGGCGCCCTTCTTGAGGATCTCCCGCCGAGTCGTACGCCCGCCCGCCACCTCCCCCTCGGGCCTCCGGGTGGTCGTGGTCTCGTCCGCCATCTGGGTCTCCTTTCGTCGGTGCGGACTTGTCGTCAACGGAAAGCGCCGCCGGTGAAGCCGGCGATGAAGCGGTCGAGGAACGTGTTGTAGAGGAGCGCGAGCGGGATCGCGGGGATCAAGGTCGCGGCCATCAGCGCACCCCAGTAGAAGACGTCGCCGCGAATCAGCTCGGTGTAGATGCCGGTCGAGATCACCTTCGAGTCGGACGCGGTGATGAACGCGATCGCGTAGATGAACTCGTTCACGCAGAGCGAGAACGTGAAGATCACGACCGTGAGGATCCCCGGGAGCGAGATCGGGAAGACGATCCGGACGAGCGTGCGCATCCGCGAGGCGCCGTCCACGAGCGCGGCGTCCTCGAGCTCACGCGGGATCGACTTGAAGAAGCCCATCAGGAGCCAGGTCGCAAAGGGGATGGTAAACCCTGGGTAGACGAGGATGAGCGCGGCGAGCCGGTCTTGCAGCCCGACCTCGGCGACGACGCGCGAGAGCGGCAGGAAGAGCAGCGTCGGCGGCACGAGGTAGACGAGGAAGATGCCGACGCCGAGACTCTGCCCCCAGCGGCCGGAGAGCCGCGCGAGCGCATAGCCCGCCGGCATCGAAACGGCGAGCGTGATCGCGACGACGGCGAGCCCGACGAGCACCGAGTTCAGGAGCCAGCGCGCGTACTGGGTCTCCTCGAAGAGGAAGCGGTAATTGTCCAGCGTCGGCGAGCCGTTGGCGAAGCCGAAGGGCACGTTCTCGACGTTGTAGAGGTCGAGGTCGGTCTTCAACGAGGTCTGCAGCATCCAGTAAAACGGGAAGGCGAGCACGATCGCGAACGGCCCGACGACCAGCCAGGTGAGCAGGCTGTCGCGGCGGCGGGTAGGCACGGGCTCAGGTCACCTCCACCCGGCGCGCGAAGAGGAGCATCAGCACGGTCACGACCACGAGCACGGGGAGCAGGAAGAGCGCGACGGCCGCACCCGGGCCGAGCGAGCCGGCCTGGATCCCGGTCTGGAAGGCCCACATCGGCAGCATCTGCGTCGAGTTGAAGGGGCCGCCGCGGGTGAGGATGTAGACGACGGCCATGTCGGTCGCCGTGAAGACGATCCCGAAGAGCACGGCGATCGTCGCGATCGGAAGCTGCAGCGGCAGGGTCACGAAGAAGAGCTTCCGGAGGCCGGTGGCCCCGTCCACCTTCGCTGCGTCGTCGACCTCCTTCGGGATCGACGCGAGCCCGGCGATCATGATCACGGTCGCGAAGGGCAGCAGCCTCCAGGCGTGCACCGTCGTGATCGCGGCGAGCGCCTTGTTCGGCTCGCCGAGCCACTGCGGCGGGTTGAACTCGTCCACCAGCGAGAGGTGGATCAGCGTCCAGTTCACGACGGAGAAGAGCGAGTCGAAGATCCAGAGGAAGCCGATCGTCGAGAGCGCGACCGGAGCGGCCCACGGCAGCAGGATCAGGAAACGCGCGAACCACTTGCCGCGGAAGTCGCGGATGAGGAAGTGCGCGAGGATCGCCGCGCCGACGACCACGATCAGGTTCGCGAGCAGCGTGAAGACGATCGTGTTCCGGAAGGCGGTGCGGAAGTTCTCGTCCGACCACTGGTCGAGGTAGTTGTCGAAGCCGACGAAGTCGCCGGTCAGCGAGCCCGCGGTGGCGTTGGTGAAGGAGAGGTAGACGGAGAGGACGAGCGGGGCGAAGACGAGCAGACCGACGAAGAGCACCGCCGGCGCGATCAACGCGGGCGCGAGAAAACGGCGCTCCTCGAGGAGGTCGCGTCTCCTGCGCCGGGGACGCGGCGCCACAGACTCCACCTGCCGATCCTAACGAGTCGGTTTGGTTAATGTCCCCGACGGCGTGGCCCGAATCGCCCTCGAGAACGTCTCGAAGGTCTATGCGGACGGCACGCGCGCGGTCCACGAGCTCGACCTCGCGATCGAGGACGGGGAGCTGATGGTCTTCGTCGGCCCGTCGGGCTGCGGCAAGACCTCGGCGCTGCGGATGATCGCGGGCCTCGAGGAGATCACGGAGGGAACGATCTGGATCGGCGACACGGCGGTCAACGAGCTGCCGCCGAAGGACCGCGACGTCGCGATGATCTTCCAGAACTACGCCCTCTATCCGCACATGAACGCGTACGACAACATGGCGTTCGCGCTCAAGATGCGCGGGATCGACAAGCCGGAGCGGGACCGGCGCGTGCGCAAGGCGGCGGCAGTGCTCGGGCTCGACGACGTGCTCGTGAAGAAGCCGAGGACGCTCTCCGGCGGGCAGCGCCAGCGGGTCGCGATGGGCCGGGCGATCGTGCGCGAGCCGCGGGCGTTCCTGATGGACGAGCCGCTCTCGAACCTCGACGCGAAGCTGCGCGTGCAGATGCGAGCCGAGATCGCGCGCATCCAGCGCGACCTGAGCGTGACCACGATCTACGTCACCCACGACCAGTCGGAGGCGATGACTCTCGGCGACCGGGTCGCCGTGATGCGCAAGGGCGAGCTCCAGCAGCTGGACACGCCGCCGAACCTCTACAACGCGCCGGTCAACCTCTTCGTGGCCGAGTTCATCGGCTCGCCGGCGATGAACCTCGTCGAGGCGGAGGTCTCGGAGGGACACGTGCGCTTCGGCCCGCACACCCTCGCCGCTCGACGGCGGCGGCAGGCGCTCTGGCCGCGTACGAAGGGCGCAAGGTCGCGCTCGGGATCCGGCCGGAGGATCTCGAGGACGCCGCCCTCTCCGATGCGCCCGAGAACGACCGGCTTCCCGTCACGGTCGAGCTGCGCGAGGACATGGGCGCCGAGATCTTCCTCCACTTCTCCGTCGACGCCCGCCACGTCGCCACCGAGGACGTGAAGGACGCAGTCGAGGCCGACGAGGCGGTCGCCGCGCTCGAGCAGCACGCAGTGGCGCGGGGGACGCCGTTCGTCGCCCGCGTGGGGCGCGAGTCGCGGGCGCGCGAGGGCGAGGCGGTCGAGGTCGCCGTCGACCTGCGCCGGCTCCATTTCTTCGACCTCGAGACCGGAGCCGCGATCCGGGAGGGGTAGGCTTCGGGCATGGCGACGATCGAGACGAACCCGCAGCTGGGCGCCCAGGTCAAGGCCGACGCGAAGGAGTTCGTCCTCCACTCCTGGTCGGTGCAGAACGCGATCGACCCGATCCCTGTCGCCGGCGCCGAGGGCCGCCACTTCTGGGACTACGAGGGCAAGCGCTACCTCGACTTCGCGTCGCAGCTCGTCAACGTCTCGATCGGCTACGGGCACCCGAAGGTGATCGCGGCGATCAAGGAGCAGGCGGAGAAGCTCTGCACGATCGGCCCGCCGATGGCGACCGAGCCCCGCTCGACGCTCGCCCGGATGCTGGCGGAGATCACGCCCGGCAACCTGAAGATGTCGTTCTTCACGAACGGCGGCGCCGAGGCGAACGAGAACGCAATCAAGGTCGCCCGCTGGGTCACGGGCCGCCACAAGATCATCGCGCGCTACCGTTCGTACCACGGCGCGACCGGCGGCGCGATCACGCTCACCGGCGACCCGCGCCGCTGGCACGCCGAACCCGGCCTGCCCGGCGTCGTCCGGATGCTCGACCCGTACAGCTACCGCTGTCCGGCCGGCCATCCCGACCCGTGCCCCGTCTGCTCGGGCGCGCCGCACCTCGAGGAGATCCTCCAGTACGAGGGCGCCCACACCGTCGCCGCGGTCATCCTCGAGACGGTCGTCGGCACGAACGGCGTGATCGTCCCGCCCGACGGCTACCTCCAGTCGATCCGCGAGACGTGCGACCGGCACGGGATCCTGCTCATCTGCGACGAGGTGATGGCCGGCTTCGGCCGCACCGGCAAGTGGTTCGCCTGCGAGCACTGGGACGTCGTCCCCGACATCCTCACCGTCGCGAAGGGGATCAACTCGGGCTACGTCCCGCTCGGGGCGATGATCGTCTCCGAGCCGGTCGCCGAGCAGTTGCGCGACCGCTTCCTCGCCGGGGGGCTCACCTACTCCGGCCACCCGCTCGCCTGCGCCAGCGCCGTCGCGTCGATCGAGGCCTTCCAGGAGGAGGGGATCGTCGAGAACGCGGCCGAGCACGGCACGTACCTGGCCGAGGCGCTGCCGGCGCTGGCCGCGAGGCATCCGTCGATCGGCGACGTGCGCGGGCTCGGCCTCTTCTGGGGGCTCGAGCTCGTCCGCAACCGCGAGACGAAGGAGATGCTCGTCCCCTTCAACGCCGGCGGCGAGGCTGCGGCCCCGGTGGCGCGGCTGCAGAAGGCCGCCCTCGAGGCGGGCCTGTACCTGATGACGCACTGGAACGTGGTCATGGTCGTCCCCCCGCTGACGATCACCCGCGAGGAGCTCGACGAGGGCCTGGCCGTCCTCGACGACGCGCTCGCGATCGCCGACGAGTACGTCGGCTAGCTGACGCAGCTGCCGGCGCCGACGCCCGGGCAGGCGGCCGAGCAGCTCGCTCAGCTGGGCGACCTCGTCCTCGTCGAGCGCGCCGCGGAAGAGCGAGCGGAGCAGCTGGGCGTGCTCGGCGCCAACGCACTCGAGCGTGCCTCGGCCCTCGTCGGTGAGAGCCGCCCACGTGACACGCGCGTCGCTGTCACATTGCTTGTTCTCGACGAGGCCGGCCGCCTGGAGACCCTCCAGGAGCCGCGTCACGCCGGACGGCGTGAGCATCAGCAGGCCGACGAGATCGATCCGGCGCAGCCGCTGCTCGTCGGCGCGGTAGAGGTGGTAGAGGGCCTCGAAGTCGTTGAGGGTCAGTCCGCGTGGGGTGAGCACCTCCGCCTCGAGCTCCCGCCGCAGGACGCTGTGCGCCCGCATCAGGCGGGCGAATGTCTCGATCTCGACGGTTCGTTCACTTATTACTTGACGACTCAATCTTCTTCCTCTACAGTTGCTTGCGCACTCAAGAATACACCACGACGAAGGGGAGAGCAATGAGCACGACAGCACAGACCAGCACGCAGATTCCGGTCGGCACGTGGCGGGTCGACCCGATTCACTCGAGCATCGGCTTCGCCGTCAAGCACAACACCGTCATGACCTTCCGCGGCACGTTCGAGGAGTTCGACGCGACGCTCGCGGACGGCCGCCTCGCGGGCACCGCGAAGGTGGCGAGCATCAAGGTCGACGACGAGACCCTCGCCGGCCATCTTCAGAGCCCCGACTTCTTCGACGCCGAGCGATTCCCCGAGCTGCGCTTCGTTTCCCACTCGATCGAGCGGGACGGCGAGCGCGTTTCGATCGCGGGCGAGCTGACGATCAAGGGCGTCGGCGCCGTTGTCGAGCTGGCCGGCACGGTCTCCGGCCCGGTCACGGACGGCTACGGGAACGAGCGGATCGGGCTCGACCTCGAGACCACGATCAACCGTCACGACTTCGGGGTCAGCTGGAACGCCGACCTGCCGGGCGGCGGCTCGATGCTCGACGACGACGTCGTCATCACCGCCAACCTCGAGCTGGTGCAGGGGTAGGCGAGATGAAGATCCTCGCGATCAGCGGCAGCCTCCGCGCGGGGTCGCACAACACCGACCTGCTCCAGGCGGCTGCCGCGGTCGCCCCCGACGGCGTCGACGTCGAGCTCTTCGGCGGGCTGAAGGAGATCCCGCCCTACGACGCGGACGACGACTTCCCGGGCGCCCAGCCGGCCGCGGTCGACCGCCTCAGGGAGGCACTGGACGAGGCCGACGCCGTGCTCGTGGCCACGCCCGAGTACAACTCGTCGATCCCGGGCGTGCTCAAGAACGCGCTCGACTGGGTCTCCCGCCCGCTCGCCGAGTCGCCGGTCCGGAACAAGCCCGTCGCGGTGCTCTCGTCCAGCACGGGGATGTTCGGCGGCGTCTGGGCGGCGGCCGAGACACGAAAGGTGCTCGGCGCGCTCGGCGCCCGCACCCTCGAGGACACCGTGGCCGTGCCGAAGGCGCACGAACGGCTCGCGGACGGCGTCGACGCGACGCTCTTCGACGAGCTTCGGACCGTCGTCGACGCACTCGCCGCGGCGGTCGAGGCTCGCGAGAGAGCCGCCGCCTAGCGGAGGAAGCGCTCGACGGCGGCAACCGTGTCGTCGAGCGCGTCCCAGAGGACGGTGTGCCCGGCCGGGATGCGGGCGACCTCGAGCAGGTCGCCGAGCGCGCCGGCGTGCTCGGCGAGCAGGTGGTCGTACGGGAGGTAGGAGGTCTCGCCGAGCACGAGCAGCGTCGGAATCCGGACGCGCTCGAAGGGCGGCGGCTCGCGTGTCATCTCGCCGTAGGCGGCAACGACGGCGCTCTGCGAGTAGCGGTAGCGGAAGCGGCCGTCGCCGTCCGCGACCAGATGCTCGCGCAGCGAGTCCTCGACGAGCTCGCGCGGGGCGGTCGTGAGCACGCTCTCCTCGTAGCGGCGGTCGATGCCCTCCGCGAAGGACGCGTAGGACCGGTCTGTCCGCGCATTCTCGGCGGACGCGAGGCCGACATGCGGCGGCAGCCGGATCGCCGGGTCGAGCAACACGAGCCGCTCCACGCGCTCCGGCGCGGCGGCCGCCGCCTCGTAGGCGACCCGACCACCGAACGAGTGGCCGAGCCAGGCGCAGCGTTCCTGCGGGGCGGCCTCGAGCACGTCGCCGACGTGCTGCTCGAGATGCCACGGCGGCTCCCACGTCGAGTCCGCGTGCCCGCGCAGGTCGAGCGCGACGACGTGGAAGCGATCCGCCAGCCGCTTCGCCAGCGGGCGAAGTGCAGGCCGTGGCTCGTGACGCCGTGCAGGCAGACAAGCGCAGGCAGACCCGCGTCGCCCCACTCGTGGCGCGCGAGCGTCAATCCGCGGCGACGCCGAGCGGGCCGGAGACGATTTCCTTGCGGCGCGTGTCGGCGTCGTTGACGAGGCTCCAGACGACGATGCCCTGCTTGTCGATCAGGAAGGTGCCGCGGACGGGCGCACCGCGCTTCTCGTCGAAGACCCCGTACGCCTTCGCCGCCTCGCCGTGCGGCCAGAAGTCGGAGGCGAGCGTGTACGTGAGGCCGAGCTTCTCCTTCCACGCCTGCCGGGCCGGCGCGGAGTCGCAGGAAACGAGCACGACGTCGGTGTCGGAGCTCTCGAAGGAGGGCAGATTCTCCTGCAAATCGCGTGCTTCCTCCTCGCAGACGGGCGTGAACGCGAACGGATGGAAGACGAGTAGAACGTTACGTCGGCCGCGGTAGTCGGCGAGCCGGGCACGGGTCGACTTGTCGACCTCGAGGTCGAAGTCCGGCGCCTCACTCCCGGTCTCGATCATCCCGCATCCTCCTCGCCGTTGCCCGAGGGCCGATAGTACCGCCGGCCCCGCAGCTCCTCCGGCAGGTAGTCGAGCTCGGAACCGCGCGGATCGACGTGCGGGTCGACATAGCCGACGCCGCGGCCGAGCTTCTTCGCGGCTGCGTAGCTCGCGTCGAGCAGCATCGGCGGCGGCCTCAGGTTGCCGCCCTTGCGGACGTCATCGCGCGCCGACCAGATCGCCTTGGCGCTCGCCTTCGACTTGGGGGCGTTGGCGAGGTAAATGGCGGCCTGGGCGAGGTTGAGCTGCGCCTCGGGCAGGCCGACGTGCTCGAGCGCATGCGCGGCGGCCACCGCGACCTGCAGCGCGCGCGGGTCCGCGTTGCCGACGTCCTCCGAGGCAAAGATGGTCATCCGGCGGGCGATGAAGCGCGGATCCTCGCCCCCCTCGAGCATCGCCGCCAGGTAGTAGACCGCGGCGTCCGGATCGGAGCCGCGCATCGACTTGATGAAAGCGGAGATGAAGTCGTAGTGCTGGTCCGCCCCCTTGTCGTACCGGAGCGGCCGTTTGCGAGCGGCGTCCTCGACGTGCCGCTCGGCCAGGGGGGCGCCTTCGGCCTGGGCGGTCTCCCAGGCGAGCTCGACCGTCGAGAGGGCCGTGCGTGCGTCACCGCCGGCGCGGCGCGCGACGAGGGCGACGAGCTCGTCGTCGGGCTCGGCTCCGATCGCGGCCGCGCCGCGACGCACGACTTCCGCGAGCTCGTCCTCCGAGAGCGCCTCGAGCTCGATCACCTGGCAGCGGGAGAGAAGCGCCGAGTTGACCTCGAAGTACGGGTTCTCGGTCGTCGCCCCGATCAGGGTCACGAGCCCCTCCTCGACCGCGGGTAGCAGCGCGTCCTGCTGGGCCTTGTTGAAGCGGTGGATCTCGTCGAGGAAGAGGATCGTCCGCTGCCCGGAGCCGCCGAGGCGGTCGCGGGCCCGCTGCATCACCGCGCGCACGTCGTCGACGCGGGCAGAGACGGCCGAGAGCTCCTCGAACGCCGCGCCCGTCTCGGCGGCAACGATCCGGGCGAGCGTCGTCTTCCCCACGCCGGGCGGGCCGTAGAGGATCAGCGAGCGAAGCCTGTCCTCCTCGATCGCTGCACGCAGCGCCGAGCCCTCGCCAAGCACGTGCCGCTGCCCCACGAGCTCCGCGAGCGAGCGGGGCCGCAGGCGGAGCGCGAGCGGTGCGAACTCGGCCGAACGCTCGCGCGCTGCGTCGGCGAAGAGGTCTTCCATGCGGCCAGTATGCTCCGCGCGTGGCGACGCACGAGGACTTCTCGGAGCCGATCCTCGCGGGCGACGCGCCCAGCGACTACGAGCGGTACCTGAACACGGAGGAGCTGCTCGCTCTTCAGAAGACCGCCGACGAGTGGGTGCATCGCGACGAGCTCCTCTTCCAGACCGTGCACCAGTCCTCGGAGCTCTGGCTGAAGCTCGCGTGGAACGACGTCGAGGCGGCGACCGAGCACCTGGTCGCGGGCGAGATCCCGCCGGCACTGCGGCTCCTGCGCCGCAGCACGCTCTGCCTCCGGTACGCGACGGAGCAGCTCGACATGCTCGAACAGATGTCTCCCTGGGAGTACCAGGAGATCCGCAAGGTGCTCGGCCACGGCAGCGGCTTCGACTCGCCCGGCTGGCGCGAGCTCCGCCGCGTGACGCCGGCGCTCGGCCAGGCTTTCCACGCACTGCGCGAACAAGCGGGGCTGTCGCTCGTCGACGTCTACGTCCAGGGACGCGAGCGCGAGGAGCTCTACCAGCTGGCCGAGGCATTGATGGAGTGGGACGAGCGGATCAATCTCTGGCGGATCCGCCACTACAAGGTGGTGGCGCGGGTGATCGGCGACTCCGTCGTCGGGACGCAGGGGACGCCGGTCGAGGTGCTCGGCCGGCTCGTCCACCACGTCTTCTTCCCCGAGCTCTGGCGGGTACGCAACGAGCTGACGGCGCTCTCCAAGGAACAGTGAGCGCCACCGAGGTCCGCGATGAGGCCGTGGAGCTGCTGCAGCGGCTGCTCCGGCTGAACACGGTCAACCCGCCGGGGAACGAGACGCTCGCGGCGGAGTTGTTGCGCGAGTACCTGGAAGCGCACGGCGTGGAGGTCGAGCTCTACGCGCGGACGCCCGAGCGGGCGAACCTCGTCGCACGCCTCCGCGGCGGCGACGGGCCGAGCCTCTGCTTCCTCTCACACACGGACACAGTCCTCGCCGACCCCTCCGAGTGGACGCGCGACCCGTGGTCCGGCGACGTCGACGGCGACCACGTCTGGGGCCGCGGCGCGCTCGACATGAAGAATCAGGTCGCCGCGAGCGCGGTTGCGATCGCCTCGCTCGCCCGCGAGGGCTTCAGGCCCTCGGGTGACCTCGTCTTCGTCGCCGCGGCCGACGAGGAGGTCGGCAAGGCCTTCGGTCTGCAGTGGCTCTGCGAGGAGCACGCGGACGCGGTCCGGGTCGACTACGCGATCAACGAGGGCGCAGGCGAGCGGATCGTCGTCGGCGGGACGCCCGTCTACCTCTGTGCGAGCGCGGAGAAGATGTCGTCGCCGTTCCACCTGCGGGTGCACGGCCGCAGCGGGCACGCATCGATGCCGGGCATCGCGGACAACGCCCTCGTCAAGGCCGCCGCATTGATCCAGAAGCTCGCCGCCTACGAGCCGGAGCCGGCGATCGGGCCCGAGGTGGCCGGCTTCCTCGACGCGGTGTTGGGCGAGCAGCCACCACCCGCGGAGGTGCTCGAACGCCTGCGCGCCGTCGATCCGCTGGCCGCGGAGACGATCGAGCCGCTGCTCGCGTTCACGCTCTCGCCGACGATGATCGACGCCTCGAAGCAGCGAAACGTCGTTCCCGGAACGTGTGAGGTCACGGTCGATCGGCGGCTGCTGCCGGGACAGACGCCCGAGGACGTCGAGCCGATCCTCCGCTCGCTCCTCGGCGAGGGCGACTACGAGCTCGAGACGATCGAGCGCTGGGGCGGCACTCGCTCACCGCTCGACACGCCGCTCTGGGACGCGATCGCGACGTGGGTGGAGGAGACCGAGCCGGGCGCGAAGCTCGCACCGCTCTGCTGTGCCGGGTTCACGGACTCGCACTGGCTCCGGGACGCGTTCGGCACCGTCGCCTACGGCTTCTTCCCGATGAACGTGATGGATCCCGAGCTCGCGGGCCGGCTGATCCACTCGGCCGACGAGCGCACGCACGTCGACGACCTCGGGCTCGGCGTCGGCTTCCTCCGCCACGCCGCCCGCTCGCTGCTCGGCTGATGCTCGAGCTCGACTCGCCCGGAGGGCGCCTTCGAGCGGATCGAGGCCTACCTGCGCGGGCACGGCTTCTTCGCCCCCGGAGGAGAGGCGCTCGAGGCGGACCTCTTCCTCGGCTACGGGCTCTCGGAGCCGCTGCGCCGGACGGCGACGCCCGCGCCGCCGGAGCCGTGTCCGCTCCCGCTCGCGGCCGTGTCCGTCCGGGACATGATGGGCTCTGACCCCGCCATGTCTCGCGAGGGACGTGTCCGAGGGACGGACCCCGGGCCACGTCCGGATCGGCCCGTGGGAGCGGAGCTGGACGGACGACGAGTACGCCGCGGCTGTCGAGGACGTGCGCGCGGCGATCGGGCGGGGCGACGTCTACCAGGTCAACCTCGTCCAGCACCTGAGCGCCGAGCTCGAGGGCTCGTCGGCAGCGCTCGCGGAGCTGCTCGGCCGGTTCGGGCCACGAACGATGGCCGGCGAGGGCTGGGCGATCGTCTCCGCCTCGCCGGAGCTCTTCCTCGCACGCCGCGGCCGGCGCGTCTGGACGTGCCCGATCAAAGGCACACGCCCCCTCGGGGAGAGCGTCGAGGGGGAGAAGGATTCGGCGGAGCACGTGATGATCGTCGACCTGGAGCGGAACGACCTCTCGCGGGTCTGCGAGCCGGGCTCGGTGCGCTGGCCGGAGCTGATGGCGGAGCGCGAGCTGGCCGGGGTCACCCATCTCGTCTCGACCGTGGAGGGCACGCTGCGTGAGAAGGTTGGCCTCGCCGAGCTGCTCGCGGCGACGTTCCCGGGCGGATCGGTGACCGGCGCGCCGAAGATCGCCGCGCTCGACCTGATCGCCGCGCTCGAGCCGGTGGGTCGTGGCGCCTCGATGGGCGCGCTCGGCACCGTGCACGGCAACGGCGACCTCGAGCTCGCGCTCACGATCCGCACCTTTGCGGCGGCGGAGGGGCGCCTCCACCTCTGGGTGGGCGGCGGGATCGTCTGGGACTCCGACCCGGAGGCAGAGATCGAGGAGTCGTGGACGAAGGCGCGGCCGCTGCTCGCAGCGATCGGCTCGCCGGTGGAGGCGAACGCCCGTTGAGCCTGCTTGCCGTCGCAGTGAGCGGGCGCGGGGTCGTCGACCCCGCCGAGCCCGTCCTCCGCGCCGACGACGAGGCGCTCCTGCGCGGGCGCGGCGCCTTCGAGACGGTCCGTGTCTACAAAGGAGAGCCGTTCCGGCTCTTTGCGCACCTGGAGCGGCTCGCGGGCTCCGCGGAGCGCATCGGCCTCCCGGCGGTGAACCGGCTCGAGCTCGAGGAGCTGGCCCGACAGGCGCTCGAGGCCGCCGGCAAGCCGGAGGCCGTGTTGCGCCTCTACTGGACGCCGACTCCGACTGCGCTCGCGCTCGTCAGCGAAATCCCCGCCCACCTCGACGAGCTCCGCGCCCGCGGCCAGCGGCTGATCTCGCTGCGCGGGCTGCGGGCGGACGAGCCCTGGCTGCTGCCGGGCGTCAAATCGACGAGCTACGCGGTCAACATGGCCGCGGAGGCCGAGGCGAAGCGCCGCGGGAACGACGACGCCGTCTTCGTCGACGCCGCCGGCATCGTCCTGGAAGGCCCGACGACGAACGTCTGGTGGCGTCGCGGGCGGAGGCTGTTCACGCCCTCGCTCGAGCTCGGCATCCTCGCCGGGATCACGCGCGGCATTCTGCTCGAGCTCGCCGAGAGCGTCGGATACGAGGTCGAGGAGGGACAGTTCGCGCTCGACGATCTCATGAGCGCCGACGAAGCGTTTACGTCGTCCTCCGTCCGCGAGGTGATGCCGGCGACGGAGCTGGACGGCCGACCGGTTGGACGTGGGCCGGCCGCCGACGAGCTGCAGGCCGCGCTCAGACGGGCCGCCGAGGCTACGCTGCCCGAATGAGCGACGATCGAAGGTTCGTCTCGGCGGGATGGCGCTCTCAAACGGTGTCCTCGTCCACGGGCCGACCGCCTGGGCATGCGCGGTGCGGACGGACGACGGCGAGATCAAGGTCGCGTCCGCGCGGAAGCGCCTGCTCGCGCCCGGGATCCAGCAGCCGTTCGTGCGAGGGCCGCTCAGGCTCGCGGAGTCGTTCGCGGTCATTCCCGAGGTCCGTCGACGCCTGCCGGAGGCGCGGCTGCCGTTCGAGCGCCCGTCCGTCCTCGCCACCACGCTCGGAAGCGCCGTCACCGTCCAGGTCGTGCGCCGCTCGAAGCGGCTCGGCGGCGTCGCGCGCGAGCTCCTCGCCGGAGCGCTCGCGCTCGCGCCGGCCATCCTCGCGCTCCGCGGCGGCGAGCTCGCCGCCTACCACGGCGCGGAGCACGTCTCGATCGGGACGTACGAGCAGGGAGAGAAGCACGCGAAGGAGCACGAGCGCTGCGGCTCGCACCTGATCGGGCCGCTCCTCGCCACTTCGGCGGCCGCGAACGCTCTCGCGGCCCGCGCCCCCGCCCAGTTTCGCGGCACGGCCCGGGTCGCGGGCTCGCTCGCCGCCGTCGGCACCGCGGTCGAGGTCTTCGCCTGGATGACGCGGACATCCCGGCCATCCGCTCGCAAAGGCCCTCGCGAAGCCCGGCCACGAGCTCCAGCACCGGCTCGCGACCGCCGAGCCGACCGCCGAGCAGCTGGAGGTCGCCGAGGCCGCTCTCGCCGCCTGCCTGCAGTTGGAGAACACGGGGCTCGAGGATGGCGACACGGCAGAAGACTGAGCGCCTCGATCCGGAAGTATTCGACCTTCCCGTCGCGAAGATGCGGGAGGGCTACTACACCGACGCGTACTTCAACCACACGCGCGAGACGCTCCTCCGCGACGAGCGCCGGCCGCGGGTCCTGATGCAGGTCTTCCAGCGCGGCCAGGCGATGCTCGGCGGCGCGGACGAGGCGATCGCGATTCTGAAGCTCTGCTCCCACGACTGGGACGCGCTCACGGTGCATGCCCTCCACGACGGCGACCGGGTCGAGCCCTGGGAGACGGTGATGACGATCGAGGGCGACTACACCCTCTTCGCGCACCTGGAGACGGTCTACCTCGGCGTGCTCACGCGGCGGACGCTGATCACGACGAACACGGCCCGGGTCGTCGAGGCGGCGAACGGCAAGCCGATCATCTTCATGCCCGCCCGCCACGACCACCATCGCGTCCAGACCGGCGACGGTTACGCGGCCTATGTCGCCGGCGCGATGGTCGGAGCGCCGATCGGTGTCACCTCCGACGCGCAGGCCTCCTGGTGGGGCGGCCGCAGCGTCGGCACCGTGCCGCACGCGCTGATCGCGGCCTACGGCGGCAACACCGTCCTCGCCGCGACGAAGTTCGTCGAGTGGGCGGACGAGGACATGAACGTCGTCGTCCTCGTCGACTTCGAGAACGACTCGGTGCGCACGGCACTCGAGGTCGCGCGTGCGCTCGGCCCACGCCTCTGGGGCGTCCGGCTCGACACGTCGGGCCAGCTCGTCGACCGCTCGCTCTGGGGCGAGCTGGGCGACTTCGACCCGCGCGGCGTGAACGAGCGGCTCGTCCGCAAAGTGCGCGACGCGCTGGACGTTGACGGCTTCGAACGCGTCCGGATCGTCGCCTCAGGCGGCTTCACCGTCGACAAGATCGAGCAGTTCGAGCGCAGGGGCGTCCCGGTCGACGCCTACGGGATCGGCTCGTGGCTGATCCGGGGGGAGAACGACTTCACCGCCGACATCGTCCTCGCCGACGGCCGCCCGGCCGCCAAGGTCGGCCGCCGCTTCAGCCCGAACCCGCGGCTCGAACTGGTCACGTAGCCGTCTCGCTCGTTCGCAGAGCGTCGCCGACGGCGCCGGGCCAGTCGCGCATCGGCGTCTCCGAGCGAACGAGGTGGGCACCCGCCGCGGCAAAGCGCGCGAACGCCTCGTCGGCATGATCGGTGTAGTCGACGGAGCCCGGGACGACGACGGAAGAGGTGCAGTCCTCGAGCAAGTAGACCTTCGCCGCCAGGCCGTGTGCCTGCACGTTCGGGTCGCCGAGGAGATCCTCGATCGTCCACGCGACGCAATGGCTCTTCGCCTGCCCTGCGATCACGACCGCGTCGTAGCGGAGCAGGCGCTCGATCAGAGGCTGGTTGCGGCGCCCGAGCGGCTCCCCCTCACGATCGAACTCGACCTCGGGACCGAGCATCGAGTAGTGCTCGGTGAGCGGATTGTCGCCTTTCGGCTGGAAGTCGAGCGGAGCCGACCGGGCGATCGAGTGGAAGAAGAGCGCCTCTTCGACCGCCGACACGAGCGCGTGGCCGATCCCGCCGAGCATGGCGTGGAAGGGCCAGACGGTCAGCTCGTACTTCCCTCCCTCGGCGAGCGTGCTCGCGTAGTAGCGAAGGTGCTCCTCCGCGTAGTCCGGGTCGAGACCGAGCCCCTCCGCGGCGGCCGGGTTGATCCGCCAACGCCCGGCCTCGACGTCGCCGGCGGTCACGACCGTGAAGGGCTCCGGGTACTCCCCGTCGCGGTCGACGAGCAGGACGCGGTGGAAGATCTGCAGCGCCTGGTGGGTGTCCAGGGTCGGCACGATCTGGGTGAGCCGGCGCAGGTTGCGGTAGACGAACTCGCAGAGCCGGCGGGAGTCATCGAGCGCGCCGGTGCCTGTGCGGCCCGCGACGAAGAGCTCGAAACCGGGGGTGCAGAACGTGTTCTGGACGTCGACGACAACAAGCGCGACGCGGAACCCGTCGGCAGCGGCCGGCTCGAGCGTGTGCTGCTCGCGCCAGCGGCGCGCGTCGTCGAAGCGGGCCGCATAGTCAACGCGCCACACCTCGCCGACGCGGTCGGCGTCCCAGTGCGGCGGCAGCGGGAGCGGCTCGGCCACCGCAGTAGTGTAGGAAGGTGGTTCCCCCACTCGTCGAGAGAGCGCTCGCCCTCGCCGAGTCGCAGGGGTTCGAACGTTCGTGCACACCCGAGGTCGGGCGCCTGCTGCACGTGCTCGCGGGCTCGCGCGGTCGCGAACGAGTGGCCGAGATCGGGGCCGGCGCCGGTGTCGGCGCCGCCTGGATCGTCTCCGCGCTCCCGCCTCGGGTGCCGTTCTTCACCGTGGAGGTCGACGAGGAGCGCGCGGCGGCCGTCGCGGAGCTCTTCGGGCACGACCGGAACGTGCGTGTGCTCGCGGGCGACTGGCGCGAGCTGCTGCCGGCCGAGGCCCCGTTCGACCTCGTCTTCTTCGACGCGGCCAAGCAGCTGAGGCCCGTGGAGGACGGCGAGCTCGTCACGGGAATGCTGGCCCCGGGCGGGATCGCCGTGCTCGACGACCTCACGCCGGACCGCCCCGGCCCGGACCCCGTCCGGGAGTACTGGCTCGGGCGACCCGAGCTCGCGGCGGTCGAGGTCTTGACGGCGCCCTCGGACCGCAGCGATCCTGGCTGTCCGCCGGTAGCGTTCAAGGCCGGGCAGCGGGCAACCGATGGGAGAGGGGATGCCGGACCTCGCAGGATGGCTGGACACGATCGCCGACTACGCGCTGACGTGGCTGCCGCTCGTCTTCTTCGGGCTGATCATCTACCTGCTCTGGCGGACGCTGCAGTACATGCCCCGCGTCAAGCCGGCCAAGCTGGAGGCGAGCGCGAGCTCGTCCATCTCCTGGGGCGACGTGGCGGGCGTGGAAGAGGCCAAGGCCGAGCTGCGCGAGGTGGCCGACTTCCTTCGCTATCCGAAGCGCTTCCAGAAGCTCGGCGCCCGCGTGCCGAAAGGGATCCTGCTCTATGGGCCGCCGGGGACCGGCAAGACGCTGCTCGCGAAGGCGGTCGCGAAGGAGTCCGGGGCAAGTTTCTACTCCCAGAGCGCCTCCGCGTTCGTGGAGATGTTCGCCGGGCTCGGCGCCTCCCGGATCCGGAAGCTGTTCGAGGAGGCACGTCAGAACGCGCCCGCAATCGTCTTCATCGACGAGCTGGACGCGGTCGGAACCGCCCGCCAGGGCGGCGGCTTCCACCGCGAGCACGACCAGACGCTGAACCAGCTGCTCGTGGAGCTCGACGGCTTCGACGAGGCGGCCCAGGTGATCGTGATGGGCGCGTCGAACCGGCTCCAGGACCTCGACCCTGCGCTCCTGCGGCCCGGCCGCTTCGACCGGCAGGTGCTCGTCGCGCCGCCCGACCTCGCCGGCCGCGAGGAGATCCTGCGCGTGCACACGCGCGGCAAGCCGCTCGACGACGACGTCGACCTGTCCCTGATCGCCCGCCAGACCTCGGGCCTCACCGGCGCCGATCTGGCCAACCTCTGCAACGAGGCGGCGATCTTCGCGGGCCGCCAGGAGCGGACGACGATCCTCGCGGAGGACTTCGACGGCGCGATGGAGCGGGTCGTCGCCGGCCTGCAGCAGCGGCGCGTCGTCTCCGAGAAGGAGAAGCGGATCCTCGCCTACCACGAGGCCGGGCACGCGTTGATGAGCCATCTGATGGGCGACCTCTTCCCGGCCCAGAAGGTGACGATCGTCTCCCGCGGCCAGGCGCTCGGCTACACGCTCAACATGCCGACGGAGGATCGGTACCTGCACACGCGCGAGGAGTTCGTCGACCTGATGAAGGTCTTCCTCGCCGGCCGCGCCGCCGAGCAGACCGTGTTCGGCCGGATCACGAACGGGGCGGCGAACGACCTCGAGCGCGTGACGGAGCTCGCCCGCGCGATGGTGTTCGAGTACGGCATGTCGGAGGCGTCCTCCTCGCGGACGATGCGAGCCGACAACTACGCGCTCTCGGAGGAGACGAAGCAGCTGCGCGACTCGGAGCAGACGCGCCTCACCGACGACGCCTACGAGGAGGCCCAGCGGCTGCTCGCGAAGCACCGCCCCGCCCTCGACCGGCTCGCCCACGCGCTGCTCGAGAAGGAGACGCTCGTCCGCGATGAGATGAACGCGCTGCTCGCCGACGTCGAGCCGGAGTCCCGCGCCTCCGAGACGATCGGCACCGTCCGGGCGCTGCCGGCTGCCGAGCAGTAGACCTTGGTTAGCATCGAGCCGTGGTGACTCGCGGCATCCATCATCTCGGCGTCGCCGTGACCGACCTCGACGAGGCGGTCGCGACCTACGAGCGCCTCTTCGGCGCGGAGCTCGAGCACCGCTCCCGGGTCGAGGATCAGGGCGTCGAGGCGGCCGCCGTGCACGTCGGCACCGGGCTGGTCGAGCTGCTGGCGCCGCTCGGAGGCGAGACGCCGGTGGGCAAGTTCCTGGCCAAGCGAGGACCCGGGATGCACCACGTCGCCTACGAGGTCGACGACGTCCGAACGGCGCTCGCCTCGCTCGAGGCGGACGGCGCCGAGCTGATCGACCAGGAGCCGCGTGATGGGCTGTTCGGGCTCCAGGTCGCCTTCGTCCATCCCGACGCCGTCCACGGCGTCCTCAGCGAGGTGGTGTCCGTTGGCAGGCGATGAAGCCGATTCCGTCCGCGTCGACCTCGCGTTCGACGGCGGCACGATTCTGTCCGCGCTCGTCACCGTTCAGGGCGCCGACGAGCTGGAGCGCGCGCTCGCGACCGAGGCCGGCGGCACGGTGATGCTGGACTCGACGGACGGCCGCTACACGGTCGTGCTCTCGCAGGTCGTCTACATGAAGCGCTACGCGCGGGAATCGCGCGTCGGCTTCGGGATCTAGGTTCGGGAACCCTGCGGGCCGGGCACGACGTTCCCGGATGACCGAGACGACGCAGAAGGGCCCCCCGGCAGCCGAGATCAGGAGGCTGGTCGAGCTCGGTCAGGGGGGCGACCGCGCCGCGCTCGAGGAGCTCTACCTGATCCACTTCGACCGGATCTACAGCTACCTGCACCTGACGGTCGGCAACCGGCACGACGCGGAGGACCTGACGACGCAGACGTTCCTGCGCATGCTCGAGTCGATCGGCAAGTTCCGCTTCCAGTCGGCGCCGTTCTCGGCGTGGCTCTTCCGGATCGCGCACAACCTGTCGATGGACCACTTCCGCGCGAACAAGCGCTGGCAGCCGGAGGAGGACGTGCCGGAGCCGCCGGGCTCGGAAGAGCGCTCTGCCGAGGACGAGGCGTTCCGCTCGATCGGACGCCAGTCGATGCTCGAGCTGATCGACTCGCTCTCGGACGAGCAGCAGCAAGTGCTGACGCTCAAGTTCGTCTTCGGCTTCTCGAACGCGGAGGCAGCCACGATCCTCGACAAGACCGAGGGCGCGGTGAAATCCCTCCAGCACCGGGCCCTCGTCTCGCTCCAGAAGCAGCTCGCCGGCGCGGGGACCGAGTGACCGCGCGAGGCCTAGCGGTTCCTGACGCGCCGCTCGCGGTGCGCAGACCGGGGGAACGGTGCTTCAGCACGGGCCGCCGGCTGGAGCGCCGCGAGCGGCGCGAGGCTGCGCCGGAGGCCGGCTCCGCCGGCCGGGAGGCGCAGCCGATCAGGGACCGCTAGGTGGCTCTCGAGGTCGGGATCGTCGGGCTCCCGGGCGCCGGCAAGACGACCCTTTTCACCGCGTTGACGCGAACGGGCGGGTCGGGCTTCGGCAAGGAGAACGTCGGCATGGCGCAGGTCGCGGACGAGCGGCTGGGCAAGCTGGCCGAGCTCGTCGGGGCGCGCAAGGTCACACCGGCGACGATCCGCGTCGTCGACGTGCCCGGGACGGGCCCGCAGCTGCTCGGCGGCCTGCGCCAGGTGGACGCGATCCTCGCGGTCGCGGACGGCTTCTCGCCCGGCGCCGAGCCCGCCCGCGACCTGGAGACGCTCGATCTCGAGCTGCTGGTCGCCGACCGCGACCACGTCGAACGTCGCCTCGAGCGGGTCGAGAAGCAGGCGAAGTCAGGTGACGCGGCGTTACGCAAGGAGGTGGAGGAGCTGCGGGAGCTGCTCGCGTACCTCGAAGCAGGCTCGACGCTCCGCGACTACCCAGGCGACCTCCCAGTCGAGCTCGAGCCGCTGACGACGAAGCCGCTGCTCGCGATCGAGAACGGCCCCGGCGGAATCGACCTCAAGCTCGAGGCGGAGCTGGCGGACCTGCCCGACGAGGAGGCGGCCGAGTTCCGCGAGGGGCCGTCGGCGCTGGAGGAAGTGGTGCGCCGCCTTCGCGACTCGCTCGACCTGATCACGTTCTTCACAGCAGGCGACAAGGAGACGCGTGCGTGGACGCTCCGTCGTGGCCAGACGGCGCTCGAAGCGGCGGCGGCGATCCACACGGACATCGCGCGCGGCTTCATCCGCTGCGAGACGATCTCGACGGACGACCTGCTCGAAGCGGGCTCGCACGCCGAGGCCGCCCGCAGGGGCACGCAGCGGCTCGAGGGCAAGACCTACGTCGTCCAGGACGGCGACGTCCTGAACATCCGCTTCAACGTGTGAGGCGGTCGGCGAGGTAGCGCAGACCGAGCGGGTAGCGGTACTCGATCGCCTGGTGGGTCGCGTCGAAGAGCTCGACGTGCAGGTCGGGTACCGAGAGCGCGGTCAGACGCCGCCGCAGCCACTCGGCGGTGAGGTCGAGGTACCACTCGTCCCGCGTGCCGCAGTCGACGTAGATCGCACGCAGCCCGCGAAGTGCGTCGGCGTGGCGGGGCACGAGAGTCGGGTAGTCCCACTCGAGCCAGCGCTCCCAGAGCTCCGGGATCACCTCCGCGGTCGCGACGTCGTAGGGGAGGCGCACGGTGCCGTCCTCGTCGGCGGAGTAGGCGGCGGCGAAGCCCCACTGGAGCAGGACATGGAGGTCGTCGGGGTGCGCGAGCGGCGCGGGCCCGGCCCGCAGCTCGGCGAGGAAGCGGTCGACCGAGCCGTCGTAGGCGTCTCGCAGCCGGCGGGCGGCGACACGGAAGAACGGCCGGATGGAGACGTCGAAGAGCCCGCCGCCCGCGTGGCTGGCGAAGCCGTGGAAGAGGTCGGGGCGAAGCATCGCGGTCACGGCCGCGCCGTAGCCGCCGCTGGACTTGCCGGCCACACCACGCAGGCCGTTCGTCTCGTAGCGCTCGTCGACGAACGGGACGATCTCCTCGCAGAGATACGTGTGGTAGCGCCCGCTCCCGGCGGAGTCGACGAACTGCGAGCCGCCGACGGAGGTCCACGCGTCCACGAAGACGACGCGTGCGTTCACGATCGGCCTCGTCGAGCAGCTCGAGGAACGTCGGCCGGAAGGCGACGCGATTGCGCCACATGTCGAGCTGACCGGTGAAGCCCTGGAGGACGTAGACCACCGGTCCGTCCGAGTAGGAGAGAGGCGTGTAGACCCAGAGCGGCCGCTCGTGCGGGTCGCCGAGCGGGTTGCCGCGGAGCGCCTCGCTGACGAGCACGTGCTCGTCGAGCTGCCCGCGCAACGGCTTCGTCCACGGAGCGTGCACGACATCATCATCCCGCTCCGGCAGCGCGGGCGCCGAGGGGACGTGGCCGTCGCGGACATGTGGGGTCCTGGCCCCGACGTGTCCGTTCCGGCGAGCGCCCTCCGCGCCGACACGCCCTTCTCTGCACACAGACCGGCCGTTGCGGACATGTGGGGTCCTGGCCCCGACATGGCCCCAGCGGACGGCTCCGAGTGACATGTCAGCCTGCGGTGATCAGGGCGGCGCCGGTCAGTGCGCCCGCCACGCCGACCCGCTGCGCCGGGGCGATCCGCTCGTGGAGGAGGAGCGCCGCCAGGCCGACCGTGACGATCGGGTAGAGCGCCGCGAGCACCGACACGACGCTGAGGAGGCCCCGCGTCGACGCGAGCCCGAAGAGGACGTTCGCGCCCACGTCGCAAAGCCCGACGGCGACGAGCACCGGCATGTGGGTCCGTCCCGGCCGCAGCGATGCGCCGACGACGATCGCAGCGACGACGGCGAGCAGCGACGACGCGCCGCGCGCGGTGACGACGGCCCACGGGACGCTCTCCTCGGCGGCGCGGTCGAGGAAGACGAAGTAGAAGCCAAAGCCGAGCGCCGCAATGAGCGCGAGGCCGACGCCCGCCGCCCGGCCGCCGCCCCGCTCCGCGGGCTCGCGCGAGGCCAGGGCGACGCCCGCCAGCGCCAGGAGGATCCCGAGCACCTGCAGCGCACCCGGACGCTCGCCCGAGGCGACGCCGACGGTGAAGGGGATGGCAGCCGAGACCGCGCTGACCGGCGCGACGATCCCCATCGCGCCGACGGCCATGCCGCGGTAGAGCGCTCCGAGCCCGAGACAGCCGCCGACGCCCGCCGCTACGGCCCACGCCGCCGCCGGCCCGCCGGGGAACGCGTCGCCGGCGACGGCCAACCAGACGAGCACCGCGGCGAGGCCGGCGGCCTGCGAGATCGCCAGCACGGTGAGCACGTGCAGCGAGCGCGACTTCAGCCCGCCGAGAAAGTCGCCGAGCCCCCACGCGATGCTCGCGCCGAGCGCCAGCGCGATCGCGGTCATTCGACGGGCTTGGTGGCGGCGACCGCGTCGAGCTGATTGGCGTGGTACAGCACCGCGGCTTCGGCGGTCCGCGCCGCGTTGCGGTCGTGGTGCGACGCGACCGCGTGGAGAAGCTCGGCGAGCACGGCGCCGTCGAGCCCGTCCGAGCGCTCCTCGACCAGCCGCAGGCCGAGATGGACGTGCCCGAGCAGCCGCCCCTCGTCCGTCGGCCGAAAGGCAGGGCCGCGGCCCAGCTCGCGAACCCGGCCGACGTCGTGCACCAGCGCCGCCGCCAGCAGCAGGTCGCTCCGCAGGCGGGGATGCAGCTGCGCGGTCTCGCGCGCAAGCGTCGCGACCCCGACGGTGTGCTCGAGCAGGCCGCCCGCGTACGAGTGGTGCGCCTCCGCGGCGGGGAGCTCACGCAGCGCCTTCCGGATCTCCGCATCGCCGCTGATCCGACCGACCACGCTCGAGAGGCCGGGATGCGAGATCTCGCCGGCGAGGAACTCGAAGAAGCCGTCGAGCTCGTCGGCATCGCGGCGCAGCCTCGGCGCCAACCCGGCCGGATCGGCGTCCGCGGTCTCGACGGAGCGGATCTCGAGCTGGAGCCGGTCGGCGAAGCGCTCGACACGGCCGAGCACGCGCACGGCGTCGCCCTCGGCAAAGCGGCCGTCGAGCAGCTCGACGTCGTTCCAGATCCGCGCCTCGATCCGCCCGGTCGGGTCGACGAGCTCGAGCGCGAGGTAGGGAGCGCCCTTCCGGGTCGTGCGCCGCTGTTTCCGCGCGACCGCGTACACGCCCTCGACCGTGCGGTCGGCCGTCAGCTCGGCGATCGTGCTCACGAGGCTGAGTCTAGGGCGTTGGTAGGCTCGCCCAGATGGCCGTCGTCAAGCCCTTCCGCGCCCTGCGGTACGACGAGGCCGAGGCGGGATCTCTGGAGGACCTCGTCGCGCCGCCGTACGACGTGATCTCTTCTGAGCAGCGGGCCGAGCTGGGCTCCCGAAGCCCGCACAACGTCGTCCACCTGACGCTTCCGGACTCGGACGAGGAGGCAGCCGGCCGCCTGGACGCCTGGCGCGCATCTGGTGTCCTGGTCGAGGAGCCCCCGGCCGTCTGGGCGCTCGAGCAGGAGTACGTCGGCCCCGACGGGGTCGCCCGCACGCGCTTCGGGATCGTCGCCTCGCTCAAGGTCGAGCCCTACGCGACGGGGACGGTCTTGCCCCACGAACGGACACACGCCGGTCCGAAGGAGGGCCGCCTTCGCCTGCTCCGGGCCACCCGCGTCCAGCTGGAGCCGATCTTCCTCCTCTACGACGGCGCCGCGCCCGTCGAGCGCCCGGAGCGCGAGCCGGATCTCGAGGTCGAGGAAGCGAAGCTGTGGCGGGTCGACGATCCGACGGTGGTGCGTGCCTTCGACGACAAGCAGCTCCTGATCGCCGACGGCCACCACCGCTACGAGACCGCCCTCGCCTTCCACGAGGAGGAAGGGACGCCGGCCAGCGCCCAGATGCTCGTCGTGCTCGTCTCGACCGCCGATCCGGGCCTGGAGATCTTCCCCACCCACCGCGTCTTCGCGGAGCCAAGACGCCTCGAAGGCGAGCGGAACGGCGGTCCGGGGATCGTCGAGGTCACGCCCGACCGCGAGGAGCTCGTGCGCGTCCCCGACGGGACGCTGGACGTCGAGCTCGTCGACACGCTCGGGCACGACGGGATCTCGTACACGCCCGATGCGGACGAAGCACGACGCCGCGTCAGCGACGGCGAGGCGGCGGTCGCCTACCTCCTCCGCCCGACACGGATCGAGGATGTCTTCGCCTATGCACGCCGTGGGGACGTGTTGCCACCGAAGACGACGTACTTCTTCCCGAAGCTGATCTCCGGCCTCCTCTTCCATCCCTTGTGACCCCCTGGCTGGAGGTGTGCCGCGACTCGGTCGCGGAGATCAAGGCCGTCCTCGTCGAATTGCCGACCCGCGTCGAGCGCGAGCCCGTGCTGGCAGCGGGAGTTGGTGGTGACGACACGACCGCGATCGACGCCGCCGCCGAGGCGGTGATCGTCCGACGGCTCGAGCAGCTCGACCTCGGCTTCACGCTCGTCTCGGAGGAGCTTGGCGAGCGCGACTTCAACGGCGGCGGGCCCTGGCGGGTCGTCTGCGACCCGATCGACGGCTCGCTGAACGCCAAGCGCGACATCCCGTTCTTCTCCCTGTCGCTGGCGGTCGCGGACGGAGAGACCATGGGCGACGTCTGCTTCGGCTACGTCTACGACTTCGGCACGGGCGAGGAGTGGACGGCCGAGCGGGACGGTGGTGCGTTCCGCAACGGGACTCCGCTGGGAGCCGTCCGGCCGAAGGACCGGATCGAGATCCTCTCCTTCGAGGCGACCACGACCGCGCAGGTCGCCGACAAGGCGGCGCAGCTGGTCGGGAGCGCGTACCGGCTCCGGATCATGGGCTCGCTCGCGCTCTCCCTCTGCCACCTCGCCGCGGGCCGCGTCGACGCCGTCTGCTCGCTGAAGCCGGCGCGCTCGGTCGACATCGCGGCCGGCCAGCTGCTGGTGCGCGAGTGCGGGCTCGCGATCGAGCTGTTCGAGGATCCGCCGTTCGAGGCGGCGCCGCTCGACCTGGCCGGACGTTCGCGTGTCGTCGCGGCGGGAACGCAGGAGTTGTGCAGGACGCTGGAGGCCGCACTTACCGCATAGGCTGCTCGGGCTGGAACTACGCGAGCTGGAGACACGGCGTCTTCTACCCCGAGCGCTGCCCCGCCCGGCTCTGGCTCGACTTCTACGCGCGTCACTTCGACACCGTCGAGGTCAACGCGACCTTCTACCGCCTACCGACGGTGAAGGCGGTGCAGGGCTGGGTCGACCAGACTCCGGCCGACTTCGTCTTCGCCGTCAAGCTGAGCCGCTACGTGACGCATGTGAAGCGCCTGCGCGATCTGGGCCCGAGCCTGGAGCGCTTCTACGAGCGGATCGAGCCGCTCGTGCGGTCGGGCAAGCTCGGCGCGCTCCTCTGGCAGCTCCCGCCGACGTTCAAGCGCGACGACGAGCGGCTCGCGCAGGCGCTCGCGGAGGCGCCGCCGGGCCGGCACTGCGTGGAGTTCCGGCACGAGAGCTGGTTCGCACCCGACGTGATGGCGCTCCTGCGGGAGCACGGTGTCGCCCTCGTGATCGGTGACCGTCCGGAGGTGCGCCGGTTTCCAGACCCACGAGCTGACGACCGACTGGACGTTCGTCCGCTTCCATCACGGCACGCGTGGCGCGCGCGGCAACTACTCCGAGTCCGAGCTCCGCGAGTGGGCCGAACGGCTGCGCTCGTGGCCGGTCGCCGAGGCGTTCGTGTACTTCAACAACGACTGGGAAGGCTTCGCACCGAGGAACGCACTGCGGCTCCGCGAACTCCTGGATACCACGACTCGGGAATAGAATTCGGTACCTTCCTCCGCGCTTCACCCCGCCCGGTGACCCACGCAATACCTCATCCCGATGCCGATGTCGCGACGATTCTCGTCTGCGACGACGACCCCAGCCTGCGCGAGCTCGTCCGAGCCGTGCTCGGGTCCGGCTACCGCTTCATCGAAGCGGCGGACGGAACCGAAGCGCTGGCGGCTGCGCGCGAGCTCGACCCCGACCTGATCGTGCTCGACGTGATGCTGCCCGGCCTGAGCGGGATCGAGGTGCTCGAGGAGATCAGGAGCGACGAGAAGCTCAAGGACATGCCCGTGGTCGTGATCACGGCCTGGAGCCACACGGAGATCGAGGCGCAGGTCGCCGGCGCCGATCGCTTCGTCTCGAAGCCGTTCGACCCCGACGAGCTGAGCAACGTCGTCGCGGAGCTCCTCGCGTGAGCCTCGCACGGCGCATGTTCTTCGCCAGCGTCGTACTGGCGCTGATCGTCGCAGCCGCTTTCGCGGCGCTCATCTTCGCCGTGTCCGCTCAGCGCGACGCAGTAGCGCGAGAAACCCGATCCCGAGAGGTGACCGCCGCTGCTCTACGACTCGAGAAGCTCGTCGTCGAAGTCGAAACCGGCGTCCGCGGCTACGCGATCACCCGTGACGAGTTCTACCTGGATCCGTACACGACGGCGAACCGAGAGATCGGTCCGGCCATCAGGGCTCTACGTTCCCTCGTCGGGGACGACGAAGCTCAACGCAACCGGGCAGGCATTATCGGCCAGAGAGCCCGCGAGTACCGCGAGTGGGGACAGACGCTCGTCAACCTCGTGCGCGACGAGCCGGATGTCGGGAATGCCGATCTCGTGGTGCAGACAGGGGCGATCTACACCGAAGAGATCCGGCAGCGCGTCACCGACTTCCTCGAGGAAGAGAACAAGCTTGCGATGGCAGCAGCGGAGGACGCCGACCGCACGGCCAGGCTGGCCGTGATCGTCGGCGCAATCGGCATCGGCGCCTCGACCGCACTGATCGTCCTGTTCGGCGTCTACCTCGCCCGCGCGGTCGGCCGCCCGGTGCGCTCGGTCGCCGACGGCGCGAGCCGGCTCGCCGCAGGCGAGCTGCACATTGCGCCTGCCGGAGGAAGGCCCGGGCGAGATCGGCGAGCTCACCCGCTCGTTCAACGAGATGGCCGAGCGGCTCGAGCAGAACAGCGCGGAGCTCCAGCAGCAGAACGAGGAGCTGCGCGAGAGCGAGCGGATGAAGACCGAGCTCGTGAACATCGTCTCGCACGAGCTGCGCACGCCGCTTGCGAGCGTGCTCGGCTTCACGGCGCTTCTGCTGAAGCGCGAGTTCGACCCTGCCGCCCGGCGCCACTATCTCGGGATCATCGACGCGCAGGCGCGCCGTCTCGCGGCGCTGCTCGAGGACTTCCTCGACGTGCAGCGGATCGAGCATCAGGGGCTCGAGCTCTCGGCGGAAAACGTCGACCTCGCCTCGCTGCTCGACGAGCAGGCCCAGCTCTACGCCGCGCAGAGCCCGAAGCACCGGCTGGAGGTGGCGCTCGCCGAGCGGCCGCTCCAGCGTGCGCGGCGACGCGAACCGGCTTGCTCAGGTCGTCGGCAATCTCCTCTCGAATGCGATCAAATACTCGCCGGAGGGAGGCGTGGTGGAGTTGGCGGCGGTACGACACGACGGCGAGGTGCGGGTCAGCGTCAAGGACGAGGGCCTCGGCATTCCGTCGGACCAGCAGGAGCGGATCTTCACCAAGTTCTTCCGCGGCGACGCCGGCGCGACCGGCATCACCGGCACCGGGCTCGGCCTCGCGGTCTCGCGCGAGATCGTCGAGGCTCACGGAGGGCGAATCGGTTTTGACAGCGACCCGGGCACGGGATCGACGTTTTGGGTCGAGCTACCCGAGGCCCGCGGGGAGAGAGGCATTACCACTATGAAAAGGGGGCGAAATGATCATCAGGGTGGGTTTCTTGCTCGCAGGAGTGCTCGCGGGCGTACTCGTAGTAAGCCCGTGGGAGCGCGGCTCCGAGGCGGCCACCGGGCCCGCGACGATTCGCATCACGAACCAGGAGGTCAAGGTCTCGCGCGTCGACGTGGGGCGGCGCGGGAAGTCGCCCGGTGACATGGAGATCATCCGGCAGCGGCTCTTCGACCGCACCGGACGCGTGATCGGGCGTGCGGAGCTCATGTGCACCTTCGTCGACAGCCGCCGCTCGAGGATGTGCCGCGGCACCTACTTCATGCCGAGGGGGAAGCTGGTCGTCGGCGGCTCGCTGCAGTACCGCCAGTTCTACGACCTCGCCGTGACCGGCGGGACCGGGCTCTATGACAACGCGCGCGGCTCCGTCACCGTCACCCGGATGGCCAGGAGGCCCGTACGTGACCTGGTGGTCTTCCGACTCGTGGGCTAGGCGGGTGGAGCTACGCTGAGATCGTGAGCCCGGACCGCGATGCCGTCCTGAAGGCGCTCGAGCGCGTGATCGACCCTGAGCTGAGAAAGCCGGTCACCGAGCTCGACATGGTCCGCGACGTCACGATCGACGGCGGCGCCGTCTCGGTCACGATCGCCCTCACCGTCGCGGGCTGTCCGCTGCGGAGCTCCTTCCAGGACCAGGTCGCGGAGCACATCGGCTCTCTGCCGAGCGTGCAGAGGGTCGAGCTGCGCTTCGACGTGATGAGCCCCGACGAGAAGGCCGCGCTGACGTCGAAGCTGCGCGGCGGCCGACCCGAGAAGTCGATCTCGCTCGATCCGCGCACGCGCGTGATCGCGATCGCCAGCGGCAAGGGCGGCGTCGGCAAGTCGTCGCTCACGGTCAACCTCGCCGCGGCTCTGGACGAGCTGGGCCAGGAGGTCGGCGTGATCGACGCCGACGTCTACGGGCACTCGATCCCGCACATGCTCGGCGTCCACCAGCGCCCGATCGTCGTCGACAAGATGATCGTGCCGCCCGTCCGCGGCCGCCTGAAGCTGATCTCGATCGGGAACTTCCTCGACGACAACGCGCCGGTGATGTGGCGCGGGCCGATGCTCCACCGCGCGCTCGAGCAGTTCCTCTCCGACGTCCACTGGGGCGAGCTGGACACGGTCGTCGTCGACATGCCGCCCGGGACGGGCGACATGGCGATCTCCCTCGGACAGCTGCTGCCGCGCGCCGAGGTGCTCGTGGTCACGACGCCGCAGCCGCTCGCGCAGGAAGTCGCGGCCCGCGCGGCGATGATGGCTCAGAAGACCGGCCAGAAGCTCCTCGGCGTGGTCGAGAACATGAGCGGAGACATGTTCGGCTCCGGAGGCGGCGCGCAGCTCGCGGAAGAGCTCGGGGTGTCGCTGCTGGGGACGGTGCCGCTCGACACCGCGCTGCGCGAAGCCGGAGACGCGGGCACCCCCGTCGTCGAGACGGATCCCGAGTCCGAGTCAGCCCGGGCCATCGTTGCGATCGCCGAGGCGGTGCTGGCCGCACGCCCCGCGGCGATCCGCAAGCCGCTGACCGTCCTCTAGAACGCCGAAGGGCGCCCGCAGGCGCCCTTCGTCGCAGCTCTCTAGGTGCCTACCTGCGCAGGCGGACGAGCGTCCACGCGCCGGCGACCTGGACGCAGGTCATCTCGACACGGTCGCCCTGCTCGACCCGCCTGACGTCGTCGGAGTCGGTCACCGCGCACGTCTGACTGGCCGTGCCGTCGCTCGGCTTGACCGTGATCGAGCTCGCGCTGACCGTCTCGACCTGACCGCGCACGACCAGGTGGACGCTCGGGCGCGCGGGCTTCTGCGCCCTGCAGCTCGCGTTCTTGGCGATCACAGCCGTGTTCGCGCTCGACCCCGAGCCGAGCGTGCCGCTCGCCAGACCGCCCGTCTTCGAGAAGGCGCCGGCGAAGCTGCCGAAGACGCTGCCGTCGCCGCGGCCCGCGCTCCCCCGCAGCCAGCCATCGAGCGTGCCGTCGACATTGATCGCCGAGAAGTACGCGCGCGTGCGGTCGTCGGAGGCCCGGATCGTGATCCGGCCGTCGATCCAGCCGAGCTTCTTCGTCACGTTGTAGACGCTCTTCACGCGCAGCTCGACGGGCCCGCTGAGATCGGCGGTGCTGCTCGACGCCGTCCCGGAATACCGGCCGGTCGTGATCTCGATCGTCTGTCCGTCACAGGTGAGAGTGCGGGTCTCGACGTTCGCCGCAGTCGGCGCCGACAGCGTCGCGCTGACCTGACTCGCGTCACCCGACTTGAGGTGCGCAACCGCGGCGCTCGTGACCGCGAGTGCGGTGAGCGCAACCGCGCCGAGGATGACTCGCTTCATCGAAACGTCTCCTTCCCTGGGTTGGTCCCGCGGACCAAGACGCCGTGAGCATCGCGCCTCCTTGGAAGGAGCCGGTTAGCAATCCGTGAGCATTGTGTTACGGCGCTGCGGCCCGGTCAGACCTCCGCCTGACCGTACACTCGGCTCATGGCCGGCGCCGCCTTCTTCGACCTCGACCGCACGCTCTTGCGCCGCTCGAGCGCGCTCGCGCTCGCCGGCTCGTTTCGCGAGCACGGCGTGATCGGCCGCGGCCAGCTGGCGAAGGCTGCCGCCTGGCAGCTGCTGTTCGCGGCCCGCGGAGCCGGAGCCGAGACCGTCCGGAAAGCGGCCGAGGACGGATTGATGATCCTGAAGGGCTTTCGCGTCGACGAGCTGCGAACGCTCGTCGCAGGGGCGATGGAGCCGGTGCTGAAGCCGCTCGTCTACCGGGAGCCGCTCGACCTCGTCGAGCGGCACCGCGAGCGCGGCGAGCCCGTCTACATCGTCTCCGCGACGCTACAGGAGATCGTCGACGAGCTGGCCCGCGAGCTCGGCTTCGACGGCGCGATCGGCTCGACCTGCGAGATCGTCGACGGCGTTTACACCGGGCGCTCGCTCCGCGCTTGTCACGGCGAAGGGAAGGCGGCCGCGCTCCGGGAGCTGGCGGAGCAGGAGGGGCTCGACCTCGCCGCGTCGACCGCCTACTCCGACAGTCATACCGACCTGGCGTTCCTCGAGGCGGTCGGAAACCCCGTCGCCGTCAATCCGGACCGGGCACTGCGCCGGATCGCCGCCGAGCGCGGCTGGCCGGTGCTCGAGTTCACGGAGCCGGCCTACCCGGCTGCGAAACGACTGCGGCCCGCCCTGGTCGGCATTCCGCTCGTGCTCGGTGCGGGCGCCGCGGTCTGGGCGGCCCGGCGTCGTGCGGCCTGAGCAGCGGATCGCCGCGCTCGGCTTCTCCGAGGCGGACACGGCGACGCTGACAGCACACTTCCTCGATGCGGAAGCGCGAGGGAAGCTCGGGCACGGGCTCTCGCGGGTCGACTGGCTCGAGACCCTGCCCGATCTTCAGCCGGAGGCAGCGCCGCGCCGACTCCATGCCGAGCCTGGCTTCGAGCGCTGGGACGGCGCCGGTGCGCTCGGTTACTTGACGCTCGCGGCGATCGTCCAAGAGCAGCTGGCGGCGCCGCCCAACCGCGCCCGTGTGGTCGTGGCCTCGAACTGCTTCCCGACCGGAATGCTGGGCTGGTACGCGCGCCGGCTCGCCGAGGGCGGGCTCGCCGCGGCGCTCACTGCGACCTCGCCGGCGCGACTCGCTCATCCGTCGGGCGGGGAGCCGCTCGCCGGGACGAACCCGCTCGCGATCGCGATCCCGAGCTCGGACGGCGCGCCGCTCGTCGCCGACGTCTCGATGGGGGCGGTCACGTACGGCGACGTCCTCCGCGGCGCGGCGGCCCCGGAAGACCTGGTGCCGTTCGGCGGCGAACAGGCGCACAAGGCGTTCGCGCTGGCGCTCGGGCTCGAGCTTCTGGTCGGCGCGCTCGCGGGCGACGGCTACGGCGCCGTCCTCGTCGTCGCCCGGCCCGAGGCCGATCCCGTCCCGGCACTGCGCGAGCGCGCGGCCGGCCTGCGACTACCCGGCGACACGTAGCGGCGCCAGGTCCTCGTCCTCGTCGGCCCACTCCTGCAGCCCGGGGTCGAGCTCGAGCGCGCGGTCGAGCTCGGTTCGCGCCTCGTCGAGCCGCCCGTTGCGGGACAGAATGCACGCCCGGTGGTAGTAGAGCGCCGGATGGTCGGGGCGCTCGGCAAGCCCCGCGTCGATCTCCGCGAGCGCACGGTCGTAGTCCCCCTCGTCGGCGACCGCGTAGGCGGCGAAGAAGTACTCCCAGGCGGAGACCTCGTGCTGCCCCGGCTTGCCGCCGACCGCGAGCACGGTCGTGCCGGGCTCCTCGGCGCGGGCGTAGCGCTTCACCTTCGGGTCGCGCAGGAAGACGGCGGAGCCGGCGGGCATCTCAGTCTCCTCGCCGTCGAGGACGAACGTCGCCCGGCCGGTCAGGACCACGTACATCTCCTCGTGGCCGAGCCGCTCCTCCGTGTGCTCCTCGACGACGTCCTGCCCGACCTCGGTGGCCGTGTAGGCGTTGACGCCGAAGGCTGTGATGCCGAAGTGCTTGCGCACAGGTGTCCAGCGCAGCGTGCCCGGGCCTTTCATCGACTCGAGGCCGGTCAGGCTCGCGATCTCGTATCCGCTCAACTCTTCCTCCTCAGCTCCTCCAGCACTACGGGGTCGATCGCAGCATCGCCGTCGACCCGCTCCTCGAGGTTCTCGACGCCCGCCCAGTCCTCCAAACGCTCGTAGCCGAGCCTGCCCAGGCGCTCGGTGAGCTCGGCACGAAGCTCTTCGTCGACGGCCAGCCACTCGGTGCGCGGCGTCCGGCCGAACAGCTGCTGGTGCAGGCCGTGAAGCCGGCGCAGCTCCTCGATCGGCGCCTCGTGGTCGTCCACGCGCAGGTCGAGCACGACGTCCGAGAGGCCCGCATAGCCGCCGTCCCGCTCCACGACAAGGAGCGAGGCCGACTGCTGGCCGCGCCGGTCGCCTCCCGCGGCCTGGGCGGCAGCGAGCGCCTCCAGCAGCCGCTCGGCAAGCGACCCCGAGGACGACGCGAACGTCTCGGCCAGTGCGTCGACGGTCTCGCCCGAGACGAGGATGTTCCCCTGGGCGGCGTAGCCGTCGCCGGTGCGCCCGCCCGCCCATTCGAGGCAGCCTGATCCGGTGAACGTGGCCGCTGTACCCGCCGCATCGACGACGCCCAGCTGCCGCTCGTCGCGGCCGTCGTCCGCATCCGTGAGACGCCGGACGACGTCCTCGGCGGACAGGCCTTGCCGCAGCAGCGCCAGCCCGTCAGGGCCGTAGCGCGGGTTCGCGTAGGCCTGCGTCGCGACCGCGCCCGCCTCCGGCTCGGCCCACGGCACGACGGAGCCGACCGCGAGGAACTTCGACTGGACGGCGACGCCCCACTGGCGCCGGTCGAGGTCGCAGGCGACGATCGAGTACGTCGCCACGCTTGGGGCCGCCCTAGCCGTAGGTGAGCTCCGTCAGGTCGAGCCTCAGCAGGTCCTCGCTCGGCACCAGCACGCTCGCGACCTCGGGCCGCTCGAGCGCTGCCTTGACCTTCTCGGGCGTGTCGGCCCGGACGACCACCGGCTGTCCGGTCAGGTGCGCGTGCGCCAGCAGCTTCCGGTCGGTCACGTCGTCGAGCACCAGTGCACCCTCGAGATCCAGGGCCCCTTCGAGCGCGAGCTCGGGCACGCGGCGGCCGGTCGCTCCGAACCAGCGTTCCCTCACAGCTCGATCGACCCCCCGGGCTCGGGTGCGATCACCTCGACGCCCGGTGCGAGCTCTCGCAGCTCGTCCGGCGTGCCGGCGAGGATCGGGAAGGTGCCGTAGTGGCACGGGACGCACCGCTTCACACCGAGCAGCTCGAGCGCGACCGACGCCTCTTTCGGATCCATCGTGAAGTGGCCGCCGATCGGGAGGATCGCGATGTCCGGCGCGTAGAGGCGCGCGATCAGTGCCATGTCGCCGAAGACGTTCGTGTCGCCGGCGAAATAGAGCTTCGGTCCCTCGCCGAAGTCGAACACGAGCCCGCACGGCTCGCCCGTGTAGACGATCTCCCACTGGCGCGAAGAGCCAGGGGGCGCCTCGGTCATGTAGCTGGACGAGTGCTGCGCGTGCACGAGCGTGACCTTGACCCCGTCGAGGTCGACCGTGCCGCCCTTGTTCGGGTCGTGCGGGCCCTCGGCCTCGCAGCCCATCATGCCGAGCAGGTCGCGGACCTCGACCGGAGCGATCACCGGGCACTGGAACTTCTTGAACAAGTCGAGCGTGTCGCCGACGTGGTCGTTGTGCCCGTGCGTGATGTAGATGGCGTCGACGCGCTCCGGCTCCTTCTCGTTCTCCGGGCACTTCGGGTTGCCGTTCAGGAACGGGTCGACGTAGATGCGCTTGCCGCTCGGGGTGTCGATGCGGAAGGCCGCATGCCCGAGCCAGGTGAGTGTCGTAGCCATGCGCTGGAGCCTGAAAGGACCGTCCGATGGCGCGGCGAACATCGTCGTCGTGAGCGTGCGCGTCGCCTCCATGTCGCTCGTGGTCGGTGCGGCTCTCGCCGACGCGGCAGGTCGGCACTCGCTCGCGTACTGGGCGCTCGTCGCCGCCGTCCCCGTCGTCGCCGTCGCGGCGCTGTCGGCGCTCGGGGACGTCCTCGACGGCACGGCTGCAGCCCGACGCGACCGCGCCCTCGCCGTGCTCGGCGGCCTGGCGCTCCCGTTCGTCCTCCTCGCCGCAGCGGCACGCGCCCCGCTCCTCGACGGCGCGGCCCCGCCCGCGATCGGGCTGACCGCCGTCGTGGCGGCGCTGGTGATCTTCGCCGCGCAGGCGCTCCTGACGGCCTGGACGGCTGTCCCGCGCGAGCGCTTCCGCACGGCGCTGCGGGCCAAGTAACAGTCTGTTACGTGATCAGAGCGGCAGCGACGCGGCCGCGTCGCCGGCGAGATCGATCAGTGGCTGGACGAAGAAGAACGAGCCGATCGTGACGCCGACGGCGCAGAAGACGGCGACCTGGAGCAGCGGGTCCCTCGGCGGCGAGCCGCCGGCCACGACGGGCCGCAGCTCGGCACCCGGGCGCATATAGAGCGCGCGGACGACGGCGAGGTAGTAGTAGAGCGAGATTGCGGTCGCGATCACGCCCGCCACGATCAGCCACCACCAGTCGGCCTCGTAGGCGGCCGCGAAGACGTAGAACTTGCCGACGAGGCCGCCGGTGAAGGGCATGCCCATGAAGCCGAGCATGAAGACCCACATCGATGCCCCGAGAAACGGCCGCTCCCAACCCATGCCGCCGAGATTTTCGAGCGTCACGGGGACGCCCAGCTCACGCTCGCGGGCCGCGACCACAGCGAACGCGCCGAGCGACATCGCGCCGTAGGGGATCAGGTAGTAGAGCAGGGCGCGTGCTCCCAGCTCGTTGTTCGCGGCGATCGCGATCAACATGAAGCCCGCGTGCGAGACCGACGAGTACGCCAGCAGCCGCTTCACGTTCCGCTGCACGAGCGCAGCCAGGTTCCCCACGGCGAGCGAGACGATCGCGAGCACGGCGATCGCGACCGTCCACAGGTGCTCCTCCTGGGGGAAGGCGACGACCAGGAGCCGCAGCGTCACCACCAGCGCCGCCACCTTCGTCGCCGCGGACATGAACGCGGTCACCGAGGTGGGCGCGCCCTCGTAGACGTCCGGCGTCCACATGTGGAAGGGCGCAGCCGACGCCTTGAAGCCGAGGCCTGCGATCAGCATCGCGAGCCCTGCCAGCAGTAGATAGTCGTCCCCCGCGTTCGCGGCCGCGATCTCGGAGAACCCGAGCTCACCGGTGGCGCCGTAGACGAGCGCCGAGCCGTAGAGCAGGATGGCCGAGCCGAAGCCGCCGACGATCAGGTACTTGAGACCGGCCTCGAGCGAGGTCTCACGGTGCGTGTCGAGCGCGCAGAGGACGTAGAGCGCGATCGAGAACCACTCGAGACCGAGGAAGAGGGTCATCAGGTTCCCGGCGGTGACGAAGAACGCCATTCCGGCTGCCGCGGCCGTGAGGAGCGCGTAGTACTCGCCCGCGTGATCGCGCCGCCGCTCGCCCCACGAGACGAGCACGGTCAACGCGCCCGCCGCCGTGACGAGGACGGCGGCGAAGGCGCCGAGGCGGTCGCGCGTGAACGACTCCGCGATCAGCGCTTCTCCCTCGAGAGAGCGATCGAACACAACGCCGGCGAAGACGCCCGCGGTGACGAACCCCGCGAACGCGATGAACGCGGTGAAGCCGCGACGCGACCAGGTCGGCAGGATCACGCCCGCGAGCAGCGCCACGAACGAGGCCCCGAGCAGCGCCAGCGTCGGCGAGAGCGCGAGCCAGTCGACGTCCGGAGTCGGGATCACCCGCCGGCCTCCGTCACGTCGCCGTCGAGCGGGAACGACCGCTCCGAGATCGCCGCGGGCCAGGCGGACAGGAAGAGCAGGGCGGCGACGAGCGGCACGACGAGCGAGAGCTCGCCGACGCGAAGGTCGGGCGCCTCGTCGGTGACGTCGAAGCCGCGGGCGCGGTGCAGCACGGCCGAGATGAGCCTGAGCATGTACATCGCGGCGAGCACGATCGCGCCGGCTCCAACCACCGCCCAGCCCCAGCCGACGTCGTAGACCCCGGCCAGGATCAGGAATTCGCCCGCGAACGCCGCCGAGCCTGGCACGGCGAGCGCGATGATCCCTGTCGTCATCAGGAGGGTTGCGAGCGCGGGTCGCCCGCGCGCCATCCCGCCGAGCACGGCGAAGCGGCTCGTGCCGGTCCTGGCCTCGACCATGCCTGCGAGCAGGAAGAGCGTCGCCGAGACGAGCCCGTGAGCGACCGACTGCAGGATCGCGCCGTTCACGCCGAGTTGGTTGAGGGAGAAGAGGCCGAGCACGATCAGCCCCATCTGCGCCATCGACGAGTACGCGATCACCGAGCGCATGTCGGGAGCACGGAACGCGAGCAGCGACCCGTAGACGAGGGTGACGGCCGCGAACGCCAGGATCGTGACCTGGAAGTCCTCGACCGGCTCCGGGAACTTCGCGATCACGATCCGCAGCAGGCCGTACACGGCCGCCTTCGAGACGACCCCGGAGAGGATGGCGGCCACCTCGGGAGGTGCCTCGCGGTACGACTCGACGAGCCAGCCGTGGAAGGGAAAGATCGGCGACTTCACCGCGAACGCCACCAGGAAGCCGAGGAAGAGCCACTCGTTCGTGGACGTCCCGGAATCGACCAGCGAGAACGTCCCCTGCGACAGCCCGAACGCGATGATCGCGGCCAGCATGAACAGGGAGCCCGCCATCGTGTAGATGACGAAGAGTGCGGTCGCCCGGAGGCGCCTCGGGCCGCCCCACACGCCGATCAGCACGTAGAGCGGGATCAGCATCGCCTCGAAGAAGACGTAGAAGAGCAGCAGGTCCTGCGCAGTGAAGACGCCCACGATCGCGCCCGTCAGGAAGAGCAGCAGCCCGTGGTAGGCTCGCCCGCGCTCGCGGCCGGCCCAGAGTGCGTAGCCGATTGCCGCCGCGCTGACGACGATCGCCAGGCCGGTGAGCCAGAGCGAGAAGCCGTAGAGGCCGACGTGGTAGGAGACGTCGAGGTCGCTGAACCAGCTCCGCTGGTTCTCGAGCTGCAGCCCCCGGTCGAAGTCGAACCCGCCGAGCACGATCAACCAGAGCGTCAGCTCCGCGAGCGCGGCGAGCAGCGCCAGGCCGCCGGCCGCCCGACCCGGAAGCGGCAGCAGCCAGACGACGAGCGCGGCTGCGAGCGGGAGGACGATCAGCGCGGTCGTCATTGCACCGAGATGAAGACGACGACGAGGACGGCGACCGCGGCGGCGATCGCGAGCGCGTAGCTCCGGAGGTAGCCCGTCTGCACGTCACCGAGCGCGCCGCCGGCCTCGCGCGCTCCCAACGTGACTCCTGTGATCGAACCGCCGATCAACGGCTCCTCGACGCCTCTGCGCAGGAGGCGCGTGAGGGCGACGGCGGGCTCGTAGAAGACCTTGTCGTAGAGCTCGTCGAACCAGAACTTGTGCTCGAGCGTCTCCTGGACGGAGGCCAAGCGGGGCACCGGCCGCGCACGCGCCCCGTAGAAGAACCACGCGATGCCGATCCCGAGCAGGCCGAGCCCGACCGCGATCACGCTCGTGACGTAGTCCTGGGTCACCGTCGGCTCGACGAGGCCGAAGTGCTCCCGGCCGACCGCGACGGGGTCGAGCCACTCGCCGAAGATCTCCCACAGCCCGGCCACCTGTAACCAGCCGCCGAAGGCGGTGAGCACCGTAAGCAGCACGACGGTCCACGTCATCGTCCACGGCCCCTCACCGCGGCCGTGACCGTGCTCGTGCTCGCGGACGAGCGGCGACGGCTCGCCGAGGAAGACGATGAAGAGGAGCCGGAACGCGTAGATACCGGTCAGCAGCGCCCCGGCGAGGCCGGCGACGTAGAGCAGCTGGCCGTAACCTCCGCTGTCGAGCGCCGACGCGAGGATCGAGTCCTTCGAGAAGAAGCCCGAGAGCGGCGGGATGCCGACGAGCGCGAGCGAGCCGACCAGGAACGCGATGAACGTCTTCGGCATCACGTGGCGCACGCCGCCCATCCGCCGGATGTCCTGCTCGTTCGCAAGGCGGTGGATGACGAGGCCGGCGGCGAGGAAGAGGAGCGCCTTGAAGTAGGCGTGCGTCATCAGGTGGAACATCCCGCTCCCGTACGCCCCGAGCCCGGCGCCGAGGAACATGTAGCCGATCTGGGACATCGTCGAATAGGCGATGACGCGCTTGATGTCCGTCTGCACGAGCGCGACGAGCCCGGCGACGAGGAGCGTGATCGCGCCGAGCCCGGCGGCGAGATCGGAGACCGACGGAGCCTGCTCGAAGATCGGGTGCGCGCGGGCGATCAGATAGACGCCGGCGGTGACCATCGTCGCGGCGTGGATCAGGGCCGAGACCGGGGTGGGGCCTTCCATGGCGTCCGGGAGCCAGGTGTGGATCGGGATCTGCGCCGACTTCGCGACCGCCCCGCCGAGCAGGCCGAGCGCGACGAGGTTGACGAGCGTCTGCGACATGCCGTCCACGTCCTCGAAGACGCCCGCGAAGTCGAGCGTGCCCGTCTGCCAGATCAGCACGAAGAAGGCGAGCGCCATCGTCGCGTCGCCGAACGCGTTCATCACGAAGGCCTTCTTCGCGGCCGCGACCGCCTCCGGCCGCTCGTGCCAGAAGCCGATCAGGAGGTACGACGCGAGGCCGACAAGGCCCCAGCCCGCGAGCAGGATCAGGAAGTTCCCCGCCTGCACGAGCAGCAGCATCGAGAAGACGAAGAGGGCCATGTAGGCGAAGTAGCGCCGCTCCTCGGGGTCGTCGTGCATGTAGCCGATCGAGTAGAGGACGATCAGGCCGCCGACCCCGGAGACGATCAGCATCATCGTCACCGCGAGCGGGTCGACGAGCAGCGACAGCCCGACCTCGAAGTCGCGCGTCGCGAGCCAGGTCCACGCGGTCGTGACCGCCTCGCGCTCCTCGGGCTCGCGGCCGAGCAGCCCGACGAACGACGCGATCGCGCCTCCGAAGGCGGTGAAGACCGAGAGCGTCGAGATCCAGGCGGCCGTCTGCCGTGAGATCGACCCGCCGAGGAGCGTGATCGCGAGCGCTCCCGCCAGGGGCGCCAGCAGGCAGAGCCAGGCGCCGGCGATCATCCTCTGAGGACCCGGAGCCGGTCGACGTCGAGGTCGAGCCGCCTGCGCGCGATCGCGACGATCAACCCGAGGCCGACGACGACCTCGGACGCTGCGACGGCCATCACCGCGAGCGCGAAGACCTGCCCGTCATGGTCGCCGTGGAGACGAGCGAAGGCGATCAGGGCGAGGTTCGCAGCGTTGAGCATGATCTCGAGCGACAGGAGGACGATCAGCGGGCTGCGGCGCAGGAGCACGCCCGCGATGCCGATCCCGAAGAGGATCGCGCTGACGACGAGGTACCAGGCGAGATCAGGACCCTGCACGCGCCTGCTCCTCTTCGTCCTCGGCCCGCGAGCGCGACCCGAGCACGACACCACCGACCGCCGCGACGAGCAGCACGATCGAGGTGATCTCGAACGCGAGCAGATGGTCGGTCAGGAAGAGACGGCCGACCTCCTCCGGGCTCCCGAACGCGCGCGTGACCTCCGCCTCGTCGGCGAGGCCGTTCCCGGCCTGCAGCCCGATCACGACCACGATCTCGACGAGCAGCGCCGCCGCCGCGACGAGCGCCCCGAACGAGACCCACGACGGGCCGCCCGAGAACGGCCCCTCGGTGCGGTCGCCGAGGTAGGCGATCACGAACAGGAACATGACCATCACCGCGCCGGCGTAGACGAGCACCTGCGCGGCCGCGACGAACTCGGCCGACGCGAGCAGGAAGAGGACGGCGAGCGAGCCCAGGTTGCCGATCAGGGCGAGCGCCGAGAAGAAGGGGTTCACGAACGAGACCACCGCGAGGCCGGAGCCGAGGCACCCGGCGGCCGCGACGAACCAGATCACCCAGACGAGGAAGTCGCCCACGGACCTACGAGCGGGCCCTGTACGCCGGGATGGGCGTGTCGTAGAGGTCACGGTCGGCGACCGGGATCTTCTTCATCGGCTCCGCGAGGAGCATGTCCTTCGTGTAGATCAGGTCGTCGCGCGAGTACTCGGAGATCTCGTACTCGTTCCCGAGCGTGATCGCGTCGAAGGGGCATGCGAGCTCGCAGTAGCCGCAGAAGATGCAGCGGCTCATGTTGATCTCGTAGATGCGCGCGTAGCGCTCGCCCGCCGAGACGCGGTTGTCGGGCGTGTTCTCGGCCGGGACGACGCGGATGCAGTCAGCCGGACAGGCGGCGGCGCAGAGCGAGCAGCCGACGCACTTCTCGAGCCCGTTCTCGTGCGTGTGCAGCCGGTGGCGGCCGCGGAAGCGCGGGTAGACCGGTCGCTTGAACTCCGGGTACTCCTGCGTGATCGGGCGCTTGAAGATGTGCTTGAAGGTGACGCCGAAGCCTCTTGCCGTCCCGAACGCCATTACACCCAGACCACCAGGATCGCGGTGATCACCGCATTGATCGTCGCCACCGGCAGCAGCACCTTCCAGCCGAAGCGCATCAGCTGGTCGTAGCGCAGGCGCGGCAGCGTCGTCCGCATCCAGATGAAGACGAACAGGAGCACGAGCAGCTTGAGCACGAACCAGAGCGGCGCGAGCCCCTCCCAGACGGGGAAGTGCCAGCCGCCGAGGAAGAGCGTCACGGCGAGGCCGGAGAGCGTGATCAGGTTGATGTACTCGCTCATCGTGAAGAGGCCGAAGCGCATGCCGCCGTACTCCGTGTGGTAGCCCGCCACGAGCTCCTGCTCGGCCTCGGGCAGGTCGAACGGCGCCCGGGCGGTCTCGGCGGTGCCCGCGAGCATGAAGACGACGAAGCCGACGATCTGCGGGACGATGTACCACCAGTCGTCCTGCGCCGCGACGATCTCGGTCAGCGAGAGCGTGTGCGCCATCAGGACGACGCCGAGCACGCTGAGCGCGAGCGAGACCTCGTAGCTGACGAGCTGCGCGCAGGTCCGCATCGAGCCGAGCAGCGCGTACTTCGAGTCCGAGGCCCAGCCGCCGACGATGAAGCCGTAGATGCCGATCGAGCCGATCGCGAAGATGAGGATCAGGGCGATCGGGACGTCCGCGATCTGGCCCTCGACGTCGGTGCCGAAGATCTCCCAGCCCGGCCCGAACGGGATCACCGAGAAGGTGCAGAGGGCCGCGAAGGCGGCCACGAAGGGCGAGGTGATGTAGAGGACGTCGACGGCCGAGCCCGGGAAGAAGCTCTCCTTCCGGATCAGCTTCATCAGGTCGGCGATCGGCTGCAGGAGCCCGAACGGGCCGGCACGGTTCGGGCCGTAGCGGAGCTGCATCCGACCCATCACCTTCCGCTCGGCGAGCGTCAGGTAGGCGAACGCGCCCATGACGAGGTTGATCACGATCACGCTCTTGATCACCGAGACCCACCAGGGCTCGTTCATGCTCTGACGACCTCCACGTCGAGGTGGAGATCGCCGGCGTGCTCCTCGGCGATGCGGGCCGTGCCGGCCGCGAGCGCCCTGCTGACCTGCGCGCGCAGCTCGACCGACGTGCCGTTCGAGCGGACGCGGACCTGATCGCCGCTCGCGATCTGGCGGCGGTCGGCGTCCGCTGCAGAGAGCTCGATCACGGGGTCCGGACGCTGGAAGGCGAGCTCCGGGACGCGCTCGACCGCGGGGCCGGAGAAGAGCGGGCGATAGCGGCGGAGCTTCAGCGTGCCCAGGAAGTGCTCCTCCGGCTCGGCGGCCGCGGCCGGGACCGGCGCAACCGTGGCGGGCTCGGGGGCCACGTAGGGCGCGCGCTCCGGGAGAGGCGCCCGCTCGCCGACCTCGCCGAACGCGAGCCCGCGGTAGATCAGCTCGGAAAGCTCGGCGAAGACGACGGACGCATGCGGCGAGAGCTCGACGTCGAAGCGCTCGGCGAGCTTGGCGATCCAGGCGAGCTCGTCCGGCACGGGCGGGATCACAGCGCGGCGCAGACGCTGCACGCGGCCCTCGAGGTTGTAGTAGGACCCGTCCCGCTCGAGATAGCTCGTCCCGGGGAGCACGACATCCGCCCAGCCGACGGCGAGCCCCTGGAACATCGTGACCGCGAGCACGTGCTCGGCCCGCTCGGCGAGCACGCGGACGGCCGGGTCGGCCGCCGCTTCGTCGCCGGAGACGATCAGGAGCCCGATCGGCTCCGGGTTCGCCTCCTCTTCGTCGGCGGCCGCGGCCCAGGCGTCGGCGACGCCACGGGCGTTCGGGGTCGATGGCAGGTGGAAGGCGGCGCAGCCGGGCTTGCCGTCGAGCCCTAGCTTGTGCGCGAGCTCCGCGAGCCGGGCGCCCCCGCCCCCGCCACGGCCCGACCAGATCAGGACAGCGCGGTCCGACGTCGACACGCGCTCGGCGAGCTTCTTGCCCAGCTTCACATCCGGCCGGAGCACGACCTCGGCGCCGTTGCGGCGGGCCTGCTTGAGCCAGAGCTCGACGATCGGGGCGCGGTCGGCGACCTCGTCCTCGCCGAGGACGACGACGATCTCCGCCTGCCCGATCGTCGACAGCGGCGCGCGAAAGGCGTCGAGCGCCGCAGGACGTCGCCTCGGGCATGACGGCGGAGTGGGCGCCGAGCCCCTGGCGGAGCAGCTTCGCGAGCGCATAGGCCTGCTCGACGGTCTCGGAGCCCGAGAGCGCCGTGACGATCCGCCCCTGCGCGCCGCGCAGAAGCGCCTCGACGCGGTCGAGCGCCTCGTCCCAGGAGAGCTCGCCGAAGCCGCGGCGGCGCGTCCGCTCGAGCGGATCGACGATCCGGTCGTCGGCGTAGAGGTGCGGGAAGGCGAAGCGGCCCTTGTCGCAGAGCCAGCCCTGATCGACCTCCGGATGGTTCCGGGAGAGGATGCGCTTGACCTTCCCCTCGCGCGTGGTCGCAGTGATGTTGCAGCCGACCGGGCAGAGCCCGCAGACCGTGGGCACGTTCTGGATCTCCCACGGGCGCGCCTCGAAGCGGTACTGCGTCGACGTGAGGGCGCCGACGGGGCAGAGCTCGATCACGTTGCCGCTGAAGGGAGCCCGGTAGGCCTCGTCCTCGAACGTCGTGATCAGCGAGCGGGCCCCCCGGTTGCGCGCAACGAGCTGCCCGTCCTCGGCGACGTCGGAGGAGAAGCGCGTGCAGCGGTAGCAGAGGATGCAGCGCTCGCGGTCGAGCGCGATCGTGGGCGAGATCGGGATCGGCTTGTCGAACGTCCGCTTCGGAAAGGTCATCCGCGTTGCGCCGGGCCCGTACTTGAAGGTCAGGTCCTGGAGCGGGCACTCACCGCCCTTGTCGCAGACCGGACAGTCGAGCGGGTGGTTGACGAGGATGAACTCGAGCGTCGCCTCCTGCCCCTCCGCAGCCTTCGCGGACGACTGCGCGGTGCGCACGACCATCCCGTCCTGTGCGGTCAGCGTGCAGCCCGCCTGGAGCTTCGGCATCCCCTCGATCTCGACCAGGCACATGCGGCAGGCGCCGACCGCCGGCCCGAGCCGCGGCTCGTAGCAGAAGACGGGAATCTCGATCCCGGCCGCCGCCGCGGTCTCGACGAGCCCGGTGCCCTTCGCGACCTCGACCTCGCGCCCGTCGACCGTCACCTTGACGGGCTCGACGACGCTCACGCTGTTACCTCGGCGACCGTGTCGTGCGCGTGCTGGTCGACCGGCGCGAGAATCCCCTCGAGCGAGGACTCGCCGCGCATCGGGCAGCCGCTCGCGAGGTGCTCCTGGAACTCGGCCCGGAACTTGTCGACGTAGCTCGCAACCGGCATCGCGGCCGCGTCGCCGAGCGGGCAGAGGCACTTGCCGAGGATCCGGTCGCACACGTCGAGCAGCAGGTCGAGATCGCCCTGCGACGCCGTCCCCTCCTCGATCGAGCGCAGGATCTGCACCATCCAGCGCGTTCCCTCGCGGCAGGGCGTGCACTTGCCGCAGCTCTCGTGCATGTAGAACTGCGCCACCCGCAGCCCGAGCTGCACCATGCAGCAGCGGTCGTCCATGACGATGATCGCCCCCGAGCCGAGCATCGAGCCCGCCTCGGCCATCGACGTTCGACGTCGAGCGGCACGTCGATCTGGTCGGCGCTCAGAACCGGCACGGACGAGCCGCCCGGGATGACCGCCTTCAGCTCGCGGCCGTTCGGAATCCCGCCGCCGAAGTCGTAGATCAGCTCGCGCAGCGTCACGCCCATCGGCAGCTCGTAGTTGCCGCCGTTGACGACGTTGCCGGAGAGCGAGAAGACCCGCGTGCCGGACGAGTCGGGCGGAACGCCGATCTTCGCGTACTCCTTGCGCGCCAAGCTCGATGATCTTCGGCACGGTCGCGATCGTCTCGACGTTGTTGATCAGGCTCGGCGAGGCGTAGAGGCCCGCGACGGCGGGGAAGGGCGGCTTCGTCCGCGGCTGGCCGCGCTTGCCCTCGAGCGACTCGAGCAGCGCCGTCTCCTCGCCGCAGATGTACGCGCCGGCGCCGCGGTGGAGCACGATCGTGACGCCGCCGAGCAGCTTCGCCTCGCGCACCTCCTCGAGCGCGTCGCGGAGGATCTCGAACTCGTGCAGGTACTCGCCGCGGATGTAGATGAAGACCCGGTCGCACCCGATCGCGTGCGCGGTGATCAGGCAGCCCTCGATCAGCCGATGCGGGACCGTGAACATGATCTCGCGGTCCTTGAACGTGCCCGGCTCCGACTCGTCCGCGTTGACGACGAGGTAGGTCGGCTTGCCCGTCCCCTGCGCGAGGAAGCTCGCCTTGCGGCCGGTCGGGAAGAAGGCGCCGCCGCGGCCGCGCAGGCCCGAGTCGAGGATCTCCTGGACGACCTGCGCCGGCTCCATCGCGCGCGCCTTGCTCGAGCGCGTCGTAGCCGCCGGCCGCGCGGTAGCCGGCGAGCTTCGAGGAGCGGCTGCTCCTCCGCTCCGGCGAGGACGACGAACTGCTCAGCCGGCATGTGTCAGCGGAGCTCCTCCACGATCGCCGGGCACGTCCTCGGCGCGAACCGGCTCGCGGTAGCGGTGGTCGACCGCGACGACCGTGCCCCAGCCGCAGCCGCCGGCACACTCGACCGTCCGGAGTGTGACCTCGCCGTCCTCGGTCGTCTCGCCGGCGCGGACGCCGAGCTCCGACTCGAACGCCTCCAGCACCTGCTGCGCGCCGACGAGCGCGCAGGAGATGTTCGTGCACACCTCGACGAGGTGCCTCCCGACGGGCTCCAGGTGGTACATGTCGTAGAAGGACGCGACCGCCATGCAGTAGCGCGGGCGTCTCCTCGAGGGCCTCCGCGACCTCGCGGAACGCCTCCGGCGAGAGCCAGCCGTAGCGCTCCTGCGCGAGCCGCAGCGCCGGCAGCGTGGCCGAGCGCGAGACCGGGTAGAGCGCGCGGACTTCCTGGATCTCGTCGTAGAGCGAGCTCACCGGTCGACGTCACCCATGACCGCGTCGAGCGAGCCGACGATCGCGATCAGGTCGGCGACGGCGGCGTCCGTCATGCAGGCGGCGGTCGCGTGCAGCGCGGCGAACGACGGCGCCCGGAACTTGACGCGCCACGGCTTCGGGCCGCCGTCCGAGACGAGGTAGCAGCCCGACTCGCCGCGCGGCGACTCGACGCCGACGTAGACCTCGCCCTCGGGGACGCGATAGCCCTCGGTGACGATCTTGAAGTGGTGGATCAGCGACTCCATCGAGGTGTGCAGCTCCTCGCGAGGCGGCAGCACGACCTTGCGGTCGTCCGCGATCCACGGCTCGCCCTGCATCTCTTCGAGCCGGTCGATGCACTGGGCGATGATCCGCGTCGACTCGCCGCATCTCGTCGACGCGCACCCGGTAGCGGTCGTAGACGTCGCCGCCGCCGTAGACGGGCACGTCGAAGTCGACCTCGGTCGTAGGCGAGGTAGGGCTCGCGCCGGCGCAGGTCCCAGTCGACGCCGGAGGCGCGCAGGTTCGGCCCCGTCTGGCCGAGCGCGATCGCGTCGTCGGCGGAGAGGAGGCCGATCCCTTCCGTCCGCTCGAGCCAGATCTTGTTCGCGTTGAGGATCGCCTCGTAGTCGTCGACCGCCTTCGGCATCCGCTCGCAGAACTGCCGCGCCTGCTCGTAGAAGCCGCGCGGAATGTCCTCGGCGAGCCCACCGACCTGGAAGTAGCGCGTGTGCATGCGCACCCCGGCGACCATCTCGAAGAGGTCGAGCACGAGGTCGCGCTCGCGGAAGCAGTACCAGAACATCGAGATCGCGCCGATCTCGAGTGCGGACGTGCCGAGGTAGACGAGGTGCGAGTGGATCCGGGAGAGCTCGCCGAGCGCCATCCGCATCCACGTCGCCTTGCGTGGCACCTCGAGCTGGAGCAGCTTCTCGACCGCGAGCACGTAGACGAGCTCGTTGTACTGGAACGCGACGTAGTCAACCCGGGCCGGGTAGGTGACGCCCTTCCACCACGTCTTCTGCTCCATCGTCTTCTCGAAGCCGGTGTGCAGGTAGCCGATCACGGCCGCGATGCCGACGACGTGCTCGCCGTGCAGGTCGACGATCAGCCGAAGCACGCCGTGCGTGGACGGGTGGTTCGGGCCGAAGTTGACGGTGAGCACGTCCTCGAGCGCCGGGATCGACCTCGAGCACGGTCGGGATCGGCTGCGGGATCCGCGAGCCGTCGTAGATCGGCGTGCGGCGCGTTGCGACGACCGCCATTTACTCCGCCTCCGAGAACCGGACCGGCTCGCCGCCGATCGGGTAGTCCTTGCGGAGCGGATGTCCCTCCCAGTCGTCTTCCATCAGGATGCGAGTCGAGGTTCGGGTGGCCGTCGAAGACGATCCCGAACATGTCGTAGGCCTCTCGCTCGTGCCAGTCCGCGGTCGGCCACACGGGGACGACCGTCGCGACCGGATCGCCGTCGTCGAGCCTGACCTGGACGCGCACCCGCGCCACGTCGTCGTCCACCCGCACCAGGTGGTAGCTGACCGTGAACCGCGTCGGCTTCGGCTCCGGCGTGCGCGCGTAGCCCTGGGCGGCGGGGTCGTTGAGGTCGCGCCCGTCCGCCATCGCCGTAGTAGCCGGCGACGGGCGTCTCGCCCCAGCCGAGGTAGTCGGTCGCCGTGATGTCGACGAGGAGGTTGAAGCCGAGCTCGTCCCGGAGGTACGAGCACGCCTCGACGAGGCGGGCGGGATCGACGACGAGGGTCGTCTCGCCGAATGCCTCCTTCGTCTCGACGAGGCCCGGGACCCCCTCGTAGCGCACTAGGACGCGACTCCGCGGATCTGGTACGCCGGCGGGATCCCGGCCAGCACCTTCTCGTGCAGGCGGACGATCCCCTCCATCAACGCCTCCGGCCGCGGTGGGCAGCCGGGCACGTGGATGTCGACCGGCACGATCTTGTCCACCCCCTGCAGGATCGTGTAGTTGTTGAACATCCCGCCCGAGCTCGCACAGGCGCCCATGGCGATCACCCACTTCGGCTCGAGCATCTGGTCGTAGACCTGGCGCAGCGGCGCCGCCATCTTGTGCGCGACCCGTCCGGAGACGATCAACAGGTCGGCCTGCCGCGGCGACGAGCTGAACTTCTCCATCCCGAAGCGGGCGATGTCGTAGCGGGAGGAGACGATCGACATCATCTCGATCGCGCAGCAGGCGAGGCCGAACGTCGCGGGCCACATCGACCTCGTCTGCGCCCAGGCGACCGCCTTGTCGAGCGTCGTCAGCCCGAGCGCGTCCTCGAGATTCTCGACCTCCTCCTCGAAGACGCCCTTCCCCTTCGTCGGCCAGAGCAGGCGCTCGGACTGGAGACCCGCCTGCGCGAGCGGCCTGTTGGAGACGCGCTTGGGATCGACCGACTTGTCTAGTGCCACTCGAGCGCGCCCTTCCGCCAGATGTAGACGTAGGCGACCGCGAGGATCGCGACGAAGACGAGCAGCTCAGTCACCCCGAACCAGCCCAGCCGCTCGAGCACCACGGCCAGCGGATAGAGGAAGACGATCTCGATGTCGAAGAGGATGAAGAGCATCGCGGTCAGGTAGAAGCTGACGGTGAAGCGCTGCTGCGGGGGCGGTCCCTCGGACACGCCCGACTCGAACGGCAGGAATCTCGCCTTCACGCGACGCTTCGGTCGCTGGGCGAAGATGAACGAGAACGCGATCATCGTTGCCGGTATCGCCGCGGCGAGGAAGGCGTAGACGAGGAAGGGAAAGTAGTCGTCCAGCATCCGAGTCGGGCGAACGCTACCAAGCTTGCAACGGACGCACGAAGAGAGGTGCAAGCGTTGGAGCCAAGCGTCACGAGGGTGTTACAAAGTCGGCCTCTCGGGGGTCGCCGAGGACACTGCTACCATCCTCCGCATGGAGATCGTCGAGCGCCCTGACACCCTCGTCTCGCTGACCCCGGTCGCAGCGGACAAGATCCGCGAGCTGATGGCCGAGGACCCCGAAGGCGAGACCTCGGTCCTGCGCGTCGCCATCCAGGGCGGCGGATGCTCGGGGTTCCAGTACGGGCTCGGCTTCGACTCGGGCCCGGTCGAAGACGACGAGACGCTCGAGCAGCACGGCGTCACGATCGTCGTCGATCCCTACAGCGCGCCCTACCTGAAGGGTGCGACGATCGACTTCCTGAACGGCCTCGAGGAGTCCGGGTTCAAGATCGACAACCCGAACGCCCAGGCCTCGTGCGGCTGCGGCCACTCGTTCACGGTTGAGGAAGCTGCAGCCGAGGACACCACCGCCCACGCGGGCGGCGGCTGCGGCTCAGGCTGCTCGCACTAGCCGAGTAGCATCGCCCGATGAGTCTCCGGGTCGCAGTGGTCGGCTCCGGCCCGGCCGGCTTCTACGCGGCCGCGGCACTGCTCGCGAGCGACATCGAGATCGAGGTCGACATGATCGAGCGGCTGCCGACGCCGTGGGGGCTCGTCCGACTCGGCGTCGCGCCGGACCATCCGAACATCAAGGCCGTCTCCCGCGCGTTCGAGAAGACCGCCGCGCAGCCGGGCTTCCGCTTCTTCGGCAACGTCGAGGTCGGTAGGGACGTGACCCACGAGGAGCTCCGACAGCTCTACAACGCTGTCGTCTACTCCGTCGGCGCCCAGACCGACCGGCAGCTTGGTATCCCGGGCGAGGACCTGCCGGGTTCCTGGGCGGCGACCGAGTTCGTCGCCTGGTACAACGGCCATCCCGACTATCAGCATCTGACCTTCGACCTCTCCGGCGATCGCGCGGTCGTGATCGGGAACGGCAACGTCGCGCTCGACGTCGCGCGGATGCTGGCGCTCACACCGGAGGAGCTGGCGCCGACGGACACGACCGACGCCGCGATCGACGCGATCAACGAGGCGGGCGTGCGCGAGATCCTCGTCGTCGGGCGGCGCGGGCCGGTGCAGGCGGCGTGGACGCCGGTCGAGGTGGGCGAGCTCGGCGATCTCGAGGGAGCGGACGTGCTCGTCGATCCGGCCGAGCTCGAGCTCGACGAGGCAAGCGAGGCCGAGCTGGCGGCGGCGCCCCCGACGGTGCGCCGGAACGTCGAGCACCTGCGCGAGTACGCCACCCGCACGCCCGCGGGGAAGCCGCGCGCGATCCGACTGCGCTTCTTCGCCTCGCCGGTCGCGATCCTCGGCGAGGAGAAGGTGGAGGGCATCGAGCTCGTCCGCAACGAGCTCGTGGACGGGCGCGCGGTCGCCACCGACGAGCGCGAGACGATCCCGTGCGGCATCGTCTTCCGCAGCGTCGGCTACCAGGGCGTCGCGCTCCCGGGTGTGCCCTTCGACGAGCGCTCGCAGACGATTCCGAACGAGGGCGGCCGCGTCGAGCCGGGCCTCTACGCCGCCGGCTGGATCAAGCGCGGCCCGAGCGGCGTCATCGGAACGAACAAGAAGGATGCGACCGAGACGGTCGCGCTCCTGCTCGAGGACGCGCGCGCCGGCCGCCTTCCTCCCCGAGCGGACGGCACGCTCGAGGCCTTCCTCGAGGAGCGCGGCGTCGAGGCCGTCCTCTACGCGGGCTGGGAGGCGATCGACACCGCAGAGCGGGCCGCCGGCGAGCCGCATGGACGGCCGCGAATCAAGCTCGCCACCTGGGACGACCTGTTGGCGGCCGCCAAGGCCGCCGCGACGTAGGAGGGCTCGAGCCGCTCCGTCCGGCTCGCGGCTCATCCTCTCTGCGCAGGGTCAACTCAGCGCAAGGAGACGGCCGCAATGGACGAGACCGCGCGGCGTGGGCCGCGGGCCCGAGAGAGCTTCCTCGAGCGTCGCTTCCGCTTCTCGGCGAACGGGACGACGCTCGCCCGCGACACGATGGCCGGCGTGACGACCTTCGTCGTCATGTCGTACATCATCTTCGTGAACCCCCAGATCCTCAGCTTCGCGGGGATCGAAGGGTTGAGCGAGATCGGCCTGCCCTTCAACCAGGTGCTGGCCGTCACCTGCCTCGTCGCGGGCGTGATGACGATCCTAATGGGGCTCTACACGAACCGGGCCTTCGCGATCGCCCCCGGCCTGGGCCTGAACGCCGTCGTGGCCTTCGGCCTCGTCGCCGGAGAAGGTCTCTCGTTCCCCGCCGCGATGGGGCTCATCGTCGTGGAGGGCATCGCGGTCACGATCCTCGTCCTCTCGGGCATGCGCGAGCGGATCATGGACGCGATCCCGCTCGACCTGAAGAAGGCGATCGCGATCGGCATCGGCCTGTTCATTGCCTTCATCGGGCTCGTCAACTCGGGGATCGTCGTGCAGGGCACCCCAGTCGTCGACCTCGCGCGGCTGACCACGTGGCCCGCGTTCGTCACTTTCGTCGGGCTGATGTTGACGATCGCGCTGCGCGCGCGAGGCGTCCGCGGCGACCTCTTGATCGGGATCATCGCAACGACGATCCTGGCCACGATCATCAACGAGGCCTCCGACAACGACGCCGGCTTCACCTCCGGCGCCTCCTGGCCCAGCGACGTCTACGAGACGCCCGATCTGGCGCTGCTCGGCGAAGTTCAACTTCGACGCATTCACCGAGCTCGCGTTCATCTCCGCCATCGTCTGGGCCTTCTCGCTCTTCCTCGCCGACTTCTTCGACACGATGGGCACCCTCGTCGGAGTCGGCAAGCCAGCCGGCTACTTGGACGAGGAGGGCCGGCTGCCGGAGATCCGCAAGCCGCTGCTCGTCGACTCGCTCGCTGCAGTCGCGGGCGGGGCCGCCTCGTCCTCGTCTGCGACGACCTACATCGAATCGGCGTCGGGTGTCGGTGTCGGCGGACGGACGGGCTGGGTCGCCGTCGTCTGCGGCGCGCTCTTCTTCCCCTTCATGTTCTTCGCCCCGATCATCGGAATGGTGCCTCCGCAGGCGACGGCGCCCGCGCTGATCATCGTCGGCTTCCTGATGATGACCGCGCTGACCGAGGCAGAGGAGGACGCCGAGGGCCGGCAGGACGGGCGCAAGCTGGCGGGGATCGACTTCACCGACGTCGGGATCGGCATCGCCGCCGCGCTGACGATCATGTTCATGCCGTTCACGTTCTCGATCACGGACGGCATCGGGATGGGCTTCCTGGCCTTCGTGACCGCCCGCGCCGCCCAGGGGCGCGCGAGGGAGGTCCACCCGTTCATGTGGCTCGCGTCGGCCGCCTTCCTCCTCTACTTCCTCGTGCCGTTCCTCCAGGACACGTTCGACTGGATCTGAGCACCCTCCGGACACCGCCGGCGGCAGCGTAGGGTGGCGGCGTGGACGAGCTGGCGTTCCTCCCCGCAAGCGAACAGGCCAGGCTCGTACGGGAACGCGAGGTCTCCCCGGTCGACCTCGTCGAGACCTACCTCGAGCGCATCGAGCGGCTCGACCCGGCCCTCGGCGCCTACGTCACCGTCCGCGGCGAGGAGGCGCTCGCCGAAGCCAGGCGAAGGAGGCCGAACCGCCGACGGCGGCGTTCCACGGCGTGCCGATCTCGCTCAAAGACCTCGACACGACCGCCGGGATCCGGACGACGTTCTCCTGCGAGGCCTACGCGGCCAACGTGCCCGACTTCGACCTGGCACACATCGCCCGGCTGAAAGCAGCCGGCTTCGTCGTCCTCGGCAAGACGAACACCCCCGAGTTCGGGACGACCGCGTTCACCGACTCGGCGTTGAACGGCCCCTGCAGGACGCCGTGGGACCTGTCGCGGAACGCCGGCGGCTCGAGCGGCGGCGCCGGAGCGGCACTCGCAGCCGGCCTCTGCCCGATCGCGCAGGGCTCGGACGGCGGTGGCTCGATCCGCATCCCTGCCTCCTGCTGCGGCGTCCTCGGCTTCAAGCCGTCGCGCGGCCGGATCTCGAACGCGCCGTTCGTGCCGGGGATCGGGCTCGGCACGATCGGCGCCGCTCGCGCGGACGACCGCCGACGCCGCGGCATACCTCGACGTCGTGTGCGGCTACGAGTGGGGCGACCTGTTCCCGGCGCCCCCGCCCGAGCGGCCGTTCGCCGAGGAGGTGGGAGCGGACCCGGGAAGCTGCGCGTCGCCGTGACGACCGAGCCGCCTGTGGACACGCCCGTCGACGGGGCCTGCATCGCCGCGGCGCACGAAGCGGCCGAGCTGCTCGCCTCGCTCGGCCACGAAGTCGGGAAGCGGCACCCGACTGGGGCGGCGACGGGCTTGATGGACGACTTCAAGGTCGATCTGGCAGACCGTCCCGACGCTCTACCCGATCTCCGACCCAACCGTGCTCAGCCCGCTCAACCAGGCGTTCCTCCCGGTGCGGTCGAGACGCCGAGCGCCGTCTACACCGCGAGCGCTCACCCGACTGCAGCTCCGCGCGCGGAAGCTCGTCCCGTTCTGGGCCGAGCACGACCTGCTGCTCACACCGACGCTCGCAATGCCGCCCGGTGCCGGTGGGCTGGGACACGGAGCCCGACGATCCGTGGGAGCAGTTCGACCGGGCCGTCAGCTTCACGCCGTTCACGGCCGCCTTCAACGTCACGGGCAGCCGGCGGTCTCGGTGCCGCTGCACTGGACCGACGACGGGCTGCCGATCGGCGTCCAGCTCGTCGGCCCGCCGCTCGGCGACGCTCTCCTCCTCCGGGTCTCGCGCGCAGCTCGAAGCGGCGCGCCCGTGGGCCGACCGCCGCCCACCGCACTCGTAGGCAAGAGCGTCCGGGTTACGCAAGGTGCGGCGGCAAAAAAAGGACGTCCGGGACGGTGATACCGCTCCGCGAACGTCCTTGTGCACGGGAGACTTGCAGACCCCCGCGCCGCCTGCAAGTCAGATCCGGCCGACGTTGATCCGGAGCGACTGCCCGGCGCGGGCGTGCAGCATGTCGGCCGGCAGAGCCGTTCCTGATCGCGACCGACATGTTCCGGTAGCTGTCCTCGTAGAGCATGATGTCGCCCGGCCGCGCATCGGCGAACGTCCGCGCGGCGACGGCGTAGTAACGCTCCCCGCCGAGCTCGAGCTCGACCTGCGTGCCCGGCACGATGCCGGTCTCGGACGGCGTGCTCGCGCGTCACGTTGAGCGCGACGTTGCCGAAGGAGTCGACGTAGAGGACGGTCGCGGCGATCCGGTCGGAGCGAAGCTCCGGCTGCGGCAGGTCGAGCCGGACGAGCGCGTCGACCGCGATGCGGAGGGCCGAGCTCCTCGATCGCGACGCCGCGCGAGAGATGGGCGGCCGCGGGCGCGAACAGGTCGCGGCCGTGGAACGTGCGCGAGATCGAGTCGAGCGCGTATTCGGGGTTCGACGAGCTCGTGCGCGGCCTCGATCCCGGCGCGCTCGGCGGCCGGAATGAGGAGGCCGTTGTCGGGGCCGACGAAGAACCGCCCGTCCTTGTCGCGGAGCGCCAGCGCGCGGCGGCTGCCGCCGACGCCCGGGTCGACGACGGCGAGGTGGACGCCGACCGGCATGTACGGGAGCGTGTTCGCGAGCACGAGCGCTCCCTGCAGCACCTGCTGCGGCGGGATCCCGTGCGTCACGTCGATGATCTCCGCGTCCGGCGCGATCCGCTTGATCACGCCGTGGCAGGTGCCGACGAAGTCGTCCTGGAGCCCGAAGTCGCTCAGGAAGGTGACGAACACGCGCGAGAGGTTATCGCCGCGAGGAGCCCCTCGAGGTCGTGCGTCGCCGCTTCGGCGACGACCTCGACGCCCACGCTCGCGCGCGGCCGCGGTCGTCTGCGGGCCGATGCTGACGGCCGGCAGGGGCGACGCCGAGCCGGCCGAAGGCCCGCGCCGCGGAGGCGGACGCGAGCACGACGAGGTCGCCGGCGGGGGGCTCGGCGGCGTCGAGCTCGACGCGTCCGGTAGAGCGGCACGAACGTCGCGCCGAGCTCGTCGACGAGCAGCCGCCGCGCCCCCTCCGCGCCGGCGAAGAGCACGCGGCCGGCAGGCCGCGGCAGCTCCGCGAGCAGGCCCTCCTGGGTCGAGACCGCCGGCGACGAGGTCGGCGCCTCCGAAGGCGTCGGCGGTGGCAGATCCGATCGCCGCGACGCGTCTCGGCGAGCCCGCCATGCGCCGCCGCAGCTCGCGGGCGCCGTTCACGCTCGTGACGACGACCCAGTCGTAGCCGGAGACGTCGACGGGATCGTCGCCGAGTCGGCTCGACCTCGATCAGCGGGCAGTGCGACGACCTCGTGGCCGAGCGCCTCCAGGCCGCGCGGCGAGCTCTCCCTCCTGGCCGCGCGGCCGCGTGACGACGACCTTCACGTGAAGCGAACGGCGAGCAGCTCCCGCGCGACCGTCTCCGGGTCGTCTCCGCTGCGGCGCTCGATCCAGGCGCCGTCCTCGTCGGCGACGAGCGCGGTCAGGCGCGTCGCCGTCGTGGTGCGCCGCGACCGGCGCGAGGCAGCCGCCGCCGATCAGCGCGACGCAGCGCCGCTCGGCCTCGACGCGACGCCGCGTCTCGGCGTCGTCGGCCGCGGCGACGAGCTCCTCCTCGCCGGCGCGAACCTGCAGCGCGAGCGCTCCCTGGCCCGCCTCGGGCAGCAGCTCGGCCGGGTCGAAGCGGCGACCGATCTCGGCGCGCGAGACCGAGCCGGTCGAGCCCGCACGCCGCGAGCACGACCGCGTCGAGCCCTCGCTCGCCGCGCTTGCGCAGCCGCGTGTCGATGTTGCCGCGCAGCGGCTCGATCGAGAGCGACGGCTCGAGCGCCAGCAGCTGCGCGCGCCGGCGGATCGAGGCCGTGCCGATCCGCATTCCCGGCCGAAGCGCGTCGGCGCCGCAGAGCGCGTCGCGCGGATCCTCGCGCGGCGGGTAGGCGCCGACGGCGAGGCCCTCCGTGTCCGTCGAGGTCATGTCCTTGGCCGAGTGCACGGCGACGTCGATCCGGCCCGCGAGCAGCGCCTCCTCGAGCTCCTTGACGAAGACGCCGCGGGCGCCGATCTGGCCGAACGGCTTCGTGCGGTCGCGGTCGCCCGCCGTCGTGATCGGCACGAGCGCGATCTCGATCCCGGGCTCGCGCAGCCGCTCCGCGGCCTGCTCCGCCTGGGTGAGCGCGAGCCTACTGCCGCGGGAACCGACGCGGATGAGCACAGCTTCGCCGCGAGACGGGCCTCGACTCGCCGCAGCCCCGCGCTCCGCTCGGGTGGGTGCTCGGCCGGATGCGCACGAACGCGGTCGGCGCCTGCAGCGGCAGCGGCCGCGACGACGTGAACCGGGTCGTCATCGCCGCTCGCTCCTCCTCCAGGCCGAACAGGTGCCTCACGACGTCAGCATAGACCACGCCGTCGGCTGCCGCGGCTGCCTCCTTCATGCGAATCGTGGGCAGGTGCAGGAGCTTTGCCAGGATCTGCGAGGTGACCGACTCGACGTGCTCGGCGCTCGCGCTCGGAGAGGCGCGCCGCCCGCCTTGGCGAGCTCGCGTCGCGGATCTCCTCGGCGAGCGCGCGCAGCGAGGCGATCGTCGGCACGACGTCGAGCGAGGCCTGCCACTCGCGGAAGCGCTCGGCCTCCTCGGCGACGAGCTGCTCGGCCCGCGCCGCCTCGCCGCGACGGCCCGAGAGCGTCTCCGCGACCACCGCCTCGAGGTCGTCGACGTCGTAGAGGAAGCAGCCGTCGAGCTCGTTGATCGCCGGGTCGAGGTCGCGCGGCACGGCGAGGTCGACGAGCAGCAGCGGCCGGCCCTTGCGGGCGCGCAGCGACGCGGCGACCGTCGTCGCGGCGAGAGGACGAGCCCGGACGCGCTCGTCGAGGAGACGACGACGTCGGCGTGCGCCAGCTCGGCCGCGACCGCGTCGAGCGCGAGCGCCCGCGCGCCGAGCCGCCGCGCGAGCTCCTCGCCGTGCTCGAGCGTCCGGTTCGCGACCGACGGCGATCTCCGCGCCGCGCGAGACGAGGTTGCGCGCGGCCGACTCGCTCGTCTTCCCGGCGCCGAGGAGCAGGACGCGGCGGCCGTCGAGCTCGCCGAACACCTGCTGCGCGAGCGCGGCGGCCGCCGCGGGCACGGAGGCGGGGCTCTCGGCGATCGCCGTCTCGATCCGCACGCGCCGTCCGGCGTGCAGCGCCTGGCGGAAGAGGCGGTCGAGGAACGGCCCGGCCGCGCCGGCCTCGAACGCGCGTCCGCACCTGCCCGAGGATCTCGCCCTCGCCGGGCACGAGCGAGTCGAGCCCGCCGGCGACGCGGAAGAGGTGCAGCGCCGCCGCCTCGTCGCGCAGCCGGTAGAGCGCCGGCGGCGAGCTCGGCGGCGCGGTCGCCGGCGAGCTCGGTGAGCGTCGCCACCGCCTGCTCCTCCGCGTGCTCCGTCCCGCGCGAGGTAGAGCTCCGTGCGGTTGCACGTCGAGAGCACGACGGCCTCGCCGCTCGAGCCGGCCGGCGCAGCTCGCGGCAGGCGTCGAGGTCGAGCGCCACCCGCTCGCGCAGCTCGATCGGAGCGCGGTGGTGCGAGACGCCGACGAGCGTGAGCTTCATGAGCGAAGTGGGTGATCGGGAAGGACGATGGCGACGAGCGCGAAGCCCGCGAGGTTGAGCAGCGCGGCGCGCCGGCCGCGCCAGCCCTCGTGGCGAAGCACGAGCAGCGGCGGCGTAGATCGCCCAGATCGCGAGCGTGACGGCCATCGCAGCGTCGAAGTCGCCGCGCTCGAAGCTCGCCGCGCCGACGCCGATCCCGAGCGTGAGCAGCGACGAGCGAGCCGAGCACCGTGCGCGCCGCCAGCCGGTCGAGCGCGTCGAGCGGCGGCACGCGCACGCGCAGGACGCTGCGCTCGTGCCGCTTCAGCCGCCGCTCCTGCCAGAGGTAGAGGGCCGCCATGCCGGCGGCGAGCAGTCAGCCCGGCGAAGCCGGCGAGCATCAGCCCGGCATGGACCGCGAGCACGGCGCCGGAGCGCGTCGCCCTCGCTCGACGGCCGTGCCGCCGCCGGCCCACGCGAGCGCGAGCAGCGACGACGGCGACGGGCATCACGGCGAGGCCGAGCAGCCGGTAGCGCGGCGTGCAGCCCCAGATCAGGTAGGCGCCGACGACGAGCCAGACGAAGAGGTTGAGCGCGCCCGCCCACGTGCCCCACGGAAAGCCCTCCGCGGAGGCGGCCTGGCCGACGAGCAGCGCCGTCTGCGCGAGCCAGCCGAGCCGGACGCCCCAGGTCGCGAGCCGGCCGGCGAGGCCCGGGCCGCGCAGCTCGCCGGCGTAGGCGAACGGCCGCCTCGCCGTAGGCGAGCAGCGCCGGGACGACGAGGAGCTCAGCCACGACCGCATTCAACCGCGCGGCGGCGCGCGAGCTCGGCCAGCTCGGCCGTCTCCCGCTCGAGCCGCGGCAGCTTCGCCGCGATGATCACGACGTAGACGAGCACGGTCACGAAGACGACGCCGTACGCCGCCGCGACGTACTTCTCGCCGCGAGCTCATGTGGTCAGCGCCTCGCGCAGCTCGCGCAGGTTCGCGTCGAGCCGCTTGCCGGCGAGCTCGACGCGGTAGAGCGCGTACGCGAGCGCCGTGATCGCGAGCCAGGCGACGCAGAAGGTGAAGAACATCGTCCCGGTCATCTGCGGCCCGTCGCGCGTGAACGTCGTCGGGTGGATGAAGTCCTCGGCGAGCCGGATGGCGAGGAAGCTGACCGGGATCAGCGCGACCCCGAAGAGCGCGTAGACGGCGGAGATGTTCGCCCGGCGCGGCCCTTCCTCGATCGAGAAGCGGAGCATGAAGTAGGCCGAGTAGAAGAGGAAGAGGACGAGGAAGAGGACGAGCTGGTTCGAGTCCCAGACCCACCAGTGGCCCCACGAGGCCTTGGCCCAGATCGAGCCGGTGGCGAGCGTCAGCGCGCCGAAGATCGTGCCCTGGTGGATCGCGACGTAGCTCTCGAGGTCGTAGCGCTCCTCCCGCTTCCAGAGCAGGAGCAGCGCCTTCTACGCGCCCCAGCCGAAGCAGGCGTACGCGGTCAGCGCGATCGGCACGTGGAAGTAGAAGATCCGCTGCGAGATGCCCTGGTCGGCGTCCTCGGGCGCGACGAAGAAGGCGAGGACGATCGCGAGCCCGACGAGCGCCGCGGCGGCCGCCGCGAGCAGCGGGACGGGGATCCTCGACGGCCGTGCTATTCGGAGACGACGTACTCAAAGGACGCCCAGCACAGTAGCGCGAAGACCGCGTCGTACAGGCCGAGGAAGGCGAGGAAGCGGCCGGGCTCGGCCGAGACGCTCGCGCCGACGCCGCCGACGACGAGCGGGATCGCGAGCGGCAGGAAGAGGAGCGGCAGGATCAGCTCGCGCGTCCTGCTCGCGGCCGCCATCGCGGCGAGCAGCGTGCCGACGGCGCAGATGCCGACGTTCGCGAGCAGCACGCCGAGCACGGCCGCGAGCGTCGAGCGGCGAGAAGAAGAGCGCGAACGCCGGCAGCGCGACGAGCTCGATCGCGGCGAGGAAGACGAACACCGCAGCCGCCTTGCCGAGCCAGATCGCGCTGCGGTCGCACGGCGCGAGCACGAGGCCGTCGAGCGCGCCGCTCTCGCGCTCGGGCGCCCAGGCGCGCGCGAGGCCGAGCAGCGCGGTGAAGACGAGCGCGACCCAGAGCAGGCCCTGCGCGGCGACCTCGTCGGCGCCGGTCGGCAGGGCGAAGTGGAAGACGACGAGCGTCGAGAGGACGAAGAGCAGCATCGCCGGCAGCGTGTCGCGCGCCCGCAGCTCGAGCCGGAGATCCTTGCGCGCCAGCGCCGCGACGTCGGCGAGGTAGGTCATGCGAGCGCGAGCCGCGCGGTCGCGAGCGGCTCGACGCGGGCCGGGATCGTGCGTCGAGAGGAGGACGGTCGCGGCGCCGGCGAGCTCGGCGAGCTGGCCGGTCGAGCAGCTCGGCGCCCTCGGCGTCGAGCGCGGTGAACGGCTCGTCGAGCACGAGCAGCTCCGGCTCGTGCAGGAGCGCGCGGCAGAGGGCGAGCCGCTGCGGTCATGCCGCGCGAGTACGAGCGCGACGCGCTCGGCGCGGACGTCCCAGAGCCCGAAGCGCTCGAGCAGCATCCCGATCCGCTCGCGGCGCTCGCGGCACGCGGTAGAGGCGGCCGTAGAGGTCGAGGTTCTCGAGCGCGGTCAGGTCGCGGTAGAGCAGCGGCTCGTGGCCGAGGATAGCCGAGCCCGCCGCGGTCGGCGTCGACCTCGAGCGCGCCGCCCGTCGGCGCGGCGAGGCCGGCGACGAGCCGCAGCAGCGTCGTCTTGCCGGAGCCGTTCGGCCCGTGACGACGAGGAAGCCGCCGCGCTCGAGCGTCGAGGTCGAGCGGCCGCAGCGCCCGCTTCCGCCCGTAGCGCTTCTCGAGCCCGCGGGCGCGGATCACGGCGCGCCGCACCGTCCGCGAGCACGCACGCCCAACGTGCCCCCAGGGGCCCCCCGGGATCCCTGCGGAAACGCTATCGAGGATCTCTGCACGCGCTGTGCTCACGGCATCGTCACGGGAGTGTGACGATTTCTCCCCAGCGCGCACCGCGCGGCGCTCCGTCAGCGCGTGAGCGACGTCGAGCGAGCACGAAGCCGAAGAAGACGATGCTGATGACGCCGTTGACGGTGAAGAAGGCGGCGTCGAGCCGGCGCAGGTCGCCCGGGCGCACGAGCGAGTGCTCGTAGGCGAGCAGCGCCGCGACGGCGGCGACGCCGAGCCAGTAGAGAGCGCCGACGTCGAGCCCGAGCCCGGCGACGGCGAGCAGCGCGACGGTGCCGACGTGGTGCAGCCGCGCGCCGACGGAAGACGCCGCGCTCGCCGAAGCGGACCGCCCACGAGTGCAGGCCCTCGGCGCGGTCGTGCTCGAGGTCGAAGAGCGAGTAGAAGAGGTCGAAGCCGGCCACCCAGAGCGCGACCGCGCCGCCGAGCGCCCACGCCTGCCACGGCAGCTCGCCGGTCACCGCCGCCCACGCGCCGACCGGCGCGAGGCCGAGCGACGCGCCGAGCCACTGGTGGCAGAGCCAGGTGACGCCGCTTCAGGTACGGGTAGACGACGAAGAGCACGACCGGCACCGGCCAGAGCCAGCGGACGAGCGGGTCGAGCTGGAAGACGGCGACGAGGAAGACCGCGAGCGCGACGCGCGCACAGCCCGAGCGACCTGCGCGCGCGAGAGCGTCCCGCCGGCAGCTCGCGCGACGCGGTGCGCGGGTTGCGCGCGTCGAGCTCGGCGTCGATCAGCCGGTTGAGCCCCATCGCGAGCGTGCGCGCGCCGACCATCGCGACCGTGATCCAGAGCCAGTCGCGCGGCGGCCGGCACCTCGCCGACGCGCGAGCAGCACCCCCACGTAGGCGAACGGCAGCGCGAAGACGGTGTGCTCGAGCTTCACGAGCGAGGCGAACCGGCGCGGCAGCGAGAGGCGCGATCGCGCGTCGTCGCTCACGTCTGCCGGTGCGGCCGTCTCGTCGCCGGCGAGCAGCTCGAGCGCGTGCGCGAGCGCCGGGCCGCAGCACCGCGAAGCCGTCGCGGCAGCCGCCGGGCGAGCCGGGCAGGTTGACGACGAGCGTCCGCCCGTGGATGCCCGCGACGCCGCGCGAGAGCAGCGCGTGCGGCGTCTTCGCGATCGAGTCGGCGCGGATCGCCTCGGCGATCCCCGGCGCCTCGCGGTCGAGCACCGAGCGCGTCGCCTCCGGCGTGACGTCGCGCGGCGCGACGCCCGGTGCCGCCGGTCGTGAGCACGAGCGCCGCAGCGCTCCGCGAGCTCGGCGATCGCCGCCGCGATCTCGCCGGCCTCGTCGGCGACGACCGCGCGCTCGACCTCGTAGCCCGTCCGCCTCGAGCAGCTCGGCGAGCAGGTCGCCGCTCGCGTCCTCGCGCGTGCCCGGCGACGACGCCGTCCGAGACGGTGAGCACGGCCGCCTTCACACGGGCTCCTTCGTCTTCTCGACGAGCGCGACCTCGCCGACGACCATCTCCTTGTCGATCGCCTTCGCCATGTCGTAGACGGTCAGGGCCGCGACCGACGCGGCGACGAGCGCCTCCATCTCGACGCCCGTCTGCGCCGGTCGTCTCGGCCGACGGCGGTGATCTCGACGCCGTCCGCGACGACCTCGAGCGAGACGTCGACGACGCGACAGCGGCAGCGGATGGCAGAGCGGGATCAGGTCGCTCGTCCGCTTCGCGGCCATGATCCCGGCGAGCTGCGCGGTCGCGAGCGCGTCGCCCTTCGGCAGCGCGCCGAGCCGGCGCGCCGTCTCGGGCGCCATCCGCACCGACGCGCGCGCGACCGCGCGCCGCCGCGAGAGCGGCTTCGCGCCGACGTCGACCATGCGCACGGAGCCGGACTCGTCGACGTGCGAGAGGTCGCTCATGACGCCGCCGCATCGTACTCGACGCGGTCGAGGTCGGCCGAGCTGGGCCGTCGATCCACGCCTCGAGATCGTGGTCGCGCACGTGCGCGCGGATCGCCGTCCAGCCGCTCGCGGCGCTCGGCCGGCGGCAGCTCGAGCGCCTCGCTCGAGCGCCTCCGCCTGGCCGTCGACGTCGAACGGATCGACCGGAGCGCCCACTCGCCGAGCTCCTCGTGCGCGCCGGCGTTGTCTGAGAGGACAACGACGCCGTCGCGCGCGTTGACGAGCGGCGCCTCCTTCGCGACGAGGTTGAGCCCGTCCATGACGGCGTTCACGAGCAGGACGTCGAACTGCTTGTACGCCGCGACCGACTGCGGGAAGTCGTCCGCGAGCCGCGAGCTCGGAGCGCGCCGGGAAAGCGCTCCTCGACCGCCGCCGCCGCGCGCTCGATCGCGGCGCGCTCCTCGACGTACTCGGGGATCTCCTGCCGCGACGGGTCGAGCAGCGCGAGCATGCCGACGCGGCCGCGCAGGTCCGGGCGCCGCTCGAGCAGGAGCCCGAACGCCTCGAAGCCCGCGGACGACGTTCTTCGACGGATCGGTCCGGTCGACGCGGAGGATCAGCGTCTCGGGCCGCGAGCGCGATCAGCTCGCTGCTCGCGCGCGAGCACGGCGTCGCTCCGGCGAGCGCCTCGAACTCGGCCGGATCGATCGAGATCGGATGCGCGGTCGACGAGCGTCGCCGCCCGGGTCGAGGCCCGAGCGCGCGCGCAGCGAGGCGAGGAAGGCGCGCCGCCAGCGCTCGGTGTGGAAGCCGACGACGTCGTTGGCGAGCAGGCCCTCGTGGATCGCGCGCACGATCGGCGGCGGGCAGCACCGACCAGGCCTCGGCGTCGACCCAGGGGATGTGGATGAAGTGCGCCAGCGGCGCGTCCGGGCGCGCGCTCCCGCACGAGCGCGCGGCGCGACGTAGAGGTGGTAGTCGTGGAAGAAGACGGCGGCGTCCGGCTCGCGCTCGAGCTCCTCGAGGACGGCGTCGGCGAACGCCCCGTTCACGGCGACGTAGCCGTCCTCCCACGCCGGCAGCGAGGTCGCGCGCCGGGTCGTGCTTGCAGTTCCCAGAGCCCGTGCTGGACGAACCAGAGCGCGGGATTCGCGACGACGTTGTAGTAGAGGTCGTAGGCCTCGGGCTCGTGGGCGACGAGCCGCAGCCGGTAGCGCGAGCCGTCGTGCGCCGTCTCCTCGACCGCACCCTCGCGCCGCGACCGCACGGTCCTCGTCCGTGAGCGCGCTCGCGATCCAGGTCACGTCGTGGTGGGCGACGAGCGGCGCAGCGCCGTCACGAGGCCGCCGGCGCCGCGCCGCGCGACCACGCTCGCCGCCTCGTCGCGCGCGAAGCCGAGCGGACCGCGGTTGGAGACGACGATCAGCTTCCGCCGCGACGGCACCCGCGGGTCGACGTCGAGCAGCGGTCAGAGGAGCTTCACGAAGCGGAGCCGCGAGCCGCGGCCGTCGCGCGCCGTCGCCGATCTCGACCTCGTCGGCGATCGAGCGGATGATCGCGATCCCGAGCCCGCCCTCGGCGAGCTCGTCGCCGTCGCCGCTCCGGCCGCGGCGTCCGGCTCGAAGCCGGTGCCGTCGTCGGCGACCTCGACGATCAGCCGGTCGTCGCGCAGCTCGAAGCTGATCTCGACGTGGCCGCCGCCGTCGCCGTAGGCGTGGCGGACCGAGTTCGAGCACGCCTCCGTCAGCGCGAGCTTGAGGTCGGCGAGCGTGTCGTCCGGCAGCGGCCGGACGCGGGCGAGCCCGGTGAGCGCGAGCCGGGACAGCGTGATGTACTCCGGCTTCGCCGGGATGGTCAGCCGGACCGTCCTGCTCTCGTCGACGTCGCGGGCCGTCCGCGATGCTCGCTCGCTCCACCACTCTCGTGTCGTCCTCTCGAAAGCTGCCGAAGACTTGCGACTTCTACGCGCTGACGTGCTATTCCCGGCGCTCGAGCGCGGCTAAACCGCGCTCAGCGCGATCGGGTCGAGCGGCCGCTCGTCCAGCCGGACGCGGACGGTCTCCCGCTTGCCCGTGCCGCCGCGGAGCACGGTCACGCGACCGTCTGGCCCGGGCGCAGCCGCTCGGTGACGATCCGCGACGACGTCGTCGGCGCGCTCGACCGGCTCGCCGGCGAAGGCGACGATCAGGTCGCCGCCGAGGCCGATCGGGAGCCGTTGAAGACCTCCTCGTCGTCGACCGCCGCGCAGCCCGGCCCGCTCCGCCGGGCGCGCCCTCGACCACCGACTGGATCAGCGCGCCGCGCTCGGCGCCGAGGTCGTACTCGCGCGCGAGCGCCGGGCGTGACGTCCTGCGTCGTGATGCCGACGTAGGCGTAGGCGACCTTGCCCGGTCGAGATCAGCTGCTCCATCGAGCGCCGCGCCGAGTTGATCGGGATCGCGAAGCCGACGCCCTCGGCGTTGCCCGAGTCGGAGCGGATCTGGGCGTTGATCCCGATCACGCGGCCGCGGGCGTCGAGCAGCGGGCCGCCCGAGTTGCCGTGGTTGATCGGCGCGTCGATCTGGATCGCGTCCGAGACGTCGTAGGCGGAGGTGAGCGACTCGATCGAGCGCTCGGTCGCCGAGACGACGCCGACGGCGAGCGAGTTCTCCTGGCCGAACGGGCTGCCGATCGCCGCGACCGGCTCGCCGACGACGACGCGGCTCGAGTCGCCGAGCGGCACCGGCGCGACCGCGTGGTCGCCGCGGGTCGACCTTGACGACGCCGGTGTCGTTGAAGAGATCCCAGCCGACGATCGACGCCGGGCATCCGGTCGCCGTCGGCGAAGACGACGTAGACGCGGGAGGCGCCGCGCACCGTCGGTGCCGTCTCGCCGGCGTTCGTGACCACGTGCGAGTTCGTCAGCACGTGGCCCGTCGTCGGAGACGACGAAGCCGGAGCCCTGCGAGCGCTGGCCGTCCGGCGAAGAAGGAGTAGATCGTGACGACGCCCGGCGAGCGGCTGGCGTAGATCCGCGGCCGGATCGAAGCCGTTGCCGAGCAGCGGCGGCGGCGGCGGCCGCGGCGCCGCCGTCGGCGTGTCCGGTGCGACCGTCGGGACGACGACGGTCTCGACGCCGCTCGTCGTCGCCGATCCAGCCGGCCGGCGTTGCCGACGACGAGCGACCGCCGCCGCGCCGAGCGCCGGCGGCGACGAGCGCGACGACGGCGAGGGCGCCGGGGCGCATGCGTCTCACTGTAGCGACGGCCGGCCGCGCCGTTTTCACGTGAAAACGCGCTCGGGCGCGTCGGGCGCCGGCAACCGACGTCGGCGCGGCGCCGAGCACGACGCGCGACGACCGTCCGGCCCGGCCGCGACTCGAGCGTCGACCTCGCCGCCCATCACCGTCGCGAGCTCGCGCGCGATCGCGAGCCCGAGCCCGCTGCCCGGAGGCGACGCCGCCCTCGGCCCGGTAGAAGCGGTCGAAGACGTGCGGCGGCGTGCTCCGGCGGCGACGCCGGGGCCGTCGTCCTCGACCTCCAGGTAGGCGTGCTCGCGGTCGGCGCACGCGCGCACGCGCACGCGCGTCCCCGGCGGCGTGTGCACGAGCGCGTTGTCGACGAGCGCGCGGCCGACCTGGAGCACGCGCAGCTCGTCGCCGCGCGCGACCGGCTCGCCCTCGACCTCGACCTCGAGCGGGTGGCCGCTGCTGCTCGGCGAGCGCCGCGAACTCCTCCGCGACCAGCTGCGCGACGTCGCCGAGGTCGACGGGCTCGTGCTCGACGCGCATCCGGCCGGCGTCGAGCCGCGAGAGGTCGAGCAGGTCGGTCGCGAGCTTCGCCAGCCGGTCGACCTGCTCGCGCATCGTCTCGAGGAACTCGTGGCGCGTCGCCTCGTCGAGCTCCTCGTCGGCCATCAGCTCGAGGAAGCCGCCGAGCGAGAAGAGCGGCGTGCGCAGCTCGTGCGAGGCGTTGGCGATGAACTCGCTGGCGCGCGCGGTCGAGCTTCTCGAGCCGGACGCGCATGCGCTCGAAGGCGTCGCCAGCTCGCCCGAGCTCGTCGTGGCCGCGTGTCGACGACCGGCTCGTCGAAGCGGCCGCCCGCGATCCGCTCCGCGGCGCGCTCGAGCCGGCGGATCCGGCGCGCGTGCATCGACGCGAGCGCGTAGCCGAGCACGAGCGGCGAACGAGCGAGCCCGATCAGCGCCGGCGAGCGAGCAGCCGCCGCTGGACGAACTGCGACGCTCGAGAGCGGGTCGGCGAGCGAGTCGCTGAGCAGGATCACGACGTCCGCCTCGGCGTCGACCGGCACCGCCACCTCTGCGAACCGGCGGCCGTCGCCGCTCGACGGTGCCGCGCTGCGGCTCGCCGGTCGCGGCCGCGCGCCGCGCGATCGGGTCGCGCTCGACGTCGACGCGAGGACGTCGCGTTCGAGTCGCCGATGGATCAGGACGCAGGCTCGGCGTCGAGCGACGCTGTAGACGACGACCCGCGCGTTGACGACCGACGACGCCGACCTCGGCGAACTGCTGCGGCTGGTCCGACGTCGGCTCGGAAGTCCGCCGCGACGGCCGTGTCGCGTCCTCCTCGAGCTGGTCGAGCTTCGCGTCGACGAGCTCGGCCTCGAGCGACGGCACGACGATCAGGTAGACGACCGCGAGCGCGCCGGCGACGACGAGCGAGCAGCGCGAGCGCCAGCCGCAGCCGGATGCCCCTGATCGCTGGGGCGCAGCATCATCGCTCCCGGAAGCGGTAGCCGACGCCGCGCACGGTCAGGATCAGCTCCGGCTCGCGCGGGTCCCGCTCGATCTTCTCGCGCAGGTGGCGCACGTGGACGTCGATCGTGCGCGGCTCGCGGTAGTCGGCGCCGCCGCGCAGCCGCTCGAGCAGCTGGCGCCGCGAGAAGACGCGGCCCGGGCGCGGCCGCGAGCACGCGCAGCAGCTCGAACTCGACGAACGTCAGCTGCACCTCCTCGCCGCGCACCTCGACGGTGCGCCGCGGCACGTCGATCCGCACGCTCGCCCTCCTCGATCACCTCGTCGTCGTCGCGCTCGCCGGGGCGCGGGGCGGCCGCGCGGCGCAGCAGCGCGCGCACGCGGCTGCGGAACTCGCGGATCGAGAACGGCTTCGTGATGTAGTCGTCGGCGCCGAGCTCGAGCCCGAGCACCTTGTCGAGCTCGTCGTCGCGGGCGGTCAGCATGATGATCGGCACCGTGCTCTGCGGCGCGCAGGCGCTTGCAGACCTCGAGCCCGTCGAGCTTCGGCAGCATCAGGTCGAGCACGACGAGGTCGACGTCCTCCTCCGCGAACCGCGCCAGCGCCTCCTCGCCGTCCCGCGCGTGCGACGACGCGGAAGCCGTCGCGCTCGAGCGGGTACGTGAGCAGCTTCTGCACCGAGTCCTCGTCGTCGACGAGCAGGATGGTCGAGGCGTCGGCCATGGGCGAGATGCTCGAGAGGCGAGCCGGCGCGTGCCTTCCCTACACTGGCCCGGCCATGGCGCCGCCCAGACGAGCGCCCGCGCCGCCGCGCGCGGCCACGCCGCGGCGTCCGTCGAGCGGCCGATCAACGCGCGCATGGTGCGCGGCACCTGGCTGCTCGTCGCGCTGCCGCTGCTGCTCGCCGCGTTCACGGTCGGCCGACCGCAGCCGCTGCCGCCGCCGGCGCTGCCGCCCGCCTTCGACGCGCGACGGCCGCGAGCAGCTCGCGCGCGAGCTCGCCCGCGACTACCCCGACCGCTCCCCGGGCTCGGCCGGCGCGCTCGGCGCCGCGACGTGGTTCGCGCGAGCAGCTCGCCGCTGTACGGCTTCGAGCCGCAGGACGACCGCTTCACGGCGCAGCATCCCCGGGCCGCGGCGAGGTCGAGCTGCGGAACGTCGTCGCCGTCGTCCCAGGCGCGCTCGCAGCGCACGATCGTCGTCATGGCGCACCGCGACAACAACGGCGAGGGCCCCGGCGCGAACGACAACGCGTCCGGGAACGGCCGCGCTGGTCGAGCTCGCGCGGGCCTACGCGCCGGCGGCCGGGCACGGCGACGCTGCAGGCGCAGCCGGCGCACACGCTCGTCTTCGTCTCGACCGACGGCGGCGCGTTCGGCGCGCTCGGCGCCGCGCGGTTCGCCGAGAGCTCGCCCGTACCGCGACGACGCGCTCGCCGTCGTCAGCCTGGACGCGATCGCCGGGCTCGGAGCGCCGCGGCTCGCTGATCGCCGGCGACACCGCCCGCTCGCCGGCCGCGGCGCTCGTGCGCACCGCCGCGGTGCGCGTGCTCGAGAGACCGGCAGCGAGCCGCGCGCGCGTCGCGCGCTGCGGCAGCTGCTCGACCTCGGCTTCCCGTTCACGCTCGGCGAGCAGGGCCCCTTCGTCGGCGCGCGGCATCCCGGCGCGTGACGCTGACGACCGTGCCGGACGCGCCGCCGCGCGGGCTTCGGCGACGACCCGCGCTCCAGCGTCGCGCGGCTCGGGCGAGCTCGGCCGCGCCGCCCAGAGCCTGATCGGCTCGCTCGACGGCGGCCTCGAGCTCGACGCAGGGGACGACGAGCTACGTCTACCTCGGCGGCGCGGATCGTCCGCGGCTGGGCGATCCAGCTCGTCCTGCTCGCGCGCTGCTGCCGTTCCTGATCGGCGCCGTCGACCTCTTCGCCCGCTGCCGGCGGCGGCGGATCGCGCTCGCGCCGGCGGCACGGAGCCTGCGCAGCCGGCTCGCTCTTCTGGGCCTCGCCGGCCTGCTGCTCGTTCGTCGCCGCCGGCTCGGCGCGTTCCCGGACGGGCGAGCCGCGGCCGCTGCCGCCGGACGCGCGGCGTCTACCAGCCCGTCGCCGGTCGCTCGGCGTGCTCGGCGCGCTGCTGCTCGCCGGCTGGCTCGTCGGCCGCGAGCGCCTGATCCCGCGCCGCGCCGGCGACGCTCGAGGAGACGCTCGCCGGCTACGCGGTCGCGCTGCTCGCGCTCGGCCTCGTCGCGCTGCTCGTCGTCGCGACGAACCTTCGCCCTCGTCTACCTGCTGCCGTCGCTCTACGCCTGGCTCTGGCTGCCGCAGGTCCACGCCGCCCCGGCCGCCTGCGCGCGCGGCTGCTCCTCGCCCTCGGCCTCGCCGGCCCGCTGCTCCTCCTCGTCTCGCTTCGCGACCGCTTCGACCTCGGGCTCGAACGCCGTGGTACCTGCTCTCGCTCGTCGCCATCGGCTACGTGCCGCTGGATCGCGGTCGCTGCTGGCGTCGTCTGGCTCGCGGTCGGCGGCGCAGCTCGCGGCGCTCGCCGCCGGCCGGTACGCGCCGTATCCGGACGCCGCGGCGAGCGACCGCCGCGGGCCCGCTCGCGGGCGCTGCGCGCGTCCTCGGCGCGCGCGCCGGCTGCGAACCGGTCGAGCCGCGACCGGCAGGGCTAGAGCGCTACCGAGCCGCAGGTAGCGCACGGCCGCGCCCGGCCGCGAGCTCGCCCTCGCCGCGCGGGACGAGCACGAGCGCATCGGCGCCGGCCGCGCGCACGATCATGTGCGACTCCTGGCCGGTGACCGGCTCGAGCACGATCTCGTCGCCCTCGCTCGCGCGACGCGCGCGCACGAGCTCGTCGCGCCGCGCGTTCCGCCGCAGCGGCGACGGCGAGGCGCCCGCGCTCGTAGCGCGGCCCGGGCTCGGCGGCGCCCTGGAGCGCGAGCAGCGCCGGCCGCACGAAGAGCTCGAAGCCGACGAGCGCGGAGACCGGGTTGCCCGGGCAGCCCGAAGACGAGCGTCGCGCCGCGGACGCCGAACGCGAGCGGCTTGCCCGGCTTGCACCGCGACGCCCCAGAAGACCTCCTCGACGCCGAGCTCGCGCCAGGACCGCGCGGACGAGGTCGTGCGGGCCGACCGAGACGCCGCCCGAGCTGACGAGCACGTCGGCCTCGAGGCCCGCGCTCGAGCGCGCTGCGGTGCGCGTCCGCGTCGTCGGCGACCGGCGCCAGCCGCTCGACCACGCGCGCCCGCGGCCGCGAGCGCCGCCGCGAGCATGGCGCCGTTCGACTCGTAGATCTGCGCCGGGCCCGAGCGGCTCGCCCGGGCGGCCGCAGCTCGGTGCCGGTGCTCAGGACGGCGACGCGCGGCCGGCGCGCGCACGCGACCTCGGCGACGCCCGCGGCGGCGAGCGCGCCGAGCTGCGCGGCGCCGAGCACCGTGCCGGCGTCGAGCAGCGGCGTCGCCCGCGCGCACGTCGCCGCCGGCGGCCGCACGTTGCGCGCCCGACGCGACCGGCTCCGGGATCTCGATCGTCGTTGTCTTGTTCGACAACATGCTCGATCGGAACGACCGCGTCCGCGCCCTCGGGGACGGCGCCGCCGGTCGAGATCTCCATCGCCTCGCCGGCGCCGAGCGGCCGCTCGGCCGGGCGGCCGGCGGCGATGCGGGCGACGACGGGCAGCCGGCCCGGCGTGTCCGCCGGCGCGACCGCGAAGCCGTCCATCGCCGAGCTCGGGAACGGCGGCAGGTCGACGCCGCGCGGCGACGTCCTCGGCGAGCACGCGGCCCGCGGCGGCCGCGACCGGGACGCGCTCCGGCGTCGAGCGGCCGCGACGCGCTCGAGCACGCGCGCGAGCGCCTCGTCGATCGTGAGCAGCGGCGGCCATCGGCGCGCATACGCTAACGGCCGTGATCTCGGTCGTCATCCCCGTGCACAACGAGGAGCGGAGCGTCGCGCTCCTGCTCGACGAGCTCGCGCTCCGCGCTCGAGCCGCTCGAGCGAGCCGTGGGAGGCGTCTTCGTCGACGACGGCTCGACCGACGGCACGTTCGCCGCGCTCACCCGGCTCCACGCCGCGCACGACAACGTCCGGATCGTCCGGCTGCGGCGCAACTTCGGCAAGGCGGCGGCGCTGCAGGCCGGCTTCGAGGAGGCGCAGGGCGACGTCGTCGTCACGATCGACGGCGACCTGCAGGACGACCCGGCCGAGATCCCGCGCCTGCTCGCGAAGCTCGACGAGGGCTTCGACCTCGTCTCCGGCTGGAAGACGAAGCGGCGCGATCCGCTCACGCCGCCGCATCCCGTCGCGGATCTTCAACGTCGGTCACCGGCCGCATCTCCGGCCTGCGCCTGCACGACCTCAACTGCGGCCTCAAGGCCTACCGGGCCGAGGTCGTGCGCGGCCTGCGCCTCTACGGCGAGCTGCACCGCTTCATCCCGGTGCTCGCGCACTACCGCGGCTTCCGCGTCGCCGAGCTGCCCGTCAACCACCGGCCGCGCGAGCACGGCCGCTCGCGCTACGGCATGGAGCGCTACGTGCGCGGCTTCCTCGACCTGCTCACCGTCACGTTCATGGGCCGCTACCGCCACCGGCCGCTGCACCTCTTCGGCGGCGCTCGGCCTGCTGCTCGGCGCCATCGGCACGGTCGTGCTCGCCTATCTGACCGTGCTGAAGATCGCCGGCGAGGCGATCGGCCACCGGCCGCTGCTGACGCTCGGCGTCCTGCTCGTCGTCGTCGGCGTGCAGCTCGTCTCGCTCGGCCTCCTCAGCGAGCTGATCACGAGCCACCACGAGGAGCGGGACGGCGCGGCAGGACGCGCCGAGCTGCACGTGGACGAGATCCTGCGCTGAGCTTGCGGGTCCTCTACTTCGGGACGTACGAGCGCGACTACCCGCGCAACGCGCAGGTGATCTCGTGCCTGCGCGGCGCCGGCGTCGAGGTGGTCGAGCGGCACGTCGGCGTCTGGGAGCGGCGGCGGCACAACTGGGCGGCCGGCTCGCGCGCCGCGGCGCGGCTGGCCGGGCGGAGGCGCGGCTCGCTGCTCGGCGGCCGCGCGAGCGCTTCGACGCGGTGATCGTCGGCTATCCGGGCCACGTCGACCTGCCCGGCGGCGAAGCGCGCCGCGCGCGGCGCGGCCGGTCGTCTTCAACCCGCTCGTGTCGCTGGACGAGACGCTCGTCGAGGACCGCGGCCGCTTCGCGCCCGGCTCGCCGGCGGCGCGCGCTCCTGCGCGCGATCGACCGCCTCGCGCTCCGGCGCGCCGACCTCGTCGTCGCCGACACCGAGCAGAACGCGCGCTACCTCGCCGCGCTCGGCGGGCTGCCGCCCGACGGCGTCGAGGTGTGCTTCGTCGGCGCCGAGGAGCGGGTCTTCCGCCCGGGCTGGCGGCGGCCCGACCGCGTTCCACGCGCTCTTCGTCGGCAAGCTGATCCCGCTGCACGGGCTCGAGACGATCCTCGCGGCGGCGCGGCTCGCGCCGGAGATCCCGTTCCGCGTCGTCGGCAGCGGCCAGCTCGAGCCGCTCCTGCGCGAGCGCGCCGGCGAACGTCGAGTGGGTGGACTGGGTCGAGTACGAGCGGCTGCCGGAGGAGCTCGGCCGCGCGGGCTGCGCGCTCGGCATCTTCGGCACCTCCGCGAAGGCCGGCCGCGTGATCCCGAACAAGGCGTTCCAGGCGCTCGCCTGCGGCGACGCCGCTCGTCACCGCCGACACGCCGGCGGCGCGCGAGCTCCTGCGCGACGGCGAGAGCGCGCTGCTCGTCCCGCCCGGCGACGCCGAGGCGCTCGCGGCCGCGGTCCGACGGCTCGCCGCCGACGACCGGACCTCGCCGAGCGGCTCGGCGCCGGCGGGCTCGCCGCCTACCGCGAGCACGCGAGCGAGGCAGGTGCTCGGCGCGCGCTGGCGCGGCCTCCTCGAGCGGCTCGTCGGGCGATGACGCCGCGCGCCGCCGTCGTCCGGGTCGGCGTCGCCGCGTTCGCGGCCGGCTTCGGCGTCGCTGCGGTGCTCCGCCACCTCGCCTTCGACACCGGCCGCTTCGACCTCGGCAACATGGTGCAGGCCGTCTGGTCGACGGCGCACGGCGACCTGCTCGCGGTGACGGACCTGCACGGCGAGCAGATCTCGCGGCTCGGCGCCCACTTCGACCCGATCCTCGCCGCGCTTCGCGCCGCTCTGGTGGCTCTGGCCCGACCCGAGCTGCTGCTCGTCGTCCAGGCGATCGCCGTCGCGCTCGGCGCGCTGCCCGTCTTCTTGCTCGCGCGCAAGCACCTCGGCTCGGAGCGGCCCGCCGCCGCGCTTCGCGCTCGCCTACCTGCTCTACCCGCCGACGCAGTGGCTGGCGCTGAACGAGTTCCACCCGGTCGCCCTCGCGACCCCGCTCCTGCTCGCCGCCTTCTGGTACCTCGACGAGGACCGGCTCTGGGCCGTTCGCGCTCGTCGCCGCCGCGGCGATCGCTGACGAAGGAGCACGTCGGCCTCGTGGTCGCCGCGATGGGCGTCTGGTACGCGGTCGCGCCGCGGCGAGCGCCGGACCGGCGCTCGCGATCGCGCGTCGCCGGCAGGCTCGGCCGCGCTCGTCGCGGCGCTCGTCGTCGTGCCGCACTTCGCGCCGGCGGGCGTCGTCGGCGTTCGAGGGCCGCTACGACGTCGCCGTCGCTCGACCGTCGCGACCTCGCGCTACCTCGACCGACGCTCGCTGCTTCCCGCTCGCTCTTCCTGCCGCTCGCGGCGCCGCTGCGCCGCGCTCGCGCGCGCTGCCGGAGCTCGGGCTCAACCTGCTCTCGTCGACCGCACGCAGACGTCGATCCACTACCACTACGCCGCCGGTCGCGATCCCGGCGCTCGTCGCGGCGGCCGTCTTCGGCGCGGCCGGCTCGGCCGGCGGCTCGCCTACGCTCGCCGCTCGCGGCCGCGGCTCGGCCGGGATGCTCGTGCTCGGCCCGCTCGGCCGGGTCGATCTCGGGCGCGGACGCACACGACGCCGCGGCGCAGCGACGCGCGCTGGCGCTCGTTCCTGACGGACGCGCCGGTCAGCGCCACGAACTCGCTCGGCGCCCACCTGTCGGGCGGCGGCGCATCCTCAGCTTCCCGGTGCTCTCGCGACGCGACTGGATCGCCGTCGACGAGCGCCGGCTGACGTACTGCGACCGCCTCGCGCCGCAGCGGCGCGACCCGCGCTCGGCCGCGCTGCGGCTCGACCGCGGTGGCGCGTCGTCTTCGACGAGGACGGCGTCCTCGTCTTCCGGCGCGCGCTAGAGCGGGATCGTCTGCGGCAGCAGGTAGGCGCAGAAGCCGAGCGCGAGCAGCTGCGCGCGGCGGTCGTCCTCCGCCGCCGCGAGCGGCACCGCCCAGACCGCGTACCACGGCGCAGCCACGGCGTCGTCGCGAGCAGCAGGCAGCCGGCGCGGCCGAGCCGGACGCGGCCGCGCGAGCGCCTCGCGGGCGAGCCACGCGAGCCCGACCGCGAGCGCGGCGACGGCGAGCGCGAGCGCGACGCCGTGCGGCACGCCGAGCTGCTCGAGCCGGTGCGGCAGCGCGTAGCTCGTCTGCTCCTCGGCGTTCTCGCGCGAGCGGGCCGAAGGCGCGCACCCAGTCGAGGCCGTAGCGCCAGGTCGCGACCGCGAGCGCGACGACCGCCGCGGCGGCGAAGCCGGCGTGGCCGACCGGGCGGCCGCTCGCGCCGCGCCTCGACGCCCGCAGCGCGAAGAAGACGACCGGGATCCACTTGATGAGGATCGCGAGCGCCCAGGCGGCGCCGGCCAGGCCGCCTGCGGCCGACGCCGGCGAGCGCGAGCGCGCCGAGCGACGAGCGCGAGCAGCAGCGCGTCGTTGTGGCCGCCGCCGGCGAAGTGGATCGCGAGCAGCGGGTTCCAGCCGACGAACGCCGCCGCGTACGGCCGGTCGCGCGCGAGGCGGGCCGCGAGCAGCGACGCACGCGAGCACGCGACGCGCAGCGAGCGCCTTGAAGATCCAGGCGGCCGCGTCCTCGGAGGAGCCGGCGGCGCGCGCGACGCCCTCGGAGACGAGCGTGAACGCCGGCCCGTAGACCGAGCGTCGTGTCGCGCCAGCCGCTCCCGCGTGCTCGTAGGCGGGGTCTCCGGGAACTCGTCCGGCGTGTCGCCGTAGGGATCGCCGCCGTGCACCGCCGCGATCCGCCGTACTCCCAGTACGTCCAGGCGTCGGTCGAGAGCAGGAGCGGCGCCGCGAGCGGCAGCAGCTGGATCGCGAACGGCGGCGGCGAGCACCGCGCGCAGCGCGGGCGCGCGCCGGCGCAGCGAGCGCGAGCGCCCGAGGTAGCGGCGAACGCGGCGACGAGGAGCGCGAGGAAGACCGCGCCGCCGAGCCCGCCGCCGTCGGCCCGGCCCGCGTCGGCGGGGACGAGCGGCGCTCCTCGACCCAGGCGCAGGCGACGCAGCCGGCGACGAGGAGCGCGAGCGCGGCTGCCGCGAGGAGCGCGGCCCGGCCCAGCGCGCGATCGGCCCGGACGGCTACTCGGGCGGCGCGGTCGGCGGAGGCGTCGGCGGCGGGGGCGGTCGGCGGAGCCGGTCGCGGCGCCGGCGGGGCGGAGGCGTCACCGGCTGGGTCGGCGTCGTCGGCTGCGGCGCGGCTCGTCGGCGTCGGTCGTCCTCGTCCGCCTCGCTCGTCGTCCGGTCGTCGACGCCGGCGGCGCGTAGTAGTCGTCGTCGTCGTAGCGTAGCCGAACGAGCGGTCCGTACTGCCCCCGCTCGAAGTCCGTCCACTCCGGCCAGTCGCTCGGCTCCGCGAACGAGACCGGCTCGAGCCCGCCGATCGCGGCGCTCATGAAGAGGCGCCAGATCTGGGCCGGGAAGGTGCCGCCGGCGACGCTGATCCCGTGCACGTTCTCCATCGGGATCTTGCCCTTCGGATAGCCGACCCAGACGGTCGTCCCCAGCCGCGGCGTGTAGCCGCAGAACCAGGCGTCGGCGTGCTCCTCGGTCGTCCCGGTCTTGCCGGCGGCCGGGTGGCCGAAGTGCGGCGCCCGTGCCGGTGCCGTACTCGGACGTTCTCCTCCAGGATGCGCGTGACCTCGTAGGCGACGCCGTCGGAGATGACGCGCTTGCGCTTCGGCTTGCCCCAGCCGGCCTTCGTGTCCTCGCCGGTCGGGAGGACGACCTTCCGGATCGCCATCGGCTCGGAGTAGATGCCGCCCGCGGCGAGCGTCGCGTAGGCGGACGCCATGTCGAGCGGCGAGACGGCGATCGCGCCGAGCCCCATCGAGGGCACGTACGCGCCGTTGACGTCGAGCGGCGAGCGGACGCCGAGCTTGCTGCGCCATCTCGGCGACCGCCTCGGGCGCCGACGTCGAGCGTCAGCTGCGCGTAGACGGTGTTGTCCGAGCGCAGCGTCGCGCGCTCGATCGACGTCCAGCCCGTGTAGCTGTGGTCGTACGTCTCGACGCACCACCAGCCGCCGCTGCCGTCCTCGCAGTCGCCCGTTCGGGTCGGCTTGTAGAAGAACGGCGCCGAGAGGTAGGTCGAGGTCGCCGGGTTGATCCCCTGCTCGACCGCCGCCGCGAGGACGAACGTCTTGAAGGTCGAGCCCGACTGCCGCCGCGCCTGCGAGAGCAGGTTGAACTGGTTCTTCCTGTTCCCCGGCGTCACGGCGGTCATCGCGCGGATGGCGCCGTTCGTCGGGTTGATCGAGATGATCGCCGCCGCCGGGTCGTCCTTCTCGTAGAGCGTCTCCGGATCGCCTTCCGCGCCGCGCGCTGGAAGCGCGGGTCGATCGTCGTGTAGACCTTGAGCCCGCCGGAGCGCACCGTCGCGACGCCGTACTCGGCGATCAGCTCGTCGCGCACGTAGCTGAAGAAGTACGGCTCGCGGATCGTCGTGTAGAGCTTGCCGGCCTTCAGCCCGAGCCCGCGCGACGCGCCCAGTCGTACTGCTCGCGGTTGATGTAGCCCTCGTCGAGCATCGCGCGCAGCACCTGGTTGCGGCGGTCGGTCGCGATCTCGGTGCGGTTGAACGGGTCGTAGGAGGACGGCGCCTGCGGCATGCCGGCGAGCAGCGCCGCCTCGGGCAGGGTCAGCGCGCTGCGCGTTCTTGGAGAAGTACGTCTGCGCCGCCGCCTCGATCCCGTAGGCGAGGTTGCCGTAGTAGACCTGGTTCATGTAGGTGGCGAGGATCTTCCGCTTCGACCAGGCGTCGTTGAGCTTGATCGCGAGGCAGGCCTCCTTCAGCTTCCGCTCGACCGTCCGCTCGCGCGAGACCGGATAGAGGTTGCGCACGAGCTGCTGCGTGATCGTCGAGCCGCCCTGGACGACCTCGCCGGCGTTCACGTTCTTCCAGAGCGCCCGGGCGATGCCCTCGGCGTCGATGCCGCCGTGCTCGTAGAAGCGGCGGTCCTCGATCGCGACCGTCGCCTTCGGCATCCAGGGGCTGATCCGCCGGAGCGGCACCGGCTGGCGGTTCCGCTCGGCCGGGATCGCGCCGAGGATCGAGTTGTCGGCGGCGTAGATGAACGAGTTCTGGCCGATCGACGACCGGCCGCAGCGCCTTCAGGTCGCAGTCGGCGCCGAACGTGACGACGCTCGTGACCGCCGCGCCGCCCACGACGAAGAGCAGCGCGACCACCGCGGCGACGGCCAGCACGACGGCGCGGCGGCGGCGCTGCTTGCGCTCGACGCGCTTCCGCTTGCGCCGCTTGCGCGCGTAGACCTCGTCGTCGAGCCCGCGGCTCGCGACGCGACCGCGCTCACGCGAAGACCCCCTGCTCGCGCAGGCGGCCGTGCACGCGCAGGCGCAGGTCGTGCTCGAGCTGCTCCGCCGCCGGCTCGCTCTCGGCCCAGGCGCGCACCGTCAGCGTCGGCGACCCCTCGAGCGAGCTGACGAAGACCTCGTCGCGCTCACCGGGCACCTCGGCGCGGAGGGCCTCGACGAGCGCGCGGAGGTCGGTTGAAGGCGGAACCTGCACGGTGACCTCGGCGTACTTCGCGGCGCTGCGAATCGTGGAGTTGCGGATGGTATCCGAGGCCAGCTTCTCGTTCGGGATCACGAGCCGGGCGTTGTCGTCGGTGCGGATGAACGTGTAGATGAGCCCGATCTCCTCGACCGCGCCCTCCGACGCCGGCGACCTCGACCCAGTCGCCGAGCCGCAGCGGCTGCGTGATCGCGATCATCACGCCGGCGACGAAGTTGCCGAGCGTCCGCTGCGAGGCGAAGCCGATGATCACGCCGATCACGGCCGAGGAGGCGAGCAGGCCGCCGGCGACCGCGCGCACCTGCGGGATCGACGAGCAGGGCCGAGAGGACGCCGACGAACACGATCGCGGCGACGAGCGTGCGGCGCAGGACGCGGTAGCGCGTCAGCGCCTCGGGCGAGCGGTCGGCCCATGAAGCGCCGGTCGAGCCACGTCGCGGCGACGCCGTCAGGCCGAGCACGATCCCGACCACGAGCAAGCGCTGCCACGGCTCCATGGGTCGGGGTTCGACGGCGGCGCGTTCGTCCCTATCATCGGGAGCCTCGTGGAGGCGGAGCGGCGAGAGCGTGGTACCGAGGGCTGGCGGCTCGCCGCCTGGGCCGGCCTCGTCGTCTTCCTGATCGTGCTCGGCTACGGCAGCCGGATCCAGGGCGGCGACCCGCCGGAGGACGCGCTCTATCGCTACGAGACCGCGGTCGGCGGGGTCGTCGTCTACCTGATGCTGCTCGCGGTCCTGCTCTGGATCGCGCGCGGGACGTCCCGGCGCGAGTTCTTCGCCCTGCGGCGGCCCGAATCCTGGCCCGGGGCGCTCGGCCTCGCGCTCGCTGCCTACGTCGCCATCTTCGTCGGCGCCGGCCTGATCCTGATCGCCTTCGACGCCGGCGACGAGCAGGGCCTGACCCCGGAGGCGTGGGACTCGAGCAAGGCGGGCGCCTACGCGGCGAACTTCGTCTCGGTCGCCCTCGTCGGCCCGATCGTCGAGGAGCTCATGTACCGCGGCGCGGGCATGACGCTGCTCTTGCGCTTCGGCGCTCCCGTGGCCGTGCTCGTGACCGCGGTCGGCTTCGGCCTCGGCCACGGCCTCGTGCTCGCTCTCGCGGCGCTCGTCCTCTTCGGAATCGTCACCGCGTTGCTCCGGCTGCGGACGGACAGCGTCTACCCGTGCATGATCGTCCACTGCGCGTTCAACGCGACCAGCCTGATCGCGGCCGTCACGACCTGACGCGGGGTTATCCTCGCCGCGTGCGGAGCACGTTCACTCCTGACCATGGCCGACGCCGACCCACTCATCCGGCAACTGCGCGAGCAACTCTCGGACAACGACGTCCGGATCGTCGAGGCCGTGAACGCGCGTCTGAAGCTCGTCGCCCGCCTGAAGCAGGTGAAGGAGGAGCGGGGGATCGGCTTCCTCGACCCGGCGCGGGAGGAGTGGATGCTGCAGTACCTGACGCGGGCGAACCGCGGCCCGCTCACAGTCGATGGGCTGCGGGAGATCTACACCGAGCTGCTCGACCTCACCAAGCGCGAGATCGGCCGCGGCGAGGAGGACTAGCTTTCGTCCGGATCGGTCGCGAACTCGTCGGGCGAGACCGTGTCGAGGAACGCACGGAACTCGTCCGGATCGAGCTCGGAGAGCGGCGGCACGCCGGCGGCGGCGGCAAAGGCGTCCTCGGAGGCGTCGCCCTCGAACTCGACGCCGGACTCCTCGATCACCTCGTCCGCGACGTAGATCTTGACGCCGGCGCGGACGGCCAGCGCGATCGCGTCGGACGGCCGGGAGTCGACCTCGATCACCGAGCCGTTCTGCTGCAGCGTGATCCGGGCGTAGTAGGTGTTCTCGCGCATCTCCGTCACCGCGATCGAGACGACCTCTGCATCGAGATGGCCGAGCACGTCGTTGAGCAGGTCGTGCGTCATGGGCCGCGCGGGTGCGGCGTTCTGCAGCTTGACGAGGATCGCGGCAGCTTCCGCGTGGCCGATCCAGATCGGAAGGAACTTGTTCCCGTCGGCCGTCTTCAGCAGGACGATCGGCTGCTTGCCGACCATGTCGAAACTGACGCCGTAGATGACCATCTCTCGCATCGTCAGGGCCTCGTTCCCAGTGTAGCCCGACCCTGCGAGGGCGAATCCAAGGCAGCCGTATCCGTGTCGCGTGCCACCTCGTTGAACTGCCGTGGTCGACCTCTGGTTGCACGACATCGAGTCTCTCGAAGCGGTGACGCAGGACGAGCCGACACGTCAGCTCTGCTTGCAGATGGCCGCGATGTCGCAAGCCGGCACCCTCGACAGGTTCCTCGCGAGCGTCGATCGGGACGACGAGCTCGACGAGTTCACGCGCGCGGCGATCGCCGAGCTCGCCGCGGATGCACGCTTCCTGCTCACGGTCGACGAGTACGTCCGCCGCACACGGCTCCTTCACTGAGACGGCGGCTACAATCGCCTTCCCGGGCGATTAGCTCAGCTGGTTAGAGCGCCGCTCTGATAAGGCGGAGGTCCCTGGTTCGAATCCAGGATCGCCCATGAGCAGAGGCCCGCTAGGCGGGCCTCGCTCTCGTCCCTACAGGCTCTCGAGCACCTCGACGAGCTCCTCGAGCCGCACCTCCTCGCCGAAGTGGATCTCGAGCTTGCCGGCGCTGACGCGGGTCGGAAGGCCGGTCAACCGCTCGGCGGCCGCGCGAGCTCGGGTCGCCAGCGCGGGATCGACCTTGGCCGCGGCGCGCGGCCGGCGCGCGGCCCCACCCTCCTGTGCCGCTCTCTCCGCTGCGCGCACCGAGAGGCCGTCGCGGGCGATCCGCTTCGCCAGCCGCTTGCGGGCATCGTGATCCGGAAGCGAGAGCACCGCTCGGGCATGGCCCTCCGTCAGCTCGCCGCGCGCGACCATCCAGAGGACCTCCTCGGGGAGCTCGAGCAGCCGCAGCCGGTTCGAGACCGACGGCTTCGACCGGCCGACCCGTTCGGCGACCTCGCCGAGCGAGAGCTCGAACTCGTCCACGAGGGCGGCGTAGGCCCGCGCCTCTTCGACCGGCAGAGAGCTGCTCGCGTGCGACGTTCTCGACGAGCGCGAGCAGGAGCGAGTCGCGATCGTCCGCCTCGCGCACGAGCGCGGGGAGCTTCTCCAGGCCTGCCTCCCTGGCAGCGCGCCAGCGGCGCTCCCCGGCGATCAGCTCGTAGCCGCCTGCGGCCCGAGGTCGGACGACGACGGGCTGGAGCAGGCCCTGATGCGCGATCGAGCTCGCCAGGCCCGCCGTCGCCTCCGGCTCGAAACGCCGGCGCGGCTGGCGCGGGTTGACGTGAATCGCGTCGACGGGAAGCTCGGCGAGCTCCGCTCCGGCGGGCTCACCGCCGCCGATCAGGACCTCGAGGCCGCGGCCGAGCCCTCGTCTAGGAACGCTCGACAAGCTCCATCGCCACCTTCCAGTACGCCTCCGCCCCGGCGGAGCGACGGTCGTACGCGATCGCAGGGAGGCCGTGGCTCGGCGCCTCGGCGAGCCGGACCGAGCGCGGCACGGTCTGGGTGAACACGAGATCGCCGAAGTGCCGCCGAACCTCCTTCTCGACCTCGTGCGGCGAGCCGAGTGCGCCCGTCGACCATCGTCAGCAGGATCCCGGCAAGCCCCAAGCGCGGGTTCAGGCGCGTCTTGACGAGCTCGATCGAGCCGAGCAACTGCGAGAGGCCCTCGAGGGCGTAGTACTCGGCCTGGACCGGGATGATCACGCTGTCGGCGGCCGCGAGCGCGTTCACGGTGAGCGGCCCGAACGAGGGCGGGCAGTCCAGAAAGACGAAGCCGTAGCGCTCCCGGGCGTCTGCAAGGGAGCTGCGGAGGTACCGCTCGCCCTCGGCGTGCCGGGAGAGCTCCACCGCCGCTCCGGCGAGATCCGCCTTCGCGGGGACGAGCTCGAGGTTGCCGAACCGCGTCGGGCGGGCGATCTCCGCAACGGGGGCGCCGTCGAGCAGGTCGTAGCTCGAGACACCGTTGGCCTGCTCTCCGAGGCCCGAGGTCGCGTTCGCCTGCGGATCGAGATCGACGAGCAGGGCCCGCTCGCCGGCCTCGGCGAGGCAGGCGGCGAGATTGATCGCGGTCGTCGTCTTGCCGACGCCGCCCTTCTGGTTCGCCAGTGCGATGATCCTCCCGGCCACGAGGTCAGGGTAGTGAGAGCGGTGGACGAGAAGCTCGAGGCGGCCAAAGAGCGCGGCTGGCGCGAGATCGCCGCCGTCGACGCAGCCTACGCAGCCGGCGAGCTCGACGAGGCGGGCTGGCACGCGGCGATGGCGGCGATCGTCGTCCCTGCCTATCTCGGCGCCGACACGCCGCAGGGCGGCTCCGGCTCGAGCCGCGACGCGGCCGGTTGGGAGTACGCGCGCTCGCTCCTCGCCGAGGCGGTCGAGCCAGGCTGGACGTTCCTCGACGTCGGCTGCGCGAACGGCCTCTTGATGGAGTCGATGGCGACCTGGGCGGGCATCGAGCCGTACGGCCTCGAGATCTCGCCCGAGCTCGCGGAGCTGGCCCGGCGGCGCCTGCCGCACTGGTCGAGCCGGATCTGGGTCGGCAACGCCGCCGAATGGACGCCGCCGCGGCGCTTCGACGCGATCCGGACGGGGCTCGACTACGTCCCGCGGAACCACCGCCGCGCGCTCGTCGCCCACCTCCTCGGCTTCTGCAGCCGGCTCGTGATCGGCGTCCACAACGAAGAGCACGACCTCCCCGGGCTCGAGGCCGCAGTCGCCGGCTGGGGCTTCACGGTCGCCGGGAGGACCGCACGGCCCCACCCTCATCCGCAACTCGCCTACAAGGCGTTCTGGATCGACGCTTGACGTCCCCGTATGCTCGCCGAATGGCCGTTCGGGAGCTCCGCGTCTGCGTCACGGCCGAGGACTACGACGTGGCGCTCCGTTTCTATCGCGACGTCCTCGGCCTCACCGAGGTGGCGTCGTTCTCCGGACGCGGCCGGGTGACAATCCTCGAGGCGGGCCGCGCGACGCTGGAACTACTCGAGCCGGAGCACGCGAGTTCGTGGACGAAGTCGAGGTCGGCAGGCAGGTCGCCGGCCACGTCCGGCTCGCGTTCCAGGTCGACGACGCGCCGAGGCGACCGAGCGACTCGCGGCCGCGGGCGCGACCGTGATCGCAGGGCCGACGGAGACGCCATGGCGGTCGCTGAACGCGCGGCTCGAGGGTCCGGCGGGCCTGCAGCTCACGCTCTTCGAGGAGCTCGAGCGCCCGGGCTAGGCGCAGACGCGCAACGAACCGCGAAGAGCGCTCAGGCGAGGGGGCGCTTCTTGGCCATTCCGGCGCGTCGCGGGAAACCCTGCGGCGTCGGGCCGACCTTGCGGATGATCGCGAAGCCGGGCGGCGAGTCGTCGAGCTCGCCCGCAAGCTGTCCAGCTGCGAGCGCGATTCGCCCCACGTCGGCAGAAGGCCCGACCCAGAGGACGACGAACCCGCCCTCGCCGACGAGCGGCAGGCACCACTCCGCTGCGACCGGCGGATGCGCGAGCGCCTTCGCGACGGCGACACCGTAGGTCTCCGCCGGCTGCTCCTCGGCGCGGCCCCACACGACGTCGAGGTTCGGCAGCTCCGCCGTCCAGCGCTCCAGGAACTCGGTCTTGCGCCGCTCCGCCTCGAGCAGCGTCACCTCCCGCTCGGGCAGAGCGGCCGCCAACGGGATTCCGGGCGTGCCGCCACCGCTGCCGACGTCCACGATCGGCCCGTCGGAGCGCCGGACCAGCTCGACCCCCGCGAGCGCGTCGTCCAACAGCACCCGTCGCGCCTCCGCCGGATCGCGGAGCGCGGTGAGCCCCGGCGTCTCGAGCACGGCAGCAAGCCAGCGGTCGAGGACGTTGCTGTTCAACCGCTTGCCCGGCGGCAATCCTAGACGTCGACGTGGCGCGGATAGATGACGACGAAACGGTTGGGCTCGGTGCCCTCGCTCTCCGTCTCGACCTCGGGATCGTCCTTCAGCTTCTCGTGCACGATCTTGCGCTCGACGGCCGACATCGGCTCGAGCTCGACGCGCTGCCCGGTTGCGGCCGCTTGCTCGGCCAGGCGCAGCGCGAGCGCGTCGAGTGTCGCCTGGCGGCGGTCGCGGTAGCCGGCCGCGTCCACCACCACCGGCTTACGTTCGTCGTAACGGCCCCGGAACAGGATTGCGTGCGCGAGGTACTGGATCGCGTCGATCGTCTGCCCGTGGCGGCCGATCAGCATGCCGAGGTCGTGGCCCTCGCAGACGGCGCGGAGCTCGTCCTCGTTCTCCTCGATCTCGACGGTGCACTGCACGCCGATCTCGCGCACGATCCGCTCCACCAGCTCGCGCAGACGAGCCGCGTCCTCGCTCTCGTCTTCGCGCCGCTCCGAGACAGGAGCGGGCTCGGCGGCCGTAGCCGCCGACTCCTCCACGCTCGCGACCACTCGCGCCGGCGTGTAGCCGACGCCGAGCAGGCCCCGCTCGCCCTCGCTGACCACCTGGAAGCGGACGGCGGCCTTGTCGAGGCCGGGATGCATGCGCTCGAGCTCGCGCAGCGCGGCCCATTTCGCCTCGCCGACTGTCTCGCCCGTCATCTCGACGGAGATCTCGGTCACGACGCCGCGCTCACCGTCTGGTGCCGCCCTTCTTCTTCCGCTTGACCTTGCGGACGCGCGGCGGTGCCGCGGGCTTCGTCTCCGACGGCGGCGTCTTCGCGTTCGGCGTCGCCGCAGCGGCCGTTGCCGTCTTCGGCGGGGTACGCGAGCTCTTCTTCGGCGGCGGCTGCGGCTTCGGCGTCAGCCGGCGCGTGATCAGGCCCTGGCCGGTCGTCCACAGGTTCGTCGTCAGCCAGTAGAGCATCAGGCCGGAAGGGAAGTTGAGGACGAACGGGATGAACGCGATCGGGAGGATCAGCAGCATCGCGCGCTGCGCGGGCTGCATGTTCTGCGACATCAGGTAGGACGAGGTCAGCTGGCTGACCCCGTAGAGGACGATCAGGAGCGGGCCCCAGCCGACCTTCGTGTCCTCGGTGATGTTGATCAGGCCCAGCCACTCGAGGCTCGACTCCGGGTACAGCGGCAGGATCTCCTCCTCGAAGTCGCGCAGCACGAAGAAGAGGCCGATGAAGATCGGGAACTGCGCCAGGATCGGCAGGCACGAGGCCGCCGGATTGATCTGGTTCTCCTTGTAGAAGGCCATCATCTCCTGGTTCATCCGCTGCTTGTCGTGCTTCCAGCGCTGCTGGATCGCCTTCATCTCGGGCGCATGCGCCTGCAGGTTCTGCATCGAGTGGATCTGGCGCACCGTCAACGGCACGAGCAGCATCCGCACGATCACGACGAGGGCGACGATCGACCACGCCCACGTCAGCCCGACGGTCTCGTGCAGGTTCGTCAGCACCCACGTGAGCAGGTCCTCGAGCGGAGTGAGGATGCTGGCGACGATCACGCGGGATCGACTCCGCCGTGGCTCCAGGGATTGCAGCGGAGCAGGCGCCAGCCGGCCTTCGCCGTACCCCTGACGAGCCCGTGCTTCCGCAGCGCGTCGAGCGCGTACTGAGAGCACGTCGGGTGGTACTTGCAGGTGTTCGGCGGCGTGAGGAGGCCGAACGTGTGCCGCCAGGCCTGGACGAGCCCGATCCCGATGTACTTCACGCGGCCGCCTTGTCCAGGACCTCGGTCACGCGCTCGGCCAGCCAGTCGCGGCCGCGGGTGTCCGCCGGCTCGGCCAAGCCCGGCCGGGCGACGAGGACGTAGTCGTGCCCCGGCCGCGCGCGATCGGCCAGCTCCCGCCACGTCTCCCGCAGTTGGCGCTTGACCCGGTTCCGGACGACCGCGTTCCCGACCGACTTCGGCACGGCCAGGCCGAGCCGGGGCTCGTCTGCGTCGCCCTCCTCGCGCGGAAACCAGTAGAGGACGAGGAAGCGCGTCGAGGCCGAGCGGCCGCTGCGGTAGACGGCATCGAAGTCCCGCGAGCGGGACAGGCGGTTCCGACGCTGCACGTTGCGAGGATAGTCGGCGGGCTCAGGCGGAGAGCCGCTTGCGGCCCTTGGCCCGGCGGCGCTTCAGGATCGCCTGGCCGGCCCGCGTCGACATGCGCGCACGGAAGCCGTGCTTGCGCTTGCGGCGTCGGACGTTGGGCTGGTAGGTGCGCTTCAAGAGGGTCTCCGGTCGAACGACGAGCCGCCGGGACGGCGGGGAGCGGAAGTATAGACAAGTCGTTCCGAAGCGGTTTTCCACAGCGCGGCGGAGGCGGCGAAAGGGCCGCAAACGGGCACCCTCGACCACCACTTCCCACACGTTCTCCACACTTGTGGAAAGTCGTGTGGACTCGTGAAAATGCCTGCAAATCGGCCTGTTTTTGGTCCGGGCGGAAGGCCTTGAGAGACCTCCGGGACGCTGCTATGCTCGCCGCTCCCGGGGAGCGACCGAGAGGGCCGGCCGGCGCGTGGAGCACCAAATCGAGCTGACACCTGACACCCTCTGGGAGGAGGTGTCGGGTCGGCTCAAGGGGGCGCTGAACGAAGCGACGTTCGGCAGTTGGTTCGGCGACGCGGGGGGCGTCGGGCTCACCGACGACACCTTCGCGATCGCGGTCCCGAACGACTTCACGCGGGAGTGGATCGAGGGGCACTTCCTCGGCCTCATCCGCGCCGCGGTCAAGGACGCGACCGGTCACGAGCGGCGCATCCAACTCACTGTCCGCGACGACACCCCGCGCCGACGCCGGTTCGGACCGGACGCCCGTGGAGCGGCCCAGCGCGCGCCCCCGAGCCCGCTGCGAGCGGCGCGATGAATCTCAAGTACACGTTCGACCTCTTCGTGATCGGCTCGTCCAACCGCTTCGCACACGCCGCCGCGCTCGCGGTCGCGGAGGCGCCGGCGCAGGCCTACAACCCGCTCTTCATCTACGGCGGCACGGGGCTCGGGAAGACGCACCTCCTGCAGGCGGTCGGCCAGTACGTCGGCGAGCACGGCAGCGGGCTGACCGCCCGCTACGTCACGAGCGAGACCTTCATGAACGACTTCATCAACTCGCTCCGCGACAAGCGGATCGAGGGCTTCAAGCAGCGCTACCGCACCTACGACGTGCTGCTCGTCGACGACGTCCAGTTCTTCGAGGGCAAGGAGCGGATCCAGGAGGAGTTCTTCCACACCTTCAACTCGCTCTACGAGGCCGGCCGGCAGATCGTGATCTCCTCCGACCGGCCACCGAAGGAGATCGCCACCCTGGAGGAACGGCTCCGCTCTCGCTTCGAGTGGGGACTGATCACCGACATCCAGCCGCCCGATCTCGAGACCCGGATCGCGATCCTGCGCAAGAAGGAGAAGACCGACCGGATCCACGTGCCCGATCCGGACGTGATCATCTACGTCGCCGAGCGGGTGACGACGAACATCCGCGAGCTCGAGGGCGCGCTGACACGCGTCGTCGCCTTCTCGTCGCTGACCGGGCGGGCGATGACCGTCGAGTTGGCCGAGGACGTGCTCAAGGACGTCTTCCCGCGGGGCCAGCCCGTCGAGATCTCGATCCGGCGGATCCAGGAGACGGTCTCGGAGCGGTTCGGGATGACCGTCAACGAGCTCTGCAGCGCCAAGCGCTCCCAGTCGATCGCCTACCCGCGACAGGTCGCGATGTACCTCTCGCGTGCGCTCACCGACTCGTCACTGCCGAAGATCGGCAAGGAGTTCGGCGGTCGCGACCACACGACGGTGATGCACGCGAACGCGAAGATCGAGGGGATGATCCGCGAGGACCGCTCTGTGTACAACCTTGTGCAGGAGCTGACGGCAAGGATCAAGCAAGCCGGGTGATTTCGTGGAAACCTGCCGGAGGCCGCTCGAGCCTGTTGAACGCTCCGCTTTCTCCACCGCGGGAACCCACGGCGGAAACGGCCCGCACAAGCCGGATCGCACCGTCTTCCCCAACCTCCACACTCCCTATGACTTCTACGAGAGGATTTAAAGAATCATGGAGCTAGAGACAGCGGGAGATGCGACGATGACGGAGATGGCGACCACGGGCACCGGAATGAAGATCGCGGTCGCTCGCGACGAGCTCGTGGCGAAGCTCGGCATCGTCTCGCGGGCAGTCTCGACCAGGGGAACGGTCCAGGTGCTCTCGGGGATCCTCCTCTCCGCCGACGACTCCGGGCTCACGCTCGCCGCCACCGACATGGAGCTGTCGCTTCGGACGACGCTCGAGGCGGACGTGGACGGTGACGGCTCGGTCGTCATCCCCGGCAAGCCGCTCGTCGAGCTCGCCAGGTTGCTGCCCGAGAGCGAGGTGACGATCGAGTACCGCCCCGAGGAAGGCACCGTGCAGATCGTCTCCGGCTCGTACAGCTCGCGGCTGCACGTCTTCAACGCCGAGGACTTCCCGCGGCTGCCCGCGGTCGACGCGCAGCTGCACACGATCGACCGCGAGGCGCTGCTCGAGACGGTCGACCGGGTCGCACGCTCGGCCTCGCGCGACGAGTCGCGCCCGGTGCTCACCGGCATCCTCGTGCGCTTCGAGGCGGGCAAGCTCGTGATGGTCGCGACCGACTCGTATCGCCTCTCCGTGAAGGAGACGGAGCTCGGCGAGTCCGCGCCGGAGCTCGAGGCGATCATCCCGGCCCGCGCGCTGACGGAGCTCTCCCGGCTTGCCGGCGGCGAGACGGTCGAACTCGGCGTGCACGAGAACCACGCCGTCTTCGGCACGGGCGACGCCTGGCTGACGACGCGGCGAATCGACGGGCAGTTCCCGAACTACCGGCAGCTGCTGCCGGAGACGTTCGAGGTGGAGCTGACGCTGCCGAAGGCGGAGCTCGCGGACGTCGTCCGCCGCGCCTCCGTGCTCGCGCTCCGGAACTCGCCTCTGCGCCTGCGCCTGGCCGAGGGCGAGCTGACCGTGTCCGCGCAGACCCAGGACGTCGGCGAGACGAAGGAGACGATGCCGGCGCCGTACGCAGGCGAGGAGTTCGTGATCGGCTTCAACGCGGAGTTCCTCCGCGACGGCGTCGACGCGATCGTCGGCGACGACGTGCAAGGTGAAGCTGATCAACCCCCTCCGGCCCGCGATCCTCGAGGACGCCGCGGGCGACTTCACGTACCTGATCATGCCGATCAGGCTCGCCGGCTGATCGTCCGCCAGGTCACTCTCCGCGACTTCCGATCGTACGAACGGCTCGAGCTCGCCCTCGAGCCGGGTCTCGTGCTCGTCACCGGCGCGAACGGCGCGGGCAAGACGAACCTGCTCGAGTCGCTGCACGTCGGCACGCAGGGGTTCTCGCCGCGAACCCGAGCCGACCAGCAGCTCGTGCGCTTCGGGGCGCACGGGGCCCGCGTCGCGCTCGCCGGCGAACGGGAGGGGCGCTCGCTCGCGCTCGAGGTGACGCTGCAGCCGCAGGCCGGGAAGCGCGCGAAGCTGAACGGCGCGCCGCTGCGCTCGACGGAGCAGTTGCGCAGCGAGGTCTCGACGCTCGTCTTCACGCCCGACCGCCTCGCGGTCGTCAAGGGAGGGCCTGCAGCGCGGCGCGCGTACTTCGACCGAGCGCTCGGGCGGCTCCTGCCCGGCCGCGCCGCGGTGCCGCTGGAGTACGCCGCTGCAGTGGGGCAGCGGAACGCCGCGCTCCGGCGGGTCGCGATCGGCGTCTCGACGCGCGACGCGGTCGCGCCATGGACAGAGCAGGTCGCGAGCGCTCGGCGAGGCGCTGGTCGCGTCGCGGCGCGAGACGATCGGGCTGCTGGCCCCCGCCTTCGCCGAGCGGGCAGGCGAGCTCGGCCTGCCGGCCGCGACGCTCGCCTACGCCGGCGAGCCGCCGACCGTCGCCGCGCTCGAGGCTCGCCTCGATCGCGACCTCGAACGCGGCGTCACCGGCCTCGGGCCCCACCTCGACGACGTCACCGTCCTGCTCGGGCGACCGCGACCTGCGCGGGTTCGGCTCGCAGGGCGAGCAGCGGCTCGCGGTGCTCTCGCTCCTGCTCGCGGAGGCGGAGGTGATCGTCGGCCGCGGCCAGACGCCGCCGCTCGTCCTGCTCGACGACGTGCTCTCCGAGCTCGACGCGGCCCGCCGGCGGACGCTGGCGACGCGGATCGGCCGGGTCGGCCAGGCCATCGTGACCGCGACCGGCGCCGACGCTCTGCCGCTCGAGCCGGCGCAGCTACTCGAGGTGACCCCTGGGGTCGTGAGGACGCGCTGATGGATCGCCTCGACCGCCAGATCCGCTCCGAGCTCGGCCGCTTCGGGCCGGCCGACGGCGACATGACGGCGATCGTGCGAGCCTGGCCCGCTGGCCGTCGGGCCGACTGTCGCGCGGAACGCCTGGCCGGCCCGGCTCGCGCGGGACGGGACGCTGCACGTCAACGCCGCGTCCTCGACGTGGGCCTTCGAGCTCGGGAAGCTCGCTCCGACGATCCTCGAGCGGCTGCGGGACGAGCTCGGCGAGGACGACGCCGCCGGCGCTGCGGTTCGCGCCCGGCCCGATTCCCGAGCCCGCGGCCGAGCCACCGGAACCGCGGGCCGCGACGCCGGCCCGAGATCGCCGCCGAGCACCGGGCCGAAGCGGCTCGGATCGCGGCCGAGATCGAGGACGAGGAGCTGCGCGAGTACGTCGCGAGAGCGGCCGCGGCGAGCCTCGCGAGCGCCGCCGCGGACGCCCGGTCCGGCCGCCGTTTCTGATACACTGCAATTCGCCCGCAAGATGGCTATTTGCAGGGCTTTTTTGATGGCCGAAACAGCATATACAGCAAAAGACATCACCGTTCTGGAGGGCCTCGAGCCCGTCCGGCTCAGGCCCGGGATGTACATCGGCTCGACCGGCGCACGCGGCCTCCACCACCTCGTCTACGAGGTCGTCGACAACGCCGTCGACGAGGCGCTCGCCGGGCACAACGATGCCGTCGAGGTGACCCTCCATCCGGACAACTCGGTCACGGTCACCGACCGCGGCCGCGGCATTCCCGTGGACCTGATCGAGGAGCAGGGGCTCTCCGCGATGACGGTCGTGCTGACGAAGCTGCACGCCGGCGGCAAGTTCGGCGGCGACGGCTACAAGGTCTCCGGCGGCCTGCACGGCGTCGGCGTCTCGGTCGTGAACGCGCTCTCCGAGCGGCTCGTCGCCGAGGTGCGCCGCGACGGCAAGATCTACCGGCAGGAGTTCGAGCGCGGCGTCCCGCTGGGCGACATCGAGGTCGTCGGCAAGACCGGACAAGGGCGACACCGGCACGACGATCTCGTTCCTCCCCGACGCGCGAGATCTTCGAGGAGGTCGACTTCTCGATCGCGACGCTCGTGCAGCGCCTGCGCGAGACGGCGTTCCTGACCCGCGGGCTCCGGATCATGCTCGTCGACGAGCGCGAGGGCGAGGACCGGCACGAGTTCTACGCCGAGGGCGGGATCAGGGACTTCGTCGCCTACGTCAACGACGCGAAGGACCCCGTCCACAAGCACATCGTCTACTTCGAGGGCGAGAGCGAGCACGGCCAGGTCGAGGTCGCGATGCAGTGGAACACCTCGTACGTCGACTCGGTCTACTCGTTCGCGAACAACATCAACACCCACGAGGGCGGCACGCACCTGCAGGGCTTCCGCTCGGCGCTCACGCGGCACGCTGAACCGGTACGCGCGCGACAAGGGCCTGCTGAAGGAGAAGGAGGACAACCTCGAGGGCGAGGACGTGCGCGAGGGCCTCGCGGCCGTCATCTCGGTCAAGCTCGCGAACCCGCAGTTCGAGGGCCAGACGAAGACGAAGCTCGGCAACCCGCCGATCGCCGGCCTCGTCGAGCAGACCGTGAACCAGAAGCTCGCCGAGTTCCTCGAGGAGAACCCGCAGGACGCGCGCCAGATCATCACGAAGGCGGTCTCGGCCGCCCGCGCGCGCCAGGCGGCGCGCAAGGCGCGCGAGCTGACGCGGCGCAAGAGCGCGCTCGAGAGCATGTCGCTGCCCGGGCAAGCTCGCCGACTGCTCGATCAAGGATCCGGAGTCGGCGGAGCTCTTCATCGTCGAGGGCGACTCCGCCGGCGGCTCGGCCAAGATGGGCCGCGACCGCACCTACCAGGCGATCCTGCCGCTGCGCGGGAAGATCATCAACTCGGAGAAGAACCGGATCAACAAGGTCCTCTCGAACAACGAGATCCAGGCGATGATCACCGCGATCGGCACCGGCATCGGCGACGAGTTCGACATCTCGAAGCTGCGCTACCACCGCGTGATCGTGATGACGGACGCCGACGTCGACGGCTCGCACATCCGCACGCTGATCCTCACGTTCCTCTACCGGCAGATGCCCGAGCTGATCGAGCGCGGGCACGTCTACATCGCCGTGCCGCCGCTCTACAAGGTCAAGCTCGGCAACCGGGAGTTCTACTTCGAGAAGGATGCGCAGCTCGAGGAGCTGCTCGTGCGCGAGCGGGTCGGCGAGCTCGAGATCGCGTCCCGCGCCGGCGAGCGCGCTCAAGCTGACCGAGGCGCGCTGGGGCCGCTTCGTGCGCTCGCTCGCCGAGTTCGAGGGCTGGCTCGCGCGGCTCCGCGCCGACTTCGGCGCCGCCGCCGCCGACTTCGTGATCACGCACCGGCTCGTCGAGGCCGACGCCGCCTCGATCGCCGAGCTCGGCAAGGCGATCGACGACGTCGCGCCGACAACGGCTACGCGCTCAGCGTCCTCTCGGCCGGCCGAGGGCTCGCTCGACGTCAAGGTGGTCGAGAACGAGACGAGCTCGGCGACGCACGTCACCGTGCCGGCCGAGCTGCTCGCCTCGCCGATCTACGCCAACCTGCGCCGCGCCTACGCGAAGCTGACCGAGATCGTCGGCCCGCCGCCGTTCCTGCTCGCCGCCGGCAAGAAGCGGCGTGACGCGGAGACGTTCGGCTCGCTCCGGCTCGAGGCGCTCGAGCTCGCCAAGGAAGGCCTGCAGCTCTCGCGCTTCAAGGGCCTCGGCGAGATGAACGAGGAGCAGCTCTGGGAGACGACGATGGACCCGGCCCAGCGCCTGCTGATCCGCGTCGACGTCGAGGACGCGTCCGCTGCCGACCGGATCTTCTCGACGCTGATGGGCGACCAGGTCGAGCCGCGGCGCGCCTTCATCGAAGCAGAACGCCCGGGACGTCCGCTTCCTGGATGTCTGATGACCGACCTCACGAACGAACCGCTCGGCGGCGGCCGGATCGAGGCGCGCGAGCTCGAGCAGGAGATGCGCTCGAGCTACCTCGACTACGCGATGAGCGTGATCGTCGGGCGCGCGCTGCCCGACGTCCGCGACGGCCTCAAGCCCGTCCACCGCCGCGTCCTCTACGGCATGCACGAGGCGGGGCTGCAGCCGAACCGGCCCTACAAGAAGTCCGCCGCGACCGTCGGCGACGTGATGGGCAAGTACCACCCGCACGGCGACGCGTCGATCTACGACACGCTCGTCCGGATGGCGCAGCCCTTCTCCTGCGCTACCCGCTCGTCGACGGCCAGGGCAACTTCGGCTCGATCGACGACGACCCGCCGGCCGCGATGCGCTACACCGAGGCGCGGCTCTCGCGGATGGCGACCGAGATGCTGCGCGACATCGACGCCGACACCGTCGACTTCGAGCCCGAACTACGACGAGTCGCGCAAGCGAGCCGGCGGTGCTCCCGTCGCGCTTCCCGAACCTGCTCGTCAACGGCTCGGCCGGGATCGCCGTCGGGATGGCGACGAACATGCCGCCGCACCGGCTCGGCGAGATCGTCGACGCGATCGTGCAGCTGATCGACAAGCCCGACTCGAACGTCGACGACCTGATGAAGCACGTCAAGGGGCCCGACTTCCCGACCGGCGCGATCGTCGCTCGGCCGCCAGGGCATCCGCGACGCCTACCGCACCGGCCGCGGCCGGATCGTCATGCGCGCGCGCGCCCACATCGAGGAGCTGCGCGGCGGCAAGACGGCGATCATCGTCACCGAGCTGCCGTACGGCGTCGAAGAAGGGCGGCGACGACCGGCGTGATCAAGAAGATCGCCGACCTCGTCCAGGACAAGGTGATCACCGAGATCTCGGACCTCGCCGACCACTCCGACCGGACCGGCATGCGGATCCAGATCGAGCTGAAGCGCGAGGCGATCCCGCAGGTCGTCCTGAACAAGCTCTACAAGCACACGTCGCTGCAGGCGACCTTCGGCTACAACGCCGTCGCGCTCGTCGACGACGTGCCGAGGACGCTCTCGCTGCTCGAGCTCGTCACGCACTACCTCGACTACCAGCGCGAGATCGTCACCCGCCGGTCGAAGTACGAGCTGCGCAAGGCGGAGGACCGCGCGCACGTCCTCGCCGGCTACCTGATCGCGCTCGACAACCTCGACGAGGTGATCCGCGTCATCCGCGGCGCCGCCGACACCGACGCGGCGCGCGAGCAGCTGATGGCGCAGTTCTCGCTCTCCGAGATCCAGGCGACCGCGATCCTCGACCTGCGCCTGCGCGCCCTCACCGGGCTCGAGCGGAAGCGGGTCGAGGACGAGTACGCCGACCTGCAGGAGCGGATCGCCGAGCTGCGCGCGATCCTCGGCGACCCGGCGCGGATCGACGGGCTGATCCGCGAGGAGCTGCTCGAGCTGAAGGCGATCTACGGCAAGAGCGACGACCGGCGCACCGAGATCGTCGCCGCCGAGGGCGAGCTCTCGCTCGAGGACATGATCGCCGAGGAGGACATGGTGATCGCGATCACGCGCTCGGGCTACATCAAGCGCCTGCCGGTGACCTCCTACCGGGAGCAGCGCCGCGGCGGCATCGGCGTGATGGGCATGGACCTGAAGGACGAGGACTACATCGAGCACCTCTTCGTCGCCTCGACGCACGACTACGTCCTCTTCTTCACCACCGTCGGCAAGGTCTACCGGCTGAAGGTGCACGAGCTGCCGCTCGGCTCGCGCCAGTCGAAGGGCCGCGCGATCGTGAACCTGCTGCCGTTCCGCCAGGACGAGCAGGTGCGCGCCGTGATCGCGACGCGCGACTTCAAGGAGGCGAAGTACCTCGTCTTCGCGACCAAGGGCGGCGTCGTCAAGAAGACCGAGTTCCTCGCGTACAACACGCCGCTCAAGGCGGACGGGATCATCGCGATCAAGATGCGCGAGGACGACGAGCTCGTCGGCGTGCGGCTCTCGGACGGCGACGACGACATCCTGATGGTCTCGCGCGGCGGCCAGGCGATCCGCTTCCACGAGAGCGACGTGCGCTCGATGGGCCGCGCCGCCTCGGGCGTGCAGGGCATGGGGCTGCGCGAAGGGCGACGAGGTGATCGAGGTCGACATCGCCGCAGGACGACGCCGACCTGCTCGTCGTGACCGAGAACGGCTACGGCAAGCGCACGCCGCTCCACGAGTATCCGGACAAGGGCCGCGGCGGGCTCGGCGTGAAGACGATCCAGCTGACCGACGCGCAAGGGCAAGCTCGCCGGCGCCCGCGTCGTCCGCGACGGCTACCAGGTGATGCTGATCTCGACCGGCGGCACGGTGATCCGGATGCCGGTCGAGGACGATCAAGCGGCTCGGCCGCTCGACGCAGGGCGTGATCGTGATGCGGCTGCGCGGCGAGGACGAGCGGGTCTCGAGCCTCGCGCCCGTGGTCGAGAGCGACGCCGAAGCGGACGGCGCCGACGCAGCGTCGAGGCCGGATCGACGTCGCGAGCCGGACTTCGCCGAGGACGGTCCCGCCGCCGGACGAGTAGCTCGCGCAAGCCTCCGTCTTCCCAATCTCTCGAACGGGAAAAGCGTGTATATCTCGTCCTGAGGGGTCGCCGTACCCGCCGATAGAGGGATCAGACATGGCTTACAACACGCAGGTCGACATCCTCGAACCGGTGAACCTGGCCGAGCATCTGGACAAGGTCGAGCTCTACCTCGGGCAGGTCTGCCAGATCGCCGGGATCTCGAAGATGCAGCTCGACTACTGGACGAACAAGGCGCAGATCCCGACCAAGGGCAAGAAGCAGCGGATCTACGACATCGACGCGCTCGAGACGGTCATGCTGATCAAGCAGGCCAAGGACAAGGGCCTGAACCTCGGCGCCGCGATCGACGCCGCCCGCCGCTTCCGCGCAGCGAACGGCGAGCTCGCCGCTAGCTCGCCGTCCCGCTCCGCCGTCGCCGGACGCCTTGCCCATGAAGGCGGTCGAGCATGTCGATCGGCGCCGGGAAGACGATCGTGGTCGCGTTCGTCGCGCCGATCTCGAGCAGCGTCTGCAGGTAGCGCAGCTGCAGCGCCATCGGCGACGCGCCATCACGTCGGCCGCGTCGCGCGAGCTTCTGCGAGGCCTGGAACTCGCCCTCGGCGGCGATCACCTTCGCGCGCCGCTCGCGCTCGGCCTCCGCCTGCCGCGCCATCGCGCGCTGCATGCCGGCCGGGATCTCGACGTCCTTCACCTCGACGATCGAGACCTTGACGCCCCAGGGCGAGGTCGCCTCGTCGATGATGGTCTGCAGGATCGCGTTGATCTTGTCGCGCTCGGAGAGCAGCTCGTCGAGCACGTGCTGGCCGAGCACCGAGCGCAGCGTCGTCTGGGCGATCTGCGAGGTCGCGACCATGAAGTTCTCGACCTGGACGATCGCGTTCTTCGGCTCGACGATCCGGAAGTAGGCGACCGCGTTCACGCGCACCGGGACGTTGTCCTTCGTGATCACCTCCTGCGGCGGCACGTTCAGCGTGATCGTGCGCAGGTCGACCTTGACCATCCGGTCGATGACCGGGATCAGGAGGAAGAGGCCCGGGCCCTTCGGCTCGGGCAGCAGCCGGCCGAGGCGGAAGATGACGCCGCGCTCGTACTCGCGCGCGACCTTGATCGCGGCGAAGAGGAAGAGCAGCAGGATGAGCGCGACGGCGGCGACGACGATCAGCGGCGATCAACGGATCACGTCCTTTCGGCGGTGAGGTCGGAGCAGGCTCGGCGGATCCTACGATGAGCTCGAGCTCTTCCTGGTCGACCGCCTCGACGACGACCGCGCTCGCCTGGCTCGAGCGGCGAGCCGTCGGCCGTCTCCGGCGCGCCAGAGCTCGCCGTCGACGAAGACGAGGCCCTCGCCGCGGACCTGGCCGGGCACGCCGACGAGCCGGTGCGTGCCGACCTCGGCGCGGCCGCCGCCGAGCCTGCGCGGCCTTCGTGAGCGCGAAGCCGAAGAGGAGCGCCAGCGTGCCCGCGATCGCGAGCGCGACCTGCAGCGAGACCTGGTAGGCCTCGCCGGCCGGGTCGAAGAGCATCAGCGCGCCGATCACGAACGTGACCGCGCCCGCGACCGCGAGCGCGCCGTGGGAGACGACGAACGCCTCGGCGACGAAGAACGCGGCCGCGAGCAGCATCAGCAGCAGGCCGGCGGCCGAGACCGGCAGCACCTGGAGCCCGTACAGGCCGACGATGAGCGAGATCGCGCCGACCGTGCCCGGGAAGATCGAGGCCCGGGTTCCAGAGCTCGACGACGATCCCGATCAGGCCGATCGAGAGCATCAGCGCGATGATGTTCGGGTCGATCAGGAGGTCGAGGATCCGCTTCCAGGTCGACATCTCGATCCGCTCGACCGTCGTCCCGGGCGGCGTGTGAGATCGTCAGCCCCTTCGGCTCCGTCGTCGTGCCGTCGATCTGGCGGAAGAGATCCGGGTAGTCCGTCGGCGATCACGTCGGCGACGTTCAGCTCGAGCGCCTCGCGGGCGCCGAGGTTCGACGCCTTCGCGCACCATCTTCTCGGCCTCCTCGACGTTGCGGCCGTGCTCGCGCGCGAGCTCGCCGATGTACGCGGCGGCGTCGTTGACGACCTTCCGGCGCAGGTCGCGGAGATGTCCTCGCCGCCGATCGAGATCGGCGTCGAGGAGCCGATGTTCGTCTGCGGCGCCATCGCGAGCACGTCCGCCGCCATGCCGATCACGGCGCCGGCGGAGTCGGCGCTCGAGCCCGGCGGCGCGACGTAGACGATGACGGGGATGTCGGCCGCGAGGATCCCCTTCACGATCGTCGCGCATCGACGAGCCGAGCCCGCCCGGCGTGTCCATCTCGATCACGACCGCCGCGTAGCCGCCCTCCTCGCCCTGCTCGATCGCGTCGAGCAGGTAGTCCTGCGTGACCGGGTTGACGTCGTTCTCGAACTCGGCGACGAGCACACGCGGCGGCGCGTCGGCGGCGAGTGCGGCGAACGCGCCAGCGCGGCCGCGACCGCGGCGACGAGCGCGAGTCCCCGAGCAAGGGGTGCCACGCCGCGACAATCTACTGTAAGGATTCTATCAATGCAGGGCCTTTTCTCTTGCGGGCGAAGGGGTGCGCCGCCACGTTCAGGTGGAACTCGCCATGCCAAGTCTCCTTCTCGCCGTCACTGCTCTCGTCCTCGCCGTCTCCGCGCCGGCGCTGGCGGAGGAGGCGACGATCGTGTCGCGCGACGTTCCGCTCGCCGGGCGAGCGCGCGCTCGCGTCCGGACGCCGCCCGCGCGCTTCAACCTCGTCGGCCTGCACTGGCGCGGGCCGGGCACGGTGCAGTTCCGGACGCGGTCGCTCGACGGGTCGCTGGAGCGGCTGGGTGGCCGCGGCGCCCGAGGCCGAGGACCAGCCGGATCGCGGCACGCGCCGAGCGCGCGCGCGCGGCAGCTGGCGGCTCGGCAACCCGTGGTGGGTGGGCGCGTCCGACCGGATCGAGTACCGGCTCCGCGGACGCGTGACCCGGCTGCGCGCGCTTCTTCGTCTGGAGCCCGCCTGCGGCGTCCCCTGCGCGCACGCTCCAGAAGGCCGGCGCGCCGGCGATCGTGCCCGCGCAGCGGCTGGAACGCGGACGAGTCGATCAGGCGCGCCGCGCCTCGCTACGCGCCCAGTCTCCGCCTCGCGGTCGTCCACCACACGGCCGGCTCGAACGGGTACACGGCGGCCGAGTCGGCGGCGATCGTGCGCGGGATCCAGCTCTACCACGTCAAGGGCAACGGCTGGAACGACATCGGCTACAACTTCCTCGTCGACAGGTTCGGCAAGGTCTTCGAGGGCCGCTACGGCGGCATCGAGCGGAACGTCGTCGGCGCGCACGCGGAGGGGTTCAACACCGGCTCGGTCGGCGTCGCCGTGCTCGGCGAGTACAGCTCGCTCGCGGTCGCGGCGAAGGCGCGGGAGGCGCTCGCGCGGGTGCTCGCGTGGCGGCTCGACCTCGCCCACGTCGACCCGGCCTCGACGCTCTCGTTCGTCTCGGGCGGCAACGCGCGCTTCGCCCCGGGCCTGCCGGTCTTCCTGCGCGCCGTCTCCGGCCACCGCGACACCGGCTTCACCGACTGCCCGGGCACGGCGCTCTACGGGCTGCTCACGGGAATCGCCGGCGACGTGGCGCAGGATCGGCCTGCCGAAGCTCTACGCGCCCGTCGTGACCGGCGCCGTCCCCGGGAACGGTGCGCTTCCGCGCGCGGCTGTCGGCGGCGCTGCCTGGACGGTCGACGTCGACGACGCGGCGGGACGCGGTCGCCTCGGCGCGCGGGCATCGGCACGAAGGTCGACTGGACCTGGGACGCGACGCGGCTCCCGCCGGGCCGCTACTCGTACGCGATCCGCTCGGACGCGAGCGTGACGCCGGCGGTCGGGCAGATCGGCGGCGGCGACCGCCGCGCTCGCGGTCTCCGGCCTCGCGGCTGACCCGAGACGGTCACGCCGAACGGCGACGCGTCGCCGACGTGACGACGGTCACCTACACGCTCAGCGCGGCGGCGAACGTGACCGTCAAGCTGCGCGACGCCCTCGGTGCGGACGTGGCGACGGTCGCGCCGCGAGGCTGGAAGCGGGCGGGCGAGCACGCGGTCCGCTTCGACGGCGCGCTCTCCGGACGGCGTCTACCAGATCGAGGTCGCGGCGAAGGCGACCGGCGGCCGCATCGCTTCGCGCGGTGCAGGTCGCCGTGACCCGCACGCTCGGCGGCGTCGCCGCCGCGCGCAGCGCTTCTCGCCGAACGCCGACGGGCGCGCCGACCGGATCACCTTCTCTTCCAGCTCGCGGCTCCGGCGCAGGTTCGGCTGCGGGTCCTGCAAGCACGGCAAGTGGGTTGCGACGCCGTTCGCCGGGCCGCTCGAGCCCGGCGCGCGGCGTCGACTGGGACGGGGCGAAGCGCATCGGCCGGCTGCTCGACGGTGAGTACGAGGCGGTCGTCGAGGCGACGGACGCCTTCACGACGACCTCGATCGTGGTGCCGTTCGCGTCGACACGCGCGCCGAGGATCCGGATCGTACCGCGCTGCCCGCTCAGGTCTGGGTCAGTGAGCCGGCCGCCTGACGCTCCGCTTCGGCACGCGCAAGCCTCGTGACGACGCGCTCGCGGCCGGCGAGTCGCGCGTGTCGAGCGCCGCGGCTCGGGCTCGTCCGCATCGTCGCCTGGGACGCCGCCGGGAACGTGAGCAGCCCCGCCTCCCGGCGCTAGCGCGCCGCAGTGGCCGTAGACTCGGCCGGTGCAACCGCCCCGCCGCCGTCGCGTCCAATCGCGCGAGAGCTGCGGCCCGACCCGCCGCTCTCTACGAGAGGCTGAGCGACCCGATCTTGGTGAAGAGAGCGAAGGACGGCGACGCGCGCGCGCTCGCGGCGCTCTGCGAGCGGCACGCGCCCGAGGTCGAGCAGCTGGCGCAGCACCTGCTGCGCGACCCGGAGGACGCGCGCGACGCGGCGCAGGACGCGCTCGCGAGGCTGTGCGTGAAGCTCCGCCAGTTCCGCGGCGAGTCGGCGTTCTCGACCTGGCTCCACCGGCTGACGGTGAACGCGTGCCGCGACGTCGCCCAGCGTCAGCTCGCGCGCCGCTGCGAGCCGCTCGACGAGGATCGGCGCGTGGCGCGCGACGGCGACCCGGCCCGCGCCGCCGAGGCGGCCGAGCTCCGCGCCGAGCTCGGCGCCTGTCTCGCCGAGATCGCGCCGGCGCAGGCGAAGGTGGTCGTGCTCAAGGACGCGTTCGACTTCAGCTTCGAGGAGATCGCGGGCGCCGAGGGGATGCCCGTCGGCACGGCCAAGTGCTACGCGCACCGCGGCCGGAGCGGGCTGCGCGAGCGGCTCTCGGCATGAAGCTGCCGCTCGACAAGGCCGAGATCGAGGCGATCCTGCCGCACCGCGATCCGTTTCTCCTGCTCGACGAGGTGCTCGAGCTGGAGCCGGGCGCGCGCGTCGTCGCGCGCAAGCTCGTGACCGAGGAGGACTGCGCCGGCCACTTTCCCCGGCAACCCGATCATGCCGGGCGTGAAGATGGTCGAGGCGCTCGCGCAGGCCGGCGCGGTCGCGGTGCTCTCCGAGGAGGAGAACCGCGGCAAGCTCGCGCTCTTCGCCGGGCATCGACGACGTCCGCTTCAAGCGCATCGTCCGGCCGGGCGACGAGCTGAGGCTCGAGTGCGATCTCGAGACGGTCCGCGGCCCGATCGGCAAGGGCAAGGCGCGCGCGACGGTGGACGGCGAGCTCGCCGTGCGCGGCACGCTGACGTTCGCGGTGGACCGGTCGTCGTGATCGGATCCGCCAACGGCAGGCGGATCGGGATCACCGGCCTCGGCGTCCACGTGCCCGAGCGCGTGTTCACGAACGACGATCTCGAGCAGTTCGTCGACACCTCGGACGAGTGGATCGTCGAGCGCACCGGCATCCGCGAGCGCCGCTTCGCGGCCCACGAGCAGGCGCTGACCGACATCGCCGCGCCCGCCGCGCGCGCAGCGCTGGCGAACGCCGGCGTCGAGCCGCCGACATCGACCTGATCGTCGTCGCGACGGTGACGCCGGACATGATGTTCCCGACGAGCTCGGCGCTGCTCGCCGACGCGCTCGGCATGCCGCGACGCGGCCGCCTACGACCTGCTCGCCGGCTGCACGGGCTTCATGTACGCGGTCGCGCAGGCGTACGGGATGCTCGCGTCGGGCCTCTCGAGGCGCGCGCTCGTGGTCGGCGGCGACGTGCTCTCGAAGATCCTCGACTGGGACGACCGCTCGACGCTCGTGCTCTTCGGCGACGGCGCCGGCGCGGTCGTGATGGAGCCGGTCGAGGAGGGCGGCTTCCTCGGCTTCGAGCTCGGCGCGGACGGCGGCGGCGGCGAGAACCTCTGGCTGCCGGGCAGCGGCTCGCGCCACTTCGACGAGCCCGACTCGTTCGTGAAGATGAACGGCCGCGAGGTGTTCAAGTTCGCGACCCGCGTGCTGGTCTGCTCGGCGCGAGAAGGTGCTCGCCGAGTGCGGGAGGACCGTCGACGACATCGACGTCTACGTTCCGCACCAGGCGAACAAGCGGATCATCGACTACGCCGCGGGCAAGCTCGGGATCCCGGAGGAGAAGGTCGTCGTCAACGTCGATCGCTACGGCAACACGTCATCGGGCTCGATCCCGCTCGCGCTCGCCGACGCGCCGCCGACGGCCGCCTGCGGGAGGGCGAGTTCGTGCTGATGACCGGCATGGGCGCGGGCCTGACCTGGGGCTCGGCGTTGATCGAATGGACGCAACGAGGAGGGCCGCGTGACGAAGATCGCCTTCTGTTCCCGGGCCAGGGCTCGCTCGAGGCCGGCATGGGACGGGACATCGCCGAGGCGGTCCCGGAGGCGATGGAGGTCTACGAGGCCGGCAGCGAGGCCTCCGGGCTCGACCTCGAGCGGCTCTGCTTCGAGGGGCCGGTCGAGGACCTGCTCGAGACCAAGGTGCAGCAGCCGGCGCTCGTCGCGACGAGCCTCGCGATCCACGCGGCGCTCCGCGCGCGCGGGATCGTGCCGGACTTCGTCGTCGGCCACTCGGTCGGCGAGTTCGCCGCGCTCGGCGCCGCCGGCTCGCTCGGCGACCGCCGAGGCGATCCGCTCGTGCGCGAGCGCGGGCTCGCGATGGCGGAGGCGGCCGAGGAGCGCCCCGGCTCGATGGCGGCCATCCTCGGGCTCGAGGACGAGGTGGTCGAGAGGCTCTGCCGCAAGATCGCGGGCGTGTGGCCGGCGAACTACAACTGCCCGGGCCAGATCGTCGTCTCGGGCGAGGACGACGCGGTCGGCGAGCTCTGCGTCGAGGCGGAGAAGGAAGGCGCGCGGCGCGCGGTCAGGCTGAAGGTCTCGGGCGCCTTCCACTGCCCGCTCGTCGCGCGCGCCGCCGACCGGCTGCGGCCGGCGATCGACCGGATCGAGTTCGGCGAGCCGCGCACGGCGTTCATGTCGACCGTGACGGCGAAGATCGAGGACGCCGGCGCTACCGCGCGCTGCTCGTCGACCAGCTGACCGCGCCGGTCAAGTTCACGCAGGCGGCCGGCGAGCTGATCGGCAAGGGCGTGAACACGTTCGTCGAGGTCGGCCCCGGCAACGTGCTCTGCGGTCTAGTGAAGAGGATCGACAGGAGCGTGCGCACGGTCTCCGTCAGCAACCTGCCGGAGCTGCACGAGCTCGAGGAGAGGCTTGCCTGACGAGCTTCGCTTCGCTCGAGGGGAAGACCGCGCTCGTCACCGGCGCGTCGAAGGGGATCGGCCGGGCGATCGCGGCCGAGCTCGCGGCCGCCGGCGCCACCGTCGTCGTCGGCTACCGCTCCGGCCAGGACGAGGCGGAGGCGCTCGCGGCCGAGCTCGGCGGGCGCGCGGTCCAGGCCGACGTCTCCGACGCGGAGGAGGCGAGGCGGCTCGTCGAGGAGGCCGGCGATCTCGACATCCTCGTCAACAACGCCGGGCTGACCCGGGACGGCCTGCTCGCGCGCATGTCGGACGACGACTGGCGCACCGTGCTCGACACGAACCTCTCGTCCGTCTTCTACACCTGCCGCGCCGTGACGCGGCCGATGATGCGGAAGCGCGCCGGCTCGATCGTCAACATCTCGTCGATCGTCGGCGTGCACGGGAACTGGGGCCAGACGAACTACGCGGCCTCGAAGGCCGGGATCATCGGCTTCACGAAGTCGCTCGCGCGGGAGCTCGGCTCGCGCAACGTGCGCGCGAACGTCGTCGCGCCGGGCTACGTGAAGACGCGGCTGACGGACGTCCTGCCCGAGGAGGCGACCGAGGCGATGCTCGAGAACACGCCGCTCGGCCGGCTCGGCGAGCCGGAGGACGTCGCCGGCGCGGTACGCTTCCTCTGCTCCGACGAGGCCTCGTTCATCACGGGCGAGGTGTTGCTCGTCGACGGCGGCCTGGGGATGTAGTGAGCGGGAGACAACGGAAGAAGGCGGGTCGTCGTCACCGGGCTCGGCATGGTGACCCCGCTCGGCAACGACGTCGAGACCTCGTGGGCGAACCTGATCGCGGGCGAGTCCGGTGCCGCCCCGATCCAGCAGTTCGACGCCAGCGAGTTCCCGGTGCACTTCGCCTGCGAGCTGAAGGATTTCGACCCGACCGACTGGATCGAGCGCAAGCAGGCCCGGCGCATGGACCGCTTCGCGCAGATGATCCTCGCCGCCGCGCGCCAGGCGGAGGCGGACTCGGGGCTCGACATCGCGAAGGAGGCGGACCGCGTCGGCGCCTCGATCGCCACCGGCATCGGCGGCCTCGGCGCCTTCCAGGACTGCTTCGAGACGCTGCTCGAGCGGGGCCCGATCGCGTCAACCCGTTCTCGATCACCGCGATCATCCCGAACATGGGCGCCGGCTGGGTGTCGATGGAGCTCGGCACGCGCGGCCCGCTCTCGTCGCAGTGCACCGCGTGCGCGGCCTCGAACATGGCGATCGGCGAGGGCGCCGACGCGATCCGGCTCGGCCGCGCCGACGCGATGTTCTGCGGCGGCACCGAGGCCGGGATCACGCGGGTCGGCATCGCGGGCTTCGGCGCGATGCGGGCACTGTCGCGCCGAAACGACGACCCGAAGCGCGCCTCGCGGCCGTTCGACGCCGGGCGCGACGGGTTCGTGATGGGCGAGGCGGGCGGCGCGGTCGTGCTCGAGGAGCTCGAGCACGCGCGGGCGCGCGGGGCGAAGATCTACGCCGAGCTGCTCGGCTACGGCGTCTCGTCGGACGCGAATCACATCACCGAGCCCGATCCGGCCGGCGCGAATCCCGCCCGCGCGATGAAGATGGCCTTCGGCGACGCGGGCATCGACCCGTCCGAGATCGGCTACATCAACGCCCACGGCACCTCGACGCCGCTCGGCGACGCGTCGGAGACGCGCGTGATCAAGCTCGCCGTCGGCGAGGAGAACGCGTGCTCGATCCCGGTCTCCTCGACGAAGGGCGCGACGGGCCACTGCCTCGGCGCCGCCGGCGCGGTCGAGGCGATCTTCACGATCCTCGCGACGCAGGGCGGCGTGCTGCCGCCGACGATCAACTACGAGGTCGAGGATCCCGAGTGCGACCTCGACTACATCCCGAACGAGGCGCGGCGGTCGGAGATCGAGGTCGGCGTCTCGAACTCGTTCGGCTTCGGCGGCCACAACGCGTGCATCGTCTTCCGCAAGCTCGAGTCGTAGTCTCACCTAGAGCCTCAGCTCGAGCAGGACGACGTCCCGCCAGACGCCGTCGAGCCGGCCGATGCGCTCGCGCACGCCGACCTCGCGGAAGCCGAGCGCGTGATGGACGGCGAGGCTCGCTGCGTTCTCGGGGAAGATGCCGGCCTGGAGCGTCCAGAGGCCGCCGGCGCGGGCGCTCTCGATCACCGCTTCGAGTAGCGCCCGCCCGACGCCCCGTCCGCGGGCACGCTCGGCGACGTAGACGCTCTCCTCGCCCACGCCGCCGTAGACCTCGCGGCGCGAGTCCGGCACGAGCGCGATCCAGTCGCGACTCGCCGTCGAGCTCGCCGCCGAGCCGGTGCTCGGGAAGGTGCGCCGCGTCCCAGGCCTCCCGGTCGGCACCGTCTCTCGATGTGGCGACGCCGGTGCGATCCCCTCCGCGAAGATCGCCGCCACGGCCGGCCAGTCCGTTGATAGAGGGCGAACCTCGAGCACGCGGCCACAGTAAGCTCAGGCGTGGCCCGCTGGGCGACCTTCGACTGCTACGGCACGCTGATCGACTGGAACGCCGGGATCGGCGGCGTGCTCGAGCGCCTCTACGGCGCCGAGCGCGGCCGGAGCTGCTCGGCGCTACCACGAGCTCGAGCCCGAGGTGCAGGCCGAGTCGTACCGGAGCTACGCGGAGGTGCTCTCGCTGACGCTCGAGCGGCTCGCCAACGAGGCTGGGCTACGGATCCCCGAGGGCGAGGGAGCGCTGCCGCGGTCGCTGCCGGACTGGCCGCCGTTTCCCGAGGTGCCGGATGCGCTCGCCGAGCTGCGCCGCCGCGGCTGGAGCCTCGCGATCCTCTCGAACACGGACCGCGCGCTGATCGCCGAGTCGCAGAAAGCGCTCGGCGTCCCGTTCGACCTGATCGTGGTGGCCGAGGACATCGAGTCCTACAAGCCCGCGCACGGGCACTGGGAGCGCTTCTTCGAGCTGACGACGGCAGATCGCGAGCACCACGTGCACGTCGCCGCCAGCCTCTTCCACGACATCGCCCCGCGGCGCGAGCTCGGGCTGACGACCGTGTGGATCAACCGGCTCGGCGAAGAGGCCGAGCCGGAGCCCGACCGGGAGCTGCCCGACCTCGCCGAGCTGCCGGACACGCTCGACGAGCTCGTTCCGGCATGACCCTGCGGCCGCCTCGCGAGGACGAGTTCGACGCGATGCTCGAGCTGATGAACGCACACCAGCTCGCCGCGTTCGGCGAGGCGAACCGAACGCCGACGAGCTGCGCACCTGGTTGACGGCGCCGTCGGTCGACATCGAGCGGGACATTCGCGTGCTCGAGCACGAGGGCCGGCTGGTCGGCTACGTCGACGTCGACGCGTCGCGCGACGATCCGCCGCTCTGGTGGTGCGACCTCAAGGTCGCGCCCGACACCGACGCGGATGACGTCGGCCCACGCTCGTCGCCTGGCTGGACGAGCGCGCGCAAGGGGCACGATCCGAGTCTGGACGGCGGAGGCGGACAGCCGGATCATGGATGCCTTCAGCGCGCTCGGCTTCGCGCCTGCACGCCACTCGTACCGGATGGAGATCGATCTCGCCGAGGACGTCCGCGAGCCGCGCTGGCCCGAGGGGATCGCCGTTCGCGTGAGTGGCGAGGAGGACTACCGGACGGTCTACGACGCGGTCATCGAGGTCTGGCAGGACACGTCGGATCCGATGGACGAGACGTTCGAGGAGTGGGCGCACTGGATGATCGAGAGCCCGTCGTTCGACCCGACGCTCTGGTTTCTCGCGTTCTCGGGCGACGAGCTCGCGGGCTTCTCGCTCTGCCGCGAGGACTCGAACGACTCGCACGCCGGCTACGTCGCCAGTCTGGGCGTCCGGCGGCCGTGGCGGAAGCAAGGGCTCGGCGAGGCGCTGCTCCTGCACTCGTTCGCGGAGTTCCGCCTGCGGGGCTACACGCGTGCGACGCTCGGCGTCGACGCGTCGAGCCCGACCGGCGCGACGCGGCTGTACGAGCGGGCCGGCATGCGTGCCTACCGCGACACCGTGTTCCTCGAGCGCCCGGTACGGGCGTAGCCGTCCGCCCGTGTCGCGCCTGCGCGCCCGCTGTCCGGACTGCCGCACGCTCACCGCGGTCGCGCTCGGCCCGGAGTACCAGTGCCACTCGTGCGGCCGCGAGTTCGCCGCCGGCCTCGTGCGTGTTCCCCGGGCCTGGGGCGTCGGAGGTGAGGCGATGGCGGAGGCCGCGTTCCTCGAGCTGCCGTATCCGGAGACTGGGGTCATCGAGGGTGAGACTCTCGGCGAGCAGACGCTCCTGCTCGCGGCCGAGCTGCCCGACCGGCCGCTCGTCCTCGGCGGATGCTGCTGTGCGCACGTCGGCGCCGTCGAGGCGCTCTCGGCCAGCGCCGAGACCGCCCTCGCTCTCGTCTGGATCGACGCGCACGGCGATCTGAACACCCCGCAGACCTCCCCGTCGGGCAACGCCTGGGGGATGCCGCTGCGGATGCTCCTCGACGGCGGCGCCGTCGAGCCGGCGAACGTCGTCTTGATTGGTGCCCGCAACCTCGATCCGCCCGAGCTCGAGTTCATCGAGTCGAGCGGGCTGCATCGCGGCGAGGACGGCGTTGCGCGGGCGCTCGAGGGGACGGATGCCGTCTACGTCGCGCTCGACGGTGACGCGGTCGAGCCGGGCGAGCTCTCCGTCTTCATGCCGGAGCCCGACGGGCTCGCGCTGGAGGAGCTCGAACGGCTGCTGCGCGACGTCGCCGCGCGCTCCCAGCTGGCGGGCCTCGGCTTCAGCGGCGTCCTTCCCGACCCCGCGAACACGCCGAAGCTCGCCCGCCTCGCCGCAGCGGCCGGGCTGTAACCGTCTCCGGGAGGGGCGGGTCTAAACTCCGACGATGGCCGAACGGATCGACGTCTCGATCGAACACAAGCACGCGCCCGAACCTGCTCCGAGACAGCATCCGAACACCTGTCCCGGTTGCGGCTCGCACTACCGCGACGAGGAGCTCCGCGACAACCTTCGCGTCTGCTCCCACTGCGGCCATCACTTTCCGGTCCGGGCGCGAGAGCGGATCGCACAGCTCGCAGACGAGGGAAGCTTCGTCGAGGAAGCCGGCGACCTCCGCTCGGCCGATCCGCTCGACTTCTTCGACCTGCGCGCCTACAACGAGCGGCTCGCGGAAGCGGAGGTCGCGACGGGCCTGGGTGACGCGCTCGTGATCGGCAGCGCCGCGATCGAGGAGCTCCCGTGCGAGCTCGCAGTGATGGACTTCTCGTTCATGGGCGGCTCGATGGGGTCGGTCACGGGCGAGAAGTTCACGCGTGCGTGCGAGAGCGCCGCGGACGCCGGCGTGCCGCTGATCTCAGTCTCGGCTTCGGGTGGCGCGCGCATGCAGGAGGGGATCCTGGCGCTGATGCAGCTGCCGAAGACGGTCGTCGCGGTCGAGGAGCTGCACGACGCCGGCTGCGCGCTCGTCTCGGTGATGGCGCATCCGACCACCGGCGGCCTGCTCGCGAGCTTCGCCAGCCTCGGCGATGTCCTGCTCGCCGAGCCGGGCGCCCTGATGTCGTTCGCGGGGCCACGCGTCGTCGCCCAGACGACGCGGGAGAAGCTCCCCGACGACTTCGGCCTCGCCGAGTCGAACCTCCGCTTCGGCCACGTCGACGCGATCGTGCCGCGAGGCGAGCTGCGGCCCACGCTCGCTCGTCTCATCCGGCTCTTCGGAGCGGAGTAGGCTGCCCCGTGATGCAGAGATCAGGCTCCGGGACCGGTTGAGCAAGCTAGGCGGTCTCGACCTGCTCCGCGGCGCGCGCCTCTCCGGCGAGCTCGAGCGGCTGCGGCGGCAGCTCGACCGGATCGAGGCGGAGCCGACCGACGAGGAGATCTGGCACAAGGTCGAGCTGGCCCGGCACGAGGAACGGCCGTACACGCTGGACTACGTGGAGCGGATCCTGGAGGACTGGTTCGAGCTGCACGGCGACCGTGGCCGCGCCGACGACGCAGCCATCGTCACCGGCCTGGGGAAGCTGGAGGGCCGCACCGTCGCGCTGATCGGTCACCAGAAGGGACGCGACATCAAGGAACGGACGAGCCGGAACTTCGGCATGGCATACCCGGAGGGCTACCGCAAGGCGATGCGGGTGATGGAGCTCGCCGACCGGCACCGCTTCCCGGTCGTCACGCTCGTCGACACCCCCGGCGCGTATCCGGGGATCGCAGCCGAGCAGCACGGCCAGGGAGGCGCGATCGCCCGCTCCCAGGCCAGGATGGCGCGGCTCCGCGTTCCCACCGTCGCCTGCGTGATCGGCGAGGGCGGCTCGGGCGGCGCGGTCGCGATCGCGCTCGCCGACCGGGTGCTGATGCAGGAGAACGCGATCTACTCGGTGATCTCCCCGGAAGGGTGCGCCGCGATTCTCTGGCGCGACGCGGGCGAGAAGCGCAAGGCGGCGGCGGCGTTCAAGCCGGACGCGGCGCACTGCCTCGAGCTCGGCGTGATCGACGGGATCGTCCCGGAGCCCGAGGGCGGCGCGCACGAGAGCCCCGACGAGGCGGCACGGCTGGTGGGTGCGGCGATCGCGGACGCGCTCGACGAGCTTGTGGACATCCCTCAGGACGAAGCTGCGCGCGCGGCGGCGGGCGAAGTTCCGCGCCATGGGCGTGCTCGCCTGACCACCCGTCTTTCCACAGCTTCCACAGGCTTTTCCCCTGACGCGAAAACTGCTCGAAACGCACGGAAATATGCGTTGAGGCCGGCAAAGACCGACCTCAACTGACTCTCCGCCTCGGTGGAGAAGGCATCCGCGCCGTGAGTGGGACGCTCCTGAGCTTCGATTTCCGGTTGGTGAGCCGTGAAACATCAGGCTCTGCTAAGCAGTGACCCGATGGCGTCGCTGCGGGACTACGAGCGCAAGCGCACGCGGGGTGCGACCCCCGAGCCGTTCGGCGGCGGTCGGCGCGGCAAGGAGCCGATCTTCGTCGTCCAGCGCCACGACGCACGCCGGCTCCACTACGACTTTCGGCTCGAGCGGGACGGGGCGCTCGCCAGCTGGGCAGTGCCCAAGGGTGTTCCGCTCGAGCCGGGACGCAGCACCTGGCGGTGCACGTCGAGGACCATCCGCTCTCCTACGCGACGTTCGAGGGCGAGATCCCGGCGGGGGAGTACGGCGCCGGCACCGTCGAGGTCTGGGATACCGGCACGTACGAGCTCGTCGAGGAGAAGTCGAACGGCGGCCTCACGGTCCACCTCCACGGCAAGCGCCTCGAAGGGTTGTGGTCACTCGTGCCGGCGAAGCTGAGCGGCGATCCGAAGAACTGGCTGATCGTGAAGAAGAAGGAGACGGAGGATGGCACGCCCAGGCGCGCGCGCCGCTACGAGCCGATGCTGGCGACGCTCGCCGACTCGGTGCCTTCGGGCGACGGCTGGCTCTTCGAGGTGAAGTGGGACGGCTTCCGCGCGATCGCGACGATGCGCGGCGGGGAGCTCGACCTGCGCAGCCGGAACGACAAGTCATTCCTCGAGCGCTTTCCGACCGTCGTGCGCTCGCTCGAGCGCTCGCTCCGCAGCCCCGACTGCGTGCTCGACGGCGAGGTCGTCGCGGTCGGCGACGACGGCCGCGCCACCTTCTCCGCCATGCAGCAGGGCCGAGACGGGACAACGTACCTCTACGTCGCCTTCGACCTGCTCGAGCTCGACGGCGAACCGCTCGTCGACCTGCCGCTCTCGGAGCGGCGCGAACGGCTTGCGGCGCTCGTCGATACGCGACAGAAGGGAGTGCAGCTCTCTGCGGGCTTCGACGACGGCGACGCGCTCTACGAGGCGGCGCAGGAGCAGCGCTTCGAAGGGATCATGGCCAAGCGGCTCGACTCGCGCTACCAGCCGGGGAGGCGGAGCCGCGACTGGCTGAAGGTGAAGACGCAGGGCAGACAGGAGCTCGTCATCGCCGGCTACACGAAGGGCCAGGGGCGGCGCGCGGACGGCTTCGGCGCGCTCGTGCTCGGCGTCAACGAGGCGGGCCGCCTGCGCTGGGCGGGCAACGTCGGCACCGGCTTCGACGACTCGCGAGATCAAGCGCCTGCTCGACAAGCTGAAGCCGCTTCGCCGGAAGGATCGCCCTTCGCAGAGGCGCCGAAGATGCCGAGGGTCCGCAGGGAGGACGTCGTCTGGGTCGAGCCGGAGCTCGTCGCGGAGGTCCGCTTCGCCGAGTGGACGCACGACGGGCGGCTGCGGGCACCGGTCTACGAGGGACTGCGAGAGGACAAGGAGGCCGAGGACGTGCAGCGCGAGCGGGAAGCGATCGGCCCGGAGGTCAAGAAGGGCAACCGGGTGCTCAAGCTTTCGAACCAGGACAAGGCGTTCTGGCCGGAGGAAGGAATCACGAAGGGCGACCTGCTCGCGTACTACCGCGACATCGCTCCCGTTCTCGTCCCGCACCTCCGCGACCGGCCGTTCACGATGAAGCGGTACCCCGACGGCTGGAAGGGGAAGTTCTTCTTCCAGAAGGACGCGCCGAAGCACATGCCCGACTGGATCCCGACCGGGCATTCGAGGCGTCGACCCGCGACCGGCCGCCGAAGCGGCGGGTGATCGACTTCCCGCTCGTGAACGACGAGCTGGCTCTGCTGTGGATGGTGAACATGGGCTGCATCGACATGAACACGTGGTACTCGCGAGTCGACAAGCCCTCCCGGCCCGACTGGGTGCTCTTCGACCTCGATCCGTCGCCCGACGTGGGCTTCGCCGAGACGATCGAGGTCGCGCGGCTGATCAAGGAGACCCTCGAGCTGCTCGACCTCGTGTCCTTTCCGAAGACCAGCGGCTCGGAGGGGATCCACATCCTCGTCCCGATTGCGCGCAGGCACACGTACGCGCAGACGAGGGAGTTCTCGGAGATCGTCGCCGGCGCGATCGCGCGCGCGCATCCGGGGCTTGCGACGACCGAGTGGACGAAGGCGAAGCGCCGAGGCGTCCTGATCGACTCGAACCAGAACGGGGAGGGGAAGACGATCGCTTCCGCCTATTCCGTTCGGCCGAAGGCGGGCGCTCCGGTCTCGACGCCGCTGCGCTGGGACGAGGTGAACGAGTCGCTCGATCCGTCGGCCTTCACGATGGAGGCCGTGCTCGACCGGGTCGGGAAGGAAGGCGACCTGTTCGAGGGCGTGCTGACGACGAATCAATCGCTCACCGCGGCATTGCAGTCGCTGCGCTGATCCGGCGCGACGGCGGCGCTACTCGCCGAGCCGGTGCGGATCCCAGCCCAACTCGGCATTCCCGCGGAAGAAGAGCGACTCTCCCTCTGTGACACCAACTTCCTGTCAGAGCGCAGTCTCCCCCCCCCCCCACCCCCCCCCCCCCCCCCCCCCCCCCCCCCCCCCCCCCCCCCCCCCCCGATTCCTACCAGGTCGCAGGGGTGCCGGGCGTCGGTTCAAATTGACGTTGCTTATCTAGTTGATTAGCGTTCCCTATTCATGAATGCGACCGCGAGTACATCGCCCAGAGCAGTCAGGGTGCAGGGGGAGAGGGCCGCGACGGCCCTCTCCCTCGGTGTGACGACCACGTACCTGACGTTGATCGTCGCCCTCCCGATCGCTGCGCTCATGTTCGAAGCGACGAACGCGGGCGCGCGCGGCTTCTGGGAGGTCGTCTCGAGCCCGGAGTGCGTCGCCGCGCTCAAGTTGACGCTCTCCGCCTCGATCGCTGTCGCGCTGATCAACGCCGTGCTGGGCACGATCACGGCCTGGGTGCTCGTCCGCGACTCCTTCCGCGGCCAGGCGCTGGTGAACGCCGTCATCGACCTTCCGTTCGCGCTGCCCACGATCGTCGCCGGTCTGACCCTGCTGGCGCTCTACGGCCCGCAGTCCCCCGTCGGCGTCAACGTCGCCTTCACGACGACCTCGATCGTCCTGGCGATGCTCTTCGTCACGCTGCCATTCGTCGTCCGGACGGTCCAGCCCGTGTTGCTCGAGCTGGACCAGGAGATGGAGCAGGCGGCGAAGTCGCTGGGCGCGTCCGAGCTGCAGACCTTCCGGCGGGTCGTCTTCCCGAACATCCTGCCCGGAGTCCTCTCCGGGGTCGCGCTCGCGTTCGCAAAGGCCGTGGGCGAGTTCGGCGCCCTCGTGATCATCAGCGGGAACCTGCCCTACGAGACGCAGGTCTCGTCGGTGTTCATCTTCGGCCGGATCGAGAGCGGCGACCGCGCGGGCGCCGCGGCGGTCGCCGTCGTCCTGCTCACGATCTCGTTCGCGGTCCTGCTCGCGATCGGCGCGATCCGTCACTACGCGACGAGGCACGACCGTGGCTAGGCTCTTGCGGCGCCTCGGCCTCCGCGCGATCGCGTTCACGTACCTCGGCGCGATCCTGCTCGGGCCGATCGCGCTCGTCTTCTACCGGACGTTCGAGAACGGCTTCGATGCCGCCTGGGAGGCGCTCTCGTCGCCGGAGACGATCAACGCCTTCAAGCTGACCCTGATCATCACGGCGATCGCCGTGCCCGCCAACACGATCTTCGGGATCGCCTGCGCGCTCTCGATCGTGCGGGGCAAGTTTCCCGGCAAGGGGATCGTGAACGCGTTCGTCGACCTTCCACTCGCGCTCTCGCCTGTGGTCGTCGGGCTCTCGCTGTATCTGCTCTACGGGCGCGACGGCTGGTTCGGCGGGCTCTCCGAGAACGGCTTCCAGGTGCTCTTCGCGCTCCCCTCGATGGTGATCGCGACGATCTTCGTCTCGCTCCCGTTCGTCGCCCGCGAGGTCGTGCCAACGCTGCGCGAGATCGGCGACGAGCAGGAACAGGCCGCGCGCACGCTCGGCGCCTCGTCCTGGCAGACGTTCCGGCGGATCACGCTTCCGGCGATCCGCTGGGCGGTCGTCTACGGCGTCATCCTCACGACCGCCCGCTGTCTCGGCGAGTACGGCGCCGTCGCCGTCGTCTCCGGTCGCGTTCAGGGAGAGACGGAGACCGCGACGTTGCGGGTCGAGGAGCGCTACCAGTCGCTCGATCTCGCCGGCGCCTATGCGATCTCGATCGTGCTCGCCCTGATCGCCGTACTCGTGCTCGTCGCCATGACCGTGATCCGACCCCGGGAGGAGGCGGTCTAGTGTCGATCGTCGTCAGGAACGTCTCGAAGCGCTTCGACGACTTCACGGCGCTCGAGGACGTCTCGCTCGAGGTCGCCTCGGGCTCGCTGACCGCGCTGCTGGGCCCGAGCGGCAGCGGCAAGTCGACCCTCCTCCGGGTGATCGCGGGGCTCGAGCGTCCCGACGAGGGCGAGATCGTCATCTCCGGCGAGGACGCGACCGGGCTCGCGCCGCAGAAGCGCGGCGTCGGCTTCGTCTTCCAGCACTACGCGGCGTTCAAGCACATGACCGTCCAGGACAACGTCGCGTTCGGCCTCACGATCCGGAAGCGGCCGAAGGAGGAGATCCGCGAGCGCGTCGGCGAGCTGCTCGAGCTCGTGCAGCTGCAGCAGTTCGCGCGCCGGTACCCCGCCCAGCTCTCGGGTGGCCAGCGGCAGCGCATGGCCCTGGCCCGGGCGCTGGCGGTGGAGCCGGAGGTGCTGCTGCTCGACGAGCCGTTCGGGGCTCTCGATGCGCGCGTCCGCGCCGAGCTGCGCGAGTGGCTCCGTCGCCTGCACGACGAGGTGCACGTGACGACCGTGTTCGTCACGCACGACCAGGAGGAGGCGATGGAGGTCGCCGACCGGATCGCGGTGATGAACAAGGGCCGGATCGAACAGGTCGGCGGCCCGCGCGACCTCTACGAGCATCCCGAGACCGAGTTTGTGATGAGCTTCGTCGGCCCCGTCAACCAGGTCGGGGACACGTGGGTGCGGCCGCACGACCTCGAGCTGCTCGCCGAGCCCTCCGAGAGCGCCGACGAGGCCATGATCGAGCGGATCGTCCACCTCGGCTTCGAGGTCCGGGTCGAGCTGACCCGTTCGGACGGCGAGCGGCTCTGGGCGCAGGTGACCCGGGACCGCTGCGAGGAGCTCGAGCTGGCCGAGGGCCAGATCGTCTACCTGCGCCCGAGCCGCGAGCGCGTCTTCGACTAGCGCCAGAAGCCGCTAGTCGATCCTCGATCGTTCGACGAGGTCGGCGAGCGAGGTCTGCTCGAGGACGCCGCGCATGCTCGCGCGCAGCTCGATCCAGACGTCCCCGAGCGCCGCCGCGGCGCCGGTGTAGCTGACGTCCTCCGGCCTGCTCCCGCGCACGCTCGCGATCGGGCCTTCGACTGCGCGGACGACGTCGGCGAGGCTGATCTCGGCGGCCGGCCGGCCGAGCCAGTAGCCGCCGTCGGCGCCGCGGCGGCTCGCGACCAGCTCCGAGCGCCGTAACTCGAGCAGGATGTTCTCGAGGAAGTTGAGCGGGATCTCCTGCGCGCCTGCGAGCCGCTCGCCCTTGACGGGGACGCCCGGCGGCGACGCGGCAAGCTCCGCGAGCGCGCGCAACGCGTAGTCGACCTTGGCCGAGACGCGCACGCTCTAGGTTCGCGCGGCGGGCTGAGGCGAGGCCCAGGCGGAGCAGATCGACGAGACGTGCCGGTGATCGGTCCCGCAACAGCCGCCGAGGACGTTCACGTTCGGCAGCCGCTCCTTCAGCGCCGCGTGCCGGGCGCCGAGGTCGGCGGGATCGCCCTCGTCCAGCTCCGTCGCCTCGTCCAGCTCGGCGTGGCTCTTCGTGGACGCGTTCGTGCGCAGGCCGCCGATGCGGGCGACCCACGGCGCGGCGGCGTCGAGCGCGTTCGCGAAGTGGGTCGGGTGGGCGCAGTTGATCATGAAGTAGGCAGGCCCGGCGCCCGTTTCGTCGTCCACCTGCTGGATCGCTCCGCCGAGCGCCTGGCCGCTCGGCAGCCGGCCGTCGGTCTCGACCGTGAACGAGATCGCGACCGGCAGGCCGTGCGCGGCCGCCGCCCGCGTGAGGCCGATCGCCTCCTCGGCATAGGTCATCGTGATCGCGGTGACCATGTCCGCGGCCGTGTCCGCGAAGGTGGCGATCTGGGTCGAGTGGTAGCGCTCCGCCTCGTCGGGCGTGAGCATCGTCGTCGGGCTGTAGCCGTCGCTCTGCGGCCCCACGCAGCCGCTGATCACGATCGGTTGGCCCGAGGCGTACTCGTCGCGGAGCTCCTCCATCAGGGCGATGGCCTTCCGGTTGAAGGCGTCCAGCTCGTCGAGCGAGTAGCCGATCTCCGCCGCCCAGTCCGGGTTGGCGCGCCAGGTCGGGCTCTCGAGCACGAGGCCGACACCGTGGTCGCGGGCGAGCTCGGCATACGGCGCGTAGTAGCGCCGGAGCTCCTCCGTGCCCCGCTCGTCCTTGAGGAGGTCGAAGGCGGCGAATGCGGGCAGCTCGAGGCCGTGGTGGAAGATCAGCGTCGTCTCGATGCCGCCGTCCGTGATGAAGAGCCCGCCGTCGAGCTGCGGGAGCCGCTCGCGGTACATGGGCCGACCGTACCAGCCTGAAAGCTAGACCGTCACCTCGGCGAGCCGGCGCTCCAGGAACGCGCGGTCGCCCGCGTTCATCTCCAGCTCGAGCGCGGCTCGGTAGGCGGCTGCGGCGTCCGCGCGCCGGTCGAGGCGCCGCAGCAGGTCGGCGCGGGTCGCGTGCAGCAGGTGGTACTCGGGGAGCTCGACGCGGTCGAGCAGCTCGAGCCCGCGCTCGGGCCCGTCCGCCATCGCGACCGCGACGGCCCGGTTCAGCTCGATCACCGGCGACGGCTCGAGTCGCGCGAGCTCGGCGTAGAGGGCCGCGATCTGCCGCCAGTCGGTCTCTCCCTCCTCGACGTGCAGCGCGGCGATCGCGGCCTGCACCTGATAGGCGCCCGGCCGCCGCTGGGAGAGAGCCCGCTCGAGCACCCGGGTCCCCTCGTCGATCCGGTCCTCGTTCCAGCGGGAGCGGTCCTGATCGGCGATCAGGACGATCGAGCCGTCCTCGTCGGTGCGGGTGTCGCGCCGTGCGTCGTGGAGGAGCATCAGCGCGAGCAGGCCCAGCGCCTCCGCCTCGTCGGGCATCAGCACCGCGAGCAGCTTCGCCAGCCGGATCGCCTCATCGCAGAGGGACGCGCGCACGGCCTCCTCGCCCCCCGTCGCCGAGTAGCCCTCGTTGAAGACGAGGTAGAGGACGGCGAGGACGGAACGCAGCCGCTCCGGGAGCACGTGGTCGGGCGGGACGCGAAACGGGATGCCCGCACTCCGCACCTTCCGCTTCGCGCGGACGAGCCGCTGGGCCATCGTGGGCTCTGCGACGAGGAACGCCCTGGCGATCTCGGACGTCGTCAGGCCGCCGACCTCGCGCAGCGTCAGCGCCACCCGCGCCTCCGCGGCGAGGGCGGGGTGACAGCACGTGAAGACGAGCGCGAGCCGGTCGTCGGGGATCGAGCTCACGTCGTCCTCGTCGGCCGGAAGCGATTCGAGTCGCGCGAGCAGCTCCGCCTTGCGTGCGAATGCCTGCTCGCGGCGGAGCCGGTCGATCGCGCGGTTGCGAGCCGTCGTGACGATCCACGCGCCAGGATTGCTCGGCGGGCCGTCGCGCGGCCAGCGCTCGAGGGCGATCGTGAACGCGTCCTGCACCGCGTCCTCGGCGCGGTCGAGATCGCCGAGGACGCGGGTGAGGATGGCGACCGCACGGCCCCACTCCTCCCGGAACGCGTTTTCGACCGTCAATGCTCGATGACGGGCCTCAGCTCGACCGAGGCGCGGAACGCGACCGGGATCCGGGCCGCGATTGCGATCGCCGCGTCGAGATCCTCGGTCTCGAGCTCCACCACGCCGCCGATGTGCTCCTTCGCCTCCGCGAATGGGCCGTCGGTGACGAGCGTTTCGCCGTCGCGGACGCGCACTGTCTTCGCGGTCGAGGGGACGTCGAGCTCGGCGCCGAAGCCGAGCACGCCGGTCGGTCCGAGCTCGGCGAAGAGCGCCTCCCACTTCGGCACTTCCTCGGCGCGTGCGGCCTGCGCCTCCTCGGGGCTCATCTTCTCCCAGGCCTCGAGGTCCTCGGCCAGGTTGGTCAGCAGAGCTGCGTACTTCACGACGCCTCACCTCCGTCGTCGTACACGGGGCGCACCTCGACCGCGCCGTAGCGTGCGGCCGGGATCTTCGCGGCCCAGGTGCAGGCCTCGTCGATCGAGTCGCACTCGAAGACGTAGTAGCCGCCGAGCGTCTCCTTCGACTCGACGAAGGGGCCGTCCGTGACGAGCGTCTCGTCGCCGCGGACGCGGACCGTCGTCGCCGTCTCGGTCGAGTCGAGCTCGTTGCCGCCCCTCGTCACGTCTGCCTGCGAGAGCGCCATGTACTCGCCCATCTCGCGCTCGCGCTCCTCCTCGGAAAGGTCCTGCCAGCGAGCCTCGTCGCCGTAGATCAACGCCAGGTATCTCATCCGTTCCTCCTCTCGTAGCCCGATTTCACCATGGAGACGAACGAGGTGTCACGAAATCGACAGCCTCCGGAGCAGCGTCAGCGCGCCGCCCTTGTCGAGGAAGTCGTTCAGGTTGCCGCACTTGGGGCTCTGGACGCAGCTGGGGCAGCCGTCCGAGCACGGGCAGCCGGCGAGCATCTTCGCCGTGTCCTCCACCCAGCCCTCGAAGCGTTCGAAGCCGCGCTCCGTGATCCCGACGCCGCCGGCGTGGCCGTCGTAGACGAAGATTGTCGGCAGCCCGGTCTGGTGGTGCAGGTTCGTCGAGAGGCCGCCGATGTCCCAGCGGTCGCACATCGCCCACAGCGGCAGGAGCGCGATCAGCGAGTGCTCGGCCGCGTGAAGGGAGGAGAGCAGCTTCGTCATCTCCTCGAGACCCTCGAGCTGGGCGGCCGTGGGGCAGAACCAGACCGCTTCGGTCTCGAAGCTCGTCTCGGGAAGGTCGAGCGGGACCGTCTCGAGCGTGTCGCCGCCGCTGATCGACTTGCGCTGGTACCCGATCACCCGCTCGGTGACCGAGACGCGGCCGTGGTGGAGCTCGAGCCCGACACGGTGCTCGACCCTCAAAGGCTCCACGATCGAGGTCTGCGTCTCCTTCTTCGCCTGCGTGTACCAGTCGACGTCGGCGCGCGCGACGAGCGCGACGCGGCCGTCGATGTCGAGCCGCTTGACGACGTGCTGCGCACCGAGATGGAGGTAGACGGCGCCGTCGTGGACGGTCGAGTACGCGCGCGAGCGCTCGACGAGCCCGAGCACGGTGCCGGTCTCGACGTCGACGACGGTGAACGAGTCGAGCTCGCCCGACCTGAGCAGGACGCGCGCGGCCGGATAGTCGGTTCCGGCCCAGACATAGCCCGCATCCGTCTTCTTCAGCTCCGGGAGCACCGCGGCGCGCTCCAGCGTCTCCGCGCCCAGCGTCGCGGCGTCGGCCTCGTCGATCGGCCCTTCGAAGGCGGCTGAGAGCACGTGGCCGTCCAGGACGCGCGGGTTCGCATGGTCGAGGAGGGCTGCCTCCACGGTTCGGCCGAGCAGCGTCTCCGGCTCACGCATGAAGTACTGGTCGAGCGCGTCCTCGCCGGCGACGAGGACCGCGAGGCCCGGGCTGCGCCGGCCGGCCCGGCCCCACTGCTGCCGCAGCGAGCTGACCGTGCCGGGGAAGCCGACCGAGATCGCACAGTCGAGCGTGCCGATGTCGATGCCGAGCTCGAGCGCGTCGGTTGCCGAGACGCCGAGCAGCTCGCCGGCCACCAGCCGCTGCTCGATCTCGCGGCGCTGTGACGGCGTGTACCCCGCCCGGTAGGGAGCGAGGCGCGCAGCGAGCTCGGGGTCGAGCCGATCGGATGCGAAGCGGTGGATCAGCTCGACCGCCTTGCGGCTCTTGGCGAAGCAAATCGTTCGCAGGCCGCGCTCGACGAAGGTCGCGAGCAGGCGCGACGCGTCGCCGAGCGCGCTCGCGCGCTGGCCGAGCTCCTCGTCGATCAGCTCCGGGTTCCAGAGCGCGATCGTCCGCTCGGTCGCCGGCGCTGCGTCGCTGTCGACGACGACGGCGGGCTCGCCGAGCAGCGACTCTGCGAGCTGGGCGGCGTTTGCGATGGTCGCCGAGGCGAGCACGAACTGCGGCTCTGAGTCGTACGCGCGCGCGAGCCGGCGCAGTCGCCGGAGCACGTTCGCCACGTGCGAGCCGAACACGCCGCGGTAGACGTGCGCCTCGTCGACGACGACGTAGCGGAGGTTCGCGAGCACGTCGCCCCAGCGGTCGTGGTGCGGCAGCACGCCGACGTGGAGCATGTCCGGGTTCGTCAGGATCACGTTCGCCCACCTGCGGATCTGCCAGCGCCGCTCGGTCTCGGTGTCGCCGTCGTAGATGGCCGGCTTGACGCCCTTGACGCCGAACGCGCCGAGCGCGCGCGCCTGGTCCTGGGAGAGCGCCTTCGTCGGGTAGAGGTAGAGCGCCCTGCTCTTCGGCTCGCGCGCGAGCAGGTCGAGCACCGGCAGGTTGAAGGCGAGGCTCTTGCCGCTGGCCGTGCTCGTCGTCACGATCGCGTTGCCGCCCGCGCGGAGCGCCTCCCAGGTCTCGGCCTGGTGGGTGTAGAGCGACGTGATCCCCTGCGCGACGAGCGCGGAGGCGACGCGCGGGTCGAGGTCGTCCGGAAACGGCTCGCTTCGTCCCGTCCGTGCCGGCTCGACCGTCAGGTGCGCGAGCTCCTCTCCGGCCAGCAGGTCGTGCCAGGCGGGGGCGACGGTGCTCACCGCCACTACGCTAGCCTTCGGCCTACCGGGGTGCCCCTACGGGGCTGAGATCACACCCGTCGAACCTGATCCGGTTCGCACCGGCGAAGGGAGTACCAGATCGTTCCGCGCTGCCTCACGATTGCGACGTCCGACTCCGGCGGCGGAGCGGGCATCCAGGCGGACCTGAAGGCCTTTGCCGCCGCCGGCGCGCACGGTTCGAGCGTGCTCGTCGCCCTGACGGCGCAGAACACGACCGGGGTGACGGCCGTGCACGAGCTCCCGTCGCGAGTTCATCCGCGCGCAGCTCGACGCGGTGTTCGACGACATCGGCGTCGACGCCGCCAAGACGGGCATGCTCTTCTCGCGCGAGATCGTCGAGACGGTCGCGGAGGCGCTCGCGCGCCGCCCGGTGCCGCTCGTCGTCGACCCCGTCCTGATCGCCAGCTCGGGGGCGCAACTCCTGCAGGACGACGCCGTCGAGACGCTGGTCGCCCGGCTCTTCCCGCTCGCAACCGTGGTGACGCCGAACCTGCCCGAGGCGGAGGCGCTCACCGGGATCTCGGGCGCGTCGCGGCGGGAGCTCGCCGAGCGCCTCGTCGCGCTCGGCGCGACGGCGGCGCTCGTCACCGGCGGCCACGGCGAGACCGCGGTCGACCATCTCTTCGACGGGCAGACGCACGTGGAGATTTCGGTCGAGCGCCACGATGTGCCGGCGACGCACGGCGCCGGCTGCACGCACTCGGCAACGCTCACGGCGTTGCTCGCGCGCGGTCTGTCGCTGGAGGACGCGGCGCGAGGTGCGGCCGAGGCTGCCTCGGACGCCGTCCGCAACGGCCTCCATGAGATCGGCGCCGGCGAGGGGCCCGTCGACGTCCTCGACGTGAGAGGACGGGCATGAGCATCGACCCGGGCGCAACCCTGGCCGTGATCCGCGAGCGCAAGCCGCTCGTCCACAACATCACGAATTACGTCGTCATGAACGAGACCGCGAACGCGATCCTCGCCCTGGGCGCGCTGCCGGTGATGGCGCACGCCGAGCAGGAGGTACGCGAAATGGTGGGGCTCGCGGGGGCGCTCGTGCTCAACATCGGCACGCTCTCGGACAGCTGGATCGAGGCGATGCTCGCCGCCGGCACTGCTGCGAACGAGAGAGGGGTGCCCGTCGTTCTCGATCCGGTCGGCGCCGGCGCGACCTCGTACCGCACCGAGACGGCAAAGCGGATCCTGGCTGCGGTCGACGTCGCCGTCCTGCGCGGGAACGCGGGCGAGGTCGCGACGCTCGTCGGCGCAGAGGCCGAGGTGCGCGGCGTCGAGTCCGTCGGGGCGGGCGGCGATCCAGCCGCGCTTGCGCGCGAGGCCGCCGGGTCGCTCGGCGTGGTTGCGTCCGTGACCGGCGTCGTCGACCACGTCTCGGACGGCGAGCGCTCGGCGGCCGTCTCGAACGGGCACGAGCTGCTGGCCGCGATCACGGGAACGGGGTGCATGTCGACGGCGCTCACCGGCTGCTTCCTCGCGGGGAAGGACGATCCGTTCGAAGCCGCGGCCGAGGCGCTCGTCGCCTTCGGAGTCGCCGGCGAGGACGCGGCCGCCGAGGCGAAGGGGCCGGGAAGCTTCCACGTTGCGCTCTACGACGCGCTCGCGGCGCTCGACCCGGCGACCCTGTCCGCCCGGGCGCGGGTCGAGACGGCGTGAGAGTCCACGCGCTCGTCTCCGACGAGGAGACCGCGCGGCGGGCCGCGGCCGGCGGCGCGACGGTCGTGCAGCTGCGGCTCAAGGGCGCGCCGACCGCGGCGGTCGTGGAGCTTGGCCGCTCGCTGGCGGATCTGGAAGCCGCGCTCGTCGTCGACGACGACGTCGATGCCGCGCTCGCGCTCGGCTGCGGGGTGCACCTCGGCCAGGCGGATCCGGGGATCGAGCGGGCGCGGGAGGCAGGGATACCGCTCGGTGTCTCGGTGACGAAGCGTCGCGAGGCCGCGGTGGCGGAGTTCTCCGGGGCAACCTACCTCGGCGCCGGTCCGATCTGGGAGACGCCGTCGAAGCCGGACGCCGCGCCGCCGATCGGCCTCGACGGCCTGCGCGACGTCTGCCTCTCGACCTCGCTGCCGGTCGTCGCGATCGGCGGGATCGACGCCTCGAATGCGGCCGAGTGCATCCGTGCCGGCGCGGCGGGAGTGGCCGTGATCCGCGCTGTCGCGGAGATCGAAGCCCTGCGGGCGGCCGTCGATGCGGCTCTCTGACGCGGGCGAGCTCGGGCTCCTGCGCGAGCTCGAGGAGCGCGGGTTGATCGTCGGCGTCGAGCACGACGCCGCCCAGCTCGAGGGCGGGCTCGTCGTCACACAGGACGCGCTGGTGGAAGGAGTGCACTTCCGGCTCGACCGGCTGTCCTGGCTCGAGCTCGGTTTCCGGGCCGCCGCCGTCAACATCAGCGATCTCTCGGCGTCGGCCGCCATGCCCGAAGCGCTCTTCGTCACGCTCGCGGCCCCGGGTGACGTCGAGCTGGATCGGGTCGTGGAGCTGTACGAGGGTCTCGTCGGAGGCGGAGGTGCCCGTCCGGGGCGGCGACATGACAGAAGCGGACCGGGTCTACATCTCCGTCACAGCGCTCGGTCACGCCAGGCGCGTGCCCGGTCGCGCAGGCGCCAGGCCCGGCGATCAGCTGATCGTCACCGGCCCGCTCGGTGCGGCCGGCAAGGCGTTTCGCGGGCAGCGGTTCGTCCGCCCGCCGATCCGCACAGAGGAGGGTCTCCGACTCGGCGGCGTGGCGAACGCGATGCTCGACATCTCCGATGGGATCGCGGTGGACGCCGGCCACCTTGCGCGCCGCTCCGGCTGCCGGATCGTGGTCGACCTCGACGCGGTTCCGCTCGCGGGCGAGCTGGACGATCTCGGCTTCGGCGAGGACTTCGAGCTTCTCGCGGCTACGCGAGATCCGGTCGGCTTCCCGGTCATCGGCAGGTGCGAGCCGGGTGAGGGCGTCCTCCTCCTGCGTGGCGGCAAGCCCTACGACCTGCCCGGCTGGGAGCACTTCAGGTCGCGCTGAGCCACGGTGCCCACTCGCGCTCGTAGTGAGCGCGCTTGCGGGCGCCGATCACGGTCGAGCGCGGCTCGCCGCTCTCGAACAGGATCACCGTCGGCAACGAGAGGACGCTGTAGCGCGAAGGCACGGCGAGGTGCTCGTCGACGTTCAGCCGCACGAGCGCTACGCCGCGCTCGGCTGCGATCGCCTCGAGCACCGGCTCGATCGCATCGCACGGCTTGCACCACGGGGCCCAGAAGTCGACGATGACCGGGCCGGCCACATTGAGCACTTCCTCCTCGAAGCTCGCGTCGGTGACCTCCCTCACAGCTGCCCTCTCAGCGCTGCGAGCCGGAGCAGCGGCACCCTCCAGATCGCCTCGAGCACGATCCCCCGCGACATCTTCGAGCCGCCGACCTCGCGGTCGACGAAGCGGATCGGCACCTCGCGGACGCGGAAGCCGCGCCGCAGTGCGCGGTAGGTCAGCTCGATCTGGAAGGCGTAGCCCTTCGAGTGCACCGCCTCGAGGTCGAGCGCCTCGAGCACGGAACGGCGGAAGCACTTGAAGCCGCCGGTGAGGTCCCGTATCGGCACGCCGAGCAGCACGCGCGCATAGAGCGAGCCGCCCGCCGAGACGACACGCCGCACGAGACCCCAGTTCTCGACGCCGCCGCCGGGGACGTAGCGCGAGCCGAGCACGAGGTCGGCACTCCCGGCTGCCTCGATCAGCCGCGGCACGTCCTTCGGGTCGTGCGAGAAGTCGCAGTCCATCTCGACCACGAGCTCGGCGCCTCGCTCGAGCGCGCGGCGGAAGCCCGCCAGGTACGCGGGCCCGAGTCCCTCCTTCCGCTGCCGGTGGAGCACCTCGACGAAATCGAGCTCGGCCGCGAGCCGGTCCGCCAGTTCGCCCGTGCCGTCCGGCGAGTTGTCGTCGATCACGAGCACGGCGTCGTCCGGGCCGAGCACCTCACGAAGCGCGCGCAGCATCGGCTCGAGGTTCTCGCGCTCGTCGTAGGTGGGCAGGCAGACGCACGCCCTCACCTCCGTATCATCGCTGTCGATGGCGGCCACCTTGCCGAGGAACGACGAGCTCGCCGACCAGCTCGAGCTGCTGGCCGACCTGAGCGAGCTCGAGGGCGAGGACTCCTTCCGCGTCCTCGCCTACCGCCGCGCCGCGACCCGAATCCGCGAGACGGGCGGCCCGGTCGCGCAGCTCGCTCTGGAGGGGAAAGCGAAGAGCCTCTCCGGGATCGGCCAGACGATCGAGGAAAAGATCGTCCAGGTCGTCGAGCTCGGCGAGATGGAGGCGCTGACGAAGCGCAAGGCACTCGTCCCGGAGGAGGTCGTCAAGTTCATGCGGCTGCCGGGTCTCGGCCCGAAGACGGCGCGGCGGATCTGGAAGGAGCTCGGCGTCACGACCCTCGCCGGTCTCAAGGAGGCAGCCGAGCAAGAGCGGCTCCGCTCGCTCGCCGGCCTCGGCGCCAAGAGCGAGGAAAAGATCCTGAAGGCCCTCGCCGAGGAGCAGAAGGACCCGCGCGAGTCGAGGCGCTTGCTCGGCGACGGGCTGCCGTTCCTGCTCGAGCTCGTCGAGGAGCTGCGGGCGCACCCGGCCGCGGTGAAAGTGTCGGAGGCCGGGTCGGCGCGCCGCCGCCGCGAGACGTTCCGCGACCTCGACGTGATCGCGACCTCGACCGACCCGCCGGCGCTGATCGAGCACTTCACGACGCGCGACGAGGTCGCGAGCATCGTCGCGAAGGGCGACACGAAAGCCACCGTGATCACCGCCAAGGGCCTCCGTCTCGACCTGCGCGTCGTGCCGCCGGAGTCGTACGGCAACCTGCTCCAGCACTTCACCGGCTCGAAGGAGCACAACGTCGCGCTGCGCGAGGACGCGGTCCGCCGCGGTTTCTCCGTCTCCGAGTACTCGGTAACGAATACCGAGACGGGGGAGGAGTTCCGCGCTGCCGACGAGGAGGAGCTCTACGCCCATCTGGGCTACGCGTACATCCCGCCGGAGCTGCGCGAGAACGGCGGTGAGCTGGCGGCGGCGCGGAAGGGTGAGCTGCCGGTCCTCGTCGAGCGGTCCGACCTGCGCGGCGACCTGCACTGTCACTCGACCTGGTCGGACGGGAAGGCGACGATCGAGCAGATGGCCGTCATGGCCCAGTCGCTCGGGCACGAGTACCTTGCGATCTGCGACCACTCGCACCGCCTGCGCGACGGGCGCCTCGAGCGGCAGTGGGAGGAGATCGACGCGCTCAACGAGCGGCTCGCGCCCTTCCGGATCCTGAAGGGGATCGAGGTCAACATCCGCGCAACGGGCGAGATCGACTTCGACGAGGAGCTGCTCGCGCCGCTCGACTGGGTGATGGCCTCCGTGCACGCGAGCTTCGACAAGGATCCGACCGGCCGCGTCCTGGAGGCGATGCAGAGCCCGCACGTGGACTGCGTCGGCCACCTGACGAGCAGACGCATCGGCGTCCGCAACCCGTCGGCAATCGAGGTGGAGAAGGTGGTCGAGGCCGCGCTCGAGACCGGGACGTTCCTCGAGATCAACTCGCAACCCGACCGGCTCGACCTGCGCGACGCGAACGCCCGCCTCGCCGGCGAGGCCGGGCTCCGGCTCGTGATCTCGAGCGACGCGCACTCGGCGAACGCGCTGCGCTACGTCGACCTCGGCGTCGCGCAGGCGCGGCGGGCGTGGCTGACGGCCGACCAGATCGTGAACACGCGCCCGTGGCCGGCGGTCGAGAAGCTGCGCAAGTGAGCTTCCGCGAGGACGGGGCCGCGTCGCTCGACTGGGTGGCGTCGTACCTCGACCGCGTCCGCGACCTGCCGGTGCTGGCCCAGGTCGAGCCGGGCGAGCTGCGGAAACGGCTGCCGCAGACGCCCCCCGACCGGGCAGAGCCGTTCGCCGATGTGCTCCGCGACCTCGACGAGCTGCTCCTGCCGGCCGCGACGCATTGGCAGAGCCCGCGCTTCTTCGCCTACTTCGCGAATACCGGCTCCGAGCCCGGGATCCTGGCCGAGCTCCTCGCCGCCGGCCTGAACCAGGTCGGGATCCTCTGGCGCACGTCACCGGCGCTGCAGGAGCTCGAGGAGCTGACGCTCGACTGGCTCGCGCAGCTGCTCGGGCTTCCGGCCGGCCTGCACGGCCATCTGGAGGACACCGCCTCGACGGGGACGATGACCGCGCTCGCGGCGGCGCGCCAGGCGAAGCCGGGGGCTCGGGTCGTCGTCTGCTCCGAGCACGCGCACTCGTCGGTCGAGAAGGCCTGCCGCCTGCTCGAGCTCGAGACACGCGCCACTCCGGCCGACGCGGCATTCCGGCTCCGCGCGGACGTGCTCGATCTCTCGGGTGCCTGCGCGGTCGTCGCGACGATCGGGACGACGTCGACGAGCTCGATCGATCCCGTTCCTGCGATCGCGGATGCGTGCGAGCGCGAGGGCGTCTGGCTGCACGTCGACGCTGCGTATGCCGGCTCAGCCGCCGTCTGCCCGGAGCTCCGGGACGCGTTCGCCGGCTGGGAGCGGGCCGACTCGATCGTGGTCAACCCGCACAAGTGGCTGCTCACGCCGATGGGCTGCTCGGCCTTCTGGACGCGGCGGCCCGATGACCTGCGAGCCGCCTTCGGTCTCGTGCCCGAGTATCTGCGCGTCAGCGAGGAAGTGGCGAGCCTCTCCGAGTACAGCTCCGCACTGGGGCGCCAGTTCCGTGCGCTCAAGCTCTGGGCGGTGCTGCGCTGCTACGGCCGCGAGGGCGTGCAGGCGCGGATCCGCGAGGCGATCCGCCTGGCGGCGCTCTTCGAGGACCTCGTGCGGGACGAGCCGGGCTGGGAGGTCGTCGCGCCGCGGCCGTTCTCGCTCGTCTGCTTCCGCCGCGACGGCTCGGACGAGGCGAACGAGGCGCTGCTGGAGCGCGTGAACGCGAGCTGGGGAGATCTTCATCTCGCACACGAAGCTGAACGGCCGGTACGTCCTCCGCCTGGCGGTCGGGAACGCGCGCACGACCGAGGACGACGTGCGGCTTGCCTGGGAGGTGCTCAGGCGGGAAGCGGCTCTGGCTGCGGCCTCGGCGTGAAGCCGTCGAGCAGGCGCTCGAGTAGCTCGGCATCGCCTTCGATCCTCACGCCGCCCGGGTCCCGGTCGACGACGAGGTGGTAGAAGGCGACCGCGTCGCCCTCGACCAGGACGTCCGGTGTCTCGACGATTCCCTCCGTCGCGACGCCGTCGACCAGCGTCGCCTCCTCGGTGCCGATCCGGAACGCGATCGTCCCGTGCGGGGAGACCGGTGACAGCGCCAGATCGAGCGCGTGCACGAGCCAGCCGTCCTCGAGCGCGTCGGGCGGCGGCGGTCCCAGCAGGCGGGCCCCGAAGCGGGCGAGCTCGTGCAGCACCGGGCGCAGCGAGCGGCCCAGCGGCGTCAGCTCGTAGACCACTGGAGGCGAACGGGGGCGGGAGCCTGCGCTTCTCGACGACGCCGGCCGCCTCGAGCTCCTTCAGCCGCGCGGCGAGGACGTTCGTGCCGATCCGGGGGAGGCCGTCGGCGAGGTCCGTGTAGCGCCTCGGCCCGTGCATGAGCTCGCGCACGACGAGGAGCGTCCAGCGCTCGCCGACGAGCTCGAGCGAGCGGGCGATGGGGCAGTACTGGTCGTAGCGCTTCACGTGTCGTCCTTTCGGACGAGGCCGGTCACGGGAATATCGTCCTCAGGGATGACTTGTTTTTTGAAAGCATGACGTTCAACAAAGCAAGTATACCCTGCTGAAAGGACAGCGCAACATGGTGACGTCTCCCCGACTGAAGTGGTTCGGACTGGCGCTTCTGGGTGCCGTCCAGTTCATGGTCGTGCTGGACATCGCGATCGTGAACGTTGCTCTTCCCTCGATCCAGACCGATCTCGGGTTCTCGCAGGCGAATCTGCAGTGGGTGATCTCGGCCTACGCACTCGTGTTCGGCGGCTTCCTGCTGCTCGGCGGCCGCACCGCCGACATCCTCGGTCGCCGGCGTATCTTCATGGCCGGGCCTGATCCTCTTCACGATCGGCTCGCTCCTCTGCGGGCTCGCCTGGTCGGAAGCGTCGCTGATCGGCGCCCGCGCGATTCAGGGCCTCGGCGCGGCGACGATCTCGCCGGCCGCGCTCGCGATCCTGATGACGACCTTCGCCGAAGGCCGGGAGCGGAACATCGCCCTCGGCGTCTGGGGCGCGGTCGGCGGCTTCGGCGCCGCGGCCGGCGTCCTCCTCGGCGGCGTGCTCACCGACGCGCTCTCCTGGGAGTGGATCTTCTTCGTCAACATCCCCGTCGGCCTCGTGGCCTTCGCGCTCGCGCCGCTGCTGCTCCGCGAGAGCCGTGACACGCACGTCAAGACCTTCGATGCGTCCGGGCGCGGTGCTCGTCACCGCAGGCCTGACCGGGCTCGTGCTCGGCATCACGCAGGGGCGCGACTGGGGCTGGGGCTCCGCGAGCACGATCGGTGTCTTCGTCGCGTCGGCCCTGCTGCTCCTCGGCTTCGTCGCGTGGGAGAACCGCGTCGACGAGCCGCTGATGCGGTTCGGGATCCTGCGCACGAAGACGGTCCTCGGCGCGAACGTCGCCGGGCTTCATCCTCGGGACGGCCCTGTTCTCGATGTTCCTGATGCTGACGCTGTACATGCAGCAGGTGCTCGGCTACTCGGCCATGAAGACGGGTGTCGCCTACCTGGCGGTCGCGGGCACGTCGATCATCTGGGCGAACGTCGCCGCCATGCTCGTCAACCGCGTCGGCGTGCGACCGCTGATCGCGGGCGGCATGGCTCTCCTCGCGGTCGGCATGCTCCTGTTCACGCAGGTGCCCGTCGACGGCTCGTACTGGACCAACCTGCTGCCCGGGTTCCTGCTCATCGCGGTCGGACTGGCGTTCTGCTTCGTGCCGATCTCGATCGCTGCGCTCGCGGGCGTGAACCGGTCCGAGGCGGGGATCGCCTCGGGCTTGATCAACACGTCGCAGCAGATCGGCGGCGCGGTCGGGATCGCGCTGCTCTCGACGGTCGCGATCACGCGAACGGAGAACGAGGTTGCCTCGGGGACGGCCGTGCCGGAGGCGATGACGTCCGGCTTCCAGCTGGCCTTCTGGGTCGGCGCTGCGATCGCGATCGTCGGCGTGATCGCCGCCCTGGTGCTGATCCGCCAGGAGGAGGTCGAGTCGGTGCCCGAGCCGGCGCTCGAAGCCGCCTAGAGAGCGCGCAGCAACTCCAGCAGCTCCGCGGGGCCGCCGACCACGACGTCGGCGGCCTCGCGCAGCTCGGAGGGCCCTTCGGCCGAAGAGACCGCGACCCTGACGCCGAGCTCGAGCCCGGCCAGGGCGGCGAACGCGTCGAGGTCGGTCGTGTCGTCGCCCGCGTACAGGGCGCGGACGAGCCCTCGCTCACCGAGCAGGTGCGCGACGGCCGTTCCCTTGTGCGCGCCGAGCGGCGGCCGTAGCTCGAGCACCTTCCGTCCGAAGCGAGCGACGAGGCCTTCGTGGCGGGCCCGAGTTGCGACGGCTTCGAGGAGCGTGAGGGCGTCCGCTTCGTTCGGGGCACGCCGGTAGTGGAAGCTCACCGTCAGAGGCTTGCGCTCCACGTCGTCCCAGTCGACCGTGGCCGCGAAGTGCTGGAGCCGCTCGCTCCACTCGCGTGCAGCGGGCTCCAGCTCGAGCCCGTGCTCGCCGACGTAGACGAGCTCGTCGAGGCCCACGACACGGCGTGCGTCTGCGCCGGCTCGGCCGCTGATGCAGGCGACGAGCGCGTAGCGGCGGTGCAGCCGCCGTAGCTCGGCCCGCGTCGGCTCCGGCACCGCAGCCTCGTGCGGCACGTCGACGATCGGCGCCAGCACGCCGTCGACGTCGAGCAGGATCGCCGTCTGGTCCGGCGCCTCGGAGAGGCGGGCGAGCAGGCGGTCGCCGTCCACCGGCCTAGGATACGAGCGGTGCCGCTGAAGCTCATAGCGATCGGCCTGATCGCCGGCCTCTTCAGTGCTCTCTTCGGCGTCGGCGGTGGCATCGTGATCGTGCCGCTGCTGATCATGCTGCTCGGCTTCGATGGGAAGCTCGCGACTGGAACCTCGCTCGCCGCGATCGGCATCACGGCGCTCGCCGGCGTCATCCTCTACGCCTTCGAGGGCCACGTCGACGTGGCGCACGCGGCGCTCGTGGGCCTGCCCGCCGCCGCCGGAGCAGTCGCGGGCACGGCCGTCCAGCAGCGAGTCTCGTCGCACGTGCTCGGCTACGCCTTCGCCGGCCTGCTCGTGGCGATCGCCGTCTGGCTGCTGCTCTCATGAGTGCGGGCACGATCGTGCTCGCGGTCTCGCTGGGCTTCGCCGCCGGCGTCCTGGCCGGATTCTTCGGCGTCGGCGGCGGGATCCTGTTCGTGCCCACCCTCGTCGGTCTTGGCCTCTCGCAGATCGAAGCGGAGGCGACCTCGCTGCTCGCGATCTTGCCGACCGTCGCCGCCGGGACCTGGCGTCAGCGGCGCTACGGCAACGTCCGTCTGCGCACCGCGCTCGTGCTCGGGCTCGCCTCGATCGGGGGCGCCGTCGTCGGCGTGCAGGTCGCGACGGCGCTGCCGGAGGACACGCTGCGACGGCTGTTCGCGATCCTCCTGCTCGCCGTCGCCGCTCAACTGGCATGGCGCACTCGGAAGTCGTCCCCGTATCCTTCCGAGCCATGACGCGGAACGAGGAGATCTGGCTTCCGCTCGTCGACGAGCCGATCGGCAGCATCGTCGCGCAGATCCAGGCGGACGACCCGGAGATCGAGCGTCTCGTCGGTTCGCCGCGGCGCATCCTTGCGTTCCGGACGTTCGCCTACATCCGCGTCGGCATGAAGCTCGGCGAATTGCTCGTCGATCACGACATACCGCCGTACGACGGCACCGAGACGTGGGTCGAGGTGCTCCTCCGGGATCCCGGCAACCGCGCGGCGATCGCAAACGAGGTCCGGTCCGTCGCGGAGGAGATCGCGGCCGACCCGCGCTACGGGGACGACGAGGAGCTCGGGCCTGACGACGCGGCTCGCGACCGCTTCCGCGAGTTCACGCGGCGGTTGTCGTAAGGGCGACGCGGCCGCAACCCAGGATTACCGGACGTTCCGCATAATGAATCGCCCAGTGCAGCACAGGCTCGTCCCACTTCTTCTGCTTGCGGGTGTCGTCGCCGCGCTCGGTGCGAGCACCAGCACCGGCGCGGAGGCGCCGGTCGTCTCCGCGGGCGCGTTCGGCATTTCGGTCGTCGTCCCGGGTCAGTCCGGCGCATCGGCGGCCGGCTCGAGCGCCCCCGGGCCGGCGTCCACGGGCGCCGCCGGCGGTTTCGCGTACCCGGCCGACGGCGTCGGTGCGCGGTCCGGACCGCTGTCCTCGAGCGTGTCAGCGAAGTCGTCCGGGATCATTGCCGCGCATGCGGTCGCCGATGTGCTGCAGCTCTCGCTCCTGAACGGCGAGATCACGGCCGACAGCGTCGCGGCCCGTGCGAAGGCGACCGTCGAGGCGGCCGACACGGCAGGATCGACGGTTTCGAACCTCGTCCTGCTGGGGACGCCTGTCGCCGCCGCGCCGAACCAGAGCTTCCCTCTCGCCGACTGGGGCTACGTCGTCACGCTCGAGCAAGTGGCGGAGGCGCCGGTCATCGACGAAACGCGTCAGGCGCGCGCCGCGATCACGGCGCTCCGCGTCGTGCTGACCGCCGACCACGGCGGGTTGCCGGCGGGCACCGAGATCCACGTCGGTCGCGCCGAGGCGGCGGCCTCCACGTCGGTCGCCCCGGCTCCCGAGCCGGAGCCGACTCCGACGACGACCGCGACGCCCGCGCCCGCGCCGCCGAAGGCAAAGCCTCGGCCAAAGCCCAAGCCGCTGCCCAAGCCCCCCGAGCCGGAGGAGACGGGGCGCCCGGGCCCGATCTACCGACCGCCACCCACGGACGTTTCGGCGCCTCTCTCACCGGCCGGATTCGTCTTCCCCGTCTACGGCCCGTCGTCCTTCACCGACACCTTCGGCGCCCCCCGGGCCGGCGTCGGCTGGCATCACGGCGAGGACATCTTCGCCCCGCTCGGTGCGCCGCTCCTCGCAGTGACGGAGGGAACTGTGTTCTCGGTCGGCTGGAACGAGCGCGGCGGGTACCGGCTCTGGCTTCGCGACCGCCAGGGCAACCAGTTCTACTACGCCCATCTCTCCGCCTTCTCTCCCCTCGCCGTCAACGGGCGTGAGGTGCGGGCGGGGGACGTGGTCGGCTTCGTCGGCAACACGGGCGACGCGCAGTCGACGCCGTACCACCTGCACTTCGAGATCCACCCGGTCGGCCTGCTGCCCATGGGCTACGACGGCGTCGTGAACGCCTTCCCGTATCTGAGCGCCTGGCGCCGGCTCGACGACGTCACGTTCGCGGCCGGGCGCGGCTGGGCTCCGCCCGTCCCACCGAGCGCGACGGCTCCGAAGCCGGCTGCAGTCCTGCTCGGGTCGACCGACATCTCGAGCGCCAGTGGCCTGGAGCCGGGCTCGCTCGAGCGGGCGCTCGTCGCCCCGGTCTCGGCCGAGGGCGACGGCGCCCTGATCAGGTCCGGCTAGGAGCCTCTAGGACTTCGACTTCTCGACGGCCTCGTCGACCGCATCGGCCGAGCTCTGCGCCGCGTTCGCGCCGGAGTTCGTCGGCGCCGGAGGATGCGTGTACGAGTAGTCGTCCGAGCTCTCGCCGGTGATCTTCTCCATCAGCCACTCACGCGTCTGCGGCCCGGTGATCGGGTTGAAGAGGATTCCGAGCGTGATCCCCGTGAGCAGCAGCACCATGTTGCGGGTGGTGTGGTCCGCCTTGCCCTGGATCCGGTTCGAGGCGGTGCGAAGCTCCTCGACGGCCTTGCGCAGGTTGTCCTGGATGTCCTTGTCGGTTGCGGCGCGCATCGCGGTCGAGGTGAGGTCCCGGTTCCCAAGAAGCTCGCCGTACACCTGCCTGGCGGCGCCGAACGCCTCCTTCAGATTGTCGTGGAGCGCCTCGTCGTGCAACGCGCGGTCGACATACGGCCGCATCGTGTCGGCGGTGTCATACAGCTTGTCCTTCGTCCTGGCCATTTTCGGCTCGTCCTTTCGGTGGCTCGTGGTGGTTCGCTCAATCTTGCCCCAGGGCGGCCCTCCCAAACAGCATTACCGGCGTGGAGCGGCGGCCTGACGGTGCAACGAGGCGCGCCGGGGGCGCCGCACGCGGGCCTTGCCCCGGAACGCATCGTCGAAGACCTCCTCGACGTGGTCGACGAGAACGAACTCGAGCTCCGCCGTCGTCTCCGCGGGCAGCTCCTCCAGGTCGGGCGCGTTCTCGAGCGGCAGGATGACCCGCTTCAGCCCTGCGCGCTGCGCTGCGAGTACCTTCTCCCGGACGCCTCCGATCGGCAGCACCTGGCCGGTGAGGGTGATCTCGCCGGTCATGCCCACGTCGTTGTCAACGGGCTCGCTGCGCACCAGCGAGGCGAGCGCCGTCGCCATCGTGACGCCCGCCGACGGGCCGTCCTTCGGCACCGCGCCGGCCGGGACGTGAATGTGGACGTCGTTCTCGGCGAACCACGTCGCCGGCACGCCGAGCTCGTCCGCATGCGCGCGCACCCATGAGAGCGCCGCCTGCGCGGACTCCTGCATCACGTCGCCGAGTTGGCCGGTGATCGTGAGCCTCCCCTTCCCAGGGTAGGCGGTCGCCTCGATGAAGAGGACGTCCCCGCCGACGGCGGTGTAGGCGAGCCCTGTCGCGACGCCCGGATCCGCGGTGCGCTTGCGGGCGTCGGCGGCGAACGTGCGCGGGCCGAGCCACTCGCGGACACGCGCCTCGTCGACCTTGACCTTCTCCTTGTGGCCCCGCGCGACCATCGCTGCCGCCTTACGGCATAGGTCGGCCAGCCGGCGCTCCAGGTTGCGGACGCCGGCCTCGCGTGTGTACTCGCCGATCACGAGCCGCAACGTCCGGTCCGGGATCGAGATCTTGCTCTTCCGGAGGCCGTGCGCCTCGACCTGCTTCGGAACGAGGTAGCGCTTCGCGATCGCGAGCTTCTCGTCGTGCGTGTAGCCGGAGAGGTGGATCACGTCCATCCGATCGAGCAGGGGCGGCGGAATCGTGTCGAGCGTGTTCGCGGTGCAGATGAAGAGCACCCGCGAAAGGTCGTACGGCAGGTCGAGGTAATGGTCGCGGAAGCTCGAGTGCTGCTCCGGGTCGAGGACCTCGAGCATCGCCGACGCGGGGTCGCCCCGAAAGTCGGCTCCCATCTTGTCGATCTCGTCGATCAGGAAGACGGGGTTCGACGACTCGGCGTCTCGAATCGCGCGGATGATCGTCCCGGGCATCGCGCCGATGTACGTGCGCCGGTGGCCGCGGATCTCGGACTCGTCCCGGACGCCGCCGACCGAGATGCGGACGAACTTGCGGCCGAGCGCCCGCGCGATCGAGTGTCCGAGTGAGGTCTTTCCCACTCCCGGCGGCCCGACGAAGCAGAGGATCGGGCCGGCGAGGTCGTTCTTCAGCTTCGAGACGGCCAGGTGCTCGACGATCCGCTCCTTCACCTTCTCGAGGTCGAAGTGGTCCTCGTCGAGGATCTCGCGAGCGTGGTCGAGGTCGAGGTTGTCCTCGGTGTGCTCGGCCCACGGCAACGACAGGATCCAGTCGAGGTAGGTGCGGATGACGCCGTACTCGGCGGCTGCCGGCGGGAGCTTCTCGAGCCTGGCGAGCTCCCGGTTCGCGGCCTTGAGCGCGTGCTCGGGGAGCTGCTTCTCGTCGATCAGGGCCCGGAGCTCGTTCAGCTCGGCCTGCTGCTCGTCCCCCTCGCCGAGCTCCTCCTGGATCGCCTTCAGCTGCTGGCGGAGGAAGAACTCTCGCTGGCCCTTGTCGATCTCGCTCGCGACCTGCGACTGGATCCTGGAGCCGAGCTCCGACATCTCGAGCTCGCGACTCAGGATCACCGACACCGCGCGCAGGCGCTGCTCCACGTCGACGGTGGCGAGGAGCTCCTGGCGCTCCTCGGTCTTCAGGCGGAGCGTCGACGCGACCAGATAGGAGAGCGCGCTCGGATCCTCGACGTTCGCCGCGGCGAGCTGGAGCTCCTCCGGCAGGTACGGGGTCAACGCGATGATCCGGGCGAACTGCTGCTGCACGTTCCGGGTCAGGGCCTCGAGCTCGGGTGAGTCCGAGACGACGTCCGGCAGCCCTTCGAGCCGGGCGACCAGGTACGGCTCGTCTTGCACCGGCGCGACGAGCCGGACGCGCTCGAGCCCCTGGACGAGGATCCGCAGCGTCCCGTCGGGAACCTTGATCATCTTGTGGACGACCGCGACGGTGCCGACGTCGTACAGGTCGCCCCAGCCCGGCGGTTCGGCCTCCGGGTTCCTGACGGTGATCAACGCGAGCGTCCGCTCGCCCGAGACGACGTCGTCGATCAGCTTCACCGAGCGTTCCTGACCGACCGCCAGCGGCGTCATCGACTCCGGGAAGACGACGGTCTCCTTCAACGGCAGGACCGGCAGCCGCAGGCCCTCCTCCTCCGCCGCCGTAGCAGCCTGCTCGCTCATCCGACCCTGCGCACGACGATCGTGACCGCACGCCCTCGCGGCGCCCGCTTGGCAATCGGGAGCGTGATCCGCAGCATCCCCGCCTCGTAGACGGCGCTCGCCGCAGCCGCGGCGACCTCGTGGCCGAGCGGGATGCGGCGTTCGAAGCTGCCGTACTCGATCTCCGCCTGCTGATAGACCTGCCCGCCCACCCGCGGCCGCGGCCGCTCGCCGGAGATCGTCAATGCTCGCTCGTCGACACCGATCTCGATCGAGTCCGGGTCGACGCCCGCAAGCTCGACGACGACGTTCAGCTGGTGCGGCTCGTCGGTGATGAAGCAGTCGACGGCGGGCCGAAAGCCGTGTCGCGCAGCGAACCTCGGCACCTGCCAGAGGTCCGCGAAGAGCTCCTCGATCTCCTCCTGCAGCCGATCGGCGTCCCGCCGCGCCATCGTTTTCACCCTACCCCGCCGAGTACGATCGAAGCGTGACGCTGGTGCGCCGAATCCTGCAGCTCCTGACCGCCGCGCTCGCCTTCGGCACCTACGTCTGGTTCGCGGCGGTCCGCTACGCGCCCCTCGTGAAAGGGCGCAAGGCGCGTCGCCGGAGGCTGCGCAGGGGAGCCTGATGGAGCGCTTGACGCGCTTCGTGCTGGGTCATCGGCTCGCCGCGCTGCGCGTGCCGCCGACTCCGCTCGGCAAGCCCCGTCCGGCGCTCCGGCCGGCGGGTCGTTGACACTCGTGCCAGACTCACGTGTCGGATTCAGAGCTGTAGGGAACCCGCCTGCAATGCGTCTCGTCATCATCGGGCTGATCGTGGGCGCCATGCTCGTCCTCACCGCTCCCGCAGGCGCTTCGAGCGGCGTCCGCTTCGGGGTCCAGGACGATTCCTGGCTCGCGCACGGCCCCGGCACGCTCGACGACCGGCTCGACCGGCTGGTGCGGCTCGGCGTCGACCTGGTGCGGTTCAACCTGCACTGGGACCGGATCGAGGGGGTGCGTGGCAAGCCCGACTGGGAGGAGAGCGACCTCGTCCTCGAGGGGCTCCGCGCGCGCCGCATTCCGGCCGTCGTCGGGATCGTCGGCTCGCCGCGCTGGGCGAACGCGGGTCGGACGCCCAACTTTGCCCCGGGCGCGTCGTCCTTCGCGCGCTTCGCGCGCACCACCGCGGCGCGATACCGCTGGGTGAACCAGTGGCTGATCTGGAACGAGCCGAACCAGCGGCGCTGGCTTCGCCCGACCGACGCGCGCACCTACGTCCGCCAGCTGCTCAACCCGGGCTACCGGGCGATCCATGCCGTCAATCCGCGCGCGAAGGTCGCAGGCGGGGTGACGGCGCCGCGCGCCGCGACCGGCGGTGTCTCGCCCGTCGCGTTCATCCGCGGGATGCGGGCCGCCGGCGCCCGCCTGGACGCGTACGCGCACCATCCCTATCCGTCGAGCACGCGCGAGACGCCGTTCTCCGGCGGCTGCGCCCACTGCCTCACGATCACGATGGCCACGCTCGAGCGGCTGCTCGCCGAGGTCGGGCGTGCCTTCGGGACCCGGAAGCGGATCTGGCTGACCGAGTACGGCTACCAGACGGGCGCCTTCGGCGTCTCGCAGCGGCGGCAGGCGGAGTTGATCGGCCAGTCCGGCCGTCGGGCCCACAAGACGCCGCGGGTGGACATGCTGATCCACTACCTCGTCAAGGACGAGCCCAACACCGAGCGCTTCCAGAGCGGCCTTTTCAACGTCTCGGACCGCGCGAAGCTGGCGGCGCGCGCCTTCCCGCTCCCGCTCGCCCAGGCGGGCCGGAGCGGCGGTGCACTCGTCCTGTGGGGCCAAGTCAGGCCGAGGTCGGGCGTGCAGACGTACCGCGTCCAGGTGCGCACGGGTGGCGCCTGGCGCTTCAGCGGCGGCGTGCGCCGGACAGGCACGCGCGGGTTCTTCAGCACCAAGGTGGCCGCTCCGCCCGGCGCGAGCGTGCGGATCTACTCGCCGCGCGACAACTCGTACAGCGCCCCGGTCGGCGTTCAGTAGCGGCTTGCCGGCACTCCGCCGGTCGCCCACGAGTAGCATCGGCGCCGGCATGAGGGCCAAGGGATTGATCGCAGCCGGCGGGGAGGCGACGCGCCTCGGCGAGCTGACCCGTGTCGTCAACAAGCACCTGCTGCCGGTGGGCGGCTGGCCGATGATCTACTACCCGCTGCAGCTGCTCCAGCTCTGCGGTGTGCTCGAGGTGCTGATCGTCACCGGCCAGGGGCACGCCGGCCAGGTGATCGACCTGCTCGGGGACGGCCGGATCGCCCATCGCGGCAACTCGACCCCGCTCTTCGACCTGGACCTGACCTACAAGGTGCAGGTCGAGGCCGGGGGGATCGCGCAGGTCGTCGGCATGGCCGAGAGCTTCGCCGGCGACGATGACCTGATCGTCTGTCTCGGCGACAACATCTTCGAGTACGCCGAGGCGGATGCGGTTCGCTCGTTCGTCGAGGGCAATGACGGTGCCGCCGTCTTCGTGAAGGAAGTCTCCGATCCCGAGCGCTTCGGGGTGGTCGTCTACGGCGACGACGGCCGCGTGACGGACGTCGTCGAGAAGGCCGGCGTCGTCGACCTGCGGTATCCGTCCCCGCCGTCGAGCGACGCCGTCGTCGGCCTGTACGCGTACTCGCCGGACGTCTTCGAGGTCATCCGGCACCTCCGGCCCTCGTCCCGCGGTGAGCTCGAGATCACGGACGTGAACCGGCACTACGCCGAGCAGGGCACGCTCGCTTGCCACCGGGTCACCGGGTGGTGGGAGGACGCCGGCACGCAGGAGTCGCTGCCCGAGATCGGCGCCCTGATCGGCCGCACAGGCGTGAACAAGGTTCGGGGCGCGTGATCGAGGGGCTGCTGCGGATCCCGCTCCAGCGCTTCGAGGACGAGCGCGGGTGGTTCGTCGAGCTGAGGCGCGAAAGCGCCCTCCCGAAGCCGACGCGGCAGACGAACCTCTCCTTCTCGCGCAAGGGCGTGATCCGGGGGCTGCACTATCACGAGCGCGGCCAGGACGACCTCTTCGCCTGCCTTCAGGGCACGGCGCGGGTGGTCGTGCTCGATCGCGGGACCGGCGAGGCGTTCACCGAGGACATCGGCGACGAGAACCCGGTCGCGCTCTACATCCCCGGCCGCCACGCGCACGGCTTCGAGGCGCTGACCGATCTGCTCTTCTGCTACCACGTGACCGAGGAGTACGACCCCGCCGTTCCAGACGAGCACGCGTTCTGCTGGAACGATCCTCGCGTCAGGCATCTTTGGTCGACCGACGCGCCGATCCTCTCGCCGCGCGACCTGGCGGCGTGTATCTAGTTACGGGCGCGGGCGGGCAGCTCGGCCGGGCGCTCGCGCAGGAGTTCGCGGCCGACGGCGTCGTCGCCCTGACGCGGGCCGACTGGGACGTGTCGCTGCCGCCGCCGCTCGTCGAGGCTCCCGACGTCGTCCTCCACGCGGCGGCGTGGACCGACGTCGACGGGGCCGAGGAGGATCCGCAGGGCGCGGCGTCGGTGAACGTCGGCGGGACTGCGAACGCGGCCGCTCTGGGGGCGCCGCTCGTCTACTACTCGACCGACTACGTCTTCGACGGCGAGAAACGCGAGCCGTACGTCGAGTCGGACGGGCCGAATCCCCAGTCGGCGTACGGGCGATCGAAGCTGCACGGGGAGGCGGCGGCCGGCGAGCAGGCCTGGATCGTCCGCTCGTCCTGGCTCTTCGGGCCGACCGGCCACAACTTCGTCCGCACGATGCTCCGGCTGGGCGCGGAGCACGGCGAGGTGGCTGTCGTGGACGACCAGCGCGGCTCGCCGACCTACGTCGGGCACCTGGCCGCCGCGACCCGGGACGTGCTCCGCCTGCCCTTCGGCACCTATCACGTCGCTGCGGAGGGCGACTGCACGTGGGCCGGCTTCGCGGAGGCGATCTTCGCCGAGGCCGAGCTCGACTGCAGTGTGCGCCGAACCTCGACCGCGGAGCTCGGACGGCCCGCGTCCCGCCCGGCGTACTCCGTGCTTCGGAGCGAGAGGGGCGCACCGCAGCTGCCCGACTGGCGGGAGGGCCTGCGCGAGTGTCTCGCGGCCATCCACGCCGGCGCGGGCCGCGAATAGCCTGGGATGGCTGGTTACCGCTTTCTGACGACGTGGATCCTGGCGGCGGCGCGCGAGCCCGTCTGGGATGCCATCTACGAGATCGAGCGCTGGCCGTCATGGTGGCGCGGCGTCCGTCAGGTCCAGAAGCTCGAGGACGGCGACGGCGACGGAGTCGGCTCGCTCTATCGGCACGAGTGGCGCAGTGTGATCCCCTATCCGGTGCGGTTCGAGACGAGGATCACCAAGATCGAGCTGCCGCACCTGATCGAGGCGGAGGCGGACGGTGAGCTCGCCGGCAGGGGTCGCTGGCGCTTTTTCGGCGATCGTGAGACCGCGGTCACCTACGAGTGGGACGTACGCACGACCCGCGCGTGGATGAACCTCGCAGCGCCTGTTGCGCGGCCGATCTTCCGCTGGAACCACAACGTCGTGATGCACCAGGGCGGCGAGGGCCTGGCCAGCTTGCTGGGCGCGACCCTGCTGGCCGTCACGTAGCCTGTCGGCCCGTGCGCATCCTCGTCACCGGCGGCGCCGGCTTCATCGGCTCCCATTTCGCCAAGCGGCTCAAGGCTGCGGGCGAGGACGTCCGCGTGCTCGACAAGCTCACGTACTCGGGCAACCCGGCGAACCTGGACGGGACCGAGATCGAGCTTCTCGTCGGCGACATCTGCGATGCGGAGGCGGTCGCCGACGCGGCCGCCGGCTGCGACGCGATCGTCAACTTCGCCGCCGAGACGCACGTCGACCGCTCGATTCTCGGCGCCACCGACTTCGGCCGGACCGAGTTCTTCGGCACCCAGGTACTGCTCGAGGAGGTGCGGCGCAGCGGCGCGCGCTTCGTCCAAGTCTCGACGGACGAGGTGTACGGCGACCTCGCAGGGGGCGGTTCGTCCACCGAGACCGATCCGATCAAGCCCTCGAGCCCGTACAGCGTTGCCAAGGCAGCCGGCGATCTCCACATTCCCGCCTACGCGCGCACCTTCGGAGTCAATGCTTCGATCACCCGCGGCTCGAACACGTACGGTCCGTATCAGTACCCCGAGAAGCTGATCCCGCTGATGACGACGAACGCGCTCGAGGGGGAGCCGCTGCCGGTCTATGGCGACGGGAGGCAGGTCCGCGACTGGCTCTGGGTCGAGGATCATTGCGCCGGGATCGAGACAGTTCTCCGGGAGGGGGGCGCGGGCGAGGTTTACAACGTCGGCGGCGACGACGAGCGAGAGAACGTTGAAATCGTCCGGCACATCCTCCGGCTGACGAGCGCGGACGAGTCGCTGATCCGTCACGTCGAGGATCGCGCCGGGCACGACCGTCGCTATTCGCTCGACACCACGAAGCTCCGCAAGCTTGGCTGGGTGCCGCAGAAGCCGTTCGACGAGGGCATCTCCGAGACGGTTCGCTGGTACGTCGAGCACCGCAGCTGGTGGGAGCCGATCAAGTCCGGCGAGTATCGCGAGTACTACGAGAAGCAGTACGCCGCCAGGCTCGCGTCCGTGGCCGGCGACGACTCCGGCCCGGCGTAGCCGGGCCTCCGCGCCGCCTCGCGCCGCTGGCGCCTAGTCGTCCTTGTCACCGCCGCCGCACGCGCGTCGCGCTTCGCGGCGCAGCCGGCTGATCTCCTTCCGTTCGCCCTGTACCTGCTCCGACCGGTCGAGCAGCTCGGCCACGCCGGTGCAGTCGCCGAGCGAGAACCGTGCGAAGGCCAGGTTGTAGGCGGCGTAAGCCTCGACGAGCTCTCCCGACCCGGACGAGAGCTCGACCGCCTGCTCGAGCGGGGGTATCGCCGACTCGTAGTTGCCCGCCTGGATCAGCGCGAAGCCCTGGTCGTTCAACGCCACGGCGTCCCCCGTGGGCGCCGCCGTGGTCGCCGCCGCCGTCGTGCTCGTGGTCGCCGTTGTCTCGGGCGAAGGGGTTGTCACCGTCTCGACGACCGTCGTCCCGGGCAAGGTGACTGTCTCCTGGACGGTCCGAGGCATCGTCACGGTCTGAGGCGTCGTCACGGTCTGAGGCGTCGTCTCGGCCGTTTCGCCGCCATCGTCGCCCGCGAGCAGCGCCGCGGCCAGGACGCCCGCCGCGAGGAGCAGCGCCCCCAACACGAGCAGCCCGATCGGCACAGGCACACGTCGTCGAGGAGGGGTCGCCGGCGCCGCGACGATCCTCGTCGTACCTGCCGCCTCCTTGGCCGCCTGGCGCAGGGCGTGCACGAGCTCGGCTGCCGAGTCGTACCGGTGCGCGGGATCCTTCGCCAGGCCTCGGGCGAGCGCCGCGTCGACCTCCGGCGGCAGCCCCGGGTTGAGCCGCGACGCCGGCGGTATTGGGGCGCTGACGTGTGCCAGTGCCTCAGCGGTCGTCGATTCTCGCTCATAAGGGCGCGCTCCGGTCAGCAGCTCGAAGGCGACGACGGCCAGCGCGTAGCGGTCGCTCGCGGCGGTCGCACCTTCGCCGCGGGCCTGCTCCGGTGCGAGATAGCCGGCCGTGCCGAGGATGGTGCCCGTCTCCGTCAGCGAGCCCAGGTGCGCGGCGCTCGCGACGCCGAAGTCGGCGACGTGGACCTGGCCATCGTCGTCGAGCAGGAGGTTGGCGGGCTTGACGTCGCGGTGCACGATCCCACCCCGGTGCGCCGCGTCGAGTGCGGCCGCCGCCTCGCCGAGCCACGTGAGCGAGCGGCCGAGCGGCTGTGCTCCCTCCGCGGCGATCCGGTCCGCGAGCGAGCCGCCGCCGAGATACTCCATCACGATGTACGGGCGACCCTCGTGCTCGCCGACGTCGAAGATCGTCACCGTGCCGGGAGCGCTCGACAGTCGGGCCGCGGTCAGCGCCTCGCGCGTGAAGCGGGCCCGGATCGCGTCGTCGTCCACGAAGCGGTCGGCGAGGACCTTGATCGCGACGACGCGGTCCAGGTCGGCGTCCTCGGCTCGGAAGATCTCACCCATGCCCCCGTAGCCGATCCGCTCGGGCCGCCGGTAGCGGGGTGGCAGGCGGCTCGCGTCCACGCTGACCGTCGTGCCCATGGTCTCCGGCTGGAAAACGCCTGACCACCTTGAGGGTTCGGTAAAGAAGGCGGGAGAGTGCAGGGACTTCCGCTAGCCTCAACGTCTGGGCTCGACGATGCGGCGCATGGTTCTCGCCTTCACCGGTCTCGTACTCGCGCTCGCGGCTTCCGCGCCCGCAGGCTCTCGCGCGCCAGCTCCCGTACAGCCCACACCGGTGACTGCGACGAGCTTCGTCGCCAGCGGCCGCGGTTGGGGGCACGGCGTCGGGATGAGCCAGTACGGCGCGCTGGGCTTCGCGAACGAGGGCTGGACCTACGACCGCATCCTGGGGCATTACTACGTCGGCGCCCAGCTCGGCCCGGCGCCGGTGGCGCGCGTCCGCGTCCTCGTCGCGGAGGCGCGGGCCGGTGTCAAGGTGGCTTCGCAGACGCCCTTCCGTGTGCGCGACGTCTTCGGAAAGACGTATCCGCTCCCGGCCGGCGAGGTCGCGCTCGGGCCGGAGCTCCGCGTCATGGTGAACGGGACGCCGACGCCGCTCGCGGGGCCGATCGTCTTCCTGCCCGGCACGGCGCCGCTCGAGCTCGACCGAGCGTACCGGGGCCAGCTCGAGGTCGCAGTCGCAGGCCGGAAGCTGAACGCCGTCAACGTCGTCGGGCTCGAGCAGTACCTCGCGGGCGTCGTCGCGCAGGAGATGCCGAGCTCGTGGCCGGACGAGGCGCTGAAGGCGCAGGCCGTGGCGGCGCGCTCGTACGCATTGTCGCGCCGCCTCACAGGCAAGGGCTTCGACCTCTACGCGGACGTCCGCAGCCAGGTCTACGGCGGCGTCCCCGGCGAGCACGCGCGCACCACGGCCGCCGTCCAGGCGACGAAGGGCGAAGTACTCCTCTGGGAGGGCAAGCCGATCGACGCGCTCTTCCACTCGACCTCGGGCGGCACGACGATCGACGCCGCGGAGGGGTTCGGGAAGGCCGTGCCCTACCTCGTCGCGGTCGACGATCCCTACAGCGCCCTCTCGCCGGTTCATCGCTGGGGTCCTGTCGCGGTCTCCGAGGCGACGATCCGCAAGGGCCTGAAGTTGCCCTCGCCCCTGACCGGGCTCAGGCTCACCCGCGGTGTCTCCGGACGCGTGACGAGCGTCGAGCTCCGGTCCGCGCTCGGCTCGGCGACCGTGACGGGCGCCGCGCTCCGCTCCGCCTCCGGTCTCCGCTCGACCTGGATCACGCAGCTCGCGACGCTCTCTCTCACGCGTCCCGGCGGGCCGGCCGTCTACGGCAAGACGCTGACGCTCCAGGGCAAGGCGGCCGGGATCGCAGGCGCCCTGCTCGAGCAGCGCGTCGACGGCGTCTGGACGCGGCTCGCCGGACCGGGCGCCGCGCCGGTGGCCAAGGTGAAGCTGCTCGCGCCGACGACGGTCCGGATCTCGGCCGGTACGCTGGCTGGGCCGACGATGAAGGTGCCCGTGGCTCCGCTCGTGACTCTTCGGGCCGATGGTCCAGCAGGGCTCATCGGTCGCGTCAGGCCGCTCGAGCCGGGGACGACCGTGGAGCTCCAGGTCGAACGCGCGCCGGACGACTGGCTCACGGTCGGAGAGACGACGTCGGGCCCCGAGGGAGAGTTCTCGCTGGCGCCGGCCGAGCCGGGCGCCTACCGCGCGCGCGTCGCTCCGGTGCAGGGGTTCGCCGAGGGCTTCTCGGCCCGAATCGAGCTGCGGTGAAGCGCCTCGCGCTCGCGGCCGCCGTCGTCGCCGCGCTCTTCGCGCCCGCCGCCGACGCCGCCCGCTACGCGGTCGGGGTCCGCTCGCAAGCCGACCTGGCGCGTCTGCAGCGCGCCCTCCCAGATGCGGAGAGCCTCGCTCCGCTGCCCGCACTTGTCGTCGATCGCGCGACGGCGCCGCAGCTGGCCGAGTCTGCCGGGCGCCTCCTACATCGAGCGGCTCGACAACCGCCGCCGCCTTGCCTACGTGCCCAACGACCCGCTTGCGCAGCGCCAGTGGCATCTCAGCATGACGCGCGCGTTCGACTACTGGGATGCGGCGCCCGCGCTCGCTCCTGTGCGCGTTGCGGTGATCGACTCGGGCGTCGACGCCACCCACCCGGAGCTCGTGGACAAGATCGCCAAGGCGGAGACCTTCGTCGGCGGTTCGGCCCGGGTCGACGAGCAGGGGCACGGCACGTTCGTCGCGGGTGTGATCGCGGCCGCCTTCGACAACGCTTCCGGGATCGCCGGCATGGCGCCGTCTGCCGAGCTGCTCGTGGCCAAGGTTGTCGACACCGACAACCTCATCGATGTCGAGGCCGAGGCGCGTGCGATCCGCTGGGCGGTGCAGAACGGCGCCCGCGTGATCAACCTCAGCATCGGCGGCTTCCGCGATCCGCGAGATCCCGACCAGGACGCCTTTTCGCCGCTCGAGGCGGCCGCGGTGGGCTACGCACACGGACACGGGGCGGTCGTCGTCGCCGCAGTCGGGAACAGCCTCGAGGATCCGCCTGTGCCGTGGCCGTACGCGAGTTATCCGGCAGCTCTGCCGCACGTGCTCGGCGTCAGCGCGCTGACGCGCAACGGCTCGGTACCGCCCTTCTCGAACCGCGACAAGATCTACAACGACCTCGCCGCGCCGGGTGAAGGCATCCTCTCGACCTTTCCGCTTGCGCTGACGGCCGAGTCGGCGCAGTGCGAAGAGCAGGGGTACTCGGTCTGCGCTGCGGAGGACTTCGATGACTTCCGCAGAGGAGAGGGCACCTCCTTCGCCGCACCGCAGGCGAGCGCCGCGGCGGCGCTCCTGCTCTCGCTGCGACCGAGCCTTCGCCCCGAGCAGGTGACCGCCCTCCTCACGCAGACGGCCCGGGACGTCAGCGCGGCGAACGGCTGCCGCGCCTGCCCGCTGCGTCGCGACAAGCTCTCGGGGTGGGGACGGCTCGACGTTGCGGCCGCCCTGCGCGCGCTCGACGGGCCGATCCCGCCGCCCGACCGCCTGGAGCCGAACGACGACGCCGGCGCGGGCTCGATGCGGCTCTGGGGCGTGACCACGCGGATCGAGGCGACGCTCGACTTCTGGGACGACCAGAACGACGTCTACGCGATCCGACTTCGCCGCGGCCAGCCGGTCTTCGTGAGCGTTCGTGGACCGGCCGGCACCGATACGAACCTGATTCTCTGGCGGCCCGGTACGAGACACGTGGACGATCTCGCCTCACTCCGGCTCGTCGCCCGTCAGTCCGCGCGGCCGGGACCGCACGAGTATCTCTCCTACCGCGCGCGCCGGACCGGGCTCCACTACGTCCAAGTGAAGCTCGCCTCGCGCGGCGAGGGACGCTACAAGCTCGCCATCGTCAAAGCCTGACGGTCAGGCGCCGAACGCCCGGGCCGACGTCCCACGCCATGTCTCCGGACGATCGCCTCTGGCCGGAGCGTTCTGTCCAGGCATACCGACCAGCTGATCCTCTCGGCATGCGCACCATCTCCGCGATCGACCGTCCAGTCGACGACGACTCGCTCCGGACTCCACGGCGAGCCAGGCATCTCCGCGACTGTCCCGGCGTCGCGCTCCGAATGGCGCGGACTCATAGCGCCGGACTCGCTAGCGCGCCCGGGCTTACGTGCGGTTCTCGAGCAACTCCTCGTCGGGGACCTCGCGCAGGACGCGCGCGGGGTTCCCGACGACGACGTGCGCGGGCGGCACGTCCTTCGTCACGACGGCCCGGCGCCGACGAACGCCTCCTCGCCGATCTCGATCGCGGGACAGAGGATCGCACCGCCGCCGACGCGGGCGCCGCGGCGGATCGTCGGCCCGATCACGTTGCCGAAGCGCTTTTCGGTGCGGCCCATCCAGTTGTCGTTCGTCGTCACCACGCACGGGGCGATGAAGACGTGCTCCTCGAGCGTCGAGTAGGCCGTGATGTACGCCTCGGCCTGGATCTTGGTCATCGCGCCGATCGTGGTGTCGTTCTCGACGTACGAGCCGCGGCCGAGCACGACGTCGTCGCCGATCTCGACGCGCTCGCGCACACAGGACTGGTCGCCGAGGATGACTCGGGCCCCGACCCGCGAGCCGGCAAAGACGATCGCGCCGGTCGAGACGATCGTGCCGTCGCCGATCGTGGTCGGCTCGAGCGGCTCGCGTTTCGCGGTCGAGCGCGGCGAGAGCGTCGGCTGCTTGCCGACGACGGCGCCCTCGAGCACCTTGACCCCCTCGCCGAGCATCGGTTCCCTCGTAGACGGTGGCAGTGGGGTGAATCTCAGCCACGGAGCGACTCCGTCAGGCGGTCGAGCGCACGCACGACCATCGCGCCGTCCTCGGCGACCACGCGCCGGTCGCCTTCCCCCGCGATCAAGTCGAGGAAGGCCGCGCACTCGAGCCTGAGCGGCTCGGCGGTGTCGATCTTCGGGATGTGGATGTCGCCGGTGCGGGTCTGCCATTCGCCGTATCCCGCCGCCTGCTTCCAGGGCCCCTTTTCGTACACGGTCACCTTCCGCTCGAGCTCCATGTCGTCGAAAACGACCATCTTCTCGCGGCCGACGACGGTCATTCTCCGCATCTTGTGCGGGTCGAGCCACGACAGGTGCATGTGCGCGATCTTCCCTGACGGGAAGCGCAGGTAGCAGAAGACGACGTCCTCGACGCCGTCGGTGAGGAAGTCACGGCCGTGTGCGACCGCCTCGACGGGATCCTCGCCGATCAGCCAGAGGATCACCGACAGGTCGTGCACCCCCAGTGACCACAGCGCGTTCTCGTTCGTGCGCACGATGCCGAGGTTCTGGCGGTTCGTGTAGACGCAGAGGACCTCGCCGAGCGCGCCCGCGTCGACGAGCTCCCTCAGCTTGCGCACGCCGGGGTGGTAGAGCAGCAGGTGCCCGGGCATGAGCACGAGGTCGCGCTTCTCCGCCAGGGCGACGAGCTCGTCCATCTCGGACGCTTTCATCGCCGGCGGCTTCTCGACGAGCACGTGCTTGCCCGCCTCGAGCGCCTGCTTCGCGAGCTCGTAGTGCGTCGGCACGGGGGTGGCGACGACGACGGCTTCCAGCTCCGGGTCGGAAAGCAGCTCGGCATAGTCGCCGGTGACACGGGCCTGCGGATATCGGGAAGCGAGCGCGCTGCGCTGCTCGCCGTCGTGGTCGCAGAGCCAGGCAAGGTCGGCGAGGTTGTCGAAGTTGCGGGCCAGGTTCGGGCCCCAGTAGCCGAGGCCGACGAGCCCGACGGTCGTTCTCCTCAAAGCTTCCAGACCTTGTCGCTCTTGCGGCCTTTCTCGCCGGTCGCGTTGCGGAAGTCGACCAACACGGCGTCGCCGTCCACGAGCGCCTCGTAGTCGATCCCGTCGTGGTTCGTCACGATCGCGATGCAGTCGTACTCGGCAGGCTCGAGCGGCATCGACGTGAGGCCGAACTCGTCCAGCTCGGGGACGTGCGGATCGTGGTAGGAGACGTTGGCGCCCGCCGTCTCGAGCAGCTCGATCAACTTCAGCGCCGGGCTCTCGCGCATGTCGCCGATCCCGGGCTTGTAGGCAACGCCGAGCACGAGCACCTTCGAGCCCTTCAGCGAGCGCTGCTTGCCGTGGTTCAGCGCCTGCGAGATCAGCGAGCGGCAGTACCAGGGCATGTTCTCGTTCACCTTGCCTGCGAGCTCGATGAACTCGGTGTAGAAGTCGTACTCCCGGGCCTTCCAGGTCAGGTAGAAGGGATCGATCGGGATGCAGTGGCCGCCCAGGCCCGGGCCGGGCTTGAAGCTCATGAACCCGAACGGCTTCGTCGCGGCGGCATCCACGACCTCCCAGACGTCGACGTTCATCCGCTCGCAGAGCTGCGCCAGCTCGTTGACGAGGGCGATGTTGACCGAGCGAAAGATGTTCTCGAGCAGCTTCGTCAGCTCGGCGGACTCGGGTGAGGTGACGGTGTGCACGGTGTCGACGGCCCCGGCGTAGAGGGCCGCGGCGCGCTCCGTGCACTTCTCCGTGATCCCGCCCACGACCTTCGGCACGTTCTTCGTCGTCCAGTCGGTCCGGCCCGGGTCGACGCGCTCGGGCGAGAAAGCCAGGTGGAAGTCCTCGCCCACCTTTAGGCCCGAGGCCTCGAGCCGGGGCAGCAGCTCCTCGCGGGTCGTGCCGGGGTAGGTGGTCGACTCGAGCACGACGAGATGGCCCTTGCGGAGCCGTTTCGCGATCGCCTCCGTCGCCTCGTTGACGATCGAGAGGTCGGGCTCGCGCTGCTTCGAGAGCGGCGTCGGCAGGGCGATCAGGATCGCGTCCGCGTCGCGTAGCTCGTCGTAGTCCGTCGTCGCGCGCAACCCATGCTCGTCCACGAGCCGCTTCAGGACGTCGGAGGGGACGTCCTCGATGTAGCTCTCGCCGCGGTTCAGCTGCGCCACGCGCTCGGCGTCGCGCTCGACGAGCAGCACGCTGCAGCCCGCCTCGGCGAACACCTGGGCGAGCGGGACGCCGACGTAGCCGGCTCCGACAATGGCAACGTCGGTCATCGGCGGGCAATCGTACAGAGCAGGTGCGGCACCGTCGCTGCCCGAAGGGGGAGGATCGGATGCCTGCGGCTACAATCTCTCGCCGCGGGCCGTTAGCTCAGCTGGTAGAGCAGGGGACTCTTAATCCCAAGGTCGTAGGTTCGATCCCTACACGGCCCACTTTCGACGCCCGTGGAATTGCCCGCCTCGAGGCAAACTCACCATCACGGTCGCCCGGAGTCGATCGCTGTGCCGCACTCGTAGAATGTGCCGTCGATGGACGTGACGCTCCGCGGCCAACTCGACGAGGGACGGAACGCGCTCGAGGCGGCGCACTGGGAAAAGGCCCGAGCCGCCTTCGAGGCCGCGCTCGCCGACGAGGAGACGCCCGACGCGCTCGAGGGCCTTGGTCTTGCTCTTTGGTTTCTGGGCGACGTACGGAACGCCATCGCCGCCCGCGAGCAGGCTGTCGAGGGGTACGCTCGCGACGGCCGCTGTGACGACGCTGCCCGGCTCGCGGTCTGGGTATCCCACCAGCATCTGATCGGCGGCCGTGCGTCCGCCGCGCGGGGTTGGCTGGCGCGCGCCGAGCGCCTCGTGGAGGGCGTCGGTACGTGCCCCGGCCAGGGTTGGGTGGCCGTCGAGCGCGCTCGACACGCTGAGAGCGTCGAGGAGCGTGTCGAGCACGCCCACCGGGCGATCGCGATTGCACGGGAGACCGGGGCGGGCGACCTCGAGGTGTTCGCGGTCAGCCTGCTGGGGCGGGCCGAGGTCAGCGCGGGACGGAGAGATCAGGGCATGAGGCTCCTCGAGGAGGCGATGGCAGCGGCCTCGGCCGGCCGGGTTCGGAACGTCCACACGCTTGCCGAGGCGTATTGCAACCTCATCGTCGCCTGTACCAGCGCAGGCGACTGGGAGCGCGCCGCGGAGTGGTGCGAGCTCGTCGACGAGTTCGCGCGCGACTCTAATGCGACGCCGCTGTACGGATCGTGTCGGACGATCCATGCCGATGTACTGCTCGCGAAAGGATGCTGGGACGAAGCGGAAGACGCCCTTCAGAGCGCTCTCGATGTCCATGCCCGATACGTCCCGGAGATGGGATCGCCGACCGTAGCGGCGCTGGCGGAGCTTCGTGTCCGTCAGGGTCGCTTGCAGGAGGCCGAGCAGCTCCTCGTCGGGCGGGAGGAGCACCCTGAGTCGCTGCGGGCGCTAGCCCACCTCCGCATAGCCCAGGGAAGGCCGCACGTCGCGACTGCGCTCCTCGAGCGCGGATTGCTCGCAGCGGAGGGAGATGCGCTACAGACCGCCCAGCTGCTCGCTCTCCTCGTCGACGCACGCCTCGCCGGTGAAGAGCAGGCTTCGGCGGAAGCCGCGGCCCTGGGGCTCGATCGGCTCGCGCAGAGCTCGGGCATCGCGATCGTTGCCGCACGCGCAGAGCTGACAGCCGCTCGCGTCGCCCTCGCCGGCGGTCGCGAGGACGCTGCCCGGGACGCGGCTCGCCGATCGCTCGCCGGGTTCGGGCGCCTCGGGATGCCGTATGAGATCGCGGAGGCCCGCCTCGTGCTTGCTCGGGCACTTGCCTCGGAGGCACCCGACGTGGCGAACGAGGAGGTGCGCGCGGCCTTCGAGACTTTCCGCGAGCTCGGCGCCGCGCGCGCGAGAGACGCTGCCGCCGCCATCTTGCGTGAGCTCGGAGCGCCGCCGGGCGCACGACCGCGGTCGATCGGGGAGCTGACAGCGCGCGAGACGGAGGTTCTGAGCCTGCTCGGAAGCGGGATGTCGAACGCGCAGATCGCGGCGACGCTCTTCATCAGCACGAAGACGGCGGGGCATCACGTGAGCCACATCCTCTCCAAGCTCGGCGTCCGCAACCGTGCGGAGGCCGCAGCCGTCGCCGCCCGCGCCGAGCGCTGAGCGTCCTCGAGATGGGGAGCGATTAGGGAGTTCTCCCGATGTGCGTCGTTCGGCACCCGGGCAGGGTGGCCGAAACGAGGTAGAGGAGGAGACATGAGCGTGCAACTCGTCGATTCGGAGCTCAAGGCGCGCCACCGGGCGATGTGGGGCTCCGGCGACTATCCGTTGATGGTCGACACGTTTTTGCTGCCCGTCGGCGAGCGGCTGGTCGATGCGTGCGGGATCGGCCCGGGCATGCGTGTCCTCGACGTGGCGGCCGGGACGGGGAACGCGTCGCTTCCCGCCGCCCGTCGAGGCGCAACTGTCACGGCCAGCGACCTGACCCCCAGCCTGCTCGAGACCGGTCGAGAGCGCGCGGAGGCTGAGGGTCTCGAGCTCGAGTGGATCGAGGCGGACGCCGAGCATCTGCCGTTCGCGGACGAGTCGTACGACGCCGTCATGTCGGCGATCGGCGTCATGTTCGCCCCGCACCATCAGGAGGCCGCCGACGAGCTCGTGCGCGTCTGCCGTCCCGGCGGGACGATCGGCCTTCTGAGCTGGACGCCGGACGGCATGCTCGGCGCCCTCTTCCGCACCATGAAGCCCTTCGCGCCGCCCCCGCCGCCAGGCGCTCAGGCGCCGCCTCTCTGGGGCGGCGAAGACCATCTCCGCGAGCTCCTCGGCGACCGTGTAGCGCTACGCAGCGTCGAGCGGGGCGTGCTCGAGATCACAGCGTTCGCACGCCCTCGTGAGTACGGCGAGCACTTCAAGTCCTACTACGGCCCGGCGATCGCGGCGCGGACGAACGCCGAGCGCGAGGGACGGGCCGACGAGTTCGACGAGGCGCTCGACGCCTTCTGCGACGATTGGAATCGCGGCACGCCCGAGGAGGCTCGCTTCGAGAAGGAGTATCTCCTCGCCGTCGGCTCGAGGCGTTAGGCGGGCATCGGGCGAGCGGGCGCGTCCCGCTCGCCCACCCACGGAGGTCGCCGGCGCATCAAGTGATCTCGATCGGTGGCGCCGTCAGCGATTGGCTTGCGCAACGTTGATTCTGCCCATGTCGTTGGGCGCGACCACCACTGAAGGCGCCTCTGGCGCTGCGCCGGGGCGGGTCGGTACCGTCTCGGCCGTGGGGCGAACGGTGGGAGAGCGGATGACGCCGAGCCAGCTGGCGGTGATACTCGACGGCCTCGGGCACGGCATCACCGTACAGGGGCCCGAGGGCGAGCTCGTCTACGCCAACGATGCCGCTGCGCGCCTCTGCGGCCTCGAGTCGAGCGAGGAGCTGCTCAGTCTCACCGCCCTAGAGGTCATCGACCGGTTCGAGATCGTCGGCGAGGACGGTGCGTCGCTTCCGTTCGAACAGCTGCCGAACCGGCTTGCTTTCGTCACGCGGGAGCCGCAGGAGGGAGTCGTCGGCTACCGCCTGAAGCCGAGCGGCGAGGACCGCTGGTCGGTGTTGCGCTCGACGCCGATGCTGTCGCCGGATGGCGAGGTGCAGCTCGTGATCAACGTCTTCCAGGACGTGACCGAGGAACGCAGTGCCGAGGAGCGGATTCGCTTCCTCGGCGAGGTGAGCACGATCCTCGCCGCCTCGCTCGACGTCGACGCGACGCTCGCCGAGCTTGCAAGGCTGCTCGTTCCGCGGGTCGCCGACTACTGCATCGTCGACGTGCTCGGCGAGGACGAGGCGACTCTCCGGCAGGTCGTGATCTCGCACCGCGACCCCGAGCGGGAGCGGCTGCTGCGCGAGCTCCGCCACCGCTATCCGCCCGAGGCGAACGCGTCTCATCCGGTAACGCGGGTTCTGACGAGCGGCGAGCCTGTGCTGATCCCGGACGCCCGCCACGGAGCGCTGGCGGACGCGGCGACGGATGATGAGCATCTGCGGCTGTACGAGGCGCTCGACGCGCTCTCGTACATCGTCGTCCCGCTCGCGACGCGCGGCAAGCTGCTCGGCACGATCTCGCTCGGGACGGGCGAATCGGGTCGGCGCTTCGGGACGTCCGAGCTTGCACTCGCGTACGAGATCGCGCGCCGCGCCGCGCTCGCGATCGACAATGCCCGGCTCTTCCGGGCGGCGCAGGAGTCGTACGCACAGCTGAACACGCTCCTTGTCTCGGCGCCGGTCGGGATCGGCTTCTGGGACCGAGACCTGCGCTTCGTCCGCGTCAACGACGCGCTCGCCGCCATCAACCGGGCGACTCCGGAGGAGCACGTGGGTCGGACGCTGGCCGACGTGCTGCCGGGGCTCGGGGAACGGCTCGAACCGCTCTACCGCAGCGTGCTCGAGACCGGCGAGCCGATCGTGCACACGGAGTCGACCGACGATGCGGGCCGGGCCATCGGCGACCGGAGGCACTGGCTCTCGAGCTACTACCCGATCCGAACGGAGAGCGACGAGGTGATCGGGGTCGGCGCCGTGATCATGGAGATCACCGACCGCAAGCGCGCCGACGATCGGATTCGCCTGCTCGCCGAGGCGGGCGAGCTCTTCTCCTCGTCGCTCGACCGGGAGGAGATCTTCCGCAGGATCGCGCACGTCGTCGTACCCCGCATCGCGGATGCCTGCAACATCTTCCTCGCGGACGGCACGCACCTCCTCCGGGTCGCCCACGCTCACGACGATCCGGAGCTGGAGCGGCTCATGGACGCGATGCCCGACAGCTATCCGATGCCGGAGAAGCCGCCAAAGCTGATGCGCCGCGTCGTCGGTGCGGGCGAGCCGCTGCTGGTGCCGACGGTCACACGGGAGCTGGTCGACGAGCTCGAGCAAATCGGCCTCGACCGCCAAGCGTTCGTGCGCGTGGGCTCGCGCTCGATGATGTTCGTCCCGTTCGTCTCGCGCGGCGAGACCCTGGGTGTGCTGACGCTCGGCTCACGCGAGCCTGGGCGGTACGACGAGACCGATCTCGAGCTGGCGCTCGAGCTGGCGCGGCGGGCATCTGCTGCGATCGACAACGCCCGGCTCGTCGGGGAGCTGCAGCGGCGGGCCGTCGCCGGACAGGCCCTGGAGTTCGTCGGCGAGGGCGTCTTCCTCGTCGACCGGGACGGGATCGTGCGGCTCTGGAACCCGGCTGCGGCGCGGATCACCGGGCTCGCCGAGCGTGACGTCGACGGCGCGCAAGGCGGCCGACGTCCTGGCCGGCTGGCCGCTCGAGCAGGCCGGAGAGCGGCCGCAGACGTTTCCGGTCGACGGCTCCGCCGGCGAGCTCTGGCTCTCGCTCACTGCCGTCGAGTTCCCGCAGGGCCGGGTCTACGCGTTCCGCGACCTCACCGACGAGCGGGCGGTCGAGCAGCTCAAGAGCGATTTCGTCTCGACCATCTCGCACGAGCTCCGCACGCCGCTCGCCGCGATCTACGGCGCCGCGATGACTCTCCGCCGCGAAGACGTCACCCTCGGCGTCGATCAGCAGGAGGGGATGCTCGGCGTGATCGCAGGCGAGTCGGAGCGACTCGCCCGGATCGTCAACGACATCCTGCTCGCGAGCCGGCTCGACTCTGGGGCCGCTCAGGTTTCGATCGGCAGAGCCGATGCCACCGAGCTGGCGCGCACTGTGCTCGCAGCAGCAGAGACCCATCTGCCGCCGGGTATCGAGCTCGCCCTGTCCGCGCCGGAGCCGGGCCCGGAGGTCGCGGCCGATCCCGACGGCCTTCGCCAGGTGCTCGTGAACCTCGTCGAGAACGCGGTCAAGTACTCGCCCGACGGCGGTCTCGTGGAGCTGGAGATCGACCCGGCCGACGGGCGGGTCCGGTTCGCGGTGCGCGATCGCGGGCTCGGGATCCCGGCCGCCGAGCACGAGCGCATCTTCGAGAAGTTCTACCGGCTCGACCCGAACCTCTCGCGCGGTGTCGGAGGGACGGGGCTCGGCCTCTACATCAGCCGCGAGATCGTCCGCCGCATGGGCGGGCCGGATCCGCGTCGAGTCGGAGCCCGGCCGCGGCTCCACGTTCTCGTTCGACTTGCCGCAGGTCTGAACGCAGAGAGGCGGCCAGCAGGCCGCCTCTCTCAGACTCACCTTGCGTCGAGGTCGGCTAGTAGCGCGGGCCTTCCTCGACGTACCTCGTCGTCCGGCGCTCGCCTCCGAAGCCGCCCCACGAGGACCAGAAGATCATCGAGAGCACGAGGCCCAGCGCGCCGACCACCATCAAGATCACGCCGATGGTCTGCAACTCGAGACCCGAGACAGTCGCGTTCACGGCCCAGGTCAGGATCGCCCCGACGGCGATCAGGAAAATGCTCACTCCAAGACCCATGTTCGTCCTCTCTTTAGCGGGGGTTTTGTGTTGTTCCCGAGAGAAACGGTGATCGGCCCGGATCGGGTACGGGCTCTGCAGCCGATCGCGACGTGCTGATGTAGGCTCGCCGCGGTGCGCAGGGGCTCGATTGTTCGCATCACGATCTACGGCGTCCTCGCCGGTATCGCCGCGTCGGTCGTCGCCGTGCTCGTCCCGTGGCTGCCCACGTCGGCCTCGGAGGAGATGGACCGGATCGAGTTCACCTTCTGGTTCACGACGGTCATCTGCATCGCCGTCTTCTCGGTCGTGGCCGCGGCGATCATCTACTCCGTACTGAAGTTCCGGGCCCAGCCCGAAGACGACTCGGACGGGCCGCCGATCCACGGGCACACCGGCCTCGAGATCGTCTGGACAGCGATCCCAGCCGTGCTCGTTACAGCCATCTCAGTCGTCAGCGCGGTGGTGCTCGCGAAGAACGAGGACGCGGGAGCGAGTGCGATCCCGATCGTGGTTACCGGGCAGCAGTTCGCGTGGAAGTTCGAGTATCCGGGCGACCCAGCGGTCGTCACGGGTGAGCTCGTGCTCCCGGTGAACGAGTCGGTCAAGCTGACGCTGACCTCGCGCGACGTGATCCACTCGTTCTGGGTGCCGGAGTTCGGGCAGAAGTCCGATGCGGTGCCGGGAATCGAGACGACGCTCGTGATCACGCCGACGAAGGTGGGCGAGTACTCGCTCATCTGCACGGAGCTCTGTGGGCTCGGACATTCGACGATGCGCGCCCCGGTGCGGGTGGTCGAGCGCGCTGCGTACGACGAGTTTCTCGCCGGCGCGGCGGCCGGGCGTGAGGACGAGACCTCGGGCGAGGCGATCTTCGCGAGCGCCGGCTGCGGTGGCTGCCACGAGTTCGCCCCCGCCGGGACGGACTCCCAGGTCGGGCCGTCGCTGAACGCGGTCGACCCCGGCGGCGAGCCGCTCGAGGAGTACCTGCGCACGGCGATCGTCGAGCCGAACGCGAATGTCGTCAGCGGCTATCAGCCCGATGTGATGCCGGCCACGTACGGCGAATCGCTCTCGGACGAGCAGCTCGACGCACTCGTGCAGTATCTGGTCGACGGGCAAGAGGGATAGCGAGTGACCGAGATCGCCGACACCCAGCACGAGGTCCACGGACACGCTCCGGCGCCGCCGCGGCATGGCACGGAGCACCTGACCCGTCCCGGCTTCATCCGGGCGGCGTGGGTGACGCCGCTCTTCTGGCTGATCGGCGCAGGCATCGTCGGCTTCTTCCGCTGGCTCGGCGGCTATGACCCGATCTGGGACTGGACGGTCATCACCGTCGTCGCCTCGTTGACGCTCGCGCCGGTGGGCTTCCTCGCCGGCATCGGCTCGTTCGACTACTGGCTCTACTACATCTCCGGCCGCCCCACGCGCGAGGAGGACCACTCGGGGCACGGCGCCTACAGCTGGCGGGACTACTTCAAGGTCAACACCGACCACAAGGTGATCGGCGTCCAGTACCTCACGACGACGTTCTTCTTCTTCGTGGTCGGCGGCCTGCTGGCGATGATCTTCCGCGCCGAGCTCGCCCAGCCGGATATGCAGTTCGTGGACACGCAGACCTTCAACGGGCTCGTGTCCGAGCACGCCGCGCTGATGATCTTCCTCTTCATCATCCCGGCGTTCGCGGGGCTTGCGAACTTCGCCGTGCCCCTGATGCTCGGCGCGCCGGACATGGCCTTCCCGCGACTCAACGCCCTGTCGTACTGGCTCCTGCCGATCGCCGGGATCATGTTCCTCGCGGCCTTCCTCGCGCCCGGCGGCGCCTTCGCGACCGGCTGGACGAGCTATGCGCCGCTCGCGTCGGAGCAGCCACTCGGCCAGGTCTTCTTCAACATGGGCGTCCAGTGGGCCGGCGCCTCGTCGATCATGACGGCGCTCAACTTCCTGGTCACGATCATCACGATGCGGGCGCCGGGGATGACGTTCTGGCGAATGCCGCTGCTCGTGTGGGCGAACTTCACGACGTCACTGCTCGTCGTGATCGCGACGCCGTTCATCGCCGGCTCGCAGTTCTTCGTCATGTTCGACCGGGTGATGCACACCAACTTCTTCAACGTCGCCGAGGGCGGCTACGTGCTCGGCTACCAGCACATCTTCTGGTTCTACTCACACCCGGCCGTCTACATCATGATGCTGCCCGGGTTCGGGATCATCTCCGAGGTGATCGCGGTCATGAGCCGCAAGCCGATCTTCGGCTACCGGCTGATGGCGCTCTCGCTGATGGCGATCCTCGTGCTCGGCTTCTCGGTGTGGGCGCACCACATGTTCGTCGCCGGGATGGCGCCGTGGCTGCGCGTGCCGATGATGGTGACGTCGATGATCATCGCCGTCCCGACCGGGATCAAGGTGTTCTCCTGGTTGGCAACGATGTGGGAGGGCAAGCTGCACTTCCGAACGCCGATGCTGTTCGCGCTCGGCTTCCTCTCCATGTTCGTGCTCGGCGGCCTCTCGGGCATTTTCCTCGCCTCGGTGCCGATCGACATCGCCGCCTCGGACACGTACTTCATCGTCGCGCACATCCACTACGTGCTCTTCGGCGGCTCGGTCTTCACGATCTTCGCGGGGATCTACTACTGGTTCCCGAAGATGACCGGCCGGATGTACTCCGAGCGGCTCGGCAAGCTCCACTTCTGGCTCGCGTTCATCGGCTTCAACGGCACCTTCTTCCCGATGCACTGGGTCGGGCTGCAGGGGATGCCGCGCCGGGTCGCCGACTACGACTCGCAGTTCGCCGACTGGAACATGGTCATCTCGATCTTCTCGTTCATGCTCGGCGCGTCGACGATCGTCTTCTTCTACAACGTCATCGTCAGCTGGGCCCGCGGCCCACGCGCGCCCTCCAACCCGTGGCGCGCGCTGACGCTCGAGTGGCAGGTCTCCTCGCCGCCACCGGTGTTCAACTTCGACGAGATCCCCCAGGTCGTCGGCAGCCCGTACGAATACGGCGTCCGAGGCGCCAGGCACGCGGTGCTGCGCGGCGGCACGAACGGCCGCGTCGCCGCCCGGAGCCTGCGGAGGAGGAGGAGGTCGTGCGGTGAGCGACGGCCGGCGTCGGATCCTCGTCGTCGCCAACGAGACGCTGACGGGGGACGAGCTGCTCGACGCGGTGCGGAGGCGGGTCGAGGGCGCCGACGCGCTCGTGACCGTGATCGCGCCGGTGAACGAGCCGCGCGAGGGGTACGTCGTCTACGAGAACACGCGCCGCGCCTCGGCGGGCCGCCGGCTCGATCGGACGCTCACGAAGCTTCGCGAGGCCGGGATCTCGGCCGACGGCCACGTGGTCGACAACGACCCGCTGACCGCTGTGAAGGACGCGATCGCGACCGAGCGGCCCGACGAGCTCATCGTCTCGACCCACCCGGACGACAAGTCCGGCTGGCGTCGGCGCAACCTGCTCGAAGAGATCCGTAAGGCGGCCGGTTCGATTCCGGTCGAGCACGTCGTCTCCGACGTCGCGTCACGCACCGGCGCCGAGAACGTGCTCGTGGTCGCGAACGAGACCGTGCTCGGCGAGCCGCTGTTCGCCCGGATCCGCGAGCGGGCCCGCACGAACCCGCGGGCGGCGTTCCTGATCATCTGTCCGCAGAGCGACCCCGACCAGGGCTCTCATCCCGAGGCGGAGGAGCGCCTGCGCCGGGCGCTCGCGCGGCTCCGCTCGGAGGGGATCGAGGCCCACGGCCAGGTTGCGCACCCGGACCCGTTCACGGCAACGATGCACGCCGTCCGGGACGAGCGTGTCGACTCGATCCTCGTCTCGACCTTCCCCGAGCAAAGGGGCTCCTCGTGGCTCCGCCGCGACCTGGTGGGACGGCTGCGGAGCGAGTCGAAGCTGCCCGTCGAACACGTCGTCGTCGAGCCGGCGACCGTGGCGGAGACGTCGTCGTGAGCGCGCACGCGGACGTCCACGCCCATCACGGCCCGCCGCTCGCGAACCGTAGCTCGCGCGTCGACGCCACCGATCCTCGGCATGTTCCTCTTCATCGCCTCGGAGGCGATGCTCTTCGGCGCCTTCTTCACGGCCTACTTCTTCGTCCGCGTGGTCAATCCCGAGGCGCACCCGTGGCCGCTGCCGCCGTTCCACCTACCCGTCTTCGTCGCCGGCGTGAACACGGCGATCCTGCTCACTTCGAGCTTCACCATGCACTGGGCGCTCCAGTCGATCAAACGGGGCAACCGCGCGGGCCTGAAGGCCGGCCTCGTGCTCACGTTCCTGATGGGCCTCACCTTCCTGCTGACGCAGATGCTCGAGTACGCGCGGATCGGCTTCAACCCGTCCGACGGAGCCTTCGGCACCATCTTCTTCGGCCTCACGGGGCTGCACGGCGCGCACGTCTTCGTGGGCTTGACCCTGCTCGGAATGGCGACGGTACGCGCGTTCCGCGGCCACTACACTGCCGAGCACCACCACGGTGTCGAGATCCCGGGAATCTACTGGCACTTCGTCGACGTAATGTGGATCGTGGTGTATTCGACGATCTATCTGATCTGAGGACGGCACCAAATGGCGCGCAATCCGTTCCGGAGCGAAGCAGAGGCCTATCGCTTCCTGCTGATGACGGTCGGGTTACTTCGCGCTGATCGTCGTCGCCGCCTCGATCGCGACCTGGCTCGGCGTCGTCGTCTTCGCGGCGCTGACCGCCGTCGGGCATCGGGCTGTGGATGCGGGCGCGCTCGAACGAGCCCGTCGTCAAGACCGTGGTGCCGCACATCGGCGGCGAGGACGAGCGCCGGATCCTCGTGATCGCGAACGAGACCGTCGGCGGCGACGAGCTGTTGGAGATCCTGCGCAACAAGGCGGAGGGCGTGCGCGAGCAGGTTCTCGTCGTCTGTCCCGCGCTCAACTCCGCGGTGCGGCACTGGGCCTCCGACGAGGACGGGGCGCGTGCGGCCGCCCAGCAGCGCCTCGACCGGAGCCTCGCCCGACTACGGGAGTACGGCGTCCACGCGCGCGGCGAGGTGGGTGACGGCGACCCGCTGCAGGCAATGGAGGATGCGCTGCGCACGTTCGGGGCGGACGAGATCGTGATCTCGACCCACCCCGAGGGCCGCTCGAACTGGCTCGAGCGCAACATCGTCGGCTCCGCCCGCGACCGCTTCGACGTCCCGATCACGCACGTCGTCGTCGACCTCGAAGCAACCACCGCAGACGCCTAGGCCGAGTCCGACGCGTCCGCGCGGGACATGTCGGGGCCAGGACCCACCACGTCCGGAAGCGCCACTATCTACGCGGGCTGACCGAAGCTACCGTCGCAGCGTGCCTCGTCCACCGCGTGTGCATGTTCCGAATGGCGTCTGGCACGTCACCCATCGTGCGACCGACGCGGAGGTCTTCTTTCGAGAGAACGCGGACTACAGTGCCTTCCTCGACCTCCTCAGTGCGACGGTCCGCCGGGCTCGCTGGATTCTGCACGACTATTGCCTGATGACGAATCACGTGCATCTCGTGATTCAGACGCCGTATCCGACGCTCCCTGCCGGCATGTGCCGTCTGATGAGCACGTACGTGGACGAGTTCAACGAACGCCACGAGAGGCGTGGTGCGCTCGTGCAGGGCCGGTACAAGGCGAAGCTCGTCGACACCGACGACTACTGGTCGAACTGTCTCCAGTACGTCGCTCTCAATCCCGTCACGGCCGGACTCTGTGAGCGTCCGGAACAGTGGCCGTGGAGCAGCTACGCACGGCGGCTCCACCCCGCCATTGCGGACATGTGGGGTCCTGGCCCCGACACGTCCTACAGGGACGGCTACTTGCCGGCGTTCGCGACGACGTAGTCGGCGACTGCCTCGATCTGCTCCGCCGAGTAGGAGTCCTTGAAGGAGGGCATCGCGCCCATGCCGTTGGTGACACGCTCGATCACGAGCTCCTTGGGCGGCTGCGAGTCGTCGAGGCTGGGCCCGACGGTGCCGCCGGCGCCGGCCGCCTCGAGCACGTGGCAGCCTCCGCAGCCGGCCTCAGCGAAGATCGCCTCGCCGTCGGGGGCCTCTCCCGTCTCGCCCTCACCCGTTGTCGTCCCTCCACCTTCGCCGGTCGTCGTGCCGCCGGGCTGCTGTCGAACCGGCAACGCGGCCACGGAGGCGACGTAGGCCGCCACGGAATCCGCGTCCTCGCCCGTGACGATGTCCGCGGGCATTCCCGGCTGCCCCGTGGCCGGCTCCTCGACGGGGTAGGAGATTTGACTGCGCACGACCGACTCGATCGTCGTCTCGCCGAGACCGTCCTTTCGTGACTGGCGGAACGCGTCGTCGAGGTTTGGGCCGATCTGGCCTTGCGTCCTCGCGTCCGCGAGCACGTGACACGAGCCGCAGTGCTCGATGAAGAGCTCCCTTCCCTGCGTCGCGTCGCCCGCGCCGGCCTCCGGCAAGCCTTCCGTGCCGCAGCCGGTCGCTGTCAGAACCGCGGTCAGGACCGCGCAGGCACCGGCCAGCCCGCGCAGGGTCACCTAGCCGGCGGACCCCGTGCCGGCGGCGGACCCCGTGCCGACCGCTGCCTCGCGCGTCGGGTGGATCGTGAAGACGCGGTCGAGGCCCGTGATCTCGAAGATCTTCGTGATGTTGCGGTCGCTGCACACGAGCGACAACTGGCCGTCGTTCGCCCGGAGCCGCTTCACCCCGCCGACGAGTACGCCGAGCGTCGTCGAGTCGATGAACGTCGTATTGCTCAGGTCGACGACGACGTCGCGACCGCCCTGGTCGATCACCTCGAGCAGCTGCTGCTTGAACTCCGGCGCCGTGTAGAGATCCACCTCGCCCGAGAGGGAGATCACGTACTGGTCCTCGCTCAGCTTCTCGGTGTTGACGTCGAAATTCATGCGCGCATGCTCCCAGGGGTCGCCGACAGGATCTGTCGTGGTCTTCCCGGCCGCGGGTGAGTCTAACCCGAGTCCGGAGTCGTCTGCGCTTTCTTCAGCTGTATGATCTGCTGCTTCACGATCGCGGCGCTCGGGTCGTCCGGGGCGAGCTTCAGGAAGCGCTCGTAGGCGCCGATCGCCTTCGTGTAGTCGCCTGCCTGCTGGGCCGCCTGAGCCAGCTCGAGCTGGACGTTCGGATCGTTCGGCGCCACGGTCACGAGCTTCTCGTAGGTCGCCACCGCGCTCTGGAACGACTGCTGCGCCTTCGTGTAGGCCTCGCTGATCGCCTGGTTCGCCTGGGTGGCGATCGCCTGGTCGATCGGGTCCGGGTCGAGCGTCCGGCCGTTGCCGAGCTCGAGCGGGGCGCCGAACGTCGAGCCGAACGTGAGGAAGCTCGCGCGCACCTGCTCGGCCTGCGCCTGCTGGGCGAAGGTGCCACCCTGCGCGAGATGGAGTCCCGCGAGCTCGCGCAGCGCGTCCTGGTCCGTAGGCGCGAGGACGAGGTAGCGGCTGAGCGCGGTGATCGCCTCCTGGGTCTCGCCCTCCTCCTGGAGGGCCGTGGCGAGGTTGCGCTGGGCCTCCGCGCTCTTGGGATTCTCCGCGACCTGCTCGCGGGCCTCGGAGAGGGAGACGCCGCTCCCCGACGCGCCGCCGCTGTCGCGGAGGATGTCGCCGATCCCGGTTCCCTGGTCGGAGCCGATCCCGAAGATGACGAAGCCGAGCCCGAAGACGAGGGCGAGGAAGACGAACATCCACTTCGCGTGGCTGCGAAGCCGTGAGAAGAACAGCGTGTCTTCTACGGCCTGGCGCTCACGCTGGCGCTGACGTGCGGTAGCGCCAGCATGCGGCCGCGCGCTGCGGACGCTGCGTCGATCAACTCGTGCCACTCGAATGCTCCTCTCTCGTACCTCGTCCGGCCGTCGACCAGGGTAGCCGCGATGCGCTCCGGTGTTCCTCCGTAGACCACTGCGGCCGCGGGATCCTCCCATGGTAGATACGGCGAGCCCGCCAGGCTGACAATCGCGACATCGGCGCGCTTACCGGGCACGAGCGAGCCGATCTCGCCGTCGAGCCCCAGCGCCCGAGCGCCGCCGAGCGTCGCGAGCTCGAGCGCCTCACCTGCGGTGATCGAGCCGGCGCGCTCGGAGCGGGCTCGGGCCAGCGAGATCACCGTGCGCAGCTCCTCGAAGACGTCGTGCGACGGGACCGAGGAGACGCCGTCGGTGCCGATGCCGACGCGAAGGCCGGCGGCGCGAAGCGCTTCGAGCGGCGCAATGCCGCAGCCGAGCAGGGCATTCGAGCGTGGGCAGTGCGCGACTGCGACCCGGCGCTCGGCGAGCAGCCGGATCTCCTCTTCGTCGACCTTGACGCAGTGAGCCGCGACAAGACGCTCGTCGAGCAGCCCCGCGCCTGCGAGGCGGCGGATCCCGCTCTGCCCGTCCGGATCGATCAGCAGCTCGCCGACCGCCTGCCACGGGCCCTCGCCGCGGAGCAGCCAGTCGAGCTCGTCTGTGCTCTCGTTCAGGTGCGTCGCTACAGGAAGGCCGAGACCGGCGCAGACGGCGTACACCTCGGTCGAGCACGTGTAGGGCGCGTGCGGGGAGACGCCGAGCTGCACCCGGTCCGAGAGGGCCGCCTCGACGTACGCGCGCTTCTCCTCGAACTGCCGCAGCGCGTCGTCGGGCTCGCTGCCGAAGACCTCGAGGTAGACGATCGCCCGCAGCCCGAGCTGGGCGCAGGCGTGGGCGCTCGCGCCCGAGAAGGCGAGGTCCCCGACCGTGCCGACTCCCGAGCGGAGACATTCGGCGGCGCCGAGCCGTGCGATCGCCTCCATGTCGCCTCGGTCGAGCCGGCGCTTCCGCTCGATGTGGAGCGAGAGCCACGGGCCGAACGAGAGACCGTCTCCGAAGCCGGCGTAGACGGCGTACTCGAGATGGGTGTGCGCGTTCACGAAGGCAGGCACGATCGCGGCCTCCGGATAGTGCTGGCCCGCGCCGAGCTCGTCGATCGTGCCCACGGCCGCGATGCGGCCGTCCTCGATCGCGAGCGCGCCCCGCTCGACCGGCTCGCCCTCGATCGGCAACAGCCAGTCGGCGGAGAGAACCTTCACTCGACCGCCCAGCGCGACCGCTCTTCGACGATGTGCCAGCGCTTCTCCATGAACGCCGACAGCCAGATCGAGAGCTCGAAGAGAAGCAGCAGCGGCACGACCTCGAGCGCCAGTGAGACCGGATCGACGGTGGGCAGCAGCACGGCGAAGACGACCATGAAGAGGATCCCGAGCCGCCTGTTCCGGCGCAGCTGCGCGGCCGTGACGATCCGCAGCCGCACGAGCGCGAGGATGAACATCGGCATCTGGAACGCGATCCCCGTCGCGATCAGCGTCACGGTCACGAACGAGAAGTAGTAGCTCGCCCGGATCTGGATCTCGAAGACGTCCTCGTTGAAGTTCGTGAGGAACTCGAGCGCGCGCGGCAGCACGATGAAGTAACAGAACGCGACTCCGCACGCGAAGAGCAGCGTCGAGAAGATCGCGAAGACCGCGACCGTCCGCTGCACCCTCTCCTCGATCGCGGGAGCGAGGAACGACCACAGCTGATAGAGCAGGACGGGGAGCGTGACGGCGACCGCGGCCGCGAGGCTGACCTTGACCGCGGTCGTGAACGGCTCGACGACGCCGAGCGTGACCAGCTCCTTGTCGTCAGGCAACGGCCGCGAGAGCCACTCGACGATCCGCTCCTGGAAGTAGAACGCGACCACGAAGGCCGGCGCGAGCGTGAGCAGGCTGATCACGAGGCGTGCGCGAAGCTCGCCCAGGTGCTCGACGAGCGTGGCCTCCTCGCCGTGCTCGAGGCGCCGCGGCAGACGCTTCAGGGCCACGTGGCTGGTGGGCTAGGAGACGGTGTCGCGCTCGCGCTCGGCCTGCGCGACAGGGTGCTCTTCCTCGGCGGGCGGGAGCTCCTGCGCAAGCCGGTGATGCACGGGCTCGTCGTCGTCCTTGCCGGAGATCGAGTCCTTGAACTCGCGCATGCCCCTGCCGAGCGAACGGCCCATCTCGGGCAGCCGCTTCGGCCCGAAGACGAGCAACACGACGAGAAGCAGGATCAGGACCTCCCAGATGCCGATACCGAACGGCATGGCCGCAGCGTACCACCGTTTCCCGAACGTGCGCCTCGGGGAGGCCGGGTGGGTGAAGAAGCCGATCTCCGAGCAGGTGATCGTGGTCGCGGGCGGCTCGAGCGGAATCGGGAGGGCCGTGGCGCGCGCCGCCGGAGCGCGCGGTGCCAAGGTCGTCGTCTCTGCCCGGAACGCCGAGGCGCTGGACACGACGGTGGCCGAGCTCGCGGCGGTGGGGGCCGATGCGCTTGCCCTGCCGGGCGACACCACGAGCGAGGCCGACGCCGAGGCCCTCTGCGAGCGGGCGGTCGAGCGGTTCGGCCGGATCGACAGCTTCGTGGCGACCGTGATGGTCACCGTCTACGCCGAGGTCGAGCAGCTCGCACTGGCCGAGCTCCGGCGGGTGCTCGAGGTCAACTTCCTCGGTCGCGTGGTCGCCTATCGCGCCGCCCTCCCGTATTTGAAGGCGAGCCGCGGGACGTTCGTGGACGTCAACTCGGGACTCGCGTACCGCGGCATCCCGCTCCAGGCCGCGTACTGCGCGTCGAAGGCCGCAGCGCGCTCGTACTTCGAGTCGGCGCGGGTCGAGCTCGAGCACGTGGGCGACGACGTCGCGATCTCGCTCGTCCTCCCGCCCGGGACCAACACGCCGCAGTTCGAGCGAAGCCGACAGAAGCTCGGCCACCAGCCCCGGCCGGTCGCGCCCGTCTACCAGCCCGAGGTCGTCGCAGAGGCCGTTCTCGGCTGCTGCGAGCGCCCCGAGCGGGAGCTGCCGGTTGCCTGGGTGACCCAGCGGCTTCTCTGGGGGCAGAAGCTCTCACCCCGCGCGGGCGACCTGCTGCTGCTCCGGAATGGCTGGAAGGGCCAGGTGACGGGGGAGCCGAAGCCGGTCGACTCCCCCGACAACCTCTGGGAGACGATCCCGGGCGACCCGGGTGCGCACGGTCGCTTCGACGGCGAGGCGCACGCCTCGAGCGCCTGGACCTGGGCTCGGCGGCGCCTGGGTAAGATCGGAGGGATGGTCGCGCTCGGGGCACCCGTGGCGGCTGCCGTGATCGGCTACCATGGAGTTACGAAGCGGGGCTGAAATCCGCTCAATTACGGGAAAAGAGGGATCACAAGCTTGGCCTTTCTGGAGATCAAGAACCTGCACGTCGCACTCGAGGACGGCACCGAGATCGTCAAGGGGATCGACCTCGAAGTCGACCTGAACGAGAAGCACGCGGTCATGGGCCCGAACGGGTCCGGCAAGTCCACGCTCGCCTACGCATTGATGGGCCACCCCGCCTACGAGATCACCGAGGGCCAGATCCTCCTCGACGGTGAGGACATCGTCGAGGCCGGCGCCGACGAGCGCGCGCAGAAGGGGCTCTTCCTCGCCTTCCAGTACCCGCACGCGATCCCGGGCGTGACCGTCACGAGCTTCCTGCGCAGCGCGATCAACGCGCTCCGGAAGGCGCGTGCAGGCGGCAAGGACGACCCGATCCCGGTCAAGGAGTTCCGCACCGAGATCCTCGCTGCGATGGAGCGGCTGAAGGTGCCGCGCGAGCTCGCCCAGCGCTACCTCAACGACGGCTTTTCCGGCGGCGAGAAGAAGCGCGTCGAGATCCTGCAGATGGCGCTCCTGAAGCCGAAGATCGCCGTCCTCGACGAGACCGACTCCGGCCTCGACATCGACGCACTGCGCATCGTCGCCAAAGGCATCAATGAGCTGGTCGGCCCCGAGACGGGCGCACTCGTGATCACCCACTACCAGCGCATCCTCAACTACGTCACGCCAGACCGCGTGCACGTCTTCGTCGGCGGCAAGATCGTCGAGAGCGGTGGCCCCGAATTGGCCCAGCGCCTCGAGGCCGAGGGCTACGATGCCTGGGTCCCGAAGGAAGAGGAGGTGGCGGCGTGAGCACGTCCGAGACCGACGTCGTCAAGGGGATCCGCTCCGAGTACCAATACGGCTTCTCCAACTCGGACGAGGCGGAGAACTACTTTTTCAAGTCCGGCCGCGGCCTCTCGCACGAGCTCGTCGAGGCGATCTCCGAGCACAAGAACGAGCCCGAGTGGATGCGGAAGTTCCGGCACAAGAGCCTGGACTACTTCCTCGCGCGCCCGCTCCCGACCTGGGGCGGCAACGTCGCCGAGATCGACTTCGACAACATCTACTACTACATCCGCCCGACCGAGAAGCAGGCCGACAAGTGGGAGGACCTGCCCGCCGACATCCTCGACACCTGGGACAAGCTCGGCATCCCGGAGGCGGAGAAGAAGTACCTCGCCGGGGTTGGCGCCCAGTACGAGTCGGAGGTCGTCTACCACAAGCTCCAGGCCGACCTCGAGGCACAGGGCGTGCTCTTCCTCGACATGGACTCGGGCCTGCGCGAGCACGAGGACATCGTCAAGCAGTACTTCGGGACGATCATCCCGCAGAACGACAACAAGTTCGCGGCCCTGAACAGCGCGGTCTGGTCGGGCGGCTCGTTCATCTACGTGCCCCCGGGGGTGCGGATCGAGATGCCGCTCCAGGCCTACTTCCGGATCAATGCGGAGAACATGGGCCAGTTCGAGCGGACGCTGATCATCGTCGACGAGGACGCCTACGTGCACTACGTCGAGGGCTGCACCGCGCCGATCTACTCCTCCGACTCGCTCCACTCGGCGGTCGTCGAGATCATCGTCAAGCCGCGCGGACGCTGCCGCTACACGACGATCCAGAACTGGTCGAACAACGTCTACAACCTCGTCACGAAGCGCGCCGTCGCCTACGAAGGCGCGACGATGGAGTGGGTCGACGGCAACCTCGGCTCGAAGCTGACGATGAAGTACCCGGCCATCTGGCTGATGGGTGAGCGCGCCCACGGCGAGGTGCTCTCGATCGCCTTTGCCGGCAAGGGGCAGCACCAGGACGCGGGCGGCAAGTGCGTCCACGTCGCGCCGAACACCACCTCCGTGATCAACTCCAAGTCGATCTCAAAGGACGGTGGCCGTGCGGGCTACCGCGGCTTGCTCGAGGTGGCGAAAGGAGCCCACGGCGCCAAGTCGAAGGTCGTCTGCGACGCGCTCATTCTCGACGAGGACTCGCGCTCCGACACCTATCCGTACATCCGCGTCGACGAGAACGACGTCGACCTTGGCCACGAGGCGACCGTCTCGAAGATCGGCGAGGAACAGCTGTTCTACCTGATGAGCCGCGGCCTCTCGGAGGCGGAGGCGAGCGCGATGATCGTCTCCGGCTTCGTCGAGCCGATCACGAAGGAGCTCCCGCTCGAGTACGCGGTCGAGATGAACCGTCTGATCCAGCTGCAGATGGAAGGATCGGTTGGCTAGTCCGATCAGTAAGGTCGATGCGATCGGGATTCCTTCGCAAGACTCGGAGCGTTCCCGCAAGTTCTATGTCGACACGCTGGGGCTCCGGCCTGACGACCACGCGACCAACGAGTTCTGGATCGACCAGACGTGCTTCGCGATCTGGGAGCCGGAGCGGGTCGGAATGGAGTTCCATCCGGCGAAGAGCAGCATCGCCCTGCTCCAGGTCGACGATGTGGCGAGTGCACGCACCGAGCTCGAGGCAAAGGGCGTGGAGTTTGCCGGGGAGACGCTCGACAGCGGCGTCTGCCACATGGCCTTCTTCGCTGATCCGGACGGCAACGAGCTGACGCTGCACAAGCGTTACGCCCCTTACGCCGACGGACCGCCGAAGTGATCGGCGCCCAGCGCGTCGACTTCGTCGCAATCCCCGTCACCGACAAGGACCGGGCGATGCAGTTCTACGGCGAGACCCTCGGGCTCGAGCGTGATCCGAAGTCCAGCTCCGACTGGCCGGAGTACTCGCTGGGAAACGTCACGCTCTCCCTCGTCTTCCCGGAGCGGATCGGCTGGCCGATGGTGAACACGCCGCCGGGTGCGATCGCGATCCGGGTGTCCGACGTCGCCGAGGCGCGGACGAAGCTCGAGCAGGCGGGCATCGAGTTCACGGGCGACACCTTCGACAGCGGCGTCTGCCACATGGCGTTCTTCAAGGACCCAGATGGGAACGGGCTCATGCTGCACCACCGGTACGCGCCCTACTCGGACGGCACGACCCCGTAGCCCATGCAGGTCGAGCACGTCGACTTCGTGTCGTTCCTGACGGAGGACATCGCCCGCGCCCGCGCCTTCTACACAGAGGTGATCGGGCTGGAGGTCGAGACCGAGGGGGAGCACGACATGGAGCTCCGCGCCGGTCAGGTCACGCTCGACATCTTCGACCCGTCGAGCATCGGCCAGCCGTTCGCGCCCTCGCCGGCCGGGCTTGCCCTGCGCGTGCCGGACGTTGCCGCCGCGCGCGCGGAGCTCGAGGCGAAGGGCGTCGAGTTCGACGGCGAGACGATCGATACCGGCGTTTGCCACCAGGCGTGGTTCCACGATCCCGACGGGAACGCGCTCATGCTGCACCGGAGGTACGCGCCAAATGGCTAGGACGGAGCTGCTCGAGCGCTACCGGGCGCTGCCGCTGCCCACGACGAAGGACGAGGCCTGGCGCTTCACAGACCTCAAGGACTTCGATCCCGACGCGTTCTCGGGGAACGACGCGGCTGGTGTCGTCTCGGCGCCGGCGATGCTGGAGCTCGAGGCCGCGGGCATCGTCCGAGTCTCCGAGGGCGGGCTCGAGATAGACCGGGCGCCGGACGGGATCAGGTTCGAGCCGCTTGCCGACCATCCGCTTCTCGGGGAGCTGGTCGGGGCGGACGAGAAGTTCGCAGCCCACAACGCGGCCGAGTGGAAGCACGGCCTGCTCGTGCACGTCCCGAGGGACGTCGTCCTCGAGCAGCCGCTCCTCGTGCGCATCGTCAACTCGGTCGAGGGCGGCTCGCTCTTCTGGCGGCTCCTCGTCGTCGCCGAGCCGGGCAGCCGCTTCTCCGTGATCGAGGAGTACGCGTCGACGACGCCCGAGCTCTCCGGCTACGTCAACGCGGCGGTCGAGGTGTTCGTCGAAGACGGTGCGAAGGTGGAGTACGTCTCGGTGCAGAACGTCTCCCGCGAGACGTGGCACTTCGGCACGCATCACGCCAGGGTGGAGCGCGACGCCGAGCTCGACTGGGTCGCAGGCGGCTTCGGCTCGAAGAAGGGCAAGGTCCGGATCCAGAACGACCTCGCCGGCCAGGGCGCGACCTCGCGCGTCACCGGCGCCTACTTCGCGGACGGCGTCCAGCACCTCGACTACGACACCTTCCAGGAGCACATCGCGCCGCACACGACCTCGGACTTCGCCTTCAAGGGCGTCCTCAACGAGCAGTCGTCCACGGTGTGGCGCGGGATGATCCGCGTCGAGGAGGACGCCCAGAAGACGAACGCCTACCAGGAGAACCGGAACCTCCTGCTCTCCAAGCAGGCCCACGCCGACTCGATCCCGGGGCTCGAGATCATGGCGAACGACGTTCGCTGCACGCACGGCGCGACGCTCGGCCAGGTCGACCGGGAGCAGCTCTTCTACCTGATGGCGCGCGGCCTCTCTCGCGCCGAGGCCGAGCGGCTGATCGTGCGCGGGTTCTTCCAGGACGTGCTCGACCGGATCGAGCTCGAGCCGGTGCGCGAGGCGCTCGGCGCGGCTCTCGAAGCCCGCATCCCGCAGGCGTAGCGGTTGACCCCGCCTACGCGGCTGCGTCCAGGCGTAGCTCAGCCCACGTCGAGCGGGATCTCCGCCCGAACGCGGGTACCGCTTCCGGGAGCGCTCTCGACCTCGAAGTGGCCGTCGAGGGCCGCAAGGCGGTCGGCCAAGCCGTGCAGGCCGCTGCCCTCTGTCGCGTCGGCGCCGCCGACGCCGTCGTCCTCTACCTCGACCACCAGGCGGCTGTCGGAGCGCGTGATCCGGACCGACGCAGCAGACGCGTGTGCGTACTTGGCCACGTTGGTGAGCGCCTCGACGACGACGTAGTACGCCGTCGCCTCGACCGTCTCCGGATAGCGGTCGGTCGGGACGAACAACTCGACCGGCACGGGTGCCCGGTCACTGACCACGCGGAGCGCGGCCGGCAGGCCGCGCTCGGTCAGCGTCACAGGATGGATGCCGCGCGCCAGCTCGCGCAGGTCGCGGAGCGCGCCCGACAACTCGTCGATCGCCTCATCCAAGCGCTTCTGGAGCGCGGGGTCGTGCGCGGCCTCGATCCGCAGCGCCCGCAGCGAGAGCAGCAAAACCACGAGCCGCTGCTGGGCGCCGTCGTGGAGGTCGCGCTCGAGCCGGCGACGGGCTTCGTCGGCCGCGGTGACGATCCGTGTGCGCGAGTTCCGCACCTCTTCCTCCTGCCGCTTGCGCTCCGTGATGTCGGTGCCGCAGATCAGATAGAGCTGACCGTCGTCGGTCATGGGCAGCGGCGTGCAGGACCATGCGACGTCGACCGTCTGTCCGCCGCGCGTCAGCCAGCGCCCGTCCTGTTCGGTCACGGTTCCGTTGGCAATCGTGTCCTCGATCGTCGACCGAACCGCCGCGGCGTCCTCCGCGGGGACGTACTTCTTCCAGAAGAAGTCGCCGCCGGTTGCGCCCGGCTCGTACCCGAGCATGCGCTCGAACGCGATGTTGCTTGCGCCCGGGCGGACACGGCCCTCGCCGTCGACGAGGCAGAGCAGGTTCGGCGTGTAATTGGCGATCGCGTTCAGCAGCTCGCGCACGCGTTCGAGCTCGACCACGCGCGCACGCAGGTCGACGGCGCCGGCGCTGTCGTCTTCAGGAGCCACGTGGCAATCGTACGGCGCTCGCCGCGAAACACTAGGGCGCGGCGCCGTAAATCCTTGACATGTCACCGGCCGAGCACGAGACTCGAAACCCCAGCCGAGGAGGAAACCCAATGCGCCGACTGTCCCTGTCCCTTCTCGTCACCGTCGTCGGCCTCGGAGCCCTGGTCGTCTCCGCTGGGGCACAAAGCGACGCGCGCAAGGTCGATGCGATCGACTACGCGACCTCCTTTGGGAACTTCGGGCGCGACGCGTACGTCTACGTTGCGATCGAGAAGGGCTACTTTCGGGAGGCTGACCTCGAGGTCACCGTCACGAGCGGGCCGGGATCCGTGGACAACATGAAGTTCGTCGCGGCGGGACGGCTCGACTACGCGCCGGTCGACATCGGCGCTCTCGTCGTCACGCGCGCCAACGAGAACGTCCCGGTGAAGACGGTCAGTGTCGTCCACCAAAACACGATGTCCGCGATCCTCTCGCTGCAGGAGAATGGCCTCGCGCGTCCGCAAGACCTCGTCGGCAAGACACTGGCCGACTCGCCGGCGTCGACCGTACGGGTCCTCTTCCCGCTCTACGCGAAGAAGGCCGGGATCGACGCATCGCGCGTGACCTGGCGAGACGCTGCTCCACCGGCGCTTCCCGCACTGCTCGCCTCGAAGCAAGTGGACGGGATCGGACAGTTCGTCGTGGGTCGGCCGTTGATCGCGACGGCCGCAGGGAAGCCCGTCTCGGCCTTGCGTTACTCCGACTTCATGCCGGGACTGCTCGGGATCGGCATCATCGCCTCGGACGACAAGATCCGCTCGAACCCGGGGGAAGTGCGGCGCTTCGTGCGCGCGATCAACCGGGGTCTCAAGTACGCGATCGACAACCCAGTCGAGGCCGGGCGCATTCTCAAGCGCTACCAGCCGCTCGTGAACGAGGACGTTGCCGTAAGGGAGCTGAAGACGATGAAGTTCTTCGTCGAGACGAAAGGCGCGCGCACGCACGGCGTGGGCTACATCGACATCCAGAAGATGAAGTCGACCACGAGCGTGATCGTGAACGGCTTCCAGCTGCAGGGGAAGATCGGCTATCGCGACATCTACGCGCCGGGGTTCGTGAAGACGGCGACCTACGTCGCGCCGAGGCCGTGACGGCGGCAGCGGCCTCGCCGTGATCTCGATCGAACAGGTTGGCAAGACCTTCGCCGCCCGCGGGCGTGGCCGGGAGCCGCTGCGCGCGCTCGACGGCATCGACCTCGAGGTCGCGGAGGGCGAGCTCGTCACGCTGGTCGGACGCTCCGGCTGCGGCAAATCGACGCTGCTGCGCGTGGCGGCGGGGCTCCTCCGGCCGACGGAGGGGCGGGTGACGATCGCGGGCCGTGAGGTTCGCGGCCCGAGTCGCGATGTCGCCCTCGCCTTCCAACGGCCGGCGCTCCTGCCCTGGCGGAACGTGCTCGAGAACGTCCTGCTGCCGGTTGAGATCCTCGGGCTCGACAGGCGCGCGCACAGGGCGAAGGCGGAGGAGCTCCTCGCGCTCGTCGGTCTCGCGGGCTTCGAGAGCAGCGCGCCGTACGAGCTCTCGGGTGGGATGCAGCAGCGCGTCGCGCTCTGCCGCTCGCTCCTGTACGAGCCCCGAGTGCTGCTCATGGACGAGCCGTTCGCGGCGCTCGACGCCCTCACGCGTGAGGAGCTCTCGCTCGAGCTCCAGCGGATCTTCGCCGAACGGGAGAAGACGATCGTCTTCGTGACCCACTCGATCTCGGAAGCCGTGCTGCTCGCCGACCGTGTCGTCGTGATGTCGCCGCGGCCGGGCCGGATCGTCGAGATCGTGCCGGTCGAGGCAGCCCGGCCACGCTCGCTGGGCATGGCGGGCTCTGGACAGCTCGCCCACGCGAGTGCGCGCGTGCACGACCTGCTCTTCGCGCCCGAGCGCGCCGCCGCATGAGCGTCGCGGTGGAACGAACCGGGTCCGCGTCGCGTTTGCGGCCGCCTCGGCTTCGCGCCGTTGTCGGTTTTCTGCTGCCGCTGGCGACGCTGGCCTTGCTCGTCGTCGCCTGGGAGCTGGCGACGCGGCTCTTCGACTGGCCGGTCTGGCTCGTGCCCGGTCCGGATGACGTCTGGCAGGCGCTCGTCGACAACCGCTCGCTCCTCCCGCGTCACTTCCGCGTCACGCTCGTGGAGACGCTCGGCGGCTTCGCGCTCGCCATCGCCGTCGGCGTTCCATTCGCCGTGGCGATCGCCTCGTCGCGGTTCCTGGAGCGGACGATCTATCCGATCCTGCTCGGGCTGAACGCTGTTCCGAAGATCGCGATCGCGCCCATCCTCGTGCTCTGGATGGGGTTCGGCTACGGCCCGAAGATCGTGGTCACGTTCCTGCTGTGCCTCTTTCCAATCGTGATCTCGACCGCGACCGGGCTCAAGGCGACGCCCCCGGAGCTGGTCGAGCTCGTGCGGTCGCTCGGCGCGTCGCCGGCCGAGGTGTTCCGCCGGGTTCGCTTTCCCTGGGCTCTGCCGCACATCTTCGTCGGCCTGAAGGTCGCGATCTCCCTGGCCGTGATCGGCGCCGTGATCGGCGAGTTCGTGGGTGCCGAGGCGGGGCTCGGCCACGTGATCATCGCCTCGGGAAGCAACGTCGACACATCGCTCGCGTTCGGCGCGATGGTGCTGCTCGGCGTGCTCAGCATCGCGCTGTTCTACGCGCTCGTCGGGCTCGAGCGCATTCTCGTGCCGTGGGCTCGTCACGAGGAGCACGTAGATCGCAGCCGTCGCCTACGACCCGCTCGATCCGGCCCAGCGCGAGGATCCGTTCGGCGTGCTCCACCGCGCTCGCGAGGAGGAGCCGGTGTTCTACGCGCCCGCGTTCGACCTCTGGGTCGTCAGCCGGTACGAGGACGTGCTCGCCGTGCTCAAGGACCACGCAACGTTCTCGTCCGCAGGCGCGTTGAAGTCGTCGCCCGAGCCGTACCCGCCCGAGGTCGAGAGCGTGCTCGCGGACGGCTGGCCCGCGATGCCGTACATCATCGAGCTCGACCCCCCGCTACATGACCGGATCCGCGGCCTCGTGACGCGCGCGTTCACGCCGAAGCGGATCGCCGAGCTGGAGCCGCGGATTCGCGTGCTCGCAACCGAGCTCGTCGACGAGCTCGCGCCGCTCGGGCGCGCCGACGTGATCGAGCGGCTGGCGTGGCCGCTGCCGCTGCGGGTGTTGGGGGAGCTGCTCGGGCTGCCGCGCGAGGATCTCGGCCGGCTGCACGAGTGGGGGACGGACTGGCTCCTGCTCCAGCAGCCGGGCAGCACCGACGACCGCGTGGAGCACGCCCGCGGGCTGGTCGAGCTCCAGCGCTACATGGTCGCCGCGCTCGAGGAGCGCGAGCGCGAGCCGCGTGACGACCTGCTCGGCGCGTTGATGGCCGCGCGTGCCGACTCCGACGACCCGCTCTCGATCGAGGCGGTGGCGGGGTTGCCGCTGGACCTCATGGTCGCCGGCCACGTCACCGTCACCCGTGCGATCGGCAGCGCGCTTTCGCTCGTCTTCCGTCATCCGGAGCTCCGCGAGCACCTGCTCGATCCAGGGCTCGCGCCGGCGGCGATCGAGGAGGTGCTTCGGCTCGAGTCCCCGGCCCAGGGGCTTTTCCGTGTCACTACGCGCCCGGTCGCGATCGGCGGCGTCGAGCTCCCGTCCGGTGCCCGCGTCATGGCGCACTTCGGCTCTGCGAACCGCGACGAGTGCGTGTTCGCACGCGCCGACCGTCTCGAGCCGGAACGCGAGGGGCTCGGCCGCCACCTCGCGTTCGGCAAGGGGATCCACTTCTGCATCGGCGCCCCGCTCGCGCGGCTCGAGCTGGCGATCGTCCTGCCGATGCTGCTCGAACGCCTGCCCGGACTGCGCCCGGCGGGCGACTCCGAGCGCGAGCCCGTGTTCTTCGCGCGCGGTTTCCGCCGCCTGGTGGTCGAGTGGGACGTCTAAAGCCGCTCGACGACCCTTGTCCATTCGGGCGTACGTGGGTCGATCAGCTCGAAGTGGCCCGCGCCGCGCAGCGTCAGCAACTCGACGCCGTGGGCCTCCGCGTAGGCGCGGCTGTAGTCGAACGGCACCCGGTCATCCTCCGTCCCGTGTACGAGCAGCGTGGGCATCGGCGGCGCCGGGCGGCGCATCGGGTCTGCATCGGCAGGCGGGTCTGGCCCGGCGAACTCGACCGCGGCGTCCGCGCCGATCCCCTCGCGCGCCGCGCGTGCGAGATCGGTCACCCCGGCGAGCGACACCGCCCGCTCGAGCTTCCCGGTTCCGGCCGCCCACAGCACCAGGTGCCCACCCGCGGAATGGCCGATCCCTGTGCCCCGTCCGGTGAGGTCGAGTCCCGCATCGACGTCGGCGAGGGTGTCCTTCGACGCCGGTCCGCCGGTACTCGAGGTTCCACGTCGTCCAGCCGCGCAGCGCGAGGTCGACCGCGAGCGCGCGGGTGTTCGCCCGGGTGAAGACGGGGCGCCAGAAGCCGCCGTGCACGAGAATTGCCGTCCGATCGCCGCCGCGCCGGAGGTCCGCAACCTGGTCCGGATCGTCGCCGTAGGCGCGCGTCTCGAAGCCGGGGTCGCGCTCCTCCGCCCAGGCCGCGAGCTCACCGAGGAAGACCTCGAGGTCCACGGAGCGAGTCTATGAGCCGCGAGGTCGCCATCGTCACCGGCGGTGCGCGCGGACTCGGCCTCGCTTACGTCGAGGGGCTGCGGCGAACCGGCTTCGACGTCGTCGTCGCAGACCTGCTCGAGACCGACGCCGGCGACCTCTTCATTCGCACAGACGTCGCCGACCTCGCGGCAACGGAGGCGCTCGCGGCCGCGGTGGTCGAGCGCTTCGGCCGGATCGACGTGCTGATCAACAACGCCGGCTACTTCACGCAGATCGTCAAGAAGCCGTTCGAGGAGCTCACGGTCGCGGAGTGGGACCACGCATTCGCCGTCAACGTCCGGGGCACGTGGCTCTGCTGCCGTGCCGTCGCGCCGACGATGAAGGCGCAGCGCTCCGGGAAGATCGTGAACACGTCCTCGATGACGGTACCGAGCGGGATTCCGGGCTTCCTCCACTACGTCGCGTCGAAGTCCGCGATCGTCGGCCTGACGCGCGCGCTCGCGCGCGAGCTCGGCGAATGGGGAATCTCGGTGAACACCATCTCGCCGGACTACGTGCCACACGACGCCGAGTACGCGGGTCGCCAGCCCGAGATGTCCGCCTTCATCGCGAATCAGCGCGCGTTCAAGCGTGACCAGGTGCCGGACGATCTCGTCGGCACCATCCTCTTCCTCGCCGGCCACGGCTCCGACTTCGTCACCGGCCAGGACATCTGGGTCAACGGGGGTCGCCTCTTCAACTGACCGTGCCGGGCTCGACGAGGCGGTGGAGCCGGGCGACGGCGTCTTCCGTGATCGCCTCGCCGTGGCCGACGCCGACGATCGGCGCCTCGAGCGCGGCCAGCCGCCGCAGCGACTCGGCGTGCTGGACGGGGTTGATCGTGAACGCGGGCCAGCCCCCTTCGAAGCGCGGCCAGGTCACGATCGCATCGCCTGCGATCAGCACGCCGCGCTCCGGCCAGTAGAAGGCGAGGTGGCCGGGCGAGTGGCCCGGGACATGGAGCACGCGGAGTGGCCCGACCTGGCTGCCCTCGCCGACGGCCTCGTCGACCGGACAGGGAGCGTGCCTCGGCCGGTTCAGGAAGAGCCCGACCTGGAACGGATACGTCCGGAACGGCCGCCTCGGCTTGAGGCCGACCGACTGAGCGGGCCGCTCGCCGGCGACGATGTCCGCTTCCCACTCGTGCGCGAGCACGGTGGCCCCGGTCTCGCGCTTCAACGCGGCGACGCCGCCGAGATGCGATCGGTGCGCGTGCGTGAGCGCGATCCGCTTCAGGTCGCCGGGGCTGCGTCCGATCACCCGGATCGCTTCGAGCACGCTGCTCCCGTCGCCCTCGAAGAGCGTGTCCACGAGCGTCAGCTCCCCCGCGGTCTCGAGCAGGAACGCGCGCACGCGGCCCCCCTTGCGGCCGCCGAGGCTCCAGAAGCCGGGCCCGAGCTCCCTCACGCCCCGACCCGCGTCCACGGCTGGAACGCGTTGTCGACCCCGCGCAGCGCCGGCTCGAGCCCGGGGAAGTGCCGGAGCAGGACGTCGCGCATGCTCGTCTCGTCGATCCAGTCGAGCCCGGCCTGGGTGTAGGTCTCGGCGTTGTAGTCGCTCGTGAAGAACCGGTCGCTCTTCAGTCGCCGCGACGCCATCAGGATGAAGACGCGGAAGGCGGTATCGCTGAAACCGAAGCCCTTCGGCACGGGCTCCGCGTAGAGGCCCACCATCAGATCGACCCGCTCGACGTCCCCGTAGACCTGGCGGAGCTCATTCGCCCAGATCGGGTTGTCGGTCAGCTCCTCGAACGTCTCGGCCGGCTTCAGGTGGAAGAGGCGGCGGAAGTCGTTGTAGCGGGGCACGCCGCGCTCGCGGATGCGCAGCACGTCCGTCGCGGCGAGGTCGATCATCGTCCCGTCGGGCCGCTTGAACTCCTGCAGGAAGCGGGGGTAGTTGTGCAGCGTGATCGCGCCCGGATGCGCGACCCCCAGCGAGTAGAACGCGTTGAGGAAGCCGACCTCGTCCAGCCGTGTACGGACGTCGAGCGCGCCGAGGTCACGGAACGTCCGCTCCTCGAGAACCTCGTCCGTCTCGATGGAGCGGAAGGTGAAGTCGTCCGGGAGCAGCGGGTGCATCCGGTAGACCGCGACGAACTCCTCGGTCAACGAGTACGGGGCGCCGTGATGGTCCGTCGCCGAGCCTGGGATCCCGCCCAGCACCTCGCTCTTGCTCCGCTTGCCCAGCCGCTTGCCGAGGATGCCGTACCAGTTCGCCCGCATCGCGAATGTGGTGGTCGGGTGGGCGATGATGGCCGGCGTCCACTCGACCGTGTGGATCTTCGCCATCAGCGCCGCGTTGACGAGCCGGGCGGTGTCGAAGAGCCTGCCGTCGTCCCAGTCCGGGTGCTCCTCGACGAGGCGGTCGCAGATTGCGTTGTGCTCGAGCATGAAGAGCGTGTGCAGGAGGGCGAGCCCGAGCCAGAAGTTGCCGGCGACTCCTGCCAGGTCGATCTTCTCGTCGAGGTCGCGCGGAAGCTGCTTGTCCGGGTCGAGGCGGAGCTTGCCGCCCTCACCTGTGCGGAGCGCCGCCGAGAACGCGGGCTCGCTGCCGTAGATCTGGGATCCGTCCCACCAGTGCGAGTCGGCGGTGACGTACGTCGGAGCGGCGCCCTCGCCCGCGAAATCGGGGTCGCGCCGCGTGCGCTGGATCCGCATCGGGCGTTCCTCCCACGGGTCGTCCTCGGCCAGCTCGAGCTCCCAGGGCTTCTCCGGGTCGTCTTTCCCGTGGCTGAACCAGTCGTGCACCTCGAACTGGAGCCAGGCGGCGGCGAGCACGTTGACGATCGTGGCGGGGACGAACTCCGCGCGGGTGAGCAGCTCCCGGCTGACCACCCGCGGGCTTGGATCGAGCAGCTTCTCCCGCGGCTCGGGGTAGGTGTGCGCGAGCGGCACATTGCGGCCGAAGCGTGCGCCGACCATCCCCATCTCCGGCTCGGCCAGGTCGTTGTGGCTGCCGTCCGGGCTCCGGGTGTGCTCGATCCCGCCGGGCTGCGCGCGGAGCGACGCGCCGCGGCCCGTGTCGTAGAGGTTCTCCTCGCGGAGGCGGGTCCTCAGCCCGACGAGCGTGATGATGCCCAGCGGCCGCGGCAGGCGGTCCCAGCCGAACCGGCGGTCGAGTGCCGCTGCGGTAGAAGCGAGAAGCTTCGAGAACCCCCCGGCCATGGGGCGATTTGAACACCCTCCGCGGGCTGCGTCAACCGGCGAGGGAGTCGAGCGCGCGCTGCAGCTCGGCGACCTGCTCCTCGAGGCGGGCGACGCGCTCCTCGAGGGGGGATTGTGTTGGAACAACACTTTCGACGTCCGTCGAAAGCTGCGGCTCGGGCGCGCCCGCTTCGTCACCGCCGAGGAGCTGCCGGTAGCGATCCTGGCTCTGGCCTGGGCGGCGCGGGAGTCGCTCGACCAGCTCGTGCTCCGCGAGCGCCTCGAGCGTCTTCTGCACGTCCTCGACCGAGCCGTACGGATAGAGGCGCTCGACCCGGGTCTTCAGCTCGCCGGGCGTCTGCGGGCCGCGCAGCATCAGCACCGCAAGGAGCGCGATCTGCGACGGCACCCGTCCGAGCGCCTCGTCGAGCAGATGGCGGTACTTGGCGACGCGGCTGCCGGGGCCGCTCGCGAGGCGGACCCAGCCGCGGCGGGAGAGCCGGTCGATCGCGGCCCGGATCGTGGCGTCGTCGTAGTCGACGACCGGGTCGCGATTCGTCGCCTGGTTGCAGGCGAGGCGGAGCGCGTTCAGCGAGAGCGGGTAGGTGTCCGGCGTCGTCCGCTGCTTCTCGATCAGGCAGCCGAGGACGCGGATCTCCACGGCATCCAGGTCCATCGCCGAGAACACTACCGCGGCGCCCCGGGGAGTATGGGGCGCCGCGGCAGGTGTGCTGTCAGAAGGCGGCTGGGACCGGGTGGTTGGACCGGATCAGGTCGGTCGGGTCGACGATCGCCTTGATCCGGCGCAGGCGGTGGTAGCTCGCGCTGGAGAAGAGCGAAGCGGCGTTCCGCCGTGTCTCGGCGAAGTTCATGTACGTGTGTTCGGCCTCCCACGGCGCGAGCGCGTCACGCAGCGCGCGGACGCACGCTTCCACCGCTTCCCGATGCGCTGGCGTGGGAGCCATGCCGAGGGCGTACATGGTGTACGGCGCTTCCCAGGCGTCGATCGCGCCGTGCTGCGAGGAGCGCCGGGCAATTGCGCCGCCGAGCTGGCGAAGCTCCGCCGAGAGGAGCGGCGAGCCGACGACGTGGTCGACCAGCCGGTCGATCAGCTCGTCGTCGACGTCCGAGAGCATGCCGCCGTCACCCGCCCCCGGAACCGGCTGCTCGGGGTCCATGTGCAGTTTGGAAAGACTCGCGATCGGCGTCGTCTCGACCGTGTCCATGACCGGCCCGAGCGCGCGCAGCGGCTCGAGCAGGCGGGCGCCCTCGCCGGCCTCGCCGAGCCAGATCGCCTCGACGACGACGAACGACTGTCCGCGCACCGGCTCCGGGATCTGCGGGATCGGCGGGAACTGGAGGATCCGCCCGACGGAGCTCATCTCCTCGGGCAGGTCCTCCGTCCAGGCGCGCCAGGCCTTCAACACCTCGGCGGCCCGCTCGACGGGGTACCAGAGGATGCCGGCGTAGACCTCATGGATCGGGAAGAGGTTGAACTCGATCGCGGTCACGATTCCGAAAGAGCCGCCGCCCCCGCGGAGCGCCCAGAAGAGGTCGGGCTCGTTGGCCCAGTCGGTGCGGACCAGGGCGCCGGACGCGGTCACGACCTCGATCGCCGTCACCTGGTTTGCGCCGATGCCGTGCTTGCGCGCGAGAAACGAGAGGCCGCCGCCGAGTGTGTAGCCGACGACGCCCACATCGGGTGACGAGCCGGCGAGCGCGGCCAGGCCGTGCTCGGCCGCCGCCTCGACGACTTCGATCCAGATCGTGCCCGCTTCGACGCGGGCGGTCCTGGCGACCGGGTCGATCGTGACCCCGCGCATGCGCTCCGTCTTGAGCAGGATCGTGTCGTCGAGCGCGCCCATCGCGTGGGCGCCGTGCCCGGTGCCCTGCGGGGCGACCCGGAGGCCGTTTGCCCGCGCGAACGCCACGATCGCGGTCACATCGTCGGCGTTCTCGGGGAGTGCGACCGCAGCGGGCCGCTGGTCGACGGCGAGGTTCCAGGCGAGCCGCGCCTCGTCCCAGCCGATGTCGTTGGGGCCGACGACGTCGCCGGCGAGCAGGTTGCGAAGGGCGGTGAGGTCGAGCTCGGGATACGTCGATTCGCTGATTTCGATGATCTGTGTCATGGCCCCATCGTCTCGGCGGGGGTGACCGCGGCACATCCGTCCGGCGGCCGAAATCGGATCCGCCGGGAGGATGAGAGCGCCGTCGTCCTAGCGGGGGGCTTCGGCGGGGGTCAGACGCCGCGGGAGCGGTCGCGCCCCGATCGAGAGCGCTATCCCGGCCGCTGCCAACGCCGCCACCGTGCTGAGGGCGAACGTCGTCGTGAACGCCGACTCGGCGGGAACCGACGTATCTCCGATCGTCTGCGCGGTCAGGAGCGCCGCGGCGACCTGGCCTCCGACGACGGCGCCGATCATCCGCACGACCGTGTTCATCCCGGCCGCGACGCCCATCTCGAGCGCGTCGACGTTGTCCGCGATCAGCGCCGCCATCGAGGCGAACGCGGCTCCGACCCCGAGCCCGAGCAGCCCGCTCGCGACGAGGACCGTCGAGGGCTCGTCGTGCGCCGTCACGAAGAGCAGCGCTGCGAGGCTGACCACCAGCATCCCGCCGGCGAGCGGCCACTTCGAGCCGATCCGGCGACCGATCGTGCCGGCGAGCGGGCCCGCGAAGAGCATCGCCACCGAGCTCGGCAGCAGATAGAGACCGGCCTGGGTGGCGCTGGCGCCGAACCCGTACCCGTGGCCGGGATCGGTCTGGACGAACGCGGGGAGGAGCACGAAGCAGCTGAAGAGCGCGAAGCCGGAGATCATCGTCGCGACGTTCGTCAGCAGGACGGGCCGGTGCGCCAGCATGCTCAGGTCGACCATCGGCGAGCTCGAGCGCGCCTCGACGAGGCCCCAGAGCGCGAACAGCGCGCCCGACAGGGCCAGGAGGCCGAGCACGGGCGCAGAGCTCCAGCCCCAGCTCTCGCCCTCGGTCAGCGCAACCATCAGCGAGAGGAGGCCGCCGGAGAGGAGAAGCGCGCCCGGCACGTCGACGCGCGACGGCGAGCGCACCGGCGACTCGGGCACGTAGCGGTGGATCAGCACCATCGAGAGCGCCACCGGGATCGCCCCCAGCAGGAAGAGAAGACGCCAAGAGAAGTGGTCGACGACGACGCCCGAGAGGACGATTCCGAAGCCGCCGCCGACGCCCCACACCGCCGAGAGAAGGCCGATTCCGACCTTGACCTTCTCGGCCGGGAACTCGTCACGGATGATGGCGAAGCTGAGCGGGAAGAGCGCCGCGCCGGCCCCGGAGACGATCCGGAACGCGATCAGCGACCAGATGCTCCAGGCGAACGCGGCGGCGAGGCAGCCGGCGAGGAAGAGCCCGAGGCTGATCAGCAGCACCCGCTCCTTCCCGAACTGGTCGCCGAGACGGCCGAGCACGGGCGTCAGGACGGCGCCCGAGACGAGGAAGCCGGTCAGCACCCAGGTCGTCCAGGCGGGCGTGGCGCCGAACTCCTCCTGGAACGTGCCCAGCGCCGGGAAAGACCATCGTCTGCTGCAGCGAGAACGCGGCTCCCGCGAGCGTCAGGATCGCCAGGGTGACGTTGTGATGCTGCCGCTCGGGGTCCACCCGCGCACGCTAGCTGTCGGCGGCGTCCACCTGTCTGGACGAGTGTCCACGTCCGTGACGCAACCTGTTAGGTTCCGCGGGCCAACTGGCTCCGGCGGCGCCGCAGGCCGGAGCAGAAAAGGGGGTTTGTAGAGTGAAGACCCGACATCCGGGGCCTCCGTCGCGTCGCCTTGCTGGCGGCCCTCGTCCTGACAGCCACGATGGCGTCGTCGGCAGCCGCGGAGATTCCGCCCGATGCCGCGAACCACCCGCTCCTCCAGCCGATCGACGCGCAGAACTGGGTCGACCAGGGCGAGCTGACGTGGGACGCCTACACGCAGATCCGGCCGGACTCCTGGAACGACACGACGGGCTCGGACGGCTCCGTCAGCCAGTACAAGACGGCCGTCATCCTGCTCGAGTTCCAGGACCAGCCCATGCTGATCACGCAGCCGGCCGGCTCGCATCCGTTCGGCAATCCGCAGGCAGGCTGGGCGCCGGTCCCGCGTGAGGACGTCGCGGAGTGGTACTACGACTACTACGCCGTGCCGAACCAGTACAACGGCGGCCAGACGCTGCACGGGTACTGGATGGAGGACAGCCACGGCCAGATCGGCGTCGACGTCGAGGTGTTCGGGCCGTACCTACTGCCCGGCAAGCTGCACGAGTACGGCATCCCCGACGGAAGCTTCAACGCCCCACGCGAGGCGTACTGCCCGCAGGGGGACAGCTGCAACAAGAACCTGCGCACCGACGGAGGCGCGCTGTGGCGGGCCGACATCGGCTGCGCGTCGGGGCCTCTGCGGCTTCGACAACGGCTTCTACGTCACCGCCGGCCACGACGAGTCGTCGACGTGGCAGGAGTTCGGCGAGATGATGTTCCAGACGCGCGACGACATTCCGGACGCCTTCGGGCCGCCGCGCAATCCCGACGGAAGCGCGCCGCTGAACCAGCTCGGGCAGCCGATGCCGAACTGGGCGGACACCCGCTACGTCGACTGGACGTCGTGGAGGTCGGCCGCCAACCACTGGCCGAACGCCGGCGGCGGCACGTCGACGCAGGCCGAGAGCTCCGGGCAGAGCGTCTTCGCCCACGAGTTCAGCCACCTCCGCGGCCTGCCGGACAACTACAACAACCCGTTCGCCGACAACGAGCGCAACTTCACCGGCTACTGGGAGATGATGAGCCGAGGCACGTTCAACGGCCCGGGTGGGACGCACAACCGCTGGCAGGTCCCGAACCAGGGCGGCTCCGGGCTCGGTCCGCACCACCTGCTCCACTTCAAGAACCAGCTCGGCGTGCTCGCGCCCGCCGACCAGGTCACGCTGGAGCGGGACACGCTGGCGGGCCAGGGAGTCGCGGTCGTCGACCTGAAAGCCCGCGAGTCCGTCCCCGACGGCGACCTCGTCGGCCTCACGGTCAACCTCGGCTCGCGGCGATCTCGCCGGCACGTGCGCGAACCAGGGCTACACGGGCGCGGACGTCTTCTACTGCCCGAACCGCACGGGGCCGAACTACCTCCACTACCGGCTGGAGGTCGTCGACCGGGTCGGGAACGACTCGTTCATCCCCGGGCACGGGGTGCTGCTCACGAAGAGCCGGAACAGCGGCACGCCGCGCGTCTGGATGATCGACCCGAACCCGCAGGACATCGGGATGATCGACTTCTACCGGCCGGACGGCACGCCCGTGGCCGTCGTGCGCGGCGACCCGCGGCAGCTGAACGACGCGACGTTCCACGCGGGCACGAACTCGGGGAGCGAGTACGAGTACGTGGACACGTTCAACAAGCTCCACTTCTACGTGCTCTCGACCAGTCGGGACGCGGACGGCGTCCTCCACTACCGCGTCGCCGTCCGGCGAGCCGAGCCGGGCGATCCGTTCGCACGCGGCGTCGGAGTCGGCAACGCGACCAAGACGCCGCAGCGCGAGGGCTTCCTCGCCACCTGCACCTTCCCGGTCACGAACACGGGCCAGGCGGGGACGGGCATGTTCGACTCGGACGTCTACCGGCTGGCGGCCACGCTCGAGCAGCGCCGACTGGAAGGTGACGCTGCCGAACGCGCTCGCCGCCGCGAAGGCGGGCCAGACGGTGCAGGTGCCGGTGCACGTGCTCCGCGACCCGCTCACCGACGAGGGCGACGCACGGACGACGGTGACGCTCACCGCCAAGTCCGAGGCCGATTCGTCGAAGACGGCGACGCGGACGTGCGCGGTGCACGTGCGCGACACGACGCCAGGCGGCAACTAGCCGATGGGAGCATGGGGCGGGGCCGCGAGGTCCCGCCCTCGCTCCGTCTACCGTGAGCCCGTGCGCCGTGGGCTCTTCCTCCTGCTGACGTCGCTCCTCGTCGCCGCGTGCGGCGGGAGCGACGAAGTCGCCGGTGGCGCCGGCGACCTGCCGGAGCCGGTCCCGACGGCGGTCACGTTCGCCGAGCCGCCGCCGGCAGCGCTCGCCGCGCCCCGACTTCACCGTCGAGCTCCTCGACGGCACGCCGTGTCACCGCGAGCGACCTCTGGCGCGACCGCCCGCTCGTGCTCGTCTTCACGGCGAGCTACTGCGACCGGTGCGCCGACATCCATCGTGAGGTCGCGCGCGCGGTCGACGAGCACGACGGCGCGGTCGGGCTGCTCGGGACTCGTCGGGACGGACGACGTCGAGGGCGGCCGCGAGTACGCCGAGGAGCTCGACCTCGGCCACCCGGTCGCGGTCGCGGCCGAGCGGGTCTGGCTCAACTACGCGGCCCGGGAGCCGGGGCTCGTGACGCTCGTCGTCGCGCGGCGGCAAGGTGCTGCGCGGCTGGCCCGGCGGCGTCACGGCCGCCGAGCTCGCGGCCGCGCCTCGACGAGCTCTTCGGCCGGAGTGAAGCCGGCTCGCCTGCTGCGTCCTCGTGCCTGGCGCTCGCGGGCTGCGCGTGCGGCGGCGAGCGAGACGCGGACGGCGCACATCCAGCTCGTCGTCCCCGACAACAACATCCGCGAGGAGGGCGTCGAGTGCGCGGGCGCCCGGCCGTTCCGGCAGGTGCGGCGGGGCACCGCGTTCACGGTCGAGGCGGGGACGGCGACGTCGTCGCCGAGGGCGAGCTGCCGGCCGGGCACGGCCGAGAACGCCGATCCGAGCATCGACTGGGGCGTCGAGCGGATCCCGACCGTCTGCGTGATGGAGCTCGAGGTGGACCTGCCGGAGCGGGCGCGCTACCGGTTCGTCCTGCCGGACACGCTGCCGGTCGAGTTCGACGCCGCGCTGCTCGAGGGACGAGCCGCTCCGGCTCGTCCTCAGCGGCGCGTGCTAGGCGCGGACGAGCGGCTTGTACTTGATCCGGTGCGGCTCGAGCGCGTCGGCGCCGCGGGTCTCCTTGACCCAGCCGGCGTACTCCTCGTAGCTGCCCTCGAACCACGTCACCTGACTGTCGCCTTCGAAGGCGAGGATGTGGGTGGCGATCCGGTCGAGGAACCAGCGGTCGTGGCTGATCACGACGGCGCAGCCGGCGAAGTCGAGCAGCGCCTCTTCGAGCGCGCGGAGCGTGTCGACGTCGAGGTCGTTCGTCGGCTCGTCGAGCAGGAGCACGTTGCCGCCGCTCCGCAGCAGCTTTGCGAGGTGGAGCGCGGTTGCGCTCGCCGCCGGAGAGGTCGGAGACGCGCTTCTGCTGGTCGGAGCCCTTGAAGTTGAACCAGGAGACGTACTGGCGCGAGTTGACCTCTCGCTTGCCGAGCTCGATCGTGTCCTGGTTTCCCGAGATCTCCTTCCAGACGGTGCTCTCCGGGCTCAGGTCGGCGCGCGCCTGGTCGACGTAGGCGAGCTCCACGCTCTCGCCGACGCGCAGGGCGCCCGAGTCGGGCTGCTCCTCGCCGACCATCATCCGGAAGAGCGTCGTCTTCCCCGCTCCGTTCGGGCCGATCACGCCCACGATGCCGCCGGGTGGGAGCGAGAACGTCATGTCCTCGACCAGCAGCCGGTCACCGAACCCCTTCGAGACGTGGTCGGCCTCGACGACGACGTCGCCGAGCCGCGGCCCGGCGGGGATGTGGATCTCCACCCGGTCGAGCCGGACGTTCTGCTCCTCGGCGAGGAGTCTCTCGTACGCGGTCAGGCGAGCCTTCGCCTTCGCGTGGCGGGCCTTCGGGCTTGCGCGCACCCATTCGAGCTCGCGGGCGAGCGTGCGGCGGCGGGCCGACTCCGTCTTCTCCTCCGCGGCCAGCCGCGCCTGCTTCTGCTCCAGCCAGGAGGAGTAGTTGCCCTGGAACGGGATCCCCTTGCCGCGGTCGAGCTCGAGGATCCACCCCGCGACGTTGTCGAGGAAGTAGCGATCGTGGGTGACGGCGACGACGGTGCCCTTGTACGACTCCAGGAAGCGCTCGAGCCAGGCGACCGACTCGGCGTCCAGGTGGTTCGTCGGCTCGTCGAGGAGGAGCAGGTCGGGTGAAGAGAGCAGCAGACGGCAGAGCGCGACGCGGCGGCGCTCGCCGCCGGAGAGCGTCGTCACGTCCCGGTCGCCGTCGGGCAGGCGGAGCGCGTCCATCGCACGATCGAGCGTCGCGTCGAGGCTCCACGCGTCCGCGCGGTCGATCTGCTCCTGCACGGTCGCCTGCTCGGCGAGCAGCGCATCGAAGTCGGCGTCGGGCTCGGTGAACTGCGCCGAGATCGCGTTGAAGCGGTCGAGCAGGTCGCGCAGCGCGCGCACGCCGTCCTCGACGTTCTCGCGCACGTTCCGGGCCGGGTCGAGCTCCGGTTCCTGGGCGAGCATGCCGACGGTCGCCCCGGGAGCGAGCTCGGCGATCCCGCTCGAAGGCTCCTCGAGCCCCGCCATGATGCGCAGGAGAGTGGACTTGCCGGCCCCGTTCGGACCGAGCACGCCGATCTTCGCGCCGGGCAGGAACGAGAGCGAGATGTTCGCCAGCACTTGGCGGTCGGGGCCGTAGAACTTGTCCGCCCGGTACATCGTGAAGACGTAGTCGCTCACGGCCGGTCACGATAGCCGCAGGCCGGCTCTATGCTCGGCGTGTGAGCGGTTGCTGCGCACGTCACGGGCAGGAGGAGTTCTTCGACTCCAAGATCGCCGCCCACGATGCCCGCAAGTACCGGCGCAAGGGACCGGACGCGATCGCCCGCTCGCTCTCGCGGAGGGCCAGCGCGCGCGGTGTCGAGGGGGCCACTGTGCTGGAGATCGGCGGCGGCATCGGACAGGTCATGCTCGAGCTGCTTGCGGCAGGGGCGGCGTCCGGCGACGTGATCGAGCTCCTGCCGGTCTACGAGCCGCACGTGCGTGAGCTGGCGAGCGAGGCGGGGCTCGCTGACCGTGTCACCTTTCGGACGGCCGATCTCGTTGCCGATCCGGCTGCGGGCGCTCCCGCCGACATCGTCGTCCTGAACAAAGTCGTCTGCTGCACGCCCGACGGGGTCGAGCTGGCCGGGATCGCGGCCTCGCTCGCGCGGCGGACGCTCGCGCTCAGCTATCCGCGGCGGGCGTGGTGGGTGCGCGCCGCGCTCAGCATCGTCAACACGTACTTCCGGGCGCGTCGCCGCCGCTTTCGCGTCTACCTTCACCCACCCGACGCGCTCCACACGGCGGTGGAGGCGCACGGTCTCGCACGGGCCTCCGAGCGCGACGGCGCGGTGTTTCGGGTCGTCGCATTCGAGCGGACGTAACCTTCGACCATGAGCGAGCTCGGCCTGTTTCCACTCGGGATCGTGCTGCTCCCGACGGAGCAGATCCCGCTTCACATCTTCGAGGACCGCTACCAGGAGCTGATCGGGGAATGCCTCGCCGAGGAGCGCGAGTTCGGGCTCGTCTACGCGCACGACGACGGGCTCAGCGAGATCGGCACGCGGGCGGCGGTGACCGAGGTGCTCGACCGCTTCGAGGACGGCCGGATGAACGTCGTCGTCGAGGGACGCGATCGTTTCCGGCTGCTCGAGCTCACGGAGGGACGCGCGTACCAGACCGGGCTTGTCGAGCCCGTCGAGGACGAGCCCGACAGCGCCGACCCTGAGGACTCCGAGCAGGCCGTCGAGCTCTTCCACAAGCTCGTGGAGCTGACCGGGGCCGAAGTCGAGGAGCCGAGCCTCGCGGCCGAGCAGCTGTCGTTCGAGCTCGCCGGGCGCTTCGAGTTCGCGCCGGAGCTGAAGCAGCGGCTCCTGCAGCTGACCTCCGAGCGCGAGCGGATGCACCTGCTGGCCGAGCTCCTCGCGGGCGCGGCCACCGCCGTGGAGCGCGAGCGCGAGATCGCCCAGCGCGCGCAGGGCAACGGCAAAGTAGACCCGCGCGGCTGACCACCGGCCACTGGCCGGCTGCGCCTCCCGGCCGGCTGAGCCGGCCTCCGGCGCAGCCTCGCGGCGCGCCAGAGGCCGCTGGTCGGTAAGTACGATGACGACATGGCGGTAACTGCAGAGGCAAAGCTCGACGTCCAGAGCATCCGGGACGATTTCCCCTACCTCGAGGAGCTCCAGAACGGCAAGCCGGTCGCGTTTCTCGACTCGGCGGCGTCCGCCCAGAAGCCCCGCGTCGTGCTCGAGACGATGAGCCGGTTCTACGAGACGTCGTACGCAAACGTGCACCGCGGCGTCTACCGGCTCGCCGAGCGCGCGACCGAGGCGCTCGAAGGCGCGCGAGAGAAGGTGCGCGCCTTGCTGAACGCGACCGACGCCCGCGAGGTGATCTTCGTACGCAACGCGACGGAAGGCATCAACCTCGTCGCGTACTCGTGGGGCCTCAACGAGCTCGGTCCGGGCGATCTCGTCCTCGTCACCGAGCTCGAGCACCACTCGAACTTCGTCCCGTGGCAGTACATCGCCAACCGGACGGGCGCCTCGTTCCGAATGCTTCCGCTCGACGAGAGCGGCGAGCTCCGGCTCGATCTCGCCGATGAGATCGCCGGCGACGAGCGCGTCAAGGTCGTGGCTGCGGGGCTCACCTCGAACTCACTCGGTACGAACAACCCGATCGAGCGGCTCGCGGCCTGGGCGCACGAGCGCGGCGCGATCGTCGTCGGCGACGCCGCGCAGGCGGCCCCTCACCGGCGGCTCGACGCCCAAACGCTCGGCTGCGACTTCCTCGCGGTCTCGGGTCACAAGATGTGCGGGCCGAGCGGTGCCGGTGCGCTCTGGGGTCGCGGCGAGCTGCTCGAGCGGATGGAGCCCTTCCTGCTCGGCGGGCACATGATCCGCATGGTCGGCGACGAGAAGACGACGTGGGGAGCGATCCCGCACAAGTTCGAGGCGGGAACGGCGCCGATGGCGGAGGCGGTCGGCTTCGGCGCCGCGATCGATTACCTGAGCAACGTCGGCTTCGACGCGATCGAGCAGCACGAGCACCGCCTCGTGGCGTACGCGCTCGACGCGCTCGCCGAGCTGCCGTGGATAACGCTCTACGGGCCATCGGCCGACCGCCGTGCCGGGATCGTTTCCTTCAACGTCGAGGGCGTGCATCCCCATGACGTCGCTCAGATCCTCGACATGGAGGCCGTCGCCATCCGCGCCGGCCACCACTGCTGCCAGCCGTTGATGCGACGGCTCGGCGTCGTTGCGACGAACCGGGCCAGTTTCTACCTCTACACGACCATCGAGGAGATCGACCGCCTCGTTGCCGGGCTGCACCGAGCGAGGCAAGTGTTCGCTTGAGTTTGCTCGCGTTCCAGGGACGTCGCTCGCGGTGCGTAGGCCGGTGGAACAGTACGGAAGTACGGGCCGCCGGCTGGAGCGCCGCGAGCGGCGTCAGCCTTTCGCGGAGCCCGGCTTCGCCGGGCGGGAGCGAAAGGCGGCCTGGGACGTGAGCGAGTTCGACCAGCTGTATCGGGAGGTCATCCTCGACCACTACAAGAATCCGCGCGGGCACGGGCTCCTCGATGCACCCGATGCGCAGGCCGAGGGGCAGAATCCGCTCTGTGGCGACGAGGTGACCGTGTCGCTCCGGTTCGATGGCAACGTGATCGCGGACGTCGGCTTCGAGGGCCGCGGCTGCGCGATCTCCCAGGCGGCGACCTCGATGCTGACCGAGCTCGTGGTCGGCCGGGACGCGGACGAGGTGGCGCGGATGCCGAAGGAGGAGCTGCTCGAGGAGATCGGGATCCCGCTCACGCCGGTCCGCCTGAAGTGCGCGATCCTCGGCCTCGGCGTCCTGAAGGTCGCGCTGCACAAGTCGAGGGGCACGCCGCTCCCCGACGAGTGGGCCCAGGGCGACGACCTCACGATCTCGTAGTGGCCACCGTCGACGTCTGCCCCGAGGCGGAGCTGCCGCCGGGGCACGTGAAGATCGTCTGGTCCGGGCCGATCGCGATCGGCGTCTACAACTGCAACGGCAGCCTGTACGCAATCGAGGATCGCTGCTCCCACGACGACGGGCCTCTCTGCGAGGGCGAGTGGGAGCCGGACGAGTGCGTGGCCATCTGCCCACGCCACGGCTCACGCTTCGACATCACCACCGGAGCGGCGCTGACGCTGCCGGCCTACCAGCCGGTCGCGACCTTCCCGGTCCGCGTCGAGGACGGCTGGGTCCGCGTCGACGTCTAGGACGGCTGCGTCTCGTCGAGCTGCCGGTCGCGCAGCCGCGCGGCCAGCGTCTCGGGGTCGTCCACGCTGAGCACGACGCGGCGGAACTCGTGCCCGGCGAGGTCGAGCACGACCGCCCGCTCCCGATCATCGACGTCCAGGAACGACCAGCGGCCGTGCTCGCGGAAGCGGCCGCGCTGCGTCGTGCCGAACGGCGGCGTCGAGAGCCCGATCCGCCACGCGAGCGCACCTGGCGGGTCGGTCAGGCCGACCGAGACGAAGCGGATCGTCGTGTACGGGACGCGCACGATGCCGGTGAGTGTCGCGAGCGCGGCGAGCCCCGAGTAGTCGACGACGAGCGCGTCCTCGTGCAGGTCGATCCTGCGGCTCATGCCCCGATCCTATGCCCGGTCTTCCCGTGCTGCGCCGGCCGTCTGTGCTGCTACAGTCGAGCTACCGCGGAAAGGAGGTGGTCCGGCAGTGGAGATTTCCAGTACGGGCAGTGGAGGTGCCAGCCGGTAGGGACGTGCCCCTGGGACCTGCAAGGGGAATCGTCTAGCCAGCGTAGGGGGCCCGCGGAACGACTCGCGCCGCTTCGGCAGGAAGCGTCTCTGCCAATACCAGGCTGGTAACCGAAGATCGAGGGGCCGCGTCTGCGGCCCCTCGTCTTTTCAGAGCGCAGGCGTCGCGCGCCCGGAGCCGCGGGACACTCCTGTACACGTCCGCGAGGGACATGAGGGGGCCAGGACCCCACAGGTCCGCTGCGGACAGCTGGGTCGCCAGGCGGCGGGCGCCGCGGAGCTCTTTCGTCGAGCCGCACGAGCGGAGTGCCGGGACTGTCTCAGGACACGTCCGCGCTGGACATGCTGGGGCCAGGACCCCACACGTCCGCTGCGGACACGTGGGTCGCTAGGCCGTGGAACGGCGGAGCTGCTCGTCGAGCGGGACGAGCGGCAGGCCGAAGGTGTCGACCGCGTCCGTGTTCGTGACGACGCTGTCACCCGCCGCGAGCATCTTCAGCTGGTCGCGCGTGACGGGCGGCTTCGGCAGCTTCTCCAGCACAGCAGCCTGGGCCCGCATCAGTCCGAACGGCAGGTGGATCGAGGGGCGGCGGATGCCGAGCGTGCGCTTCAGCCGCTCCCAGAACTCATTCCAGGTGACGACGTCCGGGCCGCCGATCTCGAACGTCCGGTTCGTCGCCTCAGGCCGCGTGAGCCCCGCCTCGAAGTACGCGCCGACGTCCTCGATCCAGATCGGCTGCAGCCGCTGCGTGCCCGGCCCGACGATGGGCGTGACCGGAGCCAGCTTGGCAATCTTCGCGAACTGCTGCAGCGCGGCGCCGCCGGGCCCGAAGACGAAGCTCGGCCGGAAGATCACGTGCTCGAGCCCGGACTCCTTCACCGTTCGCTCCATGTCCCACTTGGCGCGGTAGTAGGGCACGAGGTCCTTCGTCTCCTCGGTCACGCCGAGCGCCGAGATGAGCACGAATCGCCGCACGCCCGCCTCCTTCGCCGCCGCGACGAGGTCGCGTGTCCCCTGCTCCATGACGCGCTCGAACTCCTCCGGCTTGCCGGTGATGATCGCGACCAGGTGAACGACCGCATCCTGGCCGTCGACCGCGCTCCGCAGGCTGGCCGCATCGGCCATGTCACCCTGGACGGCCTCCACGCCTTCGAGCCCCGCCTGCGCTGCCTTCCCCGGCTCGCGTTCGAGCACGCGGACCGTGTGCCCGGCGTCGAGCAGCGCCCGGACGACGGCCGGGCCGACGAAGCCGGTTCCGCCGGTGACGAGGACCTTCATGCCTCGAAGTTCTTCCAGTAGCGGCTCGGCGTCGGCCCTTGCTGGCCCTGGTACTTGGAGCCGAGCCCGCCGGAGCCGTAGGGCTTCTCGGCCGCTGTGGACAGCCGCACGAACGAGAGCTGGCCGATCTTCATCCCGCGGTAGATCGTGATCGGGAGGTTGGCGACGTTCGAGAGCTCGAGCGTCACGTGGCCGTCCCAGCCGGGATCGATGAAGCCCGCGGTCGAGTGGATCAGGAGGCCGAGTCGCCCGAGCGAGCTCTTTCCCTCGAGCCGGGCGACGAGGTCGTCGGGGAGCCGCACGCGCTCGAGCGTCGATCCGAGCACGAACTCCCCCGGATGGAGGATGAACGGGGTCTCGTCGTCGATCTCGACGAGCTCGGTGAGCTCCTCCTGCTCGGTCTTGACGTCGATGTAGGGGTAGCGGGAGTTGCGGAAAACGCGGAAGTAGCGATCGACCCGCACGTCCATGCTGGACGGTTGCAGCAGCGTCTCGTCGTACGGTTCGATCTCGATCCGGCCCTCGCCGAGCAGCTCCTTGATCGTCCGGTCGGACAGGACCACGCGCCGGATTCTACGGTTCTCCTTGCAGCGAAGAAGTTTTCCACATACCGTTCGCCGCCGCGTGTCGATGCTGTTCGAGCCGATGGAGCCGAACGAGCGCTTCCGCGCCCGCCGCGAGGCGGCGCGGCGCCGGCGCCGGCATCGCCGCGTGGTCCTGCTCGGCCTGCTCCTCGGCCTCACGGCCGTCCTCGCGGTCGGGGCGAGGTTCGTGATCGGCGAGGAGAAGCAAACGGTCGTCGCGAGCCGCGACACGCCGACAAAGCGGCCGGCCGCGCAGTCCGCTGCCAACGCGCCGCGTGCACTCCCGAAGGAGGTCCGCGGCATCCACGTGACGATGGCCCTGGCCTCGCTCGACGGGAAGCTGCAGGAGTACCTGAAGCTCGTCGACGAGGGCATGAACACGCTCGAGCTCGACGTCAAGGACGAGAACGGCGAGATCGGCTTCGTCCCCTCGTCGGTCCCGCTCGCGCGCGGCGTCGGTGCCGCCAAGTCGTACTACAAGCCACGCGAGGTCGCGCGTCTCGTCCACGCGAAGGGCGTCTACCTGATCGGCCGGGTCGTCGTCTTCGAGGATCCGATCCTCGCGGCGGGCCGGCCCGGGCTCGCGATCAAGCGCCCGGACGGCTCGATCTGGCGCAACGACGCGGGCCTCGGCTGGACGAACCCGTACGACAAGCGGGTCTGGGACTACAACGTCTCGATCGCCGAGGTCGCAGCGAAAGCCGGCTTCGACGAGATCCAGTTCGACTACGTCCGCTTCCCGACCGACGGCAACGTCGACGAGATCGTCTACCCCGGCAAGACGAAGAAGGCGCCGGGCTGGGTGATCACCGAGTTCGTCCACTACGCGACGAAGCGGCTGAGGCCGCTCGGCGTGAGGGTCTCGACCGACCTCTTCGGGCTCGCGGCCACCCGCGACCTCGGCATCGGCCAGGTGCCGCGGCGGCTCGCGAAGTACGTCGACGCGATCTACCCGATGGTCTACCCGTCCCACTACAGGGACGGCGAGTACGGTCTCGAGAGCCCAAACGCCGCTCCGGGCCCGACGGTCGAGTGGGCGCTGTCCGACTTCCGCAAGCAGATGCAGAAGGGGAAGGCCGAGCTGATCCCCTGGCTGCAGGACTTCTCCTACGGGAGAACGTACGGGCTCGCCGAGGTGAAAGCCCAGATCGAAGCCGCTCGCGTGATGGGCGCCCGCGGCTACCTGCTCTGGAACCCGCTCGGCGTCTACACGCCGGGCGCGCTCGCTCCTGCGTAACGCTTGTTACGATCGCCGCGCATGGCGATCGGCGACGTGATGAGGACACGGGTCGTGAGCGTCGAGATGAGCGACTCCGCGCGCCTCGCCGTTTTGCGGATGCTCGAGGAGGGGGTCGGCTCGGTCGCCGTCACCGACGCGGGCAAGCTCGTCGGCATCTTCACCGAGCGGGACGTCCTCGCTCTCGCCGGCGACGGCACCGACCTCGACAGCGTGCGGGTCGGAGACGTGATGACGCGCGAGCCCGTGACGGTCGACGCCGGGGTCGCCGTGCTCGACGCCGCGCGGCTGATGGGGGACAGGAAGATCCGCCACCTGCCGGTCGTGGAGGGGGAGCACCTGCTCGGGATGATCGGCATCCGCGACGTGCTCGGCAGCCTCGTCGAGCGCCTCTGGCAGACACACGACCCCGACGCGCACGACACGGCGCGCTCGCTCTTCAAAGAACGCTGATCCTGCTCTAGGGCGCGAGCCGCTCCCGGCGCCAGCCGTTGCCCTCGCGCTCGTAGCGGACGCGGTCGTGGAGGCGGTCCGCCTGGTGCTGCCAGAACTCGTACGCCTCGGGCACGAGCCGGAAGCCGCCCCAGTGCGGCGGCAGCGGCACCTCCGCTCCCGGGAAGCGCGAGCGGGCCTCGGCGACGAGGCGGTCGAGCTCGGCCCGGCCTGTGAGGCGACGGCTCTGCGGCGAGGCCCAGGCGGCGAGCCGGCTGGGGCCGGGCCGCGTCCGGAAGTACGCCTCCGACTCCTCCGCCGGGACGCGCACGACCGCACCCTCGACGCGCACCTGGCGGCCGAGCTCCTGCCAGTGGAAGAGGAGCGCCGCCGCTGGGTTTTGCTCCAGCTCGACGCCCTTGCGGCTCTCGTAGTTCGTGTAGAAGGCGAAGCCGCGCTCGTCCGCGCCCTTCAGCAACACCATCCGGGCCGACGGCCGGCCCTTTCGGTCGGCCGTCGCCAGTGCCATCGCCTCGGGCCTCGCAACGCCCGCCGCGCCCGCCTCGGCGAACCAGCGCGTGAACTCCCGGAGCGGGTCGGGATCGAGGTCTCGCTCGTCCATCGGCGCAGCCTATTCGGCTACGCTGCCCGCCCATGGCGGCCACGAAGACGATCGACATCCGCACCGCGATCCCCGGGCCGCGCTCCGCGGAGATCCTGGAGCGGAAGGCACGCGTGATAGCGAACGCGAAGTCGATCCTGCTCCCGATCGTCGCCCAGGAGGGTCGAGGCGCGACGCTCGTCGACGTCGACGGCAACGTGTTCATCGACTTCACGGGCGGGGTCGGCTGCCTCAACGTCGGTCACGCGCATCCGCGCGTCGTCGAGGCCGCGGCTGAGCAGCTCGGCCGCTTCATCCACACCGACTTCACCGTCGTCCCCTACGAGCCGTACGTCGAGCTCGCCGAGCGCCTCCTGGCCCGCGCGCCCTTCACAGTGCCCGCGAAGGCAGCGTTCTTCAACGCGGGCACCGAGGCGGTCGAGAACGCGGTCAAGTTCGCGCGCCTCGCCACGGGCCGCCCTGCCGTGATCGCGTTCGAGGGAGCGTTCCACGGGCGGACGCTCCTTTCCGTGACGCTGACGTCGCGGCCGCACCCGTACAAGGCCGGGATGGGCCCATTCGCGCCGGAGGTCTACCGCGCGCCGTTCCCCCAGGCCTACCGGGGGCCAGACGCCGAGACCGCCCTCGCAGAGGTGCGCGGGCTCTTCGTCACCGAGGTCGCGGCCGAGCAGGTCGCGGCGATCATCGTCGAGCCTGTGCAGGGCGAGGGCGGCTTCCTGCCCGCGCCGCAGGAGTTCCTCGAGGGTCTCCGCGCGATCTGCGACGAGCACGGGATCTGCCTCATCGCCGACGAGGTGCAGACCGGCTTTGCCCGGACGGGCAAGCTCTTCGCGCTCGAGCACTACGGGGTCGAGCCCGACCTGATCACGATCGCGAAGTCGATGGCCGGCGGGTTCCCGCTCTCCGGCGTGCTCGGGAAGGCCGAGATCCTCGACGCGGCGCACGACGGCGCCGTCGGCGGCACGTACGTCGGCAATCCGGTCGCGCAGGCGGCTGCTCTCGCCGTGCTCGACGTGATCGACGACGAGGGCCTCTGCGATCGCGCCGTCTCGATCGGGGAGACGATGCGGGCCCGCATGCTCGCCTGGCAGGAGCGGTTCGCCGCGATCGGTGACGTGCGCGGCCTCGGCGCGATGCTCGCGATCGAGCTCGTCGCCGACCCGGCGACGAAGAAGCCCGCTCCCGAGCTGGCCCAGGCGGTCATCGACGCGGCGATGCACCGCGGCCTCCTCCTCCTCAAGGCCGGTGTGCACGGCAACGTGATCCGCGTCCTCTCGCCGCTCGTCCTCACCGACGCCGAGCTCGACGAGGCGCTCGCGGCGTGGGAAGACGCGCTCGCGCACGTGCTCGGCTAGACCTTCGGTGGCAGAGCGCGACCTGATCGCGGGCCGGTACGAGCTCGGAGAGGTGCTCGGCAGCGGCGGCATGTCGAGCGTCTACCGCGCCTTCGACACCCTCCTCGAGCGCAACGTGGCGCTCAAGATCCTGCACCCCCAGTACCTCGGCGACGACGACCACGTCGAGCGCTTCCGGCGTGAGGCGCGCTCCGTCGCCCAGCTCTCGCACCCCAACGTGGTCACCGTGATCGATCGTGGCGAGGACGCGGGCAGGGAGTACATCGTCTTCGAGCTGGTCGACGGCGACGACCTGAAGGAGCTCGTCGAGCGCGCGGGGCCGCTGCCCGTGCGCAGGGTGCTCGAGCTCGGCCTCGAGGTCGGCCGCGCGCTCGCGTTCGCTCACGGCCAGGGGCTCGTGCACCGGGACGTGAAGCCGCAGAACGTGCTCCTCGACACCGACGGCCGCGCCAAAGTCACCGACTTCGGGATCGCCCGCTCGCTTGGAACCGCGAGCACCACGGAGACGGGCACCGTGCTCGGCACGAGCCACTACATCGCGCCCGAGCAGGCGCGTGGGGAACGTGTCGACGCGCTCACCGACGTCTACTCGTTCGGCGCCGTCCTCTACGAGCTGCTCGCCGGCGACGTGCCGTTCCCCGGCGACAGCTTCCTCACCGTGGCGATGAAGCACGTCAACGAGCCGGTGCCGAACGTGCTCGACCGCCGTCCCGACGTGCCCCTCCGCCTCGCCTCCCTGGTCGAGCGCTGCCTGGCGAAGGAGCCCTCCGACCGTCCTGCCTCGATGGACGAGGTCGTGGGCGAACTGCAGGCGTGCCTCGCCGACCTCGACGCGAAAGAGGACGGCGAGGCGACGATGATCGTCAGGAAGCCGGCCGCCGGCGCCCGCGCGACGTCGTCCCCGGCGTGAGCGCCGCCGTGTGCCTCTTCTTCTCCTCCTTGTAATCGCACTCGTCGTCGCCGCCGCCCTGGTCGGCGGCTACCTGCTCGTGCGCGACGGAGACGGGACAGGCTCGGCGGCGGCCGGGCCGGTGCAGCTCCAGGGGATCGCGTCCTACGACCCGGACGGCGACAGCGAGGAGCACAGCGAGCGCGTCCAGGACGCGACCGACCGGGACCCGTCGACGTACTGGACGACCGAGACCTACCAGGCCTTCACGAAGCCGGGAGTCGGGCTGGTGCTCGACGCAGGCGAGCCGAGCGAGCCGGCGCAGCTCGCCGTCACGACCGACACGCCGGGCTTCACGGCCGAGATCCGGGCGGGCGACTCGCCTGACGGCCCGTTCGAGACCGTGGCCGGCGGAAAGTCGGTCGATGCGAACACGGTCTGGGACCTCGACGGGCCCGCTGCGCGCTACTACCTCGTCTGGATCACCGGCCTCGACGGCGTCGCGCACGTCAACGAGGTCGAGGCCAGCTCCTCCTAGTACTCGAGGTCCAGGCGACGCTCGTGGCGTTCGAGCGCGAGCTCGATCAGCCGGTCGAGCAGCTCGGCGTAGGGGATCCCGGACGCCTCGAACAGCCGCGCGTACACGCTCGTGGCCGTGAAGCCCGGGATCGTGTTGAGCTCGTTCACGACCACCTCGCCGCCCTCGCGGACGAAGAAGTCGACGCGCGCCATGCCCTCGCACTCGGTGGCGATGAACGAGTCGACCGCGAGCTCCTGCACGCGTGCCGCCACGTCCGCCGGGATGCGCGCGGGCACGATGATGTCCGAGCCGCCCTCGTCGTACTTGGCGGCGTAGTCGTACCACTCCGCGTGCGGCACGATCTCGCCGACGACGGACGCGAGCGGCGGCGGGCGCAGGTTGCCGAGGACGCCGCACTCGACCTCCGTGCCGGCGACGAACTCCTCGACGAGCACCTTCTCGTCGTGGCGGCGCGCGAGTGCGACCGCCTCCTCGAGCTCCGCCTCGTCGTGAGCCTTCGAGATCCCGACCGAGGAGCCGAGCCGGGCCGGCTTCACGAACACCGGGTATCCGAACGGGTTCTCGAGCTCGTCGCCGAGGCGAAGGGTGACGTTGCGCGTGACCGGGATGCCGCGGTCGCGGAGCACGGCCTTGAACAGGTCCTTGTCCATGCAGAGGGCCGAGGCCGCGACGCCGGGGCCGACGTACGGCACATTCGCGAGCTCGAGCAGGCCCTGGACGGTGCCGTCCTCGCCGAACGGGCCGTGCAGGACGGGGAGGACGACGTCGACGGCCCCGAGCGCCTGCGCCGGTCTCGAGTCGGCGAGCACCGGCAGCGTCTCCGTGACGGAGCCTTGTAACAGTCTGTTGCTTGCGCCCTCGAGCGCCCAGCGGCCGTCGCGTCCGATCGCGATCGTCGTCGTTTCGTAGCGCTCGGGGTCGAGCGCGTCCAGCACCGACCGCGCCGACGCGAGCGAGATCTCGTGCTCGCTCGAGCGCCCGCCGGCGACGACTGCGACGCGCAGCCGTCGTTTCAACGGCTGATCCTTGGCCGTTGAAACGGGGGAGGGGGTGTGGGGGAACCGGGAGGTTCCCCCACATGACACGAGAAGAAGGGGGCTCGCGGGGGAAACATGGTTTCCCCCGCGGGAGCGAGCCGCAGGCGAGCGACGCTCACGGCTGGGTGAACGTGGGCTGCGTGATGGTGGGCTCGGTCGGCGGCGGCGTCTCCTCGGGCAGCGGCGCCTCGAAACGCCCGACCACGATCACGACCGTCGTCCCCTGCTCGGCCTCGGTGCCGCCCTCGGGATCCTGTGAGAGCACGCGCCCGTCGAGGCTCTCGTCCTCGATGATCTCCTCGACCACCTGCACCTGGAACCCCGACGTCTCCAGCTGGGCGGTCGCCCCGGCTTCCGTCTGGCTCGTGACGTCGGGGATCCGGGAGGTTTGCGGGCCGCGGGAGACCTGGAGCGTGATCACGGAGCCCTTCGCCTGCTGCGAGCCGGCGGCCGGATTCTGGCCGACGACGATCCCCGCGGGCTCGGGGTCGTCGACGTCCTGCCGCGCCACTGCGAAGCCCACGCCCTGGAGCTGCGATTCGGCCGACTCGAACGCGCTGCCGATCACGTTCGGGACGGTGATCGGCTTCGGCCCCTTCGAGACGTTGACACGCACCGTCGACCCCTCGATCAGCTCCGTACCGGCCTTCGGGTCGATCGCCGTGACGGTGTTCACGGGCTCGAGGGAGTTCACCTGGATGACATTCACCTCGAGTCCCGCGTTGACGAGCGCCGCCACCGCCGCGTCCCTGCTCTGGCCGACAACGTCCGGAACGCGGGTCTTCGGCGGCCCGCTCGAGACGATGATCGTGACGAAGTTGCCGCGCTCGATCCGCTCCCCCGGCTGCGGGTCCTGTTCGAAGACGATCCCTTCTTTCGTGTCGGCGTTGGGCTCTCGCTGGACGAGCTCCTTCAAGCCCGCCTCGCGAATGTCGTCCACCGCCAGCTGCTCCGCGACGCCGTCGACGTCGGGTACGGCGACCGGCTCGGCGGCGCTCAGCTGGTCCTGGAGCTCCTGCCAGGCGAACCAGCCGCCCGTGACCGCGGCGACGAGCAGAAGGAGCGCGAGCAGCCACGGCCAGATCGAGCGGGTGCGCGGCGCCTCGTCGTACTCGTAGTAGCGGCCCGGCGTGTAGGTCGTGGCGGCTGCCGCGCCGGCCGTTGTCGCCGCCTCGCCGAGCTCGCCGCGCGAGAGCACCGTCGTCGCAGCTTCCGCGGTCTCCGCCGAGACGCCGATCCCGCGGGCGATCCGCTCGAGATCGGAGTCCATCTCCTCGGCGGAGTGGTAGCGGTCGGCAGGGTCCTTGGCGAGCGCCCGGAGGACGACGTAGTCGAGATCGCGCGGGACCTCGGGCCGGAGAGCCGACGGCGGCACCGGGGTCTGGGAGAGGTGCTTCATCGCGATCTCGACGGGGGTGTCGCCGGTGAACGGGACCGTGCCGGTGAGCAGCTCGTAGAGGACGATCCCGGTCGAGTAGAGGTCGGAGGTCTGGTCGACCGGCGCGCCGCGCGCCTGCTCGGGCGAGAGGTACTGGGCCGTGCCGATGATGGAGCCCGCCTCCGTCATCTGGCTCGCCGCGCCCGCGCGCGCGATCCCGAAGTCCATTACCTTCACACGACCGTCGCCGTCGACGATCACGTTGTGCGGCTTGATGTCGCGATGGACGATGCCGTTGCGGTGGGCGAAGCGCAGGGCCGACAGGATCTGGCGGGTGTAGTCGATCGCGATCCCGAGCGGCGAAGGCCCGCGGGCGACGAGGAGCTCCTTGAGCGTCCGCCCCTCGATGTGCTCCATCGCGATGTAGTAGGTGCCCTCAGCCTCGCCCCGGTCGTAGATCGAGACGATGTTCGGGTGCGAGAGGCCGGCGGCGTTCTGCGCCTCGCGGCGGAACCGCTCGATGAACTGCTCGTCGCTCGCGTGCCGGTCGTCGAGGATCTTGATCGCGACGCGCCGGCCGAGCTCCTGGTCGTAGGCGAGATAGACGTTCGCCATCCCGCCCGAGCCCAGTTTCCGGGCGATCTGGTAGCGACTGTCGAAGAGCGTGTCGATGAGGGTGTCGCCGGCAGCCATGGGCGTACAGGTTAGGAGTTCGCCGCCCCTCCCAGGAGCGCCTGCAAGACGTCTCGTGCGACCGGAGCGGCGGTCTCACCGCCGGTCGAGTTCTGCTGTTCGACGACGACCGCGATTGCGTACTCGGGCTCGCCGCGCCCCGCGAAGGCGATGAACCACGTCGTGTTCAAGCCGGCGATGCCGGTCTCCGCCGTCCCCGTCTTGCCGCCGATTCGGACGCCCGGGATCCGGGCCGCCGTGCCGGTGCCGCCCTCGACCGCGGCCACCATCATCTCCTGCACCGCCCGCGCCGTCTCCGGGCTCACCGCACGGCGGATCTCGTCAGGCCGGTTGCGGACGACGATCGAGCCGTCGGGTGCGACGACGCGGTCGACGACGTAGGGCCGCATGAGGACCCCGTCGTTCGCGATCGTCCCGGCGAGCATCGCCATCTGCAGCGGCGTCACCAGCAGCCGCTCCTGGCCGAAGGCGAAGCGGCCCGGGTCGACGTCGCTGTCCACGGCCGGGTCGAAGAGCTTCGTGCCCTTGTAGAGGCCGCTCGGCGCCCGCTCGCTCGAGGGCGTCTCGAGCGGGGGGTCCTCGTAGAAGCCGAACCGCTTGGCGTAGCGCACGAGCAGCTTGGCGCGGAGCTCCTTGCCGATGTTGCAGAAGACGGAGTTGACCGAGTACTTGAGGGCGTCCGCCAGGTTGAGCCGGCCGAAGGGCCGGGTCGTGTCGTAGTTGTTGACCCGCTTGCCGTAGACCTCGCAGTAGCCGGGGTCGAAGAAGCTCGAGTTCGGCGTGAAGCGACCGGCGTCGATCGCGGCCGCGGCGGTCAGCACCTTGAAGGTGGAGCCGGGCGCGTACAGGCCCGAGGTCGCCCGGTTGAGCAGCGCGTCCGGGCGCCGGCAGTCGGCGTCGGTCCCTGTCACGTCGTCGAAGTTCTCCTCCACGTCGTTCGGGTCGTAGGTCGGCGACGAGGCCAGGACGACAACCTTGCCCGTCTTCACCTCGATCACGGCGACGGCGCCGCAGCGCGACCCGAGCGACTCCAGCGCGACCCGCTGGGCGCGTGGGTGGAGGGTGAGCACGAGGTCGTTTCCGGTGATCGTCGCGCCCGTGAGCTGGTCGAGCGTTGTGTCGACGACGGTCGAGAGATTGGCGTTCTGCCCTGTCAGGTAGTCGTTCATCGAGCGCTCGAGGCCTGTCCGGAAGCGCGACTGGGTGGAGTAGCCGTGCACGTGGGCGGCGAGCCCCCGCTGCGGGTACTCGCGGAAGTAGAGCGTTCGCCCGCCGACCTTCCGCGCCTGATTTCGCGCCAGCGTCAGGCCCCTGCTCCTGATCTCGCCCCGCTTGATCGTGAACTGTGCGACCCGCTCGATCTGGTTGTCCTGCCGGTCGGCGAGGTCACCGGCGGCCCACGCCTGCCAGTAGGTCGTCGCCACCACCAGCACGACGATGAGGCCGACGCCCGTCAACGCGAGCCGCGTGATCTGCCGGTTCATGCCGACCCCCGCGCGAGCGCGTTCGCCCGGTTCGAGACGAGCAGGAGCAGTGCGAGCAGGATGAAGTTGGCGACGACGCTCGAGCCGCCGTAGGAGACGAACGGCAGCGTGATCCCGGTCAGCGGGATCACGCGCAGCACGCCGCCGACGATGATGAAGGTCTGCAGCGCGAAGCCGAAGGTGAGCCCGGCTGCGAGCAGCTTCGAGAAGCCGTCGTCCGCCGTCAGCGCGATGCGGAAGCCTCGCGCGACGAAGAGCATGAAGACGAGGAGGAGCCCGGCGGCGCCGACGAGCCCGACCTCCTGCGCGATCGCCGAGTAGATGAAGTCCGTGTTCAGGAACGGGATGATCGGATCGCCCGCGGTCGTGGTGAACGTGCCCCTGCCGAGGCCTGTACCGCCGAAGCCGCCGTTCCCGATCGAGTAGAGGCTCTTGACGAGCTGGAACGAGCCGCAGTCCTGACGCAGCGCCAGCTCGCCCGTCTGGGCGCAGTAGACCGGCTGCTCGGTCCACGGCTGCAGCCAGATCGTGACCCGCTCCTGGACGTGGTCGACGTACCGGTAGACGAGCGCCGCTCCGCCGAGGAAGAGCGCCAGGCCGGCGGCCGCGAAGGACGCGCGTCCCGTGGCCACGTAGAGCATGGCGAGGAAGATCCCGAACAGGAGCAGCGCGCTGCCGAGGTCATTCGTCTGGACGAGCACCAGCATCGCGGCGCCCCAGATCAGGAGCAGCGGGCCGAAGTCCTTGAGCCGGCCCTGCGCCAGCACCTCACGCTTCTCCCGCAGGTAGCCGGCGAGGAAGATGATCAAGAAGATCTTCGCCAGCTCGCCGGGCTGGAACTGGAAGGTCCCGATCCGCACCCAGAGCCGCGCGCCGTTGATCGACTGTCCGATCACCGGCAACGCCGGCAGCGCCATCAGCGTGATCGCGGCGATCCCGAACAGGTACTTGTAGGTCTCGAGCACGCGGTAATCGCGCCGGAGCGCGATCAACGTCAGCGAAAAGAGGCCGACGCCGCAGATGATCCAGAGGCTCTGCCGGAAGGCGTCGTCCGGATCGAGCCGGTAGATCGTGGTGACGCCGATCGCCGAGAGCAGCGCGGCGAGCGGCAGCAAGACGGGGTCGGCCCACGGGACGACCGCGCGCGTCACGAGGTGTGCCGCGAGATAGAGCCCCATGAAGATGCCGGCGTAGGTGAGCGAGGTCGAGTCGACCAGCGAGGAGCGGGCGATGTAGACGCTCGCGAAGCCGATCGCGGTGAGCACGCCGACGGCGAGGAGGTTCGCGAGCTCGCGGTTTCTCAGGGACATCGTGTGCGGCGGCTCAGCGTGTGAGCCCCCAGACCGCGAGAACGGCGATCGCAACGAGCACCAGGAGCAGCAGGAGCAGCGGGAGGAGGCGGCGGCCGTGCTCGTCCGTCTCGGCCTCCGCCTCGGCCTGTGCCTGCACGTGCGCTTCGACTTCTGCGGCGGGAATCACGGCCGTGTCGACCGCCGGAACGGGGTCGAGCCCCGAGAGGGTGTCCTCGTCGTCGTCGATCACAGGCGCTGCCGGCGGTGATTCGACCGCGCCGTCGAGCTGGAAGAGCACGACGGTGATGTTGTCCTCGCCGCCGCCCCGGTTGGCGGCGTCGACGAGCGCACGCGCGGCCGCGTCGAGGTCATTGCTCTCCTCGAGGAGCGAGAGGATCTCGCCGTCGGAGACCATGTCCGTCAGCCCGTCCGAGCAGAGGAGGAAGAGGTCGCCGGGCTCGGCGCGGATCGTCTCGAGGTCGACGTCGACGTCCGGCTCGGTGCCGACCGCGCGCGTGATCACGGAGCGCTGCGGGTGCGCTTCCGCCTCCTCGCGCGAGAGCTGGCCGCTCCGCCGGAGCTCGCCGACGAGGGAGTGGTCTTCGGTCAGCTGGTCGAGCTCGCCGCCCCGGACGCGGTAGGCGCGGGAGTCGCCGACGTGGCCGAGCACGATCGTCCCGGTGTCGGCGTCGACGAGGGCGACCGTCATCGTCGTGCCCATCCCCGATGCGGCCGCGTCTTCGCTCGAGCGCCGGAACACGCGTCGGTTCGCCTCCTGGATCAGCGACCTGACGCGATCCTCGCCACGCTCGTCTCCGCCCGCCTCGGCGAGAACGGCAGCCGCCAGCCCCGAGGCGACCTCGCCCGCCTGTGCGCCGCCCATCCCGTCCGCGATCGCGAAGAGCGGCGGCTCGCACACGTACGCGTCCTCGTTGCGGCGCCTGCGGCGCCCGGTGTCGGTCCGGACCGCAGCGCGCATCAGACCTCCACCCTGAAGTCGGTCTGGCCGACGCGGACGACGTCCCCTTTTGCGAGCCGCCGCGGCGTCGTCACGCGCGCGCCGTTGACGAAGGTGCCGTTCGTCGAGCCGACGTCCTCCACCCAGAGACCGTCCCGCTTGGCCTCGAAGCGGGCGTGCTGCGCCGAGGCGAACTCGTCGCCGTCGAGCGGCACCTCGTTCTGGGTGCCGCGGCCGATCGCGACGGGCAGTGAGTCGATCGGCACCTCCCGGCCGGCGTCGAGCGCGGGGCTCTCGAGCACGACCAGGCGCGCACGCCGCACCGGCGCGAGGCCGAGACTCGCCGCCTCCCCCGGTCGCATGATCACGCTCTCCTGTGCCGGTGCGGTGCCGCCGGGGCGGAAGTCGCGGCTCGCGGCGCGGACGATCCGCCAGATGAAGAGGTAGAGGAGGACGATGAAGGCGATCTTGAGTGCGAGCAGAGCCTCGTCGACGGCGATCGACTGTGCACTCATACTGCCTTCCGCGAGAAGACGAGCTCGGCGCCGCCGAGCGAGAGCGTGTCGCCGTCCGTGAGCTTGGCCCGCTGGACGCGCTTGCCGTTCAGCTCCGTTCCGTTCGTCGAGTCGAGATCGACGACCCACCAGGCGGAGCCCTCGCGGTGCAGCTCGGCGTGCCGGCGCGACACGTTGGCGTCGTGCACCTGCACGTCGCAGTCCTTCGAGCGGCCAAGTACGGCCTTGCTTCCTTCGATCGCGTGCCGGCGGCCGTTCAGCTCGAGCGAGACCGTCTCAGGCTCGACGCCGAGCTCTGCGGGAGAGACGGCTTCCGTGGGCTGCGGCGGCTTCGCCTTGTAGATCATGGTCGAGCCCGGCTCGAGCTGAGCCGCCGGCTCGTCCGGCCGCGGCGGCCGCTGGTCCTCCGGCTGCACCATGCGCGTCGCGATGCCGAACTCTCCGACGGAGAGGTCGGCGTCGGTCAGCATCACTACGTTCGGCGGGGTCAAGAGGGCGTAGCTCTCACGCCGGGCGTGCTCGACGAGGTAGTCCTGCAGCTCGCCGATCAACGAGCCCTCGTAGCCCGTGAACTGCTCCCGGTCGGGCTCGGAGAGGTAGACGGAGTACTCGTTCGGGACGTAGACGCGCGAGACCGAGATCGTGCGGTGCTCGTCCATCTCTTTCGCCAGTTTGCGGGCGAGCTCGACCGGCTGGACATGCGTCCGGAACGCGCGCCCGAACATGCCCTCGAAGAGGCCTTCGATCTTCTGCTCGATGCTGCGGAGGACGCTCATTGCGGGCTCGGGACCCTTCCCGAGGCCTCCGAGTCTAATGCTCGCCCTGCCGCTCCCGGTCGGCTGCGCCGCGGGCCCCGCGACTCCTGGACGGCTGCGCCTCCCGGCCGGCGGAGCCGGCCTCCGGCGCAGCGTCCCGCCGTAGGCGGGCAGATGAAGCAGGGCCGTTCGCGGCGCTCTGCGGCGGCCCGTACGTCCGTACTGTTCCACCGGCCTACGTGCCGCGACCGGCGCGCCAGGCGCCGCGGGATTCCCGAGCGGCGACGACGGCGCAGGTGAGCCAGACGGCGGCGACGAGCGGCGCCGCCGGAGCGGTGGGGACCGCGAAGATCGTGACGGCGAGCGCACCCGCGCCGAGGGCCGCGGTCCGCCAGGGCGTGCGTGCGTAGGGAAGCGCGACTGCGGTCGCAGCGAGCGCCGCCGCCCCGAGCGCCAGTCCGATCGGGACGGTGGTTGCGATCGCCGCGGCGGCAGACACGGCGCTCTCCGTCCCCGCCACCTCGAGCGGCCTCCGGCGACCCCTGTCCAAAGGGGAGAGCATCCCCGCGGAGCCCCGCGGCGAGAGCCGCCACACCGACCGCGGCCAGCGCGTGCGCCGCGCGGCGCACGTGGCCGCGCACCGGCTGCACGGCGAGTGGGACGAGCGCGATGAGCCCCAGGGGGGCCAGGAGCACGCCGGACAGGAACATGAGCCCTGCGCGGGAGTCCTTCCACGAGAGCACGAGCCAGCCGAGCGCGAACGCGCCGTAGAGGAGCGCCAGGCCCAGTGCGAGGTTCCCGAGCGGGAGGACGGGCGCCGCGAGCGCGAGCGCGAGGCCCGCCCGCGGGGCGCGCAACGCGATCCCGCCGGCGGCGACGGCGAGCGCAGGTGCCCAAAGGGTGGGGAAGAACGGAAGCATCGTCGCCCCGACCAGAGTCGCGACGGAGGCCGCGGCGGCCGGCGCGAAGCGGAGGAGCGCGCTCTGTGTCGGAACGACACGTTCGACCTTCTTCGCACGCTTCCGCACCGCGAACCCCGCACGAAGCTCCTTCGCGAGCGCCGCGGCGGACGGCCGCTTCTCCGGGTCGTGGGCGAGGGCGCCGCCGAGCGCGTCGAGCAGCCGCTGGGGTAGGTCGGGCCGCTCGGCCTCGAGCGGCGGCGGGCCGGACTCGATCGTCGCGGCCATCTGCTGCAGCGGCACGCCCCAGAACGGGTGCTTCGCGGCGAGCGCCTCCCAGAGCAGGATCCCGACCGCCCAGACGTCGCTCGCCGGGCACGCCTCCTCGCCGCGCAGCCGCTCGGGTGAGATGTAGGCGAGCGTTCCCGGCACGTCGCCGACGGCGGTGAGCGTCTCGGCCTCGTCGAACTGGGCCAGCCCGAAGTCGAGCAGGCGCACGGAGACGCCTTCGTCCGCGGCGAGGAGGACGTTCGACGGCTTGACGTCGCGATGGACGATCCCGCGGCCGTGCGCATGTGCGAGTCCGTCCAGGATCTGGGCGGCCGCCTCCACGGCCTGAGCGTCGCCCAGCTCGCCCGAGCGCATCGCGTCGCGAAGGGTGGTGCCGCCGACATACTCGTAGGCGATGTAGACGTGGCCGCTGTCGGAGCCGAACCCGTAGGCGCGCAGGCAGCGCTCGTGGCGGAGGCGGGATGCCGCTTCAGCCTCGCGTTCGGCCCGGTCGGCCGCCTTGCCCTCCTTCGGAATGATCTTCAGCGCGACGTCGAGCCCGTTCCTCTCGTCGCGGGCGAGCCAGACGGAGCCCGATCCGCCGCTGCCGAGCGGTCGCAGCGGGCGGTAGCGGCCGAGGACGAGCTCCCGGCTCGGAAGCGCTTGGGCAGCGACTGACACGACCTCAGGTGGGTTGGCCGCGGCCCGAGCGAATCCTGCCCGGCCGGGGCAGTCGTTACAGTGGCCCCGTTCGAAAACGGTTTCTTCCATGAGCGAGCGCGACTCAGACTTCGAGTTCGACTTCTTCGACGAGCCGGTCACGCAGGAGGCATCCGGCACGGGCGAGCGGACTCTGCGGCGTCCACTGGGCGGCCGTGGGCCGCGCTTGCCGCGTGGCCCGATCCGGCCGCGCGCCGGCTTCACACCACTTCTCCGCCTGCTCGGGCTGATCGCCTTCGCGATCCTGCTGGTCGTCCTGCTCTTGCTCTGGGTGCAGAGCTGTCAGGAAGAGCAGAAACGCGAGGCGTACTCCGATTACATGACCGACGTCTCGGCGGTGGCGCGCGACTCCGAGCGGGTGGGGCGTGAGTTCAGCGACGTGCTGACGACGCCGGGAATCAAGCCTGCAGCCCTCCAGAAGCAGCTCGCCGGGCTCGTCCAACAGCAGGAGATCGGCGCCACGCGGGCGCGCGACCTCGATCCGCCGGGGCCGCTCCGGGGCTCGCACCTTTCGGGCGTCGAGTCGCTCGAGTTCCGCGTCGCCGGGCTCGCGGGCATCGCGGAGGCGTTCAAGCGCACCCAGGGGTCGAAGGACGCCGCGGCGGCGGGCGAGCTCCTGGCCGCCCAGGCCGAGCGCCTGGTCACGAGCGACGTCGTCTGGGACGACCGCTTCAAGACGCGCGCGGTCGCCGTCCTGCAGGAGCAGGACGTGACCGGCGTCGAGGTGCCCGACTCGAACTTCGTCCAGACGCCGGATCTCGCGAGCACGCGCTCGATGGTGCCGATCTGGGAGCGGATCAACGGCTCGGCCGCCGCGAGCGGCGGCACGCCGACCGGCCTGCACGGATCGGGGATCGAATCAGTGCGATCCTTGCCGGGCGGCCAGCAGCTCTCGACTTCCACCGAGAACACCGTCGAGGCCTCGACCGACCTCGCCTTCGCCGTCGCCGTCGCCAACACCGGCGACCATCAGGAGGTCAAGATCCCGGTGACGCTGACGATCCAGCAGAGCCCGACGCCGATCGTGAAGAAGCAGACGATCGACATCATCAATCCCGGCGAGACGAAGACCGTCGTCTTCCGCGACTTCCCCTCGGTCGACTTCGGCGAGCGCCGGATCATGCGCATCGACGTTGATCCGGTTCCCGGCGAGACGAACACGCAGAACAACTCGGCCGAGTACCCGGTCATCTTCTCGCTCGGCGCGTAGTGGCCCGCCCGGCAGCAATTAGGGCGCCGCTGGCGCACGATCTGCGGCGCGATGCTTCGTCCTCAGTCGCGGCCATACACTCGTGTATGGCCGCTCCCTGCGTCCTTGCCTCGCTTGCAGCTCGTACGCCAGCAACGCGAAATCGCTACCGGGCGAGCCACTGATGGGCTGGGAAGGGGTTGTTGCGCTCGCCGCCGCGGCGGCCGCCGCGATCGCGCTCGGAGTCTGCGCCTGGCTCCTGACGCGGGTCCGCCGGCTGCGTGCCTCGCAGCGAGTGCTGCTCGGCGGCGGACGCGCCGATCTCGTCGACTTCGCCGTCTCGCTGCAGGGGCGGATCGACGACCTGCACCGGGCGGTCGACGAGATCGCGGCGGGGCTCGCGCGGGTCGACCGGCGCGTCGACGGCTCCCTCACGAACACGGCGGTCGTCCGGTACGACGCGTACGCCGGCACCGGCGGCCATCAGTCCGCGTCGTTCGCGTTCCTCGACGCGAACCGGACCGGGACGGTCGTGACCGCGATCCAGGGTCGCGACTACGCGCGCCTCTACGTGAAGGAGCTCGATCGCGGCCGCGCCCCGGTCGCACTGTCCCCCGAAGAGCTGGAAGCCGTCGAACGAGCAATGGCGAGATAGCAGCGGATCTGTCGGATACGCTTCGCCCGAGTTGCAACAGGTCCTCGTCCTGAACGCAAGTTACGAGCCGCTCAACGTCTGCTCGGTGCGGCGCGCGCACGTGCTCGTCTGGAAGGGGAAGGCCGAGGTGCTGGAGAGCCTCCCAAAGGAGCTTCGTTCGGCGACCAGCACGTTCGTGTGGCCGCACGTGATCAGGCTCGTCCAGTACGTCCGCGTCCCGCGTGCGATCCAGCGCAAGATCTCGCGGCGCGCGCTGTTCGCCCGCGACGGCTGGCGCTGCGTCTACTGCGGCAGCGCCGGCGGCCGGCTGACGCTCGACCACGTCGTGCCGCGCTCCAAGGGGGGCGAGTCGATCTGGGAGAACGTCGTCACCGCCTGCGCGCCCTGCAACCTGCGCAAGGGCGACCGCTCGCTCGAGGACTCCGGTCTGCACCTGAAGCGGCAGCCGAGGGCTCCGGCGCCCGTGCTCTTCATTCACCTCGCGACACCGACGATCCCGCACGGCTGGCAGCAGTACCTCCCCGGCACCGCGACGGCCGCCTAGGTAGACGTGGCGTTCACCTGCACGGTCTGTGGCGAGACGCACGCGGGCGAGACCCGTGACATCCGCCTGGGTCTGCCGCAGCCGATCTTCCTGCTCGACGAGGAGGAGCGTCAGCGGCGCGCCTGGGTCGAGGACGACTTCGCGGTGCTGCACGCCGCCGACCGTGACCGCCATTTCGTGCGAGGGCTCCTGGAGCTGCCGATCCCGGAAGAGGACGGCCGCTTCGGCTACGGCAGCTGGATCGAGGTCAGCCCGGCCGACGTGGCCGCGCTCGGCGAGCTCTGGGACGACGAGGACGGCTGGCGGAGCGATCCCTTCACCGGGAAACTGGCGAACGAGCTCAGTCCGTACTTCGCGACCGAGGGCCTCTCCGTGCGCCTCAGGTTGCGGGACGTCTCGATGCTGCCGCTGGTCGAGCTCGAGGACGGTGAGCACGAGCTCGTGCGGGCACAGCGGATGGGCATCTCCGCCCACCGCGCCCACGAGCTGGCCGCAACCGTCGCGTAGGCTGCGGCGCGAGCCTGCGCGGCTGAATCAGTCGCGCTCGACCGGTCCCAGCGAGTACCACTCGCTGAAGGAGCCCGGGTAGAGGCGTGCATCCGTGCGGCCGGCGAGGTGGAGCTCATGCAGGACCGCGCACGCCGTCACCCCGGAGCCGCAGTAGACGACGAGCTCGTCCGCGTCGAGCAGCTCGGGTGGAAGCGGTGATTCGTCGAGGAAGTAGCGGTTGCGAGCGCCGGGGATCCGACCGGCGACCGGGTCGATCGGCTCCGTCTCGCCGCGCCAGCGCTCGGGGGCGCGGGCGTCGACGAGTGTGAGGTGCGGATCGTCGAGCCGCTCGAGCAGCTCATCGGCGTCGGGCAGCGTCGTCCGTCCGTGGCCGGGCTTGGAAGTCAGCCCGCTCGTGCTGCTCCTCGCCGCCGCGGAGGGGGCCCTGCCACTCGGGGAGCGCGATCACTCCGCTGTCGTCGTGCCCGAAGTGGCGGAGCAACCACCAGAGCCGCGCCGCCCAGCCCGTGTCGTCGTCGTAACCGACCACGAGCGTGCCTTCGCCGATCCCCGCGCCCGCTGCCCAGGCCGCGAACCTCTCCGCCGTCGGCAGCGGATGGCGGCCGCCGCCGTCCGTGCCCGTGAGATCGAGCTCCGGATCGGCATGCGCCGCGCCGGGAATGTGACCGGCGAGATACGCCTCTCGCGGGCGACAGTCGACGAAGCGGGCGTCCATGGGGCGAAGCGTAGCTCCTGCAAAAAATGCAGAAGTTATGCATACTATGCAGCAACGAGTGAGAGGAGCAGGATGGGCAGGACGGCGGTGGTCGCCTTCTCGGGCGGCCTGGACACGAGTTGCATCGTCAGCTGGCTGAAGGAGGACTGGTACGGATTCGACGAGGTGGTCGCCGTGCTCGTCGACGTCGGCCAGGAGTTCGACCTCGACGCCTCGATCGAGCGCGCGAAGGCGGCGGGCGCAGACGACGTCCTGCTCGTCGACCGCAAGGAGGCGTTCGCGGAGGAGCAGTGCGCCCGGGCGATCAAGGCGAACGCTCTCTACGAGGGCAAGTACCCGCTCGTGTCGGCGCTCTCGAGGCCGGTGATCGCGCAGGCCGTGGCCGAGCTGGCCGGCGAGCTCGGAGCCGAGGCAGTCGTGCACGGCTGCACCGGCAAGGGCAACGACCAGCTCCGCTTCGAGCTCTCCTTCAAGGCGACCGATCCCGGCCTGCACGTGATCGCTCCGCTGCGCGACCGGATCTGGACGCGTGACGAGGAGATCGACTACGCGCTGGCCAAGGGCATCCCCGTCCAGGCGACGCAGGCCTCGCCGTTCTCGATCGACGAGAACCTGTTCGGCCGCGCGATCGAGGCCGGCGTGCTCGAGGACCCGTGGGCGGCGCCGCCCGAGGAGCCGTACGCCCTGACCGGCGACCCCGCTCATGCGCCGGATCCGGTCGAGGTCACGATCGGCTTCGCAGCCGGCGTGCCCGTCTCGCTCGACGGGGAGGAGCTGCCGCTCGCCGAGCTGATCGCGCGTCTGAACGCGCTCGCCGGCCCGTACGGGATCGGGCGGATCGACATGATCGAAAACCGCGCCGTCGGGATCAAGAGCCGCGAGGTCTACGAGGCGCCGGCGGCGATCGTGCTGATCCAGGCCCACGCCGCGCTCGAGGACGTCGTGTTGACGAAGGACGAGGCGCGGATCAAGCGCGGGCTCGAGCAGCGCTGGACGGAGCTGGTCTACGAAGGGCTCTGGTTCAGCCCGGCCCGCGAGGCGATCGACGCGTTCGTCGACCGGACGCAGGAGCTCGTCGAGGGCGAGGTCCGCGTTGAGTTGCGGCCGAACGCAGCCGTCGTTACCGGTCGCCGCTCGCCGCACATGCTCTACGCCGAGACGCTCGCGTCCTACGGCACGGGCGAGACGTTCCCGCACGCTGCTGCGGAGGGCTTCATCAAGATCGCCTCGCTGGAGGTGGAGCTCGCGGCCGCCCGCGCGCGGGCGAAGACGGAAGCATGAGTCTCTGGGGCGGGCGGGTCGGCCAACCGCTCGACCCCGCGGTGAGCGAGTTCCTCCGCGCCGACGACGCGGAGCTGCTCCCGTACGACTGCGAAGCGACGGCCGTACACGCGCGCCGGCTCCACGCGGCCGGGCTGCTCGACGACGCCGAGCTCGCGGAGGCGGAGCGGCTTCTGGCCGAGCTCGGCAGCCGCCCAGAACAGCTCTCTCCCCAGGACGAGGACGTCCACTCGGCGATCGAACGCTTGCTCGGCGACGTCGGCCGGAAGATTCACGCGGGCCGCTCCCGCAACGACCAGGTCAGCGCCGCGTTCCGGCTCTATGTCGCCGACGCGTGCGCCGAGGCGCGTGTCGCGCTCGCGGCCCTTGCTGCTGCCGCGCTCGATCGCGCCGAGGCCGACGCCGACACGCCGATGCCCGGGTACACGCATCTCCAGCGCGCCCAGCCGGTCACCGTCGGGCACCACCTGCTCGCCTGGGTGGAGATGCTCGAGCGGGACCTGGCCCGATTCGCGGCCGCGGCGGAAGCCGCCGGTTGGAGCCCGCTCGGTGCGGGCGCGCTCGCAGGCTCGACGTTGCCGCTCCCGCCGCCCGAGCGGCAGCTGCGGAACTCCCTCGACGCCGTCGCCGACCGCGACTTCGCGCTCGATTACCTCTACGCGGTCGCTACCTGCTTCGCTCACCTCTCGCGGATCGGCGAGGAGCTCGTGCTCTGGACGACGGCCGAGTTCGGCTTCGCGCGGCTGCCGGAGGACGCCGCGACGGGCTCGTCGATGATGCCGCAGAAGCTCAACCCCGACGTCGCCGAGCTCGTGCGCGGCAAGGCGGGCACGGCGATCGGCCGCCTGACCGGGCTGCTCGCGACGGTGAAGGGGCTTCCGCTCGCCTACAACCGCGACCTGCAAGAGGACAAGCCGCCGGTCTTCGCCGCGCGCGCCGATCTGCGCGGCGCCCTCGCGGCGCTCACGGTGCTCGTGCGCGGGCTCGAGCTCGACCGCGACCGGCTGGCGGCGGCCGCCTCCGATCCGCTCCTGCTCGCGACCGACGCAGCCGAAGAGCTCGTGCGGTCGGGGACGCCGTTCCGGGAGGCGCACGAGCAGGTCGCCCGCTCGGTGCGGGACGGCACGTTCGAACCGCCCGCCGCCGCCGGTCGGCCGGCGCCGGGGCCCGGGGGTGTGCGCGACGCGATCGCCGCCGCGCGCGGCCGTCTCGACTCTGGGTGACGCTGTGTGACGCTGCCCGGCGCGGCGGCGTATCCACGGCATGAAAACACGCATGCTTCTTCTCACAGCGCCGCTCGTTCTCGCCGGCATCCTTGCCGCCGCGACCCTCCCGGGCGGCGCCGAGAGCGCCGCGGCCGAAGCCGGCGGCATCACCGTCCAGGGCACCGCCTCGATCGACACGACGCCCGACCGCGCCGTCATCTCCTTCGGCGTCGAGAGCCAGGCCGAGACCGCGCGCGCCGCACTCGCGGCGAACGCGGCCGAGATGCGGCGCGTGCTCGCGGCGCTGCGGGCCGCCGGCGCGACGCGACCTGAAGACGCAGTCCGTCTCCGTCAGCCCGCGCTACGGCGATCAGATGGCCGTGCAGGGCTACGCCGCGCAGAACTCGGTGTCGGCGACGATCGCCGAGCTCGCGCAGGCCGGCGCCGTGATCGATGCGGCAGTCGCGGCGGGTGCGAACCAGGTCTACGGCCCCTCGCTCGCGCGCGGTGACCAGGCCGAGCTCTACCGCCGCGCGCTCCGGGCCGCACTCGACGACGCCCGCGCGGACGCGCAGGTGCTCGCCGCGGCGGCGAACGTCTCGCTCGGCCGCGTGACCGCAGTCGTCGAAGGCGGCGCACCGCAACCGCTGGCCTACGCTGCCGATCAGGCGCGGGCGGCCGAGTCGACCCCGGTGGAGCCGGGGACGCAGCAGGTCACCGCGACCGTCACGGTCACGTTCTCCGTCACCTAGCCCGGGCCGCAACGGACATGTCCCAGGGTCTGTCCCTGGGGCATGTCAAATTCTGGGGTGCAAGCTTGCCGCTGTCCGCGTGCTGCTCTAGTCTTGATCGTGATGCGAGCCCCGACGAAGAGCCGCCTCTTCCTCCGCTTCTTCGTCGCGCGCGTACTTACGCGCTAGCCGGCGCTCCGTCTCTTCCCGCCCCCGCCGGCTAGGTCGCTTCATCCCAGGCGGCTTCCCTGTTTCGTACGTCGACCCCGGAGAGGGTGTTCGTGCACCCACAGCAGAGCCTCGAACGTGACGCCTGTGGCATCGGCTTCGTCGCCGACTCCCGCGGCCGCGCCTCGCGGCAGATCCTGGACGCCGCGCTCGAAGGGCTCGCGAACGTTCGCCACCGAGGGGCGGTCGCCGCCGACCGGCGCACGGGCGACGGCGCCGGAGTGCTGCTGCCGATTCCCGCGGCGCTCGTCCCGGGACCGTGGTGCGGGCTCGCCCAGGTGTTCCTCCGGGACGAGCGTGCCCGCGGCAAGGTCGAGGAGGCCTGCGCGCGGGAAGGGCTCGAGACCGCAGGCTGGCGGCGCGTTCCCACCGTGCCGGAGGCGCTCGGCGAGACGGCGCGCGCGACGATGCCGACGGTCGAGCAGCTCGTGCTCCTGCGGCCACTGGGACTGGACCTCGCCGCAGCCGAGCTTCGCGCTTTCCGCGCACGCGGCCGCGCGACCCGGGTCGCCGGCGCGTACATCGCCTCGATGTCCTTCCGCTCGGTCACCTACAAGGCGCTCTGCGCGGCCGACCAGCTCGGGCAGTTCTACCCCGACCTTCGCAACGCCGCGCTCGAGGTGCCGTTCGCGATCTTTCACCAGCGCTTCTCGACGAACACGAGCCCGTCCTGGGAGCGCGCCCAGCCCTTCCGCCACCTCTGCCACAACGGCGAGATCAACGCCATCGACGGCAACGTGCGGGCGATGCGCGGCCGCGGCCACGGAGACGCGCTCGAGGAGGGGGGCTCGGACTCGGCGCTGCTCGACAACGCCGTCGAGCTGCTCGTCCGCGGTGGGCGCGACATCCGCCACGCCGTCGCGATGCTGCTGCCCCGGGCGTGGCAGGAGGACGCGGAGCTCGACGAGGAGGTTGCGGCGTTTCATCGCTATCACGCCGGCCTGGTCGAGCCGTGGGACGGCCCCGCGGCGGTCGTTTTCACCGACGGACGAGTCGTCGGCGCGGCACTCGACCGGAACGGGCTGCGGCCGCTTCGCGTGGCGACCACCGGCGACTTCGTCGCCTGCGCGTCGGAGGCGGGTGCGATCCCGCTCGCCGGGACTGCACGCGTTCGGCGGGACAGGGTCGGGCCGGGAGAGCTGCTCGCCGTCGATCCAGGGCTCGGGCTCGAAGCTGACCGCGCGATCGCGCGCCGGCTGGCCCGAAAGCGGCCCTACGGCCGGTGGCTCGCTTCGGGGAGGCGTCCTATCGCTTCCGGAGAGCCCGTCGCAGCGCCCGAGTCTGACCTGACCGCCCGCCAGGTCGCGGCAGGCTACACGCGCGAGGACCTCACGCTCGTGCTGCGCCCGAGCGCGGCGGATGGTCATGAGCCGACCTCGTCCATGGGCGACGACACGGCCCTGCCGCCGCTCGCCGGCCGCGATCGCTCCGTCTTCTCCTACCTCCGCCAGCGCTTCGCGCAGGTGACGAATCCCCCGATCGACCACCTGCGCGAACGCTCGCTGATGTCGCTGCAGACCCTGCTCGGCCGGCGTGGCTCGCTGCTGGAGGACGGCGAGGGAGCTGCCCGCCTGCTCGAGCTGGAGAGCTTCCTCCTCTATCCGTCGGCCGTACCGGAGCTGGCGGGAGAGACGCTCGCGATCTCCCTCGAAGACAACGAGAGCCTGGAGGACGCTTGCCGGCGGATCGCGGATGCCGCGCTGGCGGCCGTGGAGCGGGGTGCGGAGATCGTGATCCTGGCCGACACCGGCGTCCCCGTCGCGGTCCCGTGCCTCCTCGCCCTCGGCGCGGTGCAACAGCGTCTCGTCTCGACCGGGAAGCGCTCCGCGACGGCGCTCGTCGTCGTGAGTGACGAGCCGCGAGAGAGCCATCACATGGCCTGCCTGCTCGGCTACGGCGCGGACGCGATCTGCCCCGTCCTCGCGCTCGAGACCGTGGCCGCGCTCGCAGCCGCCGACCGCCTCGGCGCCGACCATCCCGCGCCCGACGAGGCGCAGCGCCGCTTCCGGTCCTCGCTCGAGGACGGCGTGCTGAAGGTGATGTCGAAGATGGGCATCGCGGACGTCGCCTCCTACCGCGGCGCCCAGATCTTCGAGGCGCTGGGGCTCGCGCAGGAGGTCGTCGACCTCTGCCTCACCGGCACGCCGTCGGTGCTCGGCGGGATCGGCTTCGCCGAGCTCGAGCGGGCGACACGCGAGCGGGCGGAAGCGGCCGCAGTGGCGCAGCGTCTCGAAAGCCCCGGCTACGTCAAGTTCCGGCCGGGCGGCGAACCGCACGCGACGACGCCCGAGGTGGTCGAGGCGCTGCAGGCGGTCTCGGCTGCGCATGCGCTGCGGCGGGCCGTCGGTCCGCGCGGAGGAGTCGTCGAGTACGAGCGCTTCGCCGCGCTCGTCGACGGACGCAGCCCGCTCGAGCCGCGCGACCTGCTCGAGCTCGTCCCCTGCGGAGACGCCGTCCCGCTCGACGAAGTGGAGCCCGTCGAGGAGATCCTGCGCCGCTTCTCGAGCGGCGGCATGTCGCACGGCTCGCTGTCGGCCGAAGCGCACGAGACCGTAGCGATCGCGTTCAACCGCCTCGGCGGGCGTTCCAACTCGGGCGAAGGGGGAGAGGATCCGACCCGCTTCGGCGACGAGCGCAACTCGCGGATCAAGCAGATCGCATCGGGCCGGTTCGGCGTCACACCGGAGTACGCCGCCTGCGCGGACGAGCTGCAGATCAAGATCGCGCAAGGCTCGAAGCCCGGCGAAGGTGGCCAGCTGCCCGGGCACAAGGTCACGGCCGAGATCGCGCGGCTGCGCCACACGCAGCCCGGGATCGGCCTCATCTCGCCGCCACCCCACCACGACATCTACTCGATCGAGGACCTGGCGCAGCTCGTCTTCGACCTCAAGCAGGTGAACCCGCAGGCGGCCGTCTCCGTCAAGCTCGTCGCGGAGGCGGGTGTCGGGCTCGTCGCCGCCGGCGTCGTGAAGGCGCGAGCGGACGTCGTCCACATCGCAGGTTGTGACGGCGGCACGGGCGCGAGCCCGCTCGGCTCGATCAAGAACGCGGGCGTGCCGTGGGAGCTCGGCCTCGCCGAGACGCGGCAGACCCTCGTCGCCGAGGGGCTGCGCGGCCGGGTGCGGCTGCGAGTGGACGGCGGCCTGAAGACCGGACGCGACGTCGTCGTGGCCGCGCTTCTCGGTGCAGACGAGGTGTCGTTCGGGACCGCGCTCCTGATCGCCGAGGGCTGCCTGATGGTGCGCTCGTGCCATCTCGACACCTGCCCGGTCGGGATCGCGACCCAGCGGCCGGAGCTGCGCGCGAAGTTCGCCGCGACCCCCGAGCACGTCGAGGCATACCTGCTCCATCTCGCCGAGGACGTGCGGCGCCGGCTCGCCCAGCTCGGCTTCCGCACCTTCGCGGAAGCAGTCGGCCGGGTCGACCGCCTGCGGCCCCGGCCCACGCAGGAGCCGCGTGTTGCAGCGCTCGATCCGGCGATCCTCCTGCGCCCTGCCGGCCGCGGAGCTGCCGGCTTCACGGGCGAGCTGCCGCATGAGCCGCCGGGTGGCGAGCTCGGTCTCGCGATTGCCGCGGCCGCGGCGCCCGCGCTCGAGAGCGCGAGCCTCGTCGAGGTCGACCTGCCCATCCGGAACAGCGACCGCGCCGTGGGCGCCCGGCTCGGCGGCGCGATCGCGAGCCGCTTCGGCTCGAGCCCACCGCCGGGACGGATTCGCGCTGCGCTCTCGGGCTCGGCCGGCCAGAGCTTCGGCTCGTTCCTCGCCGCCGGCGCCAGGCTCGAGCTTGCCGGCGAGGCAAACGACGGCGTCGGGAAGGCGATGGGCGGCGGCAGGATCGTCGTCCGACCGCCGGCGGGAGACGCCGGCGACCCCGTTCTGGTCGGCAACGCAGCCCTCTACGGCGCGACCGGCGGCGAGCTCTACTGCGCGGGCCGGGCCGGTGAGCGCTTCGCCGTCCGCAACTCGGGAGCGGTCGCGGTCGTCGAGGGGGTCGGCGCGCACGGATGCGAGTACATGACGGCCGGGACGGTCGTCGTGCTCGGGGAGACCGGAAGGAACCTCGGCGCCGGGATGAGCGGCGGCGAGCTCTTCGTCCACGATCCGCTCGGGCTCGTGGATGTGCGCCTGAACGGTGAGCTCGTCGAGGCGACCGCCGTCGACCACGTCGCCGGCGAGCGGCTGCGCGCGCTCGTCGAGCGGCACCTCCGCTATACGAGCTCGCCGCGCGCGGCCACGCTGCTCGAGCGCTGGCCCCGCGCGCTCCCCGAATTCCGCCGCGTCGCTCCGCGGTCCGCCGCCGCGGTCGCTGCGGAGGCACCCGCGGCCGCAGCGCGGGGAAGGCGCTTCCGGCGCCCTCCCCGCGTGACTGCGTAGCGCCTATCCCGCCGGCTCGGCCGCCGCCGCTGCTGCCGCCCTCGCCGTGGCAGGCGCCGAACGCTGCGCATGCGCCAGGCCGAGGTGCCCGTGGCTCTCCGTGCCGTAGCCGCCCGGAACCGGGATGTAGAACTCGGGATAGCCCCACATGCCGTGCTCCGAGACGTCCAGGCCGGCCGTCTCGACTTCCGGCTCGACGCGGATCCCGAACGTCGCCTTCATCAGCCAGAGCGCGGCGAAGGACATGCCGAACGTGAACGCTCCGACTGCGACGAGGCCGAGCGCCTGGGTGCCGAGCTGGTCGAAGGAGCCCGTGTACACGAGCCCGCCCGTGCCCGTCGCGAGGTTTTCCGCGAGCGCCGGCACGGCGAAGATGCCGGTCGCGAGCGTTCCCCAGACTCCCGCCATGCCGTGCACCGCGACTGCGCCGATCGGGTCGTCGATCCTGGCACGCTCGACGCTGAGGACACCCACGACGGCGATCGCGCCCGCGACAAGGCCGATCACGATTGCCGCCCACGGGGCGACGAAGCCGCATGCCGCGGTGACCGCGACCAGGGCGGCGATCACGCCGTTCAGAGTCATCGAGAGGTCGGGCTTGCCGATCACGAGCCACGACACGATCACGCCGCCCAGGGCGCCCGCAGCTGCGGCGACGTTCGTCGTCAGCGCGACGTACGCGAAGTAGCCGAGCTTGTCGCCCGTCACGACGCCGAGGGTCGAGCCGGCGTTGAAGCCGAACCAGCCGAACCAGAGGATGATGACGCCGAGGGTCGTGAAGGCCATGTTGTGGCCTGGAATGGCGTTCGCCTTGCCGTCGGATCCGAACTTGCCGAGCCGCGGCCCGAGCAACAGCGCGCCCGCCAGCGCCGCCAGAGCACCCTGATAGTGGACGACCGTCGAGCCCGCGAAGTCCTGCATGCCCTTGGCGAAGAGCCACCCGTCCGGATGCCAGATCCAGTGTGAGACGACCGAGTAGATCAGCGTGAAGACGATCCCGAACGCGAAGTAGACCCAGAGCCGCGTCCGCTCGGCCATCGCTCCCCAGACGATCGCAAGGGAGACCGCGGCGAAGACCACTTGGAAGAGATACGCGCCGGCCGCCGGCACCGTTCCGAACCAGCTGAACGGCGCCGCCCCGATCGCGAGCAGGGTGTCGACGTCCGGTGCGAACCCGCTGCCTCCGAAGAGGCCGTTGCCGCCGTCACCGAAGGCGATCCCGAAGCCGACGAGGTAATAGACGATCGAGGCGATCCCCAGCACGAGCACGTTCTTCGCCGCGATGTGGCCGACGTTCTTCATCCGCGTCAGCCCGGCCTCGAGAAAGGAGAAGCCGGCCTGCATGAACATGACGAGGATCGCGGCGACAACGACCCAGATGGTGGACGCGGCGATGACGAGATCTTTGTTGGTCATCCGACCTCCACCTCCTCGAGGCTCCTGCCCGTCCGGTTGTGCGTGACGTTGAACACGGGGCTCGCCCAGCAGATGCCGTCGCCCGATTCGTGGCCGGTGCGCGCCGCGTCGGCGATCGCCTCGATCACGGGCTCGGCGAGCGCGTCGGCCACGACGAACGTGAGGTGGGCCTTCGGCAGGAACCTCGATTCGAAGATCCGCCCCCGGTACTCGTGCGTGATTCCGCGCTGCCGGCCGTGGCCGACCGCCTCGATCACGGTGACGCCGATGTGACCGGTCTGCTCCTCGACGGCGTCCATCACCGTCTCGATCCGGTCACGGACGACGATCGCCTCGACCTTCATCATCGGTGCCTCCTCGCCTTCGTCGGACCACAAAAAAAGCGCCCGCAGCTCGAAGCAGCTGCGAGACGCCATAGTCTCCGTCCCTCCTGCGCCGGCGGGACTTGTCTCAGAACGTAGCAGCGGCCGGGGACGGATGCAAAGCGCGAGTGCGTCGGCCCCGAAATGCGGGTGGCGCGACCCGGAGGCCGCTGCTATCTTCGGCTTCTTGATGAGACTCCTCGCCCGTATCTAGGACACCCGTTGCCGCGGCCCGCCGTAGCGCGGGCGTCGCGTGCTGTGGTCCCTGGAGTTCTCGGTTGGTGAAGGAGTTTCGGAATGAGCGAGGTCATCGAGTTGCGTAGCACCGAAGCGAACCGCGCGGGTGCGAACGGGAAGGTCCCGGCCGTCGACGTGCGCGATCTCCGCAAGGAGTTCTCGCGGCGTGACCGGAAGGCGGGCCGCTTCGCGCGGAGGAAGCGGGCTGCCCTGCACGGCGTCACGTTCACGATGGAGCGCGGCGAGTGCGTCGCCATCCTCGGCCAGAACGGCTCGGGCAAGTCGACGCTGGTCCGCCTGCTCTCGACGCTGCTCTTCCACGACGGCGGCAGCGCGCACGTGTTCGGGCACGACGTCTTCACCGAGCCGCGCCCGGTGCGCAAGCTGGTCAACCGCGTCTCGGTCGAGGCGAGCTTCTTCAAGAAGATGTCGGCCGGCGAGAACCTGCACTACGCGGCGCGGTACTACGGCATGGGGCCGCGTGAGACGCGGGTGAAGATCCCCGCAATTCTCACGAAGGTCGGTTTCCCCGTCGACCGGCGCAGCGAGCCGATGGAGAACCTCTCACGCGGGATGCAGCAGAAGGTCGCACTCGCGCGAGCGCTCCTCACCTCGCCGGTGCTGCTGCTCCTCGACGAGCCGACGACGGGCCTCGACCCGCGGTCGAAGCTCGAGGTGCAGGAGTTCATCCGCGAGCTGCGCCGAAGCCACGACTCCACCATCCTGCTCTGCACGCACGACCTCGCCGAGGCCGAGGCCCTGGCGGACCGCGTCGGCCTCCTCGACCGCGGCGAGTTGCTCTTCCTCGAGACGGTGCCGGAGATCCTCTCCCGCTTCGGCGTCGACACGCTCGAGCAGGCGTTCTTCGCCGCCACCGGCCGCGCGTTCGAGGCCGAGGCGGACGAGGACGACGAGGACCGGGAGGTGTTCGCCTGATGCGTGGCGCGGCCGCAACGCTGAGAGCCGAGCTGATCGGCCTCGGCGGCGTCGTCGAGCGCAACGTCTACCTGACCCGCCGCTACATCTGGTGGGACGTCGCCTTCATGGTCTGGACGATCGCGAACACGCTCACGGTCGTCTTCATCGCGGAGGGGATCGAGGCGACCGGCGGCGAGATCGACGTCAACCGGGCGACGACGACGCTCCTGATCGGCGCCGTCGTCTGGGCCTACCTCGGGATCCTCTTCGAGTTCATGACCGAGACGGTCGCCTGGGAGCGCTGGGAGGGGACGATCGAGTACACCTTCATGGCGCCGCTGTCGCGCGCGATGCATCTCGCCGGCGCGGGGTTGTTCGCCGTGCTCTACGGGCTGGTGCGCGCGATCATCCTCTTCGTCGTCGTCGCGCTCTTCTTCGACCTGCAGATGCCGCAGGCCGACTTCCTGGCCGCCTTCGTGGTGCTCGTCGCCGGCTCGCTCGCGTTCATCGGGATCGGTGTGATGACCGCGGTGCTGCCGCTGATCTCGCCGGAGAAGGGCGCGCAGCTCGGCTTCGTCGCGCAGGGGATGCTGCTCGTCGTCTCGGGCGTCTACTACCCGGTCGAGGTGCTGCCGCAGTGGATGGAGTGGCTGTCGGTGATCTCGCCGGCCACGTACGTGCTCGACGGGATCAGGGAGGCGATCCTCGACGGCGCCGGCCTCTCGACGATGTGGGACGAGATCTGGCCGCTGCTCCTGATCGGCGTCGTCGCCGCTCCCGTCGGCCTGTTCGTGTTCAGCCGCGGCGAGATCTATGCGAAGAAGCACGGGAAGCTGAAGCGGTCGGGGTAACGTGAGGCGGCTGGACGCCCACCGCGTGTGGCTCGGCTACCGGGGTGTCGAGGCGTTCGCGTTCGGGCTCGGCTGGACGGTCGCCCCGGTCTTCTTCATTCGGGAGCTCGACTTCAGCCCGCTCGAGCTGGTGCTCGCGGGGACCGCGCTCGAAGTGGCGTACTTCGTCTTCGAGATCCCGACCGGGGTTGTCGCGGACACCTACGGGCGACGGCTGTCCGTGATCCTCGGCGTGCTCGGGCTCGGGATCGGCTTCGTCGCGACCGGCCTCGCCGGCGGGGTCGTCCTCGTGCTCGCGGCGGCCGCCTTCATGGGCTTCACCTGGACGTTCAAGAGCGGGGCGGAAGACGCCTGGATCACGGACGAGGTCGGTGTGGAGCGGAGCGGCCGCGCCTTCCAGGGCGGTGCGCAGGCGGCGCGCGTTGGAGCCCTGCTCGGGATCGGGGCGGCGGTCGCGCTCGCACTGGTCGACCTGCGGCTCCCGATCGTCGCCGGCGGCGTCGTGCTTGTCGTGCTGGCCGGCGCGCTGGTGCTCCTCATGCCCGAGACGAGCTTCCGCTCGGCGCGGCGCGAGGACATCTCGGCGCTCGCCTCCATGGCCGGGACGGCCCGGCAGGGTGGCGGCCTGATCCGGCGGCGTCCGCTCCTGCTCCTCATCGTCGGGATCTACTTCTGTCTGGGTGTCTCGGACGAGGGCTTCGACCGGCTCTGGGAGGCGCAGTTCCTGCTCGAGGTCGGCGTACCCGGCTTCGCCGGGCTCGACCAGGTGGTCTGGTTCGGGGTCCTCGCCGCCGGAGCGACGCTACTCTCGCTCGTCGTCGCGCAGCCGCTCGTCCGCCGCTTCTCCGCGATGGGCCCTGCTCGTATGGCGCGCTCGCTGCTGGTGTTCGACATGCTCCGGATCGCCGGCCTGCTCGCGTTCGCGCTCGCGGGCTCGTTCGCGTTCGCACTCGCTGCCTTCTGGGTCGCGCGGCTCGCCCGCTCGCTCGCGGCCCCTGTCCACTCGACGTGGGTGAACGCCAACGTCGAGGAGTCGAGCGTGCGCGCGACCGTGCTCTCGATGACGAACGTCTTCGAGTCGGCCGGCGAGTGGGGCGGCGGGCCGGTGCTCGGCGGGATCGGCAACGTCTTCGGCGTCCGAGCCGCGCTCGCCGGCTCGGCGGCGGCGCTCGTCCCGGCGCTGGCGCTCTACGGCCGTGCGATCCGCCATCATGGTCGTGAGCCGGAATTGGCCGCCGACCCGGCGACGGTGTAGACTCCGGGTGATCTTTCGTGGCGACGCTGCCTCGGACGCGGACCTCTCCGCCTCCGGGGCTTTTTCCGTTTTCAAAGGAGGAACGTGCATGGCGATGATCGAGAGCAAGCACCGGGCCACGTCCGATCCGGAGGCGCGGCGCCGCGTCCTGGAGGAGATCCGTGAGAAGCAGGTCGAGTACGTCCTGTTCTGGTTCACGGACCTGGAGGGACACCTGAAGAGCTTCGCGATCACCCCGCAGGAGATCGAGACGGCGCTCGACGACGGGATGGGCTTCGACGGCTCGTCGATCACGGGGTTCAACGCGATCGAGGAGTCCGACATGGTCGCGATCCCCGATCCGGAGACGTTCCGGCTGATGCCCAACGGCGGCAGCGCCGTCGGGCGGATGATCTGCGACGTCGTCAGGCCGGACGGGACGCCGTACGAGGGAGACCCGCGTTATGTGCTCCGGCAGGCGCTCGAGCGCATGCAGTCGCTGGGCTTCGACACCTTCAACGTCGGCCCCGAGCTCGAGTACTTCCTCTTCGAGGACGACAAGGGCACGGCGACCCTCGACGAGGGCGGCTACTTCGCGATGACGACGATGGACGCCGCGACCGAGCTCCGCAACGACACGATCAAGGCGCTCGAGTCGATGGGGATCCCGATCGAGTACCACCACCACGAGGTGGCGCCCTCGCAGCACGAGATCGACATGCGCTACGCGGGCGCGCTCGACATGGCCGACCACACGATCACGTACCGGCTGATCGTGAAGGAAGTGGCGAAGAAGGCGGGCTACCACGCGACGTTCATGCCGAAGCCGCTCTTCGGCGAGAACGGCTCGGGCATGCACACGCACATGTCGCTCTTCTCGGACGGGCGGAACGCGTTCTTCGACGGCGACGACGAGTACCACCTGTCTGACCCTGGGAAGGCGTTCATCGCCGGCCTGCTGCGCCACGCGCGGGAGCTCTCGGCCGTGTTCGCGCAGTGGGTGAACTCGTACAAGCGGCTCGTGCCGGGCTACGAGGCGCCGGTCTACGTCGCCTGGTCGCAGCGGAACCGCTCTGCGCTGATCCGGATCCCGCTCTACAAGCCGGGCTCGGAGCAGGCGACGCGCGCCGAGATCCGCTGTCCCGATCCGGCGTGCAACCCGTACCTCACCTTCGCGGCCCTGCTGCACGCGGGCCTCGAGGGGATCGAGAAGGGCTACACGCTCGAGGAGCCGATGGAGACGAACCTCTACCACCTGACGCCCGAGCAGCGGGAGGAGCGGGGCATCGTCTCCCTGCCCGAGACGCTCGGCGAGGCGATCGACGAGTTCAGCCACTCGGAGCTCCTGCGCAAGGCCTTCGGCGACCACATCTTCGACAACTACGTGAAGCTGAAGCGGAAGGAATGGGACGACTACCGGATCCAGCTGACGCAGTGGGAGCTGGACAAGTACCTGGCGGTGCTCTAGACACGGAGCCGTTCGAAAGCCATACTTCTTGCAGGCTGCGGCGCAAGGCGAGCGCCGCGACCTTAACTGACGGCCGACTGCGGGCTCCTCACGGAGCCCGTAGTCGTTAACGCACGGGGGAAACCATGTTTCCCCCGTGAGCCCCCTTCTTCTTCGGCGCGTCGCATCGAGCGCAGCGGGGCTGCGCGGGAATGAATCCCGCTCCGCCCGTCTCAGTCAGCGACCGATGCGACGTTTGCGCGTCGCTTCGCTCGCGCGCGGGAAGCTGGGAGCTGTCCGTGGTGCTACAGGAACTTGGCGATCGACTCGCGCAGGACGCGCAGGCCGATCACGCGCGAGCCCTCGTCGATCTCGCCGATCACGTCGGCGGGGACGAGCCGGCGGCCACGCAGGAAGCCCGAGCGGACGGCGAGAGCGTCCGGAACGTCGGGCTGCGAGCCGTACATCGGCGCCTCGACCCGGCCGATCACGCGGCCGCGCGCGTCCGCGACGAGGAAGCCTTTGACGCCGCGGAGATCGAGCTCGAGAGTGCTCACTGCCGTGAACCTATTCCTGCTCCGTGAAGATTCTCCCGCTCGTTCGGTAAGGACTTTGTTAGGGCGCCCCAACCTAGAATCGGACGGATGGACGCGCCCACACGCCACCTCAGGCTCCTGACCGAGACGATCGCCGCGGTCAATTCGACCCTCGACCTCGAGGAGGTGCTCCAGCTCGTCGCGCGCAAGGTCGCCGAGGCGCTCGAGGCGGACGCGTGCTTCGTCTACCTCTATGACCAGCGCGCCGACGAGCTCGTGCTCCGAGCGACGCACGGGACGCGCGTCGAGGAGATGACCCGCCGCCCGCGGCTCCGGCCGGGGGAGGGGATCACCGGCTCGGCCGCCGCGGACCGGGCGCCGATTGCGATCGCCGAGCAGGCGCACCTCGACCCGCGCTTCAAGCTCTTCCCGAACTTGCCGGAGGACGAGTACGAGTCGATCCTCGCCGTGCCGATCCTCGCCCGGGACAAGCTGGAGGGCGCCCTCAACGTCCGCACCCGTGAGCCGCGCGAGCACACGGAGGCGGAGATCGACCTCCTGCTCGCGATCGCCGCCCAGGTGGCGCAATCGCTCGAGCACGCGAAGCTCTACGCGGACGCGCAGCGGCGTGTGCACGAGCTCGAGGCCCTCGCCCGGATCTCCGAGGCCGTTTCGGAGTCGCTCTACCTCGAGGAGTCGCTCGAGGCGATCGTGAAGACGACCATGACGACGATGGAGGCGACCGGCGCTGCACTCGTGCTCGAGGACGGCGAGATCGCGTGGCCGGAGGGCCTTCCCGGCGCGTACGCCCTCCGCCTGCCGCTCCGGTGGAAGCGCCGCCAGATCGGGGAGCTCGTCTGCGACCGCGACACGCCCTTCACAGAAGACGACCGGGCCCTCCTCGAGGCGATCGCTCACCACGCCGCGGTCGCGCTCGAGCACGGCCGCGCCGTGATGCGCGGCGTGCTCGCCCAGGAGATCCACCACCGCGTGAAGAACAACCTGCAGACGGTCGCCTCGCTGCTCCGCCTGCAGGCGCGCGCGCCGCACATCGACGCACGCAAGGCGCTCGACGACTCCGTCAATCGCATCCTCGCGATCGCAGCCGTCCACGAGGTCCTGACCGAGCATCGGGAGGACGACGTCGAGCTCGACGAGCTGATCGACCGGCTCCGCGCGATGCTCGTCCAGGGGCTCGTGGCGGACAAGTCCGTCGAGGCCCAGCTCGAGCGGGTGTCCCTCGCCGGCGACCGTGCGACGGCGCTGGCGCTCGTCTTCTGCGAGCTCTTCGGGAACGCCCTCGAGCATGGCGGCTCGAGCGTGCGTATCGAGCTCGCCCGGCGGAACGGCGACGTCTCCCTGGCGATCGCCGACGACGGCGCCGGCTTCCAGGGCGGCGACTCGGGAACGGGGCTCTCGATCGTCCGCGCGCTCGTGCGCGACGAGCTCCAGGGGACGATCGAGCTGACGAGCGAGCCGGGTCTGCGCGCCGAGGTGGTTTTCCCGGCGTGAAGATCCTCATCGCGGAGGACGAGACGATCATCCGAATGGACCTGCGCGCGCTCCTCGAGAGCGCCGGATTCGACGTCTGCGCAGAGGCGAGGGACGGGGAGGAGGCGGTCGCGCTCGCCCGTTCCGAGCGGCCCGATCTCGCGGTGCTCGACGTGAAGATGCCACGGCTCGACGGGATCGAGGCCGCGAAGCGGATCCTCGACGAGCGTCCGATCCCGATCGTGATGGTGACTGCCTACGGCGAGCGCGAGCTCGTCGCGCGTGCGGTCGAGGCGGGGGTGTTCGGATATCTGGTCAAGCCCTTCCGCGAGACCGATCTGCTGCCGGCGATCGAGACGGCGCGCGCGCGGCACGACGAGCTCGTCGCACTGCGTGAGGAGGCGGAGTCGCTGGCCGACGCCCTGGCGGCACGCAAAGTGATCGAGCGCGCGAAGGGCATGCTGATGGCGAAGGAGGGCCTTTCCGAGCAAGACGCCTTCGCGCGCCTGCGTAAGGCGAGCCAAGTCTCCGGTCGTCCGCTCAAGGTCGTCGCCGAGGCCGTGGTCGCGACGCTCGACGCATGAGCGAGCATCCGAACGCGACCCGCGCGCGCGAGGGATTCGAGCGGTTCGTACAGGGCGATCTACCGGCACTGCTCGACCTCTTCGCGCACGACGCCGTCTGGCATGTCCCGGGCTCGATGACGCTCAGCGGGGAGCACCGCGGCCGCGATGCGATCATCGCCTTCCTGCGCAGGACCGCCGAGCTCACCGGCGGCACCTACCGCGTCGAGCTGCTCTGGACGGTCGCGGACGACGACCATCTTGTGGCCGTGTACCGCGCCGTCGGCGAGCGGCCGGACGGCCGCTCGCTCGACATCGAGCAGGCGCTTCTGATCGAGGTCCGGGACGGCCGTTGGACCGACATTCGCGCGCAGCCGCTCGACCAGGCCGCGTTCGACGCGTTCTGGAACGGCTAGCTGCGCTCGAGCAGCCGGCGTGGCTGCGCCCGGCCGCCGTGCGACGATTTCGGTCATGCCCGGAGCGGACCTCCGCATGCTGGTCGAGGAGCAGGCGGCCCTGAAGCGCGTCGCGGTGACCGTGGCAACCGAGTCGGCTGCCGAGCGGGTCTTCGACGTCGTCACCGAGGAGGTTGCCCGCCTCGTCGGCGCGGACGCGGCGAACCTCGTGTGCTTCGGGCCGGATCCGCACGAGGGGGTCATCGTCGGCAAGTGGAGCGAGCCGGGCGTGGAGATCCCGGGCGCCGGCACGGTCGTCCTGATCGAGGACGGCGCCCTGCTCGCCGAGGTTATGCGAACCGGCGCGCCGGCTCGGATGGCCACGGACGACCCCGGCGTGCCCGCGGAGCTCCACCAGCGGCTGCTCGCGCTCGGCGTCACGTCCGTCGTCGCCGCCCCGATCGTCGTAGCAGGCGAGATCTGGGGCGCGCTCGCCGTCTCGGTCACGCGCGACCTGCGGTTTGCGGCCAACGCCGAGGAGCGGCTCGGGCAGTTCGCCGGCCTGGTCGCCGTCGCGATCGCGAATGCGCAGGCTCGTGAGGAGCTCGCGACGCTGGCCGACGAGCAGGCCGCACTCAGCCGTGTCGCCGTCGCCGTCGCGACCGAGGAGCGGCCGGAGCGGCTCTTCGGCCTCGTCTCGGAGGAGATCGGCCGGTTGTTCGGCGCCGACGCCGCTGCGACTGTGCGCTACGTCGATGATGCGAACGAGGCGGAGATCGTGGGCGGCTGGCTGCGGGACGGCAACTTCGACGCTCCACTCGGCGTCAGGCTTCCGTTTCAGGGCGGCGCGATCGAGCGCGTTGCGCGGACGGGCCGAACAGCGCGCATCGACCTCGAGCAGGAGCCGGCCGACGTCCGGGACCACATGGTCGCCGCTGGCGTGCGCTCGGGAGTGGCTGCTCCGATCGTGGTTTCCGGACAGCTCTGGGGCGCCACCTCGATCTCGATGGGCGGTGTCGAGCAGTTTCCACCCGGCGTCGAGGAGCGGCTCGAGAAGTTCACGAGCCTCGTGGCGGTCGCCCTCGCGAACGCTGAGGCGCGCGAGCAGCTGACGGCGTCGCGTGCGCGCATCGTCCAGGCCGGCGATGCTGAGCGGCGGCGGCTCGAGCGGAACCTCCACGACGGTGCGCAGCAGCGGTTCGTCTCGCTCTCGCTCCGGCTTCGCATCGCCGCGTCGCGGCTCTCCGAGGACCCGGCGGCCGCGGCGGAGCTGATCGCGGAGGCGAGCGACGAGCTGGCGCTTGGGCTCGAGGAGCTCCGTGAGCTCGCTCGTGGGATCCATCCGGCCGTCCTCACCGACCACGGGCTCACGCCGGCAGTGGAGGCGCTCGCCACGCGGGCCACCATGCCCGTCGAGGTGAACGGCTTGCCGCCGGAGAGGCTCTCCGAGCCGATCGAGGCGGCCGCGTTCTACGTTGTCTCGGAGGCGCTCGCGAACGTCGCCAAATACGCTTCGGCGAGCCGGGCGCGAGTCGACCTCGACCGCGACGACGGCGTGCTCGTGGTCGAGGTCTCCGACGACGGCGTCGGGGGTGCGAACGCGGCCGGAGGAACCGGACTGCGAGGGCTCTCGGATCGAGTGGAGGCGCTCGGCGGCCGCCTCCGCGTGTCGAGCGAGCGCGGCCGGGGCACGACCGTGCGGGCCGAGCTGCCGCTCGAACTGGATGTCTAGCCTCTAGTTCTGCTCGAGCAGGCGGGCCTCGACCTGGCGCCGGCGCAGGCGGAGCGCGAGCCAGACGAGTAGCCCGACCAGGATGAACGGGCCCAGGACGACCGCGGCGTAGAGCAGCGCGATCGCCTCCCAGGCGAGCACGTCCTTGACGCCGTCGAGCCGGCTGCCGCCGCCGACGACGCCGGGCTCGATCTCCTCGGTCGTCAGCGTCAGGTAGATGGTCGCCGTTCGTGCCTCCGCGCGGGTGCTGCTCAGTCCCTGACGCAGACGGGTGAGCTCGGCGCGGGAGTTCGACAGGCGAGACCGGAGCACTGCCCGATCGGCGTTGGACAGGTTCGGCGACTCGAGCTGCTCGAGGATTGCGGCGATCCGACGCTGCGTCGCCTCGATCTCCCGCTGCAGCGTGTCCGCCTGCTGCTGCAGGTCGTCGATGCCGTAGCGCTGGCCGACGATCGTGCCGAGCGCCGACAGCTCTGCGAGCGCGCTCTGCACCTTGGTGGTCGGGATGCGCAACGTGATCTGCGCGGCGCCGACGCCTTCGGCGGGCGCGTCGTACTGCAGCGAGGCGACGCTGCCGCCGTGCGCGAGCGCGATCCGCTGGGCGCGCTTCGTCGCCGACGAGAGGGCCTCGACGTCGTCGACGCGCAGGCGCAGCTCGGCCTCGTAGCGCTGCAGCTGTCCGGGCGCGGGCGGAACGGCGGCTCCCGAGGCATCGCCCGCGATGGGCGGCGTGAGGGCCTGCCGCTCGGGGGCGGCGGCCTTTGTGTCCGCGTCGAACGTGGCGGTCGGAGGAGCGCTCTCGCTCTCGCTCAGGCCGACGGCGGCCTGCTCGTCGGCGCCGCCGCCGACTTCGCCGCGCGTGAGCCCGATCACTCCTGCCGCGACGAGCGCGACGGCGACCGTCGCGGGCGCCACGAGCACGAGCCGGCGCCACTGGAGCAGGCCGAGCCGGGCAAGAAAGGGCTCGCGTGCCGGCTCCTGGACGGACAGGGCGCGCACGCGCTCGCGCAGCGCGGAGGGCGCGACGGGGCGGGCGGACCGGAGCTCGTGCAGCAGCTGCTCAGACATGGATGCTCACCTTCTCCTCCAGCTTCTTCAGGGCCCGTGACAGGCGGGTGGAGACCGCCGTCGGGCTGATACCGAGCACTCGCGCCGCTTCGTCGCCGTCGAGATCGAGCAGGACGCGCAGCGCGATCACCTCGCGCTCGCCGGCGGAGAGGGCGGCGAGCCCGGCCTCCAGGTCGGGTGACAGGCCCTCGGCGAACGAGGTGTTGACCCGCTCGGGCGCCACCGCGCGCTCTTCTCGCCGCTGCCGGCGCTCCTCGGCGCGGAACCAGTCGAGTGCGGTGGTGCGGGCGATCTGGCAGAGCCACGTGCGGGCGCTGCCGCGTCCGGGGTCGAAGCCGCGCCACTTGCGGAGCGCCTTCTCGAACGTGTCCGCGGCGAGGTCCTCGGCGAGCGAGCGGTCGCGGGTCAGATAGACGAGATAGCCGTACACGTCGTCGAGGTGCTCCTCTGCGGTCGCGGCGAATGACTGCGTCTCCGCGTGCTGCCTCCGAGCGGAAAGCGTCATCGCCTGCACACCGTTCCTACGCCGCCGGACGGTGACTCGTCACACCTGCTGCGCGGACTCGAACAGCTCCTCCCAGCGGGCCAGCAGGCTCTGGAGCTCCTCGCGAGCCGTCTTGTGCGCCGAGAGCAGGTCGACGTCGCCCCAGTTCTCCGCCAGCCGCCGCTCGAGGTCTGCGAGCTCGAGCTCGCGCTCCTGGATCGAGCCCTCGACGAGCTCGAGCTCGCTGGGCCGGGGCCGCTTCGGCTTCTCCACGCGCGGCTTCTCCTTACGCTCTTTCGGCGCGGGCGCCGGGGGCGCGTCCTCACCCGCGCGGATCCGCGCGTAGTCGGCCCAGCCGCCGGGATAGGAACGCAGGGTGCCGTTCTCGACGGCGACGATCCGCTCGGCGACCGCGTCGAGCACGGCGCGGTCGTGCGACACGAGCAACACCGTGCCGGGGAAGGCCTCGAGCGCCGCCTCGAGCGCCTCGCGGCTCTCGAGGTCGAGGTGGTTCGTCGGCTCGTCCAGGAGGAGGAGGTTGGCGCCCGAGGCGACGACGAGCGCGAGCGCGAGCCGGCGTCGCTCGCCGCCGGAGAGCGCGACCACCGGCTTTTCGTGCTCGTCCCAGCCCGAGAAGAGGAAGCGGCCCAGGAGTGCCTGTGCCTGCGGCCGCTGCAGCCCGGTCGCGCCCATCGCACACTCCAGCACGCTGCCGCGTTCGTCGAGCTCGACCTCGTGCTGGGAGAAGTACGCGACCTCGACGCCGTGGCCGAGCCGGCCGACCTCGTCGTTCACGATCGCCTCGAGCAGGGTCGACTTCCCGGAGCCGTTCGGCCCGATCAGGGCGACGTGCTCGCCGCGCTCGAGCACGAGCTCGGCCTCCTGCAGCAGCTGCTTCTCGCCCGCGGCGAGGTCGAAGCCCTCCGCCGAGACGACGACCCGGCCGCTGCGCGCCGGTTTGAGGAACTCGAAGCCGAGCGTCCGCCGGCCGGCGCGCGGCGCCTCGACCCGCTCCGCCTCGATCCGCGCGATCTGCTTCAGCTTGGCCTGCGCCTGCCGCGACTTCGTCCCGTAGCGGAAGCGGGCGACGAAGCGCTCGAGGCGCGCGATGTCCTCGGCCTGCCGCTCGGCCCACCGCGCCTGGTTGGCGAGCCGGGCCGCCTTCTCCTGGCGCCAGACGTGCCACTTGCCGGGGAAGTACGTCGAGCGGCCTCCCTCGAGCTCGAGCACAGCGGTGCCGACGGACTCGAGGAACCAGCGGTCGTGCGCGACGAGGATGACGGCCGCGTCGATCGTCGAGAGCTCCTGCTCGAGCCACTCCATCGACTCCATGTCGAGGTGGTTCGTCGGCTCGTCCAGCAGGAGCAGGTCCGGGCCGCCGGCGAGCGCGCGGGCGAGCGAGGCCCGCGTCAGCTCGCCGCCGGAGAAGGTCTCGAGCCCGCGGTCGAGTTCGGCGTCGGCGAAGCCGAGCCCGCGGAGGACGGCCGTGGCGTGGTCGCGCCAGCCGTAGCCGCCCGCGTGCTCGAGCCGGAGCTGCGCCTCGCCGTAGCGGCGCAGTGTCTCGGGTGCGTGGTCGCCGCGCGCCATCGCCTCCTCGAGCCTGCGCAGCTCGCGCTCCGTCTCGACCAGGTCGGCTGCGCCGGAGAGCGCGTACTCGCGCAGCGTGTACCCGGCCGTCCGCGGCGGCCGCTGGTCGTGCAGAGCTACTCGGGCGCCCTTCTCCCAGGCGAGCTCACCTCCGGCGAGCTCGGTCTCTCCCATCAGCGCACGGAGCAGCGTCGTCTTGCCGGCGCCGTTCGGGCCCGCGAGCGCAAGCCGGTCGCGGCGTTCGACCTTGAACGAGACGCCGTCGAAGAGCGGGTCGCCGGAGTGCTCCTTCCGGAGCGCCGATGCGATCAAGACGGCCACCGTCACAGCGTAGTGACGGCAGGCGCGGCTCTACGAGACGGCGGCCTCTTCCCGGACGAGCCGGCGGGCGGCATCGGCGATCGCCGCCGCGTCGATCCCGGCCGCGTCGAGCAGCTCGGCCGGCTTGCCCGACCTCGGGAGCTCGCGGACGGCGAGAACCGCCACCCGCGACGCTGAGCCACGCTCGGCGAGGGCGGCGAGCACGGCCTCGCCGAGACCGCCCTCGGCGCGGTGATCCTCCACCGTCACGATCGGGCCGGCGAGCGAGCTCAGCGTCTCGGCGTCGATCGGCTTGACGGAGTAGCAGTCGACCACGCGGGCGGAGATCCCGTCCTCGGCGAGCGCGTCCGCCGCCTGCAGCGCCTCGTGCACCGTGATCCCCGCGGCCACGAGCGCGACGTCGTCTCCCTCGCGCAGCGTCCGCGAGCCGCCGACCGGAAACTCGTCGTCCGGTCCGTAGAGCACGGCGGTATCCGAGCGCGTCGTGCGCAGGTACGAGATCCCGTCGAGATCGGCCATCGCCCGCACGAGCTTGGCCGTCTGGTTTCCGTCGCAGGGGTAGAGCACGGTCGAGCCGTTGATCGCCCTGAACTCGGCCAGGTCTTCGAGGCCCATCTGGGACGGGCCGTCCTCGCCGATGGAGACGCCGGCGTGCGAGCCGCACAGCTTCAGCGTCGCGCGGCTGACCGCGGCCATGCGGATGAAGTCGTAGGCGCGGGACAGAAAGGCGGCGAAGGTGGAGCAGAACGGTTTCCAGCCGAGCACCTGCAGCCCGACCGCAGCAGCCACCATCTGCTGTTCGGCGATGTACATCTCGAAGAACCGGTCCGGGTGCGCGTCGCGGAAGATCTCGGCGAAGGTCGAGTTCGAGACCTCGCCGTCGAGCGCAACGATGTCTCCCTGCTCACCGCCGAGGGCCGCGAGCGCCTCGCCGTAGGCCTTGCGCGTCGAGACCTTGCCGCCGACCTCGTAGCGCGGCCACTCCTGTGGCGACGGCTCGAACCGGTGCGGCTCGGCCGGCTCGGGCTTGCGCACGTCCGCGGTGAGGTTCCGGGTGCCCCCCATCTCCGCGAGCGCCTCCTCGGCGTCCTCGGCCGAGGTCGCCTTGCCGTGCCAACCTTCCTGGTTCTCGAGCTTCGAGTAGCCCTTGCCCTTGATCGTCTTCGCGACGATCGCCGTCGGCCGGCCGGTGGTCGACTCGGCCTCACGGTAGGCCTCATCGATCTGCGCCACGTCGTGGCCGTCGATTTCGATCGCGTGCCAGCCGAACGCGCGCAGGCGGTCCGAGTACGAGGAGAGGTCCCAGCCGTGCATCGTCTCGCCGCGCTGGCCGAGCCGGTTGACGTCGACGATTGCGGTCAGGTTGTCGAGCTCGTAGAAGGCGGCGTGCTCGGCCGCCTCCCACATCGACCCCTCGGCCATCTCGCTGTCGCCGCAGATCACCCAGACCCGGAAGGGCAGCCGATCGAGCCGCTTGCCCGCGAGTGCCATGCCGACGCCGATCGGGAGCCCCTGGCCGAGCGAGCCGGTGGCGACGTCCACCCACGGCAGCACCGGCGTCGGGTGCCCCTCGAGCCGCGAGCCGAACTGGCGGTAGGTGAGAAACTCCTCCTCCGAGAGGACGCCGGCGGCCCGGAAGAGGCCGTAGACGAGCGGCGATGCGTGTCCCTTCGAGAAGACGAGCCGGTCGTTGGCCGGGTTCCGCGGCTCGTCGAAGTCGTAGCGGAAGTGAGCGGCGAGGAGGACCGCGGCGAGGTCTGCCGCCGACATCGACGAGGTCGGATGGCCCGAGCCCGCCTTCGCGCTCGCGCGCACCGCGTCCACCCTCAGCTGCTGTCCCAGCTCGCGCCAGAGCTCGTGCTCGTCCATAGCCTCCCGCTTCCCGTTTCCGGTTTGCCGTAACGTAACCGCGATGAGGATCGCGGTCGCGTTCGACCATCGCGGCGTCAAGCTGCGCGAGCGCGTGCTCGGTGAGCTCGGCGCGCTCGGGCACGAGGTCGTCGACCTCGGCACCGACTCCGACGCCGAGCGCGTCGACTACCCCGACAAGGCGAGAGAGGTCGGCGAGGCGATCCTCAGCGGCGAGGCGGAGCGCGGGATCCTCGTCTGCGGCTCCGGCGTCGGGGCGTCGATCGCCGCCTGCAAGCTCGATGGGATCCGCGCCGCGATCTGCCACGACGTCTACTCCGCCCACCAGGGCGTCGAGCACGACGACATGAACGTGCTCTGCCTCGGCTCCGGGGTCGTCGGCGCCGATCTCGCGGCCGACCTCGTGCGCGCCTTCCTGGCGGCACGATTCGACGGCGGCGAGCGTTATGTCAAGAGGTTGGAGAAAATCGAACGCCTCGAAAGGACAGGTTTGGAAAGGACAGGGCATGGCTGAGTCGAAACTCCACGAGCTCTCGCAGCTGGGACAGTCGGTCTGGATCGACTCGATCTCGCGCGAGTGGCTCCAGAACGGCTTCCTCGAGAAGCTGATGCGCGAGGACGCCGTGGTCGGCGTCACCTCGAACCCGACGATCTTCCAGAAGGCACTCGCCGGCGGCACCTGGTACGACGAGCAGTTGCGGGAAGTCCTGCACGAAGAGCACGACCCGAAGGAGATCTTCTACCGGCTCGCCGTGGACGACATCCAGGACGCGTGCGACATGCTCCGCCCGGTCTGGGACGGGGGTGGCGGCAAGGACGGCTACGTCTCGATGGAGGTCGACCCGACCATCGCGTACGAGCTCGAGGCGACGATCGAGGAGGCCATGCGCCTGCACGAGTGGATCGACCGCCCGAACCTCTTCGTCAAGATCCCGGCTACCGAGCCGGGTCTCGGCGCGATCGAGGAGTGCATCTCGCGTGGCCGCTCGATCAACGTCACGCTCATCTTCTCGCTCGACCGCTATGCCGCCGTTGCGGAGGCGTACCTGAAGGGGCTGGAGCGGCTGGTCGAGGGTGGCGGTGATCCCGCACGTGTCGCCTCGGTCGCTTCGTTCTTCGTCTCCCGCGTCGATACCGAGGCCGACAAGCGGCTCGAGCACGCGACGCATCTGCGCGGGAAGCTCGCGATCGCGAACGCCAAGCTCGCCTACGCGAAGTACAAGGAGATCTTCGCCGGCCCGCGCTGGGAGGCGCTCGCCGCAAACGGTGCGACACCCCAGCGCTGCTTGTGGGCGTCCACGTCGACGAAGAACCCGGACTACCCGGACACCATGTACGTCGACGAGCTGATCGGGCCCGAGACGGTGAACACGATGCCGGTCGAGACGATCGAAGCCTTCCAGGACCACGGCGCCGTCGAACTCACGCTCGAGCGGGGGTTGGACGAGGCACGCGCGCTCTTCGACGAGCTCGCCCGCGTCGGGGTCGACTACGACGACGTCACCGACACGCTCGAGCGCGAGGGAGTCGAGAAGTTCTCCGACTCGTTCGAGGAGCTGCTGGACGGGATCCGGGCAAAGCGGAGCGAGCTCGCCGCAGCGTGACGCAGTCACGCTGCGCTGAGGGGGTGCGGGGGAACCGACAGGTTCCCCCGAGGAGGCGCGCCGCTGCGAAGCAGCGGCGACAACGCGCAGGGGGCCCGCGGGGGAAACCGGGTTTCCCCCGCGCGACCGAGCCGGAGGCGAGGGAGGCCGCGTGAGCTCTGGCTCCTTGGTCGAGCGGATCTGGGCCTACGACGCGTCCGTCTGGACCGACACGGGCGAGGACCGCTGGCTCGGCTGGCTCGACGTGCACACGCGGGTGCGCGCGCACGCCGGCGAGTTGCGCGCGTTCGCGGAGGCCGCCGCCGGCCAGTTCGACGACGTCGTCCTTCTCGGCATGGGGGGCTCGTCGCTCGCACCCGAGGTGCTGCGCCGCACATTCGGCGGCACGTCCTTCCACGTCCTCGACACGACGCATCCGGCGGCAATCAGCCGGCTCGAGCAGGACGTCGAGCTCGAGCGGACCCTCTTCATCGCCTCCTCGAAGTCCGGCTCGACGATCGAAACCCGCTCGCACCTCGAGTTCTTCTGGGAGCGCTGCGGCGGCCGTGGCGCGCAGTTCGTGGCCGTCACCGACCCCGGCTCGGAGCTCGAGCAGCTGGCCAACGAGCGCGGATTCCGGGCGACGTTCGCGGGCGAGCCCGAGGTGGGCGGGCGCTACTCGGCGCTCTCGATGTTCGGGATCGTGCCCGCCGCGCTGCTCGGCATCGACCTCGAGCGCTTCCTCGACGCGGCGGCCGAGACGGCCGACGCGTGCCGCGGCGAGGTGGGCAATCCCGGGCTCGAGCTCGGTCTCCGCCTCGGGGAAGGGTGGAAGGCAGGCCGAGACAAGGTCTGCCTCGACGACGACCCGTCCGGGTTCGGCCTCTGGGCCGAGCAGCTCCTGGCGGAGTCGACGGGCAAGCAGGGCAAGGGCCTCGTGCCGGCGCCCGGCGAGCCGGCCGACGGCGCCGACCGCCAGCGCGGCGAGGTCGAGGTGGGGGATCCCTACCGGCTCGGGGCGGAATGGTTCCGGTGGGAGTTCGCGACAGCGGTCGCCGGACACGTGCTCGGGATCAATCCGTTCGACCAACCCGACGTGCAGACGGCGAAGGACAAGACGAACGAGGTGCTCGCTGCCGGCGAGCCCGAGCTCGATCCGTCCGGTGATCTCGACGAGCTGCTCGCGCAGGCGCGCGAGGGCGACTACGTGTGCATCCAGGCGTTCGTCGATCCGGCGCGCGAGGGCGAGCTGGCCCCGCTGGCCGCGCGTGCGCATGAGACCGGGTGCGTCGTCACGAGCGGCCTCGGCCCCCGTTACCTGCATTCGACCGGCCAGCTTCACAAGGGAGGGCCGAACACCGGCCTCTTCATCCAGGTCGTCGACGAGACCGGCGACGAGCTGCCGATTCCCGGACGCGAGTTCGGCTTCGGCCGCCTGCTCCGCTCGCAGGCGGCAGGCGACTTCGCCGCGCTGCAGGAGCGGGACCGTCGCGTGATCCGACTCCGATTGGAGGATCTCTACGTCATGCAACTCGGGATGGTGGGCCTCGGACGATGGGCTCGGGCATGACGAAGCGGCTCGAGCAGCACGACCACGACGTGAAGACGTACGACCCGAACGTCGAGTCGACGGCGAAGACGCTGCGCGCGCTCGCAAAGCAGCTCGACCCGCCGCGCCACGTCTGGTTGATGGTGCCGTCGGGGAAGGCCACCGAGGAGACGATCGAGAAGCTGATCGGGGTCCTCGAGCCCGGGGACACGATCATCGACGGCGGCAACTCGAACTTCCGTGATTCGCAGCGCCGCTACGCGGCCGCGCGGAAGGCGAAGCTGCAGTTCGTCGACGTCGGTGTCTCCGGCGGGATCTGGGGGCTCGAGGTCGGGTTCTGCCTGATGGCGGGCGGCGACAAGGGGCCGGTGCGGCGGCTGCGCCCGGTCTTCGAAGCGCTCGCGCCGCCGGACGGCTGGGCCCACGTCGGCGTGTCGGGCGCGGGTCACTTCACGAAGATGGTCCACAACGGGATCGAGTACGGGCTCATGCAGGCGTATGCGGAGGGCTTCGAGCTGATGAACCAGTCCGAGTTCGAGCTCGACCTCTCCGAGATCGCGGGGATCTGGCGCTACGGCTCCGTCGTGCGCTCCTGGCTCCTCGAGCTGCTGCACGAGGCGCTCGAACAGTACGGCGACGGGCTCGACGACATCGCGCCGTACGTCGAGGACTCCGGCGAGGGCCGGTGGACGATCAACGCGGCGATCGACAGCGCGACGCCCTTGCCGGCGATCACGGCCGCGCTCTACAGCCGCTTCGCGTCGCGTCGCGAGATCGACTTCTCGGCAAAGGTGCAGGCGGCGCTCCGCAACCAGTTCGGCGGCCACGCCGTCAAGGCGGCGAAGCAGGCGAAGCGGCGGCGCGGCGCCAAGTGAGCTCGCTCACGTGAGCACCACGGAGAACCCGCTGGTCGAAGGGCTGAGGCTGCCGCGCACGCCCGATCCGTGCACGCTCGTCATCTTCGGCGCCTCCGGCGACCTGACGAGGCGCAAGCTCTTTCCGGCGCTCTACTCGCTCGCCGTCCGGCGCCTGCTGCCCGAGCGCTTCGGGATCGTCGGCGTGGCGCGTACCGAGCAGACGACGAAGCAGTGGATCGCCGAGATGAAGAAGGCCGTCGCCGACTACGGCCGCGACGAGCTGCGGGCCGACATCTGGGACGAGCTCGCGGCGGGAATGCGCTACGTCGCGACCGATTTCGCCGACGACAAGGGAGAGGACGCAGCCGTCGACGCGGTCCGCGAGCTCGACGAGCAACGGGGAACCGGCGGCAACCGTGTCTACTACCTCGCCGTGCCGCCGGTGGCGTTCGAGACGATCGTGGACGAGCTCGGCGAGCGTCGCAGCGCCGACGGGTGGACGCGGTTGATCATCGAGAAGCCGTTCGGGCACGACCGCGACTCGGCGCGGGCGCTGAACGAGACACTGCGCAGGCACTTCAGCGAGGACGAGATCTTCCGGATCGACCACTACCTCGGCAAGGAGACGGTCCAGAACATGCTCGCGCTTCGTTTCGCGAACGGCATCTTCGAGCCGATCTGGAACCGCCAGTTCATCGACCACGTCCAGATCACCGTCGCCGAGATGATCGGGATCGAGGGGCGCGCCGCGTTCTTCGAGCGGGCCGGGATGATCCGGGACATCTTCCAGAATCACCTGCTGCAGCTCGTCGCGCTGACGGCGATGGAGCCGCCGATCGACTTCACCGCCGACTCGGTCCGGAACGAGAAGGTGAAGGTGCTGCGGTCCTTGCACACACCGGGGCCGAAGTCGGTCGTCCGCGGCCAGTACGGGCGCGGGCTCATCGAGGGCGAGGAAGTGCCGGGCTACCGCGAGGAGGAGCGGCGTCGCGCGCGATTCCGACACCGAGACGTACGTGGCGGCGAAGCTCTACGTCGACAACTGGCGTTGGGCCGACACCCCGTTCTACGTCCGCGCGGGGAAGCGTCTGGCCCGGCGCGAGACGACGATCGCGATCCAGTTCCAGCGAGCGCCGCATCCGCCCTTCGCCGAGATCGCCGGCGAGGGTCTGCGTCCGAACGTCCTCCTGATCCACGTGCAGCCCGACGAGGGCGTCTCGCTCGCGGTCGGCGCGAAAGTGCCGGGCGCGGGCATGACGATCCGGACGGTGCACATGGACTTTCTCTACGGCGGCGCCTTCCGCACCGGGCTCCCCGAGGCGTACGAGCGGCTCATTCTCGACGCGATGCTGGGCGACGCGACCCTGTTCACGCGGGCGGACGAGGTCGACGAGCAATGGGCTCTCGTGGACGCGATCGTCGCGTCGTGGCGCCGCGACCGGCCCTCGTTCCCGAACTACCCGGCGGGGACGTGGGGCCCGCCTCAAGCGGACGAGCTGCTGCACCGCGACGGCCGCTCCTGGCGGCGCCATTGAGCATCGTCGAGGAGGTCGAGCGTCAACTGGCGGAGCTCCGCCTCCAGGAGGCCGAGAAGGCAGAGAGCGGGCCGGTGCTGCGCACGAGCGTGATGACGCACGTCGCCTGGGCACCGCCCGCCTGGGCGGCGGCCGCGCGACGGACGTTGGCAGGGCTCGAGGAGCGGCATCCGTCGCGGACGATCCTGCTCCTTCCGCAGCCGGGCCGTGGGGACGGGGTCGAGGTTGCCGTCTCGACTGCGCTGCTACGCCCTGCCGGGCGTCACCCGCGAGGTGTGCTCCGAGGTGATCGAGCTCCGGATCGGCGGCAGCCGTGTCCGGGCGCCGGCGTCGATCGTGCAACCGCTCCTGATCTCCGACCTGCCGACGTTTTGCCGCTGGCGGGGGCTGCCGCCGTGGGGGAAGTCGGAGCTGGAGCAGCTCGCCGCCGTCTGCGACCGGCTCGTCGTCGACTCCTCCGAGTGGCGCGGGCTGCCGAAGGCGTACGCCGAGCTCGTCAAGCTCTTCGACCGGATCGCCGTCTCGGACATCGCCTGGGGACGCGGCCTCGGGTGGAGGGCCCGCCTCGCCGAGCTCTGGCCGGGGATCGCGAAGGCGAAGCGGATCTCGGTTACCGGTCCGAGGGCCGACGCGCTCCTGCTTGGCGGCTGGCTCCGTTCCCGGCTCGGGACGAGGCTTGCGCTCACGCACCGCTCCGCGGCGGAGCTCGAGCGCGTGCTGGTCGACGGCGAGCCGGTCAAGCCGCCGCGGGGCGGGCCGCCGAGCGCGAGCGACCTCCTCTCCGCCGAGCTCGACGTCTTCGGCCGCGACCCGATCTACGAAGCGGCGGTCAGCGCAGCCCGCTGACGTCGAGGCGACCGTTCCACGAGACGGACGCCTCGTGAGCGGCCGCCGGCCTCCTCGACGACGATCTTCATCGGCGCCCAGTCCCAGATCGCGAGGTCCGGCGACGTCGACGGCGACTTCGGCGGCACCCTCCGCGACGAGCATGTGCGCCCAGAAGTCGCCGAAGCCGCGCACGTGCCACGCCCGCTCGACGCAGACGAGGCGGCTTTCGCGCGCGGACGAGAACGGTCGCGTCTTCGATCCGCTCGATGCGGAGACGTGGATCGGCTCGCCGTCGACGTAAGGCTCCTGCGCCTCGCTCCGCCCACCAGCGCCGTCCGAGGGCCGGCGCGGAGACGACCGCGATCCGGTCGGCGAATGCGAGCTGCGTCGCCCAGACCGGGATCCCGCGCGTGTAGTTGCGGGTGCCGTCGATCGGGTCGAGGATCCAGCCGCTCGCGTCGGCGCCGCCCTCCTCCTCGCCGAGGACCGGCTCCCCCGGTCGCTCGCGCTCGAGCCTGGCCCGCAGCGCCGTCTCGACCGCGCGGTCGGCCTCGGAGACCGGTGTCAGGTCGGGCTTCGTCTCCACGCGCAGGTCGGCGGCGCGGAAGCGGGCGAGCGCGATCGCGTCTGCGTCGTCGGCGAGGGAGAGGGCGAAGGCGAGGTCGGGGCTCATGCGGCGGCGGCGAGCAGGCGGCCGGCGGCGAGGACGAGCGCGTCGTCGCCCGCGCGGCCGGCGATCTGGAGCGAGGCGGGCAGGCCGTCCTCGGCCGGGCCGCAGGGCAGCGCGAGCGCGGGCCAGCCGAGCGCGGAGAACGGGTAGGTGAAGCGGATCAGCGACTCACGGACGTCGAGGTCGCCCGGCGCCACGCCGCGCTGCAGGCGCGGCGCGACGACCGGCAGCGTCGGTGTCAGCACGAGGTCGAGCCCGTCGAGCGCCTCCGCTGCCTGCTCCCGGTACTCCTGTCGGACCCGGGCAGCGTGGTCCACCTCGGCATCGCGGACGGCGAGGCACTTCTCCACCTTCAGCCGAACGTCTTCGCCGTAGGCGTCCGCGTTCTCGGCGAAGAGCTCGCGGTGGACGTCGGCCACCTCGCGCATGAAGAGCGCGTAGGTCGCGGACGGGACGAGGGGCAGCTCAACGGTGCGCCGCCTCGGGAAGCGGGCGGCTGCGGCCTCCACGCGGGCGCGGACGAGCGGGTCGGCGAGCTCCGTCCAGGCGACTCCGACCTCGAGCTCCTCGCGCGACCCGAGCGCGCGCGGCGCGAAGTCGGGGGCGAGGGCTCCGAGCATCCGCTCGCAGCCGTCGACGTCGAGGGCGAGCGGCCCGGCGACGTCGTAGCTCGCGGCCAGGGGCCAGCAGCCGTCGAGCGGGACGAGGCCGTACGTCGGCTTGAAGCCGATCACGCCGCAGCAGGCGGCCGGGATCCGGACCGAGCCGGCGGAGTCGGTGCCGAGCGCCGCGTCGGCGAGCCCGGCCGTGAGCGCGGCGGCGGACCCGCCGCTCGAGCCGCCGGAGACGCGGCCCGGGAAGAGCGGGTTGGGGACGTCGCCGAAGTGCGGGTTCTCGGATGTCGTCCCGTACGCGAACTCGTGCAGGTTCGCCTTGCCGACGGTCGCGTAGCCCGCGTCCTCGAGCAGTCGCACCGCCGAGGCTGTCTCCGACGGCACGTGGCCCGCGAAGACGGCGGAGCCGTACGTCGTCTCCAGGCCGGCCGTGTCGAAGAGGTCCTTCACCGCCAGCCGGATCCCCGGCGGCGCGCGATTCCGGCTGGGCCAGGAAGATCGTCAGTCGAGGAGCCTGAGGTAGAGGAGCGCCGATCGGCGAAGGTGCCGGCGAACAGGAGCACGAAGATCGCGAAGAGCGCCCAGCCCAGGACGAGGTTCTTCCGCTCCAGTTCGGGGGTCATGTCGGTCACAGGAGCACCGGATCCACGGCCGCCGCGACGAAGAGCAGCGCCAGGTAGAGGAGCGAGTAGTGGAAGAGGACGCCTGCGTGCCGCCGCGTCGGCCGTCGGCGGAGCTGCCACGCGAGACCGAGGAAGACGGCCCCGAGCAGCGCGGCGGCTGCCGAGTAGACCGGGCCGAGCGAGAGGCCGACGGCGAGCGTGAACGCGACCATGCCGACCGAGTAGAGGACGATCTGGCGCGTCGTCTCGGCCTCGCCGCGGACGACGGGCAGCATCGGCACCTTCGCCGCCGCGTAGTTCTCCTTGATCAACAGGGCGAGGGCCCAGAAGTGCGGCGGCGTCCAGAGGAAGACGATCAGGAAGAGCCAGAGCGCGGGCAGGCCGAGGTTCCCGGTCGCAGCCGCGTAGCCGACGAGCGGCGGCACCGCCCCTGCCGCGCCGCCGATGACGATGTTCTGCGGCGTCGAGCGCTTCAGCCAGCGGGTGTAGACGAGGACGTAGAAGAGGTTGCCGACGAGCGCGAGCGCCGCCGTGAGCGTGTTGACGACGCTGGCGAGCAGGACGAACGAGAGCGCCGACAGGACGAGCCCGAACTCGAGCGCCCGCGCCGCCGGGACACGCCCGGCCGCGACCGGTCGCCGCTCGGTGCGCTTCCCCATCAGCCGGTCGATGTCGGCGTCGAGCACGTGGTTGAGCGCGCTGGCGCCGCCGCATGCGAGCGCGAGACCGACCATCGTGGCGACGAAGAGGCCGCCGTCGGGAACGCCCTGCGCGCCGACGAACATGCCCGCGCCGCCCGTGAGCAGCAGCAGCGTCATGATCCGCGGCTTCGTCAGGGTCACGTAGTCGCGCCACGGGCCCGACGACAACCGGCTCGCCCCGGAAGCACTGGACGCAGGAGACGAGCGCGGCTGCGAGCGAGAGCGCGGCGAGAGCGACGTGGACGCCGTCGGCCGTCACGGCGGCCGCGGCGCCGAAGAGCGCGAGGGCGACGAGCGCGGGCGGGAGCAGCCGCCGGTGCACGAGCCAGGCCGCGACCACGACCGCCGCGAGCGGCGGCGCAGCGAGCGCCGAGACGTACTCGTGCCCGAGTCCGAGCGTCCCCGAGACGACTGCGAGCAGCGCCCCGAGGGCACCGAGTAGCGCCGCGAGCTGCAGCCACGGTCCCGGCCTGGTCGGGCTAGAGCTCACCGCGCTCCTTCAGTCGCCGGCGGAGGTCGTGTAGCGGCCGCGCGCTCGTGACGTAGGGAACGCTGTCGAAATTGTGCGGCGGCGGCGGCGACGTCGTGTACCACTCGAGCGTGTCGGCGAGCCAGGGGTCGTTCCCGGCCCGCTTGCCCTTCCGCGACCGCCAGATGTTCCAGAGGAGGACGAGGATCCCAAGGCCCATCACGTACGACCCGATCGACGACGTCAGGTTGTAGCCCTCCCAGAGGCCGCCTTCGGAGTACGTGTAGACCCGGCGCGGCATTCCGAGCAGCCCGAGCATGTGCTGCGGGAAGAACGTCACGTTGAAGCCGATGAAGACGAGCCAGAAGGTGAGCTTGCCGAGCCGCTCGTTCAGCATCCGCCCGAACATCTTCGGCCACCAGTAGTGCAGGCCGCCGAGGATCCCGAGCACCGAGCCGCCGAAGAGGACGTAGTGGAAGTGCGCGACCACGTAGTACGTGTCGTGGACCTGCCAGTCGATCGGGAACGCGGCCAGGAAGATCCCGGAGAGGCCGCCGATGGTGAAGACCGAGACGAAGCCGAGCGCGAACAGCATCGGTGTGTCGAAGTGGATGTTGCCGCGCCAGAGCGTCGCCAGCCAGTTGAAGATCTTCACGCCCGTCGGCACCGCGATCACCATCGAGGCGACCATGAAGAACGCGTTCAGGAAGCTCGGCATCCCGACCGTGAACATGTGGTGCGCCCAGACGAGCATCGAGAAGAACGCGATCCCCGCGGTCGAGAACGCGACCGCGTAGTAGCCGAAGATCGGCTTGCGCGCGAACACCGGGATGATCTCCGAGATCATCCCGAAGACCGGCAGCACCATGATGTAGACCTCGGGGTGCCCGAAGAACCAGAACGCGTGCTGGTAGAGGACGGGGCTGCCGCCCCCCTCGGGATTGAAGAAGTCCGTCCAGCCCTGCCGGTCTGTCAGCAGCATCGTGAGCCCCGCCGAGAGCGTGGGCAGCACCACCACGAGCAGGACGGCGTAGGTCCCGATCGCCCAGATGAAGAGCGGCATGCGCGTCCAGGTCATGCCGCGCGTGCGCATGTTCTGGATCGTGACGATGAAGTTGATCGCGCCCGCGAGCGACGAGAGCGTGAGGATGTGCAGCGCGAGGATCCAGAGATCCTGGCCGTTGCCCTCCGACTGGAGCGAGAGCGGCGGGTAGGACGTCCAGCCCGACTTGGCCGCTCCGCCGTCGGCGAAGAACGAGAGCAGGAGCACGATCCCGCCGAAGAGGAAGAGCCAGTACGACATGGCGTTCAGGCGCGGGAAGGCCATGTCGCGGGCGCCGATCATCAGCGGCACGAGGAAGTTGCCGAATCCGGCGAGGATCGGCACGACGACGAGGAAGACCATCGTCGTCCCGTGCATCGTCATGACTTCGTTGTACGAGTCTTTGGTCAGGAAGTCGCTGTTCGCCTGCGCGAGTTGGGTCCGCATCAGGACGGCCATCAGACCGCCGGCGAGGAAGAAGAGGCCGGAGGTGACGATGTAGAGGATCCCGATCCGCTTGTGGTCGACCGTGACGAGCCAGCTGACGACGCGGCCGCGCTGCCAGGTCGGGACGGGGGTCGGGGCCGGCTGCGGCGCCCGCTCGACGTCAACCGCCACGGAGCACCTCCTCCTCGAGGTAGTCGGTCAGCGCCTCCATGTGCCGGTCCTCCCAATCCATGCCGACGGGCGGCATCGCACCACGGCCGTTGCGGACGACTTCCTCGACCGCCTCGGCATTGGTGAGCAGCTGGTTGCCCCGCAGCCGCGGGCCGATGTCGCCCTCCCCGCCGAGGCCGTGGCACTTCTCGCAAGCGCCTTCGAACGTCTCCTCACCGAGGGTGGAGTCACCGGCCTCCTGAGCGCTCCCCTCCTCCTCGAGCCACTGCTCGAACTCGTCGCGCGGCATCGCCTCCACGTCGGCCTTCATCTCTGCGTGCTGGATCCCGCAGAGCTCCGCGCACTGCCCGCGGTAGATCCCCGGAGCCTCGGCGTTGAACCAGGTTTCGTTCACCACGCCGGGGATCGCGTCGATCTTGCCGCCGAGCGCGGGAATCCACCAGGAGTGGATCACGTCGAAGTCGGGCGCGGTCACGTTCAGCTTCATCGGCTGGCCGACCGGCGCGCGGAGCGTGTCGACGGTGATCACGCCGTTCGGATACCGGAAGCTCCAGTAGAAGCGATAGCCCTTCACCTCGACGTCGACGCGACCCCCTTCGGCGCTGGCGCTCGGCACGTCCTGGATCCCCGGCAGCTTGTAGAAGACGAAGGAGCCGATCGCGACGAGGATCAGCACCGGCGCGACCGTCCACGCCAGCTCCAGGTTGGTGTTGCCGTGAATCTGCGCGCCGTCCTCCGTGCGCACCCGGCGCCGGCGCCGGTAGCGGATGATGAACCAGATCAGCGACCCCTGGACGAGCACGAAGATGGCGCCCGTGAAGATCGTCACCCAGAGGTAGCTCTCCATGATCCCCTCGGCGTTCGGCGACTCGGGCGGGACGGGGCGAAGCCGCCGTTCCCGGCCAGGGCCGTGCCCGAGAGCGCGAGCCCGCAGAGGGCGGCGAGTGCGAGGGAGCGGCGCACGAGCCTGCAATTCTATGAACGTGGCTGAGGCGCTGCGCAGCGGAACCCGCGTCGACTTGCCGTCCTGGGTGGAGCGGCCGTTCGAGGTCTACGTGAACGGTGTGGCGCAGCGGGAGGGCGCCGACTTCCGCGTCGAGAACGGATCGCTCGTCTTCTCGCGTGAGCTCCACCAGGAAGGCCGCCTCGGCTTCTGGCGCTGGGCTTCGATCACGTTCGGCGTGGCGGGCACCTACCGCCGCAACGATGTCGTCGACGTCGTCCACGAGCAGGGCGGTCGCCGGGCGGTCGCGAGCGGCCTGCCGCTCGCCGGCTAGCCCGCGCTCGGCAGGCGACCCGCGGCTGCGGTCGCCCCGCGCAGCCGCTCGGCGAGCTCGTCCGTCAGCCGGCCTGGCTCGAGCTGCCACTGCCAGTTGCCGTACGGCTCACCGGGCCTGTTCATCCGACCCTCGCTGCCGAGACCGAGCACGTCCTGCACCGGCACCATCGCGAGGGCGGCGCGGGACGAGAGTGCGAGCTCGAGCATCTGCCACGGGTCGCGGTCCGGCCAGTTGCCTCTGAGCGTGTCCGTGTCGTGCGTCGTCGTGTAGACGACCTGGCGGGCGCGATGGTTCTCGAGCGCGTGTGGATTGTCCGGCTCCGGGTTGAATGCCCACAGGAGAACGGCCATCCCGGGAAAGCCGAGGGCGTCCCGGAGCTGCTCGACGTCCTTCGTGATCACGCCGAGATCCTCGGCGATCACCGGTAGCTCCCCGAGCTCCGACTCGGCGGCCCGAAAGAGCGCCTCGCCCGGCCCGGGCAGCCAGTGGCCCGTGCGGGCGTCGAGCTCGTGCTCGCCCTCCGGGATCGCCCAGAAGGCCGCGAAGCCGCGAAAGTGGTCGATGCGGACGAGATCGAAGAGCGCGAACGAGCGGCGGAGCCGCTCGATCCACCACCGGTAGCCGTCGCGGGCGACCGCGTCCCAGTCGAAGAGCGGGTTGCCCCAGTGCTGGCCCATCGGCCCGAGCTTGTCAGGCGGCGCCCCGGCGACGACGCCGGGCAGGAAGAGGTCGGGATGCGCCTGGTGGTCGACGCTCCCCTGGGCGACGTAGATCGGGACGTCGCCGATCACCCTGACCCCCCGTTCGCGTGCGTACGCGCGCAGCGCCGACCACTCGCGCTCGAACCGCACCTGGTCGGCGATCGTGCCGCCGAGGCGTGCCCAGTCCTCGATCCAGAAGGCATTGGCGCGCCGGAAGGCGTTGCGCTCGCCGGCGGTGACCTTCGCTCTCGGCTCGGCCAGGAAGCCGTTCCAGGCCGCGAACGCGGACGCGGAGGCGTACGGCGAGCCGAGCTCGTCGGGCGGTCCCAGCGGCAGCACCTGCCACCAGCTCTGGCCCGCGGCGGCGAGCCAGTCGACGAAGGCGTAGGCCTCCGCCCCGAGGGTGCCGCCCGGCAGCGAGGTCGGGTGCAGCACGATCCCGCTCGATCGTTGAAGCTCCATGGCGGCTGTTTACCGAATCGACGTCCGCGAGCATCTCGGAACCGTGTCCCTCCCGACGACCAGACAACCTCCGGCCCGCATCCAGATCCAGGCGGTGCAGCCGCAGGTCGACTGCGGCCGCTATCCGTTCAAGCGGACCGAGGGCGACCGGGTGGAGGTCTCGGCGAACGTCTTCAAGGACGGCCACGACATCCTGCGCGGCGGTCGTCCGCTACCGGCGCGTGGGCGCCCGCCGCTGGCAGGAGCGGCCGCTCGAGCCGGTCGGCAACGATCGCTGGGAGGGCAGCTTCGAGGTGGCGGAGCTCGGACGCTGGCAGTTCACGATCGAGGCGTGGGTCGACCGGTACGCGACGATGCTCGACGAGCTCGACCGCAAGCTCGCGGCCGGACAGACCGACCTCGCGGGCGAGCTGGCCGAGGCGGAGCTCCTGTTCGGGCCCGGCGACCTCGACACGTGGCACGCCGCCGCACCCGGGCTCGGCGAGAAGGACCGGCACGGGAAGACCTCGCTCGCGCGGCCGCTCGAGGTCGACGTCGAGCGCGAGCGCGCCCGCTTCGGCAGCTGGTACGAGCTCTTTCCGCGCTCCTGGGGCGGCTTCGAGGGGGTCGAGCGGGCGCTGCCGCAGCTCGCGGAGCTCGGTTTCGACGTCGTCTACCTGCCCCCGATCCACCCGATCGGGACGACGAATCGCAAGGGCCGGAACAACGCCCTCGTCGCGGAGAAGGACGATCCCGGGAGCCCGTGGGCGATCGGGGGCCCGGAGGGCGGCCATGACGCCGATCCACCCCGAGCTCGGGACGCTCGAGGACTTCGACCGGCTCGTCGAGGCTGCGCGGGCGCACGGCCTCGAGATCGCGCTCGACTTCGCGATCCAGTGCTCGCCCGACCATCCCTGGCTGCGCGAGCACCCGGAGTGGTTCAACCGACGCCCCGACGGGACGCTCAAGTACGCCGAGAACCCGCCCAAGCGCTACCAGGACATCTACAACGTCAACTTCGACTCCGAGGACTGGCGCGGTCTCTGGGAGGCGCTCCGCGACGTCGTCCTCCACTGGTGCCGGCACGGCGTGCGCGCCTTCCGCGTCGACAACCCGCACACGAAGTCGGTGCCGTTCTGGGAGTGGCTGATCGGCGAGGTGCGCGCGGAGTTCCCCGACACCATCTTCTTCGCGGAGGCGTTCACGCGGCCGGCGATGATGACGACGCTCGCGAAGATCGGGTTCAGCCAGTCGTACACCTACTTCACGTGGAAGAACACCAAGGCCGAGCTGCAGGAGTTCCTCGGCATGCTGCTCGAGTGGGCGCCCTTCTACCGCCCGAACTTCTTCGCGAACACGCCGGACATCCTCCACGAGTACTTGCAGGAGGGCGGCCCGCCGGCGTTCGCGACCAGGCTCGTGCTCGCCGCGACGCTCTCACCCTCCTACGGGATCTACTCAGGCTACGAGCACTTCGAGCGGGTGCCGGTGGCCCACGGGAGCGAGGAGTACCTCGACTCGGAGAAGTACGAGGTCAAGCAGCGCGCGCTCGACGGGCCGCTGCTGCCGCTCGTCCGGCGGCTGAACGAGATCCGCCGGGGCGAGCCTGCCCTGCAGCGCTTCGAGAACCTCCGCCTGCTCGAGACGCACGGCGAGCACGTCTTGGCGTATGCAAAGGGGACGGAGATCGCCGTCGCGGTCAACCTTGATCCCCACGCTCCGCGCGAGGACGTCGTCGTCGTGACGCCCGACCTCGGGCTGCCCGAGCAGTTCCCGGTGCTCGACCTGCTCACGGGCGCGCGCTACCGCTGGCGGATCGGCCGCAACTACGTCGGCCTTGCACCGGGGCAGGCCCATGTGCTCAAGGTGGGAACATGAGGGCCGAATTCCAGCGCTTTCCGAGTTGCAAGCGGGAAACCGCCTCAACGAGTCTGAGGACGGACGTGTCTGAACCCGGCCACTGGTTCGAGTCCAACCCGCTGTGGTTCAAGACCGCGGTCTTCTACGAGATCCACACGCGGGCGTTCTTCGACGGCAACGACGACGGCTCCGGCGACTTCCGCGGCCTGCAGCAGAAGCTCGACTACCTGCAGTGGCTCGGGATCGACTGCATCTGGCTGCTGCCGTTCTATCCCTCGCCGCTCCGCGACGGCGGCTACGACATCGCCGACTTCTACGGGATCAACCCGGACTACGGCACCGTCGAGGACTTCCGCGCCTTCGTCGGGGCGGCACACGAGCGCGGGATCCGCGTGATCGTCGATCTGGTCATGAACCACACCTCCGCCGACCACCCGTGGTTCCAGGCATCGCGCGAGGATCCCGAGGGCCCCTACGGCGACTGGTATGTCTGGTCGGACACGGATGAGCCGTACCGGGACGCACGCATCATCTTCGTCGACACCGAGGTCTCGAACTGGACGTTCGACTCGGTGCGCGGGCAGTACTACTGGCACCGCTTCTTCAGCCACCAGCCGGACCTGAACTACGAGAACCCGGCGGTCCGTGAGGCGATGCTGGACGTGCTTCGCTTCTGGCTCGACATCGGGCTGGACGGCTTCAGGCTCGACGCGGTCCCGTATCTCTTCGAAGAGGAGGGCACGATCTGCGAGAACCTGCCGCGGACTCACGAGTACCTGCAGCGGATTCGCGCCGAGGTCGACGCGAAGTACCCCGATACCGTCCTCCTCGCCGAGGCGAACCAGTGGCCGGAGGACGTCGTCGCCTACTTCGGCGAGGGGGACGGCGACGAGTGCCACATGGCCTTCCACTTTCCCGTAATGCCGCGCATGTTCATGTCGCTGCGGCGCGAGGAGGCCCGGCCGATGATCGAGATCCTCGACCGCACCCCGCAGATCCCGAGAAACGCGCAGTGGGGCCTCTTCCTCCGCAACCACGACGAGCTGACGCTCGAGATGGTCACGGACGACGAGCGCGACTACATGTACGACGAGTACGCGAAGGACCCGCGCATGAAGCTGAACCTCGGCATCCGTCGTCGGCTCGCCCCGCTCCTGGACGGCGGCCGCGACGAGATCGAGCTCATGCACGCGATCCTCTTCTCGCTCCCGGGTTCGCCCGTGCTCTACTACGGAGACGAGATCGCGATGGGCGACAATGTCTACCTGGGCGACCGGGACGGCGTTCGCACGCCGATGCAGTGGACCGGCGACCGGAACGGCGGCTTCTCGCGGGCAGACTTCGCCCAGCTCTATCTCCCGCCGCTCATGGATCCCGTCTACGGCTTCCAGGCCGTCAACATCGAGGCGCAGCTGCGCCTCCCGACCTCGCTCCTGCGCTGGCTGCGCCGCTTCGTCGAGCTCCGGAAGGAGCATCCGGTCTTCGGCCTCGGCGACTACAGCGTCCTGCGGCCCGAGAACCCGAAGATCTTTGCGCACATCCGCTCGTTCTCCGAGGACATCGTCCTGTGCGTCCACAACCTCGCCCGCACCGCGCAGGCGGTCGAGCTCGACCTCTCGGCCTTCTCCGGCCGCGTGCCGGTGGAGCTCTTCGGCAACACCGAGTTTCCCAAGATCGGCGAGCTGCCGTACCTGCTCACGCTCGGCCCGCGAGGCTTCTTCTGGTTCCAGCTCAGGGATCCGGCGGACGACCAATGAGCGCCGAGCTCCGCGAGCGCATCGAGCAGGGCGAGCTGAGCTTCCTCGACGGGCTCGTCCTGCTCGGGACGATCGCGTCCCAGCGCTGGTTCGGAGGGAAGTCGCGCGACGTCCTCGACGCGCGCGTGCTCGACGCCGGCGTCGCTCCCGGCGGGCCTCCGATCCTCGCCTTCGCCGTTGTCGAGGTCCGCTACGGGTTGCAGACCCACGACCTCTACCACCTGCCGCTCGGCTTCCGTCCGCGGGACCAGGGCTGGGATACGGCCGTGATCGCCGAGACCGAGGGCTGGGTCGTCTACGACGCCGTCGCCGATCCCGAGCTGATGCGACAGCTCGTCGGGCTGATCGCCGCCCGCGAGAAACTGGACCTCGACGAGGCGACGCTCGCGTTCCGCGCCCACGAAAGGCTCGGCGAGCGCCTGGGCGAGCCCGCGTCGATCCGCTCGATGGGCGTCGACCAGTCGAACAGCTCACTCGTGCTCGACGAGTCGCTGGCGCTGAAGCTCTACCGCCGGCTCGAGCCGGGGATGAACCCCGAGCTCGAGCTGCTCCGCTTCCTCACCGACCGAGGGTTCGAGCACATCGCGGCGCTCGAGGGGTGGGTCTCGTACGAGGGCAGGCCGCTGGAGGCGACGCTCGGCATCCTGCAGCGCTTCGTGCCCTCGCACGGGGACGGCTGGAGTCTGGCGCTCGACACGCTCGCTTCGGACCCCGGCTGGCTGCCGGCGCACGCGCGGCGGCTCGGCGTCGTGACCGCGGAGCTCCACAACACGCTCGCCTCCGACCCGAACGATCCCCACTTCGCGCCGGAGGAGCCGAGTGCCGAGGCGCTCGCCCTCCTCTCCGCGTCGATCGACGAAGAGATAGAGCACGTCTTCACGTCGCTTCCCGACATTCCCGCCGTGGCGCCGGTCGCGGGTCGTGGTGAGGACGTGCGCGACCGGCTGCGCTCGCTCACCCACATCGGGCAGGTCGGCAAGGTGATTCGCCACCACGGCGACTACCACCTGGCGCAGGCGCTCTGGACGGTCGACGAGGACTGGCTCATCCTCGACTTCGAGGGGGAGCCGGCCCGTCCGGTGCCGGAACGCCGCCGCAAGCTGTCGCCGCTGCGGGACGTCGCCGGGATGCTGCGCTCGTTCGCGTATGCGGCCTCGGCCTCGATCATCCAGCGCGGGGTGGAGCCACCCGCGGACTGGGAGCAGTCCTGCCGCTCCGAGTTCCTCGCCGGCTACCAGGAGACGATCGAGCCGGGGTTGCTCCCCTCCGGTGAGCAGTCGATCCAGCGGCTCCTGATGGTCTTCGAGCTGCAGAAGGCGGTCTACGAGCTCCGCTACGAGCTCGGTAGCCGCCCGGACTGGGTCTCGATCCCGGTCGCAGGGATTCTGCGCCTGCTGGAGTCTGAGGTATGAAGTCCCTCACGTTCCTGGGGCGCTGCTCGCGTCGCGTAGGCCGGTGGGACAGTACGGGGGTACGGCCCGCCGGCTGGAGCGGTGCGAGCGGCGTCAGCCTTTCGCGGAGCCCGGCTCCGCCGGGCGGGAGCGAAAGGCGGCCAGGGACGTGAGGCTCGGCGAGCTCGATCTGCATCTCGCGGGCGAGGGGCGGCACGAGCGGATCTACGAACGGCTGGGCGCGCACGTCGGCGACGAGGGCGTCTCGTTCGCTGTCTGGGCGCCGAATGCGCGCAAGGTCTCCGTCGTCGGCGACTGGAACCGCTGGGACGGGCAGGTCGACGCGCTCGAGTCGCTCGGCGCGTCCGGAATCTGGGCGGCGATGGTCCCGGACGCGTCGGAGGGTGACGGCTACAAGTTCGAGGTCCACGGCGCCGACGGCGAGCTGCGGCTGAAGGCCGATCCGTTCGCCTTCCACGCCGAGGTCCCGCCCAAGACGGCGTCGAGGATCTATCGCTCGACCTACGAGTGGGAGGACGATGCCTGGCTCGAGCGCCGGCGCGCCTCCGACGCGCTGCACGAGCCGCTCTCGATCTACGAGGTGCACGCCCCATCCTGGCAGCTGGGGCTCGGGTGGCAGGGCCTGGCGGAGCAGCTCGTCCCCTACGTGCAGGAGCAGGGCTTCACGCACGTCGAGTTCCTGCCGGTGATGCACCATCCCTTCTCGGGCTCGTGGGGCTACCAGGTGACGGGCTTCTACGCGCCCGTCGCCACGCTCGGCGAGCCGGACGAGCTGCGTGCGCTCGTGGACGCGTTCCACCGGGCCGGGATCGGCGTGATCCTCGACTGGGTCCCGGCTCACTTCCCACGAGACGAGTTCGCGCTCGCCCGCTTCGACGGGACGGCGCTCTACGAGCACGAGGACCCGCGCCGCGGCGCGCACCCGGACTGGGGGACGCTGATCTTCAACCTCGGCCGGAACGAGGTGCGCAACTTCCTGCTCGCGAACGCGCTCTACTGGGTGCGCGAGTTCCACGCGGACGGTCTCCGGGTCGACGCGGTCGCCTCGATGCTCTACCTCGACTACTCGCGCCGGGCGGACGAGTGGGTTCCGAACGCGTTCGGCGGGCGGGAGGACCTGGAGGCGGTCTCGTTCCTGCGCGAGCTGAACGAGGTGCTGCACGAGCGCGAGCCGGGCGTGCTCTCGATCGCGGAGGAGTCGACCGCGTGGCCGGGCGTCTCGCGGCCGACGTACCTCGGTGGGCTCGGCTTCGGCTTCAAGTGGAACATGGGCTGGATGCACGACACGCTCGAGTACTTCTCCAAGGAGCCGGTCCACCGCCGCTTCCACCACCACGAGCTGACGTTCTCGCTCGTCTACGCCTGGAACGAGAACTTCGTCCTGCCGCTCTCACACGACGAGGTCGTGCACGGCAAGCGCTCGCTGCTGGGACGCATGCGCGGCGACCGCTGGCAGCGCTTCGCGAACCTGCGAGCGCTCTTCGGCTACATGTGGGCCCACCCGGGCAAGCAGCTGCTCTTCATGGGCGGCGAGTTCGGCCAAGAGGCCGAGTGGAGCGAGCCGGCGGGATCGCTCGACTGGCACCTGCTCGACGAGGCCGACCACGCGGGCGTGCAGGCGCTCGTCCGCGATCTCAACCGGATCTACACGGGCGAGCCGGCGCTCTGGGAGGTGGACCACTCGCACGAGGGCTTTCGCTGGCTCGAGCCGAACGCCGCCAACGAGAACGTCCTCGCGTTCGTCCGCCTGAGCGCGGACGCTTCACGGACGCTCGTCTGCGTCGCGAACTTCTCGCCCGTCGTCCGCGAGGGGTGGCGCGTCGGGCTACCGGCCGCCGGGCTCTGGCGAGAGGCACTCAACACCGACTCGCGGTTCTACGGCGGCTCCGACGTCGGCAACGGGCTGGGGCTTCAGGCGGAGCCGGTGCCGTGGAACGAGCAGGCGCAGTCCGTCGAGGTGACCCTGCCGCCGCTCGCCACGGTCTGGCTCGTGCCCGACGCCTGAGGCACCTTGTGTTTCTGAAACACAAGGTCTCTCGGACCGTCGGTAGTGTGGCGGCGTGGGGGGTCGTCCGAACAGCATCGAGGTTGAAGGGCTCGTCCGTGAGTTCAAGAAGGGACCGCGGGCGGTAGACGGGATCGACCTGAGGGTCGAGCCGGGCGAGATCTACGGCTTCCTCGGCCCGAACGGCGCAGGCAAGTCCACGACCGTCCTGATGCTGACGACCCTGCTGCCGCCGACGGCGGGAACGGCTCGCGTCGGCGGCTACGACGTCGTCCAGGAGGGCCCGAAGGTCCGGTCCGTGATCGGTGCGGCGCTCCAGGAAGCGGCGCTCGATCCGCTCCTGACGGGTCGCGATCATCTGCGCCTCCAGTCGACGCTGCAGGGGATCCCGCGCGCGGAGCGCAAGGCCCGCACGGAGGAGCTGCTCGGCCGCGTCGGTCTCGCCGAGGCAGCCGACCGCAAGGTCAAGGGTTACTCCGGCGGGATGAAGCGGCGGCTCGATCTGGCGCTCGCGCTCGTGCACCGGCCGCGCCTCCTCTTCCTCGACGAGCCGACGACGGGGCTCGACCCGCAGAGCCGGACGGCGCTCTGGGACGAGGTCGCCCGGCTCGCCCGCGAGGAGGGCGTGACCGTCTTCCTGACGACGCAGTACCTGGAGGAAGCGGACGTGCTCGCGAACCGGGTCGGGATCATCGACCACGGGCACATCGTGGCCGAGGGGACGCCGCGCGACCTGAAGGCGCAGATCGGCCGCCCAACCGTCGAGGCTGAGCCGGCCGACGGCGTCGACCGCGCCCGGATCGAGGCGGCGCTCGCCCGCTTCGGTGAGTCGGTCGTGGGCGCGCACAAGGGCGTGGCCGTGCGCCTGAGCGAAGGAGTCACCGGCCTCGCGGACGTCGTCCGTGTCCTCGACGCCGAAGGGCTCGCGGTCGAGAACCTGACGCTGCACGCACCTTCGCTCGACGACGTCTTCCTCGCCAAGACCGGCCGCTCGCTCGAGGGCGCCGGAGAGAGCGAGAACGGCGCGGGCCCGTCGCCGGCGTAGACTTGGCGGAGCCGGCCATGAGCGGAGGTGCCGGCTTTGCCGGCACCGGAGCGGGGACACAGTGAGCGTGGTCGCGAGCCAGGTCGGCGCCCTGGCGCTGCGGTCCGTCACCCGCACGGCGCGCCAGCCGGCGAGCGCGATCCCGCCGATCCTCTTCCCGGTCACGCTGATGCTGGTCAACGCCGCGGGCCTCAAGGCCTCGACGGAGCTCCCCGGCTTCCCGACCGACTCGTTCCTTGCCTTCGCGCTCGCCGTCCCGTTCATCCAGGGCGCGCTCTTCTCGACGATGAACGCGGGCACCGACCTTGCCCGCGACATCCAGACCGGCTTCCTCAACCGGCTCTCGCTGACCTCGATGCGGGGCTCGGCGCTGCTCGGCGGCCAGCTCGCCGGAATCGTCGTGCTCGGGCTCTTCCAGGCGGTGGTCTACGTCGGCGTCGGCCTGGTCGTCGACGTGGAGTTCGCGTCGGGGGCGCTCGGGATCGTCGTGCTGCTCGTCTTCGCGGCGCTCGTCTCGCTCGGCTTCGGCGCGCTCGGCGCCTTCCTCGCCCTGCGCACGGGCTCGGGCGAGGCGATCCAGGGGCTCTTCCCGCTCCTGTTCGTCTTCCTCTTCATCTCGTCGATGAACGCTCCGCGGGACCTGATGACCGTCGACTGGTTCCGCTTCCTCGCCTCGATCAACCCCGTCTCGTACCTGATCGAGTGCGTGCGCAGCCTGATCATCACCGGCTGGGACGCGAGAGCGCTGGCGCTGGGGTTCGGCGTCGCGTTCATGATCGCGCTGGTCTCGCTCGTGCTCGCCGCGTTCGCCCTCAGAGACAGGCTGGCCCGCACATGAGCTTGCTCACGTTTCAAAGGCGGCCAGAGACGTGAGGCTCTGGCCGGTTGCCCACGGCGTCGCGTGGCGGACGATGAAGAACGTCTTCACCAACCCGTCCCTGCTCCTCCCCTCGCTGGTCTTCCCGCTCTTCTTCTTCGTCGCGTTCGCGGGCGGGCTCTCACAGGTCGAGGACATCCCCGGGTTCGACTACGAGCCCGGGTACACCGCGTTCCAGTTTTGCTTCGTCCTCCTCCAGTCGGCCGCCTTCAGCGGCGTCTTCACCGGCTTCGGGATCGCCCGCGACTTCGAGGCGGGCTTCGCGCGCCGCCTCCTGCTTGCGGCGCCGAACCGGACGGGCATCATCCTCGGCTATGCGCTCGCCGCGGCGGCGCGCTGGCTCCTGACCGCCTCCGTGCTCACCGTCGTCGCGCTCATTGCAGGCATGAACGTCTTCGGCGGTCCGCTCGACGTCTTCGGCATGTATGCGCTCGCGCTCCTGATCAACGTGTGCGGGATCCTCTGGGCGTCCGGTGTGGCGATGCGCTTCCGGACGATGCAGGCCGGGCCGGTGATGCAGATGCCCGTCTTCCTGATCCTCTTCTTCGCGCCCGTGTACGTGCCGCTCGATCTCCTCACCGGCTGGATCGCAGCCGTCGCCCAGGTGAATCCGATCACCTACGTGCTCGAAGCGGTACGCGGCCTGCTCGCGGGGGACGAGGTCTATGTCGCCGCGGCCTTCGGAATCGCGCTCGGCCTCGGCGCGCTTCTCTGCGCGTGGTCGCTGCGCGGCCTGCGGAGAGCGGAAGCCGCGGGCTGAGGATTCGTCCCCGGCGGATCGGGAACCGGTCCGTCGATGGCCAAGGCCGACTTCACGTATCAGGTTCGCTCCGAGGACGCGGCGCCGGTCGGGATCGAGGATTACGTCGTCCGCGCGAGCGACGGCGAGCCGGTCGGCACGGTGGGTGACCTGCTGGAGCGCGACGGCGAGCGGCTGCTCGTCGTCGTGTCGGGCGTGCCGCCGCTTGTGGGGGAGCGTCGCGTCGTCCCGTGGCGCCAGGTGGAGAGGGTCGACCACGACGCGGTGGCCGTCTGGCTGACGCTGGACACGCCCGCGTTCGAGCGGGAGGCGCCCGAGCTCGACCGGGAGCGGGCGGTCGAGGCGGGAGAGGGCGACGCGGAAGCGCGGCGCCTCGACCGACCGCCCGAGGACTTGATTCCGGCCGCGCAGGGACCCGAGGTGCGCGGGCCGGTCGACAGGACGATCTGGCTGAAGATCTTCGTCGCCTTCGCCGCGACGAGCTTCACCGCGCTCCTCGCGACCATGGCCGTCTTCCTCGCCGGCGACAGTACGTGGGCGCTGCTCTTCCTCGTCCCTGCCTCGCTCGCGGTCGTCACGGCCGTATTGGCCTACCGTGCCTACCGCGAGCCGTACGAGCCGCAGCCGGCCCGGAAGTCCTAGCCTCTAGCTCCGCAGCCGCGCGATCGCGTCCGCGGTCGTCTCGAGGCTCTCCAGGTTGTGCCCGCTTGCGAACAGGTCGACGTGCGGCAGCGCCGCCTTCATCCCGCGCGCGAGCGGCACGTAGTCCGGGCTCTCCTTGAGGGGGTTCAGCCAGACGATCTTGTACGCCAGGCGGTGCAGACGCTGCATCTGCGCGGCCACCAGCTCGGGCTCGCCGATCTCGAGCCCGTCCGAGCAGATGACGACCACCGCGCCGCGCGCCAGCCCGGGATGGCCGAACTGGTCGAGGAAGCGCCTTCAGCGAGGCGCCGATCCGGGTGCCGCCGTCCCAGTCCTCGGTCTGCGCCGCGGCCCGCCGGAGTGCTTCGTCGGGACGTGCGGTGGAGAGCGGGCGGGTGAGCCGGGTGAGGCGGGTGCCGAACGCGAACGCCTCGAAGTGCTGGTCGGCGCGCAGCGCCGCGTGCGCGAACACGACGAGCGCCCGCGAGTACGCGGCCATCGAGCCCGAGACGTCCAGCAGCAGCACGAGCCGCCGCCGCCGCCGCCGGCGATCGCGCCAGGCGGGCAGTGACGGCTCGCCGCCCGTGCGGAGCGCCCGGCGCAGCGTCCGGCGGAGGTCCGGGTCGCCGGACCGGGACGGGCCGCGCCGTCGCGTTCGCCGCTCGGGCACACCCAGCCGGAGACGGCTCATCAGGCGGGCGAGCTCCGCCAGCTCCTCGTCCGAGCAACGCGCGAAGCTCTTGTGACGGAGTACTTCGACCGGGCTCGCGAGCGCGACCCCGGGGGTTCCGTCGACCTCGGTCGAGGCGCCGTCCGGCGGTCTCGCACCCGCGACCTGAAGCCGCACGTCCGTTCGGCGCGGCGGGCTCCCGGGCCGGCGCGATGCCGCCGAAGAAGGCGCGGAAGACGCGGTCGTACACGGGGAGCTCGTCGCGGCGGGCGACGAGCGTCACTCGGCCGGCCCAGTAGAGGTCCTCCTCCGGCACGTGCTCGACCGCCTCGCGGAACGCGACCAGCCGGCCGGTTCCCACCGGGAGCCCCGCCTCCCGCAGCGCGCCGCCGAAGCCCACGACGCGGGAGACAGCGCTCATGCCGTCACTGGAGCAGCTCGGGGATGCGCGCCTCGACCGACACGAGGTCGTCGTGGCTCTTGAGCGCCCAGCCCAGCGTCGCGCGGGCGCCGGCCTCGGTCACCTCGTCGAGCCCGAGCACGCTCAGGGCCTCGGCCCAGTCGATCGCTTCGGCCGCTCCGGGCGGCTTGAGCAGGTCCATGCCCCGCAGGCGGGCTACGGCGAGCGCAACCGAGCGGGCGAGCCGCCCGCCCGCGGCCGGCACGCGAAGGCGGATGATCTCCGCCTCCCGCTCCTGGTCGGGATAGTCGATCCAGTGGTAGAGGCACCGCCGCTTGAGCGCGTCGTGCAGCTCGCGCGTCCGGTTGGAGGTGATCACGACCGCCGGCCGGCTGCCGTCGGCCGAGCCGACGGTGCCGATCTCGGGGATCGTGACTGCGGAGTCCGAGAGCGTCTCGAGCAGGAACGCCTCGAACTCGTCGTCGGCGCGGTCGAGCTCGTCCACGAGGAGCACCGCCCGCGAGCCGGCGCGCACCGCGGCGAGCAGTGGCCGCTCCTGGAGGAACCGGGAGCCGTAGAGCTCGTCGACCGTGTCGTCGGCGTCGAGCTCCCCGGCCTGGAGCAACCGCGCGTAGAGCAGCTGGCGGGCGTAGTCCCACTCGTAGAGCGCCTGCCCCGCGTCGATGCCCTCGTAGCACTGGAGGCGCACGAGGTCGGCGCCGAGCACTCGCGCAAGTGTGCGGGCCACCTCGGTCTTGCCGACGCCCGGCTCGCCCTCGAGCAGCACGGGGCGGCGCATGGCGAGGGCCAGATGGAGTGCGACGGCGAGGCTGTGGTCGGCGAGGTACGACTCGGCGCGGAGCGCCGCCTGCAGCTCGGCAGGGCTCCCGAACTTCACCGCTTCATCCCCCTTGCCCACTGGTGTAGCGTAGTCGCCGTTCCCGTCGGCCCGGGAGGCAGATGAAGCTCCAGCACGAGTTCGACGTGCCCGCTTCGCCCACTTCGACGCTCGAGCTCCTGCTCGACCCGGAGCGCGTCGTGCAGTGCATGCCCGGCGCCACGCTCGTCGAGATCCTCGACGACGGGACCTGGAAGACGACGATGGCCGTGAAGCTCGGCCCTGTCGGAATGGACTTTCTGAACGACGTGCGCGTCGTCGACCAGGACAACGCCGCCGGCACGGTCCGGCTGTCCGTCAGGGGCCGCGACAAGCGTGGCCGAGGCGGCGTCTACGCGGCGGTCGACGCGCAGTTCCAGGACACCGAGGGCGGCGGGACGCGTGTGCGGATGGACACCGACGTCAAGTTCTCCGGCCAGGCGGCCCAGCTCGGACGCCCCGCCTTGATCGAGGACGTCTCGACACGCCTCGTCGACGACTTCGCGCGCCGCATCGGCGCGCAGCTCGGCTCCCCGGCGCCCGACGCCGTTCCCGAGCTCGCTGATCCCATTGCCGGCCCACGAGAGGGAGGTTCGAGTTGAGAGCCATTGCCCTGACCGTCAACGGCGCACGCCGGGAGCTCGAGGTCGAGCCCCGGCAGGTCCTCGTCTACGCGCTGCGAGAGCAGCTCGGCCTCACGGGGACGAACGTCGGCTGCGACACGACGTCGTGCGGTTCGTGCACCGTGCACCTCGACGGCGAGTCGGTGAAGAGCTGCACCGTGCTCGCGGTCCAGGCGGACGGCCGCGAGGTGACGACGATCGAGGGTCTCAGCTCGAACGGCGAGCTGCACCCGCTGCAGCGCGCCTTCCAGGAGCACCACGCGCTCCAGTGCGGCTACTGCACGCCGGGGATGATCATGGCAGCCGCGAGCTTCCTCCAGGAGCACCCGAGCCCGAGCGAGGACGAGATCAGGCACGGTCTCGAGGGCAATCTTTGCCGCTGCACCGGCTACCACAACATCGTCAAGGCCGTGCAGGCCGTGGCGAGCGCCTAGGGGGACGGGATGGCAACCACCGAGCTCAAGGAGGCCGGGTTCGTCGGGACGAGCCAGCTCCGCAAGGAAGACCCGGAGCTGATCACCGGGCAGGGAACCTACGTCGACAACATTGCGCTGCCGGGGATGCTCTGGGTCGGCATCGTCCGCAGCCCGTACGCGCACGCCCGGATCAACTCGATCGACGTCTCGAAGGCGCTCGAGCTCGAGGGCGTGGTCGCCGCGTACACCGGCGCCGACCTCGAGTTCGCGGCGCCGCTCTTCATGGCGTGGCCGATCAACGACCAGGTCCAAGAATCCCGATCATCATCCGCTGACGAAGGACAAGGCGCGCTACGTCGGCGACCCGTCGCGGTCGTCGTGGCCGAGTCCCGGGCGCTCGCGAAGGACGCGATCGAGCTGGTCGAGGTCGACTGGGAGCCGCTGCCGGCGGTCATCGGAATCAAGGAGGCGCTCGAGGCCGGACGCGCCGCTCGTGCACGAGGAGTTCGGCACGAACGACGCCGGCAGCTGGAGCATCGAAGCCGACTCGCCGGTGCCGCGGCGCGGCCCGTCGGCGCCGTTCTTCGAGGACCCCGACCTCGTCAAGATCAAGGAGGAGTACTACCTCGCCCGCCTGATCCCGAACGCGATCGAGCCGCGCGGGGTCGTCGTCGACCCGAACGGCGCGATGGGCGAGTACACGGTCTACACCTCGACCCAGATCCCGCACATCCTGCGGACGACGCTGGTGATCACGTGCGGCATCCCGGAGGCGAAGCTCCGCGTCGTCGCGCCGGACGTCGGCGGCGGCTTCGGCTCGAAGCTCGAGGTCTACCCGGAGGACGCGATCTGCCTCGCGCTCGCGAAGAAGCTCGGCCGGCCCGGTGAAGTGGATCGAGGAGCGCTCGGAGAACTACGTCGCCACCCTGCACGGGCGCGAGATGTTCCAGCAGATCGAGCTCGCGGCCACTCGCGACGGCGACCTCAAGGCGGTGCGCGTGAAGCTGACCGTCTCGATGGGGGCGTACCTGCGCCTGATCACGCCGGGGATCCCGATGCTCGGCGCGTGGCTCTACCACGGGTGCTACGAGTGCGACGGCTACGACTTCGAGTACACGAACGTGTTCACGAACCAGACCTTCACCGACGCCTACCGCGGCGCCGGGCCGGCCCGAGGCGACCTACGCGATCGAGCGGGCGATGGACGCGCTCGCGCGGGAGCTCGACATGGACCCGGTCGAGCTGCGGCGGAAGAACTTCATCCCGACGGAGAAGTTCCCCAACTACACGATCGCGAGCGGCCTCACGGTCGACTCGGCCGACTACGAGGGCACGCTCGACCGCTGCCTCGAGGTGCTCGACTACGACGCGATCCGGGCCGAGCAGGCCGAGCGGCGCGAGCGCGGCGACCGGAAGCTGCTCGGTGTCGGCTTCTCGACGTACATCGAGATGTGCGGCCTCGCGCCCTCGCGCGTGCTCTCGGCGCTGAACTACGCCGCCGGCGGCTGGGACTCGGCGACGATCGAGTTCATGCCGACCGGCACCGTTCGCGCCGTCACCGGCGTCTGCTCGCACGGTCAGGGCTCGGCGACCGTATTCGCGCAGGTGGTGGCCGACCAGCTCGGCGTGGAGTACGACGACGTCGAGGTGCTGCAGGGCGACACGAGCGTCGCGCCGCTCGGGATGGACACGTACGGCAGCCGCGGCGTCGCGGTCGGCTCGGTCGCCCTCTACAAGGCGGGCGAGAAGCTCCTCGCCAAGGCGAAGACGCTCGCCGCGCACGAGCTCGAGTGCGCCGAGGAGGACCTCGAGTTCGCGGGCGGCAACTTCACGGTCAAGGGCACCGACCGTTCGGCCGGGATCAAGGCGCTCGCCTTCAACGCCTGGACGGCGCACAACCTGCCGGACGGCATGGAGCCCGGCCTCGCGGCATCGCATCTCTACGACCCGCCGAACTTCAGCTGGCCGAACGGCGCCCATTGCTGCGTGGTCGAGGTCGACCAGGACACGGGCTCGGTCGACATCCTCCGTTACGTCGCCGTCGACGACTGCGGCGTACAGCTCAACCCGATGCTCGTGCAGGGGCAGGTGCACGGCGGCGTTTCCCAGGGGATCGCCGAAGCGCTCTACGAGGAAGCGATCTACGACGAGGAGGGGAACCTCACGACCGGGACGATGATCAATTACCTCGTCCCGGGGCCGCCGGAGCTCCCCTCGTATGAGGTTCACGACACCGTCACGCCGAGCCCGACGAACCCGATGGGCGTGAAGGGGATCGGCGAAGCAGGGACGATCGCGGCGCCGCCGGCGGTGATCAACGCGATCGTCGACGCGCTCGCGCACGCTCGGCGTGCGCGACATGGCGCGCCCTGCGACGCCCGAGCGTGTCTGGCGGGCAATCCAGGAGGCACAGGAGGCACAGTCATGATCCCCGCACAGTTCGAGTACGAGGTGGCCGAGTCGGTCGAGCACGCGATCGAGCTGCTCGGGACGAAGGAGGATCCCAAGCTGCTGGCCGGCGGCCAGAGCCTGTTGCCGCTGATGAAGCTCCGCCTCGCGAGGCCCGCCACGCTGATCGACCTCGGCCGGGTCTCCGAGCTCGTCGGCGTCCGCGACGGCGGCGACCATCTTGCGATCGGCGCGATGACGCGCCACCACGATCTGCACTCGGACCCGCTCGTGCAGGAGCACTGCCCGCTGCTGGCGTTCACCGCCGGGCTCGTCGGCGACCCCCAGGTCCGCCATCTGGGCACGATCGGCGGGTCGCTTGCCCACGGCGACCCCGCTGGCGACCTGCCGACGATCGTCCTGACGCTCGACGCGCAGATCGTGGCGCGCGGGCCGGGCGGCGAGCGCGTGCTCGGCGCCGGCGAGTGCTTCCGGGGCTACTTCGAGACCGCGCTCGAGCCGGGCGAGGTGATCGTCGAGGTACGGGTTCCGAAGTCGGGTGCCCGCTGGTCGTACGTCAAGTTCCGACAGCGCTCGCTCGACTGGGCGACCGTCGGGGTCGCCGCGGTCGTCGAGTCCGACAACGGGACGATCGAAAGCGCCAGGGTTGGGCTGACGAACATGGGCCAGACACCGCTGCGCGCGAGCGCCGTCGAGCAGGCGCTCGCAGGCTCCTCGCGCGACGGCGTCGCGGCGGCCGCCGAGCAGGCCGACTCCGGAACCGATCCGCCCGCCGACACGTGGGCGAGCTCCGACTTCCGGCGCCACCTTTCGCGCGTGCTGACGGCGCGGGCAGTGGAGGAGGCGCTCACCCGCTAAGGCAAAGTGCGCACTTGCGGCCGCGAAGCGGACGCCTTCAGGGATTTGCGCGACGAGGGATCCGCTTCTGCGGATTCCTCGTCTTGCGCGGCAAGAACTCCGCTACGGTCGCGCCGTGGCGACCGTCACGAGGTCATTGCTCGGTGCCGTCCCGGTCGAGCCCGGGCTCGCCGAGTTGCGCGTCTGGGCGCCACGCGCGCGCGCGGTCGCGGTGCGCCTCGCCTCGGGTGACCACGCGCTCGCCGAGAAGGAAGACGGATTCTGGGCCGCCGCGGTTCCCGCTGGCCCAGGCGACGACTATCGCTTCGTGCTCGACGGCAGCGACGCCTGGCCCGACCCCTGCTCGCGCTGGCAGCCCGACGGCGTTCGCGGGCCGTCGCGCATCCTCGACACCGGCGCCTTCCGGATCACTGCGGGGCCGGGTGTCCCGCTCGAGGAGCTCGTCCTGTACGAGCTCCACGTCGGCACCTTCTCGGCGGACGGGTACGCTCGACGGCGTCGTGCCGCGCCTCGCGGGGCTGCGCGAGCTCGGTGTCACCGCGATCGAGCTGATGCCCGTGGCGACCTTCCCGGGGTCGCGTGGCTGGGGGTACGACGGGCTCTACACCTCGGCCGTGCACCCGGTCTACGGCGGCCCGGAGGGACTTGCACGGCTCGTCGACGCCGCCCATCGAGAGGGGCTCGGCGTCGTGCTCGACGTCGTCTACAACCACCTCGGGCCGGGAAACGAGGCGCTGCGCGCCTTCGGCCCGTACTGCACCGACCGCGTCGCCGAGACGCCCTGGGGAGAGGGGCTCGACTACTCGCAGGCCGGCGTGCGGGAATGGGCGATCCAGAACGCCGAGCTCTGGGTGCGCGACTACCGGGTCGACGGGCTGCGGCTCGACTCGGTTCCGCACGTGGTCGACGACTCGACCCGGCACGTGCTCGCCGAGCTCGCCGATCGCGTCCGGGCTGCCAACCCGCGTGCGCTCGTGATCAGCGAGGTCGGCCCCCCGGACTTTCGCTCGCTCACGGACTGGGGCCACGACGCGATGTGGCTCGACGCCCTGCACCACGCGCTACACGTCGCGCTGACGGGCGAGCGGGACGGCTACTACGCGAGCTTCGACGGCTCGATGTCCCGCATCGCGGCCGAGCTGACCCGCTCCGAGGGAGCCCGCATCGTGGCGTGCGGGCAGAATCACGACCAGGTCGGCAACCGCGCCCTCGGCGACCGGCTGCCGGCGTCGAAGCGGCGCGTCGCCGCCGCGGTCGTCCTCTTCAGTCCGTTGACGCCGCTTCTCTTCCAGGGCGAGGAGTGGGGCGAGCAGGCGCCGTTCCGCTTCTTCACCGATCACATCGATCCGATCGTCGCCGATGCGACCCGGGAGGGCCGCCACCGCGAGTTCGCGGGCTTCGCCGGCTTCGACGGCGACGTGCCGGACCCGCAGGCGCTCGAGAGCTTCGAGGCGTCGCGGCTCTCGCCGGCCGAGCCGGAGGACCTCTACGTCCGCCTGCTGCGGCTTCGCCGCGAGCTGCCGCCCGAGCTCGACGTCGCCGTCGACGAGGAGGCGCGCACACTCGAGCTCCGCCGCGGCCGGGCCACCCTCAGGGTCGACTTCCGGAACGAGACCGTGGACCTACGAACTTGAGGGTCTGGCCCGGTCGCCCGTTTCCGCTGGGTCCGTCGTGGGACGGGCAGGGGACGAACTTCTCGCTCTTCTCCGAGCATGCCGAGAAGGTCGAGATCTGCCTCTTCGACGACGACGACCGCGAGACGAGCTACGCGCTGACCGAGCGCACTGCCTTCCACTGGCATGGCTATCTGCCCGGGATCGGGCCCGGACAGCGGTACGGCTATCGCGTCCACGGCCCGTGGCAGCCCGAGCAGGGGCACCGCTTCAACCCGAGCAAGCTCCTGATCGATCCGTACGCCAAGTCGATCGAGGGCCCGATCCTCTGGGAGCGCGGCAACACGCTGCCCTATGTGCCCGGCGGCGACGACGCCGACCTCGAACGCGACGACGAGGACGATGCTGCCGCGATCCCGAAGTCGGTCGTGACCGACGACGAGTTCGACTGGGAGGACGACCGGCCGCCGCAGCGGCCCTGGCACGAGACCGTCATCTACGAGCTGCACGTGAAGGGCTTCACGAAGCTGATGCCCGGCGTCCGCGAGGAGCTGCGCGGGACGTACGCCGGCCTCGCCTCGGAGGCGGCCGTCGAGTACCTCTCCTCGCTCGGCGTGACCGCGGTCGAGCTGCTGCCGATCCATCACATCGCCGACGAGCACCAGCTGGCGACCAGAGGGCTGACCAACTACTGGGGCTACAGCTCGATCGGCTATCTGGCTCCGCATGCGCTCTATGCCGCCACCGGCCGCCGCGGCGAGCAGGTGAAGGAGTTCAAGGGGATGGTCAAGGCCCTCCACCGGGCCGGGATCGAGGTGATCCTCGACGTCGTCTACAACCACACGGCCGAGGGCAACCACCTCGGGCCGATGCTCGCCTTCAAGGGGATCGACAACCGCTCCTATTACCGCACGGTCCCCGGCAACGCGCGGCACTACATGGACTACACCGGGACGGGTAACTCGCTCAACCCGGCCCACCCTTCGGTGCTCCGGCTGATCATGGACTCGCTCCGCTACTTCGCGATCGAGTGCCACGTCGACGGCTTCCGCTTCGACCTCGCGTCCGCGCTCGCGCGCGAGTTCCACGAGGTCGACCGGCTCTCGGCCTTCTTCGACATCATCCACCAGGATCCGGTGCTCTCCCAGGTGAAGCTGATCGCCGAGCCGTGGGACGTCGGCGAGGGCGGTTACCAGGTGGGCAACTTCCCCGTGCTCTGGACGGAGTGGAACGGGATCTATCGCGACACGATGCGCGACTTCTGGCGCGGCGAAGCGTCCGTCGGCACGTTCGCCTCGCGCTTCACCGGGTCGAGCGACCTCTACGAGACCGACGGGCGGCGTCCGTTCGCGTCGATCAACTTCGTCACGGCCCACGACGGCTTCACCCTCCGCGACCTCGTCACCTACAACGACAAGCACAACGAGGCGAACCTCGAGGAGAACCGGGACGGCGACAACCACAACCGCAGCTGGAACCATGGGGTCGAGGGCGAGACCGACGACCCGGCGGTGAACGCGCTCCGCGAGCGGCAGCAGCGCAACTTCCTCGCGACGCTCTTCCTCTCGCAGGGCGTGCCGATGCTGCTCGGCGGCGACGAGATCGCGCGCACCCAGGGCGGCAACAACAACGCCTACTGCCAGGACAACGAGATCTCCTGGATCGGCTGGGAGCTCGACGACCGCGCCGAGCGCCTGCTCGCGTTCACGCGACGCCTGATCGAGCTCCGCTCCAGGCATCCCGTCTTCCATCGCGCCGACTTCCTCACCGGCGAGGAGCGTCTGGGCTCGGGAGCCCCGGACGTCTGGTGGTTCCGGGCGGACGGGCGCAAGATGACGCAGCGGAACTGGCGCGACGACAACGCGCTCACGCTCGGCGTCTTCCTCAACGGCTCCGAGATCCCGACCCAGACCGCCCAGGGAGCGCCCGTGATCGACGACACGTTCCTGATCCTCTTCAACGCCTGGGAGGGGCCGATCGCGTTCACGCTGCCGTCCGTCGCGTTCGGTCGGCGCTGGGCGCACGAGCTCTCGACGGCCGCGCCGGAGCTCGAGCCGGGTGCGGAGGCGCATCCCGCTCGAGGCGTCGTCCCGGTCGCAGGGCGCTCGCTCGTCGTTCTCCGCCGAGTCGGCTAGGCGTGCGCGAGTTCCGTACGTCTACCAACTTGACTTCGTTCCCGACGTCTCGTTGACTAGTGGACGAGGTGAAGGGGGAGACGACAGCGGGGGACCGCCCGTGAGCGCGAGCGCTGCTGCGGCATCGGCGCACGCGCCGGTCGTTCGGCTCGAAGGAGTCCACAAGAGCTTCGGCGACAACGAGGTCCTGCGCGGAATCGACCTCGAGGTTGCGCTCGGCGAGGTCCTGACGATCATCGGCCCGAGCGGGAGCGGCAAGAGCACGCTCCTCCGTTGCATCAACCTGCTCGAGCCGCTCAACGCGGGCAAGGTCTACTTCGAGGGCGACGAGGTCACGCGCAGCGGAGTGAACCTCTCGGCGGTGCGGCAGCGAATTGGGATGGTGTTCCAGCAGTTCAACCTCTTCCCGCACCTCACGGTGATGGACAACCTGACCCTCGCGGCCCGCCGGATCCGCAAGCGGTCGCGCGCCGACGCGGAGGGGCGCGCCCGTGTCCTGCTCGGCGAGGTCGGGCTGTCCGAGAAGGCCGATCAGCACCCTCACCAGCTCTCGGGCGGGCAGCAGCAGCGGGTCGCGATCGCGCGCGCCCTGATGATGGACCCACACGTGATGCTCTTCGACGAGGTCACGTCCGCGCTCGATCCCGAGCTCGTCGGCGAAGTGCTGGTCGTGATGAGAGACCTGGCCAAGGACGGCATGACGATGCTCGTCGTCACCCACGAGATGCAGTTCGCCCGCGAGGTCGGCGACCGCGTGATCTTCATGGACGACGGCCGGATCATCGAGGAGGGCATCCCGGGGACGGTGCTCGACAACCCGCGCGAGGAGCGGACGCGGCGGTTCCTGCGCCGCTCGCTCCAGCTCGCACACTCTCTGGAAGACTTGGAAATCACCGACGAGGAAGGAGCTGTTGAATGAAGAGGATCCTCCTGGCGACTGCTGCGGTAGCCGTAGCCGCGGGCTTCGCCGCGACGCTCGGCTTCGCCCAGCCGGACCGGTCGGCCGCGACCTCCGGGCCCGCCGCCGTCGAGGCGACACCGGCCCTGCCGGCGTTGCCCGCCGACATCAAGAAGCGGAACCGGTTCATCGCCGGCGTCAAGTGCGACACGCCGCCGTTCGGCTACCTCGACGTCCGGGGTAAGAACGCAGGCATCGACGTCGAGATCGCCAAGTGGTTCGCGCGCTACGCGTTCGGGCGCGAGCAACGGATCACCTTCGTCTGCGCACCGACGGCGGCGCGGGAACCGCTGTTGACGACAGGTCGTGTCGACATGGTCATCTCGACGTTCTCCTACACGGCCGACCGCGACACACGCATCGACTTCTCCCGGGCCTACTACAACGCGACGGGGAGGCTGCTCGTCAAGAACGACTCGCCGATCCGCTCGCTCAACGACATCCGGGGGCGGCGAGTGGCGACGACTCCGGGCTCGATCTACGACCGCTGGATGAGGCGCTGCTTCCCGACCACGGAGCCCGTCGTCGTCGACAGTGTCACGGCGGCGCTCCTCGCCTTCAACCAGGGGCGGGCGGACGCGGTCATGTTCGACGACTCGTCGCTCGCGCTCGTTGCGGCGAGCGATCAGTCCGCGAAGCTCACTGCCGACAAGTTCCTGGAGTCGCCGTACGGCATCGGCATCGCGCAGGGCAACGTGGCGCTCAAGCGCTGGCTCGACTCCCGACTCGCGATCATGAAGCGGAAAGACCAGTTCCTGCCGATCATCAGGAACAACATTGCGCCGCGGTTCGTGCCCGAGTTCTCGAAGAACATCCTCCGCCCCAACAACAACTTCGCCTTCCGGCCTGCGACGCTCCCGAGCGTCGACACCGTTTGCCCGTAGCGATCGACCGGAAGACCACGACCAGGGGAAGCGGCCGCGGCGACGCGGCCGCTTCCCTGTGGGTGCGCTGAGCGCGTGCTGCTTGCCTACGACCTGTCGGCCTTCGTCACAGAGAACTGGGACGAGCTCCTCGACGCCTTCCAGGCCACCCTGAAGGTCTCGGCGGTTGCGATCGCCGGCTCGTTCCTGATCGGCGCGGTCCTCGGCGCCGCCCGCGCCCACCGCGTCCCCATCGTCAGCCCGATCGCCGCGGTCTACGTCGAGGTGATTCGCAACACGCCCATCCTCGTCCAGATCTTCATGATCTTCTTCGCGCTGCCGCAGCTGGGGATCCGTCTCGATGCGTTCACGGTCGCCTGGCTCTCGGTGACGATCTGGGGCGGCGCGTTCAACACGGAGAACTTCCGGGCGGGGTTCGAGGCCGTGCCGCACCGCTACCGCGAGGCCGCGTCCGCGCTCGGCTTCGGCCGGCTCGGCACGTTCCTCAACGTGACGCTGCCGATCGGCGGGCGCATCTCGCTGCCGTCGTCGATCAACACCTACATCTCCGTCGTCAAGAACACCTCGCTGATGTACGTGATCGGCTATCCCGAGCTGACGACGACGGCGATCAACATCTCCAGCCTGACTCTCGAGACGCTGGAGGCGCTCACGGTGCTCGCCATCGTCTACCTGACCCTCGTCTGGAGCCTCTCGGCGGCGATTCGCCTCCTCGAGGCGAGGCTCGCCCTTCCGGAGGCGCGATAGATGCCCGACTGGGCCGGACCGGTCGTTCGCTACATCCTCACGGAGGGCCTTCCCGCGACGCTGCTCATATCGGCGGTCTCTGTCGTCGGGAGCACGCTGATCGGCGTCGTGCTCGGGACGCTCCTGACGATCCGATTCCGTCCCTCACAGGCGCTGATCCGCCTCTACGTCGAGATCTTCCGGGGACTGCCGATCCTCGTCACCGTCTTCATCGTCTACTTCGGGCTGCCGTCGATCACGCCCACACTCAAGTTCGGTCCGATCGCGGCAACCTCGATCGCGCTCACTCTCTGGGGGAGCGCGCAGGTCGCAGAAGCGACGCGCGGGGCGGTCGGGTCCATTCCCCACGAGCAGCACGAGGCGGCGGCGGCCCTCGGCTTCGGCTGGGTCGGCCGGCACGAGTTCGTCATCCTCCCCCAGGCTCTCCGCCGGCTGCTGCCGCCTCTCGTCAGCCTGCTCGTGAACATCATCCAGAACTCGACCCTGGCCGCAGTGATCGGCGGCGTCGAGCTGCTCCAGGCGGGCAAGTCACAATCGGAGCGCTTGACGTTCATCCCCCCGATCGGGCTCGGCGAGATTCACGCGTTCGAGATCTTCGCTTTCATCGCGGTCATCTTCTTCCTGATCTCGTTCCCGCTCACCCGGCTGGCTGCGCGGCTCGAGAAGCGGCGCCTCTAGCGCAGGACGAGCTCGTCGGCTGCCGAGGAGGCGCGGCGCCGGAGGCTCGCCCCCGTCTCGGGGTCGAACCAGTGGAAGCCGGCCGGATCGACCGCGAGTCGGAGCGGCCGGCCGGGGCGGGCGTCGGTGCGGGCGTCGATGCGCGCGGTGAAGACGGCGCCGTCGCCGGCGATCAGCGCCTCCTCGTCGCGGGCCGGTCGCACGTCCTCCGCGTCCACCCGGGGCGCGTCCACCGGGAAGATCACATGCGCGTCCGAGCCGAGGTCCTCGACCACGGCCACCTCTGCGTCGAGCTGCGGCAGCGACGCGTCGGCGAAGGCGGCGTCCTCGAAGCTCTCGGGACGGATGCCGAGGACGACGCTGCCGCGGGCGTCGGGTCGCTGCCCGGGTGCCAGCGTGATTCGCGTGCTGCCGAGCTCGACGGCGTCGCCGTCCAGCGTCGCCTCGACGAGGTTCATCGCGGGCGAGCCGATGAAGGCGGCGACGAAAAGGTTGACCGGGTCGCGGTAGAGCGCCTGCGGCGTGTCCACCTGCTGGACCCGGCCGTCGCGCAGCACGGCCACCCGCTGGCCGAGGGTCATCGCTTCGACCTGGTCGTGTGTGACGTAGACGGTCGTCGCGCCGAGGCGCGCGTGCAGCGCCGAGAGCTCGGCCCGCATGCTGACCCGGAGCTTCGCGTCGAGGTTCGAGAGCGGCTCGTCCATCAGGAACGCGAGCGGCTCGCGCACGATCGCGCGGCCCATTGCGACCCGCTGGCGCTGGCCGCCGGAGAGCGCCGCGGGGCGCCGGTCGAGCAGATCCTCGAGCCGCAGCAGCTTGGCGACGCGCTCGACGCGTTCCTTCGCCTGCGCCTTCGGGAGCCGGCGGACCTTGAGCCCGTAGCCGAGGTTCTGGCGCACGGTCATGTGCGGGTAGAGCGCGTAGCTCTGGAACACCATCGCCACGTCCCGCTCGCGCGGAGCCAGATCGGTGACGTCGCGGCCGCCGATGACGACCGTGCCGGCCGTCGCCTCCTCGAGCCCGGCGATCACGCGCAGCAGCGTCGACTTGCCGCAGCCGGACGGCCCGACGAGGACCATGAACTCGCCGTCCTCGATGCGGAGCGTGACGTCGTCGACCGCACGCACGCCGCCGCCGAACTCCTTCGTCACGCGCTCCAGCAGGATCTCGGCCATTACGCCGCGACGAGGTGCTCGCCGCCGACGAGCACCGTCCGGAGCTCGAGCGCGTCGTTCAGGACGACGACGTCGGCCGGGGCGCCCGGGCTCAGCGAGCCGAGGTCGGGCCGCCGGGCGATCCGCGCCGGAACGGCCGTGGCCGCGCCGACCGCGTCCGCGAGCGGCACGCCGAGCGCATGCAGCCCGCGCACCGCCTCGAGCAGGGTCAGAGAGCTGCCTGCGAGCACGCCGTCGCCCCGGCGGGCAACACCGTTCCGAACCTCGACGTCCACGTCGCCGAGCCGGAAGTTGCCGTCGCCGACGCCTGCGGCCGCGATCGCGTCAGAGACGAGCGCGACGCGCCCTGCCGCCGCGCGCCAGACGACCTGTGCGGTCTCGTCGGCGAGGTGGTTCCCGTCGAGGATCAGCTGGACGACCACGTCGTCGCGGGCGAGCGCGGCGCCGGCGATCCCGGGGTCGCGATGGCCGAGCGGCCGCATCGCGTTGAAGAGATGGGTCACCGTCGCTGCGCCGCGGTCGAAGGCACGGTTGGCCTGGTCTGCCGTCGCGTCCGAGTGCCCGCAGGAGACGACTACCCCGTGCTCGCCGAGCAGGTCGATCAGCTCGAGTGCTCCGTCCAGCTCGGGCGCGAGCGTCATCTCCGAGACACGGCCGGCCGCGAGCAGGCGCTCGAGCAGCGCAGGGTCGGGGTCGCGGCGCGCCGTGACGGGGTGGGCGCCGAGCCGGAGCGGCGACAGAAACGGCCCCTCGAGGTGCGCGCCGATCACCCGCGGCCCGACGGGCTCGCGCGGGATCTCGGCGAGCGCGGCGACCAGCGCCGCCTCGGGCGCCGTGATCAGCGTCGGCTGGAAGGCGGTAACGCCGCACTCGAGCAGCGCCTCGCCCGCGCGGCGGTAGGCAGGCCCGTCGGCGGCGGCGAAGTCGACGCCGCCGAAGCCGTTCACCTGCAGGTCGACGAGGCCCGGGATCGCGATCCCGCGTGCCACCGCCGTTCAGGCCGACCGCGCGCGACGCGACCGTCCGTGACTCTCGACGTCGCCGCGCAGGAGCACGCCGTCCACCACAGCCGCTTCGACCCCCAGTCTCATGCCTCCTCCAGTGCGCGCCGGACGACGCCGTCGGCTCCGTCGAGCAGCCGCCTGGCTTCGTCGGCCTCCCGGCCCGTGAGCAGCGAGACGATCGCGACCTTCGCGTCGCCGCCGGCTGCCGCGAGCGCCGCGTCGACCTCCTCGCCGGAGGCCTCCGTTGCCAGCTCGACCACTCGGCGCGCACGCGTGCGCAGCTTGGCGTTGCTCGCCACGACGTCGACCATCAGGTTTCCGTATGTCCGGCCCAGGCGGATCATCGCGACCGTCGAGATCGTGTTCAGGACGAGCTTCTGCGCCGTCCCTGCCTTCATTCGCGTCGAGCCGGCGATCACCTCGGGGCCGGTCTCCGCCACGATCTCGTGGTCGGTCAGCTGTCCGAGCGGCGAGCCCGGGACGCACACGACCGAGACGGTGAGCGCCCCCGCGGCCACCGCCGCCCGGGCAGCGCCGAGCGCGGAGGGAGTGCCGCCGCTGGCCGAGAGGACGACCACGGCGTCCTCGGCCCGGACGTCGTCGAGGCAGGCCGCTCCGGCGCCCGCGTCGTCCTCGGCCGCACCGTCCGCGGCAACGCGGGCGACCACGCGGCCGTCCGGGAGCCCGAAGGTCGGCCCGCACTCGGAGGCGTCGACGGCGCCGATCCGGCCGGACGTGCCTGCTCCGACATAGACCAGCCTGCCGCCTCGTGCGAGCCGCGCCACGATCGCGTCGATCGCCGCGGCCAACGCAGGCGCCGTCTCGCGCACGGCCGGCGCGACCCGCGCGTCCGCGTCGTTGATCAGCTCGACGAGCTCGAGCGTGGAGCGCAGATCGATGTCCGCGTGCCGCGCGTCCCGCGCCTCGGTGACGGGGCCGACTCCTGTCATGACCGCGGAGTGTAGTACCAGAGCGCCCGGAACACAACGGATTGGTATTGACCATTTCGGGGACGGCAGGCTACGATGCGGACCAGATGGCCGCGACGCAGCAGCGAGTCACCAAGCAGAGCCAGGCGCGCGACCAGGTGCTCGACCTGATCGAGCGCGTCGGCGTCGGGGGCGCGATCCCGTCCGAGCGCCAGCTGAGCCAGGACCTCGGCGTCTCGCGGCTCACCGTCCGCGCCGCGATCGACGAGCTCGCGCGTGAGGGCTATCTCGTGCGGCGCCGCGGCAGCGGCACGTTCGTCCGCGAGCCGAAGATCGCGCAGGAGCTGACGATGACGTCCTTCAGCGAGGAGATGCGCCGGCGCGGCATGCGTCCGGGCTCGAAGACGCTGTCGCTCGACGTCAAGCACGCCGGCGCCTACCTTGGCCGCTGCCTGCACGTCTCTCCGTCCGAGCGGATCGTGGTGGCAGAGCGGCTCCGCCTCGCCGACGACGAGACGATGGCGATCGAGACGCTGCACGTGCCCGAGCGGATCGTGCCGGGCCTCACGCGCGAGGACTTCGACGAGACCTCGTTCTACGACCTGCTCGAGGATCGCTACGGGGTCGAGATCGTCGGCGGCGTGCAGACGATCGAGCCCACGGTGACGAACGAGGAAGAGTCCGAGCTCCTCGGCGTCCCGCTGCACTCGCCCGCGTTCCAGTTCGAGCGCACGACGCGGTCGGACACCGAGATCGTCGAGTTCGTCCGCTCGATCTACCGCGGCGACCGCTACCGGCTCGTCACCGAGCTGAACCGTCGCGAGCGGCCGGTCGCGGCGCCTGTGTTCGCGCCGCGCGACCAGGAGCAGTGACCGCCGTGGCCGCAGCGCGTGCCACTCCGGGAACGCCCGGCGCGCAGCTGCTGGCCGAGATCCGCGAGCAGCCGGCCGCCCTGCGTCGCCTGCTCGAGCACGCCGGCGAGTACGCCGCGGTCGCGACCCAGGCCGTGCGGCGCGGCAGTCCGCTCGTCCGCATGGTCGGCCACGGCTCCTCCGACAACGCCGCCTCGTACGGCGTCTACGCGTTCGGCCTGCTCCCCGGCTGGACGGCGCTCCGCGACTCGATCTCGCTCTCCGTCTACTACGGCGCGCAGGTCGACGTCCGCGGCTCGGGCGTGATCGGGCTCTCGCAGTCCGGCCAGACGCCCGACGTGCTCGAGTACGTGGAGCGCGCCAGAGCCCGCGGCGCGCTCACGATCGCGATCACGAACGAGCCCGGCTCGGCGCTCGCCGAGACCGCCGAGGCCGTCCTGCCGCTCGCGGCCGGCTCCGAGCACGCGGTCGCGGCGACGAAGACCTACACGAACCAGGTGGCGGCGCTGGCTCTGCTCGCGGGATTCGCGGCCGGCCGGGGATCCGAGCTCGTGGACGGGATCACGCGCACCGCCGACCTGCTCGAAGAGCTCCTGCCCGCGCTCGAGCGGCGAGTCATCCGAGCTGGCCGTCTCGCTCGCATTCGTGGGTCGGATGTTCGTAATCGGCCGCGGCCCGGAGTTTGCGACGGCGCGCGAGATCTCGCTGAAGCTGCTCGAGACGTGCCGCGTGGCAGCCGAGCCGTTGACCGCGACCGACCTCGTGCACGGCCCCGTTGCCGCGATCGACGGCCTGTTCCCGGTCTGGACGATTGCCTCGGCCGACGAGAGCCTGCCGGCGGTGCGCGAGGCGGCGGCGCGGGCGCGCGCAGCCGGCGCGCTGCTGATCGCGAGCGGCACCGCGGCGAACGAGATCGCAGAGGCCGAGCACCACCTGCCCGTGCCCGCGCCGCCGCTGCCGCTGCTGACGCCGCTACTCTCCGTCGCCCCGGGACAGCTGCTCGCCTGGGCGCTCGCGCAGGCACGCGGGCTCGACCCCGATCGCCCCAACGGGCTCAGCAAGGTCACATTGGCGCTGTGACGCGTCCCCGTCAGGTCAATACCAGTACGAGAACCAGGTGGGGCGGCAATTGGCTTGCAAATGAGATCGAATCCAGATCTTGACATTGCCGGTCTGGTGTGCAAGCCTGCGCCCGAAGCCAATTGGTCTGTACCAATCCGGCGTATCCGACTCCCAGGAGGGTCGCAGATGAGAGTACGACTCACAGCAGCAGCAGGCGTGGTGATCCTGCTCGCGCTCGCGACCGCGTCGGCAACCGGCGCGAAGATCGCGGCGCCGCAGGCACCGGCCGGCGAGATCACGGTCTGGCTGATGGGCGACGCACAGACGAACTGGCCGGAGGCGGTCGCTGCGGCGAACCAGGCCTTTCGGCAGCAGCACCCCGGCGTGGAGGTGAACGTCCAGTACCAGAGCTGGGGCGACTACAAGGCGAAGTTCGAGGCGACGCTCGCGGGCGGCAACGCGCCGGACGTGATCGAGTTCGGCAACACGGACACGCCCAAGTACTCGGCGGCGGGCGCGCTTGCACCCTTGGACAAGTCGGACTTCCCCAACTCCGCGACGTGGCTCTCCGGGCTCGCCAAGGCCGGCGCCTACAACGGGCGCACGTTCGCGGTCCCGTACTACGCGGGCGCCCGCGGCGTCATCTACCGGACCGACCAGTACAAGGCCGCCGGAATCAAGTCGACGCCGAAGTCGCTGGCCGAGTTCATGGCCGCGGGCAGCAAGCTGATGGCGAAGTACGGCGGCTCCAAGGACAAGACGTACTCCGCCGTCTACTACCCCGGCCGCTACTGGCACGCGGCGATGTCGTTCGTCTACGACTTCGGCGGCCAGATCGCGGCGCAGCAGGGCGGCAAGTGGGTCGGCACGCTCGACTCGCCGCGGGCGCTCGCGGGCCTCACCGCCTGGAGGCAGATGGTGCTGAGGCTCTCGAAGGCGAACAAGACCGGCGACGAGAACAAGCCGCAGCAGTCGCTCGTCTTCGCCAAGGGCAAGGTCGGCGCCATCATCGGCAACGGCTGGGAGTGGGGCGCCGCGCTCGACCCGAAGATCGGCAATCCCGCCCTCACCGGGAAGATCGGCGCGTTCCCGATGCCGAGCCACACGCCGGGCAAGTTCATGCCGACGTTCCTCGGCGGCTCCGTGCTCGGCATTCCGGTGACGAGCAAGGAGAAGGCGCTCGCGGCCGACTGGATCGCCGCCTTCACGAGCACGGCCAACATGAGCCGGATGGCGGTGCAGGGCGGCGTGATCCCGAACACGACCACGCTCGCGGCGATCCACGCCAAGAAGCCGATGCTCGCACCGTTCGCCCGGGCGGCGACGTCGAGCTGGTTCGTGCCCTCGACGCCGAACTGGGCGAACGTCGAGAGCGCGGGCGTCCTCCAGTCGCTGCTCAGCGGCATGCTGCGGAACCCCGGCAAGACGAACGGCCCTCGCCACGCAGGCGAGCGACCGGATCGAAGCAGATCCTGAACGCACGCTCGTAGACTCACGCTCGGAGTGAGCGCAGAGACAGCCCTCCCCATCGAGCCGGCCGCGAGGCCGGCTCGACGGCGGGTCAGCCGCCGCGCCGGTCGCGCGGTGGCGCCGTACGTGCTGCTCCTGCCCGCGCTCGTGGTGATCGGGGCGGTGCTCGGCTACCCGCTCTACAAGCTCGTCACGCTCTCGTTCCAGCAGTACGGCCTCTTCGAGCTGCTCGCCCACGAGGGCAAGTGGATCGGCGTCGACAACTACTCGCAGATCTTCCACGACCGCGAGTTCTGGACCGTGCTGGGCCGCACGATCGCGTTCACCGCGGTCACCGTCGGCCTGACGATGCTGCTCGGGACGCTGATCGCGCTCCTGATCGCACAGCTCGGCGGCTTCATGCGGCTGCTGATCACCACCGGGCTCGTCCTCGCCTGGACGATGCCGCCCGTCGTCGCCGTGAACATCTGGACGTGGATGGTCGACTACGAGTTCGGCGTCGCGAACTGGACGCTCGCGCGGCTGGGGCTCGACTACTTCGACCACCACGACTGGTTCGTCAATCCGTACGAGGGGTTCGCAGTGATCACGGCGATCGTGGTCTGGGGTGCGATTCCGTTCGTCGCGATCACGGTCTACGCCGGGCTGACCCAGGTGCCGCGCGAGCTGGTGGAGGCCGCGTCGATCGACGGCTCGGGCGCTTATCGCGTGTTCCGCGACATCACGCTGCCGATCCTGAAGCCGATCTTCGTCATCCTCACCAGCCTGTCCGTGATCTGGAACTTCCAGGTCTTCAGTCAGATCTGGATCATCCGCGGCAACCGGCCCGAGTCCGACTACTTCGTGATGGGGATCTACTCGTTCGTCACGTCCTTCGGCGTCAGCCAGTACGGGCTCGGCTCGGCGATCGCGCTCGTGACGGTGCTCGTGCTGCTCCTCGTCACTTTCGTCTACATCCGCCAGATGGTGCGGCTCGGGGAGATCGGATGAGCACGGTCGCTCAGTCCGAGCCGGCACCCCGCCGCAGGCGGAGCCGCCGGAAGACCGCGCGCCGCGTCGTGCTCAACCTGACCGGCCTGCTCGTCTTCTTCCTGATGGCGTTTCCGGTCTACTGGATGGTCTCGACCGCGTTCAAGCCTGGGGCGGAGGTGCTCAGCTACGAGCCGCAGTGGATTCCCGCGAACCCGACGCTCGCGAACTTCAGCGACGCAATCGGTCGGCCGTACTTCTGGGACAACGTCAAGAACAGCCTGATCGTCGTCGGCGCCGTCGTGGTGGCGTCGCTCGTGCTGGCGTTCCTCGCCGCGCTCGCGCTCGCGAAGTTCCGGTTCTACGGCCAGCGGGCCATCGTGGTCGTGATCTTCGGGGTGCAGATGGTGCCGCTCGTCGCGCTGATCATCCCCCTCTTCATCGCGCTCAGCACCGTAGGCCAGGTCGACACGCTCTTCGGCGTGATCGTGACGTACGTCGCCCTCGTGCTCCCGTTCTGCGTCTGGACGCTGCGCGGCTTCGTCGGCGGGATCCCGAAGGAGCTCGAGGAGGCGGCGATGGTGGACGGCTCGACCCGTTTCGGCGCCTTCCTCCGGATCATGCTGCCGCTCGTCGCGCCCGGGCTCGTGGCGACGGCGATCTTCGCCTTCATCCAGGCCTGGAACGAGTTCATCGTCGCCTACGTGCTCCTCTCGAGCCAGGAGAAGCAGACGCTGACGATCTGGCTGGCGAGCTTCACCACCTCGCGCGGGACCGACTGGGGCTCGCTGATGGCGGCCGCGACGCTGACGGCGATTCCGGTGGTGATCTTCTTCGTGCTCGTGCACCGGCGGATCGCCTTCGGGCTGACCGCAGGCGCCGTGAAGTCGTGAGCGTCGAGCGGCTCGCCGCGGCCTGCCTGCTCCCGAGCTTCCCGGGCCACGAGGCGCCGGACTGGGTGCTGCGCCGGCTCGACGGCGGGCTCGGCGGAATCACGCTCTTCTCGTACAACATCCGGAGCCCGGAGCAGCTCGCGGCGCTCACGGCCCGCCTCCGGGGCGCGGGCGAGATCCTCCTCGCGCTGGACGAGGAAGGCGGTGACGTGACCCGGCTCGAGGCGGCCGGCGGCAGCTCGTATCCGGGCAATCTCGCGCTCGGCGTCGTCGACGACGTCGAGCTGACCCGGGACGTCGCGTCTGCGATCGCAGCCCGGCTCGCCGCGGTCGGCGTCAACGTGAACTTCGCTCCCGTCGCCGACGTGAACGAGGACTCGCACAACCCGGTGATCGGCGTGCGCAGCTTCGGCTCCGATCCCGAGCTCGTCGCGCGGCACGTCGCCGCCTTCGTCGAGGGCACGCAACGCCACGGCGTCGCCGCCTGCGCCAAGCACTTCCCCGGCCACGGCAACACGTCCGTGGACTCGCACCTCGCGCTGCCGGTCGTCGAGGGCGACCTCGATGCCGCACTGCTGCCGTTCCGCGCCGCGATCGCCTCGGGTGTACAGGCCGTCATGGCAGGCCACCTGGTCGTCCCGGCGCTCGACTCGGAGCCCGCGACGGTGAGCCGGAGGATCCTCACCGGCCTGCTCCGCGAGGAGCTCGGCTTCGAGGGGCTCGTCGTTACCGACGCGCTCGAGATGCGCGCGCTCAGCGCCGCTGTCGGCGTGGAGGAAGGGGCCGTCCGCGCTCTCGCCGCCGGGGCCGACGCGCTCTGTGTCGGGCACGACCTGCACGAGGAGGCTGTGGCGTCGATCGTTCGCGCGCTCGTCGAGGCGGTCTCCGCCGGCCGCCTGTCGCTGGAGCGGCTCGAGAACGCAGCGACGCGTGTGGCGGCGGCCGCGACCTGGGCGTCGGCGCCGTCGCCGGCGGACGCCCCGACCCGCCCGGTCGGCCTCGAGGCCGCCCGCCGTGCGCTGCGCGTCCGCGACACGCCGTCTCTCGACGGCGACCCGCTCGTCGTCGAGTTCGTGCCGGATCCGAACATCGCGGCCGGGGAGCGCGACTTCGGGCTGGCCGACCTCTGGCCGCGGGCGATCCGCGTGCGTGTCGGCGAAGAATCACCCGATCCCGCCGAGGCACTCGCGGCACATCCGGAGCTGCCGCTCGTCGTCGTCACGCGTGACGCCGGCCGCCACGAGTGGCAACAGGCGCGCACGTGGGAGCTGCTCGCGCTCCGGCCCGACGCGGTCGTCGTCGAGACGGGCGTGCCGGGGGGCGTTCCGGCCGCGATCGAGACGCACGGCGCCGCCCGGGTGAGCCTCGAGGCGGTCGCCGAGCTCCTCGCCGCTACGCCCGCGGGATACTGAGGCGCACGACGAGCGTGTAGGCGCGCCGCGCGGTGGCGTTGCTCGTCAGCGTCGTCGTGCAGTCGGCCGGACCGAGCCCGCGCCTGTCGATCGTCACCTTCGTCGTTCCGGCCGGCATCGTGCGCAGCGCGACGCGCGAGCCGCCGCAGCGGACTTCGAGTGTGGCGCGTCCGGCCAGCGTGGCGGTCGCGGTGACGCGGCGACCCGGGCCGAGCAGCCCGAACGTGAGTGTCGCCCGGGCCTGCGGCGTGAGGGTGCCGCGGCGGTCGAGCGTGACGGGCTTCAGCGCCGGCGGCCTCACGATCGTGGGCGGGGGGCCGAGCCCGAGATCGGCTTCGATCGCGTCCAGCACCGTCTCGTCGGGCTCGCCGAGCCACGGGATCTTGTACCGCGTCTGACCGAGCGCGAGCCGGGCGTAGTCCTCGGCGAAGATCTCGGCGATGCTGCGGCTCCAGTCGATCGAGTAGTCGCGAGTGACGCTGCCGATGCGGGCGAGCTCGGCCATGCTGCGGGCACGCCACCAGTGCGGCGTCCCGTTCGGCTCGCGCGCGCCGGCGACCGGGGTCGTGCGATCGAGGTGGTGCGCGTACTCGTGTACCACCGTGTGCGCGTTGTCCTCGCTCTGCTCGGCCGGGACGACCATCCGGTTCCGGTTGTAACAGCCTGCCGCCCCGCGCCCGCAGGCCGAGCGGAGCTCCTCCCACGAGACGATCCTCACGGTCACCGTCGAGATCTCGTCGCCGTGCGGCGCTGCCCGGAGCAGAGCTGCATACCACTCGGGATCGACGCCCTCGGCCTGCACGTCGAACCGCATCGTGCGGCCCTGGTCGTCGTTGAGGACGACCTCCTCGGCGGCAGCGTCGTTCGCGAGGCCCAGCGAGGCCGCGAGCACCAGCAGGAGGAGCAAACGGCGCACGCGGCCATGGTAGGCCGCCCCCGGTAAGGGCGAGATAAAGATCCGGTGCTGGGCCGCGCGCGAGCGCGGCCCAGCATCGTGATCAAAGTGGTTCGTAGTTGTCCTCCTTCGGTCGGTCAACCTCCTGTTCGCTGCGGCCACACGGGGATCGAGCCGCCGCGCCTGCCCGGGTCGGGCGGGGCGGCGTTCTCCCGCGCGTATGCCGTTTCATCGTTCGCCCGCGTCGCCGCAGCTCCCCGCACGCGGCGCTGGACCGGCCGGTAGGCGGCCGGTCCAGCGAGTGCGCGGTTGGGGAGCTGTCGGGTCAGCGTTTCGTTCACCTCCGTTTAGAGGTTCAGCCTCAGGCGCAGCCGGAGCGCGATCCTGTTGGACAGGTCCGCGTTCTGGTTCTGCACGTTGCTCTGGCCGACGGTGGCGCTGTTGGTCATCGCGGCCGAGCTGGTCGCGGGGCCTCCAGTCGCCGTCGCTGCGCCACCAGGTGCGTTGCCACCGCTGGCGAAGCCGCCGTTGGCGGACGCGGGGCCGCTGCCCACCTGGGTAGCGCTTGCGTTGGCGTTGCCTGCACCGCCGGCTGCGTTGTTCGTGCCACCGTTTGCGTTTATAACGCTCGCTCTACTCTTGTCAATAGTTTCCGGAGTCGCGAGCCGCGGTGGAGGAATTAGGCTCGATCGCAATGGATGATGACCGTGGCGTCGCCCTCGAGCGACTGCGAACAGAGCGGTTCGACCTCCTCGTCGTCGGCGGCGGGATCATCGGCGCCGGCATCGCAGCTCTGGCGTCCAGGCACGGCTTCCGGGTGGCGCTCGTCGAGCGGCACGACTTCGCATCCGGCACCTCGAGCGCCTCCTCGAAGCTGGTGCACGGCGGCCTCCGCTACCTCCGCCTCGGTCACTTCAGCCTCGTCCGCGAGGCGCTCGCCGAGGTGAACGCGCTCAGCCGCATCGTGGCGCCGCATCTCGTTCGGCCGCTCAACTTCGTCCTCCCGGTCTACCGCGGCGGGCCGTACGGGCGGATCCCGATTCGCGGCGCGCTCTGGTCGTACGCCGGCCTGACGGGAGCGGTCGCCGAGCGAGGCCGCATGATCGCACCTGCCGCTGCCGCACGGCTCGTGCCGCCGCTGCGGCTCGAAGGGCTGCGCGCGGCGGGGTTCTACCCGGACGCGCAGACTGACGACGCGAGACTCTGCCTGGCGAACCTGCGCGGCGCCTCAGACGAGGGAGGGGTCGTGCTCAACCGCGTCGAGCTGCTCGGGCTCGAACGCGGCCCTGTCGCGCACGTTCGTGACCTTCTCGGTGGGGAGGAGCTCGAGGTGGCCGCGCGGTGTGTTGTCAATGCGACCGGGCCCTGGATCGACGAGGTCCGGCGGCTGGAGAACCCACGAGCGGGCACGTCCGTAACGCTGAGCAGAGGCGCGCACGTCGTCGTCGAACGGAACGGCGGCTGGGGGGCCGCGCTGACGGTCCCGATCGACCGGACCCGTGTCGCCTTCGCGGTTCCCTGGGCCGGGATGCTCCTACTCGGCACGACGGACTCCGTCTTCGAGGGCGATGCGCGTGCGATCGAGCCGACGGAGTCGGAGGAGCGGCAGATCCTCGCCGAGGCGGAGCTCGCCGTGGACGCGGCTGCGCTCGGCCCGATCCGCGCCCGCTTCGCCGGCCTCCGCGTGCTTCCGGCGGGCACCACCAAGACGGCCCGGGCGCAACGCGAGACGATGCTCTCGACCGGGCCGCTCGGTGTGGTGACCGTCGCGGGCGGCAAGCTCACGACCTATCGCCGCATCGCGTTGGCGGTGCTGCACGCGCTCCGTGCCGACCTCGCCCTGCACCGGATCGACCGAAGGCCGCGCCCGCTGCCCGGAGCCGCCGATCCCGACGTCGCCGCCGATGCTCTGCGGCGTCGGCACCCGGAGCTCGACGAGGCGCTCGCGGCCCACCTCGCCGGAACCTACGGGGCGCTCGCGCCCGAGGTCGTGACCGCCGGCGCGCTCGAACCGCTGGGCGAGGGGCCTGAGGTGGAAGCGCAGGTGGTGTACGCGCGGGAACGCGAATGGGCCGTGACGGCCGACGATGTGCTCCGGCGGCGGACGACGCTCGCCCTCACCGGGCGCGATTCCGAGGTCGTCCGGCAGCGCGTCGAGGCATTGCTTGGCCCATGATCCTCGCGATCGACCAGGGGACGACCGGCACGACGTGCCTCGTCGTCGACGAGGAGCTTCGCCTGCGCGGCCGCGGCTACGCCGAGCTCCCGCAGCACTTTCCCCGGCCCGGCTGGGTCGAGCACGATCCGGAGGAGATCTGGGTGTCCGTGCAGGCCGCCGCCGAGCTCGCCGTGCGCTCCGCCGGCGTGCCTGCGTCCGAGCTTCACGCGATCGGGATCACGAACCAGCGTGAGACGACCGTGCTCTGGGAGCGAGCCTCGGGGAATCCGGTTGCTCCGGCGATCGTGTGGCAGGACCGGCGGACCGCCGATCGCTGCCGCGAGCTGCCGGGCGATCTGATCCGCGCCAGGACAGGCCTCGTTCCCGACCCGTACTTCTCGGCCACGAAGCTCGAATGGCTGCTCGCGCGCACCGATGCGCCCCGAGCCGGGCTCGCGTTCGGGACGATCGACTCCTGGCTCGTCTGGAAGCTGACGGGCGGGCGAGCGCACGTGACCGACCGGACGAACGCCTCCCGGACGATGCTGCTCGGCCTCGACACGCTCGACTGGGACGACGAGCTGCTCGACCTGTTCGGGGTCGACCGCGAGCTGCTGCCGCGGCTCGTGGGGTCGGCCGAGGTCGCCGACGACGCGGAGCTGCTCGGTGTCACGCTGCCGGTCGCAGGGATCGCGGGCGACCAGCAGGCCGCGCTCGCCGGCCACGGCTGCTTCGAGCGCGGCGAGGCGAAGGCCACGTACGGCACCGGCAGCTTCGTCCTCGCACACGTCGGCAGCGGACGACAACCGGTTCCCGACGGGTTGCTCGAGACCGTGGCCGCGCCGAGTGGTTTCGCACACGAGGGTGCGATTCTGGCGAGCGGAGCGGCGATCCAGTGGCTGAGAGACGGCCTCGGCGCCCTCGCAGACGCCGCGGAGAGTGAGAAGCTCGCCCGCGGGGTCGAATCGAGCGGGGGTGTCACGTTCGTCCCGGCGCTGGCCGGCCTCGGTTCGCCGCACTGGGATGCGAACGCTCGCGGCCTGATCAGCGGGATCACACGGGGGACCACGCGCGCGCACCTCGCCCGGGCCGCGCTCGAGGCGATCGCGTTCCAGGTCGCGGACGTGCTCGACCTGCTTCCCGGCGGCGTCGACGTCCTCCGGGCCGACGGCGGCGCGAGCGCCAACGGCTTCCTGATGCAGCTGCAGGCCGACGTGCTCGGCTGCCCGGTCGAGGTCGCAGCCGAGCAGGAGGCGACCGCGCTGGGCGCCGCCGTGCTCGCCGGCCGCGCGATCGGGCTCTGGCCGGATGCCGATTCGATCCGCGCGCGGCTCCGCCGCGGTGCGGTCTATGAGCCGTCCGACGATCGCGGCTGGGTCGCCGAGCGCCGCGCGGAGTGGCAGCTCGCGCTGCGCCGTGCGCTTCTCTCGTGACGGACGTGCTCCTGGCCTAGCCGCCGGGCAGGAGCTCGAGCAGGTCGAGGAGCCGGTCGAAACTGACGCGCCGCACGAGCCCGCGAAGCAGGTTTCCGAGCCTGGGGTCGAGCCGGTCGGCCTGCTCGGCGTCGTCGGCTGCGCGCAGGAGACCGGACCGCACGAGGTCGCCGAGGTCGTCCTGCGGAGATCTCGTGCTCACGGGCGAAGCGCTCGAGCGCGTCGCGACTGGCAAAGGCAAGCACGACCGCTTCCCGCGAGACTCCGAGCTCGCACGCGGCGCCGTCGAGCCCCGAGAGGACGATCTGCTCCGCGACCTCGCCGAAGCCGTCCGCATCGCGCACCTCGCGGGCTGCGCACGGGTCGGCGACCGCCGCAGGCGAGTACGACGCTCCGCCCAGCGCGAGGTAGGCGACCACGAGCACAACCGACGTGCCTGTCGCCCAGGCGATCGCGCGCATCAGACGCTCACGTCCCGTCTGCCGACCACGATCGGCACGAGTGCGAGCAGGGCGAGAAACGCGGCGGCGAGGAAGGAGCGCGAGAACGCGTTCGTGACTGCCCGGTCGAGCTGATCCTGCAGGGTCGAGACGAGGTCGCCGTATGCGGGGTCGTCGCGGTCGCCGACGACCTCGCGCACCGACGGGATGCGTGCCTCCTCCTTCGCCTCGTCGACGGCGACGAGGATGTTGCGGGCGACGGAGAGCTTGTCGAGCGCCGGGATCCGGCTGTCGAGCACGGCCGACGTGCCCGCGGCGAGCGCCTCGTCCTCGTTCCGCTCGAGATCCGCCGTGAAGATCGGCGTCAGTAACAGCAGCCCGACGACGATGCCGGCGTGCCGCGCGGCGATCGTCCAGCCGCCGTGCACTGCCTGTGCGGATCGTCCGGCGAGCGCTCGCTCCGTCAGCGCCGAGAGTGCGAGCCCGAGGCCGGCTCCGATCGCGAGCTGCGGCGGGATCGTCCAGGCGGCTCCAGCGTGCGGAAGCCAGCCGAGCGCCGCGAGCCCTCCCGCGATGAGGATCACCCCGGCCGCTGCCCGCGCCCAGGTCGGTGTGATCCTGCTTCCGCCGCGCGCGGCGGCGATCGCCGCGAGCGGCAGCACGGTGACGACGAGGCCGGCGGCCAGCGGCTCCAGGCGCCAGCCGTTGATGAGCAGGATGACGAGCAGGAAGAGCGCTGCGACGAGCGCCCCGGAGACGAGTAACAGCGCGGCGTTCGCGCCGACGTGGGGTCGCTCGACCGGCTCCGCCACCCGCACCGCTCGGACGCCGCGGACCGCGGCGAGCGTGGCCAGCACGACCGGCACCTGGACGAGGAAGATGGACTCCCAGCCGAACAGCTGCGTCAGGATCCCGCCCGCCGCCGGGCCGAGCGCGGCGCCGACCACCCCCGCGAGCGCCCACGTCCGTGCCGCGGGAGCGTCGCCGCCGGCCGCCTCGCCGAGCAGGTCGAGCGCGCTGCAGACGATCGCGGCGCCTGCGGCGCCTTGAACTGCGCGTGCGCCGACGAGCAGGTCGAAGGACGAGGCGAAGGCGCAGGTGAGCGAGGCTGCCGCGAAGACGGCGATGCCGGCGGCGAACACCGGGACCGGACGGCGGCGCGCGAGGAAGGCGGCCGGGAGCGCCGCGAGTGCCAGCGCGAGGTTGTACGAGGTCAGCGCCCAGGCGAGCGTCGACAGCTCGACGTCGTACCGGGCGAGGATCTCTGGCAGAGCGATCGTGACGACCGAAGAGTCGGCGAGGACGACGCCGACCGCGAGGCCGAGCAGTGCAATGCGGATTCGGCTGTCCCTCAGCTCCCGATCTCGCCGATCTGATCCTGAAGCGAGTCGCAGTCGTCCGAGTTCTCGAACGCGCTTCTCAGCTCCTCGCCGCCGTCGAGCGACCGGAGGTTCTCCAGGGTGGACGTCACAGCCGTCGCCGCTGCGGTGATCGCGCTGGTGATGGCTCCGAGCGCTTGCGGGCCGGAGTCGACCGCCTGCTCCACCTCGTCGAGCTGCTCGCGGAGCTCCGACTCCAGCTCATCGATCTCGCTCTGCGCCTGCTCGCCGGCTTCCGTCTCGGGCCGCTCGAGCGACTGGAAGCCGTCGACGAGCTCGTCCGTTGCCTCCCTCACGTCGTCGGTGGCCGACCTGACGTCATCCTCGTTCAGGTTCAAGCCCTCGTCGGTCAGCGACCGGACCGCGTCCTCGACGCTCGTCACCCACGAGCTCAGCTCGCTACAGACGTCGCCCGCCCACTGTTCGGTCGCGTTCTCGTCGCTCCCGCCGCAACCGGCCAGCACCGGCGCAGTCAGGAGAGCGAGGACGAAGAGAAGCGCGGCGATTCGTCCGAGACCCACGCCGCGATTGTAGAGCAGGCGGCGCGGTGTATGGACATGACCTGTTTATGCTCGCCCATGAACATCTTCTTGGGGGCGCTCGTCATCGCCGCCGTGACCGCCATCGCGGTCGCAGCGATGCTGCTCGTGCGGCGGCGCGCGCCCGAAGGAAGCTACTTCGAGGACGGCGACCGTGCGGCAGGCGTCTTCGGGGTGCTCGCGACCGGGTTCTCCGTGCTGCTCGGGTTCATCGTCTTTCTCGCCTTCACGAGCTTCGACGCGTCGAGGGCGGGTGCGGAGCGAGAAGCGCTCGTGCTGGCGCAGCAGGTCCAGACGGCCCAGTTCCTGCCCGACGTCGCCCGTGAGCTCACCGGTGAGCTCGTCTGTTACGGCCGGTCGGTTGTGCACGTGGAATGGCCGAGGATGGAGGAAGGGACGCAAGGCGACGAGATCAACCCGTGGGGCGCCGAGCTGTTCCGGACGATCGAAACCGTCGAACCGAGCACGGCGAGCGAGGAGGCTGCGTACGGCAAGTGGCTCGACCAGACCTCGGATCGCGAGGGCGCCCGGAGCGACCGGATTCACGGCGCCGTCGGCGTGATTCCCTCGCCGCTCTGGATCGTGCTCTTCTTCATCTCCGCCGTCATCTTCGTCTTCGTGCTCTTTTTTGCCGACAGCGGGGAGAGGGCCGTCGTCCAGGCGCTCATCATGGGGTCGGTCGTCTCCGTCATCGTGGCGATGCTGCTGCTGCTTCGCCTTCTCGACAACCCATTCCATGGCGGTTTCGGAGCCCTGCAACCGGTGGCGATGGAGCGGACGCTGGGTATCGTCGACCAGGAGCTGCGCGTCGTGAATCAGACCGAGTCCATTCCCTGCGACGCGACCGGGAGAGCGGACTAGCGGATGGCCGGCGAGACCGTCGATGAGAGGCCGCGCCATCAGTGGGTCGAGCTCATTGCCACGGCGCTCCTCGCTGTCGCGGCCGTCGCGACCGCCTGGAGCAGCTACCAGGCGAACCGCTGGAACGGCGAGCAGGTGAAGGCGTCCGCCCGGACGAATGCGATCAGGATCGAGGCCGCGCGGGCCGCCGACCTCGCGAACGCCCAGACGGAAGTGGACGTCGCGACGTACATGCAATGGGTCGACGCCCACGCGCGGGACGAGACCGAGCTGACGGACTTCTACGTCAAACGCTTCCGCAAGGAGTTCAAGCCTGCTTTCGACGCCTGGCTCGCCACGGATCCGCTCGAGAACGAGGGTGCCCCGCTGACGCCGTTCGCAATGCCCGAGTACCGGCTGGCCGCGACCGAGGAGGCCCAGCGGCTCGATGCGCAAGCCGAGGAGTCCGCGGCGACGGTGCGGCGCAACATCCAGCGTTCCAACAACTACGTCCTCGCCGTCGTCCTCTTCGCGGTCGCGCTCTTCTTCGCCGGGATGAGCACGAAGCTCAGCTCGCCGGGCCCGCGCAAGGCGATGCTCGTGCTCGGCTGCGTCGTCTTCCTGGGAACGGTCGCCTGGATCGCGACCTTCCCGGTCAGCGTGTCCGTCTAGAGGAGCCCCGGCGAGGCTCCCGGCGCGAACCGTCGATCATCGAGCCGGGAGGCCTCGGCGGGGAGGGAGAGGGCCCGAATGACGCGGCCGTCGTTCGAAGCCCACGCGGGCAGAGTGGCTGGTCCCTGTCCGCGACGTCGTGACCCGAATGGGTCATCTGGACATCCACTTGCGGCGTCGCCTCTGCGCGGGGATCCTGTGCCGATGCGCCTCCGACGAGAGCGTCGAGGTACTGCGACGGATCGCGCCCGACCTCGCGCCGTCGGTCGCGAAGCTCGCGATACCCGCCTACATCCTCGACCGCAACGGGGTCGTCCGCTGGCTGAACGGCGCCGCGTTGACTCACTTCGGCGATCTTCGTGGTCTGCGGATCGGCCAGATCGTCGAGCGCGACTACGTGTCGCTCGCGCGCCACGAGTTCGCGGCGAAGCTGCTCGGTACCGCCGAGTCGACCGAAGCCACAATCACCGTTCGCACCGCCGACGGCCGGCGCGTCATGGTCGACATCAGCTCGACGCAGCTCGTCGAGGAAGGCGCCGTTGTCGGCATCTTCGGTCTCGCCGACCCGGCGGACCTCCCGCCGCCCTTCCCGGAAGCCACCGCTCACCTCACTCCACGCCAGCTCGACGTGCTCCGCCACCTCGCCAAGGGCCACTCCACGCAGGCGATCGCGACGTCGCTCGGCATTTCCAAGGAGACCGTTCGGAACCATGTCCGCGGCCTGCTGAGGCGACTGCGCGTCCACAGCCGCCTCGAGGCCGTGATGCGCGCCCACGAGCTCCAGCTGATCTGACCGCGCTAGGGTCGCGACGAACCGCTTCTACCTCGCCCGCGAGGGGCGGCTTGGCTGACGCGCCGTCCGTGCTGCTTACGGGCGCCCGAGCAGGTGGTGCATCTGCACGTGCCGGAATCCGAGCCGACGGTAGAGAGGCTCGGCCATCTCGCTCGTCTGGAGCCAGGCGAGATCGGCTCCGTTCTCAAACCCGGCACGCGCCGCCCACGCCGTGACCGCGCCGGCGCAGCCACGACGGCGGTGGTCCGGATGAGTCCCCACGCTGAAGATCGCGACGTCTTCGTCCGTCTGAAAGCCGATCGCAGTCGTCACCGCCTGCCCGTGGACGCGGCCGAGGTAGACGGAGAATCCCGCCAGTCCTAGGACTCCCGGCGCGTAGAGCGGCAGCAGAGCCTCCTCCGGCACGCCGAATCCTGCCGCTGCGACCCGCGCAGCCTCGGCGAGGCCTTTCTCGTCCTCGACCCGGGCGATCTCGAGGCCGGGCATTCGCGCGTCGGCCAGCTCGTCGCGCGACGCCGTCATTCCCGGTAGCGGCGACCGCGCGGACAGGCCGAGTCGAGCCGCCTCCTCTTCCACGTCAGGGTGCTTCCCGGCGCGGACCTGCACGCCGCAGGGCAGACCTCGCTCCTCGACCTCGCGGATCGACTCGGCGATTCCCGAACACGCCTCCGACTCCACCAGGACGCCGTTGAAGAGGCGGAGCGGGACGGACGGAAACAGCAGCCGTGCGTGACCGTCCCGGCGCTCGAAGCTCGCCTCGTCAACCACGGAGTAGAGCCCCTCGAAGGTCTTGGAGAGGGCGGCGTGCAGCCGGTCTGCCGGCGTCCATGGACTGCGAGCCGCCACTGCTAGCGGCTGATGTCGACGACGCAGAAGCGGTTGCCTTCCGGGTCGGAGAGGATGACGTAGTCGGCGTCGGGTGGTCGCTTGTCCCAGTGCACTTCGGTCGCCCCCAGCGCTTTCAGGCGCTCCACCTCGCCGGCCTGGTCCTCGGTGTACAGGTCGAGGTGAAGTCGCGGCGGCACTTGTGCCTTCGACGGAACCTGGTCGAGCGACAGATTCGGCCCGACGCCGCCCCGCGGTCGGAGCAGCACGAAGTCGTCGCTCTGGGCCTCACCCCGGACGTAGTCGAGAGCCGCCTCCCAGAACTCGGTCTGGCGCTGGAGATCGTCGACGCGCAGAACGATCGAGCCGATGCGGAGCACCGGCGCCACTCTATCCGTCGTCGCGTGGAGGCGATGGGAATGTCCCCGACGGGAATTGAACCCGTGCACGCGGTTTACGAAACCGCTCGTCCGCTCGCAAGACTCCGCGGCCGACTCGAACGATCGAGCAGGCACGACAACGTCCTCCGCGCCTCCTCGTTGGCACCGAGCCAGCGATGCCACCAGCGATGCGCCGTCGCCGGCGAGACGCTGAAAGCAGCCGCGGCCCCCCTCAGCGAAGAACCCGCCTCGATCGCGCGCACCAACGAGAGACGGCCAGCGAGTCCGAGCTTGGCGTTAGCGTGCAGATACATCCGAGCCCTCCTTCGAGCGTGAGTCGTCGCGGACCCACAGCCTCGAAGGAGGGCCGGATAGAACCTCAGCCGTTCACAACGTCTGTAGGCACGTCAGCTAGAGGCTGTCGCGTAGCTCGAAGAGCAGCTCTTCGACGTCGTTCGTTTGCGAGCCGACGCGGACGAACCCGCACTTCTCGAGCACGCGGATCGAGGCGACGTTGCTCGTCGCGACCCACGCGTGCAGCGGTCGCTGCGTCACCTCGCCGGTGAGCTCCTGAAGCGCACGTGTCGCAAGGCCCTTGCCCCAGAACTCCCGTCCGATCCAGTAGCCGACGAGCCGCCGCCCCTCCTGCTCCCAGCACCCGACGTTGCCGGCCACCTCGCCCTCGTAGACGATCGTCTTCTTCGTCAGCGAGTCGTCGGCAAGGAGCCGCCGCCAGTGCGCGTCGAAGGCCTCGCGGTCGCGGGCCGGGAAGGCCGCCATCCGGTTCGCCTCGGGCTCGCGCTGGTGCTCGAAGAACGCGTCGAGGTCGCTGTCGACCACTTCCCGCAGAACACCGGCCACCCCGAGGACGCTAGCGCGATTGATCCAGCACGCGTCGTCGAGCGCTACGACGAGGCAAGACACCGCTTCGCCGTTTTTGCGCGGCGCGGCGCGGGTGGCGACTGGGCGGAGATGGGTGGCGAGCCAAAAAGGCCATCGGCAGACTGAGCGGGTAGAGCACTGTGCGACAGCAGAATGGTCTGCAGGAGGACGACAACTGATCACTGGCCCTCGGTGGGCCTGACCGATGGTTTTTGCGCGCCGTGCTGGTCTGTACGCCGAATACCGACTCACGGGAGGCTGACGCCATGCGGAAACTGAGCTTCGGCATGAACCTGAGCCTGGACGGCTACATCGCCGCGCCCGGCGACGACCTCGGCTGGAGCGTGCCGAGCGACGAACTGTTCCAGTGGTGGTCCGACCGGGTGGGGGCGACAGGCCTGGCGCTGTACGGGCGCAAGCTGTGGGAGACGATGAGCTCCCACTGGCCGACCGCCGACAAGCAGCCGGGCGCCACACCGGCGCAGATCGAGTTCGCCAGCCGCTGGCGGGACATGCCGAAGGTGGTGTTCTCCTCGACGACCAGCACGGTCGACTGGAACACCCGTCTGGTCACCGGCGACGCGGTCACCGAGATCACCAGGCTCAAGGCCGACGACGGCGGCCCCATGGACATCGGCGGTGCCACACTCGCCGCGGCGGCCATGCGGGCCGGGCTGATCGACGAGTACGCGATCGTCACCCATCCGGTCCTGGTGGGCGGCGGCACGCCGTTCTTCACGGCCCTGGACAACTGGGTGAACCTGAGCCTGGTGGAGACCCGGACGTTTCCCGACGGCGTGGTGCTGACCAGGTACGAGACCAGGCGCTGAGTGCCCGACGTCGGATCAGCGCGGGCTTCGGGCCACCCCCAGGGGCGGGGTGTCCGGCCCGTCGAGCTACCCAAGAAAACGGAGGTCGCGCCTTCACCGGCCCGCTCTTAGACTCGGATCGTGGCCGACGCCCCCGAGCCCCGAACGTTCAGCCTCCGTCGAAGCCTGGCTCATGAACCGTGTCGTCGAAGCCCGGGCGAGCCAGCGCGAAGCCGCGGTCGAGATGTTCCTGCGGCTTCGCGACATCCCGCGGCGCGACGACGAAACAGCATGACCGACGACACGCTCGCCGACTATCACGACGCGCTCACCGATTTCGTCGACGCCGCCCTAGCCCTCGAGGACGCGTGGATGACGGTGTTCATGGCGCCGCCGGCCGGCTTCGTGTGCGCGATCGCCACCGAACAGCCGCTCAGGAGCAACTGAGCGAGAAGGTTCGAGCAGCGGATGCGCCCGACCACACGGAGGACCCTCGAAGCCTCTATGCGGCACCACACGGTGACCCGCGACGCTAGACCGAGGCAGCTCCCGACGGTTCCCAGTCATGCCGTCCCGACCGGCGAATGTCAGTCTGATCCACCGTCGCTGCCAAGGGCCATCCGCTGCTCGAAACCACAGGCGCGCCCATCAACACGAGCCGGACCCTTGACCTCTTGCTCCATGTCAGAGGCTTGATGTGAAACTCCCGTCTGTTTGGCCTCTACCAGCGACTCAGGTGGTGGCGGTCTTGCATGGCCGGTTTCGGGAATGTGGCCCGGCGGCCGCGAGCAAGCGCTCAGCAGGCCACCTGTCCCGGTGGTACAAGCGTTTTGTCGTAGCCGGGTGTCCCGAATCGTCCGAGCGGCCAGTAGATGAGAAAGACGCGGCCGAAGATTGCGGCGCGTGGTACTGGCCCGAAGTCGCGGCTGTCCTGCGACTCGCTCCGGTTGTCGCCGAGGACGAAGTACTGCTTCGCTCCGAGATGGGTCGAGGGGAACGCGGCGGTCGCGATGTCGTCGGCCTTCGTTCCGTTGACGAAGACGCGGCCGTCGCGACCGACAATTGTGTCGCCGGGGACGCCGATCACACGCTTGGTGAGGTTGAGGTCGCGTGCGTCTGGGTCGGGTGTGATCGGGCTGCCAATTTGACCTCGTGCGTGGATGGCCACGAGTTCGCCCCGGTGCGGGTCGCGGAAGTGGTAGGTGAAGCCTTCGGAGAGGGTTCGGGCGTTGCATGCCGGGATCGTTGGGGCATTGCTCGCACCCTTGCCACCCACGGTCGACACGACCAGGCCCGTCGACTGAAGCACAACTGCAACAACAACAAGTGCGACAACGGTCGCGATCGGTACCCAGACCACCTTCCGGCGAGGGCGCCATCTGGTCATTGCCCGGCATCATCTGCCTTCACTAGCCGTGTTGTCTACGTCGCTCGACTCGCGGCCTCCGTGACCGTCGAGAGCAGCGTGGACGGCCCGCAGACGCGACGAGAAGCCCGGAATTCCACATCAGGCCTCTAGCGCCGCCGGGAGGAGCAAGAGGGACGGCCCGCGCTTTAGCTCCCCGGCGGCGGCTTTGAGACCCTGCCGAGACCCTGGCGAGTTGTCGAGACCCTGCCGAGACCCTGGTAATAGGGTCTGAAACGGATACGAGCGGTACCCAACGGGACAACGCGGTCGAGTCGACAAAAGCGCCGATTTGCTGGGCATTCGTACGAAATCGGCTTCGTTACTGATGATGCCCCCGGGCCGAATTGAACGGCCGCACGCGGTTTAGGAAACCGCTGCTCTATCCACTGAGCTACGGGGGCGGATTCTGCCCTGAGCGGGCGTTTTCGAGAGAGAGGCGCGCCGGAGGTTCCTCTCCCTCCGGTCTCGACTCTTCGAGCCAGTCTATCCGCGACGACCAAGGCGGCATTGCTTCGGGGCCGAGCGCGGACGGTGCGTTGCGCCGTCCCCACCGCTCATCGGAACCGCTCTCCGCGGTGTGGCGTTGCCCGCGATATCGTCCCGAAGCGCCGTGGCCGCACGTGCCAGGACTCGCCATGCCAACCGCACCTCTCCCCCTCGAAGTGGTCGAGCTGATCCGCCGGCCAAATCCCGCCGTCGTCGCGACCTTACGGTCGGACGGCTCGCCTCACACCGTTGCGACTTGGTACGACTGGGAGGACGAGCTCGTGCTCCTGAACATGGACGCCAGCCGACGGCGGCTTCGTTTCATGAGGGCGGATGCGAGAGTAGCCCTGACCGTTCTCGACAGCGAGAGCTGGTACCGGCACGTGAGCCTGTACGGCGTCGTCGTTCGGATCATGGAGGACACGGAGCTCGAGGACATCGATCGTCTGGCGCTCCGGTACACGGGCGCGCCGTTCAGGAGACGCGATGCTCCGCGGTACAGCGCGTGGATGCGGGTCGAGACCTGGCACGGGTGGGAGGGCGGTCAACCCTGGCCGCGGCGCTGACCGCGTAGGGCCGGTGCCGACCGCGTTATCGTCCCCACGCAATGTGCTTCGACACCGACTCGTCGCCGCCGATCCCGGCGATCAGGGGCGCAGCCGTATCGCACGACGACCTCGTCCTCGAGGCCGGCGACGGCAACCGGTTTGCTGCCTTCGCGGCCACGCCGGACGAGCCGAGCGGCGCCGGGATCGCGATCCTCCCGGACGTCCGTGGGCTCTACCGCTTCTACGAGGAGCTCGCGCTCCGCTTCGCCGAGCGCGGCCACACAGCGCTCGCGCTCGACTACTTCGGGCGCACGGCCGGGGTCGAGAAGCGCGGCGACGACTTCGAGTACATGCCGCATGTCGAACAGACGACCTCCGAGGGAGTGCAGGCCGACACGGGCGCCGCGGTCGCGTGGCTCCGCGAGCACGGCTGCACGTCGGTCTTCACCGTCGGCTTCTGCTTCGGCGGCAGGAACTCCTGGCTCGCCGCCGCCTCGGGGCACGGGCTCGCGGGCGCGATCGGCTTCTACGGGCGGCCGGGAACGGGCCGGGACGGCTCGCCGGGGCCTACTGAGCGCGCGGCCGAGCTGGCGGCGCCGATCCTCGCCCTGATGGGCGGCGCCGACGCGGGCATCCCGGTCGAGGTCGTACGCGAGTTCGAGGCGGCGCTCGAGGCGGCCGGCGTGGAGCACGAGGTCGTGATCTACGACGGCGCGCCGCATAGCTTCTTCGACCGTAAGTTCGACGAGTTCGCCGAGGCCTCGGCCGACGCGTGGGACCGCACGCTCGGCTTCATCGAACGGTACGCGCGGTAACCTGCCCGCCGTGTCGCACGCGATCGCGGACACCGTCGGCTGGTGGCAGCGCGCCCATGGGGACGGCGACGGCATGCTCGTCGCCTACTTCAGCATGGAGTTCGGGGTCGACGAGAGCCTGCCGATCTACTCCGGCGGGCTCGGCGTCCTCGCCGGCGATCACCTGAAGGCGGCGGCCGAGCTCGGCGTCCCGCTCGTCGGCGTCGGCCTCCTCTATCGCGGGGGCTACTTCCGGCAGAGTCTCGACGAGCAGGGCCGCCAGACCGAGCAGTACCAGCCGGTCGACCCGGGCGCAGCGGGACTCGTCCGAGAGCCCGTCTCGGTCGAGGTCGAGCTCGCGGGCGAGACGATCGAGGCGGCCGTCTGGCGCCGCGACGTCGGCTCCGTCCCGCTCTACCTGCTCGAGGTCGACTGGCTCACCGACGCGCTCTACAGCGGCGATCGAGAGCACCGGATCCGGCAGGAGCTCCTCCTCGGTGTCGGCGGCGTGCGCGTCCTCGCCGCGCTCGGGATCGAGCCGACCGTCTTCCACCTGAACGAAGGCCACTCCGTCTTCCTCCAGCTCGAGCGGGCGCGTGCGCTCGTCGGGAGCGGGATGGAGATCGGCGACGCGCTCGAGCACGTCCGGCGCTCATCCGTCTTCACGACCCACACGCCCGTCCCCGCCGGCAATGAGGTCTTCGACGAGGAGCTCGTCGCCCGCTACGTGGGCGGACTCGCAGCCGAGGCAGGTCTCGCGACGGAGGAGCTGCTCGCGCTGGGGCGGTTCGGCGACGAGGGCGGTTTCGGCCTCACGCCGCTCGCGCTGCGGCTCTCCGCGCAGGCGAACGGCGTCTCGGAACTGCACGGTGACGTCGCGCGCGAGATGTGGGGCGAGCTCGGCGAGGACACGCCGATCGGCCACGTCACGAACGGCGTCCACCTCGGCACGTGGCTCGACCCGGACCTGGCCGGGCTGCTGCGCTCCGCGGGCGTCCGTCCCGAAGAGCCGCCCGACGAGGCGAACTGGGCCGCGGCGCGCGAGCTCGATCCGGACGAGCTCTGGCGCGTCCACGCGGCATGCAAGGCGCGTCTCGCCGAGCGGGCGGGACTCGACCCGGAGCGGCTGACGATCGGTTTCGCCCGCCGCTTCGCGACGTACAAGCGGGCCGGGCTCGTCTATACGGATCTGGAGCGCCTCCTGACGCTGCCGGTCCAGCTCGTCGTCGCCGGCAAGGCTCACCCTGCCGACGATCCCGGGAAGGACGTGATGCAGCAGATCGTCGGGCTCTCGCGCGACCCGCGCGTCGAGGGCCGGATCGTCTTCCTCGAGAACTACGACATCGGTCTCGCCCGCACGATCCTCCCCGGCTGCGACGTGTGGCTGAACACGCCCCGCCGGCCGCTCGAGGCGTCGGGCACGAGCGGGATGAAGGCGGCGGTCAACGGCGTCCTCAACCTCTCCGTGCTGGACGGCTGGTGGGCCGAGGGCTACTCGCCCGAGGTCGGCTGGGCGATCGACGGTGTCTCCGACGAGGCGGACGTGCAGCAGCTGTACCGCCTGCTCGAGCGGGACGTCGTCCCGACGTTCGTCGACCGGCGTGGCCGCTGGCTCGAGATGATGAAGGCCTCGATCGCCGAGCTTGCGCCGCGATTCTCGATGCAGCGTGCCGTGATCGAGTACGTCGAGGACTACTACCTGCCCGCGCACGCATCCGCCCGCCGCTGAGCGGGTAGTCCCAACCCATGGCGCCCGACCTGACCGAGCCGCTCGCGCGGCTGCGTGACGACCTTCGCGCGGTCCGGCTCGAGCTCGACGTCCTCGGCGCCGAGGAGGCGCGGCACGCGCGGGACGACCTCGTCGCGCAGGTGGACGACTACCTGCTGCCGCGCCTGCGCCAGATGGACGCGCCCGCGCTGATCGTCGTCGGCGGGTCGACCGGCGCCGGCAAGTCGACGCTCGTCAACAGCCTCGTCGGCTCGGTCGTCAGCCCCGCCGGTGTGCTGCGGCCGACGACGCGCGCTCCCGTGCTCGTCTGCCATCCAGACGACGTGCGCTGGTTCGAGGGCGACCGCGTGCTGCCCGGGCTGCCGCGCGTGACCGGCGGCCCCGGCGGCGCGGGGACTCTCCAGCTCGTACCGACCGCCGCGCTCCCGGAGGGGCTCGCGCTCCTCGACTCGCCGGACATCGACTCGGTGCTCGCCGAGAACCGCGCGCTCGCCAACCAGCTGCTCGCCGCCGCCGACGGCTGGCTCTTCGTCACCACCGCGGCTCGCTATGCCGACGCGGTGCCCTGGGAGTTCCTGCGCTCGGCGCGGGAGCGCGGGACTGCGGTCTCGATCGCTCTGAACCGCGTGCCCGCAGACGCCGACCGCGAGGTGCCCGCGCACCTGCGGCAGATGCTTGCCGACGAGCGGCTGGGCGACGCCGAGGTCCTCGTCGTTCCCGAGGTCTCGCTCGAGGGCGAGCTCCTCCCCGGGAACGCGCTCTGGCCCGTCCGCGCCTGGCTCGACGGGCTCGCGGCGGACGCTCAGGCGCGGGCGGCGCTCGTACGCAGGACGCTGCGCGGCGCGCTTGCGAGCCTCCCGGTCCGGGCCGCCGTCGTGGAGCGGGCCGCCGTCGATCAGCTCTCGGCGGCCGCGGAGCTGCGTTCGGAGGCCGACGCGGCCTACGCGGAGGCGCTGCGCGAGGTCGAGGCTGCGCTGCGCAGCGGCTCGCTCCTGCGCGGCGAGGTGCTGGCGCGGTGGCACGAGGTCGTCGGCACCGGCGACGTGATGCGCGCGCTCGAGACGCGTGTCGGCTGGCTCCGCGACCGGCTCAAGACCATCGTCACGGGCGCGCCCGCCGCGGACGCGGAGCTCAAGGTGACCGTCGAGCATCGCGTCGAGGCCGTCGTCCGGACTGCCGCCGAGCGGGCCGCCGAGCGCACGGCCCGTGCGTGGCGTGAACGCATTCCCGGCCGGGCACTCATAGAGCGTGCGCCCGAGCTCGAGCGCGCGTCGCCAGAGCTCGACGCCGCCGCGGAGGAGGAGGTACGGGCCTGGCAGGGCGTCGTCTTCGACCTCGTCAGCGAGGAAGGTGCCTCGAAGCGCGCGACCGCGCGCCTGGCTTCGCTCGGCGTCAACGGCGCCGGACTGACCGTCATGCTCGCGGTGTTCGCGCAGACGGGCGGCCTGACGGGCACCGAGGTCATCGTTGCCGGCGGGACGTCGGCGGTCGGCCAGAAGGTGCTCGAGGCGATCTTCGGCGACCAGGCGGTCCGCACGCTTGCGTCTCGCGCCCGCGAGGACCTGATCGACCGTGTCGACAAGCTCCTGCGTGCGGATGCGAAACGGTTCGACGAGCTGCTCGACGCATCCGCGCCGGAGGCCGACAGCTTCGCGCGGCTGCACACGGCCGTCGACGCGATTCGAAGGGCAGCTTGACCGGAAAGCTCGACGACCGCCTCACTGCGCTCCGCGAGGCGGCCGATCTGGCCGAGGGGCGGCTGGACGACGCCGACGTCGAGGCGGCGCGCGCCGTCGTGGCGAAGGCCGGAGCCAGGCTCGGGCTCGGCCTCGAGTCGACCGTCGTCGCGCTCGCCGGCCCGACCGGCGTCGGCAAGTCGCAGCTCTTCAACGTGCTCACGGGGACCGACCTCGCGGCGGTGGGACGGCGGCGTCCGACGACGTCGGCCGGTCAGGCGGCGGTCTGGGGCGGCAGCGCGGACGCCCTCCTCGACTGGCTCGAGGTCAAGCGGCGCCACCATGTCGACGCGGACGGGCTCGGCGGGCTCGTCCTGCTCGATCTCCCCGACTTCGACTCCGTCGAGACGTCGCATCGCGTCGAGGCGGAGCGCGTCGTCGCGCTCGCAGACCTCGTCCTCTGGATCGTCGAGCCGCAGAAGTACGCCGACGCCTCGCTCCACGACCGCTACCTGCGGCCGCTGGCCTCACATGCGGCCGCGATGGCGATCGTGCTCAACCAGGCTGATCTGCTGGCTCCGGCCGACGTGGCGGCGTGGCGCAAGGACATGGAGCGATTACTTGCCGATGACGGAGTGCCCAAGCTCCCCCTCGCCGTCGTCTCGGCGCGCACGGGGGACGGGATTCCCGAGTTGCGCCGGATGCTCTCGGAGCGGGTCGCCGCGCGCGACGCGGCGGTCGCGCGTCTCGGCGCCGACCTCGACGACGCGCTCCAGCCGCTCGCGGCGGGGTGCGAGGGAAAGGCCGCCGGCGTCCGTGGTGACGACCGGAACCGGCTGCTGATCGCGCTCGAGGAGGCGGCGAGCGTCCCGACGGTCGTGCGTGCGGTCGGCGACGCGCATCGACGCCGCGGCACCCTCGCGACCGGCTGGCCCTTCGTGCGCTGGCTCCGCCGCTTCCGGCCCGACCCGCTGAAGCGGCTGCGGCTGCCCGAGACCCCGCAGCCTCACGTGCGGACGTCGATGCCGGCGCCGACCGACGTCCAGAGGGCGCAGGTGGAGAGCGCGGCACGGCGGCTCGCCGACGGCGCGTCCGAGGGGCTGTCCCGGCCCTGGCCGCGGCTCGCCCGTGAGGCTGCGACGGCCGAAGACGACCGGGTCGCCGACCGCCTCGACCGGGCGGTTTCGTCCGCCGACCTGAGCGTCTCCGTGCCGACCTGGTGGAGACCCGTCGGCTGGCTTCAGGCCGTGCTCGCACTCGCGGTGGCTGCGGGCGCCGTCTGGCTCCTCGGGCTCGCTCTGCTCGGCTGGCTGCGGATCGAGGACGTCGTCCCTCTGCCTGAGGTCGAAGGGGTCCCGATCCCGACCTGGCTCTTCCTGGGCGGTGCGGCCGCCGGGCTCGTGCTCGCCTTCCTCGCACGGCTCGCGAACGGCGTGGGCGCGAACCGCCGGGCCCGGCGCGCCGGCCGCTCGCTGCGGGAGCAGGTGGAAGCGGTCGCAGAGGAGCTCGTGATCGGCCCGGTCGAACGCGAGCTCGACGTGCACGCGCGGCTCTGCGCCGCGGTCGAACGCGCGCGAGCCGGCTAGCCGCCCGCAGCAGCCGCGGCGAGCGCGCGGGCCTTCTTCGACGCGGCGCTCTGCCGCTTCGACGCCTCGAGCACGACCTTCCGCAAGCGCACGTTTGAAGGCGTGACCTCGATGCTCTCGTCCTCGCGGATGAACTCGAGCGCCTGCTCGAGCGACAGGAGCCGGGCCGGGATCAGGCGGACGAGCTCCTCGGCGGTGGAGGAGCGGATGTTCGTCAGCTTCTTCTCCTTCGTCGCGTTCACGTCGAGGTCCTCGGCGCGCGCGTTCTCGCCGACGATCATCCCCTCGTAGACCTCCGTGCCCGGGCCGACGAAGAGCGAGCCGCGCTCCTGCAGGTTCAGCAGCGCGAACGAGGTTGCAGGACCGCGCCGGTCCGCGACGAGCGACCCGGTCGGGCGCGTGCGCAGCTCGCCGTGCCAGGGCTCGTAGCGGTCGAAGACGTGGTGGAGGATCCCGGTGCCGCGGGTCTCGGTGAGGAACTCGGTCCGGAAGCCGATCAGCGCGCGGGCGGGGACCAGGTACTCGAGCCGGACCCAGCCGGTGCCGTGGTTCACCATCTGCTCGAGCCGGCCCTTCCGGAGCGCGAGCAGCTGCGTGAGCACGCCGACGTACTCCTCGGGCGCGTCGATCGCGAGCCGCTCGACAGGCTCGTGCAGCTTCCCGTCGACGAGCTGCGTCACCACCTGCGGCTTGCCGACGGTCAGCTCGAACCCCTCCCGCCGCATCAGCTCGACGAGCACGGCGAGCTGGAGCTCACCACGGCCCTGCACCTCCCAGGTGTCGGGACGCTCGGTGGGCAGGACCCGCAGCGACACGTTCCCGACCAGCTCCTGGTCGAGCCGCCCTTTGAGCATGCTCGCGGTCAGCTTGTCACCCTCGCGGCCCGAGAGGGGCGAGGTGTTGATCCCGATCGTCATCGACAGGCTCGGCTCGTCCACCTGCGTCACGGGCAGCGGACGCGGGTCGTCCGGATCGGCCAGCGTCTCGCCGATCGTCACCTCCGGCAGCCCGGCGACGGCGACGATCTCGCCCGGGCCGGCATCGTCTGCCTCGACACGCTCGAGCGCCTCGGTCACGTAGAGCTCCGTCACCTTGGCGCGCTCGATCGACCCGTCGGCGCGGCACCAGGCGACCTGCTGCCCCTTCCGGATCGAGCCGTGCTGCACGCGGGCGAGCGCGAGGCGGCCGACGTAGGGGGACGCGTCGAGGTTCGTCACGAGCGCCTGCAGCGGGTGCTCCGGATCGTGCTCGGGTGCGGGGATGTGCTCGAGCAGGAGCTCGAAGAGCGGGCGCAGGTCGGCGGCGAGCTCGTCCGGCTCGAGCCCCGCCTGGCCGGCCCTCGCGTTCGCGTAGACGATCGGAAACTCGATCTGGCTCTCGTCTGCGTCGAGGTCGAGGAAGAGCTCGTAGACCTCGTTCACGACCTCCTCGACCCGTGCGTCCGGACGGTCGACCTTGTTGACGACGAGGATCACCGGCAGCTGCGCTTCGAGCGCCTTGCGGAGCACGAAGCGGGTCTGCGGCAGCGGCCCCTCGCTCGCGTCGACGAGCAGGAGGACGCCGTCGACCATCGTCAGCCCGCGCTCGACCTCGCCGCCGAAGTCGGCGTGCCCGGGCGTGTCGACGATGTTCACCTTCACGTCGCCGTACCGGAAGGCCGTGTTCTTGGCGAGGATCGTGATCCCCTTCTCGCGCTCGAGGTCCATCGAGTCGAGCACGCGCTCGGCGACGTCCTGGTTCTCGCGGAACGCGCCCGACTGCCAGAGCATCGCGTCGACGAGCGTCGTCTTGCCGTGGTCGACGTGCGCGACGATCGCGACGTTGCGGAAATCTGCGCGGCGGGCCACCAGCCGCAGGGTACCGCCGGGTCAGGCTCCTTCGATCTCGACCGCTCGGTCGGCGATGCAGTCCTGGGCCCAGCGCCGGACAATGGCCAGAGGCCCGTCGGGCGGCCGCCCGGCCAGCTCGACCCGGATCTGGTGCACCGACGCCTCGCCCTCGCGGTCGACGACGAAGCGGTGCTCGGCGACGATCGTCACCGAGTCGGCGTCCTCGAGGAGCGTGCGTGCCAGCTCGTCGATCTCGGCGGGCGTGGCCTCGCGCGCGGCGAAGACGCCGAAGTTGACGCGGATGTCCCCGTCTTCGTCCACGAACGCGAGCGCGGCGAGATCCTGCATGCCCCGTTCTCCTGCCCGCGTCCTCCGGGCCTCTAACGCTCCCGCGGCTCCCAGCCGAAGCGGGAGCGCGCGACGAGGTAGCCCGCAGCTCCCCAGACCGCGAGCATGGCGATGGCGCCGGGGTGGTCGGCGATCGTCTCGCCCTCCACGTAGGTGCCCAGGACGAGCTCGATCAGGTACTTCAGCGGCAGCACGTCGGCGACGAGCTCGAGCACCCGCGGGAGCGCCTCGGCGGAGCCGAAGGCGCCCGAAAGGAACGACATCGGCAGGATGATCACGTTCACGACCGCGGCGACCGACTCCGCCGACCGGACGAGCGCTGCGGTGGCGAGGCCGAGGCCGGTGAAGGCGATCCCGCCGAGCGCGACGGCGAGCAGGAACGAGAGCGGCCGGTCAGGGAGGTCGGCGTCGAAGAGCCCGACGCCGAGCGCGAGGACGACGACCGACTGAAGCGCCAGCACGATCAGGCTCGAGAGCAGGACGGTCGCCAGGTAGAGGGGCGCGGGCAGCGGCGTCGAGCGGATCCGCTTCAGGATCCCGTACTCGCGCCTGATCACGAGCGTGATCGCGAGCCCGCCGAGGGCGGTGTTCGCGGCGGCGTATCCGATCAGCCCGGCGACGAGCTCGCTGACGTCCTCGCCGCTCTCGCCGAAGACGGACGCGAGCAGCACGAAGAGAAGCGGAGGGAAGAGGAAGACGAAGATCGCCGCCTCGCGGCTGCGCCAGAAGATGAGTTGCTCGGCACGGAGCTGATGCACCCAGCAGGCTCACGTGCGCCAGCCCTCCTCCTCGACGAGCTCGAGGTAGACGTCCTCGAGGGTCGCGCGGCGCACCTCCAGTCCCTCCAGCTCGACGCCGTCGGCGAGCGCCTTCGCCGTGAGCTCGTGCAGCGTGCGCGTCGGCTCGTCGGTCTCGAGCACGACCTCCTCGCCGTCCGCGACGTAGCGGATCTGCGCCGTCGTCCGAGCGGTCAGCTCCGAGGGCTTCCCCAGCTTCACGATCTCACCCGCTCGCAGGACGGCGACCCGGTCCGCGAGCTGCTGGGCCTCGTCGAGGTAGTGCGTCGTCAGGAGCACGGTCTTGCCGAGCTCGCGCAGCGAGCGAATGAGCTTCCAGGCATTTCGCCGTGCTGCGGGGTCGAAGCCGGTGGTCGGCTCGTCGAGGAAGACGAGCTCAGGGTCGCCGACGAGGGCGACGCCAAGGTCGAGTCTCCGCTTCTGGCCGCCTGAGAGCGACTTCACCTGCGCGTCGCGCTTCTCCTCGAGCCCGACGAGACCGATCACCTCGTCGACGTCGCGGGGCCGCTCGTAGTAGCCCGCGAAGATGCGGTGGATCTCGCGCACGGTCAGCTGCGGCCAGAGCTCGGACTGCTGCAGGACGACGCCGATCTTCTCCCGGAAGGCGCGGTCGACGCGGCCCGGGTCGAAGCCGAGCACGGTCACCTCGCCGCCGTCGCGCTTCCGGTAGCCCTCGAGGATCTCGACCGTCGTCGTCTTGCCGGCACCGTTCGGGCCGAGGAGCCCGAAAACCTCACCGGCCTGGACGTCGAAGTCGATTCCGCGCACCGCCTCGACCTCGCCGTACGACTTGCGCAGGCCGCGCACCGAGATCGCGGTCACAGCTCGATCACGGTGTGCCCGGCGGTCGGAGAAGTCGATCTCCCGGCCGGCGAGCGCGAGCGCGATCTCCGAGCAGTCGGGCTGGTGCCCGACCACGACGACCGTGTCGCCGCCGGCGACGGCGAGGACGTCCTCCGCGGTCGCTCCCGGTGCGAGGCGGTCGTCGATGCGCAGCTCGGCCCCGGTCGCGCTCGCGATCGCAGCCGCGGTCTCGCGCGCGCGCAGGAGCGGGCTCGTGACGACGACGTCGGGCGCTTCCGCGTGCGAGCCGCTCGGCGAGAGCGCGCGCCTCGTCGCGTCCGCGCTCGCTGAGCGGACGCAGCTCGTCGGGCTCGCCGGAGACCGCGTGGGCGTGGCGGACGAGGATGAGCCGCACGGTGGTCGGAGGATAGATTCCGAGCAGTGCGCACGTTCCGCTACGTGCTCGCGGACGTCTTCACCGACCGCCCGCTCGCCGGCAACCAGCTGGCCGTCTTCACCGACGCCCGGGACCTCGACCAGGTCACCATGCAGGAGCTGGCGCACGAGCTCGGTCTCTCCGAGACCGTCTTCGTGTTGCCGCCCCGGGAGGGCGGCACGGTGCGGTTGCGCATCTTCACGCCCCGCAACGAGATCGCCTTCGCCGGGCACCCGTGCCTCGGTGCCGCGGTCGTGCTCGGTGCGCCTCTACAGCTGGGCGTCGTCTCGCTGGAGACCGGCAACGGGATCGTCCCGGTCGAGCTCGACCGGGACGAGTCGGGGCGGATCGTGTTCGGCCGGATGACGCAGCCCGTGCCCAGCGTCGCGCCGTACGAGCGCGCGGACGAGCTGCTGGCGGCGCTCGGGGTTGCGGCGTCGGAACTGCCGGTGGAGGTGTACGACAACGGCGTTCGCCACGCGTACGCGAAGCTGCCTACGAAGGAGGACGTCGCCGGGCTGAAGCCGGACATGGGCGCGCTCGAGCAACTCGACCTGGTCGGCGCGCTCGCCTTCGCCGGCGCCGGGACGAGCTGGAAGGTTCGGATGTTCTCCCCGCTCGACGGCGTCGGCGAGGACGCCGCCACGGGCTCGGCGGCAGGGCCGCTCGCCTGTCACCTCGCCCGTCACGGCGTCGTCCCGTGGGGCGAGCTGCTGGAGATCGAGCAGGGCACGGAGATCGGCCGGCCGTCGGCGCTCTTCGCACGCGCGACCGGCGCGGGGCAGGAGATCGAGTCGGTCGAGGTCGGCGGCTCCGCGGTCGTCGTGGCGCGCGGCGAGTTCAGGCTGCCGTAGGCTCGTCGGCCGTCCCGATCCAGGTGACCGCCTCGATGTCCGGCAGCTCGGGCGCCAGCGAGCGCCAGAAGCGGCCGCCGTCCGTCGAGAGGTAGAGGCGGTTCCGGGCGGCGTACAGGACGCGGTCGGGGTCGTCAGTGTCGACGGCGACGTCGAAGCCGGCCGGTAGACCGCCGCCGGACTCGGTCCAGGTAGCGCCCGCGTCCCACGAGACGAGGAGCGGCGGGCGCCGGTCGACGAGGGCGACGACTGTGGCGCCGCCTGCCGAGGCGGCCACCAGCCTGGGCAGCTCGAGCTCGAGGCGCTCGTGGTCGACGACGGCGTCGACCTCGCCGAGCACGACCTCCGTCACGACGTCGAGGTCGAATACGCCTTCGACGGTGCGGGCCCGCGCGATCAAGCGGCCAGCTCGAGCGCGCGCGCCGCCACGGTCGCGGCGTGCCGCGCGGCCGAGAGCGGCCGATGGCCGGACGCGCGGGACCAGACGTACGCAGCCAGGAACGCGTCACCCGCGCCGGTGGGGTCGGTGGTCTCGACGCGCCGCACGGGAACGTGCTCGCGGATCCCGCGGGCGATCAACGTCGCTCCCGTGGAGCCGCGGGTGAGCAGGAGCTCGGGGATGCCGTGCCGCGTGACCGCATCCTCGCCGCCGAGGATCGCCAGCTCCTCCTCGCTCAGTTTCAGAACCGTCATCTGCCGCAGCATCGCGTCGTCGAAGTCGGCATCGAGCACGAGCGGTCCGGCGACGCCGGGCCGGACGAGCGCCTGCCCGTCCAGCGCGAGGCGGCGGTTGCGCGCCAGCGCGGCGAGCACCGCGACGGGGAAGTCCGCGCGGGTCAGCGCGCCGACCTGCACCCACTCCGCCCGGCCGACGACGCGGGCGTCGTCGAGCGTCCAGGGCGTGCCCGGGTCGGCGATCGTCATCTCGCGCTCCTCGCCGGCGTAGGTGATCTCGAACCTCGTCGTCGTGGGCGCCTCGCGCCAGGTGAAGGGCACGCCGAGGGCGGCGAGCGGGCCCACGAGCGAGCGCCGGTCGGCCGCGGCGCAGCGCGCGACGATCCTCGAGCCGCCGCCGAGCAAGCGCAAGGCACGCGCCGCATGGAACGGCGCGCCTCCGACCCGGGGCGGCCCCCCGTCGATCGTGTCTCGCGCCAGATTCCCGATCACCGCGACGCCGCGCACCGCGAGACTCTAGACCCTTCTAGAGGCGGCGGTTGCCCGCGAGCGCGACCGCTCCGGCGAGCACGAGTGAGAGCGCGAAGCTCGGCAGCGTCGCGCCGATGCCGAGGTCCGGCGGCTCCCCGATCGCGTCCACCCACCACGACGGCCCGACCGGGTGCAGCCACTGGTAGAGCGCGAATCCCGCGATCCAGGCGGCGATCATCCCCCAACGCACCACCGGCCCCGCGAAGACGTCGCGTGGGACGTAGCGCGCGCCGGCGACGAGCCAGTCGGCCAGCAACACGCCGAAGAGGGGGACGAAGAAGGAGCCGAGGAGGATCAGGAAGCTCTCGTAGGCGAGCAGGTCGATCGTGAGCGCGCCGAGCGTCGCCACGGCGGCGACCGCGACGAGGAGACGACGCTGCGGGAGCTGTGGCGCGACGTTCTGGATCGAGACCGCCGTGGAGTACACATTCGCGAACGCCTCGTCGGTCTCGTCGACCGTGACGGCGAGGAGCGCGAGGACGGCGCCGATCCCACCCGCGGCGACGGCGACCGGCAGGGCCGCCGGATCGGTGACGTCGCGGGAGAAGAAGAGGACGGCGCCGAGCAGCCACAGCCAGACGCTGGCGGCGAAGTAGCCGACCGCCGTTCCCCAGAACGCCCCGCTCCGGCTACGGCTGAAGCGCGTGTAGTCGGCGACCAGCGGGATCCAGGAGACCGTGATCGCGACGACGAGGTCGACGCCCTCGAGCACCGACGAGCCGCCCTCGCCTTCACGGTCCCACAGCTCACCGAAGCCGGAGCCGTCGAGCGCCCACCAGGTGAGGTAGAGGAGCGACGCGAGGACGGCCCAGACGGCGTACTTCCGGACGACCTTGCGGACGAAGTCGATCGGGCCGAGCAGGGCCATCGCCAGCGCGACGCCGCCGAAGACGAGCGTCCAGAGCCACTGCGCGCGGAAGCCGAAGAGCTCGTCGGAGAGGGCGGCGACCGCGGTCGCGATGATCAGCAGCTCGAAGATCGCCCAGCCGACGCACTGGGCCGCGTTCAGGACCGTCGGGCCCCACGACCCTTTCAGGCCGAGCGGTGCCCGCATCAGCACCATCGACGGCACCCTTGCGTCGGCGCCGATCATCCCCGCCACGCCGAGCATCGTGTTCCCGATCAGGCTGCCGATGCCGATCGCGAGGAACGCCTCGGGGAGCGAGAGCGCGGGGACGAGGTACGTGCCCGCGACGAGCACGAGCAGCGAGACCCCGAGGTTGCCCCAGAGGAGGCTCGTGTCGAGCAGGCCCAGCACGCGCAGGCGTGCGGGCACCGGCTCGATTCCCCAGGCGGGCGTCCCTTCCAGACTCTCCACTCCCTTCGCCGGTGCGAACCGGATCAGGTTCGACGGGTGTGATCTCAGCCTCGACGAGGCACCCCGGTGCCGACCACTCTAGATGGTTGGTTGGTGCTTGACGTGCTCGCGGGGGCGATCCAGACCAAGTCGGGGGCCGCACTCGGCCGCAGCCAAGGCTGGACGCCTTGGCAAGGCCGAGGGTGGCTCCCGGCGCCGCGTCTGGGTCGTCATCCGAGAGTGCGGTAAGTGCCGACCAACCATCTGGGGAACGGGGCGCCTCGCGGCGCCCCGTCTGCCCCCGCCCCAACCCCGCGGCGAGACCCCGTCGCCGCAGGGGGCGGACACCCTAGCCGGGTTTCACCAATTGTCAATGGCGCCCGATCGGGCGGGATCGGCTAGGCGGCGAGGAGGCGGCGGAGCACGAAGGGGAGGATGCCGCCGTGGCGGAGGTACTCGCGCTCGCGCGGTGTGTCGAGCCGCACGCGCGCCGTGAACGTCGACGTCGTCGGCGCGCACCGTGACCTCGCGTGCCTCGGCGTTCTCGATCCCCTCGATCGCGTAGGTCTCGCGGCCCGTCAGCCCGAGCGTCGCGGGTGACTCGCCGTCCCGGAACTGGAGCGGCACGACGCCCATCATGAGCAGGTTCGAACGGTGGATCCGCTCGTAGCTCTCCGCGATCACGGCCCGCACGCCGAGCAGGCTCGGGCCCTTGGCGGCCCAGTCGCGGGACGAGCCCGAGCCGTACTCCTTGCCCGCGATCACGAGCAGCGGCGTCCCTTCCGCGAGGTAGCGCTGCGACGCCTCGAAGATCGTCATCTCTTCGCCCGTCCGGCAGGTGCACCGTCCACGTGCCCTCGGAGCCGGGCACGAGCAGGTTGCGCATCCGCACGTTCGCGAATGTGCCGCGCACCATCACCTCGTGGTTCCCGCGACGCGAGCCGTACGAGTTGAAGTCCTTGCGCTCGATCCCGTGCTCGATGAGGTACCGGCCGGCCGGCGACTCCGGCTTGATCGCGCCGGCCGGGGAGATGTGGTCGGTGGTGACGGAGTCGCCGAGCATGACGAGGACGCGCGCGCCCGCGATGTCCGCGACCGTGCCCGGCTCGAGCGACATGTTCTCGAAGTAGGGCGGCAGGCGGACGTAGGTCGAGTCGTCCTCCCACGCGAACCGCTCGCCCTCCGGGACCGGCAGGCTGCGCCACTGCTCGTCGCCGGTGAACACGTCCGCATACGTCGACGTGAACATCTCGCCGTGCACCGAGGCGGCGATCGTCTCGGTGATCTCCTCCGAGCTCGGCCAGATGTCGCGCAGGTAGACGTCGTTCCCCTCCTCGTCCTCGCCGAGGGGCTCGACGAGCAGGTCGACGTCCATCCGCCCGGCGAGCGCGTAGGCGACGACGAGCGGCGGCGAGGCGAGGTAGTTCGCCTTCACCTCCGGGTGGATGCGGGCCTCGAAGTTGCGGTTGCCCGAGAGCACGGAGCAGACGACGAGGTCGCCCTCGGCGACGGCGGCGGAGATCGCCTCCGGCAGCGGGCCCGAGTTGCCGATGCACGTCGTGCAGCCGTAGCCGACGGTGTGGAAGCCGAGCTCCTCCAGGTACGGCGTCAGCCCGGCGCGGTCGTAGTACTCGGTCACCACCTTCGAGCCGGGGGCGAGGCTCGACTTGACCCACGGCTTGCGCTGGAGACCGCGCTCGACCGCCTTCTTCGCGAGCAGCCCGGCGCCGACCATCACCTGCGGGTTGGAGGTGTTCGTGCACGAGGTGATCGCCGCGATCACGACGCTGCCGTGGTCGAGCTCGTAGTCGGCGCCCGCGACGCGGACTCGATGGTGTCCGGGGCCGACGACGGCGACCGGCGTCGCGTTCGGCTCGGGCTCGGGATGGGCGCCCGGGACCTGCTCGCTCGTCGGGTCGCTCGCCGGGAACGTGCTCGCGACGGAGTCGTTCGAGCTCCCGTCCGCATACGGCGACGCCGAACGTCCCCAGCGAGTCGAGGAACGCGACCTTGGCGTGCGCGAGCGGCACGCGGTCCTGCGGGCGGCGCGGGCCTGCGAGCGAGGGCTCGACCGTCGAGAGGTCGAGCTCGACGACCTGCGAGTAGGTCGGCTCCTCCTCGGGCTCGTGCCAGAGCAGGTTCTCCTTGCAGTACGCCTCGACGAGGGCGACCCGCTCCTCGCTGCGGCCGGTCAGGCGCAGGTAGCTGAGGGTGAGGTCGTCGACGGGGAAGAAGCCGCACGTCGCGCCGTACTCCGGCGACATGTTCCCGATCGTCGCGCGGTCGGCGAGCGGCAGCGACGCGAGGCCGTGCCCGAAGTACTCGACGAACTTCCCGACGACGCCGGTCTGGCGGAGGATCTCGGTCACGGTCAGGACGAGATCGGTTGCGGTCGCGCCTTCCTGGAGCTGGCCGCTGAGCTTGAAGCCGACCACCTGGGGCACGAGCATCGAGAGCGGCTCGCCCAGCATCGCGGCCTCCGCCTCGATCCCGCCGACGCCCCAGCCGAGCACGCCGAGCCCGTTCACCATCGTCGTGTGCGAGTCGGTGCCGACGAGCGTGTCCGGGAAGGCGACGCCGTCCCGCTCCTCGACGACACGCGCGAGGTACTCGAGGTTGACCTGGTGGACGATCCCCGTCCCGGGCGGCACGACCTTGAAGTCTCGGAACGCGCCCTGGCCCCAGCGGAGGAAGGCGTACCGCTCGCGGTTCCGCTCGAACTCGAGCTCGACATTCCGTGCGAAAGCCTCGCGCGCGCCGAACACGTCGACCTGCACGGAGTGGTCGATCACGAGCTCGACCGGGATCAGCGGATTGATCTGCTCCGGCTTGCCCCCGAGCTCGGCCATCGCGTCGCGCATCGCGGCGAGGTCGACCACGGCCGGCACGCCGGTGAAGTCCTGCAGCAGGACCCGGGCCGGAGCGAAGGAGATCTCGCGGCTCGGCTCGTCGGCCGCGACCCAGCCCGCGACGGCCTCGACGTCCTCCCGGTCGCCGTTGCGGAGCGACGTTCTCGAGCAGGATGCGGAGGGTGTACGGGAGGCGCGCGACGTCCCACTCCTGCTGCAGCGCATCGAGCCGATGGATCTCGACCTTGCGGTCGCCGACGGAGAGCGTTGAGCGGGCGGAAACCACGTCGGCGGCCATGCCTCGAGCGTATCGAAGTGCCACCGCTTCGGCCGTTGCGGTCAGCTCAGCGCAGCCGAGCGCGCGGAACCGTGATCGTGGGGCCGACGTTGCCCGCCCGGTCGACCGCCACCAGCGACAGGGATGTGCGGACGCGGTCGCGGGCCAGCGTAAGGGCGGGCTTGGTCACCGAGATCGTCCGCGTCCCGAGACGGGCCCGATAGCCGCGAAGTCCGCCGCCGTCCCGGACGGCCGGCCAGGACAGCACGATCGATTTGCCGGCGCGACGGACACTGATGTTGCGGATCCCCGGCGGCCGGACGGTGTCGCGCACGAGGCGGCCGCGCCCATCCACGATCCCGACGCCGAGCCTGAACCGGATCGTCTGCAGCGGCCCCAGGTGGCCGACGGGGTCGGCGGCGCGGACCGAGTACGCACTCGTGTCGTCCTCGTCCACGCTTACCTGCGCCGAAGTGGACGGGGTGCCGGCGACGAAGCGACCGTCCTGATAGACGCGATATGAGATGGGGCCTACGTCGTCGGTCGCGGCGCTCCAGGTGAGGCGGACGAGGCCCGGCGCGTTGCCGTCCGTGGCGGTGAGGCCGGCCGTGGGCGAGGGAGGGGCTCGGTCGGGAGAGTCGAGTCGCTCCAGGAACAGCGAGTCCCGCGCGTCGGGCCACCCGCCGGGGTGGTCGTAGTAGTCGTCGCGCCCGGCGTCGAGGACGAGGGCCTCGAGCGGGTTGCCGGAGAGCGACGCGGTCATCAGGTCCTCCGGCACGTCGCACACGTGGCCGCCCCTGCACACGTGCGGCGCCCCGATCGCGACGGCGCCGAGAACATGGAGCAGCTCGTGCACCGCCACGACCGGACGGATCGCGTCGGTCGCCTCCGCCCCGCAGGAGTCGAGGAAGACGGCCGCGAGCCCGGGCAGGCCCGACGTTCGCGAGCCGCCCTGTCCGCAGACGGAGCCGGAAGGCGATGTCTGGCCGGTCGGGCCGTCGTAGTAGACGAGATATGCCTTCTCGGCCTCGATGAAGCCGTGCTCCTCGGCGAGGAGGAAGCGGAGCGACGTGAACGCGGTGTCGATCCCGCCGGCAGGCTCCGGCAACGTCACGCTCGAGAGGTCGAGCTGCCCGAACGTGCTCGCGCAAGGGCTCGCGAAGAGGTCGAATCGGGGCGCACGATTCGCGTCCTGTGTTCGCCACCAGACGTCGATCGCCGCGACGTCGCCGACGATCCGCGGTGCCCACTGGGCGAAGCGGTCGGGAAAGCCGGCCGGGCGGACGTACGCCACGTGGACGGCGTAGCCGGGAGTCGAGTCCGGCAGCCGGTCGAGCGAGGCAGGAGCCGTGCCGCACCACGGAATCGGCGTCGAGGCGTGGGCGGGCGCCGCCACGGCGAGGGCGACAAAGGCCGCCAGCGTCGCGAGCCCGTGCTTCACAGCGGACAAGCTAGCTGCGCCGGGACTCGATTGCACCCATGGCTACGATGCGAGCATGGGCCTGGCCGGCACACTCGAGTCGCTTCTGCGCGACTCCTTCCCGGACGCGAGCGAGCTCGCGGTCGAGGACCGCACCGGCGGCGGCGACCACTTCCAGGTGACGATCGCGAGCGGCCGGTTCGAGGGGCTCTCGCTCGTCGAGCAGCACCGGCTCGTCTACGAGGCGCTCGCGGCGCCGCTCGGGGACGGGTCGATCCACGAGCTTCGAATCAAGACGAGAGGACTGGCATGAGCGAGCTGAGCGACCAGATCAAGGAGATCATCGAGAACGAGCCTGTGAGCCTGTTCATGAAGGGCACGCCGCAGCTCGTCATGTGCGGCAACTCAGAGCGGGCGCTGCGCGCGCTCCGGGCGGCGGGTGCGCCGGTCACCGCGGTCGACGTCCTGCCCGATCCACGCATCCGCCAGGAGCTCTCGGCCTTGTCCGGATGGCCGACGATCCCCCAGGTCTTCGTCAGGGGCGAGCTCGTCGGCGGCGCCGACATCGTCGAGGAGCTGTACGCGAGCGGCGAGCTCGAGCAGAAGCTGGACGAGGCGCTCGGCGCCGAGCGCGAGCGAGGTGAGAGGACCGCGGTCGTCGCCGCCTCCTGAAAGCCCGAACGCGCCCGCAACGCCCGCTTAACGGCGTTCTTATGCCGCGTTAAGACCCCGTCGATACAACGTCGTCCGTGAACGGACGCGCCATCCTGATCCCGTTGGTCGGTCTGACCGGCGCCGCCCTGCTCGGCGGACTGGTCGCGATCGGCGGCGTGGCGCTCGTCGGCGGCCTGGACGGCGGCACAACCACCGTCGTGCAGACCTCCCCTTCCTCCCTGGCCGCCGCCCCGGTCGCCGACGACAACAGCCTCTCCGTCAGCGAGATTTACGCACGCGCCGCGCCCGGTGTCGTCCAGATCACGTCGACCACCGGCACGGACGACAACCAGCCCACGTCCGGTTCCTTCGAGCTCCCCTCTGCGCCGCCTGCGCTCGGCTCCGGCTTCGTGATCGACAAGGCCGGGCACATCGTCACGAACTACCACGTGATCGAGGGCGCCGACCAGATCGAGGTCAGCTTCTCGAACCAGGACACGCTGCGCGCGACCCTCGTCGGCAGCGACCCCTCCACCGACATCGCCGTGCTGCGCGTCGAGGCGAGCTCCCGCGGCCTCACGCCGCTCGCCTTCGGAGACTCCGCGGCCGTGCGCGTCGGCGATCCGGTCGTCGCGATCGGGAACCCCTTCGGGCTCGCCCGGACGACCACCGCCGGCATCGTCAGCGCCGTGCAGGAGCGCACCATCACCGCGCCCAACGGCTACCCGATCGACCACGTGATCCAGACCGACGCGCAGATCAACAGCGGCAACTCCGGCGGCCCGCTCCTGAACCACCGTGCCCAGGTGATCGGCGTCAACTCGCAGATCGCACCCGCGCAGGGCTCTACCGGCAACGTCGGCATCGGCTTCGCGGTCCCGGCGAACACGGTCAAGGACGTCGTCGCCCAGCTCATCGCCACCGGCAAGGTCGACCGGGCCTTCCTCGGCATCGGCGGCAGCACGGTCACCGAGGAGCTGGCGCGGTCGTTCCGCCTGCCCGTCGACGCCGGCGTTCTCGTCGAGTCCGTAGGCGAGAGCACCGCGGCCGATCGCGCCGGTTTCGAAGCCGGCACGGACACCACGGTTGTCGCGGGCGAGAGCTACACGCTCGGCGGCGACGTGATCGTCGCGGTCGACGGTCGGCGCGTCAGCTCGCTCGAGGAGCTGCGCGACGAGCTCGCAGGACCACAGGCCGGGCGACAAGGTCGAGGTCGAGATCTACCGCGGCAACAGGCCGATGACGCTCGACGTCACGCTTGGGCGGCAGCCCGCTTCCCCTCAGGGCTAACCCGTCCACCCGCGAGGGCCCGCCGCTCCCCCGGCCGGCCCTCGCTCATCGTCTAGGAAGCTGCTCGGCCCGGTCGACGTCGCGTGCCGCGAGCTCGGCGTCCGCCGCGGCCCAGCCGCGCTCGATCAGCGCGCGCTTCGCCTCCTCCGACCACTCGCGCTGGCTGCGGAAGCCGGGGTCGAGGCTCTCTGCGCCGCTCGAGCCGCGCACGGTGATCCGTTCGACGCTCCGCGGCAGGGTCGTGCGGGCGAAGCGCTCGTCCACGGCGCGCGCCGCCCGCGCCCTGCGGCCCGGGCGCGCGTGCTCGGCGACGATGCGAGTGACGTCGGCACGCAGCGCGTCGAGCTCGCGGATCGCCTCGTCGCGCTCGTCCGCCAGCCGCTCCTCGAGGGCGGTGTTGCGCTGGATCGCGACCCGCATCAGGCGGATCACCATGTCGCCGAGGTGCACGGGCTCGCCGCGGAGCTGGCGTGCCTCCGCCTCGTCCAGCTCGGTGATGAAGGCGCGGACCGGCGGCACGGCCCGGAAGCGGTTGAGGCGGGCGCGCATGCGCGCGAGCGGCGCCACGCCGACGCGTGGATAGCGGGGGACGTAGCGGAAGCAGACCACGAGCGAGACGGCGCCTCGTCCAGGGCGTCGACGAGCGGGAAGTTGCGGACCCAGCCGCCGTCGGTCGCGATCCGGTCCCCGACCGGGAGCGGCAGGACCAGGGCGCTGATCGCCGCCGAGGCGAGCACCGCCTGCGCAAGAGCTCCGCGGGGTCGAGTGCGACGGATAGGCGAGCTCGAACGAGCCGGAGCGATCGTCGTCCGAGACGTCGGTGGCGTAGATGACGACCTCGACCGGCGCCGCGGCAAGCCGCTGGCGAGCTCGAGCGGGTCAATGAGACGCTCGGCGATCGTCGCCGGCAACGCGTATTCGTGTAGGCCGTTCAGCGGCAGCCGCCAGAGGCGCTGCGGCCGGAAGACGTCCGCGGGCTGGAGCTCGAGCAGGAACTCCTCCATCACGTCGAGCTGGTCGAGCGCCGCCATCGTCCCGTGAGCGCTCCCGCCGAGGTGCCGTAGATCCGCGCGACCCGGGGCCAGAGCGAGCTGGCGCGCAACCGCTTCAGGAAGCCGAGCTCGAGCAGGACGCCGTTCATGCCGCCGCCCGAGAGCACGATCGCGACGTCGCGCTCGCCCATCTGACCATTGTGACTGCGGTCCCCGACCGGACGACACCCCCATGCGTCTGACCTTCCTTCGTGGAGGAGCACGAGCCGCGGCGCGGATCACTGGTGTACGAAGTCGAGGAGGGGTCGCTCGAGGAGGACGAGCAGCTCTGGATCGCCGATCCCGACGACGATCACACCGGCTG
>CAWDJZ010000014.1:0-126988 GCA_963802765.1 uncultured Gaiellaceae bacterium
TCTACGGGCCTCGCACGGCCACCCAGAGCCGGCCGTCGGCCGCAGCGACCTCTTCGGGCGGGTGCCCGAGCGGGACGACGAGGTCGGTCTCGCCGCTGCGGGCATCGACACGCCGTAACGTCCCGTCGATTGGGCTGGTGACCCAGAGGACGTCGTCGACGAAGACGAGGCCCTCGGGCAGCCCGCCGACAGGCAGGGTGCGCTGAAGGAGCCCCGAGGTGGGGTCGAGCTGCCAGACCGAGTCGGTGTAACGGATCACGCCCAGGCCGCCGACGGCCTCGTCGCGTAGCGGTCGAGCCAGGTCGACTCCGGCCTTCGGGATCGCCCCTTCCGGTCGGGCTGCGTCGTTGAAGCCGACCCAGACAAGGCGCCCGTTCGTCGCGATCTCCCTGTGCCACCTGCCGCCGGCCCGGATCGTCCTGCGCACGGCGCCGGTGATCGGGTCGAGCTCGGTCATTTCGTCGCCGTGCGAGAGCCAGACGCTGTCGCGGTCGAGCGCTACTCCGGCCTGGCCACGCTCGAATCCCGCGGGGAGGGGACCGAGCCTCTCCACGAAGGTCAGCTTCAGGCGGGCAACCCGTCGCGGTCGACCCGCCAGAGCACGTGGTCGTAGCCCCCGAGACCCACACGTGGTCGGCGTCCGCAGCGAGGTCGGTCGGCTCGAAGCCGAGCCCGACGACCTTCGTCACCTGAAGCGTCACCGGGTCGATGCGTGACAGCGTGCGGTCGCCGACGTTCGCCACCCACACCGCGCCGGCCCCGGCAACCATGCTCTCGGGCCCCGCGGCCTACCGGAATCGCCGCGACCACGGCGCCCTGCTCCGGATCGACCACCGCGATCGAGTTCGCGGGGACGACGAGCGCCGCCGGAGACTCGTCGCGCGCGAGGGCGAGCACTCCAACCGCCACCGCGGCGGCCACGAACAAGCCGGCTCCGAGGGCGAGCGACCGCGGCAGTCGGCGGGTGCGCGCAGGGGCCGATGTGCCGGTGGGCGCCGCGACCGGGAGGGGAGCGAGAGGCGGGGCCTGGAGAACCGGATCGTGGGCGAGGATGCGCTGTTCGAGGGCCCGTAGCTCCTCGTCGGGCTCGAGCCCGAGCTCCCGGGTGAGCGTCCGGCGCGCGTCGCGGTAGCTCTCGAGCGCATCGGCCTGCCTACCCGAACGGTAGAGCGCGAGCATGAGCTGCGCCCGGAGCTGCTCGTCGAGCGGGTGTGCCGCGACGAGCCGCTCGAGCTCGACCAGGATCTCCGCGTGCCGGCCGAGCTCGAGGTCGGCCTCGAGCCGGCGCTTGAGGAGCTGGAGGCGGAGCTCTTCGAGCCGCCCGATCTCGCCGTGCGCGGACGGGACGTCCGCGAGCTCCGCGAGCGGGGAACCGCGCCATTCGGCGAGCGCCGCGGCCAGGAGCTCCCTGCGTTCGGGAGCCGGCCGGCCCGCGGCCGCCGAGAGCGCCTGCGCCGCCCGGTCTGCGTCCAGCACTCCCTCCGCGACGCGGACTGTGTATCCGGGCGGCGTGGTCATGATCACGTCGTCGCCGAGCGCCTTGCGCAGATGCGAGACGTACACCTGCACGTTCTTCGCCGCGGTCGGCGGCGGGCGCTCGCCCCAGAGGTCGTCGACGAGCCGGTCGACAGACACCGCCTCGTTCGGCTGGAGCAGGAGGAGTGCGAGCAGAGCACGCTGCTTCCCGCCGCCGAGTGGGAGTGGGTGGCCCTCGCTGACGACCTCGAGCGCACCAAGGATGCGGAACTTACGCAGTCGCCGTCGTCCGGCTTCGACTGGGGCGACGCCGGGATCGGCGCGCTCGGCGCGTTCGGGCTCGCGCTGCTCCTCTTCGGGACGATGCAGGTCGTCGCGCGCCAGCGGCGCGATCACGCCGCCGCCTGAGCCGCCCGACCGAAGACGGCGGGGCCGCCCGGGGTCGCTCGGGCAGCCCCGCCGTCTTCGCCGTTCTTGCCAACAAAGGTCTTCTTGCCCAGCCCACTGCCGGGGCCGTAGGCTGACGTGATCGGTTCTGACGAGGGAGGAAGCAATGGCTTTGCAGCTTGGCGATACGGCTCCGGATTTCGAGGCGGAGACGACGGAGGGCCGGATCAAGTTCCATGACTGGGCGGGCGATTCGTGGGCGGTGTTGTTCTCGCATCCGAAGGACTTCACGCCGGTCTGCACCACGGAGCTCGGCTACATGGCGAAGATCAAGCCCGAGTTCGACCGCCGCAACGTGAAGATCATCGGGCTCTCGGTCGATTCGACCAGCGACCACGAGGGTTGGGCGCGCGACATCGAGGAGACGCAGGGTCAGGCGCCGAACTATCCGATCGTCGCCGATGACGATTTCGAGATCTCGAAGGTGTACGGAATGCTGCCGGGCGACACGAGCGGCGAGGCGAAGGCGCGCACCCCGGCCGACAACCAGACCGTCCGCAACGTCTTCGTCGTCGGCCCCGACAAGAAGATCAAGCTGATCCTCGTCTACCCGATGACCACCGGCCGCAACTTCGACGAGGTGCTGCGCGTCATCGACAGCCTGCAACTGACTGCCAAGCACAAGGTCTCCACCCCGGTCAACTGGCAACAGGGCGAGGACGTGATCATCGCCGGCTCGGTCTCGAACGACGAGGCCAAGGAGCTGTTCCCGGAAGGCTGGAAGGAGCCGAAGCCCTACATCCGCATCGTCCCCCAGCCGACGGAGTAACCGCAGGGGAGGATGCAGCCGACGACGACGCTCGAGCTCGAGACGCCGCACGGCCCGGCGCGGGTGCACCTGCATCTGACCACGGCGCCGGGAGCCGCCCTCGTCCTCGGGCACGGAGCCGGGGGAGGGGTCGGCTCCCTCGACCTCTCGGCCGCGACGCGCGTCGCGCTCTCGTCGGGGATCAGCGTCGCCCTCGTCGAGCAGCCGTACCGCGTCGCCGGACGGCGCTCGCCCGCACCGGCCCACCGGCTTGACGCGGCCTGGACCGCCGTGATCGACCATCTGGCGGCCGGCGAGCTCCGCGGGTTGCCGCTCGTCACCGGCGGCCGCTCCCTGGGCGCCCGCGTCGCCTGCCGCACCGCGGCAGCGACAGGGGCGGTCGGTGTGCTGTGCCTGGCCTTCCCGTTGCAACCGCCGCGCCGATCCGGTTCGGCTCCTGCCCAGAGCCGGCTGCACGAGCTCGATGCGGTCTCGGTGCCGATGCTGGTCGTGCAGGGGGCGCGGGACCCGTTCGGGATCCCGCCGGCCGCCGGGCAACGCATCGTCGTCGAGGTCCCGGGCGACCACAGCCTGCGGACCGACATCGAGGCCGTGGAAGCCGCAGTGCGGGCGTGGCTGCCCGGGGTCGTCCCTCGGACGGCGGCTCCAGTCGGGTAGCCGTTCCGCCGCGTCTATGCGAACATACGTTCGTGTCGAAGGCGACGATTCTCCACGCCGACCTCGACGCGTTCTTCGCGTCGGTCGAGCAGCGCGACGATCCACGCCTTCGCCGCCGCCCGGTGATCGTGGGCGGCGGCGTCGTGCTCGCGGCGAGTTACGAGGCGAAGGCCTTCGGGATCCGCACCGCAATGGGCGGGCGGCAGGCGCGCCGCCTCTGCCCGCACGCGATCGTCGTCAAGCCCCGGTTCTCCGCCTACGTGGAGGCGAGCAAGGCGGTGTTCGAGGTGTTCGAGGACACGACGCCTCTCGTCGAAGGCCTGTCGATCGACGAGGCGTTCCTCGACGTGCGCGGGATGAGCCGGCTCTCCGGAACGCCGACCGAGATCGCGGTGCGGTTGCGCCGCGACGTCCTCGAGCGGGTCGGCCTTCCGATCACCGTCGGTGTCGCGGGGACGAAGTTCCTCGCCAAGGTCGCGAGCGCGGTCGCCAAGCCAGACGGCCTGCTCGTCGTGCCACCCGGCGGCGAGCTGGCGTTTCTCCATCCGCTCGCGGTCGAACGGTTGTGGGGTGTGGGGCCGGTGACGGCGGCGAAGCTCCGCGACCGCGGGTACCGAACCGTCGCCGATGTCGCCCAGCTCGGCGAAGGGGCGCTTGTGGCGATGCTCGGGCGGGCGTCGGGACGCCATCTTCACGCCCTCGCTCACAACCTCGACCCCAGGCCGGTGCACGTGGGACGTCGTCGCGGCTCGATCGGGTCGCAACGCGCGCTCGGTTGGAGACGGACGCCGCCGGGTGAGGTCGACACGGTCCTCGTCGGGCTGGTCGACCGCGTCACGCGCCGTATGCGGGCGGCCGGCCGGGTCGGCCGGACCGTCGTGCTCCGGCTGCGCTTCGACGATCTGTCGCGGGCGACCCGCTCGCACACGCTGCCGCGGGCGACCGCTCAGACTCAGGCGATCCGAGAGACTGCGAGGGGGCTCCTGGCGACCGCGTTGCCGCTGATCCAGCGCCGCGGCGTGACCCTCGTCGGCGTCGCCGTCGCCAACCTCGAGAACGACCGCGCGGTCCAGCTCATCCTGCCCTTCGACGGGCGCGACGACGACGCGCTGGACGTGGCGGTCGACGAGGTGCGCGATCGGTTCGGGACGGCCGCCCTCACGAGGGCTATACTCGTCGGCCGCGACCAGGGCGTTTCGATGCCGATGCTTCCGGACTAGCTCGCCAGCCGGCGAGCCCGCGCCCGGCACTCGGCAGCTCGTCGCACGAGGACGGTGCGCTCACGCGTGTTGCGCGTCAGCGAGGCGGCCTGGCGCGGACGATGCGCTGCGCGACTGTCGGCTCCGAGACGAGGAACGCGCGCGCAATCTCCGCGGTGGTGAGGCCGCGGAGCAGACGCAGCGTCAGCGCGACCCGCGCCTCGGTCGACAGGACCGGGTGGCAGGTCGTGAAGACGAGCCGCAGAAGGTCGTCGTCGAACGGGTCGTCGATCGCCGCGGCGAGGTCCGTCTGCTCCGCGCCGCCTCCATGCACCTCGAGCTGATGTTCGAGCTCGCGCGTCTTTCGCTCGTGCACCTCGGCGCGGCGGATGCCGTCGATCGCCCTGTGCTTGGCCGTGCCCATGAGCCAGGCGCCCGGGTTGTCCGGGACGCCTGACTCGGGCCACTGCTCGAGCGCCGCGACGAGCGCCTCCTGGGCCATGTCCTCGGCCAGGCCAACGTCGCGCACGATCCGGGCGAGGCCGGCGATCAACCGCGCCGATTCGATCCGCCAGACGGCGTCGATCGTGCGGTTGATCTCCGGAGAGGACACCGCTGTGATCGTCGCAGCTGTCGGGTCAGGCGTTCGACTCGACCTGCGCGCGAAGGCGCGCTTCCTTGTCGCGCAGCTCTGGGGTGAGCTCGTCGCCGAAGTCGTCAGCCTCGAAGACCGGCCTGATCTCGACCTCGCCGTCCGTCCCGTCGGTGTTGGGGATGCGCTTCACCCACTCGATCGCCTCGTCCATCGACTTCACCTGCCACACCCAGTAGCCGGCCAACAGCTCCTTCGTCTCGGCGAAGGGGCCGTCGATCACGGTGCGCTCGTCACCCGAGAAGCGGACGCGGACGCCCTTCGAGCTGGGGTGCAGACCGTCGCCCGCGAGCATGACACCCGCCTTCACGAGCTCCTCGTTGAACGCGAGCATGTCGGTGAGAAGCTGCTGGCTCGGCATCTCGCCGGCTTCGCTCTGGGGATTGGCCTTGATCAGGACCATCACTCGCATCGGTTCCTGCCTCCTTTGTTCGCGGTCGTACCCGAGCGCTTCCCGATCCGCTCGGCTCTCTACCCAAGCGTCGAGTGAACGAGGCGAAGATCGACACGGATCCGCTAAGACCACGTCAAGACTCGTAGCCCCCTGCTACTCGAAAAAGCCCGCTTTGCGGGCCTTTGCTGTTTCAGCGGTCGATCAACCGCTGCTGAGCCTCCGCGTAGCGGGCGCCCTGAACGGTGATCACCGCTGCAGCAGTTTCGATCTCCTGCCGGTCGTCCTGGGTGAGGTCGACGTCGGCTGCGGCGAGGTTCTCGTCGAGGCGGTGCAGCTTCGTGGTGCCCGGAATCGGGACGATCCACGGCTTCTGCGCGAGGATCCAGGCAAGCGCGATCTGCGCCGGCGTCGCACCTTTCTGCTCCGCGACGCGCTCGAGGAGCTCGACGAAGGCGCGGTTCGCCGTGCGCGCCTCCGCATCGAACCGGGGAACCGTGTTGCGGAAGTCGGAGCTCTCGAAGGTCGTAGCATCGTCGATCGTTCCGGTCAGGAAGCCCTTCCCTAGCGGGCTGAAGGGCACGAAGCCGATCCCGAGCTCCTCGAGCGTCGGCAGGATCGCGTCCTCGGGCTCGCGCCACCACAGCGAGTACTCGCTCTGAAGGGCCGTGACCGGCTGGACGGCATGGGCACGGCGGATCGTCTGCACGCCCGCCTCCGAAAGCCCGAAGTGCCTGACCTTTCCTGCCTCGATCAGCTCCCGCACGGTGCCGGCGACGTCCTCGATCGGGACCTCCGGGTCGACCCGGTGCTGGTAGAGCAGGTCGATCGTGTCCGTCCTGAGTCGCCGAAGCGACGCGTCGACGCTTCGCCTGATCGTTTCCGGTCGGCTGTCGGCGCCGTGGCTCGCTCCGTCTTCCAGGTCGAAGCCGAACTTCGTCGCGATCACGACTTGGTCGCGGACCGGCTCGAGCGCCTCGCCCACGAGCTCCTCGTTCGTGAACGGCCCGTACACCTGCGCGGTGTCGAAGAAGGTCACCCCGCGTTCGACCGCGGCGCGGATCAGGCCGATCATGTCTGTCCCGGTCAGGGAGCGGCGGGTAGCTCTGGCTCATCCCCATGCAGCCGAGTCCGACGGCCGAGACCGCCAGTTGACTTCCTCCTAGTGTGCGCGTCTGCATCGTCCCTCCGTTCTACTTGGCGGCGGCGAGCTGGGGTTCGCCGACCGCGAGGGAAGACGACAGGTCGCGGTAGGCGTCGACCTGCGCGAGCAGTTCGTTGGCCTTCTGCTCGACGGCTGCGACTGCGTCGGCGCCTGCAACCCAGCGCAGCGGCGGCTCCTCCTGGTCGACGACGGCGATCAGAGCCTTCGCGAGCTTCGCGGGGTCGTTGGTTTGCTTCCCGCTCATCGCTTCCCAGGCGGGCCGGGTCTGGGCGGTGCGTTCGGCGTAGTCGTCGATCGACAGGTCGGCGTAGGCGGTGGATTCGCTCGTGAGCAGCTCGGTGCGGAAGAACCCCGGCTCGACGATCGTGGTGTGGATGCCAAACGGCTCGATCTCGAACCGCAGCGACTCCATCCATCCCTCCAGCCCGAACTTCGAGGCCGCGTAAGCCGAGCAGAACTCCTGCCCCACGATGCCGGCTGTCGATGAGATCGAGACGACGTTCCCCGACAGCTGCTCGCGCATCACGGGCAGGACCGCGCGCGTGACGTTCATCGGGCCGATCAGGTTGGTGGCGATCTGCCGCTCGATCTGCTCGGGCGCCAGCTCCTCGAAGAAGCCGGCGTAGAAGTTGCCGGCGTTGTTGACAAGCACGTCGATGCGGCCGAAGTGGTCGACCGCGGCGTGCACCGCTGCCTCTGCGGATGCCAGGTTCGTGATGTCGAGCTCGACGACGAGCAGGTCGCCGGCCTCGCCGACGGCATCGGTCACGGCTCCGGTGTCGCGGCCGGTGGCAACGACTGCGTGGCCGGCGGCGAGTGCGGCCTGCGCGATGTCGACGCCCATCCCGCGGCCTGCACCGGTGATGAACCAAACGTTCTTATCACTCATTTACCCAGTCCCTTTCTTCAGCTTGCTCGGGTCGTGGCACCACTGAAGCAGGTGCCGGAAGCGACTGACCGACCCTGTTGATCCAGGTACCGGCAGGGCCCCTCAGCGTGGGCGGAACGGGGCTACTCTCGACGTCGTGGACACCAGCAAGGAGATCAGCGAGTTCCTGACCTCCAGGCGGGCGAGGATCACGCCTGAGCAGGCCGGTCTGCGCACGTACGGCAGCAGCCCGCGCCGCGTCCCCGGTCTCCGCCGAGAAGAAGTGGCGCTGCTCGCCGGCGTCAGCGTCGACTACTACACCCGCCTCGAACGAGGCAACGCTGCCGGAGTCTCCGACACCGTGCTCGAGGCGCTCGCGCGTGCGCTGCAGCTCGACGACGCCGAGCGCGCTCATCTGTTCGATCTCGCGCGCGCAGGGCACACGTCGACGACGCGGAGGCGCCGGCGCCCGCGGCAGCTGATCCGCCCGTCCGTGCAGCACATGCTCGACGCGATGTCCGGAGTGCCGGCGTTCGTGCGCAACGGCCGGCTCGACATCCTCGGCGCAAACCGCCTCGGCCGCGCTCTGTACTCAGAGCAGTACGAAGGCGCGGCGCAGCCGCCGAACACCGCTCGGTTCTTCTTCCTCGATCCTCGCGCCACCACCTTCTACGTCGACTGGGACCGCGTCGCGAACGATGTGGTTGCCGTGCTGCGTGCTGAAGCCGGCCGTGACCCGTACGATCGCGAGCTCTCGGACCTCGTCGGTGAGCTGTCGACGCGCAGCGAGCTGTTCCGGACGCTCTGGGCTGCCCACAACGTCCGGAGGCACGACACCGGGCTGAAGCGCTTCCATCACGCTGTCGTCGGCGAGCTGACCCTCACGTTCGAGGCGATGGAGCTGGTGGCCGATCCCGGCCTGACGATGTTCGTCTACACCGCCGAGCCGGGCTCGAAGTCGGAGGAGGCGCTGAACCTGCTCGCCAGCTGGACCGCGACACCAGACCGGGAGGAGATCCATGCAGATCACGAGGAACGGCCTCGACACCGCAGCGGGGCCTGAAGACTGGTTCACCGGCTCGGTCTACATCGACACCGTCGCGGCGCCGTCGACCCGATCACGCCTGACCGCGAGCTGCGTCCACTTCACGCCCCGTGCACGCACCGCGTGGCACATGCACCCGAACGGACAGACGATCTGGGTGCTCGAGGGCGTTGGCCTCGCGCAGCGGCGCGGCGGCCTGATCGAGGTCATCCGGCCCGGCGACCGCGTCTTCTTCGAGCCCGGTGAGGACCACTGGCACGGTGCCGCGCCGAACCGGTTCATGACGCACATCGCGATGCTCGAGGTCGACGCGGAAGGAAACCCCGCGATCTGGGGCGACCACGTCAGCGACGAGGAGTACGCGGCTGCGCCGTCGATCGAAGGCTGAGGCGGCGACCGCTCGGTGCGGGTCAGACGATGACGGTCACGGCCCGGGCCGTGCGCACGCCGTAGTCGAGTCGCGGACGACGAGTCGCGTCTGGAGCTCGACCTTGAGGCCCTCGACGCGCTGGTTCTCGAGCAGGCGCAGGAGCAGGCTGACCGCCATCCGCCCCATCTCGGCCAGCGGCTGGCGGACGGTCGTCAGCGCCGGGGTGACGATGCCGGCCTGCTCCGAGTCGTCGAAGCCGACGACGGAGAGATCCTCGGGCACGCGGAGGCCGCGCTTGCGCGCCTCGCGGATGACGGCGACGGCCATGTTGTCGTTGAAGGCAAAGACAGCGGTTGGAGGGTCGGGCAGGTCGAGTAGCTTCGAGGCTGCGGCCTCGCCGCCCTCGATCGAGTAGTCCCCCTCGACGACGAGATCCGGATCCGCCAGGACGCCTGCGGCAGCGTGGGCCGAGTGGTAGCCGGTCAGGCGCTCGATGCTCGCGAGCCACTCCGGGATGCCCGTGAGCGCGGCGATGCGCTTGTGTCCGAGCGAGAGCAGGTGCTGTACTGCGGCGTGCGCGCCCGACGCGTTCGCGGCCGACACCGCCGGGACCCCTTCGTCGAGGGGCACGCGGGGGTCGACGACGACGAAGGGATAGCCGAGTCGCTGGAGCGCCTTCAACTCCTCGTTCGTCTCCTCAGGCAGCATCAGGACGGCGCCGTCGGTCGTGCCGTGCATCAGCCGGTCGAGCAGCGTGACAGCGCGGTCGTGGAGATGCAGGGTCGGCGAGAGCACGACGCCCATGTCGTGCTCGTGGAGCGCCTCAGCCGCACCGGCGAGAATGTGCGCGAAGTAGGCCGCCTCGATGATCGGGATGGTGACGCCGACGAGGCTGGTGCGGCCGCCGGAGAGGGCGCGTGCGCTCCGGTTCGTGGCGAAGCGCTGGTCGCGCACGACGCGCAGGACCGACTCGCGGGTTGCCGGCGCCACGTCGGGATGGTCGTTGAGGACGCGGGAGACCGTGGCGATCGAGACGCCGGCGGCGCTCGCCACCTCCCGGATCGTCGCGCGCGGCTTGACTCCTCGTTCCTCCGGTGAAGCCATCGGAACATTGAACCAGTCATTCCCGGAAACGTCTACAGAGATTGCGCTCGAATCACAAAATGACACCGGTCGATAATGGCTTGAACAAGCACTTGACTTCCTGGAAACAATGTGTTAACCGTTTCCGGAACAGCCTCGAGTTTCGCCGCCAACGGCGGAGTCCTGTCGGTTTACGATGACCCTCCGTGCCAGAGACATGGAGATCAGAGAGGGGAGAGGTATGAAGAGTCGAGTTCGCTCCGTACGCTTCGGTGTCCGGACGGCGGGGGTGCTTGGCGTGGCCGGCCTCCTCGTTGCGATCGCGGTCCAGGGTGCTGCGGCCAAGACAGACGGCGCGGCGGCACCCGCCCCGACGCACAGGTGCCTGGTCATGACCGGGTCAGGAGATCCGGCATTCGTCAAGAACTTCAATCCCTTTACCGCCACCAGCCTGCCGAGCGGATCGTTCGTCAAGGGTGCGTTCTACGAGCCGCTGATCATCACGACGCCCGCAGGCGGCGGCCATCAGTACCCGTGGCTGGCGCGGAGCTGGAAGTGGTCGAACGGGAACAAGACCCTCACGCTCTCGCTGGCGCAGAACGTCAAGTGGTCGGACGGCCAGCCGCTCACCTCGGCCGACGTCGTCTACACCCTCACGGCCGGCAAGCAGGACAAGGTGATGGACCAGATCGGGCTCTACCGGCCCGGAACGAACCTCGCCTCGGTGAAGGCGAACGGCCAGTTCGGCGTCGTGATCAACCTGAAGACCCCGGACTCGCAGTTCATCGCGGCGAACCTGAACCTGGTCGCGATCCTGCCGCAGCACATCTGGTCGAAGGTCGCGAAGCCGGCCACCTTCCTGAACCCGGACCCGGTCGGCTCGGGCCCGTTCACCCAGATCACCCGCTTCACGACCCAGAACTACGTCCTGGACAAGAACCCGGACTACTGGCAGGCCGGGATGCCGAAGATCCCCTGCCTCGAGTACCAGCAGGCGTCCTCCAACGACGCGGCGCTCCTGCTGATCAAGAGCGGCAAGGTCGACTGGACGCACAACTTCGTCCCGAACGTCGAGAAGGCCTACTCGAGCGTGGACCCGCAGCACTTCCACTCCTTCTACGCGACCACTGCCTATCCGATCGGCCTGATGCTCGACACGACCAAGTATCCGTACAGCCTGCCGGTTCTGCGCAAGGCGATCAGCCTGGCGATCGACCGGAACACGGTCTCGAAGCTCGGTGAGTACGGCTACGCGCCGCCCGCCGACGCGATCGGCCTCAACGGCCTCTTCCCGCAGTGGGTGACCGACCCGGCGCTGAGGGCCAAGGCGAAGGCGATGGCTGCGTACAGGCCGAATGCAGCGAAGGCGATGCTGAGGGCCAACGGCTTCACCTACAAGGGCAACGACCTGTACGACCCGAAGGGCAAGCGGGTCGAGATCTCGCCGCACGTGATCTCGGGCTGGTCGGACTGGGTCGCCTCGCTCCAGATCATCACGAGGAACCTGAAGGCGATCGGGATCAACTCGAGCGTCAAGCTCGAGCCGGACTGGAACGCGTGGTATCCGAGCGCGTCGAGCACCAAGACCCCGACGCTCCTGTGGCAGAACGCGTCTCAGGGCTCGCCGTACGGCTACTTCTTCTCGATGATGGCGAAGAACGCGTACACGCCGCCAGGACAGGACGGCACGACGACCGGCAACTGGATCCACTACCAGAACGCCCAGGCGACCTCTCTGCTGAACAAGTGGAAGGTCACCCTCAACGAGTCCGCGCAGAAGAAGATCGCGACGCAACTCCAGAGGCTCTGGCTCGACCAGCTGCCGATGGTGCCGATCTTCATCGGACCGCGCTGGTCGACCTACAGCACCAAGTACTTCCACTGCTTCACGTCGCCGAAGAACTTCTACGGCGACCCGATCTTCACGACCTTCCCCGACAACGTGCTCTCGTTCACCCGGATCTGCCCGGGCGGACAGGCAGGACAGTGATCTGACCGACGTGGCCGGCGGGCGGGCTCGACGAAAGCCCGCCCGCCGGCTGATACTTGGTCGGGGCCGCACATGCGCTGGTTCGTCCGTCGTTTCTTCTTCTACGTCTTCGCCCTCTGGGTCGCGGTAACGCTGAACTTCCTGCTCCCGCGGCTGATGCCCGGCGATCCGGTCGGCGGCCTGCTCGCCCGGTTGACGCCGGCGCAGATCCAGGCGAATCCAGGGATCATCCAGACCTACCGCGACATCCTCGGCGGTGACGAGGGCTCGCTCTTCAGCGAGTACATCAACTACCTGCAGCGCGTTGTCAGGCTCGACTTCGGGCTCTCGACCTCCAACTACCCGACAGAGGTCACCGAGATCGTCGGCCGCACGCTGCCCTACTCGATCTTCCTCGTCGGCGTCGCCTTCGTGCTCGCCTTCTTCATCGGGATCACGATCGGGATGATCGCGGCGTGGCGTCGCGGCGGTACCGTCGACAACGTCGCCGTCCCGTTGCTGATGTCGCTCGGCGCGTTCCCGGCGTTCTTCACGGCGCTCGTGGCCGTCTACTTCCTCGGCCTCAAGGCGGGGTGGTTCCCGATCCAGCACGCCTACGCCAGCGATGCGATCCCGGGCTTCAACTGGCCGTTTCTGTCGAGCGCCTTCCGCCACTCGCAGCTGCCGATCATCGTGATCACCCTCGTCTTCGTCGGCGGCTGGGTGCTGAACATGCGCACGGTGATGATCAACACGATCGCCGAGGACTACGTCTCCATGGCCCAGGCGAAGGGCCTGCACGACCGCCGCGTGATGACGCGCTACGCGGGCAGGAACGCAATCCTGCCGCCGCTGAACGGCTTCGCGGCACAGTTCGCGACCGCAGTGGGCGGGCTCGTCTTCATCGAGTTCGTCTTCAGCTACCCCGGCGCCGGCCTGACGCTGCAGCAGGCGGCCCTCGGCGCCGACTACGCGCTCACACAGGCGCTTCTCCTCGTCCTCGCCTTCACGGTGATCGCCGCCAACTTCATCATGGACATCTTCAACTTCATCCTCGACCCGCGGGTGCGGACGGCCTGATGTCGCAGATCCAGCCGCTCACGGTCGAGGAGATCCTCGCCGCCGACGCGCCGCTGACCGAGCCCACGCCCGGGCGCCGCCGCTTCGGCGTCCCGCAGTGGCTGGTGCTGCTGCTCTCGAATCCGAAGTCGTGCTTCGGCCTGCTCGTGCTGGGGTCGATCGTCGCTCGTCGCGATCTTCGCTCCCTGGATCGCGACGCACGACCCGAACGCGTTCTCCCTCTTCGACGCCGGTCAGTCGCCCTCACGGCGTCATCTGTTCGGAACGACCGATCAGGGCACCGACGTCTTCTCGCAGGTCGTGCTCGGCGCGCGCTCCTCGCTGATCCTCGGTTTCAGCGCAGCCGTGCTCGCGACGGCCCTCTCCCTGTTCGGGATCCTCGCGGCCTACGCCGGCGGGTGGACCGACGAGGTCGTCAACTTCTTCACGAACGTCTTCCTCGTCATCCCGACGATCCCGCTGCTCGTGGTCGTGTCGTCCTACATGGAGACCCGCGGCAACCGGACGATGATCCTGATCCTCGGCCTCACCCTCTGGGCGTTCGAGGCGCGCATCCTGCGCGCGCAGGCGCTCTCGCTGCGGAACCGCGACTTCGTCCTCGCCGCCAAGGTCGCCGGCGAGTCGACCTCGCGAATCATCTTCAGCGAGCTGATCCCGAACATGATCAGCAGGATCGCCGCCGCGTTCGTCCTCGTCTTCTACATCGCGATCCTCACCGCCGCGGGCCTGGAGTTCCTCGGTCTCGGCAACATGGAGCAGACGAGCTGGGGCGTGACGCTCTACTGGGCCCAGGTCAACTCGGTCGTGCTCCAGGGTGAGTGGTGGCCGTTCCTCTTCCCCGGAATCGCGCTGGCGCTCACCGTGGCCGCGCTCGTCTTCATCCTGGCCGGCCTCGACGAGGTCTCGAATCCGCGCCTCCGCGCCGAGAAGACGCAGCGGCGCGCCTGGGGCTCGCTTCTGTTCGGGAGGGGGCGGTCGTGACCGTCGCCACAGGTACCCTGCTCGAGCTCGAGGACGTAACCGTCGACTACGTGCTTCGCGACCGGCGGGTCCGGGCCGTGGACAGCGTCTCGCTCTCGCTCACGCCCGGCGAGACGCTCGGCATCGCAGGCGAGTCCGGCTGCGGCAAGAGCACGCTCGCGAACGCGATTCTCCAGATCCTCAAGCCCCCGGCGGAGCTCAGCTCCGGCCGCATCCTCTTCGAGGGCACGGACCTCGCCGCCATGAGCACCGAGCAGCTCCGCCGCTTCCGCTGGCGTCACGTCTCGCTCGTCTTCCAGAGCGCGATGGACGTGCTGAACCCGGTCATGCGCGTCGGCGACCAGTTCGTCGACATGTTCAAGGCGCACGAGCGCGTGCGGAAGTCGGAGGCGCTCGCGCGCGCGGCGGATCTCTTCGAGCTCGTCGGGATCGACCGCAACCGCCTGAGCGCCTACCCGCACCAGCTCTCGGGCGGGATGCGCCAGCGCGTCGTGATCGCGATGGCGCTGGCGCTTCGCCCCGAGCTGATCGTGCTCGACGAGCCGACGACCGCGCTCGACGTCGTCGTCCAGCGCGAGATCCTGCAGGAGCTCGAGCAGCTCAAGGCCGAGCTCGGCTTCGCCGTCATCTTCATCACGCACGACCTCTCGCTGCTGGTCGAGTTCAGCGACCGGATCTCGATCATGTACGCGGGCGAGATCGTCGAGACGGCGACGGCCGCGACGCTCTTCGAGGATCCGAAGCATCCGTACACCGTCGGGCTGATGAACTCGTTCCCGCCGCTGACCGGGCCGCTCGAGCGGATCGCCGGCATTCCCGGCTCGCCCCCGAATCTCGCGCAGCCGCCTCCCGGCTGCCGCTTCAACCCACGCTGCCCGCACTGCGACGGCAGCGACCAGGCGCTCTTCGTGCGGCAGACGAGCGAGCGGCCTCGGCTGCTCGAGGTCGCGCCCGACCACTACGTCGCCTGCCATCTCGTCGAGGAGCAGGCGTGAGCGCCGCGGCGCTCGAGGTGCAGGGGCTGACGAAGGAGTTCGGCCGGCGCCCGCCGCTGCGGGCCGTCGACGACGTGTCCTTCACGCTCCGTCCGGGCACGATCACCGCGCTCGTCGGTGAGAGCGGCAGCGGCAAGAGCACGATCGCCAGGGTCCTCTCGCAGCTCTACCCGCCCACCGACGGCACGATCCGCTTCCGCGGCAAGGACGTCAGCAACGTGCGTGGCCGCCGAGCGCTGCTCGCGTACCGCTCCGAGGTGCAGATGATCTTCCAGGACCCGTTCGCGTCGCTGAACCCGGTCAAGAAGGTGCGGCATCACATCGAGCGGCCGCTGCGGATCCACCGGCTCGTGCGGCGCGGCGAGGTCGACGCACGCGTGCGCGAGCTGCTGCGGACCGTCGGTCTCGTGCCGCCGGACGAGATCGCGGAGAAGTATCCGCACCAGCTCTCCGGCGGCCAGCGCCAGCGGGTCTCGATCGCGCGGGCGCTCGCCGTCAATCCGACGGTCGTGCTCGCGGACGAGCCGATCTCGATGCTCGACGTCTCGATCCGCATCGGGCTGCTGAACCTGATGGCCGAGCTGAAGCGCGACCTCGAGATCGCGTTCCTCTACATCACGCACGACATCGCCAGCGCCCGCTACGTCGCCGACGAGGTGCTCGTGCTGTACGCCGGCCGCGTCGTCGAGCAGGGCCCGACCGACGCAGTGCTCCAAGACCCCCAGCACGCGTACACGCGCCTCCTGCTCTCCGCAGTCCCGAACCCCGAGGGCGGCTTGCAGCTGGAGCCGTTCGTCAAGGCCCGTCGACCCGCCGTCGACGGCGAGCTCGTCGAGGTGCGGCCCGGCCACTTCGTCCGACAACCCACGACCTGAGGATCTCAATGGCGACTCGATTCCCGACCGACTTCACCTGGGGCGCCGCGACCGCGGCCTACCAGATCGAAGGCGCAGCCCACGAGGACGGCCGCGCCGAGAGCATCTGGGACCGGTTCTGCGCCACTCCCGGCAAGGTGCGGAACGGCGACTCTGGCGCGGTCGCGTGCGACTTCTACCACCGCTATCCCGAGGACGTCGCGCTGATGCGCAGCCTCGGCCTCGACGCCTTCCGTTTCTCGATCGCGTGGCCGCGGATCCTCCCCGAGGGCCGCGGGCGCGTCAATCAGGCCGGGCTCGACTTCTACGACCGGCTCGTCGACGAGCTGCTCGCGAACGACATCGAGCCGTTCCCGACGCTGTACCACTGGGACCTGCCGCAGGTCCTCGAGGACGCCGGCGGCTGGCCCGACCGAGGCACCGCCGAGGCCTTCGTCGAGTACGCGGAGGTCGTCGCCTCGCGTCTCGGCGACCGCGTCTCGACCTGGATCACGCACAACGAGCCCTGGGTCGCCGCGTGGCTCGGACACGCGCTCGGAGTGCACGCACCCGGGCGGACGAGCAGTCAGGACGCTCTCTCGGCCGCGCACCACCTGCTTCTCTCTCACGGTTGGGCGACCGAGGTGCTGCGGCGCGAGTCGCCGGGCGCCGAGGTCGGGATCGCGCTCGCGCTCACGCACACCTACCCGGCCACCGACTCGGAAGGCGACCGCGCCGCCGCCTGGTGGGCGGACGGATCCTTCAACCGCTGGTACCTCGATCCGCTCTACGGCCGCGGCTACCCGGACGACATGGTCGAGCACTTCGCCCCTGAAGCCCCGCCTGTCCAGGACGGTGACCTCGAGGCGATCGCGGCGCCGACCGACTTCCTGGGCGCGAACTACTACTTCCGCCAGGTCGTCAGCGAGGATCCCGACGGCGGTCGGCCGATCCTCGTCCGCGACTCCGACTGGTCCTTCACTGCGATGGGCTGGGAGGTCTATCCGGACGGCCTCCACGACGTCCTCGCGCGGCTTCGCGACGACTACTCGCCGCCGGGGATCTACATCTTCGAGAACGGCGCAGCGTACGACGACCTTCGCGGGCACAACGGCGACGTCGCCGACCCCGAGCGGCAGGCCTACCTCGCCGAGCACCTCGCCGCGGTCGGTCGCGCGATCGAGGACGGCGTGCCTGTGCGCGGCTACTTCGCCTGGTCGCTGCTCGACAACTTCGAGTGGGCCGAGGGCTACTCCAAGCGCTTCGGGATCGTCTATGTCGACTACCCCACGCTCGAGCGCGTCCCGAAGGGGAGCTTCTACTGGTATCGCGACTTCATCGCGGCGCAGCGCACCGGAGCGGAGGTCCCTTGGCCCGTGTCGGTCTGATGCTCTACACGCTGCGCGAGGACTGCGCCCGCGACTTCGAAGGCACGCTGCGCGCCGTCGCCTCGCTCGGCTACGAAGGCGTCGAGCTCTTCGACCTGCACGGCCACGACCCAGCCGTCGTGCGGAGCTGGCTCGACGAGCTCGGCCTCGTCGCCTGCGGCCGTCACGCAGGGCTCGAGGCCGTCGAGACAGAGCTCGAGGAGCTCGCCGCGGAATGCTCGGTGCTCGGGGTCGACCGGCTCGTGCTGGCCTGGATCGAGCCGCCGGCGTCGACCGACGCGGCGAAGCAGATGGCCGACCGGCTGACCGTCGTGGCCGGCCGCGCGACCGAGCTCGGGCTCGAGTTCGGCTTCCACAACCACGACGGCGAGGTCAGACCGCTGGACGGCGGCGGCAGCTTCCTTGACGAGCTGCTGGCACGGAACAAGCTGTTTCTCGAGCTCGACCTCGGCTGGGCCTGGTACGCGGGCGTCGATCCAGTTGCCCTCCTCGATCGCGCCCGCGGCCGGTGCCCTCTGGTGCACGTCAAGGACTTCGCGGGCCGCGCCGGACACGAGTTCCGCCCTGTCGGCGAGGGTGAGATCGACTACGGGCGGATCATCCCGGCGGCGATCGAAGCTGGTGTCGAGTGGCTGCTCGTCGAGCAGGACGAGACGGACGGGCCTGCGCTCGAAGCAGTCGCGCGCTCCCTGGCTGCGGTGCGGGTCGCGGCATGAAGGTCGGGATCGTCGGTTGCGGCGTGATCAGCAAGCACTACGCGGAGAAGTCGACGGCGTTCGACGCGATCGACCTGGTTGCCTGTGCGGACATCGACGTCGCTTTCGCCGAGGCGCTCGCGGCCGACCACGAGCTCGAGGCGCTCTCGGTGGTCGAGCTGGTCGCCGACCCCGCGATCGAGATCGTCCTGAACCTGACCCCGCCCGGGGTGCACGTCGACGTGACGCGCGCGGCGCTCGCGGCCGGGAAGCACGTCTACACCGAGAAGCCGCTCGCGACGCAGACTGCAGATGCCGAGGAGCTCGTCGCCGAGGCTGAACGCCGCGGGCTCCTGCTCGGCTGCGCGCCCGACATCTTCCTCGGCGGCGCCTACCAGGCTGCGCGGGCGCTGATCGACGAGGGCGCGATCGGCGAACCGGTCGCCGTCAGCGCCGCGATGCTCGTCGGCGGTGCAGACGGGTGGCATCCGAGCCCGGAGCAGTTCTTCCAGGACGGCGCCGGGCCGCTCCTGGACATGGGCCCCTACTACCTGACCGCGATCGTCGCGCTGCTCGGGCCGGTCGCGCGTGTCACGGGCTTCGCGTCGACGCTGACCCCCGAGCGGTCGATCGCCGTCGGGCCGCGCGCAGGAGGACGGTTCACGCCGACGACGCCCACGCACGTGTCGACCGTCCTCCAGCTCGGGAGCGGCGCGACGGCGAACCTGGTCACGAGCTTCGAGGTGACCGACCGCTACGTCTGCGATCTCGAGATCCACGGGCGTGAGGGGACTCTCTCGCTCCCCGATCCGAACGCCTTCGAGGGCCCGCTCCGGATCCGGAGCAACCGCGGCGACTGGGAGGAGTACCACTACGCATCCCGCGGCGCCCGCGAGGCGCGCGGCCTCGGTTTGCAGGACCTGGCCGAGGCGGTCGAAGAAGGCCGCGCGCCGCGGGCGTCAGGCGGTCTCGGAGCACACGTCGTCGACGTCGCGCGCAGCGTGCTCCAGTCGGCCGCGGACAGCAGGACGCTCGACGTGGCAACCCGCGTCGAGCGCCCCGAGCCGCTGCCCGTCCTCAGGCCCGCGTAGCTCGCTCAGCCGGGCGTCTCGAACGCCGGCTGCTCGATCTGCTGCACGCAGGAGGTGTCGAGGCCCCGCACGGTTCCGCCGGCGACGAACCGTGCCGCGACGAGCGCGACGCAGCCCTCGGTCAGGACGCCGTGCGTCGCCCCCGGGACGATCACCAGACGACCGTTCGGGAAGAGCGTCTTCCAGCCGCGCATGTTCGCCGGGGGGTCCTGCGGGTCCGCGCTCCCCGCGAGGATGAGCACGGGCACGTCCGTGGGCGCGACTTGGTCCGCGTCGGCCGAGACGACGCCCGCCGGCACGAACCGACAGGCCTCGTCGAACAGCCGCGCGCGCGACACGGCCACCTCGGCCAGGTAGCTGCCGCCGCTCGTGCGGCGCACCCTGGCAGGGTCGAAACGTGCCCACGGCTCGCTGCAGAGGATCTCGAAGGACATCGCGAGCCGAGCACGGGCGTCGAGGCCGGGGCCTACGCGGCCGACGTACTCCTGCGCGAGGGGGACGTAGTCGCCTTGAACTGCGCGATGGACGACGTCCGGCAGCAGCGGCACGCCGTCCTTCTCGAGCGAAAGGGCATGAACGGTGCTCGCGACGGCGTCGGCATCGATCGTGACGGCCTGCCCGAAGGCCTCGACACGCCTCGCCGGACGCTCGAGCAAGGCCGCGAGCTCGGACCGGATCCTCGGAAACGCCCGCCGGCAGGCCGGCTCGCCGGAGCAGCGCGCCAGCTGTGCCTGCAACGCTCGTTCCGCGTTCGGCGCGAGGGCCTCGTAGAGGGGGACCTGCAGCAGCGAGCCGCCGTCCAGGATCATCGTCCGGACCGAGTCCGGGTGGAGGCGCAGGTAGATCTGCGCCGCAGTGGCACCGTAGGACGCGCCGTAGAGGTCGATCTGCTCGTAGCCGAGCGCGCGGCGCACCGCGTCGAGGTCGTCCATCGCGACGGCGGTCGTGTAGAGGCGAACCTCCGGGCCCAGCCGGTCGAAGCAGCGCCGGACGTACGCAGCGACGGCCGCCGTCTGCTCGACGCGGACGCCCGTGGGCGCACAGCTCAACCTGTGCGAGCCACCCGTGCCGCGCTGGTCGACGAGCACGAGGTCCCGGGTCGAAGCGACCCCACCGAAGAGCTGCTCGATGATCGGGACGTCCGTGCTCGCCGCTCCGCCCGGACCGCCGGCGAGGTAGAAGAGCGCCCCAGCTGCCGGCTGCTTCGCCGCGGGGATGACGGCGATGCGCAAGGAGATACGGCGACCGCCGGGCCGGTCCGGATCCTCCGGAACGGCGAGCTGCCCGCACCGGGCGGCGACGAGCTGGATCCAGCAGTCCGCGAATCGCACCGAGCCTCGGTCGGAGCCGGCGGAGCGGGTGACAACCGCGGCGGAGGCAGCCGCGACCGCGGCCAGGGCGAGCGCGGCCACGAGCGCACGCCGGAGCCAGACAACCCGCCGCGCCCTCGCCAGGCTCGCCTGCCGCTGCTGCTCCCGTACGGACGCGTCGTAGAGAAACGGATTCTTCGGCTCATCAGGCCTCATGCTCGGCCACCACCCTGGTGCCGCAGAAGTCCCGCGCCGTCGCCAGGAGCATGTCCCGCAGCCGTTCGACCGAGGCGAGCTCGACCCATTCGACGGTCTCGTGCTCGCCGCCGCCGCGTGGACCGAACAGCACCGTCGGGATTCCGGCCGCGGCGAGCAGCGCCGAGTCGGCCCAGTAGGGCACGCCGACGATCGCTGTCCCCGCGTGACGGTGTACGAGCTGGACGATCTCTTCATCCTCGGCGACCTCGAACGGGTCGCCCGTGAAGAGCAGGCGCAAGTCGGCTCCGCTGCCGCTGCGTGCGATCAACTCGAGCAGCTGGGCCTCGACGTCCGCAGGCGAATGGCCGGGGAGCGTCCGCCATTCTCCAGTCAGCAGGCACCGCTCCGGATAGCTGGAGTACTCCTGGCCTCCTTCGATCAGCGAGGTGTGAAGCGAGCTCGCGCCGAGGAGCCGGTGGCGCTCTCCGCTCTGAAGCCGATCCGCCAAGGCCTGGAGCTCGACGAGTATCGGCCCCATGCGTGCGATCGCGTCGATCCCGCGTTCCGGCCGGGAGCCGTGTGCGGCGCGACCGGTCGTCTCGATCTCGAAACCGGCGAAGCCCTTGTGTGCGATCGCGACGTCGAGCCGGTCGGCTCGGTCACGATCGCCGCATCCACCCGGCGACCGGAGGCCAGCAGGGCCTTCGTCCCGGAAGCGGCGGCCTCCTCGTCTGCGACCGCCGCGAGCACGACGTCGCCCGCCAGTCGCGGCGCGGAGGCGACCGCGAGCATCGCAGCCGCGAGACCCGCCTTCATGTCATAGGCGCCGCGTCCGTAGAGGCGACCGTTCTCCAACCATGGCTCGTGCGGCCTTTCCATTCCAGCGACACCGACCGTGTCCGTGTGCGCGTTCAGGAGCAGCGTGCGACCGCCGCCACGACCCCGCGCGACCCCGATCACGTTCGGCCGGCCGGGAGCAGCCTCCTCCAGCGAGACCTCGAGCCCGGCGCGCTCGAGCCACCCGGCGACAAACCGGGCGATCGTCGCCTCGCCCGCGCCGCCGGGGACGAGCGAGGGATTGACGGAATCGATCGCGACCAGCTGCCGGAGCAACTCGGCGAGCTCGGAGCCCGTGGTGCCGGTCTGGACAGGAGGCATCGAGTCGATCGTAGGCCAGTCGGCGCCGGGGACGTTCACCGGATCCTTACTGACGGGTGCGGATAACCGCACCTGCGGACGCCTGGATGCCGAACCTCCCAGGTGGGTAGCCGGGTGCGACCCTCAGAGTCTTGCCGTATTTGAACCGCTGCATCGCCCATTCCGAGGAGGACACACGTGTCTGAACGGCTCGCTGCTCACGAACGTCTCTCGACCGGCGCTCTGGCTCGCTGGACGCGCGCCTGCGCGACGCACCCGTGGCGCGTCGTCGTCAGCTGGGTCGGCATCGTCGCGCTCTTGATCGTCCTGGTCGGGACGGTCGGAGGCCAGCTGCGCGACGAGTTCGAGATTCCCGGGTCCGATACGCAGAAGGCGACCGATCTGATCGAGTCCGAGTTCGCCGCCGAGCAGGGCGGCGTCCTGAACGTCGTCTTCGCCGCGCCGGAGGGCGAGCGGCTCGATACGCCGGAGCGCGAGGCTGCGATCGGCGAGGCGATCACGCGGCTTCGGTCGGCCGAGTTCAAGCCGACCGGCGAGGACGCCGGCCTGACAAGCGTCGGCGACCCGTTCAGCGACCAGACGTTCTCGGACGACGGCCGCATCGCGTACGCGGAAGCGCAGTTCAGCGAGACGATCGAGGACGAGGACCGCGACACGGTTGTCGCGGTGCAGGACGCGGTTCGCGAGACGGTCGAGCCCGCAGGCGTGACGGTCGAGTACAACGGCGAAGCGGAGTTCCCGCCGGTCGAGCAGGGCGCGTCGGAGATCCTCGGCCTGCTTGCGGCGATCCTGGTCCTGCTCTTCGTCTTCCGCACCTTCGTCGCGATGATCATCCCGATCGCGCTCGCGATCACGGCAGTGGCGACGGCGTTCCTGCTGCTCTTCATCCTCGCGGGCCTCACCGACATCAACACGATCACGCCGATCCTCGTCTCGATGATCGGGCTCGGAGTGGGGATCGACTACTCGCTCTTCATCGTCACCCGCTTCCGGCAGCTGCTCCACGAAGGTCTCTCGCCGCGGGACGCCGCCGCAGAGGCAGGCGCCAGCGCCGGTCGGGCGGTGCTCTTCGCCGGCCTCACGGTTGCGATCTCGGTCACCGGCCTCGCGTTCATCGGCCTCGACTTCATCACCAAGCTCGGCATCGGCTCGGCGCTCGGCGTGCTGACGACCGTGCTGATCGCGAACTCGCTCCTGCTCGCCGTGCTGGCGCTGCTCGGCCACAAGATCGATCGGCTCAAGGTGCCGTTCCTGAAGCCGGTGGACGATTCCGAGGCCGCCCGCGAGCGGACCCCCGTCGCCCGCTGGGGTCGCTTCGTCACCCGCCGCGCAAAGATCGTCTTCCCGGTCGTGCTCGTGCTCGTGCTCGGGCTGGCCGGCACGTCGGCGCTCGTCCGGCTCGGCGCGTCCGACCAGGGCACGCAGCCGAAGGAGCAGACGAGCCGCAGGGCGTACGACCTCCTGGCCGAGGGCTTCGGAGCCGGCTTCAACGGCCCCGTGCCGATCGTCGTCGATGTGAACGGCGACGAGCAGGCGCCGCAGCGGGTCTACGAGAGCGTGCGCGGGCTCGACGGCGTGGCGGCCGTGTCCGAGCCGCAGCTGAACGACGAGGGAACCGTCGGGATCGTCTTCGTGACGCCCGAGTCGGCGCCGCAGGACGAAGAGACCGCCAATCTCGTCGATCGCCTGCGCACGGACGTCGTGCCCGCCGCGACCGAGGGCGGCAACGCGCTCGCCTACGTCTCCGGCCAGACGGCCGCGTTCAAGGACATCGCAGACCAGATCACCGAGCGGCTGCCGCTGTTCCTGCTCTACATCATCGGCGTCACCTTCATCGTGCTCGCGATGGCCTTCCGCTCGGTCCTGATCTCCGCGACGGCCGCGGTCACGACCATCCTGTCCGCCTTCGTCGGCTTCGGCGTGCTCACGCTCGTGGTCCAGGAGGGCCACCTGCTCGGGCTGACCGGGCTCGACCGGACGGGCCCGATCGAGACGTTCGTGCCACCGATCGCCTTCGCGATCCTCTTCGGCCTCTCGATGGACTACATGGTGTTCATCGGCAGCCGGATCCGTGAGGAGCACGTCCACGGCCTCGCGACAAAGGAGGCGGTCGAGCACGGAATCGCTGCGATCGGACGGGTGGTCGTGGCGGCGGCCGTGATCATGGCCACCGTGTTCGCGGCCTTCATCCTCAGCGCCGACCGGATCCCGAAGGAGTTCGGGCTCCTGTTGGCGGTCGCGATCCTGACCGACGCGCTGATCGTCCGGATGACGCTCGTGCCAGCGTTCCTGACGCTGATGGGCGAGAAGTCGTGGTACATCCCGAGCTGGCTCGACCGCTCGCTCCCGAACGTCACGATCGAGGCGCCCCACGACGGCGAGGCACGGGAGCGCTACGACGGCGAGAGCGCACCCGAGGCCGCATGAACTAAAAGCCCTGGGCGGTGGAGCCTCCTTCCGGCTCCGCCGCCCGGTGGGGGGTTGTCAACTCGCCGGCCGGTAGCCGCGAACGTAGTCGACGACGAACTCCTTCGGGTACGGCCGCGGCGGCCCGTCTGCCTCGGTGGGCGGGAACTCGTAGATGTTGAGCATCAGCTGCATCGGATAGGCGGGTGACTGGCCGACGGTCTTGACCGCCTCCCCGTCGACGAAGAAGGTGACGTCCTCCGGCGTCCACTCGGCCGCGTACACGTGCAGCTCGCGCGCGTCGATCGGCACCTGCACGCGCGAGAAGTCGTCGACGATGTCGGCGTCGCCGAACGGGTGGACGCCCATGCCGATCGCGACGGCGTCCGGGCCCACGTCGCGGCCGAAGATCTCGCAGACGAGGATCTCGGCCGACCGCTCGGGCTCGTCCTCGTATCCGATCAGCCAGAGCGCCGACATCGTGCGCGGGTCGTCGCAGGCGCGGGCGCGAAGCTCGATGCGGCCGTACTGGGGCGTGTAGAGGCGCACGTTTCGCTGCACCTCCCGAACGACCGTGTCCGCATGGAAGCGATGCTGTCCGACGGTGCTGCCGACGGGGCCGGAGAACTGTCCCGTCTGGAGCGAGGAGACGCGAACGTCGCCGTCGAGCTTGGGGCACCACGGCTGTTGGTCCTCGTCGATCCTGAGCCGGAGGACGCCATCACCGACGACGTAGCGCGCCGCCGACAGTTCCCGGCTGCTCCAATGCGGGAGGTAATGCGGAAGCCAGCGCGCCGGGTCGAGAGTGCTGCTCTCGAACGTGTCCTCGAACTCGAGCTCGTAGGTCGGGCCGACCATGGCCGGAGTATGTCCGGTCAAAGTCCAAGGCCCGAACGATCCTCCGCCCGCGCGTACGATGACCCGGCATCGGTGACCGAGCTCAGCCGCAGAGGCCTCCTTGCCCGCGCCGGGCTCGCGGCGGGGGCGATTGTGCTCGGCCGCGCCGAACAGGCAGAATCGGCGCCTGATCTCCGCGACTGGTCGGGGGTGCGCGCCCAGTTCGCGCTCGACCCGGATCGAATCCACCTCTCCTCGTTCCTGTTCGCTGCGCATCCGCGACCGGTGCGGAAGGCGATCGAGCGGCACCGGAATGGGCTCGACCGGAACGCCGTCGAATATCTGCACGCGAATGAGGCACGGTTGACCGGCGAGGCCCGAGCCGCCGCCGGTCGCTATCTGGGCGTGCCCGCCGGCGAGATCGCACTCACCGACTCGACGACGATGGGCCTCGCCCTCCTGTACACGCGGCTCTCGTTAGCGGCGGCCGATGAGGTCTTGACGACCGAGCACGACTTCTACGCCACGCACGAGGCGCTCCGGTTGTCCGGCGCGCGTGTCCGGCGGGTGCGGCTCTATGACGACCCGCGACGAGCATCCGCGAGCGAGATCGTCTCTCGGCTCCGTCGGGCTGTGACGAGGCAGACTCGCGTCGTCGCGGTCACGTGGGTGCACTCGAGCACGGGTGTCAAGCTGCCGCTCCGCGCGATTGCCGAGGCATTGCCCGAGGGCGTGCTCCTCTTCGTCGACGGCGTCCACGGCCTGGGGGCGGAGGCGGCGACAATCCGTGAGCTCCGCTGCGACGCGTTCGCCGCCGGATGTCACAAGTGGCTCTACGGGCCTCGCGGGACGGGCGTCCTCTGGGCGAACGAACGGGCCCGCGAGTTGCTGCGGCCGACGATTCCCGTCCTTCGACGACCGTGCGAGCTACGGCGCCTGGCTCGCGGGCGGCGAGCCTGCCGGCCCGCCCGACGGCGCCCGGCTCACGCCAGGCGGCTTCCACTCGTTCGAGCATCGCTGGGCGCTCGCCGATGCGTTCCGCTTCCACGAGGCGGTCGGCACGACGCGCGTGCAGACGCGCGTGCGCTCACTCGCAGCGCGGCTGAAGACCGGCCTCGAGGACGTGCGCGGGGTGCGCCTGCGAACGCCTGCGGGCGCCGGCCTGTCCGCTGGACTCGTCTGCTTCGAGGTGGACGGCATCGATCCGGACGAGGTGGTGCGGCGCTTGGCGGCGCGGCGTATCGTCGCCAGCGTGACGCCGTACGCCCGCCGCTACGTCCGGTTCGGCCCCGGGATCGTCAACTCTCGCGCGGACGTCGACGCGGCCGTGCGCGCGGTTGCGACCCTTCGAGCTCGATAGTGACCCTCCTCGCCGACGTCGTCACCGCCTCGCGAGAGGTCGCCGCCACGAGCTCGCGCTCGCGCAAGGTTGCGATCCTCGCCGAGCTGCTGCTCCGGCTGGAGGCGCAGGAGGTGCCGATCGCGGTGGGCTTCCTCACCGGCGCGCCCAGGCAGGGGCGCGTCGGGATCGGCTACTCGACGGTCTACGGCTTCGAGCAGACGCCCGCCGCGGAGCCATCGCTCGAGCTCGACGAGCTGGATCGGGCGATCACCGACGTCGCGGAGACGACGGGAGGAGGCTCGGCGGCCACGCGCAAGCGGATCCTCGGCGACCTGCTCGAGCGCGCGACGGAGGAGGAGGCGGACTTCGTCAAGCGGCTCTTCACCGGCGGGCTGCGCCAGGGCGCGCTCGCCGGGCTGATGGTCGACGCCGTCGCGAAAGCGGCCGGCGTCCCAGGCGAGCTCGCGCGCCGCGCGTTCATGCTCTCGGGCGACCTCCCCCGCACCGCGGAGCTTGCGCTGACGGAAGGTGAGGCGGGACTGCGAGAGGTCGGCTTCGAGCTCTTCCGGCCGGTCCTCCCGATGCTCGCCTCGACCGCGGCGACGGTGACGGAGGGAATGGCCGGCTTCGAACGTTCGTCGGTGGAGTGGAAGCTCGACGGGATCCGGATCCAGATCCACCGCCGCGGCGACGAGGTCCGGGTCTACACCCGGAACCTGAACGAGATCACTGCATCGCTGCCGGGAATCGTCGAGGCCGTCCGCCGCCTCCCGGTGAGCCAGGCGGTGCTCGACGGCGAGGCGCTCTGGATGGGAGCAGACGGGCCGGCCGCCTTCCAGGAGACGGTCGCGCAGATCGACAGCGGTGCCCCGCCCGAGGGCGTCGTCACGTTCCTCTTCGACCTGCTGCATCTCGACGGCGACGATCTGCTCGACGCGCCGCTCGAGCAGCGCGTCGCGCGGCTCGAGGCCGTCGCGCCCGAGCTCAGGATCCCGGCGCTGCTCACCTCCGACCCGACCGACGGCGAGCGGGTGCTGGAGGAGGCGCTCGCCGCCGGGCACGAGGGCGCCGTGGTGAAGGACGCCGGCTCGCCGTACGCCGCCGGGCGCCGCGGCAAGGCCTGGCGGAAGGTGAAGCCGGTGCTGACGTACGACCTGGTCGTGCTCGGGGCGGAGTGGGGGCACGGGCGACGCGAGGGCTGGCTCTCGAACCTCCACCTCGGCGCGCGCGACGCCGAGTCCGGTGCCTTCGTGATGGTCGGCAAGTGCTTCAAGGGGCTGACGGACGAGCTGCTCACGTGGCAGACGAGCGCGTTGCTGGAGCGGGAGACCGGCCGGAAGGGGATCGCGGTCTTCGTCCGGCCCGAGCTCGTCGTCGAGATCGCGCTGGACGGCGTCCAGTCCTCGACGCGGTATCCGGGCGGCGTCGCGCTCCGCTTCGCCCGCGTGAAGCGCTACCGGCCGGACAAGGATGCCGCCGAGGCGGACACGATCGACGCGTTGCGGGCCCTCCTGCGAGTGCAAGATGCGCCGGATGGCTGACGCACTGCTGACGACGGTCGTCGGGAGCTATCCCCAGCCCGACTGGTTGATCGACCGGGAGCGGCTCCTGGAGCGGCTGCCGCCGCGCGTGCGGGCGCGGGAGCTCTGGCGGATACCGGAGCCCTTCCTCGAGGAGGCCCAGGACGACGCCACGAGGGCCGCCGTCCAGGACATGGAGCGCGCCGGCGTCGACGTGATCACCGACGGGGAGATGCGGCGTGAGAGCTACTCCAACCGCTTCGCGACCGCGCTCGACGGCGTCGACCTCGACGAGCCGGGTGTCGCGCTCGACCGGACGGGTCACGAGAATCCGGTCCCCCGGATCGTCGGCCCGATCAGGCGCAGCCGGCCGGTCGAGGTCCGCGACGTCGAGTTTCTCCGCTCGCTCACCGATCGTCGGATCAAGATCACGGTGCCAGGCCCGTTCACGATGACGCAGCAGGCGCAGAACGACCACTACGCCGACGAGCGGAGCCTCGCGCTCGCGTACGCGGAGGCCGTCAACGAGGAGCTCCGCGACCTGAAGGCGGCCGGAGCGGACGTCGTCCAGATCGACGAGCCCTATCTTCAGGCGCGCCCGGAGGCGGCGCGCGAGTACGCGATCGAGGCGATCGACCGAGCGCTCGACGGGATCGGGGGCGACACCGTTCTCCACACCTGCTTCGGCTACGCGCACATCGTCCACGACCGGCTGTCCGGCTATCCGTTCCTGCGCGAGCTCGCAGACTGTGCGGCGACGCACCTCTCGCTCGAAGCTGCGCAGCCGGGGCTCGACCCGGGGCTGCTGCGTGACCTGGATGGGAAGACGATCCTCCTCGGCGTGCTCGACCTGGGCTCCGAGGAGGTCGAGACGCCCGAGGTCGTCGCGGAGCGGCTCGAGCGGGCTCTCGAGGTCGTGCCGCGCGACCGGCTCGTCGCCGCGCCGGACTGCGGCATGAAGTACCTCCCGCGCGAGCGAGCGTTCGCGAAGCTGCAGGCGATGGTCGAGGGAGCGCGGCGTGTCTGAGCCGGTGACGCGGATCGCGCAGGCCTACCCCGACCGCGTCGAGGTGCGTGGGCGAGACCTCGCGGGCGATCTCATGGGCAGGGTGACCTTCACCGAGTACTTCCATCTGCTGCTCACCGGTGAGGAGCCGACCGAGGAGCAATGCTTCTTCCTCGACCTTCTCCTCGTCTCGATCGCCGAGCACGGGCTGATGCCGACGAACGTCGCCGCCCGGATGACGCTCGCCGCCGACCCGGGCTCGTTGCAGGGAGCCGTTGCAGCGGGCATCCTCGGCGCCGGCCCGGTCGTGCTCGGGACGACGGAGGAGTGCGCCCGCCTACTCGAGGCGGGCGGCGACCCGAAGGAAATCGTTGCCCGGATACGCGCGGAGGGTGGCAGGGTGCCCGGGTTCGGCCACCCCGTCCACAAGCCGCTCGACCCGCGCGCGGAGCGGATTCTCGAGCTCGCAGACGAGCGCGGCGTGAGCGGTCCGCATGTTGCGTTCGCGCGCGCCCTCCGCGACGAGATCGGGCTGACGATGAACGTCTCGCTGCCGATTGCCGCCGTGCTGCTCGACCTCGGCTTCCCGGCCTCGTCGGCGAAGGCGGTGCCGATCCTCGCGCGCGTCGCGAGCTTGCTCGCCCACCTGGCCGAGGAGCGGGAGCAGCCGGTCGGCTTCGACCTCGCGCGGGCGGCGGAGGAGGCGGTGGAGTATCGCCGCGAGTGACGCAGAACGGCTCCCCTGGGAGGAACAGCTCGGCCTCGACGACGCGAGCTTTCGGGCCCAGCTCGTGTACCTGCGCGAGCGTTCGGTGTTCTATCGCGAGAAACTCGAGGCGTTCGTGGGCGGCCTGGCCGACATCGCCCGGCTGCCGCTCACCGAGAAGGATGAGCTCCGGGCGACGCGCACGCAGGAGAACCCGTTCGGCTCGCATCTCTGCGTAGCGCCGAGCGAGATCGTCCGGATCTATTCGACGAGCGGCACGACCGGCGAGCCGAGCTACATACCGTTGACCGCGGGGGATCTCGACAACTGGGTCACTGCCTCGGCGCGCAGCTACGCCGCATCCGGGATCCAGGCAGGCCAGAGGATCGTCTCGACCTACAACGCCGGCCCGTTCGTCGCCGGCGCGGCGCTCGCCGCCTTCGACCGCCTCGGCCTCTCTCACATCCCGGTCGGCACGGGAAACACGGAACGGCTGGTCAAGGCGATCGAGCTCCTCGAGCCGGCGGCGGTCGTGCTGACGCCGTCGTACGCCGCCTATCTGGCCGAGAACTTCGATCTCCGCGGCTCGAGCGTCGAGCGCGTGCTCGTGGCGGGAGAGCCGGGCGGCGGCGAGCCCGCCTTCCGGGCGAAGCTCGAGGAAGGCTGGGGCGCACGCCTCACAGAGGCGATGGGGATCGGCGACATCGGCGTATCGCTCTGGGGGGAGTGCGAGCAGCAGGGCGGTATGCATCTCGGCGCGCGCGGCTTCGTCCACGCCGAGCTGATCGACCCGGAGACGGGCGCCGCACTCGAGCTGGACGACGGGGCCACCGGCGAGCTCGTGCTGACGCACCTGCAGCAGCGCGCGGCGCCGCTCCTGCGCTTCCGGACGCGGGACCACGTCGAGGTCCGGACGAGCCCGTGCCCGTGCGGGCGCACCGGCCCGCGCGTCCGCTGCATCGGCCGGACGGACGACATGCTGATCGTCCGCGGCGTCAACGTCTTCCCCTCTGCCGTCCGCGAGGTCGTGAGCGCGTTCGCTCCCGGATGTGAGCGGCCACATCCTGGTCCGGCCGCAGTCCGCCGGCGTGAAGCAGGAGCCGCCGATCCCCGTCAGCGTCGAGCTCGCACGGGGCGCGACTCCGGATGACGCTCTCGCCGAGGCGATCCGCGAGCGGCTGCGCAGCGTCCTCGTCGTCCAGACTCGCGTCGAGCTCGTGCCGTGGGGCAGCTTGCAGCGGAGCGAGTACAAGTCCAAACTCGTCGAGCACTGATGCGGAAGCTCCAGGCCCAGGGCGTGCACCACATCACGATCGTCGGAGCCGACCGGCAGACGTCGATCGACTTCTGGGAAGGCGTGCTCGGCATGCCGTTTGTCTTCGAGCAGCCCAACCTCGACAACGAGTCGGAGAGCCACCTCTACTTCGACCCGGGTGACGGGCGCCTGATCACCGTCTTCACCAACGAGGAGCGTGAGCGGGACTCGAGCCGCACCTCGACGGACATCGGCTGCGTGCACCACGTCGCCTTCTCGCTCTCACAGGCCACCTTTCACCAGGCCGTCGAGCGGCTCGACGAGCGCAAGGTCCAGCACAGCGGAGTGAAGGACCGCGGCTTCATGGACTCGATCTACTTCGAGGACCCGCTCGGTCTCCTGATCGAGCTCGCGTCGTACCGCTTCGAGCCGCCGTTCGGCTACACGCACGCCGACGTACTGCTCGAGGCGCACAAGCTCCGGGTGGAGCGGGGCGACTACAACATCGCCGAGGATCACCTCGCGGACGCGATCGAGACGCTCGTCGGACAATCCCGGGCGTCGCTCTCGGAAGACCGATCGCCCCAGGACCCCTACGACTGAAGGAGGAACGATGGCCACGCACACGCTGAACATCCTCAAGCCGAGCGTCAACAACCTGACCGTGCGGATCTTCGTCCGGGCCGCAGGCCTCGACTTCGAGGAGCTGGACGTGTGGGGAAAGACGACGGAGCCCGAGTACCTCGCAGAAGTACCCTGCCCACCTGACGCCGATGCTCGAGGAGGAGGGGCTGCCGAAGGGCACGCTCGGGGAGAGCTGCGCGATCATGGCCTACCTGTGCAACAAGCACGGGCTCGAACAGTTCTATCCGACCGAGCCGGGCCAGCGCGCGATGGTCGACAACGCGATGTTCTACTTGATCGGCACGTTCTACCCGCTGCTCACGCGTGCGACGTACCCGGCGCTCGGATTCGCGCAGTACCCCGGCGAGGTCGCCACCTCCGCCGCCGACGACGACATGAAGGCGAAGGCGCAGCAGGACGCCGAGGCCGCCCTTGCCGACCCGCTCGAGGTCTACAACACCTACTTCCTGGACGGCAAGCCGTTCATCGGCGGCGACAATCCCTCGATCGCCGACATGCGCTTCGCCGCCACGCTCGAGTTCCTGCGCGCGATCGACTACGAGTTCCCTGCCTGGGCCGAGGAGTACATGGCGCGGATGGAGGAGACTCTCGGCGAGGCCTACTCGGAGCCCGTCGCCGACGTGCGCGGCTACATCGACTACGTGAAGTCGCAGAAGGCATGACGCGTGTCCATGCGACACGCGATTCTCGGTGCAGGCGGGGTCGGGAGCCTCATCGGAGGGGCACTCGCACGGGTCGGCGCCGACGTCGTCCTGCTGCTGCGGCCGGAGACCCTCGCCCGCCACCCGGGGCGGCTGCGCGTCGAGAGCGTCGTCCTTGGCGACTTCGAGGTGGAGGTCGCGACGGCCGCGACGCTCGAACGCGACGTCGACGTGCTCTGGGTGACGCCCAAGGCGACGCAGCTCGAGGCGGCGCTCGAGCTCGCGCCGCCCGAGCGCGTCGGCGACGCGGTCGCAGTGCCGCTGCTGAACGGCATCGACCACGTCGCGCTGCTGCGCGACCGCTACGCGAACGTGCTCGCGGCGACGTTCCGCGCCGAGTCGGAGCGCGTCGAGCCGGGGCTCGTGCGCCAGAAGACGCCGTTTCTGCGGGTCGATCTCGCGCCGGGGCCACGGCAGGAGGAGATCGCGGACGAGCTCAGCGCCGCGGGGTTCCAGGTCGTGCTCGGGCCGGACGAGCCGACGGTGCTCTGGGAGAAGGTCGCCCTGCTCGCGCCGCTGGCGCTCACGACGACGGCGCTCGGCGCGCCTGTCGGAGGCGTCCAGGCGGAGCCGGAATGGAATGCGCGGCTTTTCGGCTGCCACGACGAGGCGGCGGCGGTCGGGTTCGCCGAGGGGGCGACGCTCGATCTCCCGGCGCTCCGGAGCATGCTCGACCTCCCGCTCGGTGAGCTGCGCACGTCGATGCAGAAGGACTTCGACGCCGGCCTCCCACTCGAGCTCGACGCGATCGCCGGCGCGATCGTGCGCGGGGGCCGGCGGCACGCGGTCCCGACGCCGGTGACGGAGGAGCTCGTCCGGCTGATCGAGGCGCGACTCGCCGCTACGCCGCGTGTTTGACGACCGCGCGAGCGGACAGGAAATGCTCGGACCCTGATCGAGGAGGTTGCCGTCATGATGCGATTCGGGCTGGTCGTCGCCGCTGTCCTCTCCGGCGCCCTGGGGATCGGGGCTGCCGCCGCACCACAGGCGCGAGCCGCCTCCGGGCGCGGTGATGTCGGACTCACTGGAATACGTCACGCGCGTGCCCGGCACGTCACAGGTGGTCGAAGGCAAGTTCGACAAGGTCCGCGGACGGGATGTGTTGATCCTCACGGGCCGCTTCGGCTTCAAGACCCTCGACGTGAGCGATCCGACCAGCCCGCAGCTGCTCGACACGTTCCAGCCGGCAGAGATCCTCGGCCCGAACGGCTACTGGCAGGACGAGGACATGGACATCGACGTGCGCCGCAACTTGATCATCGGCGCGCTCGATCCGCGTCACGACAACGTCGACCAGGTCAGCTGCCCGGGCATCGGATCGCTCGGCTCGAAGACGCGGCTCCCGGGCTGCCGCTCCGGCTTCTACATCATCTCGTACGCCGATCCAGAGAACATGGAGCAGGTCGGTGATTTCGTCGACCTACCCGCGGGCCACACGGTCAGCTGCATCGACAAGTGCAACTACGTCTGGACCGGCGGTCCCGCCCGCCGCAACGACCAGGCGTTCCTCGGGCCGTTCACGCCCGGCGGCCGCGGCGACGGCAGGCCGATCTGGGTCACTGACCTGCGGAACCCGACTCGCCCGGTGGTGTTTCCCGACCCGATCGACCTCGGCCGCAACGACGGGCTGACCGACTACTCGCACGACGTCGACGTGGACGACCGCGGCATCGCGTGGGTCAGCGGCCGCGGCGGGCTGATGGGCTACGCGACCCAGGGCAGGTGGCGCGATCCGCGGACGGACGAGTTCCGCAACGCGCGGCCGTGGGATCCGATCCTCGTCGCCGGCGGCGGCGTCGAGGGCGGACCGGACGGCGTCGCCCAGCCGCAGACGGACTTCATCCACAATGCGGCACGGCCGCTCGGTGGCGAGATCCAGGCGGCCGGCGTCGCGGACGGCAACGTCGTCCTGATGACCGAGGAGGACTTCACAGGCCCGTGCAGCGCGAGCGGACGCATCGTCGCGGCCGATATCACGGAGTCGCTCGGCGGCGAGGGAGCCGCCAACTCGACTCCGGCGCAGCCGTTCCGGCTCGACGCGCTGAGCGCGTTCCATCCGACCCAGGACGCCGGCGGCACGACCTCGCCGAGCGGCTCCTGCTCCGCGCACTACTTCGAGGTGGAAGGCTCGACGGTGGCGGCGGCCTGGTACGGACAGGGGCTCCGCCTGATCGACGCCTCCGAACGCCCGCAACCTGCGCCAGGTGGGCTACTACTACGTTACGGGCACCGATCCCGCGACGAACCCGAGCTCGTCGTCGTGGGACGTGGCCTGGCGCGGCGACCTGATCTACCTGTTCGACATGAGCCGCGGGGTCGAGATCCTGCGCCTGAAAGGCGGACCATCGGCGTCCGCGCGCCTGGCGACCGTCCGCGAGCCCGCGCGACGCGCGGACCCACTCGCGGCGCAACCCGTGTCCGGGTCCGGGCTGACGCCCGGGTCGCTGGTCTGCCCGCTGTTCGAGACGCCCGGCAAGGGCTGAAGGACTGGCGGAGCGGCGTGGGCGGCCCGGTGGCCGCCCACCGCCGCTCCGGAGATGAGATAGTCCCCAGCGATGTGCTGCCTGTTCCTCACCGCGGGATTCCTCGGGCCGCGAGTCGCGCTGATCGCCTGGTGGATCTTCGGCGATCGCGTTGAGCTCGCCTTCGACTCCTGGTTCTGGCCGCTCCTCGGTCTGCTCTTCCTCCCGTGGACGACACTCGCGTACCTGCTCGTCTGGTCGCCGATCGTCGACGTGGAAGGCGCTGAATGGATCGTGGTCGCGCTGGGGTTCGTTGCCGACGTGGTGACGTACTCGAGCCGCGCGGCCGCATCGCGCTATCAGGCGACGCGTAGCTACTAGCGCGTCCGTGCCCGAGGTCCACGGTTTCGTGCCGCCGGCTTGACGCCGTCGCGGAGGAGTTGCGCGTAACTTCGCTGAGCGCGGCGAAGTCGGCGCGGCGTTCGCGGCGGTTCGGGGCGGCGAGCCGGTCGTCGACATCTGGGGAGGCGTCGCCGACCGTGCCGCCGGGCGGCGCGTGGGCGTGAGGACACGCTGCAGGTCATCTTCTCGGGGACGAAGGGCCTCGTCGCCGTCTGCGTCCTGATCGCGATCGAGCGCGGCCTCCTCGAGCTTGAGGCGCGTCGCGCGCTACTGGCCGGAGTTCGGCAAGGAGGACATCCGCGTCCGCGACGTCGTTCGCACACGGCGCGGCTGCCTGGGTATCGATGAGCCGGTGGACTCGATCGAGCTGACTGACGCGTCGCTGATGGCGCGGCTGCTGGAGAGAGCAGGAGCCGAGCGAGGAGCCCCGCGCGAGCTTGTGCTACCACGCGCTCACGTACGGCTGGCTGTGCGGCGAGCTGATCGGGCGCGTCGACGGGCGGCGGATCGGCCGCTTCTTCGCAGAGGAGATGGCGGCGCCGCTCGAGCTGGAGCTCTGGATCGGGCTGCCGGAGGAGTACGAGGCGCGGGTGTCGACGATCGAGCAGGCACCAGGTTGGCCGAACACGCCGGCGCTGAGAGCCGAGACGCAGCGCACGACGCGCTCGCTCGGTCGGTCTGGGGGAATCCGCTGCGTTCGAGCCGGGCACCTTCCGTGGAACAGCCGCGCCTACCACGCCGCCGAGATCCCGGCGACTCGGCGCGATAGGGACGGCGCGCTCGATCGCGACGACTCTACGGCGGCCTGGAGCGCATGTCCTCGCCCCGGCGACGCTCGCAGCTCGCTCGGATGCCGCTCGCCGACGGCTGGGATGCGCTACACGCGGGCTGAGGCAGGTTGGGGTCGGCTTCGGGCTCCAGCGCGAGAGATCTGCGTATGGGACCGCCGCAGGATGCGTTCGGCCACGGAGGAGCGGGCGGGTAGATGCACGGCGCGTGGCCCTCGCACGGCGTCGGGTTTTCGTATGCGATGAACCTGATGCGCGACGACGAGCCGGTCGATCCGCGCGCGCAGGCGCTGCTCGCGGCGCTCTACGACTCACTCGGCGGTTGAGGAGAGGCTAACCGCTGGCATCATCAGACTCGGTGGAGAGGCGGAGGCTTCGCTCCCGCCTCTCCGCTGCCCATCGGCGTGAGGCCGATGAAGACGGACTAGTCGTCGACGTTGTCCTTGTTGTAGACGGTGAACGGGCCCATCAGGACGCGGAGGCCGGCGTCGCGGGTCGGATCCTTCTCGATGGTGTAGTCGCCCATCCGGCCGGCCGTCGAACTGCTCGCCCTCGGCGGCCTGTGATCGGCCCCGGTGGCCAGCAGGTACGACGGCGTAGTAGGTCAGGTAGCCGAGGTCGACGAAGCTCCAGAGGGCGAACTCCGGGGCGCAGCCGTTGATGCGTGTACGCCACCATCTCGGCTCGGGAGGCCGAGACCGGAGACCTTGACCTTGTCGCAGAGACCCTCGTCCTGTCATGGCCTTGGCCGCGGCCGCGATGCCGACCGTCGTCGGGGCCATGATGAGCTTCGAGGTTCGGGTGCTTGTCGACCAGCGCGAGGGCCTGGTTGTAGCGTCTTCTCGGACTCGTCGTTGCCGTAGACGGTGTCGACGAGCTTGACCGCTCGCGTACTTCGGATCCTTCGAGCGCCTCCTCGAGCGCCGCGATCCAGGCGTTCTGGTTGGCCGCGTCGGGCGAGGCCGACAGGACCGCGAACTCGCCGCCGTCGGCGCCGAGGATCGTCGAGCGCCATGTCGGCCATCACGACGCCGATCTCGTCGAAGTCGACCTGCGCGACGAAGAGGCTCTCGCCCTTCGCCGACGGGATCGGCGAGTCCCAGGTCACGACCTTCGTGCCGGCCGTCTGCGGCGGCTTCGGCCGCCGGCGCGATCTGGTCGCCGGCGTTGTTCGAGAGCATCACGACGCTTCGATGCCCTGGGTGGGCGCGTTGGTCACGATCTCGATCTGGCCCGGCGACGCTGTTCTCGGCCGTCGGCCCGACGAAGGCGAGCGCCGCCGGGTTGGCCTGCAGCTCGGTGGCGGCTTCCTGGGCGCCCTTGTTGGCCTGGTCGAACGGCAGCGATGCCGAGGAACTTCGGGCAGCAGCATCGATCTTGACGCTCCTGGCCGGGCGTCGGCCGTGACGGCGCCGCTGCCGCGGCCGCGCTGGCTCGCGGCGGCTCGCTCGCGGCCGCGCTCGCGGCTCGCGGTCGCCGGCGTCGCTCGCCGCGACCGTGCTGCCGCGAGGACGCCTCACGGCGATGAGCACCCCGCGAGCGATCGCGACCGTGCCCAACATGTGCCACCGCGATCGCGTAGCTTCATCGGCGTCTCACTCCATGTCCGGCCACGTCGCGCCGGCAGCCACGACCATCCTCACCCCGCTAGTCGACCTGGGTCATGCCGGCGGTGCGTCACCGGGTTCGTCCGCGCGGCCTGAACCGCGACCGGCGCGGCAGCGGACGATCAGGTTGGGGACGAGGACCGAGAGGATCAGGAGGACGCCGATGACCCCGGTCTGGGTGTTGGCCGTTGACGTTCGCGAGGCCCAGGCCGTTGCGCAGGTTGAGGACGAGCAGGATCGACAGGATCGACGCCCGACCATCGTGCCGCGAGCCGCCGAAGATGCTGACGCCGCCGAGCAGGACCATCGTGATGATGTCGAGCTCGAAGCCTCGGCGCGTGCTCGCCCCGGACCGGCGCCGAGACGGGCCGCGCAGCAGCACGCCGGCGAGCGCCGGCGACGAAGCCCGCTCGTCGGTGAAGATCGCGAGCTTCGTACCGCGCGACGTCCGAACGCCCGAGAACCGCGCGACCTCGATGTTGTTGCCGAGCACGTAGACGTACCGCCCGAAGCCCGACGCGGCGCAGGATGATCGCGGCGCCGACGACGCATCGACCGACGAAGAGGATCGAGCGCGAGGGGCAGCGGCCCGAGGAGCGGCTGCTGGCCGAGGTCCGTCGAACCAGTCCGGGAAGCCGCCGATCGACCGGTCCTCGATCAGGATCGCGGGCCAGCCCGCGATAGCCGATCAGCCCGGCCAGCGTCACGGCCAGCGAGGGCAGGCCGACGATGGCGACCCAGAAGCCCGTTGAGCGAGGCCGCACAGGCCGCCCAACGCGCAGCGCGACGACGATCGCCAGCCTCGATCGGCGACGCCCTCGCTCGACAGCGCACGCGACCACGACGCGCGGCGAAGGCCCATGACCGAGGCGACCGACAGGTCGATCTCGCCGCTGATGATGACGAACGTCATCGACCAGGACGACGATCGCCTTCTCGATCGACTCAGCTGGAACAGGTTGATCTGAAGTTCTGGATCGTCCGAGGTAGCACGGCGAGCAGCGACGACGTTGAGCGGCCACGACCACGACGAGGATGACCAGCAGCAGCCCCTCCCAGCGAGCGCAGCGCGGACGCCGAGCTCACGCATCGCGCGCCGCCTCGCTCGAGCCTGGCGGCGCGCCTCGTCCTGCGGCGCGTCGCCGCGCCGCGGACTCCACGAGCGTGCGCAGCCGCGCCGAGGATCGACCTTGTCCGACGGCGACCGCCAGCAGGATCAGCAGCGCCGAGGATGGCGTCGCGCAGGAACTCGCTGACCTCCGAGCCAGCGGATCAGGCTCTGCTGCGAGGAGCGTCGATCAGGATCGCGCCGAGGAACGCCCCGATCATCGAGCCGACGCCGCCGAAGATGTTGACGCCACCGACCACGACGGCGGCGACGACCTGCGAGCTCGAGGCCCTGCCCGGCCGTCACGGTGATGTTCCCGAAGCGGGCGAGGAACAGGAACCCGGCGAGGCCCGACGAGCGCACCGCGACAGCACGAAGGCCCCGAAGACGTACGCGCTGCGACCGGGAGGCCCGCCGACGCGCGCCGCATCCGGGTTCGAGCCGATCGCGAACAGCCGCCGGCCGTACGGCAGGTAGCGGAGCGCCGAGCTGGAAGCACGAGCGCGATGACGCACCGCGACGACGACGAGCGGGCGGACGTCGAAGTCGCCGAGGCTGAACAGCGTGACGCCGCGGCAGGTCGAGCATCCAGCCGGGCAGCGTGTCGGTCGTGATCGGTCTTGCGCCTCCGCGTAGCTCGATCGAGCGCGACCCGATAGATCGCCAGGGTCCCGAGGGTCGTCGACGATCGCGGGCACCCGGCCGTAGGCGACGAGCAGGCCGTTGACGGCGCCGAGGACCGCAGCCGATCGCGATGCGAGATCGCGATCACGACCGGCGCGGTGGATGCGTCGGGTCGTTCGACAGCACGTGCCGATGAAGTAGGCGCGAGACGCCGACGATCGAGCCGACCGAGAGGTCGATGTTCCGGGTCAGGATCGACGAGCGTCTGCGCCGACGGCGACGACCGCCGATGATCGGCGACGCTGGTCGCTGACGCGGGTGAACGTGCCGCGCCGAGAGGTAGTCGTCGATCTGGGTAGGCGAAGAACGCGGCCACGAGCGACGATGATCAGCGACGAGCGATCAGCTCGCGGAGCTGCTCCGGCCGGATGTGCCGGAGGAGCCGTCGCATCAGCCGCCGTCGCCGTCGGCGACTCGTGCGGGCTGCGCCCATCGCGGCGGCCGATGCACGACGCTCCGCGCGTCGCCTCCGCGCGGTCGAGGATCGCCATCTGCCGGCCCTCGCGCATGACCAGGACGCGGTCGCTCATCGCGAGCACCTCCGGCAGGTCGGAGCGTGATCAGGATGATCGCCGATCCCCTCCTGCGCGAGCTCGTCGACGATCTGGTGCACCTCGGCCTTGGCGCCGACGTCGATGCCGCGCGTGGGCTCGTCGAGGATCAGCACCCGCGGCTGGGTGTCCAGCCACTTGCTCGAGCATCGACCTTCTGCTGGTTGCCGCCCGACAGCGTGCGCCACCGGCGACGTCGACGGACGGCGTCGCGGATGCTGCAGCCGCTCGCGATAACGTCTCGGCCGTCGGCGCGCTCGGCCGCCGCGTCGAGCAGCCCGAGGCGATCGAGACGTACCGGCGCAGCGACGGCAGCGTGATGTTCGCGGCGATCGACAGCGGGAAGACGAGAGCCCGAGCGCCCGGCGGTCCTCGGTCGAGGTAGGCGATCCCGCGGCGCAGCGCCTCGCTGCGGGCGAGCGGATCGTCGACCGGCTGCCCATCGAGCACGATCGTGCCGCGCGTCGGCCGGCGCGATGCCGAACAGCGCCAGGCCGACGTCGGTCCGGCCGGCGCCGACGAGGCCGGCGAAGCCCGAGCACCTCGCCCGCGCGCAGCGTCGAAGCGAGACGTCGCGCGAACGCGCCCTCGCGCCCGAGGCCCGCGACCTCGAGGACGACGTCGCCCGGCGCGTGCTCGGCGTGCGCTGCGAAGAACTCGCGCCAGCGTCGCGGCCGACCATCTCGCGGATCGGCGACTCGCCGGCGTGACCTCGGAGCGGGGCCGCGGTCGACACCCAGCCGGCCGTCGCGCAGGACCGTCACGCGGTCGGCGATCTCGAAGACCTCCTCCAGGCGATGGCGAGATGAAGAGGATCGGCCACGCCGCTCGCCGCCGAGCTGCCGACGACCTGCGCGAAGAGCTGCGCCACCTCGTGCGCGGAGAGCGACGCGGTCGGCTCGTCCATGATCAGGACGCGGACCTCGCAGCGAGAGCGCCTTGGCGATCTCGACGGTCTGCTGCTCGGCGAGCGTGAGGCCGCGCGCCGGCTGTCCGACGTCGAGGCGCACGTCGAGCGCGGCCGAGGATCGCCTCGGCCTCGCGGCGCATCCGCCGTCAATCGACCAGCGCGGCCGCGGTCGCGGTGGCCGATGAAGATGTTCTCGGCGACGGTCAGGTCCGGGAAGATCATCGGCTCCTGGTAGATCGCCGCGATCCCGTAGCGCTGGGCGTCGGCGGCGCTGCGCGAGCGACGACCTCCTCGCCGTCGACCAGCGATCGTGCCCGGCGTCGGGCTGCGTCGACGCCGGTCATGATCTTGATCAGCGTCGACTTGCCGGCGCCGTTCTCACCGAGCAGCGCATGGATCTCGCCGGGGTAGAGGTCGAGCGACACGTCGTCGAGCGCCTGGGTCGAATCGAAGCGCTTGGAGATGCCCGTGAACTCGAGGACCGGCGTCGGGCACGCTCGAGCAGGCGTCGGTGCTCACCGCGGGTACGCGGCAGTTACGCCGCCGTCGACGTTGAGGATATTTCCGGTGGATTTGTCCGAGCGAGGCCCGACGAAGAAGGCGATCGCTTCCGCGACGTCCTCGGGGAAGACGGCGACGCCGAGCTTCGTGCGGCCGCGGTAGAACGTCGGCAGATCGTCCTCGCTGACGCCGTACGTGCTGGCGCGCTCGGCCTTCCAGTCGGAGGACCAGATGCTCGACCCCTGGATCACCGCGTCGGGGTTCACGGTGTTGACGCGGATGCCCGTGCGAGGCCGCCCTCCTCGGCGAGGCAGCGCGCGAGGTGCAGGGCGGCCGCCTTGGCGGACGAGTACGCGGCGGCATTCGCTCCGGCGACGAGCGCGTTCTTCGAGCCGACGAAGACGATCGAGCCGCCGCGGCCCTGCTCGATCAGGACGCGGAACGACCTCGCGCGCGGCGAGGAAATAGCCGCGGGCGAGCACGGCGTAGCTGCAGCTCCCAGTCGTCGAGCGTGGTCTCGGTGACGAGGCGCTCGTCGCGAGCCCCGCCGACGCGACGAGGACGTCGAGAGCCGCCGTACGCGAGCACGGTCGGCGGATCATCTCGGGGACGTCGTCCTCGATGGTGACGTCGACCGCGACGGCGAACGCGCGGCGCGTGCCGTGCGGCGGACGACGAACTCGCTCGGCGACGTCGCGGGCGCCGTCGGCGTTGAGATCGGCGACGACGACATGCGCGCCGCGCGAGGCGAGCAGGCGCGCGGTGCACGGCCGATGCCGCTAGGCACCGCCGGTGACGACGTGCGATGCGGCCGGAGAGCTCGCGAGCGGAGGAGCCTGCGCGAGCTTGTAGCGCTCGAGCGGCCAGTACTCGATAGCGAAGGCCTCGGCCTCGCTAGAGCGAGCGGAAGCCACCGAGCGCGTCGGCGGCGTCCTGCGACCGCGATCGCGCGGTGGTAGAGGTCGCGCGTGAGCCGCGCGTGACCGCATCGCAGCCGCTCGTGACGAACGCCGACCCGGGGATGAGGATGACGCGCGGCCACCGGGTCGATCGGGAACGGCGCGGGTCTCGTCGGTAGAGGTGGCGCGCGTAGTACTCGCGGTACCAGCGCTGCGTACTCCTCGACACCGCGTCGGAGAGCGGAGCGCGAGATCGACGGGGCCGTCGGTGCGCGGGGTCGAAGGCGACGACGAGCGGCCTGTGCTTCGTGTGGATCAGATGGTCGGGGCACGGCGCGCCGACCTGGCTCACCTCGGGCGCTCGAGCCGACGAGGCGAATGCGACGCAGCGGGGCTCCGGTCGACCTCGAGCACGACGCCGTCGGCATCGGCGAGGAGCGAGCCGCGGAGCGCAGGAAGCGCGGCGCGAGGAGAGCGACGCACTCGGTCTCCGCGAGCGTGAGCGACTCGCTCGCCGCCGAGACCGACCGGCCGGCCCGCCTGATAGACCGCCTCGGCAGCGCGCGTGACGAACTCGATGAGTGCTCCTGTAGGTCTCCTCGAGAGGTCTGCCCCACGTGACGAGACCGTGCTTATCGAGCAGAACGGCACGAGCGGCCGGATGCGCGTCGAGGAGCTCGAGCGATCCGGCTGCGACATGTCGAAGCCCGGGACGCTGATAGTCGAGCCAGACAGCCTCGTCGCCGAACGCCTCAGACGGCGAGCGATCGACCGTTGGGCGAGGACGTGAGCGCGATGATCGCGTCGGGATGCGTGTGATCGACGTGCGCGCGCGGAGACGAACGCGTGCAGAAGCGTCTCGATGGACGGGCGCGGCTGGTCGGGCCGAGCGCGCATGCGGAGGAGGTAGTCGACCATAGACGGCGTCGTCCATCGCCGCGCGAGCGAAGCGGCAGAGATCTCGTCGAGCCGCAGCGCGGCGAACCCGACGGCGCGTGATCGTCGCGAGATCGGTGCCGGAGCCCTTCACCCACAAGACGCGCTGCTCGCGACCGGCGTGATCGACGACGCCCTTCGCCGACGTGTTACCGCGCTCTGGTTCGCGAGGGAGCGGTCGCGCCGAGGAGGTTGGAGCGGTGCACGAGCCAGAGACCGTCGAAGCTCGGTAGCGGCCGAAGCGTCCCAGAGATCGGCGGGGGAGGAGATGCGCTCAGAGAGATGGTAGTTAGCTAAAGTAGGGTTATAGAGGGCTAGATAGTGGTTGAGTGTGTAGATGATAGATGGTAGACGGAGAGGAAAAGATGTAGGTTCGTATAAATATGTATAGGTGAGGTTAGTACTAGATAAGTTAAACTGACTATGAGGTGATGGTGAGCAAGTAGGAGAGAGAGGTGAGAGAGAATGTAGAGAGCGATTGGAAGAGGATGTTGATGAGAGAGGTAGATTAGATTGGTTAGGTTAGGAAGGGAAAGATGCAGATGTGGGTGATGAGATGGCAGAGAAGCTAGTTTGGGCTAGATGATGATAAAGTGGAAGATTAGATGTTGAGCTAGGTGATTAGCTGTAGATGCTAGAGCAAGAAGAGGTATTTGCAATGAGAGAGAGATGAGCAAGGAGAGGAAGATGTCGCTGGGTATTAAGGGGTGATATGGTTAGATAGTGAGGTAAGATTGGAGAATATTTATGGGTATGTAGATAGGGGTTAGAAAGATGTTGTGTGGGATAGAACAGAGAGATGCTGGGCGGCATGATGAGAGAGTGTGGAGGTAGTGTAGTAGTGAGAGTAGATGGTATGCTTCTGAGTGTGAGGTGGCTCTATTGGAAGAGATATAGATTTATCAAGTTGAGGAGCAGCCGGATTGTTAGTAGATGATGCGCTAGTTAGTGAGGTTGAAAGGTGAGCTAGTACGTAGAGCAAGGGAGATGTTGAGCTAGAGATAGAGCAAAGATTAGGTGAGGAGGAGAGAAAGATGATGAGGGGTTGAGATAGAGGTGAGGTGGTGAAGGTAGATGCTGTGTAGTGAATAGATACGGTTAGCTAGGGGACGGTACCGCTAGGTAGGCTGAGTTAATTGAAGAGCTGAGATAGGGCTCAGCGATGTGCGGGCTCGCGATAGTGTAGAAAGGGGTTTGCTGGGAGCTGAAGTGAGAGATAGAGCTCTCTGCGCTCAGGTAGCTGGTGCGCGCGGAGCAAGATAGGTTTGTGGAGGTTGCTAGTAAGCTAGTTGAGATAGCTCAATAGTGAGATAGAAGAGAGAACAGGTAGGGTAACACAGAGAGATGAGATAGGTGGTTGAGAGCGATGGAGATATCTATATGAGAATAGCTGGAAGAAGAGTGTTGATAGGTATAGATTTGAATGATGGTATAAGGTGTATATCTATCTAGAGGGGAAAGAGAGAGTGGGAGAGATAGATTATGATGTCGGTGAGAGCGGTAGCGGTAGTGGAAAGAGATGATGAGAGTGAGGTGCTGAGAGTAGAGCAAGGTGTAGTAGATGATATAGCTGTAGATATAGATTGCTGTAGAGAGGAGCAGTGTTGGTTGTGAGATGCAGCTCTTAGAGAGTTATCGCGAAGAGAGAGAAGCAGGTTATAGTGCAGATGTTTGGTAGGATGGACTAATAGGTTTGAGAAACGGTGAGAGATTAGAGCTAGATGATGGTGGTTGTCGAAGCGAGCCGGCCACGACTCGGCCGCTCTCGGCGCCGAGGTCGACGGCGGCGAAGGTCTGAGGTGCTAGTCGAGGTGAAACACCTCCTAGAGCCGAGTCAGCCCCGTATCGGGGCGTGCTTCGGCCGGGAGCTCGAAGAACGACGCCTCTCGGCCTGCCACCGGGCGTTGACGTCGGTCTCGTTCATCCGCTGCACGCCGCCTCGAAGTTCTCGCACTATAGGTAGCTGAAGAGGGTGCTGTTGTGATGGAGGAACAGAGAGTAGTTGCTCGACTCGGTCTCGCGAAGTGCGTAGAGCATCTCAAGATAGACGACGCGATGGCGCTCGCGATACTCCTAGAGATCGATACGAGGCGCACAGAAGGAGGAAGCTGACGCGCTCCACTAGATGATTGGTCGGTGATCGGCGTGCTTCCGAGGGCGATCCAGACGAAGCTGGGGGCTGCACTCGGCCGCGGCTAAGGCTGGTAGCTTTGGCAAGGTAGAGGGTGGCTCTCGGCGCTGTGTCTGGGTCGTCATCTGGGAGTGCGATGATTGCTGATCAATCATCTAAGAGACGCTCCGCTCGGCCGGGGGGACACGGCGGAGGTCGCGTGCCTGCGCGAGACGAGTGCGCTGAGCGGCGGACTAGACGGCGATGACATCGGTGCCGCGTGCTCGCCAGGCCTCGACCGCGTCGGCGGGCGCGCCGGTGTCGGTGACGATCGCGTCGACGTGATCTGAGGAGACGAACGACAGGAGTGCGCTACGGTGCCACTTAGTACCGTCGAAGATGCCGATGACGCGCTCGCAGCGGCAGCCATCTCCTGCTTGAGCCGCACCTCGTACGGGTTGAGGTCCATGAGGCCGCGTTCGAGGCTGAGGCCGCGCGCGCCGAGGAAGCCCGTGTTGATGCTCGTAGACGCGGAGCACGTCGGCGCCGAGATCGCCGACGAGCGACATCGCGTGGAGGCGGAGCATGCCGCCGGTCACGAGCACGTTGATGCCCGGTGCGTCGGCGAGCGCGGCCGCGATCAGGAGGCCGTTGGTGACGACGACGAGCTCCTGCTTGCCGGCGCAGCTCGAGCGCGAGGTAGTACGCGGTGGTGCTCGAGTCGAGCGCGACGGCCTCGCCTTCCTCGACCATCGCGGCGCGGCGGCGGCGATCGCCTGCTTGCGGCTCGACCTCGAGGCGGAGACGCAAGTCGAAGCCGAGCTCGGACTGGCTGCGCTGCGAGCGGACGCGCGCCGCCCCGCACACGGGCGACGAGGCCCTGGCGCGCGAGCTCGGAGAGATCGCTGCGGACGGTGACCTCGGAAACCGCAAATGTCTTCCGCAAGTTCCGAAACGTGAATGGAATCGCGGCTCTCGAGCATGCGCAGGACTGCGCTGCATGCGCTCGTCCTGCGACAGACTCGCGACGCCCTGGGACATACAGCTCCCTCGCCGGCACTGAGATACCTCGCGGAACGCGTGGCGACCTTACGACAGGCTTCGTTCGGAGATTGTGAATACCTTTCGATTCAACTTAAGAAACTGATTGGCAATCGAAAGCGTGACAAGCTAGCAGACGGACCAGCACCAGCTCGAGCCGGCGCGGGCCGTGGACGCCCTCGACGCGGTAGAGCTCGATGTCGGAGGTCGCGGACGGGCCGGAGATCCGAACGTGATCGGCCGGCCGGCTAGCGCAGCGCCGCCTGCGAGCCGGCGCGAACGCGGCCGGGACGCAGTCCGACGACCTGATCGGTTCGTCGATGACGCAGAGGTGGATAGTACGGGCACGAGCGTCAAGCGCTCGCCGACCCTGGCCGGGCCCGGCGTCGAGGACGATCGTCCCGGTCTAGCGCGATCGCGAGCGCGCAGCCGGTGACGACGCCGCCGATGGCGTCGAGCTCCTCGTACGTCGAGACGCGGTGTCGCGGGACGGCCTCGAGCTCCGCCGGGGTAGCCAGTCGGCGGGCAGGTCGGCCGGGACGGCGACGCGGGTCGACGCCGTGGGCGCGACATGCCGTCGGCGATCGCGCTCGGCGAGCTCGCTCGGCGCGGCCCGATCCGGACGCCGGCCCCGTAGTCGGCAACGCGCTCGACGAAGCCGCTCGACGGTGCCGGCGGCCTCGTGCTCGACGGTAGGCGCGCGGCGACGGCGACGTCGTCGGGTGTCTCGCTCGGCTGGGGGAACGTCGGCGAGCGCCCGCCGGATGCGCGCCGAGGATCTCCTCGCGCGCCGTCGCTCACCGCGAGCGCCCACCACTCGCGGAAGGTCTGTCGCGCGCACGGGGCAGGCAGGTCGCGCATCTCCGTCCAGCCGGCGAGCCCCGGGCAGGCGCGCGATGCGGCCGCCGCGGACGAACGGGACCGCCGGCCGAGCGCGGCCGAAGCCGCTGGGCGCGCTCGGATAGCGCCGCTCGCTGGCGAACGACCCACGCGAGCGCACTCATCGCCGGCGCGCTCGCCGCGCGGCGGGCGCGCGCCTCGTGCGACGACTCGGCCGCGGAGGTGGACGAGGACCTCGCGGGATGTCGATCTTGACGGGACAGACCTCGTAGCAGGCGCCGCAGAGCGTGGACGCATAGCGGGAGCGACGCGGCGTTCTCGACGCCGCGCGAGCTGCGGCGTGAGGATGGCGCCGATCGGGCCCGGGATAGACCGAGCTCGTACGCGTGGCCGCCGGTCCGCTCGTACACCGGGCAGACGTTGAGGCAGGCGCTGCAGCGGATGCAGGCCAGCGTCTGCCGGCCGACCTCGTCGGCGAGCACGTCGCGTACGGCCGTTGTCGAGCGAGCACGACGTGGAACTCCTGCGGGCCGTCGCCCGGCGTGACGCCGGTCCAGAAGCGACGTGTACGGGTTCATCCGCTCGCCGGTCGACGAGCGAGGCAGGAGCTGGAGGAAGACCTCGAGGTCCTCGGGCGTCGGGATGAGCTTCTCGATCCCGATCACCGTGATCAGCGTCTTCGGGGAGGGTGGTGCAGAAGCGGCCGTTGCCCTCCGATTCGACGATGCAGACCGTGCCGGTCTCGGCGATGGCGAAGTTCGCGCCGCTGATGGCCACGCGCGCGTCGCAGGAACTTGCTCGCGCAGGTGCAGCGCGAGCCGCCGCGGCGAGCTCGCGCGGCTCGTCCGAGAGCGTCGGGCAGGCCGAGCTTGCGCCGGAAGAGGTCGCGGATCTCGACGCGGTTCTTGTGGATCGCCGGGACGAGGATGTGCGACGACTCCTCGCCGGCGAGCTGGCAGATCAGCTCGGCCAGGTCGGTCTCGATCGACGTCGATCCCGTCCGCGGCGAGCGCGCTCGTTGAGCCGGATCTCGTCCGTCGTCAGCGACTTCACCTTCACGACCTCGCGCGCGCCGGTCGCCGCGACGAGGTCGGCCACGACGACGGCCCGCCTCGGCGGCGTCGCGCGCCCAGTGGACGTGGCCGCCGGCGCGCTCGACGGCACGCCTCGAACTGGAGGAGGTAGTCGTCGAGGTGCCGGAGGACGCGCTCCTTGAGCGCGCGGCCGGCCTCGCGCAGCTCCTCCCAGTCGGGCCGCTCGCGACGACAGCGCGCGCGCTTCTCGCGGATCGTGCTGCGTCGCCATGCCGAGGTTGCGGCGGAGCTGGGTGGTCGCGCGAGCGCCATCGCGGGCGGCGGCGGGGAAGCCGCTCGCTCACGCCTCGGCCGCGAGGATCTCGGCGAGGTGCATCGGCCGCACGCCCGAGCCGCAGCCGGCGAGAGGGCGCCGCCGATGTGGATGAGGCAGGAGTTGTCGGCCGCGGCGCAGACCTCGGCGCGGGTATCGAGCGACGCACCGCACCTTGTCCGCCAGCATGGCCGCCGAGGTGTCCGCGTTCTTGACGGCGAAGGTGCCGCCGAACCCGCAGCACTCGCTCGCCTCGGGCAGCTCGACGAGGTCGAGCCCGCGGACGGCGCGGAGCAGGCGCAACGGCGCGTCGCCGACGCGGAGCATCCGCAGCGAGTGGCAGGTCGGGTGGTAGGTGACCCGGTGGGGGAACGAGGCGCCGACGTCCTCGAGCCCGAGCCGGCCGACGAGCAACTCGCTCAGCTCGAGGACGCGCGGCGCGAGCGCAGCGACCTCGCGCTCGAACGCGGGGTCCCCGACGCGAGGGCCGGGATAGAGCTCGCGGACGGTCCCGACGCACGAGGCCGAGGGCGCGACGACGACCTCGGCGTCCGCGAAGACGCCGACGAACCGCCGCGCGAGCTGGAGCGCCTCGCGCCGGTACCGGTGTTGAGGTGCATCTGCCCGCAGCAGGTCTGCTCGCGTCGGGAACTCGACCGCGTGCCCGAGCCGCTCGAGCAGCCGGACGACGGCGATGCCGATCTCGGGCGCGAGGTGTTGGCGAGGCACGTGACGAAGAGCGTGATGCGCACCGAAGAAAAAAAAAAAAAAAAAAAAAAGATGATAATGCGTCAGACTAAGAACGCGTGGATGAACAGCGCGTCCTGCGGAGCTGGGCAGCCTCGAGATCGAGACGCCGTCGTGGGGCTACGGGAACAGCGGCACGCGCTTCCACGTCTACCCTGGCCGGGCGCAGCGAGGACCGTCCACGAGCGCCTCGACGACGCCGCGCTCGTCCACCGGCTGACCGGCTGCTGCCCGAGCGTCGACGATCCACATCCCGTGGGATCGGGTCGACGACTGGGGCGAGCTGCGGCGCTTACGCCGAGGAGCGGGGCATCAGGATCGGGGCCGATCAATCCGAACCTGTTCGGCGATGACGAGTACAGCCTCGGCAGCCTCTGCCATCCGGAGCGGAGCGGTGCGGCGGCAGGGCGCTCGACGCACTGCCTCGAGTGCGTCGAGATCGCGACGGAGGTCGGGATCGTCAGCTCCTCAGCCTCTGGCTGGCCGACGGGACGAACTATCCGGGCCAGGACGACCTGCGCGGCCGCTACGGGCGGCTGCTCGTCCTCGCTCGAGCGACGTCTACGCGGCGCTGCCCGACGGGCATGCGGCTCCTCGTCGAGTACAAGTTCTTCGAGCCGGCCTTCTACAGCACCGATTTGCCGGACTGGGGCACGGCCGCGCTCGTGTGCCGCCGCCTGGGCCCGCAGGCGCAGGTGCTCGTCGACACCGGTCACCATGCGCAGGGGACGAACGTCGAGCAGATCGTCGCGCTTCTGCTCGAGGAGGGGCTGCTGGGAGGGTTCCACTTCAACAGTCGCAAGTACGCCGACGACGACCTGATCGTCGGCTCGATCGACCCGTTCGAGCTCTTCCGGATCATGCGCGAGATCGCGGCCGCGCGGGCGACCCAGCAACCGCCGCCACGGCCGGGGCCGTCGCCTTCATGATCGACCAGTCGCACAACATCGAGGGGAAGATCGACGCGATGATCCAGTCGGTGGTCAACATCCAGACCGCGTACGCGAAGGCGCTGCTCGTCGACGTCGAGCGGCTCTCCGCGGCCCAGCAGGAGGGGGACGTGCTCGGAGCCCACCGCGTGCTCCTGGAGGCGTTCGAGACCGACGTCAGGCCGCTGCTCGCCCGGCAGCGGGGCGAGCTATCGGTCTCGACCCGGATCCGGTGGCCGCGTTTCGCGGCGGCGGTCTACGGCGAGCGGCTGGCGCGCGAGCGCGGGACCGTCGGCGTCGAGAGCGCCTCCGAGCGCCGCCGACCGCGTTATCGTGGTGTCGCTGTGGCGGACCACCGTTCCGTGACCGGCACCTCTGACACGGAGGACGGGCTCCTCGAGGAGATCGACAACCCGATCGAGCGGTTGAAGCTGCTCGCTGGGAACGACGCCGAGATCGCGAGGTACCTGGATGCGATCGAGGTGACGAGCCGGCGCGAGCGGGAGATGCTGCGCGAGATCTCCCGGACGCGTCCGCTCGCCCGTCCCGACCTCTTCCCCCAGGCGCACCGGAACATGGTCGAGGCGCTCGAATCGCTCGCCCGCCATGGCTATCACGGGACCGGTGCCGGCAAGCGTGCGGGGCCCTTCCGCGCAGTCGTCCGCTGGGGCGTGCAGCTGGTGGCGCGCTTCCTCGTCGTGACGCACATCCGCAACCTGTCCACCAAGCTCAGGAATCTCTACGTGCTGCGGGAGATTCAGGCCGTGCCGCTGACCGAGGAGCGGCGGGAGCTGCGCCGGGCGCGCCTCGACGCGGAGCGGATGGTCGAGGCTCTCGAGACGAAGGAGCTCGCCCTGCCGGCCTTCCTGGGCGTCGGTGCGGCACTTCCGCTCTTCGCGTCGCTCGGCCGGCTCACAGGGCTGTTCGAGCGGACGCTCTGGGCCACCCTGATCGGCCTCGCGGGCATGCTGATCGCGCTCGCCGCCTCATGGGTGATCCTCCGCGGCGCGGCGCTCGCCTCGCGGCGGATCCGGCTTGCGACCCAGGCCCCGCTGCAGGCGTTGTGGAACGCGGTCGGCTCCTGCGGGAGACCGCCGAGGGACTCGACCCGGACCTTCGTGATCGTCTCCGTCGGCCTGACCCTGGGCTGCTGGATCATCGTCCCGATCCTCGTGGCGATCGGGCTCGCGACGTAGTCGCGTAGCCTGCCCGCGTTCGAATCTTCTTCCTTCCGGGTACGCGTGCGCCATGCGGTTTCGTAAGGGTGCCCGGCTCGATCCGTCGCAGGTCGAAGACCTGCGCGGGCGCGGTGGTGCGATCGGCGGTATGCCGATGGCGCTCGGCGGGGGCGGCATCGTCGGCATCATCGTCCTCGTCGTCCTGCTGCTCGCCGGAATCCCGATCGGCGGCGGTGGGGGACCGGCTGGCTTCGACCAGCTCGACGGCGAGTCTGCGGGCACCGGGGCGCCGTCGGCGACGCTCTCCGAATGCCAGACCGGCCAGGACGCAAACGAGCGCGAGGATTGCCGGATCCTCGCCGTCGTCAACAGCGTCCAGGAGTACTGGGGCAGCGCGTTGCGGAACTACGAGCCGGCGAAGACGAGGTTCTTCGAAGGCGCCGTCACGACCGGTTGCGGGCAGGCCTCGTCCGCGTCCGGTCCCTTCTACTGTCCCGCCGACCGTTACGTCTACATCGACCTCGGCTTCTTCGACGAGCTCGAGTCGAGGTTCGGAGCTTCGGGAGGGCCGCTCGCGCAGGCGTACGTGATCGCCCACGAGTATGGCCATCACATCCAGAACCTGCAGGGCGTGCTCAACAGTCCGGAGAGCCAATCGACCGGGCCCCAGGGCGGCGCGGTGCGCGTCGAGCTGCAGGCCGACTGTCTTGCGGGCGTCTGGGTGGCGAACGCGTTGCGGACAGGCCTCGTCGAGGAGATCACGCGCGCGGACATCCAGGACGGACTGAGCGCCGCGGCCGCCGTCGGCGACGATCGCATCCAGGAGCGGATGCAGGGCAGGGTCACGCCCGAGTCGTGGACGCACGGTTCGGCAGAGCAGCGCCAGCACTGGTTCGTGCGCGGCATCGAGGGTGGGAACGCGAACTCGTGCAACACATTCGAGGGTCGCGTCTAGATCGGAGGCTGAGCGCGGCCGGTCGGCTCAGCGCTCTTCGAGGTACTTCTTCAACCCGAGGTAGGGGAGGATGAAGACCGCGGCCAGCGAGGCGACCCAGACGATCACCATCGCGGCGAGCCACGTACCCACGCCGTCGATCGAGAAGCCGTCGGAGAGCAGGTCGGTGATGATCAGCCCGGCCAGCGTCGCGATCAGCGCCACTCCGCCGAGTGCGCTCGAGTTCGACCGGCGCAGCTGATTCGCCAGGAACGGCGTGAGTAGCGCGACGGAGATCGTGAAGATCACGACCGCAAGGATGAAGCTACCGGCGTCGATGTCCACGCCGTCGAGCAGGGCTCCGGCCACGAGCAGGCCGACCGCGGACCCGGCGAGCGTGATCGCGGTGCGAACGATGAACCGGATCATCGCGGCGACGATACAACAGGTCCGGTTCGAGGATGCAACGAACACGGCGGCTGGTCTCAGCACCGGCGAGGGCTCAACCGCGCGTGTCGGGCTCCAGCTGGCGAGCGCGCGCTGACCAAGGGATCGGCCTCCCGGTTGTGCTCGGGTTGCCGTGGTTATCCGTCTCCGAGCAGGGCGTCGTCGAAGAACGCGACCACGCGCCGCTCGTATTCCTCCGGCTGCGCCTCGATGCCGCCCGTATGCCCGGCCGGGCACTTGCCAGATCGTCTTGGGCTCGCGTGCGGCGTTGTAGAAGGTCTGGCTGAGCTCCGCCTCGCCGCCCTGACCCGGGACGGCGTAGATGATGAAGACGGGTCGAGGCGCGATCCGCCCGATCAGATCCTCCAGGCTCGGCGGCGGCAACGTGTTCGAGAAGAGGGCCACTCCGGGAGTGAGGACGAGGTGCACGAGCGAGGCCTCGATCCTCATCCTGGTCTCGGGGATCGCGAGGCTCTCCCGGAGAGAGCGGATGCCTGCCCCTTCGGAGACCACGGCCTTCAGGCCGTCCGACTCCGCGGCCGCCTCGATCATCATCTCGCCTCCCACCGAGAGCCCGATCCCGCCGATCCGTTCCGGGTCGACGTCGGGTCGGCGGCGGAGGAACTCCACCGCCGCTCGCAGGTCTCTCTCACCGGCCCAGCCGAAGATGTTCGGGTCGCCGTCGCTCTCGCCCTCGCCGCGCCGGTCGAAGAGAAGGACGCCGTAGCCGTGGCGGGCGAGCATCCGCGCCGGCCGCTGCGGCCCACTGCGGCCGGGAAACGCGATCACCGCGGCCCGGTTCTCGGACGGGATGTACCAGCCGCTGAGCTCCAGGCCGTCGCTCGTCGTGAACGAGACGCTCTCGTGGCGTTTTCCTAGCTCGACCTCAGGCACGAACGCCCGCGCCGTGTGTGTGAAGACGTAGGAGAGGGCGAACGGGACCACGAGCACGTAGAGCGCGGCAAGCGCCGCCGACCGCAAGCAGCGCCCGACGGATGTACCGTCGACGGCGGCTGTCGTCCCGGCGTCTCGACCGCCACAGCGTTACGAGGCCCATGCCGATGAGCACCAGGCCGGTCGGAATCGCGAGCAGGCCCGTGTAGTCGTCGCCCGAGGGACCGACTTCCGAGGTGTAGTAGACGGCTTCGATGCCGGTGACGATTCCGAACAGGCCGGTCAGGAGCGCGATCGTCGCGCGTGCACCCGCCCGGACGCGCGGGTAGGCCCAGGCAGCGAGCACGAGCAGGGCGATCGGTACCAGGCCGCTGACCAGGTGATCGGACGCCGACGTCCCGGGCTCCGGCTGCAGGAAGTTGTCGTCGGCGACGTGAAGCGCCACGAGGCCGATCGCCACGCGGGCGACGACCGTCCCCGTCACGACGCCCAAGACTGCTGCTTTGTCCACGGGCTTCTCCGTTCATGAGCCGGGCCGGCTCGGCGGGGGAGAGCCTACGAGATCGTGTCCCTCCCGGCGAACCGGGTTTATCGTTGGCTCGTGGAGCTGCTCGAGCGAGATGGGGCGTTGGCCACTCTCGCCGAGGCGCGAGCCGCGGCAGCCAGTGGCACCGGTCGGGTCGTGTTCGTCACCGGTGAGCCCGGGATCGGCAAGACATCCCTCGTCACCCGATTCCTCGAGGATCTGGACGGGGAAGCCAGGGTGCTGCTCGGTACCTGCGACGACCTCTCGATCCCGCGGCCGCTAGGCCCGCTCCGCGACCTCGTCGGGAACGTCTCGCGGGCGCTCGCGGAGGCGCTCACTGCCGGCGCGGCCCCGCACGACATCCAGACGCTGCTCGTCGCGGAGCTCGAGCTGCCGCCACGGCCGACCGTGCTCGTGCTCGAAGACGTGCACTGGGCGGACGAGGCGACGTTCGACTCGATCACTGTGCTCGGACGGCGGATCGGCTCGCTCCCGGGACTGCTCGTCCTGACGTTCCGCGCCGGCGAGGCACCGCCGGGCCATCCGCTGCATGCGGCCATCGGCGCCATCCGCGCCGGCGACTCCGTCGTGGTCGAGCTCGCGCCCCTTTCTGAGAGCGCCGTCGCCTCGCTCGCCGGCGACGGCGCGGGCGAGCTGTACGCCGCCACCGGCGGGAATCCGTTCTACGTCACCGAGCTGCTCGCCTCCCGAACGTCGACCGAGCTGCCGGCCTCGGTCGCGAACGCTGTCGTCGGCCGTGCCTCGCGGCTCGACGACGACGCGCGCCGGCTGTTGAAGCTGGTCTCGGTCGTGCCCTCGCGGGTGCACATCTCCGTGCTGGACGTGGTCATGCCCGGCTGGGAGGCGGCCGCGGAGGAGCCGGAGCGCCGGGCGCTGCTCGAGGTCCACCCTCGCTACGTGCGCTTCCGCCACGAGCTCGCGCGCAATGCGATCAGGTCGAGCATCCCGATCGCCAGCCGGCGCGGCCTCAACGCCGAGATCCTCCAGGCCCTGCTGGCCGCGAACGCCGATCCCGCCGACATCGTCCACCACGCCGAGGCCGCCGGCGCCGAGAACGTCGTCGCCGATTACGCGCTCGTCGCTGCCAGGCGGGCGGCGGCACTCGACTCGAACCGCGAGGCCTACTCCCACTACCGACGCGCGTCGGTCTTCCTCGATCGACTCTCCGCGCCCGAGCGGGCGGCCGTGCTCGAGGAACTGGCGAGCGCCGCGTACGCCGTCTACCGGCTCGACGACGCGTTCGACGCGATCAAGCGGGCGATCGCCGAGTGGACCGCGCTGGGCGACGGGGCGGCCGTCGGCCGCTGCACGCAGATCCTGTCCCGGTTCTACTGGCACGCCGGCGACGGCGACGCCGCGCGGGCGAAGGCGCTCGAGGCGATCGAGATCCTCGAGCCGCTCGGCGAGTCGGTCGAGCTCGCACGCGCGTACAGCGGCCTCTCCCAGCTCAAGAACCTGGCGGAGTACAACGATCAAGCGCTCCTCTGGGGGGAGCGCGCGCTCGAGCTGGCGACCAAGCTCGGCGACGAGCGCACGAGGGCCCACGTGCTCGTCAACATCGCGAGCGTCAGGCTGGACGTCGACCACCGGCAGGTCGAGCCGCTCCTCGAGGCCCATGGGTTCGCGGACGAGGCGGGCGACAAGCACGAGGCGACGCGTGCGCTCTGCAACCTCGCCTACGCGCTGATGTCGTGGGCGCAGCCCGAGCCGGCGATGCGTTACGCGCGGCAGGCGCTAGCGTACGCCGAGCAGAACGAGGTCTACAACCTCGCGTCCTACATCGCCGTCACGCATGCGTGGCTGCAGCTGCGCGCCGGCGACTGGGACGAGGCCGAGCGGGTTACCCGGGCCGAGCTGGAGAAGAGCGTCAGCGTCGCCCAGCTCGTCGCCAAGACGGTTCTCGCCGAGCTCGCCGTCCGGCGCGGCGATCCCGACGCCGCCGAGCGTCTGGCCGACCTGGCGGCGCAGGCCGTCCGCGCGAGCGAGCCCCAGCGGCTGGCGCCGCTCGTCGAGCTCGAGACCGAGTGGGCGCTGACAACCGGCGCGCCGCTGCCGCTCGAGCTGCTCGAGACGCTGCTGGACGAGGAGCGGCCACCCGGCGCTCTCGTCGGCTGGGGCGCGGTTCGCGTGGCGGCGTGCGCGGCTGTCGCCGGGCTCCCTGTCGAGCTCGAGCCGCCCAGCTCGGCACCCTATGCCGCGATGCTCCGCCGGGACTGGCTCGGCGCGGCCGATGCGTTCGGCGAAGTCGGCTGGAGCTACGACCGCGCTCTCATGCTCTCGCTTCTGGATGGCGAGGACCCGCTCCACGAGGCGATCGGGATCGCGCGCGGGCTCGGGGCCGACCCGCTCACGCACCGCGTCGCCGAGCGCATGCGCGAGCGCGGGATCCGTGTGCCGCAGGGGCCGCGCGAATCGACGCGTGAGAATCCGGCAGGTCTCACCGCGCGTCAGCTCGAGGTGCTCGCGCTGCTGACCGAGGGCCTGACGAACGCGGAGATCGCCGAGCGGCTCGTCGTGTCGCCGCGGACCGCCGAGCACCACGTTGCCGCCGTGCTGACGAAGCTCGGCGCCGCGACGCGCCGGGATGCTGCCCGGCGCGCCGCGGAGCTCGGACTCGCCGTGCAGACGAGCGCTCCGTCCGAGTCGCCCGCCTAGTCGTCGCCGCCGAGGTCGACGACCGTGGGGATCAGGTCGTTCCCGCGGCTGTGAGCGACACGCGGCCTGTGTCTCTCAGGCGTCGATCGCCTTCCAGAAGGTGTAGTCGGCGGTGTAGGGGACCTCGTTCGTCGTGCCTGCCGTGGCCGCGTTGCATTCGGCCGGGTCGGGCGCGAGGCCGCCCGTGGTCGCGATGCGTTGGATGAAGGTCGTGCCGGCGAGGCGGTCCCCGTCCGGACCCACGGCCGTCGAGGCGGCGGACAGCCGCAGCCAGGGGATGGCGGTGGGATCGACGGTGGCGCGGTCATCGACCTGGCCGACGACCTTGCTGCCGTCCGTGGCCTGCCAGCTCGGCCCGCCGAAGTGGGTCGTGATCAGCTTGCCGTTGTCGCCGTACAGGTTCGCCCTCGGTCCGACGAAGCCCCAGCGATAGCCGCTCGGCGTTGCGTTGCAGGTGTGGATCTGGACGCCGACGGCGTGGCCGACCAGGAACAGCTTGTGCCCTTCGGGAACCCTGATCGCGCTCGGTACGTCGGGCTCCGCCGGCGCGGCATAGGCCGTGTGCGCCAGGGACCAGGCAGCGATGACGGCGAGCATGCCCGCCAGAAGCAGGCGGTGGTAGCGGGTGACGTGCTTCATCGAATTCCTCCAGTGGGAGCCTCTCGTGTGGACATGTCTCGACGGTAGGGCCGCGCCGCGTCGCCGTCATCGGGGTCGGCTACGCATCTTCGGCCGCGCCGCTACCTACGTTTCGCTCGTCGTAAGGCGGCGACGCTCCCGAGAGGGCCCGGGGGAGCGGGGCCCTCTGAGGTTGTCGGAGCGTCTACGCGCGGAGCGCGCGCATGATGCGGACGGGTCCCGCCCGGAACAGGCTGGCCGCCCGGCTCGGGGGCCGCTCGAGCTTCAACGCCTGGAGCGTGAAGGCACGTCGGGCGGCCCTTTCCTGCTCCCGCCGCACGGCCGCGAGCCGGTCCTGGGTCAGAACGAGATGGGTTCGGATGTCGATCATGTCACCTCCCTCCTGCTTCGCAGGGGTATGCGAGGGGCCGCGATCCCGCGGCCCCTCACGTAATCGGTGTGGCAGTGGCGCTCAGCGCCTGACAGCCACCGCCTCGGTGTAGGTCGCCGGAATTGCGATCGCATCGGTGCCGAGCCGGTCGTAGCGGCGCGCAAGCGCCACGAGATCGCTCTCGAGCGCTTCGCGGGCGGCGCCCTCGAGCACAGCGAAGGCCTTCAGGGTCGGCCCGTACCAGAGCCGGAAGAACGCGACGAAGTCCTCGGCCGACCGGAACCTCCACGTGAACGCTCGCTCCGTGACCTCGAGCGAGGCGATGCCGTCGCCGAAGAGCTCGCGCAGGTGGGCTTCCGTGCCCCAGAGCATCGGAGACTGGACTCCGGGCGGCGGCGGCACGTGCGCACCGACCGTGCGGAAGAGATCGCCGATGAATCCATCCGGCGTCCAGCTGGCCAGGGCGATGGTGCCGCCGGGCCGGCAGACGCGGAGCAGCTCGGCCGCCGCCTGCCGGTGATCGGGCGCGAACATCGAGCCGAAGACCGACGTGACGGCGTCGAAGGCGGCGTCCGCGAACGGCAGGGCCTCGGCGTCGCCCGCCAGGAGCTCGACCGAGAGGCCCTCCGCGGCCGCCCGCATGCGGCCGACCTCGAGCAGCGCCGGCACGTAGTCGACACCGACGGCCGAGCAACCGAGCCGGGCGGCGGCGATGGCGGCGTTGCCGCTGCCGGTGGCGACGTCGAGGACGCGCCAGCCGGCATGCAGGTCGGCGGTGTCGCAGAGCTGCTCGGCCACGAGCACGATCCGGGCCGCGACGACGGCGAAGTCGCCGCTCGCCCAGGCCTGCTGCTGGCGCTGCTTGATCGCCTCGAAGTCGGGCTTGGGGACTTCCAGCGTGCTTGACATCAGGGATCTCCTCGTGTTGATCGCACGAACTGTTCGTGCGGGCTCCATCGAAAGTACGGCCGCGGCGCCTCGCCGTCATCGGGGCCGGCTACCCATCTTCGGGCGTGCGGGTACCTACTTCCGGAGACGATCAGACCGGGTCGTTTGCTCGAGCGGCTCGCGGGTAGGCGATGTCCGTCCACGTTCAAAAGGGGGTCACATGATTCTTCGGTACGACCGAATTGCGATGGAGCTGCCGCCGCCGTCCGAGCCGGATCCGGCGGGTGCGGCCGCGGTGCAGGAGCTGTTGGGAGGACGGTTCGGGGAGATGTCGACGTTCCTGAACTACACCTTCCAGTCGTTCAACTTCCGCGGCCGTCAGGGTGCGCGTCCTTTCTACGACCTCGTGGCGAACATCGCCGCGGAGGAGTTCGGGCATGTCGAGCTGGTCGCGACGGCGATCAACACCATGCTGACCGGCGCCTCGCCCACGAGCAACGGGCGCGCGCGCTCACCGCTGGCCACGAAGAACCCGCTCGCGGGAGTGAAGGGCGTCGGCAACCCGCAGCACTTCCTGGCCGGGGGCCAGGGGGCGCTACCGCAAGACTCCAACGGCCGGCCGTGGAACGGGGACTACGTCTTCTCCTCTGGCGACCTCGTCGAGGACCTGACGCACAACTTCTTCCTCGAGACCGGTGCCCGTAACGGGAAGTTGAAGGTCTACGAGATGGTCGAGCACCCGGTGGCGCGTGCTCTGACCGGCTACCTGCTCGTGCGTGGCGGCGTCCACCAGATCGCCTACGCGCGCGCGATCGAGAAGCTGACCGGCGCCGACCTGACCAAGATGTTCCCGACGCCGCGGATCCCGACGGACAAGATTCCCGAGTGCAAGCCGCACATCGAGCGCGGCGACCACCTGCGTCTGTACCGGTTCTCGCCGGACGACTACAAGGAGCTGCCGGCGGTCTTCAACGGGCCGAGCCCGGAGACCGGCGAGGACCTCGTCGTCTTCGACGAGGCCCCTGAGGGCGTGCCGCCCCGCGACCTGCCGCCGCAGCCGGCAGTGTTCGCGCCGGACTACGCGCCCGAGGAGATCGCCGAGATCGCGACAAAGCTCCGCCAGCAGGCCGGACTACCCAAGGAGCCGACCGGTCTCGTTGCCGACCTCGAGGCGCAGACGAAGCGTTCGCTCAAGAAGGCGGGGACGCGCGCGAAGTCGCGTTCGCGTTCGTAGGTCCAACCTGTGTGCAGGGCTCGGCCTGGTGGACGAGCCCTGCGCGCGGTAGTCGGTCACCGGCGCCCGAGCACCGGCTTGACGTCGACGATCGGCGTCCCGTCCACGGCCTCGAGCGGCCGGACCCGGACTCTCCGGCCGTCGATCGAGACGACCTCGACTTCGTGCAAGCCGATCGGGTTCGGGCGGTCGGAGGAGCGCGTGTTGAAGACTCCCTGCAACGGATTGGAGAGGTCGTCGCGCGGGTGCACCCGCAGCACGTCGCGCCGGGCGCGATGCAGCCACGTCAGGACGATGACCCGATCCCCCGGCCGGATGCCGTCGAGACCCTCGAGCACGCTCGGGTCGAAGACGAGCCACGCATCCGGCGCGCCTTCGTGGCCCTGCTTCGGTGCGGTCGCCGGGTCGGTCAGCGACGACTCGACCACTCCGATCGGCACTACCTCGAGCCGATCCTGGTTCACATCATCCTCCTGTCTAGTCGAGCCATTCCCCCCGGCGTATGAGCTGCGGTGTCGCGATCAGCCCCGGAGCTCCGCCAGCTTGCGCTCGAGGAGGCGGCGCTCCGCGTCGGAGTGGACGAGCTCGAGCGCGCGACCGTAGGCGGCGCGGGCTTCCTCGACCCGGTCGAGCCGGCGCAGCAGCTCCGCGCGGGTCGCGTGCACGTAGTGGTAGCGGTCGAGCTCGAGGCGCTCGACCAGGGCCAGCGCCGACTCGACGTCGCCCGCCTCGGCGACGGCGACGGCGTGGTTGAGCTCCACGACCGACGAGCCGGTGAGGCCGGCGAGCTCGCCGTACAGGGCCGCGAGCTGCGGCCAGTCCTGTGGCTCGTCGAGGTGCAGGACCGCGATCGCCGCCTGCAGCACGTACGGGCCGCGGCCGCGCAGGGCCAGCGCGCGGTCGAGCGCGGCCCGCCCGGCTGCAATCTGGTCCACGTGCCAGAGCGATCGATCCTGATCTGCGAGGAGAACCACCGTCTCGTCGGCGAACCGCGCGTCGCGGCGCGCGTCGTTCACGAGCATCAACGCCAGCAGGCCGTGCACCTCGGGCTCGTCGGGCATCAGCTCGGCGAGCACGCGTCCGAGCCGGATCGCCTCGGTCGGCGAGATCCCCCCGGCCGCCGTAGCCCTCGTTGAAGATCAGGTAGACGACCGCGAGCACAGCGGCGATCCGGTCGGGGAGCAGATGAGCAGGCGGCACGCGAAACGGGATCCCCGCCGCCTTGATCTTCGGTTTCGCGCGGACGAGCCGCTTGGCCATGGTCGCCTCGGGGACGAGGAAGGCGCGCGCGATCTCCTCCGTCTCGAGCCCGCCCAGCGTCCTGAGCGTCAGCGCGACCTGGGCATCGAGCTCGAGCGCCGGGTGGCAGCAGGTGAAGATGAGCTCGAGCCGCTCGTCCGGGATCGTCGTCTCGTCCACGTCGTCCTCCACGGGTTCCGGCACGTCGAGCAAGCGCGTCTTGGCGACGAGCGTGCGGTCGCGGCGGATGCGGTCGATCGCGCGGTTGCGTGCCGTCGTCACCAGCCAGGCGCCCGGGTTGGCGGGCGTCCCGTCGCGCGGCCAGCGCTCGGCTGCGACGGTGAACGCCTCCTGGGCGGCTTCCTCGGCGAGGTCGAAGTCGCCGAGGAAGCCGATCAGGCTGGCGAGCACGCGGCCCCACTCGTCGCGGAACGCTTGCTCGAGGATCGCTAGCCCTCCTTGACCGGTCGCACTTCCACCGCACCGCCGAGGCGGGCGGCCGGGATCCGCGCCGCGAGCGCGATGGCGCTGTCGAGGTCGTCGGCTTCGAAGATCAGGTAGCCGCCCAGCGCCTCCTTGACGGCGACGAACGGCCCGTCGGTGGTCAGTGTCTTGCCGTCCTCGACGCGGACGGTGGTGGCCACTTCGGGCGGCTGCAGCCAGAGGCCGGGCGTGACCCCGGCCGTCTGGTTGACGGCCTGGTAGTCGCCGTAGACCGCGTTCTGCTCGTCCTGCGAGAGGCGCTCCCACTCCGGCGTCCCCGGCAGCGGGGTGTCGCCCTGATGGATCAGCAGCAGGTACTTCATCGTGTTCCTCCTCGGTGGGTGTGGACGCGTCTTAGACGAACGGCGGACGAGGAAGAGGACACCTCCCCGCGAAATTCTCCCCCATGCCCTCTCCTCGCGATGAGCTGCCGCTCGGTCGCCTGGAGGCCTTCAGCGACGGCGTCTTTGCGATCGCGATCACCCTGCTCGTCCTGGAGCTCAGCGTCTCGGAGGGCGCCGGTGACGACCTGCTGCGGGCAATCGTGGACGAGTGGCCGGCGCTGCTCGCGTACATAACGAGCTTCCTGACGATCGGGGTCATCTGGCTGCAGCACTCGGCGATCACCGGTGCGCTGCGCACCGCGGACGCCACGCTCTACCGGCTCAATCTGCTCGTGCTCCTGCTCGCCTCGTTCCTGCCCTTTCCGACGAAGCTCTTGACGGAGTACGTGGGCGAGGACGATGCGGAGCGGGTCGCGGTCACGTTCTACGGGCTCACGCTTCTGGCCCTCGCGCTCGCGGTGACCGTGTTCGTGCGCTACGCCGCCGAGCACCGCCGGCTGGTGAAGGACGAGATCCAGGCCGAGGCCGTCGAGGCGGCGCTGGTTCATCAGCCGAGCTTCCTGCTCTACGGGGTCGGAATCGCCCTCGGTCTGTTCTTTCCGACCGCCGGCGTCCTGTTCTACCTCGGCACCGCGCTCTATCTCGGCATCCCGGGCAAGACGCTCCACCGGCTTCTCCACCGGACGATACGAGCCGCCGCCGCAGACCTAGGCGCGGCGGCCGTCGAGCCGGATCGTCCACGGGTCGATCGAGGCGATCCGGAGATGCGTCTCGCTCCACGGGTCGCGCGCGAGCGTGGCGCGAATCTCGTCTTCCGACTCGGCCTCGACGGCGTGCACGACGCGGTGCTCGTCGGAGAGCGGCCCGCCGAGGACGATGAAGCCGTCGTCCACGAGACCGTCCATGAAGGACGCGTGCGCGGGCCAGTCGGACTGCTCCTCCAGCGGTCGCGACGGATCCCACTGTGGGCCGGACCGATGGAGCACGACGAGGAACATCGCCACGCTCTCCGTTCTATCGCACGACAGGGCGGGCAAGCCTCACTCAAACGCCGGACGTCCTCCGGAACGCCTGAGAGGAGATGGAGCGATGACGCACACCGAAGCCCGACCACTGTTCTCGACCGGGATCTGGCCGCTCCCAGCCACGCAACGCCGCGTGCTGATGCTTGCGCCGCCGCTCGCGCTCGCGCTGCTCGAGCTCGTTCATCCGGCGCCCGACGTGAACGCAGAGGCTGTGATGGACGTTGCGACCTGGTTCGCCGTCTTCCACGCGATCCAACTCGTGCTCATCGGGCTCGTGGGGCTGTCCGTCCTGCTGCTGGCGGACAGCTTCGGCTACGCCACCGCGTGGACGACGCGGCTCGGGGTCGGCGCCTTCCTGGTCTTCTTCAGCGCCTACGACGCCATCGCCGGGATCAGCACCGGTCTCGCCATGCGGAACGCACGCGATCTCCCGCCCGCGCAGCAGGAGGGCGTCTGGGTCACCGTCAAGGACTGGCCCGGCTTCGATCCCGCCGTGTTCTCGCTCAACGTGGTCGGAACGCTCGCGTGGGTCGTCGCAGTGGGGGCGCTGGCCCTCGCGGCGCGCCGGAGAGGCGCGCCGCGTGCGCAGTGGATCCTGATCGGCCTCGCGGCGCTCGCTCTGCTGGGCGGCCACCCGCGGCCGTTCGGCACGATCGCGTTCGCCTCGTTGTTCGTCGCTGCGCTGCTGCGCGAGCGGCAGGTGTCCCAGGCTGCTCGGCATTCGCCGTAGCGCGATCGTGGGGGCCGCGATCGACGATCGCGGCCGCACGGCCGTTGAGACGCGGTTGGTTCGTGACGGCTCCAGCATCCGCCCGGCGTTCCTGCGTGTCAGGACCGCCTCCAGGGCAACAGCGTTGCCGTGAACGTCCGAGAGAACGGCGACGCGCTGATCCGAGCTCACGTTCGACATGAGCGGAGCGTGTCAGACTGCCGGTCGTGTCTCCGCAGACGTGGCCGCAACCGATGCTGGTCGTCCGCGACGTCCCGGCGTCCAGCCGCTTCTACCAGCGCGTGCTCGGCGCCGAGAGTGGGCACGGCGGCGTCGAGTACGAGCAGATCGTCGGCGACGGCGAGATCCTGCTGCAGCTCCACGCTCTCGAGGTCGAGCACCACCACGGCCCTCTCGCCGACCCCGACCAGCCCTTCGGCAACGGTCTCGTGCTCTGGTTCGAGGTCGCCGACTTCGACGCGACCGTGGCAGCGGTTCGCGGCACCGGTGCGCCGATCGTGCGTGATGTGCACACCAATCCCAACGCTCTCCAACAGGAGCTCTGGGTGCGAGATCCCGACGGTTACCTCGTCGTCCTCGCCGGCCCGTCGGACTACCGTCCCCGCGGCTGACGAGCCTCGCCTGTCAGACGTGAGCCAGCACACTGTCCAGCGGTCGAGGCACCCTCGTGAGATCCAGGGCGTGGACGAGGCCGTCCCCGGACTGGACCTTCCGGCCGCCCTGCGTCCCGATGAAGCGGTGGAGCTGGTCCTCGATCGCCCGTCCTCGCCACGCCGGTTGCTTCTGGAAGGTGCGGAACGATCCGAGCTCACCCTGGCCGTCGAGGAGCTCCTCCACGGTGGCTGCGCCGAGGGCGCGGATCAGCTCGTCCTCGAGGTCCGCGACGCAGACGTAGAAGCCGAGCCGTTCCATGTCGGCGCGGGTCAGGTCTGAGCCGAGCCCGGCCCGCTCGAGAGCGCGCTTGAAGTAGATCTCCTCCGCGGCGTCGCAGAGTCCCGCCACCCTGAGGTCGAGCCCCCGCGGGCCGAAGCGGTCGAGGAAGCGTCCGATCGCGTGCGCGCCACCCATCGGGACGATCGCGACGCCCTCGGCCGCGAGGTTGCGACCGCGCCGCGCGGCCAGCGCTTCGAGGGCGCGCCGGTCACTGTCCCCCTCGACGAGGACGACGGTGCGGGCGGAGAAGGTGTCGGCTCGCATCACGAGCCCATTGTGGCTGTGCCGGTTCCGGGCTCGCCGTTCGGGTGCGATGCGACATACTCCGCGCGACTCTGCGAGCGTCGAGCACTGCGGCCGACGGTGCTCCGGGGGGAACGAGTCAACGAGACGAAGGAGAGCCGATGAGCCTCAGGAGGCTTCCTGCCGTGGCAGCCGCCGCGGCGATCGTTGCGGCCGTATCACCAGGAGTCGTAGGCGCCCAGACGCCTGGGGACGCCACGGTCGTGCCGATCCAGATCACCGGGCCGCCGGCCGAGCGGCTCAACCTCGTGATCCTGGCCGACGGCTACACCGCGGACGAGCAGCAAGAGTTTCGCGACGACGTCGAGCGAAACCTCAATGTCCAGTGGAGCATCGAGCCGTTCCGCAGCTACCGGCACTACTTCAACGTCTACCGCCTGGAGATCATCTCGCAGGACTCGGGGATCAGCTGCGACCCCGACGACGGCAACGTCCGCCGCAACACCCCGTTGCGGTTGAACTTCGCGAACACCTGCCCTGCACCGGCGCTCGCGCGCGGTATCACGTACGGCCCGGCGCTCACGCCCGGCACCGGCTGTCTCGCGCTGAACGACCCCGGGTGCACGGGTACGCAGCAGCACAACCTCTTCATGTCGACGTACCTCGCCCCGCTCGGGGTGACGTGGCCAGAACGTGCAGACCCTCGCGATCGCGAACACGTTCACGTACGGCGGGATCGGAGGCACGCAGGCCACGACGTCGGGCGGCAGCCCGCAGGGGCCGCTGATCTCGACGCATGAGCTCGGGCACTCGCTCGGGCAGCTGTCCGACGAGTACCCCTACTCCTCGCGTGACGTCGTTCGCCCCTGCTACGCGGGAGGCGAGCCGGGCTCGTTCCACCACACGATCTACACGGACGTCCAGCAGATGGTGGCCGACCAGCACAAGTGGTGGCGCTGGATCGGCGAGGAGAGCCTGTCGGGCGGGATCATCGGCCTGTGGGAAGGCGGCAACACGTTCCCGTGCGGTGTCCGCCGTCCGAGCCAGCACTCGATGATGCGGTGGCTCGGCAACTACTTCGACCAGGTCGGCCGCGAGCACATGACCTACCGGATCACGGGCAGGCGGAACGCGAACGCGATGTCGCTCCTGCACACGCCCGTCGGCGAGGTGGGCCCGACGGATGTGCTGTGGGTCGAGACGCAGCATCCGAAGTTCCACGAGCTGACGGTGACCTGGCAGGTGAACGGCGAGGTCGTGCCCGGTACGGGCAACTCGCGGAACCTCGAGCTGGCCGACCTCGACGTCGCGCGCCGGCGACGTCGTCCAGGTGACGGTCAAGGACGAGACGGACTGGGTCCGCGATCCCGCCTTCAAGGACGGGCCGCGCATGACGCAGACGCGGCAGTGGACGGTCGGCGCGCCGCTCGCGCCGTCCTCGCCGGCGCCTGCGTTCACGATCTCGACGCCGACCGATCGCGCGGTCGCCGGCGACGAGGTCGTCTTCGTCGAGACCACGCATCCGACCGCCGGAGTCCACGACGTCACGTGGCGGCTCAACGGGGCCGTCGTCCCGAACGGCAACCGGCGCAACTTCGACCTCGGTGCGCAGGGGCTCCCGCGTGGGACGCATTCGCTCAGCGCCACGGTCGGCACGCAGACCGTCGACGTGGACCGTGGACAACACGTTGCCCACGGCGCCGCGGACGTTGTCGACGCCGCTGACGTCGCTCACCGGCGACCTGGAGCACAACGTCTACTTCGGCGAGTTCGACATGGGCCTCCAGCCGCAGGACGACCAGCCGGGGTTCGTGGTCGGTGAGTTCCGCCTCAACCGCGACGGCTGGTTCAACTACTTCGGCTTCCCCGAGCAGCCGGAGGGGACGCCGTTCACGTTCTCGCACTCCGGCAAGGACGTGAAGGCACTGACGTACGGCAACCTCGGCACGGGCGGGCTCTCGAAGGCGACGTTCGAGCAGTCGTTCACGGACGAGCACCCGAGCGGCGGCTTCGAGCCGGGGTATGGAACGCACTTCGTCGAGCACCGAGCGATCGACGCCGCCGGCAACATCGGCGAGCCGGACGCCTACCGTGCGACGGTGCTGCCGGGCGGATCGCCGGCGTGCACGAACGTCGTGCGAGGGACGCACAGCGGCGGCCTTCGCCTGACGAGCGGCGTGACGTGCCTCGCCGGCGCCACCGTGAACGGCACCGTGACCGTGCAGTCGGGCGCGTCGCTGATCGTCCAGGACGGGTCGAGGATCAACGGCGCGATCCGTGTGACCGGCGCGGCCGTCGTGCACATCTTCGGCGCCCACGTGAACGGAGACTCGCGGATCATGGGGAGCGCGGACGTCATCGTGGCCGGCTCCGTCTTCAGCGAGTCGCTCACGCTCGTCGGCAACCGCTCGCCGGCGGTGACGATCCCGAGCGGCGACACCCGCAACTACGGCATCGGCGTCGTCGGCAACACGATCGCCGAGGATCTCGAGTGCATCGGGAACGATCCGGGCGCGACGAGCTTCGGTGCTCCAAACGCCGTCGGCGGCACGAGGTCGGGCCAGTGCGCGGGCCTCTGACGTAGCGAGCAGCTGGTGGGGCGGCGGTCGGCCGCTGCCCCACCATGGCTCCGGACCGCGTTAGGCTCGCCGTCATGCCCAAGATCTTCAACCTGTACGGCGACGAGTGGGACCGAGCCGAGGATCGGCCGGGCTGGCGCAGCAAGGACGCCTGGGTCGGCGCGCGCATCGGAGCGGAGCTGATCGGCGGGAGCATGTACGAGCTCGAGCCGGGCGACCGCCTCTGGCCCTACCACACGCATCACGCGAACGAAGAGTGGCTGCTGGTCGTGCGCGGCCGGCCGACGCTGCGCACGCCTGAGGGCGAGCACGACCTGAAGGAGGGCGACGTCGTCGCGTTCCCGCGCGGGGACGAGGGCCTGCACCAGGTCAGCAACCGCACCGAGGTTCCGATCCGCGTCCTGATGCTCTCGACGCTGATCGCGCCCGACCTCATCCACTACGCCGACAGCGGCAAGTTCGGGGCGCGGAACGTGAAGGGCGAGCGCGTCCTCCTCAGCCGTCCCGGCCCGATGCTCGACTACTGGGACGGCGAGGACTAGACAACAAGCCCACCGGCGTTCAGTTGATCCAGGTGATGCCGTAGTTTCGTGACGCGCCGGCGTATGCATCCGGGCCCAGCGTTCCGGCATGCTGCGCCGCGGCGAGCTCGCGGAAGAAGCCCTCCAGCCCCGCCGGGGCGGTAAGGACGAGCAGCCGCCCCTCGTTCGGGACGACCCGCCGCTGCGCGTGAGGGATGCCGCGGGGCGCGAAGACGACCCCGCCGGGAGAGGCCGGGAAGTCCTCGTCGCCAATCTGGAAGACGTGCTCGCCTTCGAGCACGTAGAACAGCTCGTCCTCCCGTTCGTGGACGTGCAAGGGCGTGTCCGCCAGGGGTGGCAATTCCTCGAAGAGCGTGAACGCACCCCCGGTCGCTTCCGACGAGGCGCGGACCAGGATCGTCACCTCGCCGAACGCGAGCGTCTCGCCGGCATCAGGTGCGAGCGCGAAGAGTCGGTGAGCCGCGTCAGGTTGCACTGGCTGCCTCCTTCGGAGCTGGGCAACGGCTTTCCGCTCCAGTCTTACAGGCACTGGTGCTAGCCCCACCGTGAGACACCCGGCGCCGCCATTGTCCTGCGCCTGGGCCGCAGCGACCCTCGACTCATGCTGCAAACGAGTGAAGGGAAGCACCCATGAGCCGCAATCTCGCAGCCCGCGCGGGGCGCTGGAGCGCCTCGCACTGGAAGACCGCCACCTTCGGCTGGATCGCATTCGTTGTCGTCGCTGTCGTCGTCGGCGGCGCCGTCGGCACGAAGCAACTGGGGGACTCCGACGGGATCCCCGGTGAGTCCGGGCGGATGGAGAAGATTCTCGAGGAGAGCTTCCAGCGTCCGGCCGGAGAGACCGTCCTGATCCAGAGCCGCACGCTCACCGTGGACAGCCCGGCCTTCGAGGCAGCCGTCGAGGATCTCACCGCCGGAGTCGCCGCAGTTCCCGCCGTCGTCGACGTGCGGAGCCCGCTCGATCCGGCGAACGCGGAGCAGATCGCGGCGGATCGGCACTCGGCGCTCGTGCGCTTCGACATTCGCGGCGACCCCGACACGGCCGTCGAGCGGATCGACCCGGTGATCGCCGCGGTCGACGAGGTGAGAGCGCAGCATCCGCAGTTCTCGTTCGGCGCCTTCGGCGAAGCGACGGCCGAGAAGGAGATCGACGAGTCGGTCGGCAAGGATCTCGAGCAGGCGGGCCTGCTCTCACTGCCGGTGACGATCGTCATCCTGGTGATCGCCTTCGGCGCGCTCGTCGCCGCCGGCATCCCGTTGCTGCTCGCGCTCTCTGGCGTGTTCGCGACGATGGGCCTGCTCGCCATCCCGAGCCACTTCTGGCCCGTGGACGACAACGTCAGCGCCGTCGTGCTGTTGATCGGGCTCGCCGTCGGCGTCGACTACTCGCTCTTCTACTTGAAGCGCGAGCGTGAGGAGCGGGCCGCGGGACGCAGCGAGCGCGCCGCGCTCGAGGCGGCTGCCGCCACGTCGGGCCGCGCCGTCCTCATCTCCGGGCTCACCGTGATGATCGCGATGGCCGGGATGTTCCTGACCGGAGACAAGACCTTCGGCTCGTTCGCCATGGCGACGATCATGGTCGTCGCGATCGCCGTGCTCGGGTCGCTCACGGTCCTGCCCGCGCTGCTGTCACGCCTCGGCGATCGTGTCGACAAGGCGCGCGTGCCCTTCCTCTACCGCTATCAGCGGCCGGGCGGCGGCCGCGCCTGGGGCGCGATCGTCGACCGCGTCCTGCGACGTCCGCTCGCCGCCGTCGTTGTCTCGGCCGGCATCCTCCTTGCCCTCGCGCTCCCCGCACTCGGCTTGAAGGCGGTCGTCCCCGGGCCCGAGGCGCTGCCGCAGGACCTGCAGGCCGTTCAGACATTCAACCGTCTCCAGCAGGCCTTCCCCGGCGAGGCCGATCCGGCCGTCGCGGTCGTCAAGGCGCCGTCCGTCCGCGACTCGCGAGTCGCCGCGTCGATCGACCAGCTCGAGCGGCGCGCGCTCGCCAGCGGAGCGGTGCACGAGCCCGTCACCGTCGACGTGAACGACACAGGCACCGTGGCCAGGATCGAGCTGCCGCTGGATGGGTCCGGGAGCGACGAGACCTCTTACTCGGCGGTCTCGACGCTGCGGGACGACGTCGTGCCGAACACGGTCGGCTCGGTGCCGGGTGTCGAGGCGGGGATCACGGGCTCGACCGCGATCTCGAAGGACTTCAGCGACGGCATGTACGGCAAGGCGCCGCTCGTCTTCGCCTTCGTGCTCGCCTTCGCGTTCCTGCTCCTGCTCGTGACGTTCCGGTCGGTGGTGATCGCCGGGACGGCGGTCGTCCTCAACCTGCTCTCTGTGGCCGCTGCGTTCGGCGTCCTGGTGCTGGTGTTCCAGTACGGGCTGGCGAAGGACCTGCTCGGTTTCGACTACACGGGCGGCGTGATGGCCTGGCTGCCAGTGTTCCTGTTCGTGATCCTGTTCGGGCTCTCGATGGACTATCACGTCTTCATCCTCAGCCGCATCCGCGAGGCCCACGACGGCGGCATGCGGACCGAGGACGCGATCGCCCACGGCATCAAGACCACCGCAGGCGTCGTCACGAGCGCCGCGGTCGTGATGGTGTTCGTGTTCTCGATCTTCGGGACGCTGTCGCTCATCATGCTGAAGCAGTTCGGTGTCGGTCTGGCCGTCGCGGTCCTGCTCGACGCGACGATCGTCCGCGCCGTGCTCCTGCCCGCGACGATGAAGCTGCTCGGAGAGTGGAACTGGTATCTCCCACGGTGGCTCGGGTGGCTGCCCCGGCTCGAGCTGGAAGGCTCGCGCCGCGATGTTGGAGCCGCCGCATGATGCGTCGTCTGTTCGGTCCGCTCGCCAGCGCCGACACGTACAGGGCGCTGCTCTTCCAGGTCGCGCAGCTCGGACTCGGAGTCGTCGGTTTCACCCTGCTCGTCGCGGCTTGGCCGATCACGCTGGTCTTTGCGATCACGCCGCTCGTCGTGCCGCTGCTGATCGGGCTTCGCGCCGCAGTCGGCCTGCTCGCGCGGACGCAGGCCTACGTGGCGGACTCCCTGCTCGGAATCCGCACCCGCCCGCCGGTCTCGGCCGAGGGGCGAGGGTTCTGGGATCGTGGCTTCGCGGTCTTCCGCGACCGGTCGTTCTGGCGGCAGCAGGCCTACTTCCTGCTCGCATGGCCGATCGCGCTCGTGCCGCTGACGCTTCTCAGCTGGGGGCTGCAGCTCCTCACGGTGCCGGTCTGGTACCGCTGGGGTGACAGCGACGACGTCTTCGGGTTCATCAGCGTCGACAGCGCCCTCGAGGCGGTTCCGGTCGCGGCTGTCGGGTTCATCGTGGTCCTCGGGCTCGTGCACCTGCTCGGCCCGCTGACGAGCCTCTCCCGGCGCCTGGCCGGCTGGGCGCTCGCCGGCGACGGCGCTGCAGTCGTCCGCTCGCCCGACGAGACGAGGGCGCTGCTCCTGCGTGCGTTGACGATCACCTCGCTGGTCGCGACGAGCATCGTCGTCCTCCTGATCGTCATCTGGGGCCTGACTCCCGGCGACTACTTCTGGCCGATCTGGCCGCTGCTCTCGCTCGCGCTCCTGCTCGGGATCCCGGGCGTCGTGCTGCTCGTCGACGAGCACCCCGCCGCGGTCCGGCTCGCGGGCGGAAGCAAGCCGTTGGCGATCCAGATCGGAGTCTCGGTCGTGCTGTTCGGCTTCCTGGTCGCGGTCTGGGCGATCACGACCCGCGGCTACTTCTGGCCGATCTGGCCGGCTCTCGGCCTCGCGCTGCTCATCGTCATCCACGCTGCGGTCGTTTACGCGTCGCACCATCACCGGATCGAAGCCCTCGAGGCCAGCCGTGCCGGCGCGGTCGACGTCCAGGAGACGGAGCTGCGGCGGATCGAGCGCGACCTGCACGACGGCGCCCAGGCCCGCCTGGTCGCGCTCGGCATGAGCCTCGGGATGGCGGAGCAGAACCTCGACACGAATCCCGAAGCCGTGCGGGCGCTGCTCGCCGAGGCTCGGGTCGGCGCGGCCGAGGCGCTCGAGGAGCTCCGCGATCTCGCCCGCGGGATCCACCCGCCGATCCTCACCGACCGCGGGCTGGAGGCGGCTCTGGCCGCCCTCGTCGCCCGGAGCCCCGTCCCCGCTTCGCTCGGCCGTCGACGTCGCCGAGCGGCCCGCTCCGGCGGTCGAGACCGCCGCCTACTTCACGGTCGCCGAGGCGCTCGCGAACGCGATCAAGCACGCGCGCGCGGAGCACGTCGACATCCGTATCCAGCGGACCGACCGCGTGCTCGTGGCGGAGATCGTGGACGACGGGGAGGGTGGGGCGGATCCGTCCGGCCGCGGCCTGACCGGGCTCCGGCAGCGGGCGGAGGCGCTGGACGGAACCTTGCGGGTCGAGAGCCCCGTGGGCGGTCCGACGACCGTCCGGGTGGAGCTGCCGTGCGCGTCGTGATCGCCGAGGATCTCGCGCTCCTGCGCGACGGTCTCACGCGGCTGCTCCGCGACAACGGCTTCGAGGTCGTGGGAGCCGTGGACAACGGGGACGCGCTGCTTCACGCCGTGACGCTCGAACAGCCCGACATCGCGATCGTCGACATCAGGCTGCCGCCGACTTTTCGAGACGAGGGCGTGCGGGCCGCGCTCGAGCTGCGGCAGCGCGCGCCGGAGACGGCGATCCTCGTCGTCTCGCAGTACGTCGAGCTGACCTACGCGGCCGAGCTGCTCTCCGACGGGCGGGGCGGCGTCGGCTACCTGCTCAAGGACCGGATCATGGACGTCCGCGACTTCGTCGACGCGGTCCGGCGCGTCGCGGAAGGAGGGACCGCGCTCGATCCGGAAGTCGTCGCACAGCTCTTCTCGCGTAGAAGGAGCGAGGGCCCGCTCGAGCGGCTGACGCCGCGCGAGCGGGAGGTTCTCGGCCTGATGGCGGAAGGACGGTCGAACGCCGGGATCGCGGAAGCGCTGACCTTGACCGTCGGCGCGGTCGAGAAGCACGTCGCGAACATCCTCATGAAGCTCCGGCTTCCCCCCTCGGAGACCGACCACCGCCGCGTGCTCGCGGTCCTCGCCTACCTGCAGGACCAGTAGAAGGGCTCTGACCCGTCATGTCCGAGGCGGACGTGATGGGTCCTGGCCCCGACATGTCCCGGTCAGACGTGACGGGTCCTGGCCCCGACATGGCTCGAGCGGACGTGGCGCCTTGCCGGCGTTCGGGGCTCTTCGCGGGGCCAATGCTGAGTCGCCTGCTCACCGGCCGTGTCCGTTCAGCACATGACGGGCTCTGAACCCGTCATGTCCCGGGCAGACGTGACGGGTCCTGGCCCCGACATGGCCCGAGCGGACGTTGTCGGGCAGCGCCTTTCTGCTTTACTCCCGGTTCTGCGCCAAATCCACCAAGGAGCCGACGTGCGCGCACCTGTCATGACCATCGAGAAGGCGTTTGTGACCTATTCGGAGGGTATGACTCGTGCTTCGCAGAACGTTGAACTTGGGGATCCTGGCGCATGTAGACGCCGGTAAGACAACTCTCACCGAGCGGCTGCTCTACGCGGCCGGCGTGATCGACGAGATCGGCAGCGTCGATGCCGGCACGACGCAGACCGACTCGCTCGCGCTCGAGCAGGAGCGCGGCATCACGATCAAGTCCGCGGTCGTGTCGTTTGCGATCGACGACGTCACCGTCAATCTGATCGACACTCCGGGCCATCCGGACTTCATCGCGGAGGTGGAGCGGGTGTTGAGCGTGCTCGACGGCGCCGTGCTCGTGATCTCCGCCGTCGAGGGTGTGCAGTCGCAGACCCGCGTGTTGATGCGCGCGCTGCGGCGCCTGCGCGTACCGACACTGCTCTTCGTGAACAAGATCGACCGCCGGGGCGCGCAGTACGAAAGCGTGCTGCAGGGCATCTCCGAGAAGCTGACGCCGGCGATCATCCCGATGGGATCCGCGCGTGACCTCGGCACGCGCGCCGCCGTGTTCACGCCCTCGGGTGGTGTCGACGCTGACTTCACGGAGAGGCTGGCCTCGCTTCTCGCCGAGCACGACGATGCGCTCCTGGCCGCGTACGTCGAGGACGAAACGAGCGTTCCGTACCGGCGGCTCCGCGCGGAGCTCGCTGCTCAGACGAAGCGCGCGCTCGTGCACCCGGTGTTCTTCGGCTCGGCAATCACGGGGGCCGGCGTGGACGCGTTGACGAGCGGCATCGCGGAGCTGCTTCCGGCGGCCGGTCGAGACGTCGACGGTCCCGTCGCGGGCAGCGTCTTCAAGATCGAGCGCGGCCCGGCCGGCGAGAAGGTGGCGTACGTCCGGATGTTCTCGGGCACGGTGCGGACGCGAGATCGGCTGCGCTTCGGCGGCGACGGCGCCGAGGGCAAGGTGACCGCCATCAGTGTCTTCGACCGCGGCACGAGCGTTCGCCGGGCGTCCGTCTCCGCGACGGAGATCGGGAAGCTCTGGGGTCTGAACGAGATCCAGATCGGCGATGCGCTCGGCGTGCCGCACTCGAACGCGGAGCACCACTTCGCCCCGCCGACCCTGGAGACGGTCGTCGTCCCCGAGCGGCCGGACGACAAGGGTCGGCTCCGCGTCGCGCTCGCACAGCTCGCGGAGCAGGACCCGCTCATCGACGTCCGACAGGACGACGTGCGTCAGGAGATCGCCGTGTCGCTCTACGGCGAGGTGCAGAAGGAGGTCATCCAGGCGACGCTGGCGAACGACTTCGGCCTCGACGTCGGCTTCCGCGAGACGACGACGATCTGCATCGAGCGGCCCGCCGGCACCGGTGCCGCTGTCGAGTTCCTCCGCGAGCAGCCGAATCCGTTCCTTGCCACCGTCGGGCTGCGGATCGAACCGGCCGCGGTCGGCTCGGGCGTGGAGTTCCGGGTGGAGGTGGAGCTGGGGTCGATGCCGCCCGCGTTCTTCCGGGCGGTCGAGGACACCGTTCGCGAGACGCTGCAGCAAGGGATCCACGGGTGGCAAGTCACCGACTGCATGGTTGCGATGACGCACTCCGGCTACTTGCCGCGCCAGAGCCATGCGCATCAGCGCTTCAACAAGAGCATGTCGACGACCGGCGCCGACTTCCGCGGGCTGACGCCGCTCGTCGTCATGAGCGCCCTGAAAGACGCGGGCACGGTCGTGTACGAGCCGATCCACCGCTTCCATCTCGAGGTGCCGGCGGACGTGCTCGGACCGCTCCTGCCGGCGCTTGCCCGGCTGCGGGCCGTCCCGCAGGCGCCGACGATCCGAGGCTCGTCCTGCACGATCGAGGGAGAGATCGCGGCGGCGCACGTGCACGAGCTGAGGCTCGAGCTGCCGGCGCTGACGCGAGGCGAAGGCGTGCTGGAGTGCGAGTTCGACTCCTACCGGGCCGTCAGCGGCGCGATCCCGAGCCGCCCACGGTCGGACCGCAATCCGCTCAACCGCGAGGAGTACCTGCTGCGTGTCTCACGAGCAGCGCGGATCGGCTGAAAGATCCTCCGGATCGGGTGATGCCGCCTCACCCGGACCACCGGCATGGTTTGTCCAGACCCGAGAAGAGGAGAGACCCTGTGTCCGAGCCCACGCGAGAGGAGCGTGAAGCGCTCCCGATTCCCGACCGCCCCTACGAGGGACCGGTCTACGAGGACGCGAAGGATCCGAACGCGAAGTTCCCGCCGATCGCGCCGCTGCGACCGCCGGCGGGTGCGCCGAACGTCCTGGTCGTGCTGATCGACGACGCCGGCTTCGGCTCCTCGAGCGCGTTCGGCGGCCCGTGCCAGACGCCGACGGCCGAGCGTCTCGCCGGGGAAGGGCTCAAGTTCACGCGCTTTCACACGACCGCGCTCTGCTCGCCGACCCGCGCGGCGCTCCTCTCGGGCCGCAACCACCACACGGTCGGGATGGGCGGGATCACGGAGATCGCGACCTCCGCGCCGGGCTACAACTCGATCCGCCCGAACACCTGCGCTCCGCTCGCAGAGACGCTGAAGCTGAACGGCTACGCGACCGCCCAGTTCGGGAAGTGCCACGAGGTGCCGGTCTGGGAGACGAGCCCGCTCGGCCCGTTCGACTCGTGGCCGAGCGGCGGCGGCGGCTTCGAGTACTTCTACGGCTTCATCGGCGGGGAGACGAACCAGTACTACCCGGCCATCTACGAGGGGACGACGCCGGTCGAGCCCGACCGGACGCCGGAGGAGGGCTACCACTTCACCGAGGACATGACCGACAAGACGATCAAGTGGATCCGGCAGCAGAAGGCGTTGATGGGGGACAAGCCGTTCTTCGTCTACTTCGCGCCCGGGTGCGACGCATGCGCCGCACCACGTGACGCCGGAGTGGTCGGCGAAGTACAAGGGCAAGTTCGACCAGGGCTGGGACAAGCTGCGCGAGGAGACGTTCGCCCGCCAGAAGGAGCTCGGCGTGATCCCGCCCGAGGCCGAGCTGACCGCTCGCCCGGCGGAGATCCCCGCCTGGGACGACATCCCGGACGACCTGAAGCCCGTGCTCTCGCGGCAGATGGAGGTGTACGCCGGCTTCCTCGAGCACACCGACCATCACATCGGGCGACTCGTCGACGCGCTCGAGGACCTCGGGATCCTCGAGGACACGCTCGATCTACTACATCAACGGCGACAACGGCGCGAGCGCCGAAGGCACCCCGAACGGCTGCTTCAACGAGCTGGTCGTCCTCAACGGGGCCTTCGGGCTCGAGACGACGGAGTTCATGGTCTCGAAGATCGACGAGTTCGGCACTCCGACGGCGTACAACCACTACGCGGTCGGCTGGGCGCACGCGATGGACACGCCGTACCAGTGGACGAAGCAGGTCGCCTCCCACTGGGGCGGGACGCGCAACGGCACGATCGTCCACTGGCCGAAGGGCATCGAGGCCAAGGGCGAGGTCCGCAACCAGTTCCATCACGTGATCGACGTCGCCCCGACGGTGCTCGACGCGGCGGGCCTTCCCGAGCCGAAGACGGTCCACGGCGTCCCGCAGAAGCCGATCGAGGGCGTGAGCATGCGCTACGCGTTCGACGACGCGGGCGCGGCGGAACGGCGCGAGACGCAGTACTTCGAGATGTTCTGCAACCGCGGGATCTACGACAAGGGCTGGACCGCGGTCACCCGCCACTCGACCCCCTGGGTGCATCGGAGGAGCTGCCCCCCTTCGCAGGACGACACCTGGGAGCTCTACGACACCAACACCGACTGGAGCCAGGCGCACGACCTCGCGGCCGAGATGCCCGAGAAGCTCGAGGAGCTGAAGGCGCTCTTCATGGAGGAGGCGCAGAAGTACAACGTGCTGCCGCTGGACGACCGGCGCGTCGAGCGCTTCAACTCCGACCTCGCCGGGCGTCCGACGCTGATCACGGGCAACTCGCAGCTCCTGTTCGCCGGCATGGGCCGGCTGAGCGAGAACTCGGTCGATCAACGTCAAGAACAAGTCGCACTCCGTGACCGCCGAGCTCACGGTTCCGGACGGCGGTGCGGAGGGTGTGATCGTGGCTCAGGGCGGGGAGTTCGCGGGCTGGAGCCTCTACGTCAAGAACGGCAGGCCGAAGTACTGCTACAACCTCTTCGGCCTCCAGCGCTTCTACGTCGAGGGCGACAGGGAGATCCCGCCCGGCACGCACCAGGTGCGGATGGAGTTCGCCTACGACGGCGGCGGCCTCGCGCAAGGGCGGCACCGTCTCCCTCTACGTCGACGGCGAGAAGGCCGGGGAGGGGCGCGTCGAAGGCACCGTCCCGATGGCGTTCTCGGCCGACGAGACCTGCGACGTCGGCTCCGACACCGCCTCGCCCGTCAGCGACGACTACACCCCCGAGAGCAGCCACTTCAGCGGCACCATCGACTGGGTGCAGATCGACCTCGACGAGGCCGCCGAGGACCTCGACCACCTGATCTCGGCCGAGGAGCGCCTCAGGATCGCGATGACGAGGCAGTAGCGGCGGACTCGGCGAGCGGCAGGCCCGTGATCGCCGCGACGAGCTCCGCTCCGTGGCGTGCAGCCTGCGTCGGCGTGCGCCGACCGGTGAGCACCGCCTCGAGCATCGCCTGCAGCTGCGCCGAGACGCGCGGATAGAGCGGTGTCGCCGGACGCGTGACGGCGTGCTCCAGCATGGCCGCCGTCTCCGCGACGAACGGCAGGCCGGGCGCGGCGAGCTCGACCGCCGAGCGCCGCGCCGGAATCCGCCCGGTCTCCCGGGCAACGCGGGCGACGAGCTCCGGCGCGACGACGTCGCGCAGGAGCCGCATCGCAGCCTTTGGCTGAGCCGCCTGGCGGAGGATGGCGAAGACGAGCCCGCCGCTCGCGACGGCGGGGCGGCCTCTCGGCCCGCCCGGCACGGCCGCGAAGCCGACCTGCTCGGCGACGTCGCTCAACGGCACGCCGAGCTCCTGTGCGAGCACGGCCGCCTCGTAGCTCCCCCCGAGCGCGAAGGCCGCCCGCCCGTCGGCGAGCAGGCGGACCGCGCGGTTCCACTCGTAGCCGACCACGTCGACGGGCATCAGCCCGTCGACGACGAGCCTGCGCACGAAGCGCAACGTGTCCGCGGCGGCGCGGCTCCCCACGGTCACGCCGTCGGCATCGAGGACGCGCACGCCGTTGCCGGCGAGGAGAGCGATCAGGCAGTAGGCAGTGGTCTCTCCGGCGCGCGAGCCGCCCGGCATCACGATCGGGTGGCGGATCCGGCCGCCCGCCGTGGCGCGCGCGGCCGACCGCAGCTCGCTCCAGGTCGTCGGCGCCGCGACGCCCGCCCGCCGGAGCGCGGCCCTGGAGTACCACAGACCCGCGACGTCCGCGAATGCGGAGACACCGTAGGTCCTGCCCTCGTACCGGTTCGCCGCGACGACCGGCGCGAGGAAGTCGGCATCGTGCACCGAGCGCACCCACTCCGCGTCGACGTCCTCGAGCGGGTGGAGGAAGCCCGCGGTCGCGAACTCCGGCACCCAGACGGAGTCGAGGACGGCGACGTCGGGCGCGCTGCCCTCCGCGATCGCATGCGTGAGCGACTCGTGCAACGACGGCCTCGAGACGGCGACGACGCTCGCCCCCGGCGCGGCGCTGCGGATCATCTCCTCCCAGGGGCCCTCGGGCACGACGACCCGGACCTCGGCGCCGTCGGCCGGTCTGCGCAGCCAGTGCGGATTCACGAACGTGCCGTGCCGTGCGGCGGCGCAGGATCACGCCTTCGGCGGCGAGCTCCGAGAGCGCGCGGCCGACCGGCGTGCGGCTGATCCCGTAACGCGCGCAGAGCTCGTGCTCGGTCGGCAGGCGGTCGCCGGGTGCGTACTCGCCGCTCAGGATCGCGTCGAGCAGGAGCGTCTTCAGCTGGAAGTACGGCGGGATCGGCCGGCTATCGATGTCCACACGAGCTCGTTCTCTTCCGCACATTGACACGATAGAACGGCCGCGACAGAATTGTCACGCTCGTATGACAAATTCTGCGGGAGACCGGACGATCGGCAACGGCCGTGCCGCCGCGCTCCTCGACGGGGACCTCGACGAGCGCGACTCGGAGCTCGCGCGGCAGGCGCTCGCGATTCTCGACGGCAACTGGATCGGCCACGCGACCAAGCCCTCCCCGCAGCTCTACCCCCACCAGTGGAGCTGGGACTCCGCGTGCCACTCGATCGGCTACGCGCGCGTCGACCAGGAGCGCGCCGAGCGCGAGCTCGTGTCGCTCTTCCGAGGCCAGTGGCGGAACGGCCTTCTCCCGCACATCGTCTTCACCGAGGGCGCGCACTACTTCCCCGGCCCCGAGTTCTGGCAGGCGGAGCGCTCGCCCGACGCGCCGCGGACGCCGCAGACGTCGGGCATCGTCCAGCCGCCGATTCACGCGACCGCGGTGCTGCACGTCCTCCGGCACGGGCGAGACCACGAGCGCGCGGCGGCTTTCGCGCGCGAGCTCCTGCCGAAGCTTGCCGCCTGGCACGAGTACATCTACCGGGAGCGCGTGCGGGACGGCGACGGCCTGGCCGAGGTCTGGCACCCGTGGGAGACCGGCATGGACAACTCCCCGCTCTGGGACGGGCCGCTCGGACGGATCGCGCTCACGGCGGACGACGTGCCCGAGTACCGCCGCGTCGACACGGAGTTCTCCGACACGTTCCAGCGGCCGACCAACGAGCACTACGACCGGTACGCGTACCTGGTCGGCCTCTTCCGGAAGCACGGCTACCGGCCGGACGAGCTCCGCGAGGTGTCGCCGTTCGTCGTCCAGGCGGCGATCTTCAACGCGCTCCTCGTGCAGGCGAACCGCGACCTCGCCGAGATCGCGCGCGCCACGGGCGAGGATCCGGGCCGCTACGAGGAGTGGGCCGAGCTCACCGCGGACGCGATGAACGAGAAGCTCTGGGACGGCAAGCACGCCGTCTACGACGACTTCGACGTCCGCGCCGGCGAGCTGATCGCCACACGCACCGCGGCCGGCTTCACGCCGCTCTACGCGGGCGTTCCCGGCAAAGACCGCGCGGCCGTGATGGTCGCGCGGCTCGGGGAGGCGGGCGTCGCGCTCGCAGCCGACGAGTGGGCGCTCGCGAGCCTGCCTCCGGGCGACCCCCGCTTCGAGCCGATCCTCTACTGGCGCGGCCCGATCTGGCCCGTCATGAACTGGTTCCTCTACCGCGGCCTCGTCCGCTACGGCTATTTCGACCTGGCCCGGCGCGTTCGAGCCGCACTCGTCGGGCTGCCGCGGCGCTCCGGCTTCTGGGAGCACTACAGCCCCACGAACGGTCGCGGCCACGGCGGAGAGGAGTTCTCCTGGACCGCCGCCCTGGTGCTCGACGCGCTCTTCGATCAGTCTTCAACCGCGCCCCCGGACCCGGGGCCTGACAGCTAGAAGGAGGGAGCAACACCATGGCCGACAACGAGGACTTCGGCTTCGATCCGGAGCTCGCCTTCGACCGCCGCTCGCTGCTCGAGAAGGCGGCACTCGCCGGCGGTGCGCTCGCGCTCGGCGGCGTTCTGGCCGACCGGGCTTTCGGAGCACCGGCCGGCAACGTCACGTTCTACTCCAACCAGCTCGCTCCGGTCGCCGAGTCGGAGGCGTTCCGGAACACCATGCTCAGGGGGTTCAACGGGCGCTGCACGGCCGATCTTCGCCGCGTCCGACGCCGAGTTCGACAACCGCGTCCAGGCCGAGGCGCGCGCCGGACGCGGCACCGTCGACCTGCTCGGCGCCCTGCACGGCAACTTCTCGACGATCGAGGACAAGAACATCCTGACCGACCTGACCCCGCTCGTGAGGGAGTTCTCCTCCGGGCGGACGGCGATCGGCAGGGACTTCATGACACTCGGGAAGCTCGGGACGCGCCGGCAGTACTACATCCCGTGGATGCAGGCGACGTACGTCTGCATCGCGAACAGGCGCGTGCTGCCGCTCCTGCCGCGCGGCGCCACCCTCAACCGCCTCACCTACGGCCAGTACAACCAGTGGGCGAAGGCGATCAGGGCCCGCTACGGCCCCCGCACCGGATTCCCCGGCGGGTCGAACGGCCTCATCCACCGCTTCTTCCAGGGGTACTCCGTGCCCGCCTACAGCGGCGGCGTCGTGACGACCTTCAAGCAGCCCCTCGCGGCCGCGAGCTGGCAGTGGATGAAGTCGATCTGGGGCCAGTCGCATCCGCAGTCGCTGACGTACGGGTTCATGCAGGACCCGCTCCTCTCGGAGGAAGTCCTGCTCGCGTGGGAGCACGTGGCGCGACTGCGGAACGCGCTCATCACCCGGCCGGATGCGTTCGTCGTCTTCCCCGCGCCGATCGGCCCCAAGGGTCTCGCCTACATGCCGGTGCTGGCCGGGCTCGCGATCCCGCGCTCGGCGCCGAACCCGAACGGGGCGAGGGAGCTGATCCGGCACCTGCTGAGCGTCAGCACGCAGGCGAAGACGCTCTCGACGGTCGGGTTCTTCCCCGTCGTCGGCGGACGGCTGTCGAAGCGCCTGCCCGAGGGCCTGCGGGCGCAGTCGAACGCGGTGAAGATCATGCAGGCGTCGCCGAGGGCGCTGCCGGCGCTGCTGCCGATCGGCCTCGGCGCCGAGGGCGGCAACTTCAGCACGGTCTACCGCAACACGTTCACCCGAACCGTCATCCGGGACGAGAACATCCGGACGGTCCTGAACGACGAAGGAGCGAACCTCCAGGCGATCATGACCAAGACGGGCGCCCCGTGCTGGCGGCCCGACCCGCCGAGCAACGGTCCCTGCCAGGTGAAGTAGCGCGTGGAGTCGGTCGCGCAGCCGACGTCGGTCGCGCAGCGCATGAGGCGTTGGGAGGTCCTGCCGTACTGGCTGGTCCTCCCGACGCTCGCCTACCTCGCCCTCTTCTTCGGCTGGCCGATGGTCGAGGCGTTCACGCTGGCGTTCCGTGAGGACGGCGTCTGGAGCCTGACGGCCTTCGAGCGGATGCGCGACGACCTCCGCTTCGAGGAGGCGTTCAAGAACACCCTGATCCTGATCGCCGTGATCATCCCGGTCCAGTTCGCGCTCGCCCTCGCCATGGCGCTCCTCGTCAACACGAGCCTGAAGGGGCGCGGAATCTTCCTCTACATCTTCCTGCTCCCGCTCGCGATCTCCGACCTCGCCGCAGGGATCGTCTGGTCGTCGATCTTCACCGAGCGCGGGTACCTCAACACGATCCTCAGCCACCTCGGCCTCACCGACCCGACGTTCCCGCGGATCTGGCTCGACCCGACTGACCAGAGGACGCTGCTCGCCACGATCGTGGTCGCCGAGATCTGGCGCTCGACGGCGCTGATCATGATCATCATCGTCGCCGGGCTGCAGAGCATCCCGCGTGAGTTCAACGAGGCCGCGGAGGTGTTCGGCGCAAGCTTCTGGCAGCGGCTGCGGCACGTGACACTGCCGATGCTGAAGCCGTCGATCCAGGTTGCCCTGCTCCTGCGCGTGATCCTCGCGTTCGAGGTGTTCGCGACGGTGATCGCGATCGCGGGTGAAGGGACGACCGTGCTCGCGGCCGAGGCGTACCGCTGGGAGACGACGAACCAGGACGCGAACGTCGCGGCTGCGTACGCGGCCTTGATCCTCGTGCTCTCGGTCGTCTCCGCGATCGTCATCCTGCGCATGCTGCGCACGAGGAAGGAGCAGCTGCTGAGATGAGAAAGGCGGCGATCGGGACGCTCAAGTACGCCGCCGCGATCCTGCTCGCGCTCTGGGTGCTCGTCCCCATTTACTTCATCACGCTCGCCGCCTTCTCGACCGAGGAGGCCGTGTACGCGTACCCGAAGCAGCTCCTGCCGCGCGACATGTCGACCGACACGATGCGCTTCTTCCTCGACTCCGAGGGGATCGTCCCCTCGCTCCAGCGCAGCGTCATCGTCGCGATCCTGACGCTCGTGATCGCGCTCGGCGTCGGGATCCCCGCCGGCTACGCGCTCGCACGCTACGCGTTCCGCGGCGCCGATACGTTCCGACTCGCGGTCGTCGGCACGCGCGCCTTCCCGATCGTGATCCTCTCGATCCCGCTCGCCGTCATCTTTCTCCGCTGGGGGATCGACGACACGGTCTACGGCGTCGCGATCGCCCACGCGGCGCTCGCGCTGCCGTTCGCGGTGCTGGTGACTTCGAGTGTCTTCGCGGGGATCTCCGTCGAGCTCGAGGAGGCCGCGATGACGCTCGGCTGCAGCCGGTTCTCGGCCGTCGTGCGAATCGTGCTGCCGCTCGCCCTCCCCGGCCTGGCGGCGGCGGCGATCTTCGTCTTCATCATCTCGTGGAACGAGGTCTTCGCGGCCGCGATCCTGACGCTGCGGGAGCGGACGCTGCCCGCGCAGATCCTCGCGGTGCTGAACGCTTCGCCGTTGCCGTTCAAGTTCGCGGGCGGCTTCTTCCTGCTCGCGCCGTCGCTGATCGTGATCTTTTTCATCCGCAAGTACCTCTTCAACATGTGGGGGAGGGTGGTCAGATAAATGGCTGACGTCCGCTTCGAACTGATCCGCAAGACGTTCGGCAAGGTTGTCGCCGTCGACGACGTCGATCTCGAGATCGCGGACGGCGAGTTCGTCGTCCTCCTCGGGCCCTCCGGCTGCGGGAAGACGACGCTCCTTCGCTGTCTGGCGGGCCTGGAGAAGGTCGACAGTGGGCGCGTGTGGATCGGCGGCCGCGACGCGACGAACCTCCAGCCGCGCCGGCGCCGGATCGCGATGGTGTTCCAGAGCTACGCCGTCTTCCCGCACATGAAGGTGTACGACAACGTCGCCTTCGGCCTCAAGATGCAGCGGGAGAGCAAGGCGAGCATCGCGGAGCGCGTCGAGTCGGCCGCCTCGCTGCTGCACATCGAGGAGCTGCTCGACCGCTACCCGTCCCAGCTCTCCGGCGGCCAGCGCCAGCGCGTCGCGGTCGCGCGCGCGATCGCGACGAGGGCTGACGTGCTGCTGATGGACGAGCCGCTCTCGAATCTCGACGCGCTCCTGCGGATGGAGATGCGCGCCGAGCTGAAGGCGCTCCTGCAGAAGCTCGACGCGACGACGATCTACGTGACGCACGACCAGGTCGAGGCGCTCAGCATGGGCGACCGGATCGCCGTCATGAAAGCCGGCCACATCGTGCAGGTCGACAGCCCGCTCGCGGTCTACGACCGGCCGGCGGATGCGTTCGTGGGCGGGTTCATCGGAACGCCGCCGATGAACTTCGTCGCTGCCGAGGTGGTCGCGAACGGGGCGACGCCGGTCGCACGTCTGAGCGGCGGCACGCTCCCGGTGGGCGAGGACGCGCGCCCGCTCGCGGGCCGCGAGGTGCTGCTCGGGATCCGCGCCGAGTCGATCCAGGTGGGGACGGAGCCGAGCGAGGGTGCGATCCGCGCCACCGTCGTCGTCGTCGAGCCGCTCGGCTCGCACAACCTGCTCACCGTCCAGACGGGCGAGGACATGCTGAAGGTGTCCGCGTCGCCGCAGCTCTTCCCGGAGCCCGAGTCCGACGTCTGGCTGCGCTTCGCGCCCGAGCGGATCCGCTGGATGAACGCCGACGGAGAGGCGGCCGTGACCGACTCGGGCGCGCCCGTGTCGACCGTCGAATAGCCAGTGGCCGAGCGGATGGTCGCCTTCCGCGCCCCGCGCGACGTCGCGCTCGTCGAGTACGAGGAGCGGGCGCCCGGCCGTGGTGAGGTGCTCGTCCGGACGCTCTTCTCCGGAATCTCCGCCGGCACCGAGCTGACGGCGTACCGGGGCACGAATCCCTACGTGACGAAGCGGTGGGACTCCGACGCGAGGCTCTTCGTCGACGGCGAGCCGACGTTCGCGTACCCGCTCGAGGCGTGGGGCTACGAGCAGGTCGGTGCCGTCGAGTCGGTCGGCGCGGCCGTGACGGCGGTCGAGCCCGGTGACGTCGTGTGGGGCATCTGGGGCCACCGGAGCGCGGCCGTGCTGGCCGAGGAGCGGGTCGCCGACCACGTCCTGCCCGCAGGCTCGCCCCCGCTCTGCGGCGTGTTCCCGCGCATCGGTGCGGTCGCACTGAACGCGGTGCTCGACGCGGACGTGCACGTCGGCGAGACGGTGGCCGTCTTCGGCCAGGGCGTGCCGGGGCTGATCGCGGCGCAGCTCGCGCGCCTCAACGGCGGCACCGTTGTCGCAGTCGACCGGATCGCCCGTCGGCTCGAGCTGGCGCAGAAGCTCGGCGCCGCGGTGGTCGTCGACGCATCCGCGGAGCCTGTCGCCGAGACGATCAAGCGCCTCACCGACGGGCGCGGTGCGGACGTCGTGATCGAGCTGACCGGCTCTGCGGAGGCCCTGCACGAGGCGATCCGCTCGGCTGCGTACGCGGCGCGGGTCGTCTCCGCCGGCTTCGCGCAGGGCGACGCGACCGGCCTCCGGCTCGGCGAGGAGTTCCACCACAACCGCATCGAGCTCGTCTCGTCGCAGATCTCGAACGTGGCGCCGCGGCTCTCGCAGCGCTGGTCGGTCGCCCGCCTGGAGCGGACGGTGATCGACCTGCGCATGCAGGGTCGGCTCGAGCTCGAGCCGCTGATCTCGCACGTCGTCGCCGCCGTGGACGTCGCCGACGCGTTCCGCCTTCTCGACGAGCGACCGCACGAGGCCGTGCAGGTCGTGCTCGACTTCTCGTGATCGACTACCGCCCCTCGTTCCCGCCCGGCTACCGGCCGGGAATCGGCATCGTCGGCTGCGGCCAGATCGTGAGGAACGCGCACTTGCCGGCGTACGCGCAGTACGGCTGCGACGTCGTCGGGGTCTACGACGTCTCGCCGGCGGCGACACGCGGCCTGGAGCTGCGTGTCTTCGAGACGCTGGACGAGCTGCTCGCCGAGCCTGCGATCGAGATCGTCGACATCGCGACCCACCCGAACGTGCGCGTCGACCTGATTCGGCGCGCGATCGCGGCCGGGAAAGCACGTGCTCGCCCAGAAGCCGCTGGCGCCTGACCTCGCGTCTGCGCGCGCCGTTGTCGACGAGGCCGAGCGGAGCGGCGTCACGCTCGCCGTCAACCAGAACGGGCGCTGGGCGCCGCCGTGGCGGATCGCGACGCGGCTGATCGAGCAGGGCGCGATCGGCGAGGCGTACGCAGTGACGCACCTCCTCGACCGGGACTTCGCGTTCGTGCACCAGTTCCCGCACTTCGACGAGATCGAGCACCTCGTGCTCTACGACCACTGCGTGCACTGGATCGACATCAGCCGCTGCTGGCTCGACGGCCGGACGCCGGAGAGCGTCCGCGCGCTCGAGTTTCGCTCGCCGGGACAACCGGCGGGGACGAAGCAGCCCTGGGGCGCCTGGATCGACATCCACTACGGGGACGGGGCGGACGCGCTCATCCGCAGCGTGGGCGGCTCGCGCACCGCGTCACCGGGTTGCCGCTTCTGGGTGCACGGCACCGAGGGGACGATCCGCGGCAGCATCCTGCTCGGGTCCGACTTCGTCGAGGTCGAACGCGAAGGGGAGGAGGTCGAGCAGTTCGAGCTCGAAGGCGCCTGGTACGTCGACGGCTTCGCCGGCGCGCTCGGCGAGCTGGTGACCGCGATCGCCGAGGCTCGCGAGCCGCACAACTCGGGGCGCCACAACCTGCTCTCGCTGGAGCTGACGCTGGCGGCGTGCCGGTCAGCCGAGCAGCAGGGGGCGCCCGTCACGCTCGCCTGACGAGCTCCATCGCCGCCGGGATCCGGCTCTCGTCCAGATGCTCGAGGATCAGCGGGAGGTCGGGCCGCCGCGCCTGAAGGAACTCGAAATACGGCCGCTGCACGAAGACCCCGGTTCCGACCTCCGGCGTCGACACCTCGGCGCCCTCGGGCCCGACGTCCTTGACGTGCGCGACGACGAAGACCGGCTCGAAGCGGTCGAAAAGCTCGCGCGCGACGCGCTCCCGCGCCGGCAGCAGCGCCCGCGACACGTAGTTGTACGGGTCGCAGACGAGCTGCAGGTGCGGCGACGGGAAGCGGTCGAGCAGCTCGATTGTTCGCGCGACCGTGCGGAGCCCGCTCTTGACGCTCCCTTCGAGCGCGAGCACCGTACCGGCGCTCTCGGCCGCCGGCAGCAGGCGCTCGACGGAGTCGAGCAGCGTCGCCCAGGCCTCCGGGCCCGCGTTCTCGGGCATGTCCGCCCACTCCTCGGTCGGGTGGCGCGTGCCGGCATGTGTCGACACCGCCCAGGCGCCGAGCTGCGGAGCCAGCTCGAGGCAACGCTCGACGTAATCCAGGTTCGCGAGGCGCTCCTGTTCAGCCGGCGCGATCAGGTTGCGGTACGCGCCTACCGAGGACACGTCGACCTCGGCTGCGAGGTCGGGGTTCGAGAGGCACTCGTCGAGCCGGTCGCGCGCGAGCTGCACCGTCGCCAGGCCGAGGTCGCGGCAGCGCGCGGCGAGCCCGGGCCAATCGGTCCCGAGGTCGTAGGTGAACGCGCCGAAGCGCGGCCACTCGACACCCGGCTCCAGGGCCGGAAAGAACGTGCGTGCGTAGCTCAGGTCACGCGCGACCAGCGCCGGCGGTGCCGCGGGTGTCTCGAGCACGAGCCACCCGTCGTAGCCGATGTCTGCGAGCGCAAGCGCGCACTCCGCGTAGTCGACGCGGCCGAGGCCCGGCCTCGCGTCGCCGCGAGCCGTCCGTGACTCCTTGAAGTGCACGCGGCGAACGAGCCCCCCGAGCGTGCGGAGCTCCGTCGGCGGATCGAGCCCGACCGCGAGCGGGTTGGCGAGGTCGAAGTAGCAGCCGAACGCGGTCGAGCCGACGCGCTCCGCCAGGCGGCGAATCTCGGGCGCCGGAAGCGTGCCCTCGTAGCACAGCGTGACGCCGGCGGAAGCGGCCTCGGCGCACAGCGGCCGGAATGACTCGACACAGCGGACGAAGCCCTCCTCGCCGTCGAGGTCGCCGCGCAGGAAGAACGGCACGAGGACGATGTCGGCGCCGAGCTTCGCCGCGAGGGTGATCGCCGTGCGAACGTCGTCGGCCGCGCGGGCGCGGGTCACCGGATCGGGATCCGCGAGACCGCCGTCGGACACGTGGTCCGAGAGGATCAGCGAGGGGATGCGGAGCCCCGCGGCCTCCTGCGCCCGCTGCAGCGACTCCAGCCGGTCACGCGCGCGGCCGCGAACGTCGTCGCGGCCGAGCGCGAGCTCGACCCCGGCGAATCCGAGCCGTCGCGCGTGCCCGAAGACAGTCGCATCGGTGTCGCCCTGACGCCGGAGGACGGAGTCGATCACGGCGGCGAGCACGCCGCGTTGATACCACAGACCGTCAGACCTGCTTCGGGACCTTGCCGCTGAGCGTGAGCACGACGCGCATCGCCTTGTGCCCGAAGTCGGCGGTGGGGCCGAACATGCATGGACAGCCGCCGTCGATCACCGTGATGTCACGCCGGCGACCGTAGTCGGCAGCCGCCTCGGAGACGCTGCCCGCGCCGGGCCCGCGGTGCATCCACACGTGCTCGATGCCGAGATCGGCGCACTCGCGCATCGTCCCTTCGGCGAGCTCGGGTCGGGTCGCGATTACAACCGCGTCGACGCCGCCGGGAATCGAGCTCAGGTCGTGGAAGCAGCGATCACCTTCGACCTCGTCTGCGTTCGGGTTGACCGCGAAGACCTCGTAACCCCGGTCTCTTAGGCGCTTGTACACGACGTTGCTGCCGTGATCCTTCGGGTGCCTCGAGACGCCTGTGACCGCAACCCGCTTCGTAGCCAGGAACGCCGCCGCCGCCTCCTTGATCGTCGCCATGGTGCAACCTCCTTCCTGCTGCCGAAACTAGAGCGCCCGGCGGGACGGGGCATCGGCAAGAGCCCGCGAAGCCGCTCCGGGAAACTGCTGATCGCGATGAGTCGCCTGCCGGCCGGCAGTCCAAGTACGGAATGGACGATCCGAGGAGGGCCGATGGCCACAGATTTCCCGGATCGCGATCGAAGTCAGGAGGATCACCATGGCAGAGCTGATCTACTCGGCGCTCACGTCGCTCGACGGCTACGTCGCGGACGAGGACGGCAAGTTCGACTGGGCGGAGCCGGACGAAGAGGTGCACACTTTCGTCAACGACCTCGAACGGCCGGTCGGCACCTATCTCCTCGGGCGCGGGATGTACGAGGTGCTGGTCGCCTGGGAGACGATCGACCTCACCGACGAGCCGGCCGTCATCCGGGACTTCGCGGACATCTGGCGGTCGCTCGACAAGATCGTGTACTCCAGGACGCTGGAGTCGGTCTCCAGTGCCAGAACGCGGATCGAGCGGGAGTTCGACCCCGACTCGGTCCGGCAGCTGAAAGCGGCAGCGGACCGAGACCTCGCCGTGGGCGGTCCCGAGCTTGCCGCCCAGGCGTTCGAGGCCGGGCTGGTCGACCAGTGCCACCTGTTCCTCGCGCCCGTCGTCGTGGGAGGCGGCAAGCAGTCACTGCCCGACAACGTCCGCCTGAAGCTCGAGCTCGTGGACGAACGGCGCTTCGGCAACGGCACCGTCTTCCTCCGCTACCGCACCCGAGGGCGGCTCGGAAACGGTCACGGTTAGAGTGCCGCCATGGTCGAGGCGATCGGCGGCCTGCCGGAGGGTGTGCTCGGGTTCCGGGTGAGAGGCAAGCTCGGCCGCGAGGAGTACCACGAGCAGCTGATGCAGCCGATCTACGCCGCCCTCGAACGCGGCGAGAAGCTGAGGATCCTGATCGAGCTGCCGGACGACTTCCACGGTCTCGACCTGGGCGCCCTCTGGGAGGACGTGAAGGCAGCCGGCTCGGTCGGCCTGAAGCATCGCGACGCCTGGGAGCGGTTTGCGCTCGTCACCGACAAGGACTGGGTTCGGCACGGCGTCGCCGCCTTCGGCTGGATCAGCCCGGGAGAGCTGCGCGTCTTCGAGCCCGCCGAGTTCGAGCAGGCGGCCGCGTGGGTTGCCGAAGCGCCGTCGACGTAGCCGAAGACGATCACTTCGTGGATCGCGCCGCTGAGGTGCTGGCGTGGCTCGAGCCGCGCGCCGATGAGATGGCCGCGCTGCTGGAGGAGCTCGTCGCGATCGACACGGAGAACCCGCCCGGCCGCGGGCTCGGCCGTTGCGGGGAGGTCTTACGCGACGCCATGGCGCGGCTCGACCTCGCGCCCGAGCTGATCGAGCTCCCGCCGGCCGGCGAGCTGGAGGATCCCTGCATCCTCCGCGGCAGCGTCGGCGACGGCCCGGGGACGATCTACTTCCACGGGCACTTCGACGTCGTGCCGGCGCAGGACCCGGCGCAGTTCCGTCCGCAGAGGCGGGACGGGAGGATCGTCGGACGCGGGACGGCCGACATGAAGGGCGGCCTCGTGAGCATGCTCTACGGCGCTGCCGCGGCGAGGTCGCTTGGACTGCTCGCCGAAGGAAGGATCGTCTTTCACTTCGTGTGCGACGAGGAAACCGGAAGTGCGGCCGGGTCGCAGTATCTTCGCGATGCGGGGCTGATCGATCCGGACGCGCTCGCGATGGTCACGGCCGAGCCGACCGGAGGCGTCGTCTGGCACGCCAGCCGCGGTGCGATCACGCTGCGGGTCGACGTGCGCGGGAGGGAGGCGCACGTCGGCCAGGCGCATCTCGGCGTGAACGCATTCGAGCAGATGATCCGTGTCGCCGAGCCGCTCAGCGTGCTTGCGCGCGAGTTGCTCGAGCGGCGCACGGCGTTGCCGACGGACAGCGATGACGCACGGGGCTCGGTCCTCGTTGTCGGCGGCTCGGCGGGCAGCGGCGCGAACTTCAACGTCGTGCCGGGCTCGGCCTGGTTCTCGGTCGATCGCCGCTTCAACCCGGAGGAAGAGCTCGAGGAGGAGCTCGCCCGCCTGACCGACACGATCACCCAGGCCGCCACTCGTGCGGGAGCCGAGGTAACGGTGGAAGTCCTGCAACTCTCTCCGTCGGCCGCCACCGACGAAGCCCATCCGGCGTCCCTGGCCCTCGCGCGCTGTATCGCCCAGGTCGAGGGCGTCTCGCCGCGGTTCGAGCTGTGCCCGGGCTCTCTCGAGACCCGCTGGTACGCCGAGCTCGGGATCCCGGCTTTCGCCTACGGCGCCGGCGGGCTCGACGTCTCGCACGGCCCGGACGAGTTCATCGACGAAGCCGCGATGCGCCGCTGCGCCGCTGTCTACGCGCTCTTCGCCGACGAGGTCGGTGCGGGGTCGGCGGGAGGAATCGGCCGGTAGAGTCGGGGGCCAACGGTTGGACGAAAAGGAGAGCTGATGGCCGAGCAAGGGACGGAGACTCCGGTTCTGGATCTGATCGCGAAGATGACGGCGGACTCGTTCGACGCAACGACGCTCGATGCCGAGACACTGATGCTCGTGCGGATCGCGGCACTCGTAGCCGTCGACGCCCCGCCGGCGTCGTACATGTTGAACCTGGGTGCTGCCGGCCAGGTCGGCGTCGACGCGGAGCAGGTCCGCGGCGTCCTCGCCGCCGTTGCCCCGATCGTGGGCACGGCGCGCGTCACCTCGGCGACCGGCAACATCGTGCGCGCGCTCGGGGTCGCGATCGAGATCGCCGAGCTCGAGCAGGAGCAGGAGGAGGCTGGAACCTAGGCCCAGGGTGTCGGGCAGGGCGGGGTGTGGACACAGGGTCGACCCCGCCCTGCCCATACAGGTCGCTACTCAGCCGAGGTCGCGCCGGTAGCAACGCGGGATGCGGCCGATCGAAGCTCGGTCGAGACCGCCGGTGTCGCGTACGCCTCGGCGAAGCCTTGCCGCCAGCTCGGGTAGCGCAGCGTCCAGCCGAGCTCGCGCTTGGCCTTCGTGTTCGTTGCGCCGCGGGACTCGGTTCCCATCATGACCGCGGCTTCACCCGCGAAGAGCTTCGCGAGCCAGACCGGGACGTGACGGGGCGGCTTTGCTCCAAGCGCGTTCGCGAGCACCGGCAGCCACTCGCGCACCGGTGCGGGCTCGTCGTCGACGATGTTGTAGATCGCCGGGCCCCAATCAGTGTCGCTGAGCTCGAGCGCGAGCACGGTGGCGGATGCGGCGTCGTCGAGGTGGATGAACGAGCTGACTCCGCCGCCGTCGGCGACGATCGGGAACTGCCGCTTGCGCACCGGCTCGAGCATTCCGTCGTTGGCGGCGCCGTAGAAGCCGCCGTAGCGAAGCGCGATTCCCCCGGCGGCGATGACGGCCTCGTCGAGGTAGGTCATCGCGGCGGCGGTCTCCTGCATCCCGTCGACGGGGCTTGGGTCGAGCGGATCGTCCTCGCTCTTGGCCGGCCCGCCCTCACGCGCGTAGCGCAAGTTGGCGAAGCTCTGGGCGACGAAGCGGGGCACGCCCGCCTCGTGCGCCGCGGCCAGGAGCGCGTCGGTCCCCTCCCGCCGCAGCCGATTCGTCTGCTCGAAGCTGCGGTCGAGGTGCTTGGAAAAGCGCACGTCCGCCAGAGCGGTCGCCTGATTGATGATCGCGTCAGGCTTGGCTGCGAGGACGGCCTTGCGCACCGCGCCCGGGTCGAGCAGGTCGAGCACGACCGGCTCCGCCCCCAGCGCCCACACACGCTCGGCGTTGGCAGGCGACCTGGAGGTGCCGATCACCTCGTGCCCTCGATCGATCAACTGAGGAACGAGCCGGGTGCCGATCGCGCCACTCGCTCCTACGACAAAGACTCGCATGGTGTTTCTCCTTTCGGTCACATAAGCGGGCTGTTGCGGGTCTAGCTGTATGACCCGACAAGACGGAGGAATGTGACCGATGACTGAGCGCGAGTGGCTGGCGGAACGATTCGAGGAGCACCGCACCCGACTGAGGGCGGTGGCGTATCGCATGCTCGGCTCGCTGAGCGAGGCAGACGACGCCGTCCAGGAAGCCTGGCTGCGGCTGAGCCGTACCGACGCGAGCGAGGTCGAGAATCTGGGCGGCTGGCTGACGACTGTCGTCGCGCGCGTTTCACTGAACATGCTCCGCTCACGCAACGTGCGGCGCGAGGAGCCGCTCGGCGTTCGCATGCCCGACCCGATCGTCGACCGCGCAGACGGGACCGATCCGGAGCACGAGGCGCTGCTGGCGGACTCGGTCGGCCTGGCGCTCCTCGTCGTGCTCGAGACGCTGTCTCCGCCCGAGCGGCTCGCATTCGTGCTGCACGACATCTTCGCCGTGCCGTTCGACGAGATCGCGCCGATCGTCGACCGTTCGCCCGAGGCGGCTCGCCAGCTCGCCAGCCGTGCGCGGCGCCGTGTCCGGGGCGAGAACACAGTTCCCGACGCCGACCTCGACACGCAGCGCGAGGTCGTCGATGCGTTTCTCGCGGCCGCGCGCGACGGCGACTTCGAGGCGCTGCTCGAGGTGCTCGACCCGGACGTCGTGCTGCGCACGGACCTTGGTCCCGTTGGTGGGTCGAGGGAGGTCCGCGGGGCGAGGGCGGTCGCCGGCCAATCGCTCTTCTACTCGCGGCTCGGCCTGGTCCTGCAACCGGCGCTCGTCAACGGCGTCGTCGGAGCCGTCGGAATCCTCGACGGAGAGCCGTTCTCGGTCGGGGGCATCACGGTCAGGGGCCGAAAGATCGTCGCAATCGACATCCTCGCCGACCCCGAGCGTCTTCGCCGCCTCGACCTGACGATCCTCGACGACTGAGCCGCGACTCGGGCCCACGATGAGTGTTCGCCGCTGGAACAGTCTCAACTGCAGTGAGTGGTTCTTCGACGACGAGAGGTGACTTCGAATGGCAAAGGTTCTCGCAGGGATCACGACGTCGGTCGACGGGTACGTCGCGGGGCCGGACGATGTTGCGGGCAAGGGGCTCGGCGAGGGGGGCGAGCGGCTGCACTACTGGGTGTTCGGCGGCCCGTGGACGTACGACGCCGAGCCGGCGGGCGAGCCGGCCGGCGAGGACGCCGCCTGGCTGGCGGAGACCGTCTCCAGGGTCGGTGCCGTCGTCGGCGGACGGTGGACATACGAGGCCGCTGGACACTGGGGCGGCCAGAACCCATGGGGTCTGCCCTTCTTCATCGTCACGCACCGCCCGGAAGACGAGCCGGAGGGCGGAGCGTTCACGTTCGTGGCAGGGGTGGACGAGGCAGTTGAGCGGGCGGCTGACGCAGCTGGGGAGAAGGACGTCCATGTCATGGGCGGAGCCGACGTCATTCGTCAGGCGCTCGAGGCCGGACTCGTCGACGAGCTGACGATCATCATCGCCCCGGTCGTCCTCGGTGGGGGAAAGCGCCTGTTCGAGGGGTTCACGCGTTCGCTGGACCTGACCCACCTCGGCGTGCGGCAGTCGGAGTACGCGACGTTCATCGACTACGGCGTGAAGCGACCGTGACGGTCGAGCGGCGGAGCCCGAGCAGGTCCAGGCGGAAGGAGGTGCCGCCGCCGGCCGTTGAACAGAGTGTGACCCGCGACCTCCTCGACCTCGAAGAAACAACCGAGCGCCTGCGTCCGTTCGCCCGGCGCTACCTCGGCATCCGTCCGATTCCGGTCGATGCCATCGTGGGCACGGACGGTCGCGGCCGCGACTTCGACCGCGAGTTCCGTGCCCGGCGACCCGACGTACGGGAGCGCCGGCGGCGGGTCGAGCAGGCCTTCTCGGATGGTGGCTTCCCGCCGATCGCCGTCCAGAAGCTGGGCGACGCCTACTTCGTCGTCGACGGGCATCACCGCGTCGCCGTCGCGCGCAGGCTGGGCGTCGAGACGATCGACGCTGAGGTCGTCGAGCTGACCGCGCGCTGGAAGCTGCGCGCCGACGCCGGTCCCCTCGACCTCCGCCACGCCGAGCAGGAGCGCGTCTTCATGGCCGAGAGCGGTCTCGGGCGGATCCTGCCCGGGCTGCGCTTCGCGTTCAGCCGGCCCGTCGGCTACGTGCAGCTGCTGGAGGCGATCCACGTGCACGGCTACCGGCTGCTTCAGGCCGGCGGACCGGTCCCGGAACGCGGTGAGGTCGCCCGCGACTGGTACTCCCGCGTCTACGTCCCGACCGTCGAGGCGATCCGGGAGGCTCGGCTCGACGAGGTCTGTCCGGAGGTGACGGACCCGGACCGGTTCCTGTGGGTGTACGAGCAACGGCGCGAGCTCGCGGTCGAGCACGGCCCGCAGCAGCTCTCAGAGGTCGCGCGCAGCGTCACAATGCAGCTCGCACGCCGCCGGCGAGGCGTGGGCAGGCTGCGGTGGCGAAAGCGTGACGCCGTCAGCGCAGGCCGAGCAGCCGGGCCGCGTTCTGCTTGAGGATGAGCGGCCGGACCTCGTCCTTGAAGTCGGCCTGCTCGAAGTCTCTGAGCCAGCGGTCGGGCGTGATCATCGGAAAGTCGGAGCCGAAGAGGACGCGGTCGCGCAACTGGGTGTTCGCGTAGCGCACGAGCTGGGGCGGAAAGTACTTCGGCGACCATCCGGAGAGATCGATGTAGACCTGCTGCTTGTGCAGCGCGACCGAGATCGCCTCGTCCTGCCAGGGGAACGACGGGTGCGCGAGCACGATCTTCAGGTTCGGGAAGTCGACCGCGACATCGTCGACGAACATCGGGTTCGAGTACTTGAGGCGGATGCCGCCGCCGCCGGGAAGCCCCGACCCGATCCCGGAGTGCCCTGTGTGGAAGAGGGCAGGAAGGCCCGCCTCCTCGATCACGCTCGTACAGCGGGTAGAACGAGCGGTCGTTCGGGAAGAACGCCTGGAGGTTGGGGTGGAACTTGAACCCGCGCACCCCGTGATCGCGGATCAGGCGTCGCGCCTCGTCGACAGCGTTCGGCTTGTTGGGGTCGATGCTCGCGAACGGGATGAGGACGTCGGGGTTGGCGGCCGCGACCTCCGCAATCTCTTCGTTTCGCACGGCCGCGCGACCCGTGACGGTCTCGGCGTCGACGGTGAACACGACAGCCGCCATGTTCCGCTCGCGGTAGTAGGCGGCGACGTCCTCCACCGTCGGCTTGCCACCTTCGCCGAAGTACTTCATCGCGGCCTCGCGCCATTCGGGACGCAGGCCGTCCTCGCCGGTGCGGCCGACCTCGGCGTGCGTGTGGACGTCGATGGCGACCACGCTGTCGACGTCGATCGTCAGCGCAGCTCTGCCCTTCCGTCCTTCAGGACCGCGGTGCCCTGCCCGTTGACCGACTCGAAGCCGTAGCCGCCGACGACGGGCCAGATGCGCGTGGTGACGACGTCGCCCGGGAAGAGCGGCGCCGAGAAGCGGACCGCAAGCCGCTCGACGGCACGTGGGTCGGTGACACCGGCCGCCTCGAGCACGGCCCGTCCCGCGAACGCCATCGTGCACAGCCCGTGCACGATCCGGCTCGGCAACCCGACCGCCCGCGCAAAGTCGTCGTCGAGGTGAATCGCGAAGTCGTCACCGGACGCGGCCGCATACCGGACCGTTTGATCCTCGGCGACCGGATACGTGACTTCACCGATGGGGTCGGCGCCGTCGACGTCGAGCTTGTGGTCGGGCGGGCGCTCACCGGCCGTCCGGCGGGTCTCGACGCCGCGAAAGAACTCGGTCACGTACTGCTCGTTGACGAGCTCACCGTCCTCGCTGCGAGTCTCCGTCTTGATCACGAGCGACGCACCGTTCGGTCGTGCAAGCAGCGAGACCGGCGTCGCGCGCGAGGTCAACGTCGTCCCGGCCTCGATCGGCCGACGGGCGACGATGTCGTGCTCGTAGTGGACGACACGCTTGCGCGCCTCGTCCGACGCGACCGATCGCGACGCGGGGGCGATCGTCTTCCAGACGGGCACTATCGCGAAGACTGGGCCGCCGGGGACGTCGTCTGTCGCAGCGGCGTAGGCACGAAGCGCCTCCTCCGCAACCTCGTACCGGTGCTCCTCGCCCGCGATCCCGATCGCGTCGAGGTCGAAGCTCTCCGAGGTCATGAGAATCAGGCTACCTGATACGACGCGGTCGGGCCATGCGCCGGCGCGCCGCGTCGATCGCGCCGCGAACGCCCGGTAGCAGGCCGTGTGGGAAGAAGAGCATGATCACGATGAGGAGCAGTCCGAAGACTCCGAGCGAGAGGATCGACGGGCCCTGGGGAGGAAGCTCCCAGCCGAGCAGGCTCTCGCGAGTCCCGAACTCCCGCAGCTCGTGCTCGATCCACACGATCGCGACGGCACCGACGACCGCCCCGTACACGCTGCCGAGTCCTCCGATCGAGACCATCACAACGAACAGCAGGCTGAGCACGATCACGAAGTCCTCTGGTCCGAGGAACTGGGCATAGAACGTGAAGAGCCCGCCCGCGAGCCCAGCCATGGCCGCCGCGTAGACGAAGAGCTTCAGCTTGTACATGGCGACGTTGATCCCCGAGGCGGCGGCCGCGGGCTCGTTGGCCGCGATCGCCTGCAGCGCACGCCCCGATCTCGAGGAGACGAGGTTCGTCGAGAGCAGGAGCGCGAGTCCGACCAGGCCCCAGACGACGGCAGCGTGCGTTGCGCCGGTGATGTCGTGCCCGCCGACGACGAGCCTCTTGACGACGGTCACGCCGTACTGCCCGCCGGTGAACCGGTCCTGTGCGTAGAGGAGCGACCAGGCGATCAGGGCGAACGCGAGCGTCGCGAACGCCAGGTAGTGCCCGCGGAGTCGCATGAGTGGAATTCCGATCAGGAGCGCGACGGCGGCACTGACGACGGGCGCGATCGCGAGGGCGAGGAGAGGGTCGATGCCTGCCTCGGGATCGATCAGACGCGTGTCTGGATCGAGCCCTACGGTCAGCAAGCCGGACGTGTACGCGCCGATCAGGAAGAACCCTCCCTGCCCGAGCGACACCTGGCCTGCGAACCCCATGAGGAGCGTCAGCCCGATTGCGACGAGCGCGTACAGTCCCATGCGGTCGTAGAGGCCGACATCGCCCCTCCCGAGCTGGAACGGCAGCCAGCACGCGACAGCGGTGCCGGCTATCAGCAGGACGAGGCGCCGCGTGGCCGTCCGCCGCCCCCATCCCCGCGTAGGCGCCGCGGGCTCGCTCATACCGCCAGCTCCCCCCGGGAACGCCAGCCGATGAGGACGAGCATCACGGCGAGCGCGATGATGAGGTTGTACTGCGGGTCAACGTAGCCGACGACCAGCTGCTCGACGATTCCCAGTGCGTAGCCGCCGAGCAAGGCGAGCCGGATCGAGGCGAGCCCGCCAAAGACGGCGGCGGCGAACCCGTTGATCGTGATCGAAAGATCGGCGTTGTACGTCACCGGCACCGTCGGCGCGAGCAGGACGCCGCCGATCGCGGTCAGTGCGCCGGCAATCGCGAAGGCGATCACCGCGACGGAGCGAAGGTTGAGCCCGATCAGCTCGGCGGCACGCGGTGAGTCCGCGGAGGCGACGAGCGCCTGGCCGACGATCGTCCGTCGGAGGAAGAGCGTGAGCCCAAGCGCGGCTGCGACGGCGACGAGGGCCAGCACGGCGTACTGCGGTTGGACGAGCACGCCACCCACGTCCCAGGCGCGATCCGAAACCGCCGAGTACGAGCGCGGAACCTCCCCGAAGGCCGCCAGCAGCACAGCCTCTGCGAGCAGCGCGATCCCGACGGTCACGATCAGGCTGGCGAGGGGCGTCGTCCGTCCCCGGAAGCCGACGGCGACGACCGCGACCAGCGTCGCCACGAACGCCGTGATCAGGACGGCGAGCAGTGCGGCGACGACGAGCGACACGTGCTGGCCGAGGGAGTACGTCAACAACCCGCCGAGCACAGCGAACACGCCCTGGGCGAAGTTCACGATCCCGGTCGCGCGGTAGACGAGGACGAGCGACATGCCCACGATGGCGAAGAGGGAACCGGTCGAGATCCCGACGACGACGAGCTGGAGGAAGGTCGTCACGCTCGTTCCCCAGAAGGCCCGCCCAGGTAGGCGCTGCGGACCTCGGCTCGCCCCTCGAGGTCACGACTCGTGCCCGCAAGGACTACGCGTCCCGTCTCGAGCACGTACGCGCGCTCGCACAACGAGAACGCGAGCGCCGCACTCTGGTCCACGAGCAGGATCGCCACACCTTCCTCCTCGTTCAGGCGCAGCAGGAACTCCGCGAGCTGCTGCACCAGCAGAGGGGCGAGCCCGAGCGAGAGCTCGTCGATCGCGAGCAGCCGCGGCTCGGCCATCAGCGCGCGACCGATCGCGACCATCTGCTGCTGGCCGCCCGATGTTCGCCCCGCCGGGCGGTCGCGGAGCTCACGGAGCTGCGGGAGCAGGGTATAGACGCGGTCGAGCCGCTCACGAACGTCCCTCTTTCGGCGCTGGTAACGCAGCGTCGAGGAGACGATCTCGAGGCTGAACACGCGCCCGTACGCCCCGAGCAGGAGGTTCGCCTCCACGGGCAGCGTCGCGAAGACGTGGCGTCCCTCGGGCACCTGGCTGATCCCTCTGCGCACGACGGCTCCGGGCGCCGATCCGGTCACGTCGTCGCCCTCGATCCGGACGCGACCCGAAGCCGGCCGGACGACGCCGCACGCCGCGTTGAGAACCGACGTCTTCCCTGCGCCGTTGGGGCCGATCAGGGCGACGCGCTCCCGCGCGCCGACCTCGAACGAGACGCCGTCGACGGCAACGGCCTGGCCGTAGCGGACGACGACGTCACGGACGTCGAGCAGGGTCACAGCGTTGCAGACCCCAGGTACGCCTCCACGACACGCTCGTTGGCTCGCACCTCCGCAGAGGTGCCGTCGGCAATGATGCGACCCCGGTCGAGCACGACGACGCGGTCGGCGAGGGCGCCGACGAACGCCATGTCGTGCTCCACCAGGATTTGCGTGAGACCACGCTCTTTGAGCGCGAGCAGCGTGCCGGCAAGGCGTTCCTTCTCGCCGCTACGCAGGCCTGCCGCGGGCTCGTCGAGCAACAGGACCCGTGGCCGCTGCGCGAGCGCGCGCGCGACGGCGAGCAGTCGTAGCTGTCCGAGCGGCAACGAGCCGGCGGGAACGGACGCGCGGTCGGCGAGGCCCACGAGCGCGAGCGCTTGGTGCGCCTCCTCCTCGATCCGGCGCTCCTCTCGCCGCTCCCAGGGCGCACGCAGCATCGCCGCCATGAATCCGGCGCGCGTCCACGGATGGCACCCGACCATCGCGTTCCCGAGGACGTCGAGGTGCGCGAGCGGCGGGGTCGTCTGGAACACCGTGCCGAGCCCGGCGGACGTGCGGCGGTGAGCCGTCCAGCGCGTCACGTCGCTGCCCTCGACGACGACGCGCCCGTCGTCGACACGGAGCATGCCGGAGATGCAGCCGAGCAGCGTCGACTTGCCCGCTCCGTTGGGGCCGATCAGGCACGTCAGGGATCCTCGCTCGATCGAGAGGTCGACCTGGTCGACGGCCGCGACCGCGCCGAACGCCTTCGTGACGCCGCGGACCTCACACGCGAGATCCGCGGCGCCGACTTCCATGTGGGCGAGCTCGGCTATCGGCGGAACGCCGCTCCGAACAGGGCCCTCGGCTTGCACGACGCGATTCTCCCTGCCCACATGCTGTCCATCTGGATCCCGCTGTGGTTTCGGGGGCCGAGGTACAGCCGGCCGCCGGGCGTCGGCAGGCGCCGAAGCTTCGTCTCGAGCGCAGTGGTGATCCCGCTGCGGGTGAACCCTCCGCGCTGCATCGCGGCCTGGAAGGCAAAGAGCGCCGTCGAAGCGTCGACATTGAACACCGAGATCGGGTGTCCCACCTGCCGCTCGACGAGCTGCGCGAGCGCGCGGGTCGGGTTGCTGCGCGGCAGCTGCTGCCAGACGCTGCCGAGGAAGCCGTTGACCAGCGCGCCGTTGACGTCGGGGCACGTCGCCTCGAGGAACTGCGGCGAGAGGTTGCCGCCGGTAAGGACGAGTCGCTGGGAGAGCTGGAGCTGCCGGAACTCCTTGACGATCGTGTTCCCCGCGGGCGTCACGGTCCACATCCACAGCGCCTGGGCGTCCGAGTTCTTCACCCTCGCGAGCTCTGCCGCGAAGCTCGTCGCCGTGGGGGCGAAGATGATCGAGTCGGTGATCGTGAAGCCGTACGACTTTGCGAGCGCCTGGACCTGCGCGACGCCGTCGCGGCCGAAGCCTCCGTTGTCGCCGATCAGCGCGATCCTGGTCACGCCCTGCGTCTTCAGATACTGCGCCATGCTGTAGGCGTAGAGCCGCGACGTGGGAAGGGCGACGAAGACGTACGGCCTGGGGGGCGCCACGAGCGTGGTCGGCGGTGAGAGTGCGAGAAATGGGATCCGCGCTTCCGTCGCCAGCGGCGCAGTCGCGACCGCCGCGGCCGCGTTCCCCGAACCGAGAATGCCGACGTACTTGGAGTCGGAGGTGAAGCGCTGGACGTTCTGCACTGCCTGCGACGGATTCGAAGCGTTGTCGAGGATGTCGACGACGAGTCGGCGGCCGTTGATGCCGCCCCGCCCGTTCCAGTACCGGACGAGCGCGAGGACCGTTTCGCGGTCGCCCTGACCTACGATCGCCTGCGGCCCCGTCAACGGCGCATCCATGCCGAGGTACACGGTCCCGCTCGGCGCCTGAGGGCCAGCGTCCGTGAAGCCGGTCAGCATTGTCACGGCACCCAACGCAGCCGCCAACAGCACGAGCACTTTCTTCATCGCTTCGCTCCTTGTTCGATGGGCGGGCTCACAGCATGCGATGTCGTGGGGATCGGTTCCTATCGGGCCTCCTACCTGTTCCGCCCTGGAGCCGTCGCAGGCGGTCCTTGGGACCCCGGTGGATCTCCGAGCGGTCGTCCGCCCGGGCCGGCGGCGAAGGTGAGCCACGGAACCGACGGCTGCTGCCCGACCGGCGGCTTGCTGTAATCGCAGACGCCCGTTGGGAATGCCTGGTTGAGCTGGGCCCACTGGGCGTCGGTGAACGCGATCGGGACGTAATCGGACCGGTCGAGCGGCTTCAGTTGGCACTTGAAGTGGTCGAGAGTGAACGGCCAGCCTGCCACCAGTCTCGGGTTCTCGTAGTACTGCCACCCGGGCAGGCCGGTCGCCGGGTCGGTGCACATCACGTCCTGCACGACGCCTCCCGCGCGGAAGCACGCATCGACCGCCTCGGCCGGCTTGTGCCGGGCGAGCTTGACAGACAGCGGATCGGCGCTTCGGTCCGCCTCGACGCCTGCGAGCCACTCGTCCACCGTGAGGATCTGGTCCGGGGACTGGCCGCCGTTGGGAACCCAGATCACATGGGTGTCGTGGTTGCCGTTGGTGCGGTCAAGCCGAGCGCGGTACGTGAATGAGTGGAACGGAGGGTGGAAGCCCGTGTCCGTGATATTGGAGCGCACTTCGATCTCGGCGACGCTCGCGGTGCCTCGCCCGCTGACGATCCGGCCGCTGCGATAGAGCGTTTCCAGCGCGCCGACGTTCCCCCCGGTTCGCTGGGGCTGCCAGACGCCGTCGATGTCCAGCCCGCCGATACGGGCGTTCACGTCGACGAATTGCGCCGTGGTCAGCGTTCCCGCTCGGAGCGCCTTGAGCCCGTATTGCACACCGACGTTGTCGATCGGGCTCGGCGCCTTCCCGTCCGGACCTAGCCCGAAGAGCGCCTTCTGGTAGTCCTGAATCGTGCACCGGGTGCCGGTCGGATTCGTCACCGCGTTCCAGCGCCAGAGCGGAGGCTCGACCGGGCCAGAGCAGCCGAACGGCGAGTCCGCAATGAGCTCGACCACCGTGAAGTTGATCTTCGTCCCGCACATGTTGTCGGGTCCAGCCGGGTTCGATCCCCACACCTTCTGACGCTCGGCCGGCGTCAGGAACAGCGGGTTCGGGTTGTTCGGCAGGCCGAGCAACCCATTCGGCAATCCGAAGTAGCGCCAGAGCAGGATGCAGTCGAACGAGCTGACCACCTGGTACCAGTGGTCCTCGTACAGGAGGCTGGTGGTGATGCCGTCCAGCAGTCCCGGGTAGCCCTCGACGATGAGGTGTTGCTGCATGGTTCCCGCTGAGGCTCCGTTACCGATCGCGTAGCGGATCTGACCGTGGCGCTCCGTGAGGACTTCCTTCGTCATCATCAGTGCCTCGGCGGAGACGATGTCGTTGCACTGGTTGCCGTACGTGTTCAGGCTCGAGGTCCCCACCGCGAAGCCGCGGCCGATCAGGGAGACGTTCTGGCCGCTGAGCACGTTGCCGACCGTCGGCTGCTGGTAGTTGACGCCGCACGCGCCCCCGAACGTATTGACGTACTTGTGATTCCAGGGCTGCTCAGTCCACGGCGACACCGGCTTCGTCGGGTCGACGATGAGTGCGAACTGGTAGATGCCGCGGTTGGCGGTACCCGTCAGGCGCTCGACGATGAACGGGACGGTCTTGCCCTCGTCCGTCGTCGTTTGCTGGATGCTTGCCGGTGCGGGCGGGCTCGACCGGTCATACGGGACGAACTGGTCGCTGAGATTTCGGTAGAAGAGCTCGACGACCGTCGGCGCATTGCATGTCGTGTCGGTCGCCGTGCCGAGCGACGGATTCGTTTGCAGTTGTGTGCGGCAGAGCCAGGGCTGAACCTGCGGGCCCGAGAAGACCGGCCCACCGATCGGGTGGTTGTCGATCTCGATCGACCGTCCGACCCCGTTCCCCGGCCGCACGCGCAGAACGTTCGTCCCCTCAACAAGGTTCGTGACGAGCCCTTCGAAGCGGCCGTTCGCGCGGACGGCGAATGCGTCCGTGATGTCGTCGCCGTTGAGCTCTACCGTCACCGCGCGCGGATGGGCGCGGAGGTCGACCGAGACGAGAGCGTCGCCTCCCGAGACAAGATCGGCGCGATTCGACAGCACCGTGATCTCTCCGATGCCGCCTGCCGGGCCGGTCGATGCGACCGCGCCGCTGCTCAGGATCAGCGCGGTGAGCGCACCGAAGACGAGGCTCACAGAAGTTCGACGCACTCGCCGAGACAGGAGATGCACCATCGCTCACTCCCCCCGTTCGAAAGTCGGACCCCCTCAACGCCGAGGGCTATGTGGACCGGCACGCTACTATCAGGCAACCTGACAGTCAAGCAGGTCGAGCTCAGGAAGTCATGCCTGTCGTCTGTCCACCGCTTGCGGTGATCACCTGGCCGTGGACGAAGTTCGACCAAGGCGAGCAGAGGAAGAAGATCGGCCCGGCCGCGTCCTCCGGCGTCGCCGGCCGGCCGAGCGGGATGACGAGGGGCGCCATCTGCGCGCATCTTTTCCGGGATCCCGAGCGGGATCTCGACGCCGTCCTTGACGAATTGCTCGCCGCCGTCGTCGGACGCGGCGGTGAGGCGCGTCTCGACGAATCCGAAGGCGACTGCGTTCACGTTCACCTTGAACGGGCCCCACTCGCGAGCGAGTGTCTTCGTCAGTCCGATCAGCCCGGCCTTCGCCGTGGAGTAGTTCGCCTGCCCGAGGTTGCCCTGGGTGCCGGAGATCGACGTGACGTTGACGACTTTGCGGAAGACCTCTCGGCCGGCCTCCTTGTCGGCCTTGCCGGCGTCGCGCAGATACGGCGCAGACGCGCGCAGGAGCTTGAACGGGACGACGGTGTGGATCTCGAGCATCGCGCGAAACTGCTCGTCGCTCATCTTGTGAGCCATCCCGTCCCACGTGTAGCCCGCGTTGTTGACGACGATGTCAAGTTGTCCGAACTCGTCGACGGCCTTCTGGACGACGGCCTCGGGCACGCCCTCCTTCGTGAGGTCGCCACCGAAGACCGCGATCTCGCCGCCGATCGCGGACGCCGTTTCCTGCGCGATGTCTTCGTCGAGGTCGGTGATCAGCACGCGCGCGCCGTGCCGCGCGAGCAGCTCCGCTGCTGCGCGCCCGATTCCTCGCGCCGACCCCGTGACGACGGCCGCTTTGCCTTCCAGGACTCCCATCGGCTCCTCCTTGGTCCCCTGCTCAGGAGAATCAGGCTACCTGATAGTCAGCGTGGCGGAAAGCCGGCGTGGAGCGCTCGCACCGCGCTGATGAGCCCGTTCCGCAGGCTCTTGGCCTGGTGCGGGGTCAGCTCGGCGAGCATCTCATGCTCGAGGTCGTCGACCGCGGCATCGCACGCTTCGAGCACCTTGCGGCCCTTCGGCGTCAGCGCCGCCGGAAAGACGCGACGATGGTTCGGGTGTGGCGTGCGCTCCACGAGACCCTTCTTCTCGAGCGCGTCGATGACCTCGCTCATCGACTGGGGCGTCATGTACGCGCGGCGCGCCAGCTGCGCGTTCGAGAGCTCTCCCCGTCGCCCGAGGATGCTGAGCGTCGTGTACTGGAGCGTCGTCAGCCCATGCGGCCGCACGCGCTCGTTGATCTCCACGCGCAGCGCACGCTCGAGCCTCGCGACGACGTAACTGATGCGCGGCTCGGGCCGCTCGTGAACGTGCTCGGAAATCTGCGCGGGCTCTGTCACTGTTTACATAATGTCAGGTAACCTGCGACCCTCACCCGGATGAACCTCGCCCGCATCCTGACAGACGGTGCGGCCGTGCACGGTGACCGGCCGGCACTCTGGTTCGACGGGGCCGCGCTCTCGTACGCGGAGTTGGACCGCCGTGCAGCCGTCGCGGCGCGAGAGCTGCGCGAACGGGGTGCCGGTGCAGCCGATCGCGTCGCGATCAAGCTTCCCAACTCACCCGCGTTCGTCGCCGCGTACTTCGGCGCCCTCCGGCTCGGCGCCGTTGTCGTCCCGCTCAACCCGCTGCTCGCACCGCCGGAGATCGCCGAGCGGGTCGCGAGTTCGACGCCCGTGGTGTTCGTCGACGAGGAGCTGCCCACCGAGGGAGAGGCCGGCGGCGACGTCGTGGACCGGAACGACACCGACCCGGCGGTGATCCTGTTCACATCCGGAACGTCCGGCCGGCCGAAGGGCGCGATCTTGACCCAAAGCGGCATCCTGGCAGCGGCCCGCAACGCGGCCGACGCAATGGCGCTCACGCAGGACGACGTCGTCCTGGGCGCCGCGCCGTTCTCGCACGTGCTCGGACAATCGACGGGCATCTTCTCGACGCTGCTCGCAGGTGCGGCCGTGTCCGTTGTCGGGCGGTTCGAGCCGGAGCAGACGCTCGCGACGATGACCCGCACGCGGACGACGATCCTGCTCGGCGTGCCGACGATGTGCATCGCGCTCTGCCAGGCGGCCCGGAGCGCCGACGAGCTGCCTCCCGTCCGGATCGCCCACGTCGGCGGCGCCGCCGTCCCGGTCGAGGTCGCGCGCGACTTCGAGCGCACCTTCGGCGGCGACGTCTACGAAGGCTACGGCCTCACCGAGCTGAGCGGGATTGCGACGACGTACACCGTCGGGCAGGAGCGCAAGCCGGGCTCCGTCGGGATGCCGCTCGGCGGGACCGAGATGCGCATCCACGATCCGGACGAGCGGGGCGTCGGCGAGGTGCAGTTCCGCGGGCCGTCGGTGATTCCCGGCTACTGGAACGACCACGAGGCGACCTCCGAGGCGATCGACGCCGAGGGTTGGCTCGCTACGGGCGACATGGGCTACGTGGACGAGGAGGGCTATCTCTTCCTCGTCGACCGCAAGAAGGAGCTGATCATCCGCGGCGGCTACAACGTGTATCCGCGCGAGGTCGAGGAGGCGCTGTACGCGCACCCGGACGTGCTCGAGGCGGCCGTCGTCGGCGTCCCGCACGAGACGCTCGGCGAGGAGGTCGCGGCGCTCGTCGTGCGCCGACCGGGTGCGACCCTCGACGCCGACGAGCTCGAGGCGTGGGCGCGGGAGCGGGTCGCTGCCTACAAGTACCCGCGCCGCGTCGTCTTCGTCGACGAGTTGCCGAAGGGGCCGACGGGGAAGATCCTCAAGCGCGCCATCGACCGCTCGGCGCTCGCCGGGGATTAGAGGAGCGGGGCCGCCTCGCGGCCCCGCTCGATCGAACCCTCAGTCCTCCGGGTCGTACGTGCCGAAGTCCTTGCCGTCCCATTCGCGGAGCGGCTTCAGCGGGTGGTAGTCGATGAAGCGCGAGGCGCCGAGGTTCAGATCTGACTCGGCGTCGATCTGCGCCGCGGCCTCTGCCATCGCGTCGGCGGAGGTCGAGCTCCACTTGCCCGTGTCCAGCCGCTCGATCAGCTTCACGAAACCGGCGAGCCGTTCGAGCACCGTCTGGTTGGCGTGCCCGGCGGATGCGATCCACGTCGACCGCAGCAGGCGCTCGTTTCCTGCGCTCGCAACCGTGCGCTCGTATGCCTCCTTGTAGGCCTCGGAGTCGACCGGGTCGCCGATGTTGTCGACGACGATCACGGGGCCGCGGATCTCGCCCGTGTACGCCATCTGCTCCTCGGCGACGGCGAGCGCCGCCGGGTCCGCCGTCACGCGCGGCGTGTCGGCGAGCGTCCCCAGGTCTGCCCGGAGGTCGAGGCCGGCGGCCTCGTAGAGATCTCGGACGAGCTGAGAGCGTCCGGAGCGGGCGAGCAGCTCGGTGTAGTTGACGCCGTTGTTCCAGAGCGGGTTGCCCCCTGCGGCACGCTCGATGCCCTGGCGCACCTGCGCCGGGTTCGCGAAGCCGAAGACCGTGCCCACGATCGGATTGAGCTCCCCGCCGATCTGCTGGATCCACGACGCCGCATCGGTTGCCGGCGCCGGCCCCATCGCCCAGAGCGGCATCTGCTCGAAGGCGGCCGCGAGCCCGAGGCGGGCACGCCCGGCCGGGGTCGTCATCGCCTGACGTACGAGCGTGTTGATCGCCGCGTTGTCGGCGAACGGGTTGGTGACGTTCGCGAGCGGGATCGGTGCGTTCGGATCAACGAGCGTCTTCAGCGCAAACAGCCCGTCGAGGTGTGAGTTGAAGGTCGCGATCTCGCCCGCGCCGCCGCCGGCCGAGAGCAGTGCGCCGTCGAAGATCTGCGGGTACATCTCCATCGCGATGCGCGACACGAAGCCGCCGCGCGAGCCGCCCATCGTGATCGTGCGCGTCGGCGTGCCGAATCTCGCGGTGAATGCGTCCCGTACGGCCAGCAGGTTGTCGACTGCCTGCCGGAAGCGGTAGCCGACCGGCTCGCGGGTCGTGCCGCCGATCGCGTAGCCGTGCTCGGTCATCCAGCTCTGGAGGACGCTCGGGGTGGTCGGGTTCGCGTTCGCGAATCCGTCGAGGTCGAGGATGATCGTGCCGTTCCAGGGCGTCGGCTTGGCGACGCGCCACGGCGTCCCGTCGACGAGGGTGCCCGAGATCACCTCCGTCGTCGCGGCTGTGGCGGCGCCTGCGGTACGTGTCGTCGCGGCCACGACGACCGAAGCGACACCGACGGCGAGCATGAGCGCAATCCCGACGCCGAGCCGCATACGCGGCGCAGCCTCACTGTGGTTGAACATGTTCCCCCTCTCTCCGGCGTGGGCCGGGGCATAGTCTCAGGCAACCTGAGACTCGTCAAGTACCCTGATAGTGCTCAGGCGAAGCGCAGCGGCAGCTTGCTGACGCCGAAGCGCACCCACGTCGTGCGCACTGGCTCGCCGTCGAGCTCGATCCGGCTCGTGCGAGCGAGGAGCTCCTCGAGGGTCACCCGGAGCTCGAGCAGCGCGACGACGTCGCCGATGCAGCGGTGCAGGCCGTGGCCGAAGACGAGGTGCGGGTTCGGCTTGCGGTCGATGATGCACTCGTCGACGGTCTGGCCCCAGAAGTCGGCGTCGCGGTTGCCCGACTGCCAGACGAGGAAGAGCTGGTCGCCGCTCACGATCGTCCGACCGCGCAGTTCCGTGTCGCGGGAGGCCCAGCGCGGCATTGCCATCACCGGCGTCTCGAGGCGCATGAACTCGTCGACGGCCGACGGGATCAGCGACGGGTCGTCCCGAAGGCGGCGCTGGACATCGGGGTCGCGCGCCACCGCGAGGATGCAGATGCCGAGCGCACTCGTCGTCGAGTTGTGACCCGCCGTGAGCAGGAGGCGGAGCACCTGCACGACGTCGTCCTCCGTGATGCCCTCCGCGCCCAGCAGGCCGCTGACCGGATCCTCGGCGGGGTCGAGCGGGTTCGCCTTCCGGTCGGCGACCACGTCCGCCGAGTAGTCGTACAGCCGTTGGCTCGCCTCCTGCACCTTCGCCGGTTGGTTTCCGCGTCCCTCCTCGTTCTCGAACAGCTCCTCCGACCATCGGCTCGAGCGCCGCCATGCGCGACCGGTGGAAGTACGGCTGCAAGAGGCGGCGGAACTGCGTGTGGACCGGCCGGTCGACCTCGAGGGGCGGTCGCGCCTTGCCCCATTGCGGCCCGCCGCCGTTGTTGAACGTCTCCGAGTCGCGTACCACGGCGACGAGGTCCTCGTACTTGGTCACCGCCCAGAATCCGCCCGCGCGGTCGGTCCACGCGACGGGGCAGCGCTTGCGGAGGTCGGCCTGCGCCTTGAGCGGGTCGTCGAGCGCCGGCGGCGCGAGCGGGTCCCAGTCAGGCTGCTTCGCGGGCACTAACAGGCCACCTGATACATCGAGAGCGGCAGCCGCGATGGTCCGTAGAGCGGCCACGGGACCATCTCCACCGGCCCGGCGACCTCGAAGCGCGCCGTACGCCCGAGCAACTCCTCCAGGACGATCACCAGCTCAGCACGTGCCACGTGAGCGCCTGGGCACTTGTGCGGGCCATGACCGAACGCGAGGTGCGGCGTCGGCCGCTCGAGCCGGAACTCGTCCGGCTCCTCGAAGACTGCCGGGTCGCGATTCGCAGCAGTGAGCACGAGCGCCACCTGTTCGCCGGCTGCAACGGGGCAGCCGCGGATCTCCGTGTCGCTGCGCGCGGTGCGCGCGAAGCCCTGGTTCGGCGTGTACAGGCGGAGCAGCTCCTCGACAGCCGGTGGGACGAGGTCGGGCCGGGCCCGCAGCCGCTTCTGCAGATCGGCATCGTCGGCGACGTGCTTCACGGCGCTCGCGATTGCCGCCGTCGGAGCGACGTGCGCGGCGATGAGCAGCTGACGCACGCTGCCGGCCACGAACTCGTCGTCCTTGTCGAGGAGGAGCAGCGCGCTGACGATGTCGTCCGACGGATCGAGCGGCTCGCGGCGGCGCTCGCGCACGAGCTGGCGGCAGGCCTCGTAGAGCAACTGGTTCTCGCGCTCCGCCGTCTCCGTGTCGAGCGTCTGCTGGGCACGCTCGAAGGCCTCGCTGTGCGCGTTCAGCTCGAGCGCGCGCTCTCGTGGCAACTGCACGAACTGCGCGAAGACGAGCGCCGTCAGCGGCGAGGACAGCTCGGAGACGACGTCCCCGCTGCCGCGGGCGACCATCGGCTCCAGCAGCTCGCCGGTGATGGCGCGGATCGTGGGCTGGAGTGTCCGCACACGGTCCTCTGCGAGCGCGGCGTTCAGCGGCCTGCGGTAGCGCGGGTGCTCCGGCGGATCGAAGTGCAGCGGAGCGCGGCGGCCGGAGACGGGGTTGCTCGGGACGACGATGCCGAGCTCGCTCGTGAACGTGCCGTAGTTCGCGCTCACGCTCTTCACGTCGTCGTAGCGGGTGAGCGCCCAGAAGTTCCACCGAGCTCCGCGCGCGACCGGCCGCTCGCGGCGCAGCCTCGCCCAGGTCGGGTGCGGGTTCTCGACGAAGGCGGGGTCGAACGGGTCGAAGTCAGGCCGCAAGGCGAACCGGGACGGAGAGCGTTCCCCACTCGGGCCAGCGCGTCATCTTCGGCTCGCCGGTGACCTCGATCTCCGAGGTGCGGCCGAGCAGCTCCTCGAGCGTGATGCGCAGCATGAGCAGCCCGAGCGGCGCGCCGGCGCACCGGTGTGGGCCGATCCCGAAGGCGACGTGCCGGCGGATGTTGGGACGGTTGAGGACGAAGCGGTCGGGCTCGGGGAAGACGTCCTCGTCCCGGTTTGCCGACGCGAAGACGACCGCGACCGGCTCGTCCTTCCTGATCAGCCGCCCGCCGACGACGACGTCGCGCGTCGGCGTGCGCGCGAAGCCACGGTAGGGCGTCAGCAGCCGAAGGTACTCGTCGACTGCTGCCGGGATGAGCGACGGGTCGGCGCGAAGCTCGTCCTGCACGTCGTCGTGCTCGGCGAGGTGAGCCACCATCGCGCCGATGAAGACACTCGGCGCGATCATGCCGACGACGATGAACTGCCGGATCGTGCCGAGCAGCATGTCTTCGGGGAGCCCGGTCGCAAGCAAGCCCGCCGTCGGGTCGTCGGCCGGGTCGCGGGGCTCCTCCCTGCGCATCGCGATGATCTCGCGGGCGATGTCGTAGAGCTGGAGGCTCGTGCGCTTGACCTCCTCGTCGACGAAGTCCTGTACGGCGACGTTGAACTCGCGCGACGCGTCGCGGATGCGCAGTCCCAGCTCCGGCGGGAGGTTGAAGAACTCGGCGAAGACGTAGCCGGGGAGGCGGTAGGTGTACGCCTCGCAGATGTCGACCTCGCCTGCACCGACGAGCGGTTGCAGCAGGCCGCCGACGACGGCGCGTAGCTTGGGCTCGATCCGCTTCATCTTCTCGGCGGTGAAGTACGGATTGAGCGCCGCGCGGTACGGCGTGTGCTCCGGCGGGTCGAGGTGGAGCGGCGGCCTTCGCCCCGTGAACGCAAGCTTCGGAACGACGTTCTGGACCGTCGTCGTGAACGTCGCGGGGTCGACCACCGCGGCAACGACGTCGTCGTAGCGCGTGAGCGCCCAGAAGCCGTTGTAGGCGTCGCTGTGCGCGACCGGGCACGTCCGCCGAAGCTCCGCGAACTCCTCGTGGAAGCTCGTGAACGTCTCGGGTGCGAGCGGGTCGAAGTCGTTCATGCCTCGAGCACCCGGACGTGCTGCGGTTCGATCGACACCCAGATGTCGGTGCCGGTGTCGAGCAGGCGCGTGTCGACGCTCCACACGCGGAGCGTGGTGTCGGCGACGCGCACGACATGCTCGACGTTCGCGCCGAGGAAGGCAGCGGCGCGCACCTCGCCGCGCCAGCGGTTCGCGGGCTCCGGCTCGTCCCGGGTGAGTCGCGTGCGCTCGGGGCGGCACAGCGCGATGACCTGGTCGCCGGCGGAAACGCCTTCGGACGGGACGCCGCGGATGGGGCCGATCGCCGTCTCCACCTCGGCGACGCCCCCGCCGATCGACGTCACCGTCCCGATGAGCTCGTTCGACGTGCCGATGAAGTTCGCGACGTATCGCGTCGCCGGCTCGGTGTAGATGGTGTGAGGGCTGTCGAGCTGCACGATGTCGCCCGTTCCCATGACGGCGATCCGATGCGCGAGCTCCATGGCTTCGGCCTGGTCGTGCGTCACGTACAGAGCGGCGAAGCCGAGCTCGCGCTGCATGGACAGCAGCTCGAAGCGCAGCTGCTCCCGGACCTTGGCGTCGACGTTGGAGAGCGGCTCGTCGAAGAGGACGAGGTCGCCACCGGCGACGAGCGCGCGCGCGAGCGCGACCCGCTGCTGCTGCCCGCCGCTCATCTGGCCGGGGTACTGCCGCTGGAGCTCGGGGATTCCCACGAGGTCGAAGACGCGCCCGACTCGCTCCGCGATCTCCTTCCTCTTGATCCGCCGGCCCTGGAGCGGATACGCGACGTTCTGGAAGGCGGTCATGTGCGGCCAGAGGGCGTAGGACTGGAAGATCATCGCGAGCCGCCGCCGTTCGGGCGGAAGGTCGACGCCGCGCGAGGACGAGAAGACGGTCTCGCCGCGGATCTCGATCTCACCGGCGTCCGGCTGCTCGAGGCCGGCGATGGAGCGCAGCAGCGTCGTCTTCCCGCAGCCGCTCGGGCCGAGCAGCACGACGAACTCGCCGGGGCCCACGTCGAGGGAGACCTCGTCGATCGCCCGCGTCCGCGAGCCGTCCTCGCGTCGGAAGGTCTTCTCGAGCGCCCGCACCGAAACGATCGGCGCGACCGATGAGGCGGTCGCTCCGGTCACGCCGTCGGGGCCGCTCCACGGCGCGAGGAGAGGACCGCCCCGCGGCCGGTGCGCCTCGTGAGGGTGAGCACGGTCACGACGACTCCGCCCGAGATCAGCACGAGCAAGACGCACAACGCCGCCATCTCGGAGAAGAGCCCGTCGTTGTACACCTGGAGGATCTTCCACCCGACGACCGGGTTGCCCGGGCCGGCGAGGATCGACGACGCGGTGAGGTCGCCCACGCACCGGACGAAGAGGAGCGCCCACCCGGCGGCGAGCCCCGACGCCATCAGCGGCAGGTAGATGCGCCTGAAGGTCCGCGCTTCTCCGGCGCCGGCGACGCGTGACGCCTCGGGGAGCTCGCGCCCGACCTGACCGACGGCGCTGTCCGCTGCGACCGCGGTCTGAGGGAAGTACAACGCGAGGTAGGCCAGCATCAGGATCAGCATCGTCCCCGCCAGGTTGAACGGCTCGCCGCCGAGCGCGAGCACGAAGCCGACGGCGAGGACGATGTGCGAGAGGGTCGCGGGGAACTTGATCGCACCGTCGACGATCCGGCCCAGGCGCGGGGTCGTTCGGACGACGAAGAGTGAGACGATGGCGGCGGCGATGACGCCTACCGTCGCCACGATGAGACCCAGCTCGAGGCTGTCGATCAGCGCCTTGCGCGCAACCGGCTCGTTGAAGACACCGTCGCGATACGCCGTCAAGCTCAAGTCTCCCCACGGGATCTCCGGCGTCCAGAAGCCCTCGAGCGACACGATCACGAGCGCGAGGAGCGGAAGCAGGGTCGTGACGGCCATGTAGAGGAGTACGAGGCCGCGCACCGGCCACCGCCAGCCGCCCAGTCTGATCGGCGTCGCACGCTGTCCCTTGCCGGCGATCGTCCCGAAACGGCCGCGGCGCAACACCATGACCTGCGCCCACCAGGCTGCGGCGACGAAGGCGATCATGATCGCGCTGAGCCCGATGGCGACCCCCTCGTCGGGCGGGAAGTTGGCGAGCACGCGGACGATCTGCTCCGAGAGGACGTGGATGTTCGCGCCGGTACCGATCACGAGCGGGATCGAGACGAGCCCGAACCCGCTCCACGCCATCAGCAGCACGGCGCCGGCGATGCTCGGCATGACGGCTGGAAGGGTCACACGCCGTAGCGTCCGGAGCAGGCCCGCGCCGCTGACGCGCGACGCCTCCTCGAGCGCCGGGTCGAGGTTCCGGAGGCCGGCCGTGATCAGCAGGAACGCGTACGGCACCTGGTAGACGGTGTAGACGAGCAGGAGGCCGCCGAACGAGTAGATGTTCAGCGGGCCCTCGAACCGCTCGATCCCGAACCAGGCGAGGATGTCGCGCAGCCAGTAGTTGATGAAGCCGGCGCCGGGCGACAGCAGCAGCACCCAGGCTGTGGCACCGGCGATCGGCGGGATCAGGAACGGCACGAGTGGGAGCGACTCGCTCAGCAGCCCCATGCGCGCATCCGTCCGCTCGTTCACCCACGCGAGCACACCGCCGACGACGAGAGCGATCGCCGAGCTGCCGACGACCACGATGAGCGTGTTCTTGACGAGCGTCCCCAGGCCGGGCAATTCGAGCGTGCGGCGCAGTCCGGACAGGTCGAGCTCGCCGTCCGTGAAGAAGATCCGCACGAGCACGGTCGCGAGCGGGTAGATCGCGAGCGCCGCGATCGCGAGCGCGACGAGCCCGCTGACGACGTTGAACGGTGTGAGGCGGCGGCGCATCATGCGCCGCCGCCGTCGAATTCCTGCTACCTGGCCGGTAGCACTCACCGGCTACCGAACGCCGAACGCCCGGTAGATCGCTTCCGCCTGCCGCTGCGACACGTTCGAATCGACCCGAACGTAGCCCTCCGGCACCGTCTTGGAGTCCCACGGCGAGACGGATCCGGGATCCGCGTTGAGCGCCGCCTGCCCGCCCGGCGTCAACAGCCAGTACGCGAAGAGGCGCGCGGCGTTCGGATGCTCCGCGTTCTTCGTGATCCCGATCACCGCCTCCGGCCCGGTCGTCACGCCCGGGGTGACCATCGCAATCGGCGCGCCGCGGTCCTGGAGCGGAGCCAGGATCGACGGGACGCCCGGGACGGCGATCGCCGCTTCACCGGATGCGAGCGCCTGCGTCAGTGGCGCCACTCCCGCATACAAGCGCGTCGCTTGCGCCCGGAGCCGCTCCAGGTACCCGTTCCCGCCGTTCCTCCGCGAGACGGCCCACCACAGGTCGACGAACGCCGGCGAGCTCGTCGGATCGGTGAGGATGATCTTGCCGCGCCACTTCGGGTCGAGCAGGTCCTGCCAGTTCTTCGGCGCCTCGGCCGTGGAGACCGCGTTCTTGTTGTACATGATCCCCGACGGCTGAAGCTGAACGACGGCGCTCCGGCTGTTCGTGAGGAACTTGGGCGGGTAGAGCGGCGGAACCTTGCGCATGGGCCAGCCCGGGATCCCTGCCGCGCCCGGGCCGATGATCCATCCTCTCTGAACCGAGTCGCCGAACCACGGTGAGTTCGAGACCAGAATCAGGTCCGCGCGCGGGTTGCCGGCGGAGGCCTCGGCGCCGAAGCGGTCCTGAAGCGCCGCGGTGCCGAAACGTGTCCAGGTCGCACGAACTCCCCAGCGCTTCGTGAACGCGTCTACCACCCGCCGTACCGATGCATCCGGCGGAACGGTGTAGAAATTCAGTGTCCCTTCCGCTTGCGCTCTCTTCACGAGCGCCGTCAGCGCCGGACCCGGGCGCAGGAGCGTGGGCTGCCTCGTCGCGGTGTCCTGCGCGACCTCCGCGGCCGCACCGACGGCGAGTACGAGCGCCGCAATCCCGAACCCGCAGAGCACCATCGCCCTCTGACGGAAAGCCTTCATCGATCCTCCTAGGTCGGTCGAACTACGTTATCAGGGAACCTGATACTCAGCAACAAGCCGCACGCATCAAATAACCCGGTCGCCACGCAGCCGGTCGACCGCCGCCGGAGAGTATCCCGCCACCTCCCCGTACACCAAGTCGTTGTGCTCGCCGAGCCGTGGCGGGAGCCCGAATTCGATCTCCGAGCGCGAGAACTTGATCGGCAGCCCGGGCCCGAACGCGCCCTCGACGACGCCTGCGGCGGGATGTACGAGCGCCGCCGTCTCCTCGCGGCGCAGTGTCTGCTCGTCCCTCACCGCCTCCTTCGGCTCCCGGACCGGGGCGACTGCCACGCCCGCGGCGGTCAACGCCGCTACAACGGCGTCGGTCGGCAGCGAGCTCGTCCATCCTTCGACCAGGCCCTCGACCTCGCGGAAGTTGGCGACGCGCGCCGGCACGGTCGCGAAGCGCTCTTCCTCGAGCAGCTCCGGCCGGCCCATCTGCCGGAACAGTCGCTCGCATTCGTGGTCGTTGGTCGCGCAGATCGCGACATGGCCGTCGGCCGTCCGGAAGATCCCGAACGGCGTGAGACGGATCGTGCTGTTCCCGGTGCGGGCCGGGATCCCGACGCGTTCGAGCAGCTCGAACGGCTCGGACGCGACGAGCGATGTGACCGCGCCGAGCATCGACACGTCGACGAACTGCCCCTCTCCCGTCGCGTCCCGTGCGCGCAGTGCGGACAGGATTCCGATCACGCCGAAGAGCGGCGAGACGAGGTCGGCGAACGGCATGCCGATCTTCACCGGTGGGTCGCCCTCCTCTCCCGACAGCATCATGATCCCCGAGAGCGCCTGGATCACCGTGTCGTACGCCTTGTCGTCACCGGGCGGTCCTTCCGCACCGAAGCCGCTGAGCGCGCAGTACACGATTGCCGGGTTGACGCCGCGGCAGGTCTCGTAGCCGATCCCGAGGCGGTCTGCGGTGCCGCGACTGAAGTTCTCGACGACGACGTCGGCTGCCCGAACAAGGTCGGCGAAGACGCCCGGACCTTCGGGATGCTTGAGGTCGAGCGTCACGCTCTCCTTCCCGCGGCCACGACTGAGGAACGGCACGGAGACGTCACTGTCGCTCCGCCGGTCGAGCGTCACTCCGTCCTCGCCGGCGAACGGCGGATGGCTGCGTACGCGGTCGCCGCTGCGCGGGTTCTCCACCTTGATGACGCGGGCGCCGAGCGTTGCGAGCAGGAACGTCGCGTAGGGGCCGGCGAGCGCGGCTGTCACGTCGATGACGGTGATCCCCGAGAGCGGCTTCACGGGATCCGGGTTTCGATGAACGCGGAGACCTGCGCCTTGATCGCTTCGTCGTCCCAGGCGCGCTGGTCGACGTTGTGCGCGGCGATCTCGCATACCGGGATGCCTGCTTCCTCGAGCGCGCGCGTGATGAACGGCGCGCCGCGCAGGGCATCGCCCACGAGATGGATGACGCCGTCGATGCGGTTGTGGCGCGCCTCCTTCAGGTACCACGCGCTCGACCAAGGCGGCACGTTGATCTGGTCGGAGAACGCCGCGAAGCGCGCCGCGAGTGCGCGCATCGGGTCGTCCCCGTAGCGAAGATAGGCGTCGGCCGCGACCGCGAGATACATCGACCAGACGAACACCGCGCCGTAGCGCTCCTCGAAATGCTGGTAGAAGGCCATGTTGAACCACAGGCCGCGACCGACCCACATCAGGCGGACGCGCTCGTCCGCCGCGGCTCTGGAAGCGGCGCGTGCGGTCACCTCGTCGTGGAACACGCGCGCCGCGTCGACTGCGTACTCCGTGCCGCGGTGCCATTGCGGCAGCATCACCGCCGGAATCACGTCGGCGACGGCCACGGGGGAGGGCGACGTCGCCGCGAGCAGGTCGCGCGTTCGGCGGTTCCACTCAGCCTGCTCGTTTGCAAGCCGCATCACGTTCGCGAATCTATCCTCGTCGAACCGGCGACCCGTTGTGACCGAGATCGCGTGGACGAGGTCGCGGAGCTCCTCCACGATCAGATCGATGCGCGCGCTTCCGATCGTCGACTCCCAGTCGTGGGCGATCGTGTCGTGCCACGTCGGCGGCATGTCCGGATGCGTCGTGGCCGAAAGTGGATAGAACTGCGCACCCGTCTCTCGCGCCCACAGGTCGAAGATCTTCCGCTGCGCGTCGTCCGTGAGCTGCGCGACCAGGAACGAGGGCAGCGGCAGGCCGCCCCACGGCGCGTCCGCGTCGTCCACCAGCGAGGACGCCAGGGCGAGCGAGCCGTACTGGTCGCTCCAGTCCGGATAGCCGCGCTTCCGGAGCTCCCCGAGATACGAGGCGGACTTCTGCTTCGCGGCGCAGAGCGAGGCCCACCACTGGTTCACCACGTATGGAATGTCGAACGTCCGCAGGATCTCGTGCGGGGCGTCGGCGTTCACGACGGCGATCGGCTCGCCACGCGACGCGCGCTCGCGCAGGTCGGCGAACCACGCGCGCTGATGGCTGGAGGCGGCCTTCGCGGCCCCGAGCGTCGTGACGCTGCGGGTCTCAGACATCGAGCGTCACGGGCTGTAGGTCGTACGGCTGCTGGTCGAGAAGCACGAGCTGCAACCCCGCGGCGGTGAGCTCGCTCCGCAGCTCCGGAAGCTCCCACCGCAGGCCGTCGTCCCCAGCGAGGTAAAACGCCACGACGACGTCCGCGCCCGCCGCGCGCGCCTGCTCAACGGTCGCTCGCGCGCGTTCCACGCTGGACCCGCGCGGCCCCGCGAGCAGGGGATGCTCGTAACGGCGCGCGACTGCCTCGACGGGGTCGATCGTCTCGTCGACGAGGAGCTGCGGCCCGGTGACCACAGTTCCTCCTGCGTCCTCGATCCCCGCCGCCAACCCCGTCTCGGCGTACGCACTGCCCGTGACGTAGACGCGTCGGCGATCCCGATCGTCCGCGTCCGCGTCACGCCGCGCTGCGTTGCACGCGCGGATCCCGCCGGCGAGCGCGGGCCCGTCGACGCGGAACAGCGTGCACAGGTCGCCGACGCGGGCCCGGTTCCACGCCGCCGCTGCTGCTGTCGGCGTGTGCTGGATGTCGAACATGTGCGAAGGCGGCACGTTCAAGGACGGCTCGATTCGCCGGATCTCGCGCAGCGTGTGGAAGAGCCGGAGCGGGGCGTCGTGCTCACGTGAGAAGAGCAGCAGGTCGAGCCCGGAGTACGTGCCGTCGAGGAGTCGCTGCAGCTGCGACCGCGCACGCTCGCCCACCATCGGCTCGATGAAGCGATCGGCAAGCGGCGTCGGTACGCCCGGCTCACCGACGATCGTGACGACGTCGACGCCGGCCGCCGCCAGGATCTCGACAGGTACCGCGTCCCCGATGGTGCCGACGACCACACCGCACGCTAACCGCGTATCAGGTAACCTGCAACATGCCTGGCCGCTTGCTGCAGAAGCAGCATCTGCGCTCCCAGCGGCTCCCGTCGTTCGGCACGGGAAGTCCGTCGCAACTGCCGGCCGGTTGCCCTCATTCGAGCAAAGGAGGCCTTGTGATCACGCGGTCCAATCGTCTTCGGTGGCCCAGGCGGCCACTTCTCGCAGTGCTCGCCGTCGCAGCGTTTCTCACTGTCGCATCCGTCTCTCCCGCCAGCGGCGCAACCGTCGAAGGCCCGCTTCCGGGCGGGGTGCCGGGCGATCCTGCGTCGCCTGTTCTGAGCGGGACATACCCGTTCTTCTCGACCTGGCTCGATCTCGCCTCGGACGGGTACGTGGAGGAAGAGTTCTATCTCTCCGGTCTCGCCGACGCGTATTCGACGGCAGGCGTGAAGCTGAACGCCGCCGGCGTGCCCTATCGGACGCGCGTCATCGTCCGGCGCCCGGTCTCCGAGGCTCGCTTCAACGGCACCGTGCTGGTGGAGTGGCAGAACGTCACGGCCGGCTACGACCTCGACGCGCTCTGGAACCGGAGGCACGTGCGCGACGGCTACGCGTGGGTGGGGGTGTCGGCGCAGCGTGTCGGCGTCGACCAGCTGCGCACCTGGAGCCCGACCCGCTACGGCGGGCTGGACGTCACCGGCGCCGGCGCGTTCACGACCGACCAGCTCTCGTACGACATCTTCGCGCAGGCCGGTGAGGCGGTGGGCTCGCCGGGCGCGGTCGACCTGCTCGGCGGGCTCGAGGCCGAGCGCGTGCTCGCGGTCGGCGCGTCGCAGTCCGCCGGCCGGATGACCGTGTACTACAACGTCGTCCTGCCGCAGGAGCAGCCCGTCTTCGACGGCTATGCGTTCATCGTCGGTACGGCGCCCTCGCGCGTCGGGCCGGAGCCGATCATCCAGGTGCTCTCCGAGACGGACGTGACGAATCCCGCCACGCGACGCCCCGACAGCGACGTCTTCCGCCGCTGGGAAGTCGCGGGAGCCGCGCATTCGGGGTGGGAGGGCTCGGAGTACCGCGCTCCGCTCCAGGTCCGGGATCTCGGAGCGGCGCCGGTCTACGAGTGCACGAACCCACACTTCAGCCGCATCTTGCTTAGCCAGCCGATCCAGGCCGCGTACGGGCATCTCGCCCGCTGGGTCGACGGCGGGCCGCCGCCGCCGCAGGCGCCCTACCTCGAGTTCAACGGGCTGACGAAGGTCCGCAACGCGCTCGGGCTGGCGCAAGGCGGCATCCAGCTCTCGCAGATCGCGGTACCGACGGCGCTGAACACCGGCTCGAACTCGGGGCCCTCGTTCTGCATCCTCTTCGGTACCCACATCCCCTTCGACGACGCGCAACTGGACGAGCTCTACCGAAACCACGGGCGCTACGTCAGCGCTGTCAACGAGGTCGACCAGGCCAACCTCGCGGCCGGCTTCCTCCTGACCGCGGACGCCCAGGAAAACCAGCGCGAAGCCGCGCAGTCCGGCGTCGGCAAGAAGTAACGGCACCTCGAGTGGGGAGGCCGGTTCGGTCTCCCCACTCGCTGCCGCGCGCCTGACCGATCCATCCCCGGTCGGAGCGCGCGGCTCCCCCCGGAGGAGGACGGCCGGATCGCGAGCTGCGCAGTACAGTCGGAGTGTGGCCGGTGGGTCCGTTCGCGATTGGTTCGAAGCTGATGACCTTCGCCGCGCTCTCCCGCTCTTCTCGCTGGCGTTCGGCCTCGTCGCGGCGATCACTCAGCCCTCGTCTGCGGCCGACCTCGCCCTGACGGCGGTGCCGGTCGCCGCCTGGAGCCTGTGGGCGTTCGCCCGCAACGTGCCGCTTGCCGCCGTCTCTGCTGCCATTGTCGTCCCGGTGGTCGTGGTCCAGCGCTCCGGAGAGCTCGAGCCTGTCATGTTCAATGCTGCTCTGCTCGCTTTCGCGGCCGCGCGTTGGTCTCGCGTCGCTCGCGGCGGCGGCGTCACTCGGCGCACTCGCCGCGTCCACGCCCGTGTTCGTGGCCGTGGTCCAGGATCCAATGGAGATCGCCGTCGGCATCTGGGTCGTGGCCATCGCTTTTCATCTGGGCCGTCGGTCGCGCAGTCGCTCGCCAGGAACGGCTCGTAGTCGAGCTCGAGGGGACGCGGCGTCAGCTGGCCCAGCAGGCGCTGCTGGCCGAGCGCCGGCGGATCGCTCGTGACGTGCACGACTTTGTCGGTCACGGCCTGGCGGCGGTGATGCTGCAGGTGACGAGCGCCCGGCACGTGCTGCGCCGCGATCCGGATGCTGCCGAGGAAGCGCTGCGATCCGCGGAGGAGGTGGGCCGCCTCAGCATGCAGGAGCTTCGGCGCACGGTGACGGTGCTCCGCAGCGACGCCGAGACGGGTGTGGCGGCGCCTGCTCCCACGGCAAGTGAGATCCCCGCGCTCGTCGACCAGGCACGGGCTGGAGGTCTCGCCGTCGAGCTCCATACACGAGGAGACCTCTCGCGAATCTCGCCCGGCGTGGGGCTCGCGCTCTATCGGATCGCGCAGGAGGCGCTCGCGAACGCGGCTCGCCACGCCCCGCGTGCGCGGACGATGCTCGGGCTCGAGCTGGCAAACGGACGAGTAGCGCTCCTCGCGGAAACCACTGGACCTGTCGCGGTGGTATCCACCTCCGAGCGAGAACGACCCCATTACGGGCTGATCGGCATGCAGGAGCGGGCGACGGCGCTCGGCGGCGACTTTGACGCCGGGCCGACGCGCGACGGTTGGCGGGTGCGTTGCGAGCTGCCGGTGGAAGACGAGGGAAGCCCGGTGATCCGAGCCGCCATCGTGGACGACCAGGCCATCGTTCGAGCCGGGTTGGCGCGAATTCTCTCGCCCGCGGACGGATTCGAGGTCGTGGCCGAGTGCGCCGACGGGCGCCAGGCGGTGGAAGAGCTCCCGGCCATCCGCCCGGACGTTGTCCTCATGGACGTGCGCATGCCGGCTCTCGACGGCATCGCAGCGACAGCGCAGTTGCGCGCCCTCGAGGACCCGCTCGACGTGCTCGTGCTCACGACGTTCGGCGAGGATGAAGTCTTGTGGGGCGCGATCGAGGCCGGGGCCGGCGGCTTCGTGCTCAAGGACTCCACGGCCGAGGATCTGATCACCGCCGTCCGAGCCGTCGCCGGCGGCGCGGCCTGGTTCGATCCGGCGGTCGCGCCGCGTCTGCTCGAGCGCTACAGACGCGTGGTCGCCCCGGCTGCCCGCGACGCCGCCCGGCTCGACCTGTTGACCGACCGCGAGCACGACGTCCTGAACCTGATGGCGCGCGGTGCGACCAACGCCGAGATCGGAGCGACCCTGTTCGTGGCCGAGGCGACGGTGAAGACGCACGTCGGAAGCATCTTCGGCAAGCTCGGCGTGCGCGATCGCGCTGCAGCGATCGTGTTCGCCTACGACCACGGCGTCGTGACGCCCGGCGTGACGCCTCAGTAGCGTCGGCCTCCACCTCCGGTCGGAATCCAACTCGGGCCTCCGGGCCGATGCGCGTCGGCGTCGCCGCGGCTAGAACCGGATTCGTGCAACCGATCGCCGCAATGGGAGGAAACGCACCGTGATCGAAGGCGTCAGCAAGGTCGTGATCGAGGTCGCCGACCAAGCCCGCGCGGTCGGGTTCTGGACGGAGACGATGGGCTTCGAGCTCCACCAGGACACCCCTTACGGCGAAGAGCGCTGGGTCGAGGTCAGAACGCCCGACGATGGGATGATCCTCGTCCTCAGCCCGCGTCAGGACGACGAGCAGCCGAGTGCGCCGGACATGCTGCCGACGTCGAACGTCTTCTTTCGCTGCGACGACCTCTCGAAGACGTACAACGAGCTTCGCTCGCGCGGAGTGGAGTTCCCGCAGCCTCCGGTCGAGCTGAGCTTCGGCTGGTGGTCGATCTTCCAGGATCAGGAGGGCAACCGCTTCGCCCTTCACCCACGCGAGGGAACGGTGGGATGACCGAGAGGCTCGCTCGGGCGAGCAGTCGGCGCCCTTGGCTCGTCGTCGGGCTCTGGATGACCGTCATCCTCTCTGCGTTCGTCGTCGTGGCGACGTTCCTCGCGTTCGAGGGCGAAGCCGAGATCACGAGGACGACCGAGTCGAAGCAGGCCGACCGGATTCTCGACGAGGGCTTTCCGCAGCAGGCTGCGACCGGTCAGGCGACCACCGAGGTCGTCGTCGTACGGGCTGAGGACGGCGAGGTCGAAGCGAGCGCGACGCGTGATCGAGTCGCCGCGCTTGCCGACGAGCTCCGTGCGGCGGGAGCGACGAGAGTCGTCACCTACGGCGAGGAGCGGCGGCTCGTCTCTCAGGACCGAGACGCGACCGTCCTCCTCCTGGCCCTCGGCCGGGACGGGGAGGATGACGTCGAGGGAGTGGTCGATGCTGTTCAACGCCTCGACGACGAGCCCGGCTATCGGGCGGCGGTCACCGGCAACTGGACGGCGGACGCCGACGAGGACGCCGCATCGCTCGAGGATCTGAAGAAGGGCGAGCTCTTCTTCGGCGCGCCGCTCGCGCTCGTCGTCCTGTTGCTCGTCTTCGGTGCGGTCGTCGCCGGCCTCGTGCCGCTGCTGCTCGCGCTCGCCTCGATCGTGGTCGCGCTCGCGCTCGTGGCGCTCCTCGCGCAGGCATACGACTTCTCCGTCTTCACCCAGAACATGCTCATCGGCATGGGCCTCGCTCTCGGGATCGACTACTCACTGTTCACACTCTCCCGCTATCGGGAGGAGCGGCTGCAGGGCCGCGAGAAGCTGGACGCGATCGCCACCGCGGGTGCCACGGCCGGCCGTGCGGTGCTCTTCAGCGGCATCGCCTTCGTGCTCGCGATGCTCGGGCTCCTGCTCGTTCCGAGCACGATCTTCCGCAGCCTGGCGGCGGGCGCGATCCTGGTCGGGATCGTCTCCGTGGTCGCGGCGCTCACGCTGCTCCCCGCCGTGCTCGCGCTGCTCGGCGACGGCGTGAATGCGCTCCGAATCCCGTTCTTCGGCCGCGCGGCGGAGCAGGCGGGCAGGGAGGGCCGCTTCTGGGGCGCGATCGTCGGCCGCGTCATGCGCCGCCCCGTCGCGAGCCTTGTGGTCGCCGGCGGCTTGTTGCTCGCGCTTACCGCTCCTGTGCTCGCGCTCGACACGGGCACCTCGGGAGCGGCAACGCTGCCCGACCGCTTCGAGTCGAAGCAGGGCTACCTTCTGCTGAGAGAGGAGTTCCCGAAGGAGTCGACCGAGCCGGTCGACATCGCGGTCGCCGGCGACGTCCGCGGGCCGGCGGTAAGGGACGCTCTGGCCCGGCTGGAGCAGGAGCTCGTGCGCCGCCCGATCTTCGGGGAGCCGACCGTCGAGGCGAACGAAGAGGGCACGGTCGCCCGCGTCACCGTTCCGATCGCGGGTAACCCGGACGGCGAGAGCGCGATCGAGGCCGTCCGCGACCTACGGAGTGAGATCGTCCCTGTCGCGTTCGCCGGAGCTCCGGCCGAGGTGTACGTGGGCGGCGACACGGCCGAAGAGCTCGACTACCACGACACCGTCAACTTCTGGCTTCCGCTCGTGCTCCTGTTCGTGCTGGGGCTCAGCTTCCTCTTGCTCACGCTCGCGTTCCGCTCGATCGTCGTGCCCGCGACGGCGATCGGGATGAACCTGCTCTCGGTCGGAGCGGCCTACGGGCTGCTCGTCCTCGTCTTCCAGGAGGGGATCGGCAACGAGCTGCTCGGGCTCAGCGAGGCCGAGACCATCGACGCCTGGGTGCCGCTCTTCCTCTTCGCCGTGCTCTTCGGGCTCTCGATGGACTACCAGGTGTTCCTGCTCAGCCGCATCCGCGAGCACTACGCGCAGACGGGCGACACGGACGCCGCCATCTCCTTCGGTATCGGCTCGACCGCCCGACTGATCACGGGCGCCGCCCTGATCATCATCGCCGTCTTCTGGGGCTTCGCGATGGGAGACACGATCGCCTTCCAGCAGATGGGATTCGGCGTCGCCGTCGCGCTTCTGATCGACGCGACGATCATTCGCACCGTTCTCGTCCCGGCAACGATGAAGCTCCTGGGCGAGCACAACTGGTACCTGCCTGCCTGGCTCCACTGGCTCCCCGACGTACACGTCGAGGGCGCGGAGCCGCCGCCGGCGGCGGCGCTCGGGCCGATGCCCGGCGAACTACGCCAGCCCGGGACTCACGCGGCAAAGGCAGACCAACCTGGATGATGTGGACCGCGCTCGGATCGGCGGGATCTGGGTCGCGCCTGGAGCCAGAAGCTCGGCCCGTACGTGGTCGCCGGCAGAGCAGGACATCTTCTGCGGCCGCGTTCTCGACTGGATCTGGGGCGGATCGGCACGCTCGGCCTGATGTGGTGTCGGCTCATCGACATGCGCGATGACAGCAGCTCTCTCTGGTTCTACTGGCCCATGCTGGGCACGGGCATCGGCGTGGCCATCCCGGCATCGTGCTGCCTCGGGGCCGAGACCGGGACCGATTCGACGCGGATCCGACTGCCGCGACGCGCCGGGCGCTGCGGCGAAGCTCACGGCACTCGCGGCGCCGTCGCCAACGTGTTCCGCAGCGGGCCGGAGACGTGACCCGATGAAAGCGCGCGTGCGTCGGTGGTTCGTGGTCGCGGGCGGCGTCGTCGGTCTGGTCGTTCGTGGCGGCGCTCGGCGTCTACGTCTGGGCGTGGTCGTCGACTGACGAGTCCACGTTCGCTCGGGCCGTGATCTGGCGCGAGTCGGACGTGGGCGACCAGCACCGATTCCCGGCGCGGCAGATACCGGCAGGTGCTCGCACGAGTCCTCTACGCGCCGGCGCCGAGGCCGACCTGGCCGTGAGCGGTGAAGGGGAGGGACTCGACGGGTTTCTGCGCGAGACGGACACGCTCGCGTTTCTCGTCGTCCACGACGATCGCCTTGTGCACGAGCGCTATTTCGACGGCGCGACTCGCGAGAGCCTGCAGACCTCGTTCTCCGCCGCGAAATCGTTCGTGTCGACGCTGGTCGGGATCGCGATCGACGAGGGGCTGATCGAAAGCGTCGAGGATCCGGTGACGGACTACCTGCCGGAGCTGGCGGCGCGCGATCCGAGGTTCCGACAGATCACGCTTCGCCACCTGCTCACGATGTCATCGGGCATCCGCTAGGGAGGAGGGCGGCTTTCCCTCGCTGGGCGACGACACCTACACCTACTACGGGGTGGATCTGCGTGACCTCGCGCTTGAACCGGACTCGAATCGACTGGCCGCCCGGGGTCGCGTGGCAGTACAACGACTACCACCCGCTGCTGCTCGGGCTCGTGCTCGAGCGTGCCACGGGAACGTCGGTGTCGGACTTCATGGCCACGAGGCTCTGGCAGCCGCTGGGAGCCGAAGCCGCTGCCACCTGGAGCCTCGATTCGGAGCGCTCCGGGTTCGAGAAGCTGGAGAGCGGCGTCAACGCGAGGCCGGTCGACTACGCCCGCTTCGGCCAGCTCTTCCTCCACAAGGGCGAGTGGAACGGCAGACGGATTCTCTCCGAGGACTGGGTGCGCGCAGCGACCGGCGCGGAGGCGACCACCGACTCGGCCTACTACCACGGTTACCGGTACTTCTGGTGGCTCGACGTGAACCGACCGGGGCGCTTCTACGCCCTGGGGAAGTACGGTCAGTACATCTACGTGGCTCCCGATGCGGACGCGGTGGTCGTTCGCTTCGGTCGGGACTGGGGCGTCGGCAACGCCACCTGGTTGGCGACCTTCGCCGACGTCGCGGATCAGCTCAAGCGTCGGCCGT
>CAWDJZ010000015.1:0-105633 GCA_963802765.1 uncultured Gaiellaceae bacterium
AACGCCGCACTTGCAGGTCATCCTCACCACCCGACCGAACACACGCGAACCCGAACGAACCACGAGCGTGTCCATTGTGGCCACGCGGCTCACACAGATGAGCCACGACACTGGCGCGAGTCGCACCGGCTGTGACGCCTAACCGGCGGATGATGCCGCGGCGAACAACTCGTGCTCCCGCTCCAGACCCTTGAGGCGGTATCGCCCGCGCGACTCGAACGCCAGTCCTGCCGCGCCCTCGGCGAGGTCGCGGGTGGTGCCGGACACGAGCACCTCGCCCGAGCCCGCCTCCGCCAGGATGCGAGCGGCGGCGTGGACGGCGACACCCCGGACACGTTCGTCGGACAGTGCCACCTCACCACTGTGAATGCCGACGCGGATCGGGACCTGGATAGCCGCCAGGGCATCGACGAGCCCTAGTCCGCAGCGGATCGCCCGCTCGGCGCCGTCGAACACGATCAGAAACGAATCCCCGCGGTCTCGACCTCGCGGCCGCCGAAACGGACCAGCACGGTGCGGACGACGTCTTCGTGCATGATCACGGTGCGCTTCCAGGCCGCGTCACCCTCCTCCCGCGCCTGAGCCGTAGAGTCGACGATGTCGGTGAACAGAATGGTGGTGATCACACGTGCGCCCTCGCCCGGCTGCGTGTCGAATCCGGCGCCGCCCGCCCAGTCGACCATCACCAGCTCCTCGTCGCCCTCCACCCAGGTGACGTGGCCGGGTGGCAGATCGAACACCTGGTTGGGCCCGATGATCACCTCCTCGCCCTCGTCGGTCCGGACGCCCATCCGCCCCCTGAGGACCACACCGCGGTGATACAGCTCGCACGAGGCGGTGCCGACCAGCGGCTGGGCGTGTGCCTCCCAGCTCCAGCCCGGCTGCAGGACATGCCGGCTGACCACCGTTCCGGCCAGGCGCACCTGGTAGTTCGCACCAAGCGCATACGTCACCACCGCCTCAGGCTCGCCGAGGTCACGGACCTCGACCGGGCTCACGGCGATCCTCCCCGCCGGGACTCCGTGCCCGCGCGCATCACATCGAGACGGTAGCGCCTCAGGGCGCTCGGGAATCGGAGAGTGGTGAACCGCACCGGATGGACGGGTCGCGGCGAGCCGCCCGTCGCGCGCCCCTGTCCACCCGGTGCAGTCCGCTACAGACACCCGGGTCGGCCCGAACTACGCCACCCTCGCCGCGACCCGCGGCCGCCGACTACGCTGCGACTCGAAGGGTGATCGACGCCGCCGCCAAGCGCAGCTTCGACGAGCACGGCTATCTCGTCGTACGCGGTCTCTTCGACGCCGAAGAGACCACGTTCTTCCGCGATCACTTCATGCGGCTTCGCGAGGCGGGCAGCTATCCGGGCGACGTCGTAGGCGTCGAGCCGGGTTCGGACGACCCGCTGAAGAGGTACCCGCGCATGATCCACATGCATCGCTGGGACGGGGTCGCGCGCGACTGGCTGCTCGAGCCCCGGCTGGCGCATTCCCTGTCGTCTCTCCTCGACGGCCTCGAGCCGTTCGCCGTGCAGACGATGCTCTACTTCAAGCCGCCCGGCGCCCGCGGCCAGGCCGTCCATCAGGATCAGTACTACCTGCGCGTCGAGCCGGGAACCTGCATCGCCGCCTGGATGGCGCTCGACCCGTGCGACGTGGAGAACGGCTGCCTCGAGGTCGTTCCCGGCAGCCACGAGTGGCCGGTTCTCTGCACGATCGGCGCCGACACCAGCGAGAGCTTCACGGACATCACCGTGCCGCTCCCCGACGACGCAGAGCTCGTCCCCGTGCTCATGGAGCCGGGCGATGTCCTCTTCTTCAACGGCTCACTCGTCCACGGCAGCAGGCCGAACCGGAGCGATCGGTTTCGCCGCGCCCTGATCGGCCACTACATCGAGGGCGACGCGCGGCAAGTGGCGCGCTGGTATCACCCCGTGCTGCGGATGGACGGCAGCGAGGTGGAGCTCGAGGCGGGCAGCGGCGGCGGGCCGTGCGGCGAGTGGGTCGACCACGACGGCCGATCGGTGATCGAGCTGACGGGCGTCGCCGTCGATCCGCGCACGACCGAGTAGGTCCCCGCGTGCACATCGTCACGTTGAGCTTCGACGACGGCTTCGAGCGGTCGTCGCTTCGGACGGCCGAGATCTTCGAACGCCACGGGCTCGTCGCGGAGCTGAACGTCCTTGCGGCGGGTCATCGGTTGGCGACAGACGACGAGTGGCACCGCAGGTGGCCGAAGGGCGACTTCGCCCTCTGGAACGAGCTCAAGGCGCGCGGCCACTACGTGATGCCCCACGGCTACCGGCACGCGAACAAGGCGGAGCTGCCGCTCGCCGAGGCCAAGCGGTTGATCGAGGCCTGCCTCGACGTCTTTCGCGCCGAGCTCGCCGGCTTCGACCCGTCGGAAGCAAGCTTCGCGTTTCCCTACAACCGCTCGACGCCCGAGCTCGAGGCCTGGCTGGCCGGTCGCGTTCGCGCCTTCCGAACGCGTGGCGATCCGGTGATGCCGCTTCCTCGTCCCGGCCAGCAACGGGTGACATGCGTCGGCTTCGGCCCGGAGCGCTGTGACGATCATCTGTCCAGGACGATCGAGTCCTTTCTGACAGGGGAGCCGGGCTGGCTCTGTTACAACGTCCACGGGCTCGACGACGAAGGCTGGGGACCGCTCGGGAGCGACACGCTCGACCGGCTGCTCGGAGACCTCGTCGCGCGCGGCGTCCGCGTGCTCCCGATCACGGCAGCGCTCGACCGGCCGTCGCCTGATGGCGATCCAGGCTCGTTGCCTCGTCAATCCGGGCTGCAGTCTCGGTGAGGGACCGACCTGGGACCGCGACTCGCAGCGCCTCTACTGGGTCGACATCCTCGAGAACCGCATCTACCGCTACGACCCCGCTGACGAAAGCACGAGCTCGTGGGCGACGCCCGAGCACGTCGGGTTCGTCGTCGTGAGACCGGACGGAGGCCTCATCGCCGGGTTCAAGTCAGGGCTCCATTACGTGGCGCTCAACGACGACGGGAGCGTGGCAGCGTCGCGGATCGACCGGGTCGACCGCAGCCGGGACGACGTGCGCTTCAACGATGCGACGTCGGACGCGGAGGGCCGGATCTGGGCCTGCACCCTCGGCGGGACCCCCGAGGAGCCGCTCGGAACCTACTACTGCTACGACACGGATCTGAGTCGCCGCACGGTCGACGCCGGCTATCTCGTCGCCAACGGGCCCGCGCTCAGCCCGGACAGCCGCCTCCTCTACACGGTCGAGACTGCAGGTCATCCCGGTCGACCCCAAGGCGTCTACGTCTCGCACATCACGCCGAAGGGAACGCTCGAGGCGCAACGGCTGCTGATCGACTGGCGGGCGTACGACTCCGCTCCCGACGGCGTCGTCACCGACGGCGAAGGAAACCTCTGGCTGGGCGAGTTTCGCGGCAACGTCGTCCGCTGCTTCAGCCAGGACGGTGAGCAGCTCGCGTCCGTGCCGCTGCCGGCGTGGAACGTCACGAAGGCGGTCTTCGGCGGCGAGCGCGGCGATCTCCTCTACGTGACGAGTGCGCGAGTCGAGGTGGACGAGGAGACGCTCGCCCGGTACCCGGATACGGGAGGCGTGATCGAGGTCTCGGGAACCGGCGCCCGCGCGGCGCCACAGAACGCAGCCGCGTAAGGTCTCGTTCGATGAAGATCACGTCGCTCGAGCCGCTTGTCGTCGACATCGGGCCGCGGAACTGGCTGTTCGTGGTCGTCGAGACGGACGAAGGCGTGAACGGGGTCGGCGAGGGAAGCCTGCCGGGCCATCCGCGCGCGGTTGCAGCGGCGGTCGAGGAGTATCGCGAGTACGTCGTCGGCGAGGATCCGGCGCGGATCCAGCACCTCTGGCAGCTGATGTACCGGCAGCCGTTCTTCCGCGGCGGCGCCGTCACGCTCTCGGCGATGAGCGCGATCGAGCAGGCGCTGTGGGACATCAAAGGGAAGGTCGCAGGCCTGCCGGTCTACGAGCTGCTCGGCGGCCGCTGCCACGACCGCATCAAGCTGTACGCGAACGGCCCCAGAGGCTCGACTCCCGAGGAGCTCGGTGAGAGCGCCCGCGCGCTCGTCGACCAGGGATTTACAGCGCTGAAGACCGGCCTCGCTGAGCCGGTGCTGCCGGTCCAGGGCGACGGCGTCTGCCGCCGCGCTGCCGAGCACGTCGAGGCGCTGCGCGACGCCGTCGGCGACGACGTCGAGATCGCCTGGGACGCGCACGGCCGCTTCAGCCCGGCGATGTCGATCAAGCTGGCCCGTGCGCTCGAGCCCTACAACATCTGGTTCCTCGAGGAGCCGGCGCTGCCCGAGAACGCGAAGGGTCTGGCGCAGGTCGCGCGGGCAACGTCGATCCCGGTCGCGACGGGCGAGCGCCTCTTCACGAAGTGGGCCTTCCGCGAGGTCCTCGAGCTCGGCGCCGCGGCGTTGCTGCAGCCGGACCTCTCTCATTGCGGCGGCGTGCTCGAAGCGCGGGCGATCGCCGCCATGGCCGAGGTCTACTTCTGCGGGTTCGCGCCACACAATCCGCTCGGTCCGGTCAACACTGTCGTCTCGGCTCACGTCGCGATGGCCACTCCGAACTTCGTCGCGCTCGAGGTCTGCAACTACGCGCCGGACTGGACGCGCGAACTGCTGACCGAGCCGCTCGCGTTCGCGGACGGCTTCCTCGAGCTGCCGGACGAGCCCGGCTGGGGCGTCGAGCTCGACGTGGAGCTCTGCCGCGCCCACCCCTACGAGCCGTCGAAGCTGCCGATTCTCCTGCATCCGAGCGGCGCGATCGCCGACTGGTAGCAGCGTGGCCGCGAAGGTGCGGATCGGGTTCGTCGGCGCCGGGTTCATGGGCCAGCTTGCGCACATCCGGAGCTACGCCTCGCTCCGCGACGAGTGCGAGCTCGTCGCGCTGGCCGAGCCGCGGCAGCGCACGGCCGAGCTCGTCGCGGCGCGGTACGGCATCGGGCGTGTCTACCGCGATCATCGTGAGCTCCTCGAGGCCGAGCAGCTCGACGGCATCGTCGCAGCGCAGCCGTTCAGGCACCACGCCGCCCTGCTCCCCGAGCTGTACCCGCACGTGCGCCACCTCTTCACCGAGAAGCCGCTCGCGTTCTCGGCGGCGACGGGCGACCGGCTCGCGCGTCTCGCAGGCGAAAGCGGCTGCGTCCACATGCTCGGCTACCAGCGCCGCTCCGATCCGGCGACGGTCGAGGCGAAGCGAACGGTCGACGCCTGGAAGGCGAGCGGCGAGCTTGGCGGCCTCCGCTATCTGCGCATCTGTTACACGGACGCAGACTGGACCGGCAATGCGCACGGGTTGATCGACGCCGGCGAGCAACCCCCGCCGTTTCCCGCCGAGGAGCCGCCGCCCGAGTTCGCCGCCGACGACGAGGCCCTGTGGGCACTGGCGACCGGCATCGACGAGCTCGTCCATCCGCTCAACCTGCTCCGTCACTTCGTCGGCGAGCGCTACCGGCTCGTCTTCGTTCACGTCTCGGGACGGCTCTGCGCGTTCGAGAGCGAGTCGGGCGTCCCGATGACGATCGAGGTGTCGCCGTACCGGGTGTCGGTCGGGTTCGACGAGGAGCTCCTCGTCGCGTTCGAGCGCGGGTACGTGCGACTGTGTCCTGCGCCGTCGCTGGCGGTGAATCGCGCGGGCCGTGTCGAGATCTATACGGACCCCGTCGGCGCGCTGCCGCAGCGGGTCGCGCCGGAGCTCCCGTGGATCGATCCGCAGCAGGCGCAGGCGGCGAACTTCCTCCGAGTCTGCCGGGGAGAGGCGCCGCCGCCGACGGACGCCGCCGAGGCGGCCGAAGATCTGCATCTCGTCGCAGACATCGTGCGTGCCCGCGTCGAGCTTCCGGGCGCGCGCGAGGCGCTCCGTGCCGACCGCGAGGAGCGCACACGCGCCTGGGAGGAGCGGCGACGGGCGATGGAGGCTAGGTAGCCGGCTCGAGCAGCGCGACGCCGTACGGCCCGAGGACGAGCGATCCAGCCTGGAGCGCGCCGTCGAGGTGGCTCACGCGCTCGCCCCGGACCGAGATCGTCCGCTCCTCGTCGGCGTAGTTGAGCAGGAAGAGCAGCTCCCTTCCGGATCCCGGCCCGTGCAGCCTCACCACTTCCACGTCCGCGGGGGCGTCGAAGACGGCGAGCCCGGCTTCGCGCGCGAGCCACGCGTAGAGCCCGTCGAGCGTGTCGTCTGTGGCCACGCCGCCGACATACACGACCCGGCCCGCGCCGACCGCGTTGATCGCGACCGCAGCCGAGCCGGCGAAATCGGTGTCGCGATAGCGGTAGAGCGGACGCGCGCCCTCGAGCTTGAGCTCCTCGAACCAGCCGTGAAACGCTCCGGCGGCGCCGTCCATGCCCTCGAGCCGCGCGTGGCGGTCGTCGAGGAAGCTGGCGATGTCCGACACCTCGAGTCCCGCCAGCTCGTCGAGCCACGCCGGCAGCGGTCGCTCCGGCACCGCGTTCGCGCGGTCCTTGAATCCGCTCCTCGGTCCGAGGACGAGCAGCCCGCCGCCCTCGACATAGGAGCGCAACGCGGCCGCGACGTCCTCGTCGAGGACGTACAGGCTGGGTGCGGCGACGACCCGGTACGAGGCGAGGTCCGCCGCCGGCGCGAGCAGGTCGACAGCGACTCCCTGACGCTTCAACGCGCCGTAATGGGCGCGAAGCGCGTCGAGGTGACCGAGGGCCGGGTTCGTCGGCTGGAGCTCGAGCGCGAAGCGCGCGTCGTAGTCGTAGACGACCGCAGCCTGCACGGCGGGCGCCGTCCCGGCGAGCACCGCGGCGACTCGCTCGAGCTCCCGTGCCAGCTCGCCCAGCTCCCGCAGGCGCCGGTTCGGCCGGCCGTCGTGGTCGAGCACGCCGTACCAGTGCTGCTCGGTCCCGAAGCGGGCGGAGCGCCAGCGGAAGTACGAGACCACCTCGGCCCCGTGGCCGATCATCTGGTACGTGTGCAGCCGCATCTCGCCGCGCCGGGGCGTCCGGATCGTCTCCCAGCCCAGGGGCCCGACCTGCTGCTCCATCACCCAGAACGGGACGTCTTTCAACCCGCGAATCGCATCGCAGTTGAGCGCGGGCTCGAGCCAGCCGCCGCTCGAGCTCAGCAGCGGGTAGTTGTCCCACGCAAGGAAGTCGAGATCGGCCGCCAGCTTCTGGTAATCGAGCTCCTTGAACCCGAAGCCCCGCAGGTTGTGCGTGATCGGGAGGTCCGAGCGGCGACGGATCTCGTCGATCTGCAGCCGCTGATAGCGAGCGAAGCTGTCCGAGACGAAGCGAAAGTAGTCCAGCGCGTGACCGGGGGACGGCGAGGCACGCATGAACCCCTCCGGCAGCGGCACATCGCCGGCCGGAGGGACGTTGACGTGATCCCAGGAGCTGTAGGTCTGGCTCCAGAAGGCCGTGCCCCAGCTCGCGTTCAGCCGGTCGAGCGATCCATAGCGCTCCTCGAGCCACTCGCGGAAGGCGACCTCGCAGCGCGGGCAGTAGCAGCGCTCGCCGAACTCGTTGTCGATCTGCCACGCGACGATGCGCTCGTCCGCTCCGTAGCGCTCGGCGAGGGCGGCGACGATGCGGCGGCTCTCCTGGTGATAGGTCGGATTGTTCGGGCAGTAGTGGCGACGGTGTCCGAAGGGGAAGACCCGGCCCGCGTGATCGACCGGGAGGATGTCGGGATGCTCGGCGATCAGCCAGCCGGGCGGCGCGGCGGTCGGCGTCCCGATGACGACCTCGATGCCGTGCGCGGCCATCAGCGACACCGCCCGGTCGAGCCAACCGAAGTCGAGCGCGCCCCGTCGCGGCTCGAGCGTCGACCACGAGAACTCCGCCATGCGGGCGACCCGGATGCCTGCCTCGGCCATCAGCCGCGCGTCGACCGGCCAGCGCTCCTCCGGCCACTGCTCCGGGTAGTACGCGACGCCGAGGCGGACAGGACGAGAACGCGGCGGCGTCATGCCTGTCGCGCTACGTCAACGCGGGAATCGGCTCGTCCGCCGCCTGACGAAGGAGCAGTGACTCGCGGGTGACGGGGTCGAAGAAGTAGCAGCGGGCGGGATTGAGCGCGAGCCGGATCTTTGTGCCCAGCAGCTGGCGTGTCCCCGAGGGAAGCCTGGCGGTGAAGAGCGCGCGAGCCTCCTGAGCCAGCAGCGCCTCCTCCTGCTCGCCCGCTCGGATGCTGACGATCTCGTCGGTCTCGACCGGGGCCGCGTCGACGGGGAAGAAGACGACTACCTCCGCGCCGAGGTTCTCCTCGACGGTCACGTCCCCCTCGATCGACCAGCTCGGCGACGGGCCCTCTTCGACCAGGGCAAAGTGCTCCGGCCGGATGCCCAGGATCACGCGCTCCGGAAGCTTCGCCCCGTCGGGGCCGAGCTCGGCGAGCGGGAGGGAGAAACCTGCGAAACGAAGGCAGCCGTCGGCGACATGCGCGTCGACGAGGTTCATCGAGGGCGAGCCGATGAACGCGGCGACGAAGAGATTGACGGGCGACCAGTAGAGGCCTTGCGGCGTGTCGACTTGCTGGAGCTTGCCCTCGTTCATGACGGCCGCGCGCTGCCCGAGCGTCATCGCCTCGACCTGGTCGTGCGTGACGTAGACCGTGGTCACGCCGAGCTGCGAGTGCAACCGGGAGAGATCGGCCCGGACGCGCACTCGGAGCTTCGCGTCGAGGTTCGAGAGCGGCTCGTCCATCAGATACACGGCCGGGCGCCGCGCGATCGCGCGACCCATGGCGACGCGCTGCCGCTGTCCGCCCGAGAGCGCCATCGGGCGGCGGTCCATCAGGTCCTCGAGCCCGAGCAGGCGCGCGGTCTCCGCGATGCGCTTGGCGATCTCCTTCCGCGGCGTCCGCCGCACCTTCAGGCCGTACGCGAGATTCTTGCGCACGGTCATGTGCGGGTAGAGGGCGTAGTTCTGGAAGACCATCGCGATGTCGCGATGCTTCGAAGGAACGTCCGTCACGTCGCGGTCGCCGATGAGAATGGCTCCGTCGGTCACCTCCTCGAGCCCTGCGATACAGCGCAGGAGCGTCGTCTTCCCGCAGCCGGACGGGCCGACGAGCACCATGAACTCGCCGTCCTCGATCGTCAGGTCGACTCCGTCGACGGCGCGCACGCCGTTCGGAAACGTCTTGACAACCGTCTGCAGCTCGATGCCCGCCACGACTATCCCTTCACCCCGGTGGTCACGATGCCGCGCGCCAGCCGCTTCTGCAAGGCGAAGAATGCGAGGACTCGCCGGCAGCGTGAAGAGCAGGGACCCCGCAAGGACCGCGGGCATCAAGAGGTTCTGCGCCGTCGGGTCGTAGTAGCCCGATCGCGACCTTCACGCCGAGAGGGGTGAGCCGGTCGGGGAGGAGCAGCGCCGCCCAGATGTACTCCCCCCACCAGCCCGTGCCGATAATGACGAATCCGACCGCGAGCGGGCCGGCGGAGTTGGGCAGGTAGATCTGCACGAACGTCCGCAGGTGGCCTGCGCCGTCGATCGCGGCAGCATCGTCGAGCTCGGCCGGGAAGCTCGCATAGAACTGGCGGAAGAGGAAGATCAAGAAGGCGCTGCCGGCGATACCCCAGATCAGCCACGGCCAGCGCGTCGAGTAGATCCCGAGCTTGACGACGACCCAGAAGAAGGGAATGAAGATGATCGAAAACGGGATGAACGTCGTCGCGAGCACGAAGATGAAGAACGCGTTACGCCCCCGCACGCGCATGCGCGCGAACGCATAGCCGGCGAGGGCGCTCGAGAACACCGCGGGCACGGTCGCGAGCAAGGTGAGGACGACGGTGTTCCACAGGTAGTGCTTGAACGAGAACAGGCCCGACCACGCGTACTGGTAGTTGCTCCAGTGCGCCGGGTCCGGGATGACGGGCCCGGTGACGCCTTGGTGCAGCTCGCGCAGCGAGTTCAAGAAGCCCCAGACGATCGGCGCGATGAAGATCAACGCGAGCACGACGACGAGCGCGTCGAGGAGGATTCGCCTCCCGAGCCGCGCCGGCCGCCAGCGCTTGCGTCGGCGCCGGCGCGCCGGAACCGCATCCGCAGCAACGGCACCGTGCGTCATCTGCCGTGCTGCTCCTTGCCGTAGAAGACCCAGAAACGTCCGCTCAGGAACACGAGCGCGCTCACGACGAGCAGCAAGAAGACGAAGATCCAGGCGATCGCGGCGCCGTACCCGAAATCGCCGTCACCGAAGATGCGCTGGAGCGCATACAGATTCACCGTGAGGTTCTCGGTCGGCACGGTCGAGCCGATGCCTTGCACCAGTCCCGGCGAGATGAGGATCGGCTCGACGAAGATGTTTGCGGCGAGGAAGAGCCCGTAAACGAGCTGGAACATGATCACCGGCGTCAGGAGCGGCACCGTGATCGTGAGGAAGCGCCTGACGGCGCCCGCGCCGTCGATCCGGGCCACCTCGTAGAGCTCCTCGGGAATGGCTTTGAGACCGGCGAGAAAGATCAGCATCCCGAGCCCCGCATATCCCCAGAGCAGGAGTAGGACCAGCATCGCCGAGGGATGGTCGAGCGTCCAATCGACGTTGCTGTTCCCGCCGAAGGCGCCGAGCAGGCGGTTCACGAGCCCACCATCCTGGGCGAAGACCGCCTTCCAGATGAACGCCTTCGCGACGACCGGTACGACGACCGCGACGTAGAACAGCGTGCGCCAGAGACCGAGGAAGCTGATGCCTGCGTTCAGGATCAGCGCGAGCCCGAGCTGGGTCACGATCCAGAGCGGGACGATCGTCGCCATCAAGATGCCGGTCCTCTGGAGCGAGTACCACATCTCGTGGTCGTGGTAGGCGCGGACGTAGTTGTCGGCGCCGACGTAGCGCAGATTCGTGTCCAGGTTCACGGTCGTCAGGTTCGACAGGGACATCCCGAACGCGAGCACGAGCGGAACGGATGTCAGCAGGATGAAGCCGAGCAGCCACGGCGAGAGGAAGCCGTAGAAGGCGAGCGTCTCCCGTCTCCGGAACGACGCCCGCCTTCTCGGCTTGACACGGGTCGCGACGGGTGGGGCGGCCGTGGCCACGGCGTGACTATTTCACGGCGGAATGGGGCCCTACCCCTGCATCCCCACCTTGATTGCGCGGTTCGTGTCGTCCTCGACCTTCTTCATGAAGTCCCTGAAGGACATCTTTCCCTTCGCCGCGTCCGCCACGTACTTCTGGTACGCGGAGGCGACCGCCGTGTTATCGGCGAGCCCGACGAGATACGGGTTGTACTGGAGCACGACCCTCGACGCAGGCAGCTCGTAGAGCAGCGTCTTCTTGGCGTTCCGCTGCACCGCGGTCTTCTCCGGGAGCCGGTCGAAGAGCGACCGCTGGGCGGGGACGCCCCAGCCGATACCGGCCCGGTCGCGGGCGGGCTTGCCGCCCATGTACCACTCGAACACCTCCCAGGCCGCGTCGGGATTCTTCGTCCTCGAGCTGATGACCCATCCGGTCGCGGTAATCGTCGGATCGAGGCGCTTGCCGCCTTTCCAGGTAGGCGCGGCAAGCAGGCGAGAGTTCTTGACGATCTCGCCCCCCGTGTCGCTGATCTGCCCGAGGAACCAGTAGCCGTACTGGGTCATCGCGATCTTGCCGGCGACGAAGCCCGGTCCCGACCAGCCGTCCGGGTGCGGATTCGCGGGCCCGAGGTCGAGCCTCCGCTGCGAGTAGCGGAAGGAGTACTGGAACGCCGCCATTGCAGCCGGATTGTTCGTCAGGTTGATCCGCGAGAAGTCCGCAGGATAGAGGCGCCTCCCGATCGAGGCGAGCTGGACCATGACGTGCCGGTCGATCCACGCATAGCTGTTGGCGATGTCGAGGATCCACTTGAGGCTCTTGTTCTTCGCCTTGAGCTTCAGCGCGATATCCCAGAGATCGTCGTACGTCCACTTGTCGGTCGGCCCGGGGATGTCGATGCCCGTCTGCTTGAAGAGCGCCGTGTTGATCCAGACCGTCTCGTCGGGAGACCAGTCCTTGACCATGCCGTAGCGGGGGCCGACCCCGGTCTTGCCGTTCGCGTACCGGTAGTAGTCGTTGGCGGCCGTGAGATCCGCAGGCCGGAGGATGTCGCTCTCCTGGAAGTACCTGTTGAGGTTGAGGAGCTGCCCGCGCTTGGCCCATTGCGGAATCAGGGGAGCCTGGGTGCGCCAGATGTCCGGCGGCTGGCCGGCGGCCATCATCGCCTGGAACTTGGCGGCGTCGACGTTGAGGAGCTCGATCTTGACGTTCGGGTGCGTATCCTCGAAGTCCGATACCGACGGCGTCCCGGCGCTCCCCTTGCCCGTGGTCAGCTCTTGGCTCATGAGGACCACCGTGACCGGTGCGAGCCGACGCCGCGGGATTGCGTTCGCAAGGCCGGGCCCCCAGAGCGAGCCGACGGCAAACGTGCCGGCCGTCCCCGCAGCCCCCTGAAGGAACTTGCGACGTGAGATGCGACTGTCTTCGAGGGGTTCCGACATGCTCGCCACCTTTCCTTGGGCTGGTCCCACACCGCCGGCGGACCGCGCCGGATTGACCGCTAGCTTGTCTGATATGTTCGTCGATGTCAAGGCACTTTTGCGCTATTAAAAGCCTTGACTCCTATAAGGAGATCAAACAAGCTATGCAAGCATGACTGATAAATCGCTCTCGTTCGGGGAGCTCGAGCCGGTCGGCCGCACGTCCGTGGTGGACTCGGTGATCGAACAGCTCGAGTCGCTGATCTTCGATAGCTTCGAGCCCGGCCGGACCCTGCCCTCCGAAGGGAAGCTCGCGGAGGCTCTCGGGGTGAGCCGGCTCAGCGTCCGCGAAGCGACCCGGACGCTCGCGGCGCGCGGGCTGCTCGAGATCAGCAAGGGTCGCCGTGCCCGGGTGGCCGTGCCCAACGGGAGCCTCGTCGGCGACTTCTTCCAGACCGCCGTCCGGCGCGACCCCCGCGCTCTGCTCGACCTCCTCGAGGTGCGACGAGCGCTCGAGGTCCACATCGCCGCACTCGCCGCCCAGCGCGCGACCAGCGGCAACATCGCGGACATGGAGATGTCGATCAACGCCATGCGTGCCGCCGGCACCGAGTTCGAAGCATTCCACACGGCCGACGTCCGCTTCCACGAAAACCTCGCTACCGCCTCGGGCAACCGCCTGCTCGTCTTCCTGATCGAAGCCTTCGCCGAGCCGCTCCGCCAGAGCCGCCAACGCAGCTTCGCCGGCCACCGCGCCCGCGGAGGCGGGATCGACGATGTCATCCAGCAGCATCAGACGATGCTCGACGCTGTCAAGGCCCGCAGCGCCAAGGGCGCTGCTCAGGCGATGCGCGACCACCTCCAGCAAACGGAACAGGACCTCCGCACACACCTGCAACGCACTGCGTACGAGCAAGCCCGGGTGGCCGAGGTGTGAGGGTCGTCGAGGTCGTCACGACGGTGGTGGGAGCACCGTGGCGCGAGCTCACGTTCGTCGAGCTCGTCGCAGATGACGGGCGCCGGGGCCTCGGCGAGGTGCGGATGGTCAACAAGACGGACACGCTCGTCGCCTGCATCGCCGAGCTCGCCGACCGATACGTCGTCGGCGCGGATCCGTTCGACCGGGAGACGCTCGCGTTCAACCTCCAGCGGGCGGAGTACGGCCGGCCGGGGGAGGTGACGCAGTCCGCCCTGGCTGCGTTCGATGTCGCTTGTTGGGACCTCGTCGGTCAGGAGCTGAACGTCCCGGTGTGGAAGCTTCTCGGCGGGAGCTACCGCGACCGCGTGCGGGCTTACGCGAACGGCTGGTACCAGACGGATCGTGACCCGGCGGCGCTCGCGGAGAGAGCGCTCGACGTCGTCGCGCGTGGCTATACGGCGCTCAAGCTGGATCCGTTCGGAAACGCCTGGATGTGGCTCCCGCCCGCCGAGCGGCGGCGCTCGATCGAGCTCGTGGCGGCGGTGCGCGACGCCGTCGGGCCCGACGTCGAGATCATGATCGAGATGCACGGTCGCTTCTCGGCGGCCGCAGCCGTCGAGATCGCGGCCGAGCTCGAGCCGTTCGCGCCGGCCTGGCTGGAGGAGCCCGTTCCGTTCGACAATCCCACCGGGCTGGCCCGCGTCCGAAGCACAACGCGGCGACCGATCGCGACGGGCGAGCGTCTCCACCTCCTCCCGGACTTCCGCGCGATCATCGAGCAGGGCCTCGTCGACATCGTGCAGGCGGATCTCACGCACTTCGGCGGCTTCACGGGCCTGCGCCGCCTGGCCGGCTGGGCCGAGGCCTATGAGCTCCCGCTCGCACCGCACAACGTGTGCGGCCCGGTCGGGACGATGGCGAACATCCATTTCGCGGTCGCCACGCCGAACCACCTGATCCTCGAGCACTTCAACGACTTCGCCGACAGCTGGGTGAGCGAGCTCGTCGACGCCGCGCCGGCGGTCGACCCGATCGACGGCTGCTTCCCGGCTCCGAGCGCCCCGGGCCTCGGTGTGCGCCTCGACCATGACGCGTGCGCCGAGCACCCGCGCACGCACACGGGCATCTTCCTTTTCAGCGAGGGCTGGGAGCGAAGAGGCGAACCCTCGACGGCGACACCGCCGTGAGCGCTGAGATGCACGCGGTCGTCGTCGAACGGCCGGGAGCCGCCGCGCTGCAGCGGGTGCCGAGGCCCGAGCCCGGTCCCGGGGAGATCCTTGTGCGCGTCCGCGCCGCCGGGATCTGCGGCTCCGACGTCGAGGTGCTCGAGGGTCGCCGGCCGGCGCGCTACGTGCGGTACCCGATCATTCCGGGCCACGAGTGGGCCGGGCTGGTCGAAGCGGTCGGGCCTGGCGTCGAGAACGTGGTCGAAGGCGACGCGGTCGTCGCCGAGGGGTTTCGCGCCTGCGGCGACTGCGCGCGGTGCCGCGAAGGACGGACGAACCTCTGCGCCGCCGACTACGCGGAGACCGGTTTCACGCACGCGGGCGGCTTCGCGGACTTCCTCTGCGTCCCGGCGCACCTCGTGCACCGGCTTCCTCCCGAGACCGACCTCGCCGCGGCCGCGGTGCTCGAGCCGGCTGCATGCGTCGCACAGGGACTCCTCGAGATCGACCTTCGGCCCGGCATGACGGCGGCAGTGGTCGGCTCCGGCACGCTCGGCCTGCTCGCGGTCGCGCTCCTCAGCCGGATCAGCCCGGGACGGCTTGCACTCGTGGGCACGCGCGCCCCTCGCCTGGCGCTCGGCGAGGCGATGGGGGCGACCGAGACGTGGAACGTGCGCCAGGACGAGTACCCAGAGCCCGGTTTCGACCTCGTGTTCGAGGCGGCGGGCACGCCCGAAGCCGCCAGGACTGCCGTTGAGCTCGCGCGGCGCGGCGGCACCGTCGTTCTCGAAGGAATCTCCGGGCAACCCAGCGGGATCGACGCGGACGCGGTCGTACTCGGGCACCTGCGCGTGCAGGGGATCTTCGGCGCCTCGCGCAACGCCTGGCGGTGGGTGACGGAACTCTTTGCGGACGGCCTGCTCGACACGAAGCCGCTCGTCACCCACTCCTTCCCGCTCGAGCAGCACGACGCCGCCTTCGCGACGCTCGCCGAGCGCGCCGGCGACGCGCTCAAGGTGCAGCTGACGCCGCTATGAACGGTCCCGCTCTCACGTCGCTGGTGGCCGGTCGCCCTCGGGAAGGCGACGAGGTCGTCCCTGACATCAACCCCGCCGCTCCGGACGAACATGTCGCGACGGTGGCCCTGGCGGGACCCGGGCTCGCCGCGGAAGCAGTCGAGGCTGCCGCCGGCGCGTTCGCGAGCTGGCGCGACACGCCTCCGCCGACGCGCGGCGACGTGCTTCGGCGGGCCGCCGACCTCGTCGACGAGCGCGCCGCGGCGATCGGCCGTGACCTCACCCGGGAGGAGGGGAAGACGCTCGCAGAGGCGGTCGGCGAGACGCGGCGCGCGGCGGCGATCCTGCGGTACTACGCCGGCCAAACGCTGGAGCCCGACGGCGAGACGTACCCGAGCCACTCGGAGGTGACGTTTCTGTACGCGCGGCGCGAGCCGCTCGGCGTCGTGACGGCGATCACGCCGTGGAATTTCCCGATCGCGATCCCGGCCTGGAAGCTCGCGCCGGCGATCGCGTTCGGCAACACCGTCGTGTGGAAGCCCGCGGAGATCGTGCCGCTCACGGCTACCCATCTCGCCCGCGCGCTCGTCGACGCGGGGCTTCCCGACGGTGTGCTCAACCTCGTGCTCGGGCGGGGCTCGGTCGTCGGCGACACCCTGGTCACGCACGATCGCGTCGACGCGGTCACGTTCACGGGCTCGAACCCTGTCGGCCGTGGGATCGAGCTGAAGGCGACGGAGGCGGGAAAGAAGGTGCAGCTGGAGCTCGGTGGCAAGAATCCCGCCGTCGTGCTGGCCGATGCCGATCTCGAGCTCGCGGCCGAGCAGGTTGCTCGGGGGGCGTTCCTGTCGGCGGGACAGAAGTGCACCGCGACCAGCCGCGTCATCGTCGAGCGGCGCGTGCTGGACGAATTCGGCGATCGGGTCGCGGAGCTCGCCAGGTCCTGGCCGGTCGGCGACCCGCTCGACGAGGCGACGAAGGTGGGGCCGCTCGCCTCGAAGGCCCAGCTCGACTCGGTGACCGGTTATCTCGACATCGCGGACCGCGAGTCCGCGCGCGTGCTCGCCGGCGGCGGGCGCCCGAACGGGGGCGGCTACTTCGTCGAGCCGACGGTGCTCGCCGACCTCCCTGCGGGTAGCCCCGTGGTTCGCGAGGAGATCTTCGGCCCGGTCGCCGCGCTGCTCCCGGCCGGCTCTTACGAGGAGGCCATTGCGCTCGCGAACGACACCCCGTTCGGCCTGACCGCCGCCCTGTTCACCCGTGATCTCGGCAAGGCGCTCCGCTTCTCGCGCGACATCCGCGCCGGCGTCGTCAAGGTCAACCAGGAGACCGCGGGGCTCGAGTTCCAGGCGCCGTTCGGCGGCATGCGCCAGAGCTCGAGCGGCTCACGCGAGCAGGGCAAGGTGGCCCGCGACTTCTTCACGCAATGGAAGACCGTGTACCTCGACGCTCCCCCCGCCGAATGAGCATCCGCGACGGACTCGAGCAGCTGGGTCTGCCTCCGGCCGACCTGCACGAGCTCCCGACCTCAGAGAAGCGCTTCCCCGACGGCGCGCACTACCGGATCGAGATCCCGAGCGCCGAGGGGCCGCGCTGCCTCGAGGCCATCCTCGACGAGGCGGACCGACTCGACGTGCGCGTGCACCGCGTGTCTCAGGGGAGCGGCGTCTTCATGCTCACGGACAACGAGCTCGACCAGTTCGTCGCCCTCGCCGCGGCGGCGAACGTCGAACTGAGCCTCTTCGCCCGGCCGAACGCCGGCTGGGACGCTTCGGCAACGAGCCGGGCACCCGCGGGCGGCGCGCTCGCCGCGTCGGCGCGCGGACAGGATCAACTCGTCGCGGTGCTCGAGGACGCCTGTCGCGCAGCCGATCACGGTATCCGGAGCGTCCTGCTTGCAGACGTCGGTGCCGTGTACGCCTTTGCGCGGTTGCGCGCCGCCGGAGTCTTGCCCGCTGAGATGCAGGCCAAGGTGTCGGTCATGCTTCCGGTCGCAAACGCGGCAACCGCCAAGGTCCTCGCAGAGCTCGGCGCCTCGACGCTGAACCTTCCGCCGGACTTGTCGCTGGCCCAGATCGCCGCGATCAGGGCGGCGGTCGACCTGCCGATCGACTTCTACGTCGAGGCTCCGGACACGCTCGGCGGCTTCGTCCGGCTGCACGAGATCCCGGAACTGATCCGGGTCGCCGCTCCCGTCTACGTCAAGTTCGGACTGCGAAACGCGCCGGACGTCTATCCGTCGGGAACGCACATCGAGCCGACCGCGATCGCGCTCTCGCGCGAGCGCGTGCGTCGCGCACGCCTGGGCCTCGAGCTCCTCGAACGCTCCGGGTACGAATTCGTCCGTTCTGAGCTCGGCGCCGCCGGCCTCGCCGTGCCGGTTCCGGCCTCCGGCGCGGTCCGGGCCTAGTGCCCGAGCGTGTCGGGATCGGGGTCGTCGGCGCCGGCAGCATCGGGATTCGGGGCGCCCTCGCGCATCTCTCGCTCGAGGATGTGTGGGATCGGATCTTTCTCGCCGCCGTGTGTGATCCGGTTCCCGGCCGCGCGGCTGCTGCGGCCGCGCGCTTCGGCGTGGCGCGGGCGTACGAGCGCTACGAGGATCTGCTGGAGGACCCGGCCGTGGACGCGGTCACGCTGTGCACGCCGATCGGGCTCCACTACGAGCAGGGGCTGCGGGCGATCGCGGCCGGGAAGCACGTCCACTTCAACAAGACGATGACGACGACCGCCGCGGAGGCGACCGACCTGATCGAGCGCGCCGAGACGGCCGGCGTGAAGCTGGTCGCGTCGCCCGGCGAGATGCTGCGTCCGCTGAATCGCGCGATCCGCCGCCTCGTCGAGAGCGGCGCGCTCGGGAAGATCTCCTGGGCGATGACCGGCGCGGCCTTCGGCACCTACCACGAGGACGAGGCGGTGCGGCACGGAGGCGAGGCGGTCGATGCAATCGATCCGTCCTGGTACTGGCGAAAGCCCGGCGGTGGGCCCCTCTACGACATGACGGTGTACGGGCTGCACGCGCTGACCGGGATCCTCGGGCCGGCGAACCGCGTCGTGGCGATGTCGGGAATCGGGCTCGAGCGCCGTGAGTTCCAGGGCGTGCTCCAGGAGTGCACCGCCGACGACAACTCGCTGCTGCTCCTCGACTTCGGAGCCTCGGTCTTCGCGTTCGTGCACGGGACGTTCGCCGGCGACCTCACCGGCATCCGCGGCGTGAACGTGTACGGCAGCGATGGAGTCGTCGAGGGAGCACTCCACAACGGCATGCCCCTCGACTATCCAGGCCGCGAGCGCGCCCAGCGGGGCCAGTTCGGCGACGTCGTGCTCCTCCCACACGTGAGCGACGCACACGCGGCGCTCGAGGAGGCGCATGTGTTCGAGGACGTAATGCAACTCGTCGACTGTGTTCGTGACGACGTCACAACCGTCTGCGACCCGCGCCATGCAGCACATGCGATCGAGATCATCGAGGCGGGTTACCGATCAGCCGAGACCGGACAGGCCCAAGAGCTCGAGACGACGTTCAACCTCGACCTGGCGGAGCTGACCGCGTGAAGCGCCTGACTCTCGACAGGTTCTGGGTGCTCTATGGCTCGAACTGAGACGGCGGCACAGCGCGCGCGGGCGTACACCCTCGACGGCTTCGTGCTCGAGCGCGGCCTCCTCACACGGAACGAGGTCGACGGCATCAACGACGCTTTCGCGCGCATGCACGCCTCCGGCGGTGTGCCCGGCCGCTACGAGCCCCCGCCGTCGGAGCAGGACTACGACGACGGCGTCCACTACGTGTTCGAGCGAGGCGACCCACTCGCCCGCTTTCCGCGGGTGATGACACCGCACCTCTTCATGCCCGAGATCCGGGCCGTCGCCCTCGACCCACGGCTCTTCGACACCGTCGAGGAGCTGTTCGCCGACCAGGCGCTGCTTTCGTTCACGATGTTCTACTTCAAGCCGCCCGGCGCACGCGGCCAGGCTTTCCATCAAGACAACTTCTACTTGAAGGTGAAGCCGGGCACGTGCTGCGCCGTCTGGATCGCGTGCGACCGGACGGACGCCGAGAACGGCGGACTGAGCGTCGTCCCCGGGACGCACGAACTGGAGATCGTGTGCCCTGAGGAGTCTGAGCGTGACAGCTCGTTCGCCAAAGAGCTCGTCCGCCCGCCCGAAGGCTTCACTCCGATCCTGCCCGAGCTCGAGCCTGGCGACGCACTCGTCTTCCACGGAAACCTGATCCACGGCTCGCAGCCGAACACGTCCCGCGACCGCTTCCGCCGTTCGCTCATCTGCCACTTCGTGCCGCGGTCGACGATCGAATGCCATCCCTCGGACGAGCTGTGCGACCGGTGGGGCCGGGCGGTGTCGCGAGCCCACGCCGAGGGCGGAGGCCCCTGCGGGACGCCGTACGAGTTCGCTCCCTAGTTCCAGCGATCGCTTGAGCTTGGTTGGCCAGGCTTGCTCGAGCCGGCACGCCCATGCGGGAACTTCTTGCCGCCGAGATCTGAGGCTTACCAGCCGACCTCTCGGCGCTGGTAGAAGAAGCGGCCCGAAGGACCGTCGTCGGGAAGCGTGGCGAGGTAGACCGCCGTATCTGCTCCTTCTTCGGGTGAGAGCGTCGCCCCCGGTCCCCCCATGTCCGTCTTCACCCAGCCTGGATTCATCGAGTTGACGAGGATGCCGTCCTGTCGCAGCGCAGCCGCGGCCACAGCCGTGACCGCGTTCACCGCCGCCTTCGAGACCCGGTAGCTCAGGCCGTCGCCAGAGAACAGGCCGTCACCCGTCGTGCCGTCGCCGAACTGGCCGGCCCCCGACGAGAGAATGATGACTCGTGCGCTCCCTGCGGCACGGAGTGGCTGCAGCAACGCCTGCGTGAGAAAGAGCGGAGCGAAGACGTTCACATGCAGAACCTCCTCGAAGACCTCGCGCTCGACCTCGTCGAACGGCTCGTGGCCTCTGGGATTGATCGCCGCGTTGTGGACGAGGACGTGGAGCTCGGGAGCCGCCGCGATCGCCTGCCCCGCGATCGATGCAATACCGTCCTCGGTGGCGAGCTCGCCGAAGATCGCGACGCCACCGAGCTCCTCGGCTCGGGCGCGCGCATCGGCCTCGTTGCGTGCGTGGCAGAGAACGCGGGCTCCCTCCGCGGCTAGCGCACTCGCGATCGCCGGGCCAATGCCCCGCGAGGTTCCGGTTACGAGAGCGTTCTTGCCGCTCAGCCTCACGTAGCCGATCCTATGTCCGGAGGTGCGGAGGACGCGGCCGCGAAGGCTTGCGCGCGCTCGTCCACGTCCAGTCAGATTCATCGCCGCGTTCGTGCTCAGCTTCGCTGGCCCCGTCAGCGCGCAAGACGCTCCAGGTCATTGCCCGAGCAGGAGACCGACGGCGACGCGCCGAGCTCTCATGAGGCTGCGCGTCTGGTCCATGCTGTCAAGTTGGCATGAAGCTTCCCGACCGTCGATTGCGGCTCGCGCTCGTCGCCATGGCCGTGGTGGTCGTCGCGGTTCCGCTCGCACTCCAGCTGCACGAGGAAGAGGAGCCGCAGGTCGAGGCCGGCGCGCCCGCACCGGAACTGGTGGGCAAGGCTGTTCGCGGCGGCGAGGTCAGCCTCGAGCGGCTTCGCGGCCACGTCATCCTGGTGTCGTTCCTGAACTCCCGCGCGGAGGCCACAGCCGACGGCGATCCCTCCCGCGCACAGATCGTGTTCCTGCGCAGCATGCAGACGACAGCATGCGCGCTTCGGCCTGCGAGTGATCGTCGTCGATGCGGCCGAGCTCGCCGGCGCCGGGAGGCCGAGCCGCAACGACCTCGTGAACTACACGTACGACTGGAATCTCGATCCGGCAATCGCCGTCCTCACCGACGACGGCGCGCGTGCCCGCCGCTTCGCCGTCGACGAGGCGCCGACGACGTTCTTGATCGGCCCCGACGGCGTCGTTCGCGAGCGCTGGAATGGCTTCGTACCGCCGGCGCAGCTCGATCTGTCGATTCGCGCGCTCGAGGGTCGGGGCCCGACCGACTAGCCGGGCCCCAATCCTGGTTCTCCCTTTCTACCCCGCCTCGTGCGCGCCGATGTCGAAGGCGCCGCCGAGTGGGATGGAGTTGCCGAAGAAGTCATGCGTCCCCACCGAGCAGCCGGTGAGACCACTGCAGGCATTCGTGCCGCGGTTGATCGCCGGTGACCCAGCCTGGAGTGTCCACTGCGTCGTCGGTCTGCCGACCCCGTGATAGCCGAGGCTGTTCACCAGTGGGTTCTGGTTGTAGACGCCGTTCGCCTCGGGGTTCGGATCGGTAAAGGTCCCGCCCGTGTAGTAGTAGAGGTTGTAGTCGCGAGCCCGCTTGTTTGCCGTGGCGACATCGCCCAGGACGTTGGGGATGGTCGAGACGACGAGGTTATTCTTGAAGATGCCGTTCGTCTCGGCGTCGCCTCCGCCGGGGCAGACGTCGAAGAGGCCTGTGGCAGACGGGTCGCCGGTGCTGTCGATGTAGAAGGTGTTGTTGTAGATCCAATTGTCGACGAGCTTGCCGCCCTGCCATGTGCAGAGGTAGATCTCCGACAGGCCAGGCCTGATCTCAGTCGTCAGCTTGCCGCCGGGGCCGTTCTTGAGGTAGGTGTGGTCCTTCCCGTTGGCGGCGCAGATGTTGTAGCGGAGGACGCTGGACTTCGTCGTACCGCTGTAGCCGAAGACGCTCATGCAGTACGCACCGTTGTCGTGGCCGTAGTTGTACTGCATCGTGCTGTTGGTCGACCAATAGTCGATGTCGTAGCCGCCGCCGTCCACGCCGGGCGAGTGGTTGTCGTAGGACTCGTTGAACTGGCCCAGCATGTTCGACGAGCTCCACCACCACAGGCCAACCGGCGTCCCGATGTCCTCGGGCGGCGGCTCCAGCCCTGATCGATAGACCACGCTGTTCTGGATCGTCCCGTTGCGCGACATGTAGATGGTGATTCCGTCGCCGAAGGTGTCGTGAACCGTGGAATTCTGGATAGTGATATTCCGGCTCTGCCGGGCCGGGTCCTGTGCATGCCTCTTCCACTGGAAGTCCTGGTCGATCTGGACTCCCCAGACGAAGATTCCGGCCCACAGCGTCGTGTTGTAGGCGTTCACGTTGTCGACCAGGACGGTGTCGAAGTAGCTCTCCCGGGTGTAAACCCCCGATCCCTTGGTCATGTCGGGCTCGACGATGATGCCGGGCGAGAAGACGACGAGGCCGGTCCACTTGGCGCCCATCTCGTTGTAGCTTCCCCCGGTCACGTCGTGCACGACGAGGTTCTTCAGCGTGACTCCGACCGCGGGCGCATCGGTGTCGGTGGTAACGAGAACTCCCCACACCCTGCTGTTCTTGACCTCGAGATCCTGCATCGTGACGTACGAGGTGTTGAGCAGCTTGACCGCCCGGTTTTGACCGGTGCCGTCGATGGCGGGCAGCGGGCCGGTGCCGTAGGCGCCGATCGTGATGCGGTTGGCACTCGTGCCGGCCGATGAGAAGACGAACGATCCCGTGCAGGTGGTGCCGCGGTTGAACAGCAAGCTGTCGCCCGGGGCGAATGTCTTGCTGTTGACGGTCGTCAGACTGTTCCATGGGCTCGCCGACGAGCCGTTGCCATCCGAGGCAGCGGCGCAGTTCACGTAGTACGTCGTCCCGGCGGCGAGTGCGGGGCTGCCGAGCATGAGTAAGAGGCAGCCGGCCAGAACGGCAGTGAGAAAAGTAACCCTCGCGTTGCGAGACATCGAAACTCTCTCCTCTAGGTGCCCCGACGAATCGATTCTCGGCCTGTTGTCCCCCTTTCTCCGGAACGCCGGGTGTCGGTGTCAGTGGCAGGCGGCGGTGCCCGAATCGGTGTACGTCTCTGTGCCCTGTGACTGGTCACACCTTTGCGGGCGGTAACATTCCAAACCCGCGGAGCTCCTGTCAAATAGAGCCTGAAGGGTTTCAAGACTACGTTCACGCGTTACCTCTCCACTTCACTCACCCCATCCCGTGAGAAGCCATTGAAGGCGGCCATCGCCTTCTGCGCGTCCGCCGCGCTGGCATAGACCTCGGCACCGGCTGTGACGCCTAACCGGCGGATGATGCCGCGGCGAACAACTCGTGCTCCCGCTCCAGACCCTTGAGGCGGTATCGCCCGCGCGACTCGAACGCCAGCCCTGCCGCGCCCTCGGCGAGGTCGCGGGTGGTGCCGGACACGAGCACCTCGCCCGACCCCGCCTCCGCCAGGATGCGAGCGGCGGCGTGGACGGCGACACCCCGGACACGTTCGTCGGACACTGCCACCTCGCCGCTGTGAATGCCGACGCGGATGGGGACCTGGATGGCCGCCAGGGCATCGACGAGCCCCAGTCCGCAGCGGATCGCGCGCTCGGCGCCGTCGACCTCGCGGCCGCCGAAGCATGGTCACGGTCTGCCTTTCGCGCCTGAAAGATGCCGCCTGTGGTTGGCGGAGACGGGGCTGTCGGCGCCGCCGACGGGCGGAATAGCATGCGCTCGGGATGCGCGAGGGCACGAAGCAGGAGGAGCAGTGACTTCCAGGAGACGCGGGACATACGGTGCCTGACGTCTTCATTTCGTACTCGCGCCGAGATCTCGACTTCGTACGCAACCTCTGCGGCGCGCTCGTCGCGCGAGGGAAGGACGCCTGGGTCGACTGGGAGGACATCCCGCCCACCGCTGAGTGGCTCGAGGAAGTCTTCCGGGCCATCGAGTCCTCGGACAACTTTCTCTTCGTCATCACCCCGGACTCGCTGACCTCGAAGGTCTGCGCGCGGGAGCTGGCACATGCGCTCGAGCGGCGCAAGCGCCTCGTGCCGGTGCTGCGGCGACCTGCCGACGGCAGGCCGGTTCCGGAGGCTCTGGCGGCGCGCAACTGGACGTTCGTGCGCGAGGAGGACGACTTCGCCGCGTCGGTCGAGACCCTCGTCACAGCGCTCGATACCGACCTCGACTGGGTGCGCGCCCACACAAGGCTCCTCGGCCGGGCGCTCGAATGGGAGAAGCGGGGGGCCGAGGCGAGCCTCCTGCTCCGGGGCCGTGATCTTGACGACGCGGAGCGCTGGGTCGCCTCGCAGTCCGCAGACCGCGAGCCCCTCCCCACGCCGCTCCAGATGGAGTACGTGCTCGCCAGCCGGCGCACGACCACGCGACGCCAGCGGCTGCTCGTCGGCGCCGCGCTCGTCGCCGTCGTCGTCGCCTCGACGCTGGCGGCGCTCGCCTGGTGGCAACGCAACGAGGCCGTCGAGCAGCGGAAGGTTGCTGAGCTCAACGAGCGGCTCGCTCTCTCTCGGGAGCGGGCTGCGGAGGCTCGCGCTGCTGTCGACGTCGACCCGCGCCGTGCGCTCACGCTGGCGGTCCGCGCGCTGGCCACGGCCCGGACGAACGAGGCCGCAGACTCCCTTCGCAGCGCACTGCGGGCTCCGCTTCCGAGCAGTCTCGTCCATGTTGGCGACACGCGCGTTTGGGACGCCGAGCTAAGCGCCGACGGTGCGCGTCTCGTCACGGCAAGCGAGGACGGGCGCGTGCGAATCTGGAGCAGGGCGACGGGGCGGCTCCTCGCCTCCTTCGAGGTCGGGGTGGAGCTCGCGAGCGCACGCTTCACTCCTGATGAGCGCTTTCTCCTCACTGCTCCCCGGAACGGCGAGACCGGCGCCAGGCTGTGGCGAGCGGCAGCCGGCGCGCAGACGCCGATCGCAACCTTCGGTCGGCAAGTCTTCGCGGCGGCACTCAGCCCGGACGGGCGACTCGTCGCCACCGCCGGCGCAGACGGGCTGCAAGTCTGGAGCCGTAGCGGCCGCGGACGAGCAGGCCGACTGCTGCGGCTGCCGTCGACGGCCGAGCCCCCGAGGACAGTTGCGTTCAGCGATGACGGAAGCACAATTGCCGCGGCCAGCCCCACCGTCGCCGCGGTCTGGGCCGTCGTGAGCGATAGGCGACTCGCCGTCACCGAGCCGCTCGCCGTCATGGAGCCGCCCGAGGGGGTCGAGATCCGCGACGTCGGCCTCTCTCCGGACGGCACGCGCCTGGTCACGGCCGACGACGACGGAGTAGCCCGAATCTGGCGGGTGTCGTCGCCAGACAGGCCACCCGTCCAGCTCACCGGGCACAGCGGGATCCTTCGGAGCGCGGGGTTCAGCACGGATGGCCGCCGCGTGCTCACGGCGGGCAACGACACCACCGCACGCCTCTGGGACGTCGAGAAGCGGAAGCCGCGGCTGGTCGCCGAGCTACTCGGACACGGCGGCTCGGTGGCGGCGTCATCGTTCGGCCGCGACGACCGCGTTCTCGTCACCGCCAGCCTCGACGGTACCGTTCGCCTCTGGCCCTCGCCCGAGACACGGCTCGTCGAGCTCCGAAAGCAGAACACCGCCACAGTCAGGGACGTCCGCTTCAGCCGCGATGGACGGCTACTCGTCACGGCGGGCGACGACGGCTCCGCCCGTGTCTGGAAGGTCGGGAAAGCCTCTCCGCCTCTGAAGCTCCATCACGGGCGTCCCCGCGAGGATGACTGGGTGAACTCCGCCTCGTTCGATCGGGTCGGGCGCCACGTCGTGACGGCCGGCGTCGACGGGACGGTCCAGGTCTGGAGCACAACGTCACCATCGCGGCCGCTCGCGACGCTCGGCAGCCCGGGTGGGACGTCGGTCCGTGCCGCCGAGTTCTCGCCCGACGGCGCCCTCGTCGCCGCTGGCGATTCGGATGGGGTCGTCCATCTGTGGCGCTGGGCGGCGGGCTTGCGGGCACGGGACCTCGACGGCCCCGCCGAGCTCGTCGACGCCGTCGCCTTCTCACCGAGCGGACGCCTGGTGGCGGGCGCGAGCTGGGACGGGAAGGTCTGGCTGTGGAAGATCATGGACGGCGACGGTCGGGGCACGCCGCTTCGCGGTCGGCTGGAGAGGGAGGAGAAGCTCACGAGCGTCGCCTTCAGCCCGGACGGATCGCGCGTCGCGGCCGGCGGCTCGCTCGGGTCGGTCGTCGTCTGGGACGTGCAGACGCGCGAGCGGCTGGCGAGATTCCGGTCATCCGGCGACGACTACGTCACCTCTGTCGGGTTCAGCGCGGACGGCCGCCTCCTCGTCGCCTCCGACGAGGCCGGCGTCGCGCGCGTCGTCGGGGCGGCGAGGGGCCAGCGAGTCGCGGAGCTCCGCACGAGAGCTGAGGGCCTCGAGGCGGCCGCGTTCAGCCCGCGGCCTGGGGACTGGCGGGTGGCGGTCGCCGGTACGGACGGTGTAGCGGCCCTGGTCGACTGTACGACGTGCCCACCGCTGGACGAGCTCGTTTGCCTCGCGATCCCGCGCGTGGCGACGGAGGCGCGTGTCGAGGCGCGCGCGGCCTTCCCCGGCTGCCGTACGGACGATTGACACTAGGAAGGGACTCTGCCATCCTCGGACGGGTCGTCCAGTTGTGGGAGGAGGCGGCCGGTGCCCGCAGTTGTAGAACGCCAGCCCGCTCGGCGCCGCATCCCGATCCTCGCCGTGGGCGGCGTACTCGTGCTCGCGGTCGCGGCCCTGGTCGGAGGCTCTGTGGCGACCGCAGCTCAGGCGACGGTCACGCTCGCGGTGGTCGTACCCACGGGTGCCCCGACCGTGGAGATCACCTGGCCGGGGCAGGCGACGCCATTTCGCTGCGAGGAGGGGAACCGGTGCGCAGTCGCCGTTCCCGCCAACCTGACCGCCACGCTCACCGCCCTCGGGACCTTCAGCTCCTCCAATCCCTTCAACGGCTGGGCCGGAGCCTGCACGAGCACGAGCCGCTCGTGCGCGCTCACGATGAACGCCAACAGGGAGGTGCTTGTCCGCAGGAAACTGACGGTCTCGCCGCAGCGGGGGACCGACGGGTCGGCAGGCTTCGGCACGGTCGCGTTCTCGCCGACGGGCGCGTCGTGCCAGCCCTCGTGCCAGCTCTACGACACCGAGACCGGCGTCACGCTCACCGCGACACCGAGCGCCGGCCACGTCTTCTACCGCTGGGACGATCCCGACGAGCCGATCCAGCCGGATCCATGCGAAGGGGGTGAATTCGTCGCAACATGCGTGCTGAGAACGACGGAGTACGACAGGGCGATCGCGGCGGTATTCCTTCCGGATCCGACCCTGCAGGTCGCTGTGACGGGGAACGCCGGCGCAGTCACCGTCTCGCCGGGCGGCGAGTGCGAGGCAGGTAACTCCGACTGCAAGTTCACCGCCACTCGGGGCACGCGGGTAAGACTCACGCCGAGAGCCACGTCGGGGGCGACGTTCGTCGGCTGGAGCGTGCCGGAGTGCCCAGGCACGGGAGACTGCACGATCGAGCTCGACGCTCCCCTACGGACGGTCGTGGCCCACTTCGTCCCGACGCGGCTCACCGTCGGCGTGAGCAACAGCGGAACCGTCCGGAGCTCCGAGTCGCCACCGAGGATCTCCTGCAGCGACTCGAGCGGAACGTGCAGGGCCGACTACGCGACTCTCGCCGAGGTGACGCTTGTAGCCTCGCCGGCGAATGCATTTCGCGGCTGGAACGGCGTCTGCGCCTTCGCGGGCACCGCACCGACGTGCACGTTCCGGCTGTCGGGCCACGACGACGTCGGGGCATGGTTCAACGGCCCGGACGGTAGGCCCGTGATCGTCCCGCCGCGGATCGACTACGAGGTCGAGGTCCGAAGGACGGGAAACGGCGACGGTACGGTTCGCTCGAATCGATCGCCGCGAGCGCAGGAGCAGATCGAGTGCGGCACGAAATGTGATGCGACCTTCTTCGAGGACGAGGTCGTCGTGCTCGAGGCGCAGGAGACCGCGGGCTCAACGTTCGGCGGCTGGAAGGTCGCCGGAGCGAGTTGCGCGATGGACCGGAAGTGCACGATCCCCGTTCGGGGCTCGACCCGGGTCGACGTCGCCTTCAGCAGGTCACTGCCACCGGACAGGCGCTGCTCGGCGCGGAAGGTCGGTGGGCCTGGCGGCAACCGGCTCGAGGGCGGGAACGGCGGTGACGCGATCTTCGGCCGGGCGGGTAACGACCGGATCTGGGGCTTCGGCGGCGAGGACTGCCTCAATGGAGAGGGCGGCAACGACGTGCTCAACGGCGGCCCCGGCGCGGACACGCTCAACGGTGGCCCAGGCGCGGACACGCTCAACGGTGGCCCAGGCGCGGACACCCTGAACGGGGGTGTCGGGCGCGATCTCGTCCTTGCTCGCGACGGCCAGCGAGACACGATTGCGTGCGGCCCCGGCCGCGACACGGTCCGCGCAGATCGCCTCGACCGCGTGGCGGGGTGCGAACTCGTCCGCCGGAGCGGTTGACGCGGCCCTCGCCCTCCCCGAGTCCAGCGGATCGCGTTCAAGGCGGGGCTAGCTCTCGTGTCGCCGGGCGCGAGTTACAAGCGCCGTTCTTGCAGCGCGGGGCGGATCGAGAGGCGCGATTCGTCGGGAACTGGAAGAAAGCTCCACGCCCCTCCGTCTAGCTGGCTCAGGCAGGGGTCACCAGTGGGAGGAGCAACATGTCGCATCCCAGAAGGCACCGGTGGTTCCGCCGGACGGCGCTCGGGCTCGCGCTCGCAGCGGTGATGGTCGTGACGGGCAATGCGCTCGGGTACGACGACCAAGGCTTCAACGCCGCAAAGGGCGCTCGCGCCGAGGCGGACGCGCGGGCGGACGACAAGCAGATTCGCATCGAGCTGGCATTCGAGGCGCAGGGCGATTTGTCCGGCTACGTGATCGAGGTCGCCGACGAGGTCGTCGCCTCGGGCGGATCGCTGCACGATCCGTCGACGGCCGCCCTCACCGAAGCCGACGCGAAGACGGACGACAAGGTGATCGCCCTCGAGCCCTGGACGGCAGGCACTGGTCTGGGTTGCGAGCTCCGCGGGGAATGCTAGGCGGCACTAAGGCGACGCTGGGCCGCTCTCAAGTTCTTGCGCGGCGCGGTCGGGACTGTGGAGCTCCTCGCTCACCAGGAACCGAGGCTTCACGTCCCGGCCGCGATCGTGGAACACCCGCTCGTGGCATCGGCGGGGCCGACCAGCCTCGACCGTTCGGTGACTACCGCTCGGGTGTGCGGGCGTACGTGACGACGAACGTCCCCTCGGCCGTCAGGAGCTCGAGCACGCGTCCTGAGATGCGATAGCCCACCGCCTTCGGCAGCGCTGCGAGGTACGCGGCCTCCTGCTCCATGATCCCTTCGGGCTCAGGACACAGCTTCTCAGTAGCCGCAGGCTCGGTGATCTCGATCGCTCCGAGGTCCGTCGTGTAGGTGGCGGTGTAGCTGTTGCAGCCCGCCGACCCCGTGAGTGCGCCGCTCCCGGCGAACGAGGCGGTGATCTCGGTCCCGGCGATCGGGCTCTTGACTGCGCTCCCTTGCAGGATTCCCGTCGCTTGCCACGTTCCGACGGGCGTCGCGACGGCGAAGCGGAGGAGCTCCTCGTGGTCGCCGTCGTGCAGCACCAGCTCGTCGTCCTCCACGCTCCAGGCGGCGACCCGCTCGAGCGCCGTGACGTACTCGCGCTCGACGGCGTCTCCCGGCGGCGGGCACGCCATGCGGGTCGACGCGATCTGCCCGAGCTCGAGCGCGTCGCCGTCGATCGTGTACGAACCGGTGAAGCGATTGCAGCCGGTCGACCCCGCGATCCTGCCGCCCTCGAACGTCGCGCTCGGCGCCACCTCCTCCCAACCCGCGACGTCGACGCCCGACGAGAGCACCCACGGCACGCCCTCGATCGACGACGCGTCGGCGACGTTGTCCGCGTCTCCGTCCTCGTCGCCGCCGCAGCCCGCCGCGGTCGCGACCACGAGCAGCCCTGCCAGCAGCATCCGAAACCTCACGCGCAGCTGAGCCTACTCCAGGGTCGAGATGGTGAACGCCAGCGCAAAGCCGAGGGTCGTGACGACTCCGACGAGCTTGCCGCTCTGCTCGAACGCCTCGGGCATCATCGTGTCCGCGAGCATCGTCAGGATCGCTCCGCCCGCGAACGCGAGCACGAACGCGATCGTGTCCGGCGAGGCGTCGTCGAAGAGCGCATAGCCGGCAAGCGAGGACAGCGCCGAGACGGAGACGACGGCAAGCCAGAGCAGCCAGAGGCGCGTTCGCGGCCAGCCCGCTGCGGTCAGGCCCGTGGTCGCAGCGACCGCCTCGGGCAGGTTCGAGAGGAAGACGGCGACCAGCATGGCGAGGCCGACGCCTTCTCCACTCAGGAGGCCCACGCCGATCACGATCGACTCGGGGATGCCGTCGAGGACGATCCCGAGCATGATCGCCAGGCCGACCCCACCGGACTGCTCGCCGCCCGAGCTCTTGCGCCCCTCGCCACCGAGCCGGTCGATCAACGCGTCGCCGAAGAAGAAGACACCGCAGCCGGCGAACAGGCCGAGCGCCACCGCACGACCCGTGTCAGCGGTTTCAATCGCCTCGCCGACCAGCTCGTAAGCGACCGCGCTGATCAGCACGCCGGCCCCGAACGCCATCACCAGGCCGACCACGCGGCGGCTCGGCCGCACGGTCAGCGCGAGGAGCGCGCCCACCAGCAACGAGGAGCTCGCAATGAAGCCCCAGAAGAATGCTCCGCCCACTACAGCAGTTGGAGCGCGCGCGCCCTCTCGACGGCGTCGCGCCGCCTCGCGACGCCGAGCTTCCGGTAGATGCTCTTGAGGTGGGTCTTGACCGTGTTCGAGGTGACGAAGAGCTCCCCGGCGATCTCGACGTTGGACATCATCGTGGGCAGGTACCGGAGCACCGCCCGCTCGCGGTCGCTCAACGGCTCGAGCAGCTCGGATCTCGTCAGCTCGACACGGGGTGCGCGCTTGTCGAACGCCGCGAGCAGCTCTCCCACGAACGACCTGTGGGCGGTCCCGTGGCGCACCCGCTGGACGAGCAGGGCGCGCACGGCCGGACCACCGTCGATGAACGGCCGTCGATAGCTGTTGGGCTCGGCGGCCTCGAGCGCGGACTCGAGCACGCTCCCGGCGCCCGACTCGTCGTGGCCGAGCGCGCGCGCGACCGCCTCCAGCACCAGGGCCTCGATGTGCAACGCCGGCTCGGTCACCGAGTTGGACACCGCCTGCTCGAGCGCCCGCAACGCCTCGTCCGCCCGGCCGCCAACAAGCAGTAGCCGCGCCCGGACGACCGCCTTCGCGTCGGCGCAGCCCTCAGGCGCGCCGGCGCCGAGAGCGAGTGACGCGGCCTCGCCGTCGCCTCGCGCCGCCAACAGCCTCGCCTCGACGGTCGCGAAAGTCGTCGCGAGCCAGGCCGGCGGAGCCCAACCGGCCAGCTCCGCCGCAGCGCCGTGCAGTCGGCGGATCCCGTCGGCCGCCCCATGCGACCCCTCGGCCCCCGCCACGAGCGCCGACAGCACAGCCGCGGCGATCCGGCCGGTCCGATCGACACCCGCGGCCGCGGCGGCAGCACGGTCGAGATGCTCCGCCGCCGTCGCGAGCTCGTCCCACTGGTAGTGCGCCCAGCCCAGCACCAGCTGCGGCGTGATCGACGAGGCGGTGCCGGCCGCTCGCAGGTGAGCGGCGAGCTCTGCACCCTCGCCGGCGAGCGCCGCGGCGCGACGCAGCTTCCCGTGCACGAGCTCGACGACCGCGAGCCCGCCGAGGATGTCGGGCACGAGCGCGTCCAGTCCTCCACGGTGGGCGAGATCGAGCGCCGGCTCGAGGTACTCCTCCGCTGCGTGAGGCTCGCCGAGAGCGGCCTCGGCCGCGCCGAGGTGCGCGAGCGCGACCGCCTGCTGCGCCTGCAGCCTCGCAACCACGTCGTAGCCGTCCTCGACCGGCGCGTCGGCGAGCGCCAGCGCCAGGGTCCGCCGCCGCTCCTCGTCGCCGTCGAACCCTGCGAGTGCCGCTTCGACCTCGAGCCGAGCTGGCAAGTCCGTCGGACGCGGAGGCGGCCTCGAATCGCTGTGAGGCGCCGCTTCGGTCCCCCGCACGTAGTGACGCGGCAGCGGCGGCGAGACCCAGCCGTGGATGCTTCACGAGCGCGTGGCGCGGCACGTCGAGCAGCGGTGGATCGCACAGCTCCGGAACGGCGAACGCGATCACGTGCCACGCCTGACCCGCGATCTCGTCGGCGAGATCCCAGCTGCCGGCGGCCAGCGCTTCGCGCAGTGCCGGGATCGGCTCGCGGTGTGCCCAGTGCCACTCGGCGCTCACACGGTGCAGCAGCGCAAGGTCGTCCGGCCTGGTCCGGCGCAGCTGCGCCCGGAGGAACTCGAGCAACAGGCCGTGGTAGCGGTACCGGAGCTCCCCGCCCGAGTTGCTCGAGACGAGGAGGTTCGCGGCCTCGAGCTCCGCCAGCATGCGACCCGCGTCGCGGCGCCGTGTCAGCCGCTCGGCGAGCTCGACCGACAGCCTGTCGGGGACGGAGGTCCGGAGCAGGAACTCTCGACGTTCCTCGCCCTGGCGGCCGAGCACCTCGTTGAGGAGGTAGTCGGCCACGGCGCGGTCGTCACCCGCAAACCGCAGCAGCGCGCCCGACGGGTCCGGCTCGTCGGCGAGCGAGAGCGAGGCCAGCCGGATCCCGGCCGCCCAGCCCTCGGTCCGCGCGCGAAGCGTCTCGACGTCGTCGTCGGTGAGGCGGTGGTCGGCCGCTCCGACGAGCTCACGGCATTCGACCGCGGTAAAGGCCAGGTCCGCTGCGCGGATCTCGCCCAGCTCACCGGACAGGCGGAGCCGCTGCAGCCGCAACGGCGGATCGGCCCGCGTCGACAGGATCACGTGCAGCCTCGGAGGCGCACGGTCGAGCAGTGCCTGCAGCTCGCGAAGGACAATCGGATTCTCGAGCTCGTGCACGTCGTCGAGCACGAGAACGACCGGCGTATCGTCGGCGGCGAGTCGCTCGACGATGCGGTCGGGCGAGGGAGCCTGATCGTCGTCGGCCAGGCCTTCGCCGAATGCATCGGCCTGCGCGAGTGCGCGCTCGACCGCGGACCAGAACCGACGGCTCGAGTTGTCCTCACGGTCAACACCGAGCCACGCAGACGCGGCGCGGGTGTCGATCCAGGACGCGAGCAGGACGGTCTTGCCGGTTCCCGCGTGGGCGGAGACGAGCGTGACGCGCCCGGCCGATGCGCGATCGAGCTTCTCTTCGAGCCGGGGCCGCGCCACGAAGCAGGGCGGACGGCGCGGCGGATGGAACTTGGCGGCGGGGGTAAGCGAAGCGCCCCTGTTCGCGCGCGCTGCCGCACGCGGGGGCTGGGCGACGGGGCTCATCAGGGACTCCTGGCGTGGCTCGGGCCCGCCAAGCATCTCACGCCGGCCCAGGCCGGGCCAAACCGGGCCTCTTTACGTGGGTGAGGGAGTCTCCGGCGGACGCGGTGGCGGTGGCGACTCGCCCGGAGCGACCGGACCGAGCAGACGAGCCTTCTCGGCCGCGAACTCGGCGTCGGTCAGCTTGCCGCGGTCGTGCAGGTCGGCAAGGGTCTGCAGCTGGCTTGCGGTGTCGCTCGACTCACGCCGGGCCACGTCCTCCTTCACGGCGGCGATCAGCGCCCGCTCTTCTTTCGTCACACCCGCCGGGCGGACGACGAGATAGACGAGTGTCCCGATGAAGGGGAAAATGATCACGCCCGCCAGCCAGAGCGCCTTGTGCAACCCGCCGATGTCGTCTCGCCGGAAGATGTCGAAGATCGTGAAGCCCCATACGAGGAGCAACGGGAGAAAGATCAGAAGGAGAAAGAAGGTCTCCCAGAATGTCGTCGCCAGCATGCAGTCGCCTCCTACGGTCGAGAGTGCACCGATCGTCGGTCGGGCAGAGAGTACTGCGGCAGCTGACGCACCTCGATCAACTCGAGCCCGAGCGCCTGGACGCGGTCGAGGATCCCGTGCAGCGCGGCCTGGTCGGCGACATCCCCGTGGAGAACGGTCTCCACGGGATGGACGTCGAGGGCGAGGCCCTCGAAGGCCGACGCGGTTTCCTCGCTCACGCGTCCCCGGATACGGATCTCGTAGCGCTCCGTCATTTCCTCCTCCGCTGCCGCCCACGCTAGGCGTCCCATGGGTGACCCTCCCTCACCCAACGGGGGTGAAGGCAGCCTTCGCACGGCCTACGTCGTGGCGGCGGGGTGCATGCGCCGCCAGAGCAGCGCTGCCGGCGCGCCGAGCAGGATCGACGGCAGCCACGTGAGAAGCCGGTAGAGGAGCACCGCAGCGACAACCTCGTCGTTGGCGCCCCCCGCTGCGACGAGCGCGCCGGTGAGGCCGAGCTCGATGATGCCGATCCCGCCGGGGGTGATCGGGATCGCCGTCAGCAGCCGGGTAAGCGCCCAGGCGGCGAACGCCTCGACCACGGACACCTCGTCGCCGGTGACTCCCACCGCGCGGAGCGTGACGAGCAAGACGATGAAGACCGCCGTGTGACCGAGCAGCGTCCACACCGTCAGCTGGAGCCACCGCCGTCGGAGCAGGCCGATCGACTCGGAGCGGAAGTGACTGAGCCGTTCGCCCAGGGGGCCCGACCCGGCCCGCCGCCGGACGAGCGGGATCCGGCGACGCCAGCCGTCGAGCCGGGCGCCGAAGGCCCGCGTGCTCGCATCCGTGCGGAGCGCGGCGATCCCCACCCCGAGGATGAGGGAGACGGCCGCCACACCGATCAGCGTGAGCAGGGGAAGCAGCCCTCCCTCACGGCCCGTGACGACGAGCCCAGCCAGCGCCGCCACCGGCAGGAGCACCTTCGCGAGCAGGTTGAGAGCGGACACGACCGCAACCGCTGCGACGATCGCGGTTCGACGGAAGCCCCAGCCGTTCAGCATCCCGAAGGTGAGGCCGACACCGACCGCCTCGCCGCCCGGAAAGACGCTCGCGGCCGCCGTCGAGGCCTGCGTCACGACGAGCGCCCGCCACAGCCCGAGACCGGGCATCGCAGCGCGCCACGGGGGCGCGAACGTGAGGATGTTCCATGCCACCGCTGCCAGGAGAGCGGCGATCTCCCACGCCGACAGCGCCGAGATGACCTCGACGACGTCGCGGTAGCTGGCGATCCGAGGGAGCGCGAAACCGAAGACCGCGACCACGATGGCGACCCCGAGGACTGCGGGGCCGAAGCGCTTCAGCACCCGTTTCATCGCGGCCTGTCGGAGTCGAGTCGGCGCTCGAGCTCTTCGAACCTTCGCTCGAGTCGCTCCAGCGCGTCCAGCATGGCGCGGAGCTCGGCGGCCCGGCGCGGCGCCTCGACCCGGTGCACGAACGCCGCGGAGATGGAGGCGGTCATGAGCGAGAGCGTCGCAAACCCGGTCAGCATGAGCACGAATGCGATCGCGCGGCCTTCGGTCGTCGCCGGGATGACGTCGCCGTACCCCACCGTCGTGACGGTCTGGGCCGCCCACCAGAGCGACTCGCCGAACGTGTCGAAATCGTCCGGGGCGAAGATCCTCGCGATGAGGGCGCACCCGAGCGAGACCGCCACGACGGCGCCGATGAACCAGCGGATGCCCGGGGCCGAACCCATGGTGCGCCTGAGGAGCGGTCGGCGCTCGAAGGGAACCTGGGACGACACCGGCTACCCCTATCCGGTCCCGGCCGCGACGTCGTCGCGCGCCCGTTTCCGGAGCTCGAGCGCGAGGACGGCCTCGATGATCCCGGCTGCGATCGCCCAGACGCCGACGAGCGTGATCAGGATCGCCAGCGTCATCCCGGGCCGCCGCAACGCCCAGATCCCGAGCGGCAGCTGGATGAGGCCGAGGAGGAGGAGCAGCCACCAGTGGGGGAGCTCCCGGTTGGCGAGCGCGCCGACCGTCAGGACGGCGCCGCCGACGAGGAGCCGGAGGCCGATCAGAACGGCGAGCGTCAGCAGTCCAGGCTCGGGCCAGACGGCGATCGCGATCCCCGCGAGCGCTTCGAGCGTGCCGAGGACGATGTTGACAGTCCGCACGCCGCCGTCGGACGGACGCGACGAGGCGGTCGCGAGCCCGCGGAGGACGAGCAGGATCCCCACGACGAGGGCCAGGCTCGACACCGACCAGTCGACGCTGAGGATGACGGCGCCGAAGACGACGGAGATGATCCCACCGAGCAGCCCGGCCCACCACGTCTGCGCGATCAGCTGCGCCGTCTCGCCGTCGTAGGCCCGAGGCGTGCCGAGCGGGTTCAGGTACACGCGGGCTCATCCCCTGCGAGTCGCGTAGCATCACCTCGAGACCGCGCACGGTGTGTCTCGATCGGGTCGAGAGGAGGGCGTTCCCTGCAACCGCCTATCGTCAAGCAGGCGCCGGGCTGAGCGCGGCGGTAGCGCACGTCGTGAGCGTCCCGGAGCCCGAAGAGGCGGCGGCGGGCTCTCTCGTCGCCCGGGCCCGAGCTGCGTCGGAGGACGCGATCGCCTGGGCGAAGGAGCTCCCCGGCGCGCCGCTCGTCATGGCCTCGCTCGAGCGCGAGCGGCTCGCGGCCGCCGGGCTGCTCGCGGGCGGCCTCGCCTATCGCCTCTTCTTCTGGCTCGTGCCGCTGGGGCTCGTCTTCGCCTCCGTGCTCAGCTTCTGGTACGAGGGCGATCGCGCCAGCCTCGAGGATGCCGCCAGCGAGTTCGGCCTCGGTGGAGCGACGACGAGGTCGGCCCTGGAGGCGGTCGCGCAGGAGAGCCATGCACGGTGGTATTTCCTGGTGGCGGGCATCCTCCTGCTCGGCTGGTTCACCGCCGGCGTCATCCGGGCGCTCATTCTCGCCCACGCCGTCGCCTGGAAGCTCCGGCCCGGGAAGCTCGAGCATCCGCTGAAAGCGGTCCTGTTCTTCAACGGCATCCTCGTCGCCGTGATCGTCGCCTCCGGGGTGACGCAGTTCCTGCGCGAGCAGCTGCCCGGGCCGGGTCTCGTGGTCACCTTGGCTCTCGTGGGCTTCTACTTCGCGATGCTGCTCGTCGTGCTCGACAAGCTGCCGCACCGCGCCCGCTCGTGGCGTGATCTCCTCCCGGAGGCAGTCGTCGTCGCCGTCGGGATGCAAGCGCTGCACCTGGTCGTCGCGCTCTATCTCGCCCCGAAGCTGGGCCGCTCCTCGGAGCTCTACGGCGCGCTCGGAGCGGCGACGGTGATTCTCCTCTGGCTCTACCTCGTCGCGCGGCTGATCGTCTCCGGGGCGTTCCTGAACGCGATGCTCGTCGACCAACGTGAGGAGACCGGGCCATGAGCGACGACCCTCCCGCAAAGGAGAATGCAGCGCAGATGCGGAAGAGGACAGCTGAGAAAGCGACTGGGAGCCTGCCCGCGTGACCGAAAGAGCAATCGCGATCACCATCGGCTTGCGGACCCTGGTCTTCGGGGCCCTCTTCGTCGCGCTCGTCGTTGCCGTCGCCTCGATCAAGGAGACGCTCGTCTTCGTCTTCCTCAGCGTGTTCCTCGCGCTCGTGTTCGAGCTGCCGGTGCGCGCGCTGATGCAGCGGATGGGGTGGACCAGGGGGAAGGCTGCGGCGCTCGTGATCCTCGGCATCGTCCTCGCCGGAGGAGCGCTGCTGCTCGTCCTGCTCGTACCGCTCGTCGGCTCCCTGCGCGACTTTCTGCACGACCTACCCGACCTCGTCGCCCAGCTGCGGGAGTCCGACGAGCTCTCCTTCCTCGGTGACTCGGGCGCCGCCGAGAACGCCCAGGACGGGGCGAACCAGCTCGCCGAGGCGGTACCCAACACGATTTCCGCGATACTCGGCGTTGCCGGGGACACGTTCTCCCTGCTGCTCGGCCTCTCGACGCTCTTCTTCCTGACCCTTTTCCTGATGATCGACATGCCGCGCCTCCTCAGCGGCATCGGCTCGGTGCTCATGCCCGACGATGCCGACCGCTGGCTCCCCGTGTGGGAACGGATCACGCGCACCGTCTCGCGGTGGGCGCTCGGTGCAGCGGCAATCGCCGTCATTGCGGGCACGATTCAGGGCGGCACGGCGTGGCTGCTCGGTTCAAGCCACTGGCTCGCGCTCGGCCTGATCGCCGGCCTGCTGGATCTCATCCCGATGGTCGGCGCGACAATCGCAGGCTTCATACTCGTGCCAACCCTCCTCGCCGAGGAAGGGCTCACCGCAGCCATCATCATGCTCGTCGTGATCCTCGTCTACCAGCAGCTCGAGAACAACATCCTGACGCCGACGATCCAGGGCAAGGCAACGGACATCTCGCCGTTCATCGTCATCTTCGGCGTGACGATCGGCTCGGCGCTGCTCGGGGTGCTCGGCGCTCTGGTCGCGGTGCCGGTCGCCGCCTCGATCCAGATCGTCGTCCAGGAGGTCGCCAAAGCCCGTCAGGCGAAGGTCGCGGCCGCGTACGAAGCCGACCCGGCCCGAAAGCCGATCTGGGCCACGGACGAGCCCGCAGAGGCCAGCCCATGAGGTGGCGCATGCTCACGGCGCGGATCCTCGTCGTCCTCGCGGCGATCTTCGCCGTCCTCAGCCTGATCGCCGGCTTCGTCCGCTGGCAGGCGCTCGACACCGACAGCGTCGAGGAGACCGCCGAGCTGATGATCGCCGACCCGGAGATCCGGGATCAGATGGCGACGACGCTGGTCGAGAGCATTTACGCGAACGTCGACGTTGCCGCGGCGCTGGAGGAGCGGCTGCCGGAGGCGCAGCAGGGCTTCGCACCCGTGGTGGCCGGAGCGATGCGGGAGCTCTCGGACCGGGCCGCTCAGCGTCTGCTCGAGCGGCCGCGGGCGCAGGCGCTCTGGGTGCGGTCGATCGCCGTGACGCACGAGCAGCTGCTACGTCTCCTGGACGACGACCTCACTGCCGTCCAGACCGAGGGCGGCTACCTCGTCCTCAACCTCCGACCGCTCGTCGTCCAGCTCGGCGACCGGGTCGCGATCTTCGGTCGCGTCGCCGAACGACTGCCGCCCGATGCGGGCCGGATCCAGGTAATGGAGGCCGATCAGCTCGAGACCGCACAGGACCTGACGCAACTGCTGAGGACGCTGGGCAGCTTCCTCTTCCTCGTCCCGCTCGCCCTGGCCGCCATCGCGCTCTGGCTCGCGACCGGCCGGCGGCGCTCGATCCTCCTCATGCTCGGAATCGCCCTCGTCATCGCCGGCCTGCTCGTCCTCGTGGCGCGCGCCGTGGGCGGCGCCTATGTCGTCGACAGCCTGGTCGCCACGGAGACCGAACGGCCCGCCGCCGAGAGCGCGTGGGACATCGTCACGAGGCTGCTCAGGGAGAGCGCCTGGTTGACGATCGCGCTCGGGGCGATCGCGCTGCTGGGCGTCTGGCTGACCGGCGGGAGCTCTCCCGCAACGGCGACCAGGCGCAGGCTCGCCCCGTACCTCGCTCGGCCCGAGTACGCGTACGGTGCGGCGGCGCTGTTGCTGCTCCTTCTCGTCTGGTGGGCGCCGGTCGCCCAGTTCCGTCGCGGGCTGGCCGTGCTCGTGATGGCGATTCTGCTCGGGATCGGCGTCGAGGCGTTGCGCAGGTTCACGGCGAAGGAGACACCCGCCGCCCAGCAGAGCACGGCCCTGCCGTAGCGACGCGCGCATCGCTCGAATGGGTGATGCGACATCCACCGGTCTCGACGATCGTTCGTGGGACCGCCGCCGCCCCGGTAGCGGGCGAAAGGACTGCGGCCCAGGATGACTCCACTGCGTGTACTCGTTGCCGACGACCACCCGCTGATGCTGGCGGCGGTCCGCCGCGCGCTCGACGCGTCGGACGACTTCGAGATCGTCGGCGAAGCCTCCGTCGGCAGCCACGTCGTGCCTGCCGTGAACGAGCTGCGCCCCGACGTCGTCCTGCTCGACGTGCGCATGCCCGAGCTGGACGGGATCTCCTGCCTGCGGCGCCTGCGCAAGCAGGATCCGGACCTGGCCGTCGTCATCCTCTCGAGCTACGGCGACGAGGAGCAGATCAACGCGGCGCGTGACGCGGGAGCCCGGGGCTTTGTCGTCAAGACGGTCGCGCCCGTCGACCTTCCGAACGTGATCCGCAGCGCCGTCGAGAGCAGCACGTTCACCGTCTGGGGCGTCGCCTCGCGCGAGCACGAAGCGCCGGTAGGTGAGTCGCTCCTCAGCGAGCGCGAGTCCGCCGTGCTCGAGGCTGTGACGCGGGGGCTCTCCAACCGCGAGATCGGCCGCCAGCTGTGGATCAGCGAGCAGACCGTCAAGTTCCACCTGCGCAACGTCTACCGGAAGCTCGGCGTCACGAGCCGCACCGAGGCGGCGCGCTATGCCTACCGGACCGGGCTTGCGGGCACGGTCACGGTCGAATCCGCCTAGATGCTTGATCAGCGCGAGCCCCGGCTCGCAGCCGCAAACGAGCGGCTGCTCGTCCGACTCGGTTTCGACCTGCACGACGGCCCGCTGCAGCAGGTCTATGTCCTGGCGCAGGACGTGCGCGTGCTGCGCGACCATGTGGCGGGGGCGCTCGCGCCCGAGTACCGGCAACAGGCGCTCGACTCGTTCGCCGACCTCGAGGCGCAGCTCGCCGAGCTCAGCCGCGACCTCCGTGACCTCGCGCACTCACTCGAGCCCCGCTCGCTGCTCCAGCTGCCGCTCCGCGAGGCCGTCGAGCGCGAGCTTGCGACCCTGGAGCAACAGACCGGGATCTCGACCTCGCTCACGCTCCAAGGTCAATTCGACGCCCTGACCGACTCGCAGCGAATCGCACTGCTCCGCGTGCTGCACGAGGCGCTCAGCAACATCCGCCGGCACAGCGGCTCCGGGACCGCGTCCGTCGACCTGACCGACAACGGCGCGGGTGTGCGCATGGAGATCCGCGACGACGGATGCGGCTTCACCGCGGAGACGGCCGAACCGAACGGGGAGCCGCTGGACGGGATCGGTCTGGTCGGCATGCGCGAGCGGATGCGACTCCTCGGGGGCAGGCTCGAGCTGATCAGCCGGCCGGGCGGCCCGACGACCGTGATCGCGCACGTCCCGCGCTGGGTGCCGCCCGTCGACGCTTGATCCCGAGAACGAGGGATCACCGGGGGTTGAAAGTGGGAACGATCTGCGGGGTGCAGGTCTATTCCTCGGCGGCGAGGGATAGGTCAGCCGCGAGCAGACGTTCCGCTCAATCCGCAAGGCCGCCCAGCGCGAGCGCAGACGTATCTATCGCTGACAACGGCGACCCACACAAAAGACGAAGCCGCCCCGGAGGGCGGCTTCTGTCGTTCTCCCTATCTTGGAGCTACGCGATGCAGTAGGCGAACACGCCGTCGACCGTCGCCAGTCGGGGTTGCCAGGCTCGACGGACGTCGTTACTTTCTCGCCGTTCTCAGCGGTGGCCGTAGCGGTCACGATGGTCGAGCCATCCAGCCCAGGGCGGTCCCTGCGGGCCCGGCGGGGCCAGCCGGACCCTGCGGGCCAGCCGGGCCTGTCGCACCGGTCGGACCGGGGACAGTTGAGGCGGGACCAGCCGGGCCCTGCGGGCCAGCCTGACCGACGTCGCCCTTCGGGCCAGCCTCGCCCGGAGAACCAGTCTCGCCAGTGTCACCCTTCGGACCAACATCGCCCTTGGGTCCAACGGGTCCCTGCAGGCCGATCGGACCCTGAGCGCCAGCCGGGCCGATCGCTCCGGTCTCGCCCTTCTCGCCAGGGGAAATGAGAGAGGCTCCCTTCCGGGAGCCTCTCGGTCGTACAGGTGAAGCTGCGACCTACGCGCAGTAGACGTACGCCTTGCCCGACCCGGAGTTACCCGAGGTCTGCGTGATCGTCCACGAGGTCGTGCCGGTCGCGATCGCCCGTCGAGTCGGAGCGGTACGAAGCCGTCACCGAGCCCTGGATGTCGTAGCCGCCCGAGACGGCGTGCTTCCCGTCGGGGCAGTTGACGATGATCGTCTTCTCGCCCGCAACGAAGTTGCCGACGACCGTCTCGATGTTGCCGATGTCGCCGTCGGCACCGTCAGCACCGTCGGCACCGTCGGCACCGTCCTGCGCCGTCGGCACCGTCCGCACCGTCAGCACCAGCGGGCCAGCGGACCAGCCGGGCCGACAGCACCGGCCGGGCCAGCAGGACCGAGCACCGGCGGCCGGTCGCGCCTCGGCCAACAGCACCAGCGGCACCGTCGACTCCGGGCTGTCCCCTCGATGCCCTGCACGCCCTGGAGCGCCCTGCGGACCCATCGGGCCGGTCGCACCGATCATTGCCGGTCAGACCGATGTCGCCCTTCGCCCCGGCCTCGCCGGTCGCACCCTTCGCGCCGACCTCACCCTTCGCGCCGGTCGAGCCGGTCGCTCCAGTCGAGCCCGTGTCGCCCTTCGCTCCGGCGACGCCAGCGATCCCGGCCGCACCGATAGCTCCGGTGGCGCCCCTCTTGCCGACAACCCCGGCCTTGCCCTTCACACCGACGAGACAGAACCGAGCGTCGGTCGAGTGCTTCTTCACGAGCGAGAAGTCGTTGAACGTGTCCTTGTTCCCGCCCTTCTCCACCCAACCGCACAGCTTCTCGACGGTGCGCGGCTTTGTCGCCCCGCCCGCCGTCCCGACGATGACGCTGAGCATGAGCGCCGGGACCAAAAGCATGAAAATTCGCTTCATCTGCTACCTCTCCATTGATTGCCCTCACTTCGTCGGCACGGCGAGCTCGCGCCCACCTACTCCAAGGGGGAGTTCGCGCTTCCTTTCGGGTGGGCGGCTTCGGCTCGGCCGGCGCACTACCCGTTCGCCGTGCTCGAACTACCCGTTCGTGCGCTGCCCGCCGCGGGCGGCGTGGTCAATACTCGCCGGGCTGTGAAGATTCAGCTCAGTCATCCTGATCTCGCTCCGGACCTCGTCGACGCGCTCAACGCGACGGACTGCCTGCGCGACGCGGATCGCCGCGGACACGGTCGAGGTGCTCGTGCCCTGGCTCGGCAACGGAGCGGATGCGCGTCCAGGCTGCGACCGAGCTGCGCTTCTTCGTCCGCGTCTGGGGGATCGCCCATCCCGGCGTGCGGGCGATCGTGCTCGAGACCAGCTAACCGATCTGTTCGGAGAGAGCCGGCATAGGCGGCGCGAGATCGTGCTCGAATGCGTACCTGAGCGCCTCCGTACGGCTCGTGATCCCGAGCTTGCGGTAGATGTTGCGCAGGTGGAACTTCACCGTCTGCTCGCTCAGCCAGAGACGGCTCGCGATCTCCTTGTTCGAGTGGCCCTGCGAGAGCTCCGAGAGCACCGCAGCCTCCTTCTCGGACAACGACGGCAGCCCCGCGGCCCCCGGCGTGGGGGACGTCGAGAGCGGGCGGTGGATCACGGTCTCGTCGACGATCTGGCGGATCGCCGCGGGCAGGTCGAACGGGTTCACAGTCTTCCGGATGTATCCCCGCGCGCCCCGCCGGAACGCCGACTCGATCACCTGGTGGTCGTCGACCGCCGAGAGCATCGCGACCCGAACCCGCGGGTGCTGCGCCGCGAGCGCCTCCAGGCACGCGAGCCCGTCGAGCCCGGGCAGCTGCACGTCGAGCAGGACGAAGTCCGGCTCGACCCGGGCGACCAGGGGCAGCAGCTCGTGACCGGTCGCCGCTTCGCCGACGAGCTCGATGTCCTCCAGCCCCTCCAGCACGACCTTGACCGCGTCGCGCATGAGCGCGTGATCCTCCGCCAGGACCACCTTGATCCTCGTCATGCCGCAGACGACGCGACGCTCAATCGGGTCGCACCGCCAGCCGCAGCGCGTCGTTCCAGGCGAAGCCCTGGTCGCTGAACAGCTGGAACCGGCGCGTGATCAGCCGCTCGGCCTGCGCCGCAGTCAGCCGCTCGAAGCCCTCGCGCGTCAAGCGCTCCGCCCTGCCGACCTTCAGCACCGCCGTTCCGACCTTGCTCATCGCTTCCTCCTGCCGACCCCGGTATGTGGCGCTCTCGCGCCCGTACCGGCAGTCTTGGCCACGGAGCGTGCTTCACACATCACCCGCACGGTGGTTCAACGCGCCGCTTCACCCGGCGCCCGTCGGCAACCATCAAGCTCGAGTCGAGGCTTAGGTTCCGGCCGCGCCGGGCTCGACGATGCCCGTCTCATAGGCGAAAACGACCGCCTGGACGCGATCTCGCAGGTCGAGCTTCATCAGGATTCGCGCCACGTGCGTCTTCACCGTCGTCTCGCTGACGAACAGGTCCTTCGCGATCTCCGCGTTCGAGAGCCCCCGTGCCATGAAGCCGAGGACCTCGAGCTCGCGGGCGGTGAGGTCGGCAACCCGAGGCGACGGCTTCGTCGCGATCGTGCTCGGAGGCCGGCGGATGAACTCCTCGATCACGCGCTTCGTGATCGCCGGCGAGAGCAGCGCGTCACCGGACGCGACGACGTGGATCGCCGAGACGAGCTGCTCGGGAGGGGTGTCCTTGAGCATGAAGCCGCTCGCGCCCGCCCGCAGCGCCTCGTAGACGTACTCGTCGAGGTCGAACGTCGTCAGCATCAGCACGCGCGGGCCCTCACCCTCGGTCTCGACGATCCGCCGCGTCGCTTCGAGCCCGTCGAGGTTCGGCATGCGGATGTCCATCAAGACGACGTCCGGCTCGAGCGACCGCACGGCCTCGACCGCCTGCAGGCCGTCCTCGGCCTCACCCACGATCTCGATGTCCGGCTCCGACTCGAGGATCATCTTGAAGCCGGCCCGCACGAGCGCCTGGTCGTCGACAATTAGTACGCGAACGCTCACACAGCAGATCCTGCCACCGGCAGGCGCGCCGAGATGCGGTAACCGCCGCCGGGGCGCGGACCGGAATGGAGCTCGCCGCCGCAGAGGGCAACGCGCTCCCGCATGCCGACGAGACCCTGTCCGTCGCGGTCGCCGTCGCCGTCGCCGTCATTGCGCCCGTCGTTCTCGACCTCGATCTCGACGTCGTCGCCCGCGTAGCGGACGGCGACCCAGGCGCGAGCCGGGCCGGCGTGCTTGAGGGTGTTCGTCAACGCTTCCTGGACGATGCGGTACGCGGAGAGATCGACCCCGGCCGGCAACTTCACCGGGTCCCCCTCAACGCTCAGCTCCACCGGCAGACCCGACTGACGCACCTGCTCGACAAGCGCCGGGAGCGTCCCGAGGCCGGGTTGCGGCGTGAGCGCGACCGAGTCCTCCTCGGTGCGCATGATCCCGACCAGCCGCCTCATCTCGGCCAGGGCCTGCCTGCCCGTCTCCTCCACCGTCAGCAGAGCCTCCCGCTCGCGCTCCTGCTCCGGTGTCAAGCGCCTTCGCACGGCGCTCGCCTGGACGGTCATCACGCTGACGGAATGGGCGAGGACGTCGTGGAGCTCGCGTGTGATCCGGTTCCGCTCTTCCGAGACCGCGAGCTCCGCCTCCTCCTCCGCGAGCCGTTGTCGCTCCTGTACGTCTGCCAGCTTGCTCCTGAGTGCGAAGCCGGCCACCCACGCACAGCCGAGCAGGACCGTGACGAAGAAGAAGTCCTCGAAGCCGTCCGTCGGATGGTTCCGGATCGTGATCGCGACGGCGGCGATCATGATCGGAATGCCCGCAAACGCCTGCCGCAGGTCGGGTGCCATGCCGATCAAGAAGCTGCTGGCGAGGAGAGCCAGGAAGACGGCGAACGACGCGGGCGCGAAGTTGCTCTCGACGAACGAGATCGCCGCAACGGCGCCGAAGACCGCAACCGGAGCGCCGAATGGGAAGCGATGTCGCAGAAGCAGAGGCCCGATCGTGACCACCGACGCGGGGATGAGGAACCAGAGCGACGAGTCGGCGCTGAACTCGGCGTCCTGCGGCGAGACGATGAACTCGATGATCGCCGCGGCGATCGCGAGCACGATCAAACCATCGAAGACGTGGCTCTTGACGTGCCTCACGAAGCCACGTTAGCCAACGGATCGCGAAACGTCGTCATTCGCGCTGACGACGCCGGGATCGTCCTCTCGGACGACGCCGAATCGGGTCACCGGCCGATGCCCTGCGGCCCTCGCGGCCGTACCTTCGGGGAAACGTGCAGATCCGACTCGAAGGAGATCGTCGCCCGATGGAAGCAGCTCTCGCGCTCGCCCACCCCGAATCGCTACCGACCGAGCGGGTCGTCGTCGCCGCGTCGGAGCTCACGCGCCGCTACGGCGCCGGCGAGACCGCGGTCGACGCGCTCCGCGGCGTCTCCCTCGAGATCCCGCGCGGTCATCTGACCGCCGTGATGGGCCCCTCGGGCTCCGGAAAGTCGACGCTCATGCACATCCTCGCCGGGCTCGACAAGCCGAGCGCGGGCACCGTCCAGATCGACGGAGTCGAGCTGACGAAGCTCAAGGACAACGACCTGACGAAGCTGCGGCGGCGTCACATCGGCTTCGTCTTCCAGTTCTTCAACCTGCTGCCGATGCTGACGGCCGAGGAGAACATCACCCTGCCGCTCTCGATCGCCGGCGAGAAGCCGAGCTCGGAGTGGCTCGAGGAGCTGCTCGAGGCGACCGGCCTCACCGATCGGCGCGCGCACCGGCCGGCCGAGCTCTCCGGCGGCCAGCAGCAGCGCGTCGCGGTCGCGCGCGCGCTCGTCTCGCGGCCGACCGTGCTCTTCGCGGACGAGCCGACCGGGAACCTCGACTCGCAGACGTCGGCCGAGATCCTCGGCCTCCTGCGCGGTGCCGTCGACACGTACGGCCAGACGACCGTGATGGTCACGCACGACGCGCGGGCGGCCACGATCGCCGACCGCGTCCTCTTCCTCGCAGACGGACTGATCGTCAAGGAGCTCGGCCGGACGACGCAGGGCGAGATCCTCGACGTGCTCGCGCAGGTCTCGGATCGATGAGAAGGGTCGCCCTTCGCGGGCTCCTGGCCCGCAAGCTTCGGTCGACGCTGACGGCGATCGCGATCGTTCTCGGGGTCGCGATGGTCAGCGGCACGCTCGTCCTCACCGACACGATCGAGCGGGCGTTCGACACGATCTTTTCCAGCTCCTACGAGCAGACCGACGCCGTCGTCTCCGGCACGAAGCTCGTCGAGTGGTCGCAGACCGGGAAGGCCTCGGTGTCGCCGGAGGTCCTCGAACGCGTGCGCGCGCTGCCGGAGGTCGAAGCGGCAGCCGGGACGATCCTCGATCTCTCGGGCGACGCGAACCAGGCGAAGATCCTCGACCGCGACGGCAAGGCGATCCAGGGCAACAACCCGACCTTCGGCCTCGGTGTCGACCCCGAGGACGAGCGCTTCAACCCGTTCAAGCTCGTCGAAGGCGCCTGGGCGTCGGGTCCCGGCGAGGTCGTGGTCGACCTCAACACGGCCGAGGACCAGGGCTTCGCGGTCGGCGAGCAGGTCCGGGTCGCCGGCGAGGGCCCGGTGCGCGCGTACAGGCTGACGGGCATCGCCCGATTCGGCGACGTCGACAGCCTCGGCGGCGCCACGATCGCGATCTTCGACGTCGCCACAGCGCGTCAGGTTCTTGCCAAGTCCGGCTTCGACGCCGTCGCCGTGGGGGCGCGCGACGGCGTCGCGCGGCCGGAGCTGATCGCGGCGATCGAACGCGTGCTGCCACCGACGGCCGAGGTGAAGACCGGCGCCGAGCAGGCTGCCGAGGACGGCGAGGGCGTGGGCGAGTTCGTGACGTTCATCCGCTACTTCCTGCTCGCGTTCGGCGGGATCGCTCTCTTCGTGGGCGCGTTCGTCATCTTCAACACGCTCTCGATCACGGTCGCGCAGCGGACGAAAGAGCTCGCCACGCTGCGGACGCTCGGCGCCTCGCGCCGTCAGGTCCTACGCTCGGTCGTGCTCGAGGGCACCGTGCTCGGCGTCGTCGCCTCGGCGGTCGGCCTGGGGCTCGGCGTCCTGCTCGCGAAAGGGCTGACCGCGCTCTTCCGTGCAGTCGACCTCGAGATGCCGCAGGCGGAGATGGTCTTCCAGACGCGCACGGCGGTCGTCGCGATGCTGACGGGCACGCTCGTGACGCTGGTCGCGTCGGTGTGGCCGGCCGTCCGCGCGACCCGGATCGCACCGATCGCGGCTGTGCGCGAGGGCGGAATGGTCGTGAAACGGCCGTCCGGGAAGACGCTCGCCTTCGGTCTCGTCGTCACCGCCCTGTCGGTCGCGGGTCTTGTGTACGGCACGCTCGGCGAAGGGGTCTCGACGGCGGCGAGGATGCTGGGGATCGGGCTGGGGGCCTTCGGTCTCTTCATCGGCCTCGCCGCCGTCGCGCCGCGTCTCGTGCGCCCACTCGCCCACGTCGTCGGCCTGCCGGCCGCACGGCTCGGCGGCGCAGCGGGGCGGCTGGCGCAGGAGAACGCGATCCGCAACCCGGGCCGCACCGCCTCGACGGCGGCCGCGCTCATGATCGGGCTCACACTGGTCTCGTTCGTCGCCGTGTTCGGCAGGGCGCTGCTCGTCAGCGACGAGAACGCGCTTCGGGCGCAGCTCGGCACGAGCCACGTGATCACCTCGCAGAGCGGCTGGGATACCGTGCCGATCAGCGCCGGCGAGGCCGCGGCTTCGGCTCCCGGCGTCGTCGTCTCGTCTTCGATCCGCGGTGACCGCGCCCAGCTCGTCGGCGGCGGCGAGGTCGACGTCAGCGGCGTCGACCCCGCGACGATCGGCAGCGCCTACAAGTTCGAGTGGCTCGAGGGCTCCTCCGCCTCGCTCGCGGCGCTCGGCAAGGGCGGCGCGATCGTGCGTGAGGGCACCGATCTGCCCGGGACCGGCAGGGCTACGGTCGGCGATCGGATCGTCTTTCTGACGCCCGCCGGCAAGCACGTGGAGTCGGTCGTCGCCGGCGTGTACGCGAAGCACGGCGACCTCGACCAGCTGCTCGGGCAGGTCGTCCTCTCGCAGGCGGCGTTCGACGCGAGCTTCCCGCGCCCGGGAGACATGCTCACGCTCGTCCAGGCCGACTCGACGACCGCGCTCGAGCAGGCGCTCGCGGCATACCCCGACGCCAAGCTCCAGACCGACGACGAGTTCATTGCCTCCTGGACCTCCTGGCTCGGCGACGTGATGAATCTCTTCTATGTCCTCCTCGCACTGAGCGTGATCGTGTCGCTCTTCGGGATGGTGAACACGCTCGTGCTCGCCGTCTTCGAGCGGACGCGCGAGCTCGGGATGCTGCGCGCAGTCGGGATGACGCGCCGGCAGACACGGCGGATGATCCGCCAGGAGAGCGTGATCACGGCGCTGATCGGCGCCGCGCTCGGACTGCCGCTGGGCGTAGGCCTGGCAGCGCTCGTGACGGAGTCGCTGTCGGAGTTCGGCGTCTCCTTCTCGCTGCCGGTCGGGACGCTCGCGGTCTTCACGGCGGTCGCGGTCGTCGCGGGGATGCTCGCCGCGATCGCGCCGGCGCGCCGCGCCGCGCGGCTGAACGTGCTGGAAGCGCTCCAGTACGAGTAGGCGAACAGGTTGACGGGGGCAGACTGGGGCGGCCGCGAGGCCGCCCTCGTCACATGTACGGGCTTCCAGGACATGTGCGCGCGAGCATTCGCGGTCGAGCTCGTCCTCCAGCGCGACGCCTGGTCATCCTCGCGGCGGATGTGCGCCGCCGCACGTCACCCTGGCGGGCGGACAAGATCCACGCGCCGGCGGAGGCCGGATCCTTTCGCGGACGGACGACTCCGGGCCGCCGGTCGCCGAGACTCCCTTGCAAGGAAACCGCTGCACATTCGACACGAAAGGGAAACTGATGATCCGCAAGGGAGATGTGATCGAGAACACCGTCACCGGCGAGCGCCTCCTCTTCCTGGAGACCTCCGCGGAGACGAACGGCGAGTACGTTCTCGTCGAGTGCACCGTCCAGCCGAACGGCTTCGTCGCCGCGGCGCACGTGCACCCGCACCAGACGGAGCGCTTCGAGATCGAGTCCGGCACGATCGCGTTCAAGCTGAACGGCGAGGAGATCGTCGCCGGGCCCGGCGAGACGGTGCTCGTGCCGGCGGGGAGCTCGCACAAGTTCTGGAACGCCGGCGAGACCGAGGCGGTCTTCGTCACCGAGGTGCGCCCGGCACTGGGCTTCGAGCGGCTGCTCGAGACGATGTTCGGGCTGGCCACCGACGGCAAGACGAACAAGAAGGGCATGCCGAACCCGCTGCGGCTGGCCGTGATCGCGAACGCGCACTTCGAGGACGTGCGCCTGCCCTTCCCGCCCGCATGGATGCAGAAGGCGGGCCTCATGATGGGCGCGCCGCTCGGCCGCCTGCTCGGCTTCAAGCCGGAGTACGACGGCACGCCGGACGCGCCGGCACTGGCGATCTAGATCGCCGGTCAGGCGTCGACGCGACGGGCGGGGTCTCCCCGCCCGTCGCGTTTAAGGTGAACGGCTGGTCAGCCGAGCTTCCAGCGGGCAGGAGTCCCGAAGGGCTCACGCCAGAGGTCGTGGGAGACCGGGCCGTGGGGACCTGAGCCGAAGGCGAGTGTCGCCTGCGGGAAGTGCATGTACTGGGTCTCGCCGAAGCTGCCCGTGAAGCGCATCCACGCCGGGCTCGCGCGGGTGACGGGCAGTACGCGGGGCGACAGCGCCCGCCCGCGCGCGACGTGGTCGAGGATCGGAACCTTGTAGGCCTTGAACACGAGAACGGCCTCGTTCGGCCAGCAGCCCTCGTCCTGTCGGTAGCCACCGGGCCGGAAGTAGAGCGCGTGCGAGCCGAGCGCCGAGTAGACGACCGGCCGCGCGCCCTGCTTCTCCACCTTGGCCCAGGCTTGTCGCGCACCGCCGCAGTGGCGGCTCGTCCCGACCTCGACCGGCCGCCCACGCGCGTCGAGGAGTACGGTCACCGCTTCCCAATCGCCCTCGTGCGCCTTCCAGTAGTCGGGGCTCTGCGGCACGAGCGGGCTCCAGATGTCGAACGCGTGGAAGAGCCAGTACTGGAGCGCGATCCTCCCTCCTCTGCGGAACGCCGTCCCGTACACGACCGGCGGCGCGGGCTCGTCGGCGTCGTCATAGCACTGCAGCGCCGCCAGCCCGTCGCGGGACGAGCACGCCCTCAGGTCGTAGCGGCCGCCGGCGAGATCGGCGTCCGCGAGGAATCCCTCGACCGACGTCGGCGCCGAGCGCTCTTGCGGGTGCAGGACGACCACAGGCCGGTGCCTGTCGAGCAACTGCGCCGGTGTGAGCGCGAGGACGCTACCGAGGAGCAGCGAAAGCAGCGACGGCATCCACCACGAGCTTGAGCCGCTGCCCCTCGTCCGTCAAGCGATACTCGACGCGCGGCGGCCGGGCGTCGATCACCGTCCGCTCGAGCATGCCCGCCTCTTCGAGCTCGACGAGTCGCTGGACAAGCGTCCGCGGCGGGATCGCACCAACGGCCTGCTTGAGCTCGTTGAAGCGCACGGCGCCTTCGTAGGAGGCCCACAGGATCGAGACCACCCAACGCCGCTCGAGGAGGCCCGCCGCCTGGCGGACCTCCTCGGGAACCGGTCTACAGCTCCTACACCGCATGAAGCGGCCGCGAGGAAGGCTCGAGCGCCAGCTCCAGCACCTCGTCGAGCGACATGACGGGATGGAAGGTGAGCTCGTCGCGGACGTGCTCGGGCACGTCGTCCAGGTCCTGGCGGTTCCGCTCGGGCAGGATCACGTCGGTGAGCCCGGCGGCGTGCGCCGCGAGCACCTTCTGCTTCAGCCCGCCGATCGGGAGGACGCGACCCTGCAGCGTCACCTCGCCGGTCATGCCGATCGTGTGCCTGACCGGGCGGCCGGAGAGGAGCGACGCGAGCGCGGTCGCCATCGTGATCCCTGCGCTCGGCCCGTCCTTCGGGATCGCGCCGGCGGGCACGTGCACGTGGAAGGCCCGCTCGAACGCGTCCTCGTCGACGCCGAGCTCGCCGGCGCGAGAGCGCAGCGAGGACAGGGCGATCTGGGCCGACTCCTTCATCACGTCGCCGAGCTGACCGGTGAGGACGAGCTTGTCGCCCTTCGCCGCTGTTGCCTCGACGAAGAGGACGTCGCCGCCCGTGCCGGTGACGGCGAGGCCTGTGGCAACACCCGGCACGGCCGTCCGCTCCGCCGCCTCGCGGTAGAACCGCTGCCGTCCGAGCGCGTCGCGCACCTCGTCGAGCCCCAGCTCGACCGGCGCCTCGACCTTGGCCGCGGCGATCCGGGTGGCCGTCTTGCGCAGCAGCTTCCCGAGCTCGCGCTCGAGCTGCCGCACGCCGGCCTCGCGGGTGTAATCGGAGATGACCGTCTCGAGCACGACGTCCGAGATCGAGACCTCGTCCTCGCGGAGGCCGTTGCGCTCGCGCTGGCGCGGCCAGAGGTAGCCGCGGGCGATCGCGACCTTCTCGTCGGTCGTGTAGCCGTCGAAGCGGATCACCTCCATGCGGTCGAGCAGGGGCGCCGGAATCGAATCGGCCACGTTCGCGGTGGCGATGAACACCACCTCGGAGAGGTCGAGCTCGACGTCGAGGTAGTGGTCGCGGAACGAGTGGTTCTGAGCCGGATCGAGCACCTCGAGCAGCGCCGACGAGGGATCGCCGCGCCAGTCGGCGCCGACCTTGTCGACCTCGTCGAGCAGGATCACCGGGTTCATCGTCCCGGCGTCGCGCAGGGCTCGAACGAGGCGGCCGGGCAGGGCACCGATGTAGGTGCGCCGGTGGCCGCGAATCTCGGCCTCGTCGCGGATCCCGCCGAGCGACATGCGCACGAACTCGCGTCCGAGCGCCCGCGCGATCGACTCGCCGATCGAGGTCTTGCCTGTGCCGGGCGGGACCGACGAGGGTCATGATCGCACCGGAGCGCTTGTCGGGCTCGATCCCGCGCTCCTCCCGCAGCTTGCGCACGGCGATGTACTCGACGATCCGGTCCTTGACGTCCTCGAGGCCGGCGTGATCCGCGTCGAGCACCTCACGCGTGTGCAGGGGATCGAGCCGCTCCTCGGAGCGCTTCCCCCACGGCACGGCGAGGATCCAGTCGAGGTAGTTGCGGATCATCGAAGCCTCGGGCGAGGCGTCGCCCTGGCGCTCGAGCCGGGCGAGCTCCCGGTCGGCCTGCTCGCGCACGGCCTCGGGCAGCTCGGCCTCCTCCAGCTTGCGGCGGTACTCCTCGACGACAGAGGCGTCGTCCTCGCCGAGCTCCTTGCGGATCGAGTCCATCTGGCGGCGGAGGATGTACTCGCGCTGCTGCTTGGCGGCGCCCTCCTCCACGTCGTCGCGGATGCGGCGGCGCACCTGCATCTCGGCGAGCCGCTCGCGCTGCAGCTCGATCGCGAGCGCCAGGCGCTCCTTCACGTCCAGCGTCTCGAGCAGCTTGACCTTCTGCTCGAAGGTGAAGTCGGGGGCGTAGCCGACGGTGTCGGCGAGGGCCCCGGGCTCGGTGATCGAGCGCAAGAACGCCGAGATTCGGCCGTCGTCGCCGCGCAGCTCGAGGATCTCCTCGACGATCGCGCGGTACTCGCGCTCGAGCTCGCGCGTCCGCGCGTCGGCCTCGTCCGAATCGGGCCGTTCTTCGACCTCGACGCGCAGCCGGCCCTTCGCGTCGGTCTGAGCCACGCCTGCGACGCCGCGGTGGAGCCCGCTCAGCGCTACGGCGCGGCCGCCGCCCGGAAGCCGCACGCGGTCGGTCACCTCGGCGACGACGCCGACGCTCGCATAGTCGTTTTCGTGGCGGGGGACGAGAAGCACGCGCTCCTCCGACCCGACGTCCACGGTCAGGGTCACGTTCATGTTCGGGAAGACGACGATGTCCTCCAGCGGTACGAGCAGCATCGTGCTCAACTCATCACTCCTTCTGACTGGTCTCATACCAGCATCAACTACAAAAAAGATACCTGTATTCCCCTGCCTGGAGGAGTTGCCCTCGGACTAAACCTGCGTATGATCGGCTCATGCCCAGAGCGACCCCGCTGGCGACACGCAACGACACCCCACGAGTAGGGGCCCGCGTCCGCTCGTTGCGACGCGAACGCGGGCTGACGATCGAGCAGCTTGCGGCGGCGACGGGCCTGACGAAGGGGTTCATCAGCCAACTCGAGCGGGACCGCACCGCCCCGTCTCTCTCCTCGATTTCGCGGATCTGTGACGCGCTCGGCGTCCGGTTGAGCCACATCTTCGAGGCCGAGCCCGCGCCGTCACTCGTTCGCAGAAGCGAGCGCGTGAACGCGGACGTCTCCTTCCCGACCGTCAACCACCTCCTCTCTTCGCGCGACGAGGAGCGCTTCCAGGCGATCGAGTCCGTCGTCGCCCCGGGCGCGGGGGCCGGCGAAGAGCTCTCCTCGCTCCCGGGCGAGATGGAGTTCGTCTACATCCTCGCCGGGACGCTCGAGCTGCAGGTCGGCGACGAGACGCACGTGCTCGAGGAGGGTGACGCGCTGACGTATCCGCTCGCGAAGCCGCACACGTGGCGAAACGCCTCCCAGACCAAGGAGCTCCGCGTGCTCTGGGTCTCGGTCCCGAATCCGTACTAGCCATGAGTTTTCGCTCGAGGCTGCCCGTGATCTCGTGCGTGCACGTGAGGACGCGCGCCTGGATCGCATGCGCGACCGGCACCGCTTGTCGAAGTTCTGCTTGCGACACGGGCGACGGCTGCCGTGGGGCATCCTGGGGTGTCGCGCGCCGCAAGTGGCTGTCCGAGCAGCGCTTCGACTTCACCGCCCAGCAGCACACCTTCGACACCTACGTGCACACGTCGATCTGGTCGACGGCCGGATCGAGGAGCTGGAACGCGCGATCCGGGAGGCGGCGGAGCAAGGACCGTGGCGGGAGCTTGTGGCGCGGCTGCGCTGCCTGCGCGGCCTCGACACGCTGAGCGCGCTCGGGATCGCGGTCGAGATCGGAGACTTCAGCCGCTTCCGATAGGTGGAGGAGTTCATGGTCTTCGTCGGGCTGGTGCTCTAGGAGCACTCCTCCGGCGAGCAGCGTCGGCAGGGCTCGATCACCAGGGTCGGGGCACCTGCCGGCAAAGCGCTCGAACGCGACCTGCGCGACCCGGCCGGCGAGCTCGTCCCCAGCCGGCGTGCGCCACGTGAGGACGCTGGCGACGAACACGCCTCCCTCGAAGGCGACGACGCCGTTGTCGTGCCGTACGGTCTCGAGCCAGCCCGACTTGTGGATGACGACCGCATGGGCACCGACGTAGCGGTCGAGCTTGCCGCGATCGCTCGCCTGGGCGAGCAGGAAGAGCAGGTAGCGCGCCTCGGAGCCGGTGACGCCGAGCCGGAGCAGTGGCCCCTTCCCGGCGGCCGCCAGGTAGACCGAGCGGGCGAGACGCGCAAGGTCCGAAGCGGTCGTGTACTTGCCCACGCCGAACGACGGCTGGCTCTCGATGCGGATCGGGATCGGGACGGCCGCCGCCGACGGGCTCCGTTTCACCTTGTAGGCGCCGTACATGAGCGAGTCGGTGAGGCCGAGCGCGCGCATCGTCTCGTCCACCCGGAATCCGCCTGCCGAGGTCGATCCGGCGAGCCAGACGAGGATCGCGTTCGCGGCGGCGTTGTCGGACCGGATCAGCATCTCGCGCAACTGACTGTCTACCGGTGTCCCGGCGGCCGGCTTGCCGTCGATCGCCCGCATCGCCGCGACCGCGATGGCCAGCTTCAACGTCGACGCCGCCGGAAACCGGGCGCGCGCGTTCCAGGCCGCGCCACGACCCGTGCGGAGATCCTCGACGTACACGCCGGCCGTTCCCCCGGCGCGGCGGACGAGCGAGCGGATCGGGCCGGCGAGCGCCGAATCGAGACTCGGCCGGCGTTCGCGCGGGTCCGCGCCGGCCGGCAGCCCGTACACCTGCTCGACGGTCGCCGACGAACGCCGGTTCCCGCCGTCGACCGCGGTCACCCGGACCCGGGTGAGCCCGCCCCTGAGGCGGAGGTGAACCGAGAACGACCTGCCGCGGAGCGGCTCGTCGGCGGCGACCTGATCGCCGACGTGGACGATGAGGCGCCTCGTGCCGGCCGGCGCCGTGCCGGAGACGAGCCCGAACGAGGTCTCGCGCGGTGCGGGCGAGACGATCGCGGGCGGCGGCAGCGGCGGGGTCTCGATCACGCTCCCATCATGCGCTCTCCGTGGCCGGCTACGAGATCCGGACCGACCTCCGGACGACTGCCCTGCGGCCGTTCGCCCGGTTCTCCACGGTCAGGACGAGCGTCCACCGTCCGGCCGGGAGCGCTGGAGTCGTCGCGCGGGCGCGGCCGCCGCCGAGCCGCATCGGGACGGCGAGCGTTCGGCCGGGCCGCCGCACGCTCAGCCGCGCAGTGCAGGGCCGGCAGTCCGCGACGTGGAGCGACCACCGCGACCCGTCTCGACCGAACCGTCGTCGCGACCGAAAGGATGCTCGGCGGCGCCAGCCCGGCCGCATACCGGATGCCGCCGACCAGGTGCGCCCGGAAGAGCGGCTCGGAGTACGACTCCTCGGTGTGCCCGCCGCCCGTGTACCACGCGCGACCGCCGTCGAGCTCGTGCGCCCAGGCGATCGGGTGATCGCCGCCCATCGCGCCGTCGCCGGGGGAGTAGGTCGTCTCGTCGAGCGTCGCGAGGACGCGAACCGCCGGACGAGGATTGGTCGCGAAGTTGTACCACTCGTCGGTCCGACCCCAGCGCCGGGGCAGCCCGAGCGTCGAGAGGTGGCGAGGATCGGTGACGACGACTGTCGCCGGCTGGATCGCCGGGTGGCTCTTGAAGAACGCGCCGACGAGGCGGCCGTACCAGGGCCAGTCGTGCTCCGTGTCTGCCGCCGAGTGCACGCCGACGAAGCCGTGACCGGCGCGGATGTAACGCTCGAAGGCAGCCTGACGTGCGTCGTCGAGCACGTCTCCCGTCGTGAGCACGAAGGCAACGACCGCATAGCGGGCCAGATTCGCGTCGGTGAACGCGCCGGGATCCTCGGTCGCGTCGACCGTGAACCCGTTCCGGGCGCCGAGCTCGCGCAGTGCCTGGAGCGCCGCGGGAATCGACTCGTGCCGGAACCCCGCCGTCTTCGTGAACGCGAGCACGCGAAAGCTGGACGACGGCTGCTGCGGTGTGGCGGCCGTCGTCTGGAAGAGCACGGCCGCGACGGCGAGCGCGAGAATCGCGGCCTTGCGCGGCATGCCGCCTATGGTGCCGTAGGTTTGGGTGCGATGGCGATCCTGGCCCATCTCGACCTCGACGCGTTCTTCGCCGCGGTCGAAGAGCTGGAGGATCCGAGCCTGCGCCGGAAGCCGCTCGTCGTGGGCGGCGACCCGCGCGGGCGCGGCGTCGTCTCGACCGCCAACTACGTCGCGCGGCGCTTCGGGATCCGCTCCGCGATGAGCTGCGCCGAGGCGCTCCGTCGCTGCCCCACGGCCGTCTTCGTCCGACCCCGGCACACGCTCTACCGCGAGTACTCGCAGGCCGTCTGGGCGGCCGTGCGGGAGGTCGTGCCGCTCGTGGAGCGGACCGGCCTGGACGAGGGCTACCTCGACTTCGCCGGGCTCGCCTCGGACTTCGCGCGCGCCCGGGTGGTGGCGGAAGCGGTCCGGACGTCGGTGCGCGGTGCGACGAGCCTCTCGTGCTCGCTCGGAGTCGCGCCGACGAAGGTCGTCGCCAAGGTCGCCTCCGACCGGCGGAAGCCCGGCGGGATCACCGTCGTCCCCGCAGGGACCGAGGCCGCCTTCCTCGCGCCGTTCGCCGTGCGGGCGCTGCCGGGCGTCGGGCCGAGGGCGGAGGCGCGGCTCGCCGCGGCGGGTGTGACCACGGTCGGGGCCCTTGCCGCTCTGTCGGATCTCGACCTGCGGGCACTGCTGCCCGGGTCCGTGGGACGCCTGCTGCGCGACCGAGCCCGCGGGATCGATCCGCGCGGGCTCGAGACGACGAGCGAGCGGATCTCGATCTCGGTCGAAGAGACCTTCGAGCGAGACCTGCACGACCGCGCACTCCTGCACGCCGAGCTGCGGCGAATGGCGGCGGAGGTCAGCGACTATCTGCGCCGGGACGGCCTCTCCGCGCGCACCGTGACCGCAAAGCTCCGCTACGCCGACTTCTCGATCCGCAGCCGGTCGACGAGCCTCGACGTCGGCATCGACGACCCGGCGCGAATCGGCGAGCTCGCCTGCTCCCTGCTCGACCGGGGACTGCGCGACCGCCCCGGCGCGCTGCGGCTCGTCGGCGTCGGCGTTTCCGGACTCTCGGACTACCGGCAGCTCAGCCTCGACGAGCCTTCAGGCTAGGCTCCGGCGCGTGGATCCGAGAGCCGACGTCGAGGTCGCCGTCGTGGGCGCGGGCGTGATGGGGCTCGCCACGGCGCGGGCACTGGCCCAGGCCGGCCGCGATGTCGTCGTCTGCGAGCAGTTCGCAGTCGGGAACGACCGGGGCTCGAGCCACGGCCGCTCGCGGATCGTGCGCTTCACCTACCCGGAGGAGCGCTGGGTCCGGCTGGCACAGGAGTCATACCCGGGCTGGCGGGCACTCGAGGCCGAGCTCGGCGGGCCGCTGCTCGAGCTGCACGGGACGCTCGACCTGGGCGACTGGGCGCCGAACCGCACAGCGCTCGCCGCCTGTGGCGTGCCGTTCGAGGTGCTCGACGCAGCCGAGATCGAACGCCGCTTCGGGGTCCGGGTTGCAGCCGGCGAGAGCGGGCTCTTCCAGGCGGAGGGCGGCGTCGTCCATGCCGACCGCGCGCTTCGGGCACTGCTCGAGTCGGCCCAGGCCTCCGGTGCGCAACTGCGGGAGGGAGTCCGGGTCGACTCGCTCGAGCCGGACGGCGAGACGGTCTCGGTCGACGGGCTGCGGGCTCGCTGCGCCGTGGTGACGGCGGGCGCCTGGGCGCCCAGGCTGGTTGACCTCGACGCGACTCCGACGCGGGAGACGACGTCGTACTTCCCCTTGGACGGGCCCGTGCCGTCGGTGCTCGAGGCGACCGACGAGGGTCAGCGCTACGCGCTGCTCGCACCTGGGATCGGCCTGAAGGCCGGCCTGCACCAGACCGGCCAGGTGGTGGACCCGGACGCGCCGGCTGCGCCGGACGCCGCGATCGCGGAGCGGACGGCCGAGTGGGTGCGCGGGCGCTTCCCGGCCGCCGGCGAGCTGCTCCGGTCCGAGACATGCCTCTACACGACCCGTCTCGGCAACGAGTTCGTGCTCGAGCGCCGGGGCCGTGTCGTCGTGGGGTCGCCCTGCAGCGGTCACGGCTTCAAGTTCGCGCCCGTGATCGGCGCCCGCTTGGCCGCCCTCGCCGCCGAAGTCCTCTAACGAAAGAGGTCGCGCTCGGGCGGCATGAGCAGGTCGCGCCCCGAGCCTTCGCCGCGCAGGTCGACGCCCCGCACGACGGCAGCCGGAACCCCGCGGGCCTTCCCGAGGACGAGCTCGGCGGCACTCGCGAGCTCGTCGGCGACGGCGATCTGCGTCGCGCGGAGCTCGTAGCCCGCGCGGTCGCGGGTGCCGCGGAGGTCGAGCAGCGGCACGACGCCCGCGACACCGAGCGCGACGTCGATCGTGCCCTGCCGGAACGGACGGCCGAATGAGTCGCTGACGATCACCCCGACGTCCCGGCCGGTGCGGAGGCGCAGGCCGTCCCGGATCCGCGCCGCCGAGGCGTCCGGATCGACCGGAAGGAGCACGAGCGTCCCCTCCCCCTTCGCATTCGAGGCATCGACGCCGGCGGAGGCGCAGACGAAGCCGTGACGGGTCTCCGCGATCACAAGAGGAGCGCGGGTACGAACGAGACGGACACTCTCGCGTAGGATCGCCTCGAGGTGACGCGGATCGGCGTCACCGGCAAGCTCACGGGCTTGCGCGGACGGCTCCAGCTCGTCGAGTCGGACGACGCGCCCTTCCGCCTTCGAGACGACCTTCTGCGCCACGACGACCACGTCGGCGTCCTCGAGCCCGCCCAGTCGCGCCGCTGCGTCCGCGAGCAGTCCGGCGAGCTCGTCGCCCTCCTCGACCTCCGGGATGCCCTCGAGTGCGAGGACCCGGACCTCGGTGCTCACGGGAGGCCGGTGACCCGGAGGCCCGCGTGCGCCTTGTAGCGCCTGTTCACGTTCACGATCGCCGCGGTCATCCCCTCGAGCGCGCGGGCGCTCGCGAGCGGCCCGCAGTCGACGGCGCGGCCGGTGACGAGTCGGCCCGCGAGATCGAGCGCGAGCTGCTTGGCGACCGCGTCGTCGCCGCAGACGAGTGCGTCCTCGTCCGGCGGCGCCTCGGCCAGGTTCGACGCGGCGAGCGAGTGCAGGCCGGCCGCGACGGGGGCGTCGAGCTCGTCCTGGATCCGCTGTGCGATCGAAGTCGGTTCGCTGGTGGGCTTGACGCCGCCCGGGCCGAAGGCGAGCTCGGCGCAGACGGAGAAGACCGGCGTCGAGCCGATCGACTGGCGCAGCTCGCGGGCCGACTCCACCGCGGCGTCGGCCTTGACCGCGAAGAGGACGAGATCCGCGCGCTGGACCGCATCGTCGTTATTGGCTCCCTCCGCTCCGAGCGGCTCTGCCGCTGCGCGCGCCCGCTCCGAGTCGCGCGATCCGATCACGACGTCGATGCCCGCGTCGACGAGCCGCTTCGCGATCGCCTGGCCGAAGCTCCCAGTGCCACCGACGACCGCGACTCTCACGCGGCCGCTCCCAGCGTGACCTCTGCGAGGCGCCGCGACGCGTCGAGGTCGGTCATCAGCGTGCGCGTGACGATCCGGCGCACGGCCAGTGGGCCGGCCGGATCGGACTCGTCGACCACGAGCGCGTCGATCAGGCCCGCGTAGCAGCCCGCGACGTGCGCCGGAGTCGTCCCGCCCGCCATCCGCGCGAGCATACGATCTGCCGGCCCTTTGACGGCGCGGCCGCCGACGAGCGGGCTGACGGCGACGCTGGGGACGGAGCGCGCCGCGAGCGCCTCCCGGATTCCGGGCACAGCCAGGATTGGCCAGATGCTCACGTACGGATTCGAGGGCGCGATCACGATCGCGTCCGCCTCCGAGAGCGCCTCGGTCACGCCCGGGGCCGGCGCAGCCTCGCCCTCGAAGCGGACACCGTCGACCTCGTCGCGATGGGCGCGGGCGACGAACCATTCCTGGAAGGGGAAGCTGCCCGCCGGGGTCTCGATCCAGGTGCGCAGCCGGTCGTCCGTCGCCGGCAGGATCGCCGCCTCGATCCCGAACGCGCGGGCGAGCCTGGCAGTGACGGCCGAGAGCGGCTCGCCTTCCCTCAGCGCCTGCGTGCGCACGAGGTGGAGGCCGAGGTCGCGGTCACCGAGCCGGAACCAGTCCTCGCCGCCCAGCGCGGAGACCGTCGCGAGCGCCTCCCAGGTCTCGCCTGCGCGGCCCCAGCCCCGCTCCTCGTCGTGCAGGCCGGCGAGCGCGTAGAGGATGCTGTCGAGATCGGGCGAGACGGAGAGCCCGAGCACCTCGAGGTCGTCGCCGACGTTGCCGATCACGGTCACGTTTCGCGCCCCGGCCACCTCCACGAGCCCGCGGGCGAAGCGAGCACCCCCGACGCCGCCGGAGAGGAGCGCGACCTTCACCGCGCGGCGAGCAGGCCCGGCGCGAGCGCCGCCTGTGTCCGCGGCCCCGCCCGCAGGCCGACCCGCCGCAGGTCGTCGAGCGTGTCCACGTCGTCGACGAGGCTCGGGATGGCCGCGGCGATCGCGGTCACGTCCTGGTCGCGCGGCGTGGTCGCGGAAGCGGCCTGCACTGCCGGCGCCGTACAGGGGCGCGAACAGCGCCGCGCTCGGCAGCGCGAGGGCGTTTGTCGTGCCGTCGGCGGCCTCGACGAGGCCGATCGCCCCCAGCTCGGCGATTCCGGCGAGGGTGCGGAGGTCGTGCGGCACGACGCAGGGAAGGTCGGCGTTGACGACGAGCACCGGGCCGGGGTCGACGAGCTCGAGCGCAGCGGCGACCGCAGGCCCCTGGCCGCCGCCGGGGTCGTCGACCACCTCGGCGCCGAGCTCACCCGCGAGCGAGCGCGCCTCGTCGTCCTCCGACACGAGCAGGGTGCGTCCCGTCGCGACGCATGCCGTGAGGACGTCGCCGAGCATCCCGAGCGCCAGCGCTGCCCGCACGTCGGCGGGGGCGTCCACGCGCTGCTTGCCGGAACGGCCGCGGTAGGGGACCACGATCTGCGTCATGGGGTAGAGAGTAGTCCCATGGACAACGCTGCCCTCGCCGAGCGTCTCGAGGCGCTCGCGGCGCTGCTCGACCTGAACGGCGCCGGCCACTACACGGTGCGCGCCTACCGCCGCGCGGCCGAGCTGATCCGCTCGACTCCCGCGGACGTCTCAGCGCTGGTACGCGCGGGCCGAGTGCGCGAGCTCGCCGGAATCGGCCCCGGGATCGAGGCCCGCCTGCGTGAGCTCGTCGAGACCGGCGACCTGGCCGAGCTGCGCGAGCTGGAGGACCAGGTGCTCCCGGAGCTCGTCGGCGTCGGCCGGCTGCTCGGGCTCTCCCCGAAGCGCATGCGCGAGCTCGGGCACGCGCTCGGGATCCGGACGCTCGCGCAGCTGCGCGACGCCGCCGCGGCGGGCAGGCTCGACAGCGTGCCTGGGATCGGCCCGAAGACGGCTGCCCGGATCGAGCAGGGGCTCGCCGAGCTCGGGACGGCGCGTCCGGCACGTGGGATGACTCTGAACCGCGCCCGGGCTCTCGTCGAGGAGATCGCGGCGGCGCTCGGCGGCGAGCCGGCGGGCGATCCGCGCCGCGGCTGCGAGCTCTCGAACCGCTTCGCCGTCGTCGTGCCAAGTAACAGTCTGTTGACTTGGCATCGACGCGCTGCCCCAGATCGTGGCCGTGCTCGAGCAGGAAGAGGGCCGCGCCGTCGGCGTGACCGCGGAGGGGTATCCGATCGAGGTCGTCGCGGCGCCGCCCGAGCGGTTCGGGACCGAGCTCGTGCGCGCCACCGGTTCACCGGCGTACGTCGCCTCGCTCGGCGAGCTGCCGGCGGCGGCGACCGAGGAGGAGGTCTACCAGCAGCTCGGGCTTCCGTTCCGGCCGCCCGAGCTGCGCGAGGTCGAGGCCGGCGAGCCGCCGCCCGACCTGCTCGAGTTGGCCGACATCCGCGGCGAGCTGCACGTGCACACGACCGCCTCCGACGGCAAGGCGACAGTCGAGGAGATGGGACGGGCGGCGCGGGAGCTCGGCTACGAGTACCTCGCGATCTGCGACCACACGCGCAACGTCACAGTCGTGCCCGGGCTCGACGCCGACGACATTCGCCGTCAGGCGGAAGAGATCTCTGCCGCGAACGAGCTGCTCGCGCCGTTTCGGATCCTGCGCGGGAGCGAATGCGACATCCTCCCGGACGGCTCCCTCGACCTTCCGGACGACGTGCTCGCGGAGCTCGAGTGGGTGCAGATCAGCCTCCATGCGGGCCAGCGCTGGAGCCGCGACGCGCTCACCGACAGCGTCGTCGAGGCGATGCGCCATCCGGCCGCGCTCCTGCCTCTCCCATCCCAAGGGCCGCATCCTCAACCACCGGCCCGAGAACGCCCTCGACCTCGACCGCGTCTTCGAGGTCGCGCTCGAGACCGGTGTCGCGCTCGAGGTCAACGGTCTCCCCGACCGGCTCGACCTCTCGGGCACGCACGTACGGGAAGCGCTCGCGGCGGGGGTCCGGATCGTCTGCTCCACCGACGCGCATTCGACGCGCGGGCTCTCGAACATGCCGCTCTCGGTTGCGACCGCCCGGCGCGGCGGCGCGCCGCGCGGCGCCGTGCTCAACACGCTGCCGCTCGACCGGCTCCTGGGCTCGGTTACGGTGCGCACGTGATCACGGCCGTTCACACCCTCATCTACTCAGACGAGCCGGAGGCGACCCGCGCCTTCCTGCGCGACGTCCTCGGCTGGCCCTGCGTGGAGGGCGGGTTCGAGACGGGCTGGCTCATCTTCAAGACCGGCCCCAGCGAGCTCGGCGTCCATCCGACCAAGGGGACACACGAGGGCGAGGAGTACTCGTATCCGCTGCACCACTCGATCTCCCTGATGTGCGACGACGTCGCCGCCACCGTCGCCGAACTCGAGCGCAGAGGGGCCGAGTTCTCGGGCGGGATCGAGGACTACGGCTTCGGGCTCGCGGCCATGCTCAAGCTGCCCGGCGCGGGCGAGATCCTCCTCTACCAGCCGCAGCACCCCACGGCCTACGAACTCTGACGATCAGGCGGCGCTCGCGCCCGGGCCCCGCTTGGCGTACTCCTGCACCTCGTACCAGTGGGTGTCGCGCAGCGCCTCGGCGACCTCCGGGTCGGTGTGCCCCGCGTTGAAGACGTGGTGGTCGCGGTCGCAGCAGATCGCGACGGTGCCGAGAGAGACGTGGCTGATCGTCGTCAGGACGTCGACCGGCAGCTGCACCTCCGCGACCGTGTAGTGCATGAACTGGAGGTCGGGAGCGAGCTCCATCAGGAGGGGCCAGTCGGGACAGGTGCGCGAGCTCACGGCGCGGAGTTCTCCTCCGCTGCCCACCTCCCTTCCAGGCGGACGACGCCGCGCTCCTCTCCTGCCGGGTAGACGAGGAAGGTGAGCGCGTCGTCGAGCCAGTGGAGCAGCCGCCCGCCGTCGGCGTCCGCGAGCCCGAGCCTGAGGTGGAAGCGGCCGTCGGAAAGCGGCAGGCGCGCGACGTCGTAGCGGAGCTCGCGCGTCCCGCCCGCCCAGCCGACGCTGCCCGTGTCGAGCACGTCGGACGCGACGAGCAGGCCCGCCTCGTCCCGCAGCTCCAGCTGGAGCTGCGGCGGCGCGACGCCGTTCTCGGCCTCGATCCGGAGCCGAAGCGAGAACGGCTCGCCGGCGAGGAACTGCTGCCGCTCCTCCCCCTCGGCGCCGACGAGCCGCGCCGACGCGATCGTTGCCTCCCCGGTTCCCCACTCGCGCAGGCCGGCGGCGCGCTCGGCCGGGTCGGCCTCGGCGGCGAGCACCTTGCGGTAGCGGACGATCGCCTCGTGGGTCGGCCCGTCGAACTCGAGCCGGCCCTCGCGGAGGAGCACGGCGCGCTCGCAGAGCCGTTCGACCTGCGACGCGTCGTGCGAGACGAAGACGATCGTGCCGCCGCGCTGCTTGAACTCGAAGATCTTGCCGAAGCACTTGCGTTGGAAGGCCTCGTCGCCGACCGCGAACACCTCGTCGAGCAGGAGGACGTCTGCGTCGAGATGCGCGGCGATCGCAAAGCCGAGCCGCATGTACATCCCGGACGAGTAGGTGCGCACCGGCCGGTCGATCGCGTGCTCGAGCTCGGCGAACGCGACGATCTCGTCGAAGCGCTCGCGGATCTGCGCGCGCCTGAGGCCGTAGATGGCGCCGTTCAGAAAGACGTTCTCGCGCCCGGAGAAGTCGGGGTGGAAGCCCGCGCCGAGCTCGAGCAACGAGCCGATGCGGCCGCCCACGTCGACCTGGCCCTCGCTCGGCTTGATGATCCCTGCGATCAGGCGCAGCAGGGTCGACTTGCCCGAGCCGTTGCGGCCGACGAGGCCGACCGCCTCGCCCGGCTCGACCTCGAGCGTCACGTCTTTGAGCGCCTGGACGTCCGCGGCCTCGGTCCGGCCCCCGAGCACGAAGAGCTCCTTCAGGCTGCGCGCCTCGTTCGCGCGAACGCGGAAGCGGCGCGAGACCCCATCGACGAGGATCTGGCCGGTCCTCACCCCAGAGACGGTACAGCCGCGACGCGTCGAACCAGGGCCGCCAGGACCGCGACGAAAGCCGGGTCGGCGTTGGGGAGCTCGATCCGCTCGAGGCGGAGCCCGAGCTCGTCGGCTCTCTGCCGAGCCTCGACATCGAGGTCCCAGCGGATCTCGAGATGGTCGGCGACGAAGCCGATCGGGCAAAGGACGACGTCGCGGACGTCGTTCGCAGCCAGCTCGTTCAGGTGCTCGAGGATGTCCGGACCGAGCCACCGCTCGCCGGTCGGCGACTCGCTCTGGAACGCGAACGTCCACTCGTGGGCGTTCGCGCGCTCGGCGACGAAGCGCGAGGACTCGAGCAGCTCGTCGCGGTAGGGGTCGCCCTCGTCGAGGATCCGCTCCGGGAGCGAGTGGGCGGTGAAGACGACGTGTCGGTGCCTGTGCGGAGCGAGCCGGGCGGCGATCAGCTCGACGAAGCCGAGCTCGCTGCCCCAGCGCTCGACGAAGCGGAGCTCTGCGCGGTCGGCGACGGCCTCTTCGAGCTGGGCGCGATAGCGGCCGATCGAGAGGCTCGAGTAGTGCGGCGCGAGCACGAGCCCGACGAGCTCGTCGGCGCCCGCCGCGAGCGCCTGCTCGACCGCCTCGGCGATCCGCGGGCGCCAGTGGCGCATGCCCGTGAAGACCGGCAGGCCGAGCTCGGCCTCGAGCGCGGCGCGGGTCTCCTCGGTGATCTCGTTCAGCGGGTTCGACTCCTCGATCCCGAGCCGGCGGTAGCGCTCGACGAGGTTCTCGAGGTGCGTCGGGATCGATCGGCCGGCCGCCGCGGATGTCGGCGTAGTAGGCCGGGACGTCCTCGAGCCGGTCCGGCGAGCCGTACGCCATCAGGACGACGGCGGTGCTCATGGGACGCTCATACGGGGACGCGGGCGGTGTGCTCGTGGACGAGCGCGCGCAGGCGGCCGAGCACGTCCGGATCGGTCTCCGGCATGACGCCGTGGCCGAGGTTGAAGATGTGGCCGGGCCTGCCGGCGGCGCGCGCGAGCACGTCGAGCGCCCCTGCCTCGACCCGCTCCCACGGCCCGAGCAGGATCGCGCCGTCGAGGTTCCCCTGCACGCCGCGGTCCTCGCCGACCGACTCCCAGCCGACGTCGAGCGGAATGCGCCAGTCGAGCCCGATCACGTCGCCGCCCGCGTCACGCATCTGCCCGAGGAGCGTTGCCGCGCCGGTGGCGAAGTGGATCGTCGGGCAGTCGACGGCGGCGAGGATGCGCGCCGAGTAGGGCTGCACGAACTCCTCGTAGTCGGCCGGCGAGAGCGCGCCGACCCAGGAGTCGAAGACCTGGATCACGTCGGCGCCGGCCCGCACCTTCCCCTGCACGTAGCGCGAGAACGCGTCGGTCAGCTTCTCCATCAGCGCGTGCCAGGTCCCGGGCTCCGAGTACATCAGCCGCTTCACGTTCAGGAAGTCGCGGCTCGGCTTGCCCTCGATCAGATAGCCGGCGACGGTGAAGGGCCCGCCGCAAAAGCCGATCACGGCCTGGTCGGCGCGCAGCTCGCGACGCACGATCGAGACGGCCTCGAGGATGAACGGCACCGACTCCTCGGGCTCGGGCACGGACAGCCGCTCCACGTCCGCGAGCGAGCGGATCGGCCGCTCGATCACCGGGCCGACGTTCTCGACCAGCTCCACGTCGACGCCCATCCCGAGCAGCGGGAGCATGATGTCGGCGAACATCACGGCCGCGTCGACGTCGTGCCGTCGGACCGGCTGCAGCGTCACCTCCGCGCAGAGCTCGGGCTCGAAGCAGACCTCGAAGAGCGTGTGCGTCTTCCGGATCTCGCGGTACTCGGGAAGGGAGCGGCCGGCCTGGCGCATGAACCAGACCGGCGTGCGCTCGGTCGGCTCCAGGCGCGCGGCGCGGACGAGTAGCGGCTCGGGCACGGCAGTAGGCTACCCCGGCCATGGAGCGAGTCGGCGAGCATCCCGTCCCGGCCGGCCCGCTCGCGGTCCGCTGGCTCGCCTACGAGCTGCCCGAGCTGCGCGCGGGGACGGTCGGCACGGCTCGACTGCGGCTCCAGAACGCCGGCTCGGCGACGTGGCGCGCGCGCGGAGACGCCGGCGTGCTCGCCTCCTACCACTGGCTCGACGACCGCGGCAACCCGATCGTCTGGGACGGGGTGCGGACGCCGCTCGAGCACCCGGTCGAGCCGGGCGAGACGGCCGAGATCGAGCTCGTCCTGGGCTCGCCGCAGCCGCCCGGCCGCTACCGGCTCGCGTTCGACTTCCTCGAGGAGTTCCGCTTCTGGTGGTCCGAGGTCGGCGTCACTCCGCTCGAGCTCGAGGTCGAGGTGCGGCCGCTGCATCGACGAGCGGCGCCTCGCCGTCGTCGTCCGGGGCGGGTCTGAGCCAGGAGACGGCGGCGGCGCTCGCCTCTCAGGAGGAGCCCGTCGTCGAGGAGGATGCCGTCGCGGTCGCCCACCTCGTTGCGGGCGCTTCGCCGGCGCCGGACTGGTCGCGGCGGATTCTCGACGCGCACGCAGAGGGCTTCGTGGCGGTCGGCGGCTCGATCCAGAGCGCCGAGCGGGCGCTGCGACCGTGGGCGCCGGGCGGCGGCCGCAACCCCGCGTTCGCACAGCCGCTGCTCCTCCCGTCCCTCCTGGCCGGGCTGGAGCCGGGCGAGCACGAGGGCCTGCCCGCCTACGCGCCCGAGCGACGACGAGCCTGCGCTCTTCGACGGCCGGATCAGGCTGCGGCTTCCGCGCGGCCGCCGCCGACGCTGAAGAGGAAGCCGCGGTGCCCGATCGGATCCTCCGGCGCGCCCGGAGCCGAGAGCCAGGCGTCGATCACGAACTCCCGCTCCAGCGTGAGCCCGAGGTCGGCGGCACAGTCCAGCAGCTCGGCGCGGCTGACGACCCAGCCGACGTACTCGGTCTCGTAGCCGTAGCGATACGCGCGCTGGAGGATGTGGAACGACCCGCTCGAGCGTGCGTAGGGCAGCCGGGTGACGTAGAGATAGCCGCTCGTTACCGCTGCGAGCGTCGCCCAGCTGGGCGCACCAGTCCTCGGCGTACTGGAGCGAGCCGCTCGCCATCACGAGGTCGTAGCTGCGGTCGGCCCAGGCGTCGTCCGACACGAACCGGCCGTCGATCCCGAGCTCGCGGGCTACGGCCACGGTCGCCGGGACCTCCCGGCAGTGGTAGTCGACCTCGACCGGCAGGACGGCGCGGGCGATCTCGCCGTAGTGCCCGAGGCCCGCCGCCCCAGTCGAGGAACGTGAGCCGCTCCTTGCCGCGAGGCTGCGAGAGCCGCGACGTACGCGAATGTCAGCACGAGGTTGTGGGCGGCCGCGTCCTCGCCCGTGATCTCCTCGCCCGCGCCCACCTCGTGGTAGACGCCGAGCGGCCGGGCGCCCTCGATCGCCTCGCAGGAACGGCGGCCACTTCTCGCGGTAGGCGCGGCGACGGCCTCGACGTCCCAGCCCTTGACGCTCGGATCCGTCTCGGTGCGCGCCCATCCCTCCGGGACGTACTCCCACTCCGGCGCCGGCTCGGGCTCCGGTGACGGGCTCCGGCTCCGGCGGCGCGTCGGGCTTGCGGAGGCCGAGCGCGATCAGGACGTGCTTGGCGGCGAGGACGAAGATCGGCGGCGTGATCGCCTTGACCGTCCACTTCAGCTTCCAGAGGAAGTCGTTCACGCGAGCGCGTCGATGAGGGCCTCGCACACCCGCTCGAGCTCGTCGTCCTCGAGCTGCGGGTAGAGCGGCAGGCTCAGCACCTCGTCCGCGAGCTGCTCGCTCCGTTCGAGCCCGGGCCGAGCGAGCTCGCGCGTATGCGGGGTGCTGGTGCAGGGCGCGAGGATAATGGACGAGCGTCTCGACGCCGCGTGCCGCGAGCGCGTCGCGGAGCGCGTCCCGGTTCTGCGTCCGGACACGTAGAGGTGCCAGGCGTGACGCGTCCCCGGCCGCTCGGCGGGCAGCGATCAGCCCCGTGTCCGCGAGGGCTCGTCCGTAGCAGCTCGCGAGCTCGCGCCGGCGCTCGTTCCAGCCCTCGAGCCGTCCCAGCTTCACCCGGAGCACGGCGGCCTGCAACGCATCGATCCGGCTGTTGCGGCCGTACCCGACCGACCGGTAGCGCTCGTCCTCGCCGTACGAGCGCAGCTGCCGCACCCGCTCTGCAAGCGCGAGCATCGTCGGTCACGACGGCGCCGGCGTCCCCGAGCGCGCCGAGGTTCTTCGTCGGGTAGAAGCTGAACGCCGTCGCGTCGCAGAGGCTGCCGACGCGCCGGCCGCCGAGCTCCGCCCCGTGGGCCTGGGCGGCGTCGTCGACCACCGAGAGGCCGCGGTCGCGCGCGAGCTCGAGCAACGGCTCGAGGTCGGCGCACTGTCCGTACAGGTGCACCGGGACGAGCGCGCGCGTGCGCGGTCCGCACGCCTGCGCCACGGAGTCGACGTCGATCGTGTAGGTGACGGGGTCGACGTCCGCGAGAACGGGCGTGGCGCCGCACGCGACGATCGCGGCGACGGTGGGGACGCACGTGCTCGCCGCGGTGATCACCTCGTCCCCCGGACCGACGCCGACGGCGCGCAGGGCGAGCTCGAGCGCGTCGGTGCCCGACGCGACGCAGACCGCTTCGCGCGCGCCGCAGAACGCGGCGAACTCGTCGCTCGAACGCGCCGACCTCCGCGCCGCTCAGGAAGACGCCGCTGTCGAGCACGCGCTCGTACGCGCGGTCGAGCTCGCCGCGCACCTCCTCCGTCTCGCGCCGCAGGTCGAGGAAGGGGACCGTCACTCCGGCTCGCCCCAGTACCGCTCTCCGCGCTCCCGGAAGTACTCGAGCGTCCGGCTCAGACCTTCGTCGAGACCGACCTGCGGCGACCACGCCAGACGCTGCTCGAGCTTGGTCGAGTCGGCGAAGTAGTCGCCGATGTCGATCGCGAGCCGGTCGGCCGGGAACGGGACGACGTCGTACGCGCCGCCGCCGTTCAGCTCGACGAGCCGTTGCGCGAGCTCGAGCAGGCTGACGGGCTCCCGAGAGCCGACGTTGAGCACCTCCCCCGTCGCGCCGGTCGTCGACGACCGCGAGGCAGAGCGCCCGCACCGCGTCGTCGACGTAGGTGAAGTCGCGCCGCTGCGAGCCGTCGCCGTAGATCTGGAGCCGCTCGCCCGTCAGCAGCTGCTTGATCCAGACGCCGAGGAAGGTCTGCCGGGCATCGCGCACCCGCATCCGCGGGCCGTACGTGTTCGTCAACCGCAGCACGGTCACCGGCGGTCCGTAGACCCGTCCGTAGAGCAGGTGGTACCACTCCGCCGGCGAGCTTGTGGATCCCGTTGACGTCGACCGGGTCGATCGGGTGCTCCTCCGACACGGGCAGCGTCCGCGGCCGGCCGTAGACCTGGCGCGTTCCGGCGAAGACGATGCGGACGTCCGGGTTGCGGCGACGGCAGTTCTCCAGCAGGGCGAGCTGGGCGGCGCAGTTGAGCTCGAGGTCCGCGAACGGGTCCTCCATCGAGTCGAGATGGCTCGTCTGCCCGGCGAGGTTGAAGAGGAGCTCGGCCCGCTCGACGAGCGGCGCGAGCCGCTCCGAGTCGCGCAGGTCGGCGAGGACGACCTCGGCGCCTCGAGGCCGTCCACGTTCGCGTGGTTGCCGCCGTGGCCCGGGACGAGCGCGTCGACGAGCGTCACCTCGCAGCCCGCGTCGACGAGCGCGAACGCCAGGTTCGAGCCGATGAAGCCGAGCCCTCCGGTGATGAGGACGCTCCGCCCGCGCAGCCGGCCCGCGAGCTCGTCCGGCAGGACCCGCGTCACGTGGGCAGCGCCTCACGGACGGCCGCGACCGCCTCCTCCGCGCCGGAGACACCCACGACGGGAATCCCGAGCGTGCGCGCGGCCCGCATCGCCATGCGGTGCTGAAAGCGCTCGCGCCTCGCATGCTCACCGCCGAGGTCGAGGACGAGACCGACTTCCGACAGCGGGACGAGGAACTCGCTGCGCGACGGTCGGGCCGACCGCCCCGGCGGAGCCGCCGCGCGTTCAGGAGCAGGCGTCGCGCCGCGCCAGAGCGTCGCCGGACGCGACGGCCGCCTCCCTCGAGCACGTAGCGTCGCGCGCCCGGCACCGTGCGGTAGCCCGCCTCACCCGTCGGCGGGCCGACGTACGCCGGCTCGACACCGGGGACGGCCTCGCAGAGGTCGGCGGCGAGGGCTGCGAGCGCCTGCTCGTCGGCTCCGGCGAGAAGGACGAGCGGCTGAGCCGAGACCTCGACGTCCACCGACACGCCGCTCTCGAACCAGCGCACGTGCTCGTGGACGAGGTCGAGCTCCAGGACGTACCGCCCGGGCTCGGGCGGCGCCGTGACGTCGACCGGCACGAGCGCCGTCTCCCCCGGCCGGACCGCGTGCGGAAACGGCGTCCGCAGGCCGCCGTCGACGACGATCGCGCCGTCGGCTCGGACGCCGCCAGCGGTAGCTGACGCGGATCTCCGGGAAGCCGCGCGTCCCGGGCGGCCAGACGTGGCCGCCCTCGTTCGTGACCCGGACGTCCACCGCGCGTGTCTCGCGCGCCGCGATCTCGACCGGCTCGCGCACGACCTCGAACCGCGCGCGGTAGAGCTCCGGTGTCGGCGGCCGCCCGTGCCAGTGGCGTCGACCTCCTCCCGCGTCGCCTGCCGAAGCTCGTGGGGCACAGGCTGCGCTGCGCCCCACGGGTCGCCCTGGAGCGCCGCCTCGATCACGGCACGTCCTCGTCGGGTACCGCCGTGAGCGCGACCTCGTTCCGATCCTCCGGCAGGTAGTAGCGCGTTGTTGACCGGCCACCCGTCGACCCGCTTGCCCGGCTCCATGCGCTCGTACCGGCTCGACTTCTCGCGCCTCCGCTCGAGCGGGTTGAGGAGAAGATCGGTGTGGTAGATGGGCGCCTCGACGTACCGATGCGGCCCGACGGCCTCGATCGGCCAGTGCGTCACGCCTGGAAACCAGAGCAGCGCCGGGTCGTTGCGCACGAGCCTGAGCTGGTAGTCGGGCAGCCACGGCGACTCGTCGAGCATCGTGCGCGGGTCGCCGTAGAGCCACCGCCGCGTGAGCCAGTAGTGGGTCACGTCGCGGGCCGCGACGAGCCGCTCGAGCTCTCGCGAGCAGGCGCTGCGAGGGGATCTCGTCGTCGTCGAGCCAGAGGATCCAGTCCCGCGCGGCAGAGCGCGTGGACCCAGCCGACCGGCCGGTCGACCGGCTCCTCGTACGGATAGAGCACGAGCTCGTCGGCGAGCTCCACCAGCGGCTCGAGCAGCTCGGGGTCGACGCGGTCGTCGACCGCGACCACGATCTCGGACGCGACCGGCCGCAGCAGCCCGAGCTGGAGCGCGACGCGCCGCTCGGCCCACGCGTGATGCAGCAGACTGAGAGCGACGCCGCGGCGCTCACGCGATCAGACTTCGACTGCCACGCGGTCGTCGACGCGGTTGAAGACGAAGGCGCCGAGCGCGAGCGCGACGACGGCCGAGACGGCGAGGTAGATCGCGTCGCCGGTCGCGGGAGGCACGCCGAAGAAGAGCGGATCCCGCACCGCCTCGACCGCGGGCGTGAGCGGATTCCCCCAGTGGATCAGGTCGACGAGTCGCGGGTGGTCGCTGAGGCCGGGGATGCTGTCGAGCGAGTAGAGCACCGGGGTGAGGAAGAACCACGGCAGGAGCAGAGCCGCCACGAGGTGCTCGACGTCGCGGTAGATCGCGTTCAGCGAGGCGACGGCGAGCGACATGCCGGCGACGAGGCCGACGACGAGCACGGCGAGCGGGATCGAGAGCCAGACGGTGTCCCGCGCCTCCGGCAGGTAGACGAGGCTCAGCGCGATCACGATCGCGAGCATGACGACGAAGCCGACGAGCTGGGTCGCGACCATCGAGAGCGGCACGAGCTGGCGCGGGAAGCGGACCTTCCGGATCAGGTTCGCGTTCTCGAGCATGCTCGGCGAGGCCGACTGGAGCGACATCGAGAAGAAGACCCAGACGGGGAGCCCGGAGAGCAGGAAGAGCCAGTAGTGGTCGTACTCGGCCGCCTGGATCTTCAGCATCACGCTGAAGACGAACAGGTAGACGACCATCAGCACGACCGGGTGCGCCAGCGACCAGGCGAGCCCGAGCACCGACCCCTTGTACTTCGCGCGCAGGTCGCGCCGGAAGAGGCTGCCGAAGAGCTCGCGGTAGCGGTAGAGATCGAGGTAGGTGGTCATGAGGCGGGATCTAGTCTAGGCCGGTGGTCGCACATATCGGCCTAACAGGCCTCCACTACCCTGTTTGCCCGTGAACGCGATTGCCGCGGTCGCCGGACTCTCGGTCGCGGCGCTGACTCTCGCCGCCCTGCTGCGGGCGAACCTCGCCGGCCGGCTCGTCGCCGCGCCGTCGGGCGAGCGCTGGCACGAGCGCCCGACGCCCGTCTTCGGCGGCATCGGCATCTTCGCGGGCCTCGTGGCCGGCGTCGGCGCGGCGCTCGCCGTCGACGCCGTCGAGCCGAGCCGGGAGCTCGGCGGCATCCTCGTCGGCTGCACGATCCTCTTCCTCGCCGGGCTCGCCGACGACCTCTACACGCTGAGGCCGATGGCGAAGCTCGCGGCCCAGTTCGCGGCCGCCGGCGTCGTGCTCGTCTCCGGGCTCACGGTCGAGATCGTCGCCAACGACCTGCGTCGCGACCACGCTCGGCCTGGTGTGGCTCGTCGGGATCACGAACGCCTTCAACCTGCTCGACAACATGGACGGCCTGGCCGCGTCGCTCGCCGCGGTCTCGTGCGCCGTCTTCGCGGTCGACGCGATCGCCCGCGACTCGGGCGAGCTCGGCCTCGTCGTCGCCCTGGCACTCGGCGGCGCGTGTGTCGGCTTCCTGCCCTTCAACTTGCGGCCGGGGAAGCGCGCCGCCGTGTTCATGGGCGACTCGGGCAGTCAGCTGATCGGCTTCGGGCTCGCCGGGCTCGCGCTCGCATCGAGCTGGACGACCGCCGGGGCGACGCTGACGAGCGTCCTGCTCCCGTTGCTCGTGCTTGCGATTCCGATTCTCGACACGACGCTCGTGACCGTGCGGCGCACGCTCGATCGGCGGCCGGTCACGCAGGGCGGCACCGACCACACGTCGCACCGGCTCGTCTACTACGGCCTGTCCGAGCAGCAGGCCGTGCTGGGGCTCACCTCGCTCGCCGCGCTTCTCGGCGCGACCGGGCTCGCGTACACCGTCCTCGGCAACCCGCGGGTGACGGCGGTCGGCGTGCTCGTCTCCTTCGTTGTGCTCGTGCAGTTCGCGAGCTTCCTCGGCGACCTCGAGGAGCGCTCGCGCCGCGCCGAGGAAGGCCCGACGCCGTCGCTCTGGCGGGCGCTGATCTCGAATCCGCGGCGGCTCGTCGAGGTGCTGGTCGACTTCGCGATCATCTGCGCGTCCTTCCTCGGCGCGTACCTGCTCTTCGTGGACGGCGAGGGCACGCCGGTCGAGCGCGCGATCTTCCTCTCGGCGCTGCCCGTCCTGCTCGCGGTCCGGTACGTCCTCTTCGTCCTCTTCGGGATCTACCGCCGCGTCTGGCGCTTCGCGTCGGCGCGCGACCTGGTGGCGATCGCAGCCGCGGTGGTCCTCTCAGTGCCGGTCACGGTCGCGATCGTCGCCAGGACGCAGACGCTGCAGGGCTTCCCGCTCGAGATCTTCCTCGTCGACGCGCTGCTCTGCATGACGCTCATCGCGGGGTCGCGCCTCGCCTTGCGTCTGCTGCCTCTCCGCGAGGGCGGGCTGCGGAGCGAGCGGACGCGCGTGCTCATCGTCGGCGCCGGACGCTCCGGCCGGGCGCTGGCGCGCGAGCTCGCGGAGACGCCCGACCGCCGCGTCGTCGGCTTCCTGGACGACAACCCGAGCGTGCGCCGGCGGCGCGTGCTCGGCGTCAAGGTGCTCGGCGGCCTCGACGAGGCGGCGGCTCACATCGGCGCGGCCCGGCCGGACGAGGTGCTGGTGACGATCCCGGACGTCGCCGCGGAGCGGCTCCACGCCGTGCAGGCCGCGAGCGCGAGCAGCAGGCGTCCCCTGCCGGCTCGTCCGGCGGACGACCGAGCCGAGCCCCGAGCCGCTCGCCGAGGTGTCAGCCGAGTGACGGCGAGCGCCCGGCGCCGCCGCCTGCGCCTGCCCGAGCTCGAGACTTTGCTGCCGCTCCTCGCGGCCTACGTCGTCCTCGCGGCGCTCTACGCCTGGCAGGCCTGGCAACGGCAGACGCCGACCCTCTTCAGCGACGAGATCGAGTTCACGCAGATCTCGCGCTCGATCGCGGAGACTGGCCGCGCCGCGCTGCGGGGCGGTGAGCCTGCGCATGGCATCTCGCTCTACGCCTATCTCGCCGCACCCGCCTGGTGGCTCGATCAGGTCGAGACGGCGTACTCCGCGGTGAAGCTGCTGGGCGTGCTGCTGATGACGGCGGCGATCTTCCCCGCCTACGCACTGGCCCGGCTCGTCGTCACGCGCCCCTACGCGCTCTTCGCTGCGATCGCGACCGCCGCGGCGCCGGCGCTCTCGTACTCGCCCTTCCTGGTCGAGGAGCCGCTCGCGTACCCCGTCTCGACGCTCGCCCTTTTCCTGATCGCACGCGCCGGGATCGCGCCGACGCGTTGGTCGGTCGGGCTCGCGACAGCTGCGTGTCTCGCGGCAGTGCTCGTCCGTACCCAGCTCGCCGTGCTGTTACCCGTGCTCGCGCTCGTCCTCGGCGCCCACGCCTGGCGCCGAGAGCGGCTGCGAGATTGGCGCGCGACCTGGAGCTCAGGCGACTGGCTCGGAGCGGCGGTGCTCGCGGTCGGTGTCGCCATCGTCCTGTCAGCGGCACTTGGCCACCGCTCGTACACGTGGTACGTCGCGACCTCGTTCCTCAAGGGCCAGATGCTCGAGTACGGCCTCTGGGCCGCCGGCGCCCTCGCGATCGGGATCGGCGTCCTGCCGCTGGTTGCCGGCTTGACGGCGCTCGTCCGCCCACGCTCGGAAGCGCGAGAGGAGGGCCGCGTTGCCTTCGTCGACGTCACCGTCGCCGCAATCGTCGCCTTCGGCCTCTACACCGCGATCAAGTCCGCCTACCTCTCGACGACGTTCGCGATCGTCGTTGCGGAGCGGAACCTGATCTACCTGTACCCGCTCCTGTTCACCGGGACCGCACTGCTCCTCGCCAGGCGGCGTGCCTCCCTCGTCGCGCTCGCCGGCGCGACGGCATTCGCTCTCTACCTCGTCTCGACGACGCCGTACACCCTCGCCCAGTACCCGAACTACGAGGCTCACGGGCTCGCGATCGCGGCCTTCGCGAACCGTATCCTGCACTGGCCGGACGCGACGATCGAGACCACGCTTGTGCTGCTCACGCTCGCGTCGGCGCTCGTGCTCGCCGCTCTGCGTTTCGTGCGCGTGCCGCGGCTCGCGTCCGCTGCGGTCTGCGTCGTGGCCGCGTTCGTGGTCGGCTGGAGCCTGACGACCGAGATCTACGCCGCGAACGGAGAGCGCGCAGCCTCCGACCAGGTCTACGCCAACCTGCCGAAACCGCCCGACTGGGTCGACCTGACCACGCATGGTGAGCCGACGATCTACGTCGGCCAGGGGATCGACGCCCCTGCAGCCTGGCAGGTCGAGTTCTGGAACCCGAACGTGCGCTGGTTCTGGGGCATGGACGGCAGCGCTCCGGGCCCGGGCGAGCGGCGGACGCCGAACCTGCTCAGGCCCGACGGCACACAGGATCCGGCTGACCTGAACGCGGGCTACGCGCTCGCCGTCAACGGCGTCCAGATCGCCGCACCGGAGGTGACCACGGTCGGCGGTGCGGTGCTCTATCGGCTCGACGGTGCGCCTGTGCGCCTGAGGCAGACGACGACCGGAGTCTCACAGGACGGCTGGATGGGGAAGAACGCGACGTACACTCGCTACGACGTGCGCGACGACGGCCCCGGCTTCGTCAAGGTGCGCCTCTCCCGCGAAGCGTGGTGCAGCGACAAGGACGTCCCCGCGCGCGCGACTGTGCTGGTGGGCCCGGTCGGCGTGAACGAGTACGATCAGCCGGCGATCGCCCGAGTCACCGCCCGCGGCGAGACGACAATCCGCGCATGTGAGGCGCCAAGCGTCCTGCTGCGCGTCCCCGACGCGCCCTGGCGAGCAGAGGTCTCTGTCGACAAGACGTTCGTCCCGCGGGACCTCGACCCGAACGTCACCGATCCGCGCGAGCTCAGCGCCCGCCCGACCTTCGAGTTCGTCCCACTCGGCACCGGCTAGCGCCAGACGAGCATTCGCTCGGGATGCTTCCGGACGAAGCGCGCCATCCCGCGGGCGTGCCAGAGCGTGTGGCGGCTCAGGAAGCGCTTGTCGATCACGGCGGCGTACGCATGCCTGACGACGGCCTCGGGCACGAGCCAGCGCTCCCAGCCGGCCTGCGCCGCCCGGTACGCGAGATCGATGTCCTCGACGTAGTGGCGGAAGCCGCCGTCCCAGCCGCCGAGCTCGTCGAGCATCGCCCGGCGCATGAGCAGGCAGGCGCCGCCGAGCAGCCAGTCCCCCTGCGTCGGCTCCGACGGCTGCGTGCCGTAGTGGGAGACCTGGTGCTCGTACGGCTTCCGCACCAGGCGGAGCGGCGTTCGCCGCCAGATCGTGCCGAGCACGTCAGGGAAGCGGCGGAGCGAGGGCTGCCAGGTGCCGTCCGGCCAGAAGACGAGCGGGCCGACGAGGCCGGCGCGCGGATGCTCGTCCGCAAAGCGCACGAGCGCGCCGATCGCGTCCTCCTCCGGGATCGCGTCGGGGTTCGAGACGACCACGTACTCCCCGCTCGTGGCCGCGACGCCCGCGTTCACGTTCGCCGCGAAGGTGCGCGGGGTCGGGCTCTCGAGCACGCGCACGCCCTCAGGCACCTCCCCGACGCTGCCGGGGACGTTCGCGACCACGACGACCTCGTCGACCTGCGGCGCGAGCGCCGGCAGCGACTCGGCGAGCTCGCGCACGTGCCCGTGCGAGACGACGACCGCCGAGACCTTCACGCGAGCGCCTCCCGGTAGACGGCGAGCGTCCGCTCGGCGGTAACCCGCCAGCTGAACGCCTTCGCCCGTTCGATCCCTGCCACCGCCAGTCGCTCGCGCTCCTCGAGCGCGCGCAGCACACCGTCGGCGAGATGCTCCTCGTCGACGAAGATCGCCGCGTCGCCGGCGACCTCGCGCAGCGCCGGCTCGTCGAGCGCGACTACAGGCGTGCCGCAGGCCATCGCCTCCAGCACCGGCAGGCCGAAGCCCTCGAAGCGGGAGGGCTGGACGAGGCAGGCGGCACCTCGGTACAGGTCGGCGAGCTCCTCCTGGTCGACGTAGCCGCGCAGGTCGGCGCCGCCCGCCCTGAGCTGCGCCGCGAGCGCCTCGTCCTTGACGGGGCCGGCGACGACCAGCGGCAGCGGGACGGCTGCGGCCGCGGCGAGCGCCGCCAGCTGGTTCTTCCGCGGCTGGACCGCGCCGACGACGAGCACGTACGTCCCGAGCGTGAGCGGGCTGCCCGGCGTGAACGCCGGGTCGACGCCGTTCGGCGTCACGACGACCTTCTCCGGGGGCAGGCCGTAGAGGCGGACGAGGTCGGCGCGCGTCCGCTCCGAGACCGTGAGCACGCGCCGGGCGCGGCGGGCGGCGCTCGGGACGACCCGGCGGAAGACGACCCTGTCCTTCAGGGGCATGTGCTCGCGATCGTGCTCGAACGAGAGGTCGTGGATCGTCACGACAGCCGGGCAGGGTGCGCCGAGAGGGACGGCGTACTGCGTGTGCACGAGTGCCGCCTTCGTGCGCCTGAGCAGTCGCGGCAGGGTCAGGAGCATCCGCAGCTCCTGGACGGGAGTGCGGAGCTCGAGGGGCTCGATTCCGTCCGGAACGAGCTCCGGATGGCGCGTCGCGGCAGCGAACCGAAGGTCGTCCGGCGCGAGCGCTGCGAGCTCGCGGAGGAGGTTGCGGACGTACGTCTCGTCGCCGGTGCGGCGGCGGCCGAGCACGTCGGCGTCGACGACGACGAGTGGGGCCGTCATGCGAGCGCCTTCCGGTAGCCCGCGACGGCGGCTTCGACCGTCCGCTCCCAGGTGAACTCGCCGGCACGCGCGAGCCCGAGCGGGACGAGCTCGTCGCGGCGCCGGTCGGCCACCTCGATCCCGGCCGCGATCGAGGCGACGTCGAGCGGGTCGACGAGGACGGCCGCATCGCCCGTCACCTCCGCCATCGCGCTGCCCGCGCTCGTGACGACAGGAGTGCCGCAGGCCATCGCCTCGAGTGCGGGGATGCCGAAACCCTCGTAGAGCGAAGGGAAGACGAGGCAGCGCGCGCCCCGGTACGCGGCGGCGAGCTCCTCGTCGCCGATCCGGCCGAGCCACGTGACGTGTCTGCCCACAGCGCCGGCATCCCCCCACCCGGGCGCACCGACCAGACGCAGCTCGACACCCGCGCGCGCCGTCGCTTCGACCACGCGGGTGAGGTTCTTGCGCGGCTCGAGTGTCCCGACGGCGAGCACGTACGTGCCCTCCGCCGCATCGCCCTCGGGACGGAAGACCGGCTCGAGCGCGTTCGGGACGACGTCGATGCGCTCCGGGTCGACCGCGGCGAGCTCGATGGTCTCGCGCCTCGAGAACTCGGACACGGCGAACACCCGATCGGCCGCGCGTAACGTCGGGCGCAGCGCCGTGCGGCCGTAGAGCCGCGTCCAGGCCGGAAAGACCTCCGGGTGGCGGAGGACGGCGAGGTCGTGCACCGTCACGATCGTCGGCATGCGCGCCCGCGGCGGGGCCCGGAAGATCGTGCAGTGGAGCACATCGGCACGGGCGCGCGACGCGGCGCGAGGGAGCAGCGCCGGGTACCAGAGGACGTCCCGCGCGACGGCCGTCAGGCGGCCCTCGCCGCCCCAGGAGAGCGGCACGACGTCGACGTCGGCGCGCGCCTCCAGGCCATGCCGCAGCCCGCTCACCCAGCGCGCCGTCCCTGCCCGCGTCTGGAGCAGCGGCGCAACGTCGAGGCCGACTCTCATGCAGCCTCGAACGCCTGCAGGTGGATCTCGCCGCAGCGGCGCCAGGTGAACTGCGCGGCGTGCGCGAGGCCCGCGGCGACGAGCTCGTCGCGCCGCTCGAGCGCCTCGCCGATCCCCGCGGTCATCGCCTCGGGGTCGTCCGGATCGACGCGCACGGCTGCGCCGCCGCACGCCTCGTCCATGGACGGATGCGAGGAGGCGACGACCGGCACGCCGCACGCCATGGCCTCGACGATCGGCATCCCGAACCCCTCGAGCCGGGACGGGTAGGCGAAGACGGCGGCCGCCCGCATCAGCTGTGGCACTTCCCGCTCCGCGACGAAGCCGAGCTTGAGGATCCCGCGGTCGTCGAGGAGCGGCTGGTCGCCCCAGCCGGCTGCGCCGGCGAGCGCCAGTGCGAGCTCACCGCGCAGCGGCCGCCAGGCCTCGACGAGCGTGGCGAGGTTCTTGCGCGGCTCGAGCGTGGCGAGGCTGAGGACGTACGGTCGGCCCAGCCTCGCGCGCTCCCCGTCGGCCCTGTACTCGGCGGAGACCCCGGGCGCAGCGACACGGATGCGCTCGTGCGGCACCGCCAGATGCTCCTCGACGTCCCGGCCCGTGTAGGCCGAGTTGACGAAGACGAGGTCGCACTCGACCGTGCGCGCGTACTTGTAGCCGTGCATCGAACGCGTTCGCGGCGTCACCCACTCCGGGTGGAGCAGCGGCACGAGGTCGTGCACCATCGTCGAGCGGATCCCGTTGCGCTGCGGCGGCACCATCCAGTCGCTGAAGTGGAGCACGTCGACCCGGCCGAGGAAGCGCTCCACGGACGGCCGGCCGGCACGGCTCCAGCCCATCCGGAAGGCATGCGACCACGGCAGGACGATCGTGCGCAACTCGACCGGGACGCCGTCCAGCGCCTCGCGGATCAGCCTGCGGCCGCGAAGGCGAGTCGGCGCGAAGGCAACCAGCTCGTGCTTTCCCGCCGCCGCTTCGGCGAGCCCGGCCAGCGAGCCGCGAACGTAGTTGCCGATCCCCGTCCGCGGGTGCGAGAGGGGGCTGACGTCGAAGGCGATCCTCACGGACGGTACTCGAATGCCCGAAAGTGGGCCCCGAGCGGGCGAGGGTCGTGCCTGCCGGGCACCTTCGTCTTCGCCATCCGGAAGACGACACGACAGGTGCCGTCGCCGTCGGGAACCGTGGGGACGCGGAGCGCCTCGATCCCGAACGGCGCGACGCTCGCCCTGCCCGCACGCTTCCCGTTCACGAACGCGGTCACGACCTGGTTCTCGTCGTAGAGGTTCGGGTCGCTCGTGAGCAGGACCGTCAGGTGTCCGCCGCGACAGCGCTCCCGGGTCCAGGTGACGGTGGGGCCCGACCACGTGTCCCTCGGGTAGAGGCCTTTGACCTGCGTCGTCGTCGCGACGAGCGGGCCGGCGATGCGCCACAGGGTGAGCCCCGTCCCCGGGTCGCGGGCGACGACGACGCCGTCAGGCGAGATCCTGTCCTCCGCGAGCAGGTAGCGCGCCTGCACGCGCCCTCCGTCGGCCGTACGGAGCTCCCCGGTCGCTTCGTCGACCTTCACCTCGGTCTCGGCGAGCCCGCCCGGCGTCGGGCCGCCGACGAAGTAGACGGGCCCGACCTTGCGGTTGAAGAACTCGTTCTGGTTGACGACGAAGCGGTCGGTGATGCCGGTCCAGACGACCGACGCGGTTGCACCGTCCGGAAGTGCGCGGTCGATCCAGTCGCGCTCGCCGACGCGGATGCCCGTGAAGAGCGCCCCGGCCGACGCCCGCTTGACGCCGCGCTCGCCGCCCCAGACGTTGTGTCCGATCGCCGCGAAGAAGAGGAGCGTCGCCACAGGGAGCGCGAGCGCGAAACGGCGCGGGACGAGCAGGAAGAGCGCCGCCGCGATAGCGCCCCCGATCAGGACCGTGGCGTCGATCGAGTCGAACGGCAGCGAGCCGAAGGCGGCCCAGATCGGCAGCAGGGCGAGCGTGTCCGAGATCGCGGCCGTCTCGATGAACCGCTCCCACGGGATCGTCAGCGGAAGCAGCGCCGCACCGACGGCGACGGGCGGCGCGAGCCAGAGCGGCCGGGGCAGGCCGCGGTCGACCAGGACGAGGAGCGCGATCAGGAAGAAGGGAGCGACGACGAAGACGTTCCGCTCCTGGATCCGGTTGGCGAACTCGGAGGCGAACGCGGCGACGACGAGCAGGACGGACGTGGAGAGGGCGATCCCCGCGGCGAGGAACGGGGCGACCGCGGCATCCAGCCGACGCGCGAGCAGCGCGAGCAAGACGAAGGCCGCAAAGGGCAGCACGCCGAGGTAGAGGTCGAGCTCGGCCAGGTGGTACAGGAAGAAGCGCGCGACCGTCTCGGCGTCGTAGGAGCGCTCTCCGACGATCGCGTAGGCGCCGAGCAGGTCGGAGAGCGACTGACCGCGGGCGACCTGCACCAGCAGTAGGAGCACGGCGCCGGCGGCGAGCAGGCCGTACAGCAGCCGAAGACTCCAGAGCGTGGCGCGCAGGGGCCGCCGGCCGAGCAGGGCGAGGAGGAACGGCGCGGCGACGATCGCAGGCACGAAGGCGATCGCTTGCACCCGCGTCGCGAAGAGAACGCCGACGAGAGCGATCAGGCCGACCTGTCGTGCCGGCGTCGGTTGCTCGAGCACGAGCACGAGCAGCAGCGCACCCGTGAGGAAGAGCGGATAGAACGCGTTCTCGGTCATCACGGTGCCCGTGTAGACGAGCGACGGCAGCGCCACCGCGAGAACGGCCGCGAAGAGGGAGAGCGGCGGCGCGAGCACGCGGCGGGCGAGCAGGTAGGCGGGCACGGCCGCGAGCGACATGTAGAGCGCGTTCAGCGTCTTCACCGCCCCGTAGGCGTCCGGGAGCGAGTCGAAGAGCGCGTAGGCCGGGCTGATCAGGATCGGGTAGACGAGGCTGAAGCCGCCGGCGGGCACGTCGCGAACCTGAAAGCCGTCACCCGAGGCGATGCTGCGCGCGAGCTCCGAGTAGATCAGCTCGTCGACCATGATGAACGGCCCGAGCATCTCGCGCGCGAGCCAGGCCCGGAGCGCGAACGAGGCGAGAACGATCGTGACGAGCCAGGCCCAGGCCGGGACGCCGCGCAGCCTATCGACCAAGCTCGACCTCGGCGAGGCGTCGCGCGAGCTCCGCGGCCTCCGGCGAACCGGGCTCGATCCCGACGTCGGCCGCGGCGCGCGCGACGTCCCCGAGCACCGCGTCCGCAACGGCCTCTCCGCCCGCAGCCTGCTCGAGCGCGGCCGCGTAGAGGTCTGCGGCCCGGCCGAGGTCGTGCTCGCGCCGGACGAGCTCGAGAGCGGCCGCCGACATCGCCCGGCGAGCGGCGTCGTCGCGCGCGAGCAGCTCGAGCGCCGCGTAGAGCGTCTCCGTCTCGCGCTCGTCGACCGGAACCTTCAGCGCAACCTCGTCGGAGAGCTCCGCGAACCAGCCGACGTCGCTGACGACGACCGGCTTGCCGAGCGAGAGCTGGCGGATGACGCTGCCCGAGGTCTCGCCCATCGTCGGCGAGCGCAGGTTGACGCAGACGTCGCACGCGGCCATCAGCGACCAGAGCCTGTCCTCCGCCACGTACGCCTCCCGGACGATGCCCTCTCCGGACAGGCCGAGGCGCTGCAGGCGGCGGTCGAGGTCGAAGCCGGGCGAGACCGCGCCGACGAGCAGCAGCCGCGCCTCCGGCCGCTCGCGGCGCAGGCGCGCGAACGCCTCGAGCAGCTGCGGGATCCGCTTGCTCGCGTTGACGTTGCCGAAGGAGCCGATCAGCGGCCGGCCGTCGACGCGCGCAGGCTCGACCGGCGCGTGCTCCCAGGACGGGTGAGGGATCCGCCAGATCGGGCCCTGCGAAGCCGGCGGCGCGCGCCCGCTGCTCGACGTAGCGCGAGTGCACGATCAGGCCGGTGGCGAGGCCGAGCACCTCGCCCGCGAGGGGGAAGTCCTCGGGCCGGCTCTCCCACAGCGGCGGGATCCGCTTGTCCATCACACCGTGCGCGAGCAGCCGCCCGACGACGCCGGCCTCGCGCTCCATCGCGTCGAGATAGGCGTTCCCGTTCGCGGCGGCCGAGCGTGATCCCGGAGACGAGGTGGTGGAGGACGAAGTCGTGCAGCACGACGACGCCCGGCCGCTTGCGGAGCGCGTCGACGATCCAACCGTGTGCGTCCGGGTTGTTGCCGACGTGGTAGAGCGAGACGTCGGTCCCCCGTGGCGGGCGCGTGCGGCCGCGACGGACGACCTCGACGTCGATCCGCTCGCGCAGCGCCGGGACCAGGTGGACGCAGTAGTCGGCGATCCCCGACCGCTCCGGCGGCATCGGGCTGTAGTAGGCGACCTTCATGCGAGCAGCCGTTCGATGCAGTCGTCCCACGTGACCCGCGCCGCGATCTGCCGCCCGGCCTGCCCGAACGCGCGCGCCTCGTCGGGGTGCGCGCGCAGCCGCCCGGCCGCCCGCGCGAGCGCGGCGGCGTCCGGCGCGGTGACGAGGCCCGTGCGACCGTCGGCGACCACCTCGAGCGGGCCGCCGGCGTCGGTCGTCGTCAGCACGGGCTTCTCGGACAGGAACGCCTCGTAGGGGACCATGCCGAAGTCCTCGTCGACCGGGGCGTAGTAGACGGCGAGGCAGCGCGCGTAGAGCGAGGCGAGCTCGGCCTCGTCGATCCGCCCGGTGAACTCGGCGCGGCCGTTCAGCCCGCGGTCGCGCGCGATCGCCTCCAGCCGCTCGCGGTCGGGGCCGTCGCCGGTGACGACGACGCGCAGCGACGGGTCGAGCGCGGCCGCCTCGAGCAGCAGGTCGATCCGCTTCGCGCGGTCGAGCCGGTTGACGGAGAGGACGAAGTCCCCGTAGCCGTCGCAGCGGTAGGGCAGCTCCTGAGGCGGGTGCGGCATCACCTCGGCGGCGAGCCCCGTCGAGCGCTCGATCCGGTCGGCGACGTTGCGCGACGTGGCAAAGAGGCGCTTCGCCTCGCCGAGCGCGATCCGGTCCAGGTGTTGGACCGAGCGCCGCAACGCCCGGCCCGAAGGTTCTTCGGAAAACTGACCCAGATCGGTTCGGTCGAGCTCGTACGCCTGCCGGAACTGGTGCAGCACCCACACGCGCTTGTTCGGGTGCCGGACGCAGTAGGAGGGGAACTTCGTCGCGACCACGAGGTCGATCGGCCGCCCGTCCGACTCGGTCAGGTCGAGGAGGCGCCAGAGGAACGCCTGGTCGAGGACGCGCGTGCCCGGATACCACTTGAACGGAACGGTGACGAGCTCGACCTCGTGGTCGCGGGCCCGGAGCTCGTCCACGAGCTTGTCGGCGAAGATCTCGGCGCCCCCGCGCACGAAGGGCACCTGCGGCGCGCAGACGGCGATTCTCATGCGGGAAGTCTAGGGTGCACTTCGGCGCGGCCAGGCCTTGCGCGCCACGAAGCTCGCTCCCTGATAGCCGTAGCAGCTCTGCGTGAACCAGGTCGCCGCGCTCCGGCCGATTCCGGGCAGGCGGAGCAGCGCACCGCCGATCCGCCGGCCCCTCATCTCCTCGTAGCCGTCCGCCTGCTCGACCCGCCTGACGACGAGGCCGTGGCGCGCGAAGGCCCAGAGGTAGGCGTAGAGCGTGTGCACGTGCTCGTTGATGCCGTAGCCGCGCTCCTCCTCCTGGTCCGGGGCGTCGCCCGACCGCCAGACGGCCCGCGTCCCCTCGTTCAGCGCGAGCACGTGGCCGCCGGGCTTCGTGACGCGTGCGAGCTCGCCGACCATCGCGCCCAGGTCGAGCGCGTGGTGGAGGGTGGCGACGCAATAGGTGACGTCGAACGACGCGTCGGCGAACGGCAGGCTCTCGCCGTCGGCCTGGACGCGGAGGAACGGGCCGACGCGCTCTTCGTAGAAGCGCCCGCGGCCGAGCCCCACGTTCGCGTCGGCGAGGATGTCGGTGCCGACGTACGTGCACCCGCGGGCGATCACGTGCTGCGCTCCCCAGCACTTCGCCGCGCCGACCTCGAGCACGCGCTGCCCCGGCCTCAACAGGCCGAGCAGCAGACCGAACGAGTGCTCGTTCGCCCGCCACGTGTCGTCGTCCCAGCCGAGCCGGCTCAGGTAGGGCAGCTCCGCGTCGACGGCGTCGTCGGGCTCGTACCACCCCTGCGCCCGCGCCAGCTCGACCCAGCCCTCCGCTTCGCGGCGCTTCTCGGCCACACCGGGTGCCGTCTCGTCGAGCATGCGCGGGATCCCGTCCTCGATGGCGTACTCGCGCCCGCAGGAGCGACAGGCGAGGCGAGCCGCACCATCGACGTCGCCCCCGCAGGCGGGGCAGCGGAGGAGCTCGTACGGAAGCGCGGTCGCCGTCGCGGTCAGGAGCGCTCCTCGAGCTTGCGCACGCGCTCCTCGAGGTCGTCGATCAGCCGCAATGCGGCCGCGTTGAAGGAGCGCTGGTCGTACGCGACCGGCTCGACGTACCAGCGCATCATCTTGCGCAGCACCGCCTTCACCGGCGTGCCGATACCGCCGCGGACGCCGGGACGCAGGCGCAGCGAGCGGTCGGCCGACACCGGCCAGAGCCGCTCGGCCTCGGCCCGCGCCGCGCTGCGGTCGTCGCCCGAGCCCGCCGCGCCGGGAGCGGCTCCCGAGCGCCGCACCTCCTCCTTCAGCTGCTCGAAGAGGGCCGCGACGTCGACCTCGCGATCGGACGAAATCCCTGCAAGCTCCGTATTTTTGCTGGTCGGCTCGGGCACCGGAGGATTGTAGCCGCCGCCCGGGATACGCTCCCTCGCCATGCGGGTCGGGATCAGCCTGCTCACGCTCGTCCCCGGCGAGGTCGGCGGCGCGGAGACGTCCGCGCGCGGTCTCTGCCGTGGGCTCGCCGAGGTCGGCACGCTCGAGTACACCGCCTTCACGCCCCCGGCCGCGCCCGGCGCCGGCGAGGGCCTGCCCGAGGTGCCGGTGCCCGAGTACCGGCACGCGCGCAGCGGTCCCGCAGACGGGCACTGGCGATGGCTCTGGCGGCGATGCGTCCGGGCCCGCTGCGCCGCCGCTTCGTCGGCCTCGACGCGGTCCACTACCCGCTGACGATCGCGCTGCCGCCGCTCGACGCTCCCGAGCGTCGGTGACCTTGCACGACCTGCAGCACCTCGACCATCCCGAGCTCTTCTCGCGCGCCGACGCGGCTGCTTCCGCGCCCGCACGTACGAGGGGTCGGCGCGCCGGGCGAGCGCCGTGATCGTCCCGAGCCAGTTCGTCCGCCGCCGCGCGATCGAGCTGCTCGGCCTGCCGCCGGAACGCGTGCACGCGATCCCGTGGGGTGTCGACCACGACCGCTTCCGCCCGGGGCCGGAGGAGCGGGAGCCGTTCCTGCTCTATCCGGCGCGACCGTGGCCGCACAAGAACCACGCGCGGCTCTACGAGGCCTTCGCGCTCCTCCGCGCCGAGCGCCCCGAGCTGCGGCTCGTGCTCACGGGCGGCGGCCACGAAGGCCGGCCGGTACCGGACGGCGTCCAGGTTCGCGGCCACGTCCCGGGCGACGAGCTCGCGTCGCTCTACCGCCGCGCCGCCTGCCTCGTCTTCCCGAGCCTCTACGAGGGCTTCGGCCAGCCGCCGCTCGAGGCGATGGCTTGTGGGACGCCGGTCGCCGCGTCGAACATCCCCGCCATCGCGGAGGCGTGTGGCGACGCGGCGGCGCTCTTCGACCCCGCCGATCCGGAAGACATCGCAGCGGTCGTCGCGGGGGTGCTCGAGAGCCCGGAGCGTTGGGCGGCTGCAGGCCCCGAGCGCGCCCGGGGGTTCACCTGGGCCGAGACGGCCCGCCGGCACGAGGACGTCTACCGCGGGCTGACGTAGTAGCGGCGGGCGCGCACGGGGCCCGCGTCGATCTGCTCCGTGTCCAGCAGGCGAGCGCCGTGCGCCTCGAGCAGGCCGCGGACGTCCTCTTCGGGCATCGCCGTCATGCGCATCGGCGTCAGCGGCGTCCGCCGCAGCAGCCACGCCTCGGAGACGCCGAGCGTGCGCACGAGCGCGTACGCCCGCCGGCGTGGTTGGAGCGAGTAGGGGAACGCAATCCGGTGCGGGAGCCCGAACACGACGAGGCCGTCGTCTCGCGCGACTCGGAGGAAGTCGGCCACGTAACGCGCGATCTCGGCCGCCGAGGGCAGATGCTGGAGCACAAGGCTCGAGTAGACGAGGTCGAACGAGCCCGTCTCGAAGGCGGCGAGGTCCGGTGCGGCGTTGACGCGGAACTCGCAGCCCGCAGACGCATCGTTCAGTCGGCGCGCCCGCTCGATCATCCCGGCCGAGATGTCGACTCCGACGACCGTGTCGAAGCGGTCGGCGAGCGCCCGCGTGAGCCTGCCGACGCCGCAGCCGAAGTCGAGCGCGCGGTCATGGCGGGCCGGGTGACCGAGACGGCCGGCAGCGTCCAGGACGGTCGCGATCTCCGCCTCCCCGCTCGCGAAGAACTCGTCCAGATCCCAGCCGCCGCCCTTGCGCCGCGGGGTCGTGAGCACTGCCCAGAGCGCGTCGGCCTCGGCGAGGCGCTCCCAGTCCTGTCTGTGGCGGTCCAGGCTCACCCCATCGCGCACTCCGGAACACTAGACCGAGCCGTTGTGGCGACGCGCCGGAGCGGGAAGGATGGGGCGATGCCGGTGCGACAGCTACGCATCCAACTGACGACGATCGGCCCAGGGGGAATGGCGAGGCTTGCGTGGCGGAATCGCTTCGGGCCGCGTCTCCAGGCGTACGAGGTCTGTCGGCCGCTCGTCGAGCACCGACGCGGGCTGGAGATCGGAGGCCCGTCCGCGATCTTCGCGCGCAAGGGCCCGCTGCCGCTCTACCCCCTCTTCGACCGGCTCGACAACTGCGACTTCGCCGACGCCACGATCTGGCACGGCGACGCCGCCGAGGGAACGGCGTTCAGGTACGACGACGACCGACCGCCCGGCCGGAGGTACGTTCGAGACGGAACATCCCTGGACGGCATCGACGACGCGTCGTACGACGTCGTGCTCGCCTCGCACACGCTCGAGCACATCGCGAATCCCTTGCGCGCGCTCGCCGAGTGGAAGCGGATCGTGGGAAGCGACGGTCACCTCATCCTCGTCTTGCCGCACCTGGAGAACACGTTCGACCACCTGCGGCCCGTGACGACGCTCGAGCACATCGAGGCGGACTTCGCGCGCTCGACCGGCGAGGACGACACGACGCACGTCCGGGAGTTCATCGAGCTGTGCGACCTGACGCGCGTGCCCGATCGACTGTCCCGCCAGGCCTTCGAGCAGCGGACCCGCGATCAGGCGGCGAATCGCACCGTCCATCACCACGTCTTCGACACGGAGCTGGTCGTGCGGCTGCTCGACCGCGCCGGCTGTCGAGCTCGTCTGGATCGAGACCGCTCTTCCCTTCCACATCGTCGCCGTCGCTCGAGCGAACGGGCCCGAGCCCGACAACCGCCGCTTCCTGTCGAGCACGGCCGACTGGAGATCCAGGAGCGTCTTTCGACGCGACCGTCTAGCTTCGTAGAACCTGCTCGTAGGCCGCTGCGAGCCGCTCGGCTGCGGCCCGCGTCGAGTATCGCTGCACGACCTCGACCGGGTACGCGACTCGCTCCCGCGGCGGCCGAGCAAGCGGTCCGGCGTCGAGAAGGTCGGCGAGCTCGAGCCAGTCGCCCGGGCGTGAAGAGGGGTGCGCCCGAACCGTGGAGCACCTCCGGGATCGCGCCCGAGGAGCTTGCGAGGACAGGGGCTCCGGCGGCGAGCGCCTCGGCCAGGACCAGCCCGAACTGCTCCTCCCAGTTCTTGGTCGGCAGGCTGGCGAGGACGACGCACGACGCGGCCGCGAAGACGGACGGCATCTCGTCGTACGGGACGGGCCGGATCTCGACCCGGTCGCGCAGGCCGAGATCGTCGGCGTAGCGCAGCAGCCGGCCCCGCTCCGGCCCTGATCCGACGATGAGGAGTCGTGCGTCACCCCCGATCGCCGCCAGGGCCCTGATCACGTCGTAGTGGCCCTTCTCCCACACGAGCCGTCCGGGCGAGACGACCAGGTGCCCTTCTCCCGCGGGTGCGGTTCCCGTCGCGAAGCGCTCGACGTCGATGCCCGGCTCCACCACGCGGATCCGCTCCGGCGCCGCCCCCTCGAGCAGGAGGCAGCGGCGCGCGCGCTCCGTCGTGGGCAGGAAGAGATCCGTCTCCGAGAGCAGGATGCGCCGGTTCGCGGCCGCCCGCGCCGTGCGGAACGTGGATCGAAACGGGATCGTCTCCCAGACGGTCGTGACCAGGCGAAACCCGTAGCGCTGCCGCAACCGAGCGGGCTGGGCGGCGAACCACGGGCCGAGCTCGGCGGTGTGGACGATCGCCGCCTCGCGCACCAGAGCGTCGATGTCCAGATACGCGTCGCCGACCAGATGGGTCGCCAGCGTGCCGAGTCGCCCGCGCGGCAGCCGGTCCCTTCTCGTCCGTGCGGTCTTCCACGGAACGCGAAGACCGTCGATCTGCTGGTCGGCGCGGGCGGTCGTGACGACCTCGATCTCGAACCGGTCCTGCAGGAGCTCCCAGGGACGCAACTCGCCGATGTTCGCGTGGTGCCCGCGAAGAACGACCACGCGCGGCCGAACGCTCACTGCCCCTCCCCCTCGTCCCACCTGAAGCCGAGTGCGTGGTAGACGTCCGCAGGCACGGCACGCGTCACCAGCGCAAGGGCGACGAAGACTCCGGCGGCGACGAGCGCGGCGACGACAGGCAAGTCCCGAAGCACGTAGCCAGCCGCCCCGGCGAGCCCTCCCGCAGCGGCGACCTTCCATGCAAACCGCAGGCTGGGAGCGCCTCGGGCGCGCATCCGGTCGAGCGAGATCCAGAGGAAGAGGGCCAGCGCCGTCTCGGCGGCGACCGCGACCCACGCCGCAGCCTCGGCACCGCCGGAGGGGACGAACGCGAGGCCGAGGACGAAGACGAGCGCCAGTGCGAGACCGTTCGCGATCGCAAGCGCCCGCTGCGCCCTCCCTGCGATCAGGCCGAGCTGCCAGGTCTGGACGAGGAAGAGCGGCATCAGAGCAAGCGCCTGGATCCGCAGGACCGAGGCAGCGCCCGCGTACTCGTCGCCACCGACGAGGCGGATCCCGGGATCAGCCAGGATCGCGATCACGACGACGAGCAGCGCCGCGATCAGGAGTGCGGCCTCGGTCATGCTCTGCAGCCCGCGCCGGAGTCGAGCCTCGTCCTCGTCGCCTGCGACCGAGAGCAGCGGCAGCGCGACGGAGAGGATGAGCGCCGGCAGCGCGAGCAACATCTCGAAGATGCGAAACGACGTGCCGAAGAGGCCCGTCTCGGTCTCGTTCGACAGGAGCGAGACGAGCACGACGAGCACGCGGAAGTAGATCACGCTCATCGCGAACGCCACGGCGAGCGGGAGCGTCTCGCGCAGCAGCCAGACGACCACCGGGCGGCGAACGCCGCGCGCAAATCGCACCCCGACTCGAGCGAGCAGGAGCGTGACCGGGATCAGGACGACTGCGACGGCAACCTGGACGCCGAAGAACGGAAGCAGCCCTGCTCCGATGAGGACGAGCACCGCGACTCCGACCAGCGTCAGGAGGCTGCGGAGCACCTCCAACGCCGTCAGCGACACGATCCGGAGGCCGACCCAGATCGGCACCGTGAGCATGGACTGCGCGCTGATGAGCACGACGCCGACGCCGCCGAGGGCCGTGCCCGCGACCATCGTGCCGTCGTACCCGGCGAGGACCATGAAGAGGATCGCGGCCACGACGCCGAGGCTTGCTCCGATCACTCGAAGGAGGAGCAGGTTGTTGAGCAGGCTGGCGCGCTCGGCCGCCGTTCGCGCCACGGAGAGCTCTCGGCTGCCGACCGCGGTCAATCCCGCATCGGTGACGCCTGCGACGATCCCGAGCACCGCCGTGACAGTCGCGAAGCGCCCGAAGTCGTCGACCCCGAGGTGGCGAAGCAGCAGCACCGCTGTGGCCAGGCCGAGCGCCGTCCCGACCCCGTAGCCGACCCCGCGGATGAGACCTCCCCGGACGACGCGCCCGCCGGCCTCGGGCGTCCGCAGGAGGTCGAGCGCGATCTCGTCGGTGTCGGCGATCACGACCCCACGGCGGCGCTAGCCCGCATGCGGCACGTGCGCACGCAGGTCGATCTGCCGGTGCCAGAGATGACGCAGGCGGCCGCGGAGGACGCGGTCGACGATCGCGCTGCCCGGCCCGAGCTCGCCGAGCGGCCCGACGGAGTCGACCACGTAGCCCGCGTTCTCGAACGCCGCTCGAAGACTCGAGGGCGAGAACCAGCGGAGGTGCGTGGCGTCGAGCGGGCCGTAGCTCCGAAGCTCCCAGCGCCCGCGGACGAGCATCACGATGATCTCCCGGTGGGCGACGTTGGGCGTGCTCGCGAAGACGAGCGCCCCCGGGCGGAGGAGCGGATGCAGGCGTTCGAGGACCGCCCACGGGTCGCGGAGGTGCTCGAGCACCTCGCTCAGGATCAACGCGTCGAACGAATGGTCGGGCCACGGGAGCTCGAGCTGCTCGACATCGCCCTCGACCACCTCGGTCAGCCGTTCCCGTGCCGCGGCCGCCGGCTCCGGAAAGAGCTCCACACCGCAGTAGCGTCCGCACTTTCCGCGCGCGAGAGCCAGGGCTCCGGTGGCTCCGTTCGAGCATCCGATCTCGAGGACCGCGGCTTCGGGGTCGTCCGGAAGGGCGGCGACGTAGTCGTCGCGGGCCATCGCGAAGTAGGAATCGTCCTTGAGGTCGTATCCGCCGCCGCGTACGGAGACGGGCCGCTCTTCCCTCGCCACGGCTGCCACCCTAACGCCGGCCGCCGCCGGAGACCGTTCGCGACGCCGCGGCGACGGTCGCACGAAGACCGCGCCGCTCCAGCGACGAGCGGGCCAGCGTCGCCGCGGCGCGAAGCAGGACGCCGCTCTCGGACGAGCGGCGCCGGGGCGACGAGCCGACCCGGTCGACCAGCTCCGCGAGGGGCTCTGCGACCCGCGTCCACGCCAGCTCTTCCTGGGCCGCCCTGACTGCGGCGCCGGCCGCTGCGTACGCGCGATCGTCGTCGAGCAGCTCCGCCAGCGCCGCCGCCCAGCCGTCGACGTCGCCCGGAGCGACGACCCGGCCCATGCCTCTCGACTCGACGAGGTCGGCGAGGACGTCGCCTCGTGTGACGACGAGCGGCGTCCCGCAGGCGATGTGGTCGAGCACCCTCGTGCGGAACGCCAGCCTCGCCTCGAGAGAGTCGCGGTGCGCGCTCACGCCGAGGTCGGCCTCGGCGAACCAGGAGAGGCGCTCCTCGTACGGGACCCAGGCGCGGTTGAAGAAGACGGAACGTCCGTCGAGCTCGAGCTCCTCGGCAAGCCGCACGGCGCGATCCGCCATGCTCATCTCCTCGACGGCGCTGCTCGGGTGCGTCATGCCGAGAAACAGCAGCCTGACGTCCGACCGGTCCTCCGCGAGCCGGCCGACGGCGCGGATGACGGTCAGGGGATCGAGCCAGTTCCAGATCCCTCCGCCCCAGAGCAGGAGCCGGTCGGAGCGGCCGATCCCGGGCAGCAGGCCCTTCACCTTCGGCGTCGAGCCCGGTGGGGCGGGATCGAGCCCGAACGGCACGACGGCGACGAGCGAGCGGAGAGCCGGATCGTCCGCGTACACCTCGGGCGACAGCCGGCCCAGCGCCGCGAGCGCGCCCAGCCAGTGGTCGCGCTGCCGCTCGCTCGCGCAGAGGAACGCGTCCCCGAGCAGGAGCGCCACGCGGGTGGTCGCAACCACCTCGTCGTAGCCGACGCTCCGTGATCGGTCCCCTCGCTCTTCTGCGATGTTCGCCGCCGCCTCGACGAGCGCCGGTGCATAGAGGTCGAAGACGAGCTTCGCACCGGTCCGGCGGAGGCTGCGGATGAGGCCGAGAGGCAGGCTCTGCGCTACGACGACATCCGCCTCCAGATCGTGCGCAGACCGCACCGACTCGGCCGCGCGGAACTCGTAGGGCGCATCCGCGATCCCGGTCCCGGGAGCCACCAGCGTGACGTCGAACCTCCCGGCGAGCTCGGTCGAGAGACGGTGGTACCGGATCCCGGGGCCCGCCATCTGCTCCCCGACGGGATCCGTGGACCACATGACGACGCGACGCACTCGCGTATCGTGCCTTGTCGCATGCGGCCCGTCGTCGTCATCCCGACGTGGAACGCCTGCGGCTTGCTGGCAGACGCCGTCGCGAGCCTCGAGGCCCAGACCGTCCCGGTTGACGTCGTCGTCGTCGACAACGCCTCGACCGACGACACGCTGCAGATGCTCTCGACGCGGTTTCCCGACGTCACCGTCGTCCGGAACACGGAGAACCTCGGCTTCGGGCGGGCCGTGAACCGCGGGGCTGCGGCAGCCGGAGACGCCGACGTGATGATCCTCGTCAACAACGACGCCGTGTGCGCCCCCGACTTCGTCGCGCAGTTGCTCGAGCCGTTCGCGGATCCGGCGGTCGGCATGGCGGCGGGCGTGCTGCTTCAGGCCGCCGATCACGGCCTGATCGACTCCGCCGGCATCGAGCTCGACACGACCCTCGGGTCGTGGGACTACCTCTGGAACCGCCCCGTCGGCGCGCTGGTCGGAGCGCGCGACCCGGTCGGTCCCTGCGGCGGCGCGGCCGCGTACCGATTGGAGGCGTTCCGGGAGCTCGGCGGCTTCGACGAAACGCTGTTCGCCTACTGGGAGGACGTCGACCTCGCGCTCCGGTTCCGGGCCGCCGGCTGGCGCTGCGTCCTCGCCCCCGGTGCGCGCGCCGTGCACGAGCACGGGCAGACGCTCGGCGCCGCGTCGCCCGCAGCGCGCCGGCTCGAGGCGTTCGGCCGCGGCTACGTGCTCGCGAAGTACCGCGTCGGCGGCCGCAGCCTGCTTCGGCGGGCGAAGATCGCGGCGCTCGACTGGCCGGCCCTCGCCGTCCACCTTGTCCTCCGGCGCGAGGCCGGGCCGGTACGCGAGCGACTGCGCGCCCGTGCCCGCGGCCTGCGCACGCCGGGCAGCCGGGCTCCCCTCGAGCTGGCCACAGTCGGCTTCTGGACCGCCCTGGCGCGCCAGGCAGCCCAGCTTCGGCTCCGCCTCTCGGGCGGGCTCCCGGCCCACTTCAGAGACGATGCGGAAACGCCCCGACCCGACCCGACCGGCTGACCGTCGCGGTACGCTGGCCCCCGTGAACGAGGCCCGCATCTGGGACGACGCTGCGCTGGAGTCGCTGCGGCAGGAGTTCGGCGACGTCTACGGAGGCCGGACGGTGCTCGTCACCGGCGCGGACGGCTTCATGGGCTCGCACCTGACCGACGCGCTCGTCGAGCTGGGCGCGAACGTGCACGCGTTCGTGCGCGCCACCTCGAGCGGGGCGCTCAACAACATCGGCCACCTGCGCAAGCAGCTGAAGGTGCACTTCGCCGATCTGACCGACCGCACCTCGATCGACTATCTCGTCCGGGAGCTGCGCGAGGCGCCCGACAAGCCGTACGTCTTCCACCTGGGCGCCCAGGCACACGTCGGCGAGTCGTGGCACCGGCCGTACGAGACGGTGATGGCGAACACGGTCGGGACGCTGAACCTGCTCCAGTCGATCGTCGACTGGGGCCTCGAGCTGGAGAAGTTCGACACCGCCGGCACCTCGGAGGAGTACGGCAACGTGCGCGAGGCGGTCGCGCACCACCACGACTTCGACGAGGCGGGCGCGCTGATCCTGCACGAGCGCTCGCCGATCAACCCGAAGTCGATCTACGCGACCGCGAAGGTGGCCGCCGACTTCCTGACGATGAACTACCACGACGCGTTCGGCGTTCCCGGCGTCGTGACGCGGATGTTCAACAACTACGGCCCGCGCCAGAACCCGCGCTACGTGACCGGGACGATCATCACCCAGGCGCTGACCCGGCCGACGATCGAGCTCGGCGCGCTCGAGCCGCTGCGCGACTTCTGCTTCTGCACCGACGGCGTCCGCGGCCACCTCACCGTCGCCGCGCACGGCATCCCGGGCGACGTCTACGTCTACGGCCAGGGCGAGAACATCTCGATGGGCGACTGGGTCGACCTGATCCTGCGCGTCGGCCACGAGCACGGCTTCTGGCCCGACGACCGCGAGGTCGTGACGACCCCGGCCCGCCTGCGCCCCGGCGCCACCGACGTGATGGCGCTCCGCGTCGGCTACGAGAAGCTGCACGGCGAGACCGGCTGGAAGCCGGTCGTCTCCTGGGAGGAGGGCGTCCTGCGCACGATCGCGTGGTACGCCGAGAACCGCGACCGCTGGCTCGGCCGCGTCGACTGGCTGACGAAGGAAGCCGCACCCGCGTCTTGACGACGGGCGCCAGGCGCGTCCGCGCCGCCTTCGTCTACCCGAACTCACGCACCGAGCTCGCCGCGGCGGTCGCGGCCGGCCTGGCGCCCGACACGGCGCTTGCTTGGCCAGAACCACCTGGCCGGCGCTCGGAATCGACGCTCGGATCCACGAGCCGCGCCTGCGTCATCGCCGAGACGGCGCCGCTCAGCCGTCTGACCTGGAACGCGCGCGAGCTCGTCGCTCCCGTGGGAGCTGCGCGACGCCGACGTCGCGGTGACGCCGCTGGCCAACCTGCTTCCGCTTGCGGCGCGAGTCGTACGCCGTCCACGCGTGCGTCCTCTTCGATTGGGGCCTCGGCACAGCGCTCGCGCGCGCGTCGCGTCCACGAGCTCGCTTCCTGCACGCGGCACTCCGCTCCGCCGCCGCGATCGCCTGTCCCGAGTCCCGGCTCAGCGCAGACCACCTCGCTGAGCCGAGCACGGCTTCGACCCGGACCGGGTGCACACGGTCGAGCTCGGTGCAGACGAGCGCTTCTTCGCGCCTGTCGAGACGTCCGACGCGAGGACTTCGTGCTCGCGGTCGGGAAGGACATGGCGCGCGACTATCCGACGCTCGCGGCGGCCACCGCCCTCGGAGGCATCCGCACCATGGTGGTAGCCCATCGTCGCAACGTCGAAGGACTCACGGTTCCATCCTCGATGGACATCCGCCACGACCTCGACCTGGGACCGAGCTCCGCGACCTCTACGGGCGCGCGGCGTGCGTCGTCTTGCCTCTCCGCGACAGCCGCGCGGCTGTACGGCACCGACGGCTCCGGGCCTGACAGCGGCTGCTCGGAGGCGATGGCCTCCGGGAAAGCTGTCGTCGCGACGACGGCGTCCGGCGCTCGAGGCCTATATCGACGAAGGGCGGACCGGCGTGCTCGTGCCCCGCCGAGGACCCGAACCGCTCTCGCTGCTGCACTCCGCCGGCTGCTCGAGGACGAAGCTCGCCGCGAGGAGCCTCGGCGCGGCCGCTCGAGAGGACGGTCGAGCGGCGGTTCACGACCCGCGCGCTCGCAGCTCGGCTCGCCCCGCTCATCGTGAGCGCCGCAGGCGAGCGGGGATAGTCTTTCGCCATGCGCGTACTCGTCACCGGCGGCGGCGGCTTCGTCGGCTCCCACCTCGTCGAGCGGCTCGAGGCGGACGGCCACGACGTCGTCGTCGCGCGCCGGCGCGACTACGACCTGACGCTCGAGGAGGACGCGGCGCGCCTCTTCGCCGACGCGCGCCCGGAGCTCGTCTTCCACCTCGCCGCCGAGGTCGGCGGCATCGGCGCCAACCGCGCGAACCCCGGCCGCTACTGGTACGCGAACCTGGTCATGGGCGCGCACGTGCTCGAGCAGAGCCGGCTGCACGAGGTCGGCAAGCTCGTCGTCGCCGGCACCGTCTGCGCCTACCCGAAGCACACACCCGTCCCGTTCCGCGAGGAGGCGCTCTGGGACGGCTACCCGGAGGAGACGAACGCGCCGTACGGCGTCGCGAAGAAGGCGGTGCTCGTCGGCGCGCAGGCCTACCGCGAGCAGTACGGGCTGAACACGATCTATCTCCTGCCCGCGAACCTCTACGGGCCGCGCGACAACTTCGACCTGGAGACCTCGCACGTGATCCCGGCGCTGATCCGGAAGATGGTGGACGCGACGGACGAGGTCGTGCTCTGGGGCGACGGCTCGCCGACGCGCGAGTTCCTCTACGTCGACGACTGCGTCGAGGGCCTCGCTGCTCGCCGCGGAGCGCTACGACGGCGCCGAGCCCGTCAACCTCGGCACCGGCGTCGAGACGTCGATCCGCGAGCTCGCCGAGACGATCGCCGAGGTGACGGGCTTCGAGGGCGAGATCGTCTGGGACACGTCGATGCCGAACGGGCAGCCGCGCCGCTCGCTCGACGCGACGCGCGCCGCCGAGCTCTTCGGCTTCCGCGCCCGGACTGCCGCTTCGCGAGGGGATCGAGCGCACGGTCGCGTGGTACCGCGCTCGCACGCCTCGCCGGTGACCGCGGTTAGCGACCTGCGGGCGCCGGCGGTCGCCGTCGCTCCGTTCGTCGCGCTCATGTGGCTCGTCGCGGCGGGCGTCGCCGCGGCGGCAGACGAGTACGACCAGGCGGCGTGGTGGCTGCTGCTCCTGAACCAGCTCGTGCTCGTGCCGGCGCTGGTCGGGCGCGGCGCTGGTGGCTCGGCCGGCGCCGTCGCAGGCGCGCGATCGGGCGCCGTCGGCGCTCCTCGCCGTCGCGCTCTGCCGGTCGTCGGCGTGCTCTACGCGCAACGCGAGCTTCCGCGACACCTACGTCGACCGCGTGCTGCCCGAGGCGGTCGGGATCGCCGCGGGTGGCAGCCTTCGCCGGCCGGCGCGCTCCTGCTCGCGCGCGGTCGCGCTCGCTCGTCGCGGCCTGGCCGGGCGGCCGCGCTCGATCCGCGGTGCTCGCCGCAGGCTCGCGAGCGGTCGCTGGCGCCTCGCGGACGTCGCTCGGCCGTCGCCGCGCTGCTGCGCGCAGGGCGTCGGGCTCGACGTCTCCTGGGACGCCTTCGACGGCAACATGACCGGCCTGCGCGAGTACACCTGGAGCAACCGCCTGCTCCAGTGGCTGCCGCTCGCGGGCGCGATCGGCGCCGCCCGCGGCTCGCTCCCGTCGCGCTGCCTGCTCGGCGGCTGGTTCGGCGCGTTCGCGTTCGCCTGGGGCGCTTCGCCGCAGCTCGGCGTCGGCGACGGCTCCTTCTTCGTCGCGCTTCGTGCCGGCACTGCCCGCCTACTCGCTGCTCGTCGCCTGCGTCCCGCTGCTCGTGCCGACGCTGCCGCGCGGCTCGAGCGCCTCGCGCCAGGCTCCGAGGTAGTCGGCTCGCGCTCGGAGTGGAGGCCGAGCCAGTCGAAGTACGCCTCCCAGTGCCGCGAGACCGGCCCGCCGACGCGCACGTCCCAGAAGTGTCGCGGGGTCTCCTCGTCGGTGCGATAGAGCTCGACGATCCGATCCACGCCGTCCGCGTCGGAGACGAAGTTGTAGCCGTAGTAGTGGTGGAGGGCGAGGAACCACGTCCACGCACGCAGGCGATCAGGACTGGTGCGATCCACATCCTCGTGCGCGCGAGCAGCTCCGCGATCCCGATCACGAAGAGCGGGAAGAGCGCGGTCAGGAAGCGCTGCGAGAACGAGAAGCCACCCGCCCAGAAGCCGCCCCAGACGATGTGGATGAGCAGGAGCGCGAGGGCGCTCAGCCCGAGCCCGACGAGGAAGGTCCGGTGCCGCGGTCGCGGTGGAGCAGCAGCAGGAACCCGACGACCCCGAAGAACGTCAGCGGCGTCCAGACGAAGAGGCCGCGCTTGAGCGTGAAGAGCATCTTCGCGGGCGCCGCGAAGTCGATCTTGAACGAGCTGAGGTTGTCGACGCCGCCGCCGACGCTCACCGGCTCGCGCGCTGCCCGCGAGCAGGACCGGTCGTGGCGGCGCGAGCAGCGTCGCCGGGCTCGACCGCCTGCGTTGCCCGCGGCCGCCTCCTGCGGCGGCAGGCCGTATGGGATGCCCAGGAGCAGCGGCAAGGAGAGGATGCAGGTCGCCCCGACGACCGCGGTCACGGTCGCGACGTACCCCTGCGTGTAGCGCGACGGCGGGCGAAGACGTAGATCACCCCGGCGAGCAGCACGATGTTCGCGTACCGCACCGAGATCAGCAGCGCGACGACGAGACCGAGCGCCACCGCCACGCGCGTGGTTGCCGGATGGACGCTGAGGTGGAGCAGGAGCAGCGCCAGCACCGAGACGAGCAGCGTGTCGAACGCGTGTTTCAGCCCGGTCTGGAAGATCGCGTAGTAGAAGAGCGGCGAGCCGAGCACGGTCAGCAGGATCGCGCCGGGGCCGCCGGGCAGGCCGAGCTTGCGGATCAGCCGCCACGACACGTAGAAGAGGACGACGACCGCCGCGACCGATGCGATCGCGACGCCGACCGCGCCGATCAGGACGTGGTCGACCCAGTCGTTGTCGTTCCCGAGCCGGATCGGCCGGGAGAGGACGTAGAACGGCAGGTTCCAGAACACGGCCCCGAACTGGTAGGCGTAGGCCTCGACGTCCTCGCCGACGAGGCGGCGCATGAAGTCGTAGTAGATCGGCGCCGTCGTCGGTGAGCCGGGCCTGCAGGTAGCTGGCGGTGATGAGCAGGTAGGCGCCGATGCTCGCCACCATGCGCGGCGTGAGGAAGCGGTCGTTGCGCGCGAGGAACGCCGCCGTCCGCCGAGTGCGGCTCGGGACAGGCTGCGTCATGTCAACCGTGCTGCAGGTCGTTGCCCTTCGCGGCGCCGTCGGGCGGCCTCGCGGGAAGCTGGAGCTGGTTCTCGAGCAGCGCCAGCCGCTGCGCGAGGATCACGTTCTGGTCGGCGAGCTTCGAGATCACCGTCGAGTAGTGCAGCAGGACGAGCAGGATGAAGAGGATCCCGACCGCGAACAGCACCGCCGGCGGATAGCCGGTGACGCCGACCCAGCCGGCGATCGTGTCGAGGCCTCCCGCCAGGCCGAGAGGACGAGCAGGACGACGCCGGTCGCGAGCCAGAGCAGCGCGTAGCGCTCGCGCAGGCGCCGGCTGCGGATCAGCTCCAGCACGACGAGGATGAGCAGGATCGACGCGATCGTCGCCGCGATCGAGACGCGGAGCGGCGTCACGGGCTCATCCCTCCTCACCGGGACGACGCGGCGGCGGAAGATGCCGATGAAGAGCGCGAGCGTCACCTTGACCGCGTAGTAGAGGGAGCGGAGCGTCGTGATCGACGAGGAGCCGACCTCGCGCTCGCGCATGCGCACCGGCACCTCCTTGATCCGCAGCCGGTGCCGGACGACCATCACGGCCGCCTCGACCTCCGGGTAGTCGTGCGGGTAGTCGGCGGCGAACAGCCGGATCCCGCGCGCGTTCACGGCCTGGAAGCCGGAGGTCGTGTCGGTCAGCTTCTGCCGCGTCAGCAGCGAGACGAGGTGCGCGAACCAGCGGATCCCGGCGCGCCGCGCGAGCGGCGGCTGTAGTCGCGCTCGCCGCCGGCGAAGCGCGAGCCGACGACGACGTCGGCCTCGCCGCGGCCGAGCGGCTCGAGCAGCTTCGGCAGCTCCGTCGGGTCGTGCTGGCCGTCGCCGTCGAGCCGGACGGCGACGTCGTAGCCGTGCTCGAGCGCGTACTTGAACCCGGTCTGGACGGCGCCGCCGATGCCGAGGTTGAACGGGAGGCTGACGACGGAGGCGCCTGCGGCGGCGGCTGCGGCGGCGGTGCCGTCGGCCGAGCCGTCGTCGACGACGACGATGTCGAGCTCGGGTCGAAGCGCGCGGATCTCGCGCACGACCGCGGCGACCGCCTCCTCCTCGTCGAAGGCCGGGACGATGGCGACGACGCGCTCAGACACGGCTCGCCGCCGGCACGTCGAGCCCGACCAGCTTGAGCAGCTGCCGGGCACGGTGCGCGTAGGTGTGCTCGTCGAGCACGCGCTCGCGGGCGCGTGCGCCCATCGCCTCGGCCTCGCCCGGGTCGTCCAGCAGCCGGCGGTAGGTGGTGAGCGCCTCCTCGGCGTCGAGACGACGATGAGCTCCTCGCCCGGCTCGAACCAGCGCTCGATGCCCTCGTAAGGGTTCGAGACGATCGCGGCGCCGGCCGCCGCGAGCTCGAACGGGCGCGCCGTCGCGGAGGCGGTCACGGTCGCGTGCGAGCGGCGCGTGATGTTGAGGTTGATCCGCGCGGCGGAGATCGCCTGGGCGAACGCGTTGAACGGCACGTCGCCGATCAGCCTGGCGCGTCCGATGTCGCCCAGGAAGTCGCGGCCGCCGAGCACGAAATCGAGCTCGGGCGCGGCGCGGCTCGGGTCGCCGACCAGCGCCGCCATCCAGTCGCGGCGGAACTTGTCGCCGTAGCCGTAGAAGAAGACGTCGCTCGTCTTCTCGACGCGCCGCGGCTGGAAGAACTCGGGGTCGGCGCCCCAGAAGACCGCCTCGGCGCGGCGGGCGCCGAGCTCGAGCAGCCGGCCCAGGCCGCCCTCGGAGTTCGAGACGACGAGGTCGTACTCCGACGGGTCGGCGCCGTGGTAGTAGTTGAAGCCCGTGTCCATGCCGCCGAACTCCGGCAGGCTCATCGGCACGTCGCCGTCGTAGAAGACGACCGGCACGCCGAAGCGCTCGCGCAGGAAGGTCGGGACGCCGCGGAGATGCGCCATCGGCACGGTGAAGACGACGACGGCGTCGATGTCCTGCTCGCGCTCGAGGATCCGCGTCAGGTGGCGCTGCCAGCGCGGGGTCACCCAGCGCCAGATCGTCTCCCGCGCCGCCTTGTCGAACAGCGTCTCGTCGGGGCTGTCCTCCGCGCGGCGCAGGTACCGGTCGCCCTTCATCCGCGCGAGCCCGCCTCGGACGCGCGGCGAAGCTCTCGCCCTCGCGATAGGTCGGGTTCGGCGCCGTGCGCCACCACGGGGACTCGACCGGCCGCCCGCGGTACGGGGTCACGATCAGGTCGACGCCGACCTCGTAGAGCCCCTTCCACAGCTGCCACCACGCGGGGGTGCAGCCGTACCGGAAGTCGAGATCGACGGCCGAGGCGACGGCGAGGATCTTCGGCGCCTTCACAGCCGGAGAGTCTACGGAGGGCACATGAGGGAGCCGTAAAGCGCGCGGTTGCGGAGCGCCATTGCGCCGGCGCCCAGAGCACGAACACCGCCGGCAGGACGACAAGGAGGAACCGTGGGTGCAGCGGGGTGTAGAAGTAGAACGTGTAGAAGGCGGCGGTGGAGAGGATCCACGCCGACAAGAGCAACGCCGGCGGGCGGGAGATGGTGAAGAATCCCGAGGACTGCGAGTGGGACAAGCGCGAAGAGCGCCGTCCAGCCCCACACGGCCGAGTCCCGCCACGCCGGCAGGGCGTACTCGATCCCGAACGCATCGTTTCGGAACGCGCTCTCCGGCAGCGCCTCGTACCCCTTCGGCCAGTAGGCGAGGACGAGCGGCAGGAAAGCGAGTCCGGCCGCCGCGACCCAGAGCGACGTTCTGAGACTCCCCGCCAACGCGGCGAAGACGACGGCGACTCCTGCGATCAGCGCATTCGATAGTCGGACGGCGACGGAGAAGCCGAGCAACGCACCCGCCGCTACGGCGGTGCCCTTGGGCATCACGGTGCTCCGTACCAGGAGCGCGCAGCCGGTCGTGACGAGCGCCGTGGAGACCGGCTCCGAATAGAGGCTGAGGCCGAGATCGACGTTCCAGGGCCCGAATTCGCGGCTCCTCCCAACGAAGAGCGCAATGATCGGCCAGAGGGCGAAGAGGGTCGAGGCGATGAGGCCGACCTCTCGGCGCCCGGACGTCCAGTACCCGAGCAGGAACGTCGAGAACACAGTGACCGCGTTGGCAGCGAGCGAGATAGCCAGGCCGAAGGCGAACGCGACATCCGGATCGAGCGGCAGGCCGAACGCGCGGTAGGGGTAACAGCGGTCTCGCCCAACGCGGGGGCCAGCCGGTCGTTGGTGCACCGGCAGGACCGCATGCGAAGCGCAAGGACCGTGGCTGTCGATGCCACGCACAACACCGCGACGAAAGTCAACGCGGTTCGCTCGCTCGGCCGTGATCGCCAGCGGAGGGGGACAGCCGCGAGGACGGCCAGGGACAACAAAACCCCCGGAAGCACCCCAGCCCGAGCCGGAGCGGCGTTGCGAGCAGCTCCCGCGTGGCAGAGTAGTAGCCGTACGCGTCGCCGGCCAGCGGGTCGTAGTTGTACCTGGGGAAGCCGGGTACGAGCGACGTGCCCGATCCGAGCCAGGATCGGCGAGCGGGAGAGCGATTCGAACGAGCGCGAGACCGACGAGGACGAGGAGGACGCCGCGGTGGCGCAGTTCCGGCAGCCGAGCACGCACGGCAGCCGACCCTAAGCGATGAGGTAGCGTCGGCGCCTGCTCATGCGGATCTCGTTCCTATTCCGGCCTTCAACGAGGCGCACGATCGGCGAGGTGCTCGAGCGGGTCGACGCGCTCGCTCGACAGCAGTTCGTCGTCGACGACGGCTCGACGACGGCACCGGCGAGATCGTCGAGCGCTGGGCCGACGGCCGCGACGACGTCGTGCTCGTCCGCCAGCAGAACGGCGGCAAGGGCGCGGCGATCCGCGCGGCGATCCCGCACATCGACGGCGACGATCGCCGTGATCCAGGACGCCGACATGGAGTACGACCCGGCCGACGTGCCGGCGCTGATCGAGCCGATCGAGCGCGGGGTCGGCCGACGTCGTCTTCGGCTCGCGGCTGTCGGGCGGGCAGCCGCAGCGCGCGTACCTCTTCTGGCACCTGGTCGGCAACCGCTTCCTCTCCTGCTGACGAACGTGCTCTTCAACACGACGCTGTCCGACATGGAGACGGGCTACAAGGCGTTCCGCGCCGACGTCCTCCGCTCGCTCGACCTGCGCCAGGACGACTTCGCCATCGAGCCCGAGATCACCGCCAAGGTCTGCAGGCGCAAGCTGCGCGATCTACGAGCTCCCGATCGCGTACTACGGGCGCACGTACGCGGAGGGCAAGAAGATCACCTGGCGCGACGGCTTCAAGGCGATGTGGGTGCTCGCCCGCGTCCGCGTCCGAGACTGAAGTGCGAGTGCGGGC
>CAWDJZ010000016.1:0-173632 GCA_963802765.1 uncultured Gaiellaceae bacterium
CTGAGCCGCGATCCCGGCCAAGTAACAGACTGTTACTTGGCTCCTTTGGACCTGGCGACAGTTTTGGGCTATACTGCGCGCTCCGTTATGGCGAACGACACGATCGAGAAGCCCACAGAAGCCGAGGACGGCGTCTGGGTCACCGGCCCCGACGGCGATCTGATCCCGGATTACGAGTTGACCTTCCCCACGATCAATGAGGGCGAAGTCGTCCACGGCACGGTCGTGCGCGTCGACAAAGACGAGGTGCTCGTCGACATCGGCTACAAGTCGGAGGGCGTGATCCCGGTCGCCGAGCTCTCGATCCGGCTCGGTCAATCCCGCCGACGAGGTCGCGGTCGGGGAGGAGATCGACGCCCTCGTGCTCACCAAGGAGGACGCCGAGGGGCGCCTGATCCTCTCGAAGAAGCGCGCGCGCTTCGAGCTCGCCTGGAAGAGGATCGAGACGGCCGCCGAGTCCGGTGGAACCCGTCGTCGGCCGCGTGATCGAGGTCGTCAAGGGCGGCCTCATCCTCGACCTCGGCGTTCGCGGCTTCCTGCCCGCCTCGCTCGTCGACATCCGCCGCGTGCAGGACCTCGACGAGTTCATGGCGACCGAGCTTCGCTGCAAGGTGATCGAGCTGAACCGGTCGCGCAACAACGTCGGCCTCCCGCCGCGCCGTCCTCGAGGATGAGCGCAAGGAGCAGCGCCAGCAGATCCTCGACCGGCTCAACCCGGGCGACGTCGTCGAGGGGACGATCTCGAACATCGTCGACTTCGGCGCCTTCGTCGACCTCGACGGGATGGACGGCCTGATCCACATCTCCGAGCTCTCGTGGAGCCACGTCAACCATCCGTCGGAGGTGCTCGAGATCGGCCAGGAGGTCAAGGTCAAGGTGCTCGACATCGACCGCGAGCGCCAGCGGATCTCACTCGGGCTCAAGCAGACGCAGTCCGACCCCGGCAGCAGGTCCTCGAGAGCTACTCCGAGAGCGACGTCGTCGAGGGGCGCGTCACGAAGGTCGTCACGTTCGGCGCCTTTGTCGAGATCCTGCCCGGCGTCGAGGGGCTCGTGCACATATCCGAGCTCGCCCAGCATCATGTCGAGAACCCGCGTGAGGTCGTCTCGCAGGGCGATGCGGTCAACGTGCTCATCCTCGAGGTCGACGCCGAGCGGCGCCGCCTCTCCCTCTCGCTGAAGCGGGTGGAAGAGGGCCAAGAGCCGCTGCCGCGCGCCGACGGCGCCGAGTCCGTGCACGTGACGCCGAACCTGAACCTCTCCGAGGACGTGTTCCCGGCCGGCGGCGCGGTCGCCGAGACCGGGGAGGACGCCACCGAGGCTGAGCCGGAGGCCGCGGCCGCGGAGCCGGAGGCGTCGAGGCGGAGCCGGAGCCGAGTGCCGGAGCCGGAGGCCGCCGCGGAGCCGGAGGCCGCTGAGGCGGAGCCGGAGACTCCCGCCGAGCCGGGGCCAACCGCCGAGCCCGAGGCCGCCGCCGAGCCGGAGCTCGAGGAGGCGCCGGCACCGGAGTCCGACGCCGCCGCCGAGGTCGAGCTCGAGGCCGAGTCGACCGCCGAGGCCGAGGCCGCCGCCGGTGACGAGCCGGTCGACGAGCCGACTGTCGACTCGGATGCTGCAGCGGGCGACGAGCCCGAGCCCGACGCCGCAGCCACACCAATCAATCCGTAGCGTGCCCCGGCCGATAGCGGTCGCGATTACCGGAGGGATCGGCGCCGGAAAGAGCGAGGCGCTGCACGCATTCCGAAAGGCGGGCGCCGCGACGGTCTCGAGCGACGAAATCGTCCATCACCTACTGCGCTCCGACCCGGAGGTCAAGGAGGCGATGGTGCGGAGCTGGGGGAAGAGGTGCTCGGCGCGAACGGCGAGATCGACCGGCGCCGCGTCGCCGAGGTCGTCTTCGCCGACCGCGGGAAGCTGGACTTCCTCGAGCGGCTGCTCCATCCGCCGTGTCGCGGAGATCCTACCTGGCGGGAGAAACTGGCCGAGCTGCCGAACCCGCCCGAGGTCTGCGTGACGGAGGTGCCGCTCCTCTACGAGACGGGCGGGGACAAGAGGTTCGACAAGGTCGTCGTGATCACAGCGCCGACGAAGCTGCGCGACCAGCGCCGCGGCGTCAGGCAAGACGACCGCGACCAGCGCCTGCTCCCCGACAAGGAAAAGGTCAAGCGGGCCGACTTCGCCTACGTGAACACGGGCACGCTCGAAGAGCTGGACGCCTGGGTCGCAGGGGTGATGGCGGAATTGACGAAGGAGCCGGCGTGGACTCAGTCACGCCGGCAGGATGGGTCTGGGGAACCGGCAGGTTCCCCCTTCGGCACGCGCCGATGCGGAGCATCGGTGTCAACGAATAGGGGGCTCGCGGGGGAAACAGGGTTTCCCCCGCGCGACTGAGCCGAAGGCGAAGGAGCCGGCGTGACTCGGTTGTCGCTGCTGGGGGTTGTCGCCCTCGTGCTCGCCGGGCTGGGCCTCTATGTGGTCACAGAGAAGCCTGAGGTCTACGAGCGCATCCGCTATCCGCTCCGCTACGAGCAGATCGTGACCGGCCACGCGAAGAACTACGGCCTCGAGCCGGAGCTCGTCGCGGCGGTCATCTACCAGGAGTCGAAGTTCGACGCGGACGCGGTCTCCAGCTCTGGCGCGGTCGGGCTGATGCAGCTGCTGCCCGCGACGGCGCAGGGAATCGCCGACCGCACGGGCGGCAGCGGCTGGCAGGAGCGAGACCTGCTCGACCCGGAGCTCAACGTGCGCTACGGCGCCGGTACGTCGCCACCGGCTGAAGAAGTACGACTACGAGGAGCTCGCGCTCGCGGCGTACAACGCCGGTCAGGCGAACGTCGACCGCTGGCGCGCCGGGGCGTAGGGATCATGTTCCCCGAGACGCGCCACTACGTGGAGCGGGTACGCGAGCTGAAGGCGATCTACGCCCGCGCCTACTCGTCGGAGCTCGGCCTCTAACGGGGCGCGGCGCCCGTCTCGACGAGCTCGTTGAAGAGGTCGAGGTCGGGCAGCTCGTCACCGCTGACGCGCCCGAGCGCGAGCCCGTTCGCGATGATCGTGAGGAACTTGGCGGCGGTGTCGACCGGGATGTCGTCGCGCACCGTCCCGCGTAGCCGGGCGAGCCGCTCCTCGCGCCGCGCGGCCACGTCGCGGCTCAGCCGCGCGAAGCGGTCGCGAAAGCGCTCGTCGGTGCGGAGCCTGAGCGCAGCCTCGAGCTGGACGGCGATCCAGTCGGGGGTCCTCGTGTGTGATCGCGTCGAGCAGGGCGCGGAAGCCGCGGTCGAGCCAGGCCTCGACAAGCCGGTCCGACGACCCGACGACGACGTCGACGAAGAGCGCCTCCTTGTTTTCGAAGTAGCTGAAGATCGCCCCGCGGGAGAGCCCGGTCTCCTCCTCGAGGCGCGCCACCGTCGCGCCCTCGTAGCCGTGCCGGGCGAAGGCGCGCTGTGCACCGGCGAGGATCTCCTCGCGGCGGCGCTGCTTGTGCTCGGTCGAGACCTTCGGCATGTCCTCACTTTACAAAAACGTACGGACGTACTATATTCTCGCGCGGTGCAGATCCTCCGGAACCGATCGCTCGCCGCCCTGATCGCCGCCGAGGTCGTTAGCTCGCTCGGCTCGCGGATCACGTTCCTGGCGCTGCCCTGGTTCGTGCTCGTCACGACGGGCTCTGCCGCGAAGATGGGAATCGTCCTCGCAGTCCAGATGGCGCCGATCGCGCTGCTCGGCATCCCGAGCGGGACGCTCGTCGCCCGGCTCGGCGCGCGGCGGACGATGCAGCTCTGCGACCTGGCGCGCGTGCCGCTGATGTGCTCGCTGCCGCTCCTGCACGCGGCCGGCCTGCTGAGCTTCCCGCTGCTGCTGGCGATCGTCTTCCTGATCGGCTGCTTCCTGGCGCCGTTCTTCGCCTCACAGCGCGTGATCCTCCCGGAGCTGGTCGGCGAGGACGAGACGACCGTTGCCCAGGCGAACGCGGTGATCGAGGGCGCGACCACGCTCACCAACCTGCTCGGCCCGGTTGCGGCAGGCCTGCTGATCGCCTCACTCGGCGCGACGAACGCGCTCTACGTCGACGCGGCCACGTTCGCGGTCTCGTTTCTGACGCTGACGCTCTTCGTTCCGGCGCGGCCGCCGCTGCCGCAGACCGAGGACGCGCACGGCGTTCTCGCCGGCCTCCGTTTCCTGCTTCGCGACGAGCTTCTCTGGCGCATCGGGCTCGCGGCCGTGTTCCTGAACATGTTCGGCTCGGCGCTCGCAGCCGCCCTGCCCGTGCTCGCGTTCGAGGAGTTCAGCGAGAGCTCGCGGGTCGCCGGCGCGCTGTTCGCGTCGCTCGGTGCGGGCGCACTCGTGGAATGGTGCTCGCGATGCGGCTGATGCCACGCTTCAAGCCGCTCAAGCTCGCGGCGGTCGGGATCGTCGCGCTACCGCTGCCGATCTGGCTGCTGGGCCTCGACCTGCCCCTCTGGGCGACGATGGCGGCGCTCTTCGTGTCGACGATCCCGCAGCCGCTCGTGAACGCGCCCGTGATCGGCCTGATGACGACGCGGACGCCCGAAGCGCTCCGGCCGAAGGTGATGACCGCCGTGCTGACCGTCGCCATGCTCGCCGGGCCGGTCGGGCTCGCGCTGGCCGGGCCGCTGCTCGAGGAGCTCGGGACGCGGCCGGTCTTCGGGATCATCGCCGCCGGAATGACGGTCTTCGCGCTCTACTTCGCCTCGGTCGCGCTCCGCTACGGGCCACGGGCGAGGGCCGAATCGACGCCCGTCGCCGCGGCTCGCTAGGCGAATCGTGAACCGCTGCACGGTGTCGCCCGTGCGCTCGAGCTCGACGTAGTCGCCGCCCGTCGCCTCGCCGGTGACCGCCCGCCAGAACGCGAGCGCGGCGTCGTTGCCCGTGACGACCTCGAGCGCCCAGTTCCCCGGGAACCTGCGCAACGCCGCGAGCGCCGCCGCCCTTCCGATCCCGCGCCGGCGGTACGGCTGCGCGACGAAGAACTCCGCCATCCGGGCGTCGGCGTCGGCCGGCATGTGAGGGAAGGGCTGCACCGAGACGAGCGCGAAGCCGGCCGGCTTGCCGCCCGCCCGAATCAGGAGGCAGTGGCACTCGTCCCACGTGAGCATGTCCTCGAGGTAGTCGGGCCGCCAGCGCGCCTCCTCGTCGAGCTCGTAGTGGGTCGAGAACTCGGAGAGATCGTGCAGGTAGAGGGCGTAGAGGCGACGGAGCGATCCCAGCTCCGTGTCCGTCGCGGCGCGAACGAGCTCTACGGTGTCGCCAGGCGCGCCCACAGGTTCTCGAGCATCCGACTGATCCGCGGCACCATCGCGCTGCCGCCGAAGTCGATCGCACCCGCCGCGAAGACCTTCGCGCCGGCGGGGGTCTCGTAGTAGGTCATCTGCGCCGTCAGGCCGGGGCCGAAGACGTCGGGGATGTCTGCGAGCAGGATCGTGCCGGCCGGTGTGAGCGGCGTCGCCTGGTCGATCTCGATCCCGTAGCCGCCGAGCTCCTCGCCGAAGGTGGCGCCGTCGACGAGGCCGGTTCCCGCCCAGAGCCAGGGCGCCGTCGTTGCTGAGCGGACGACGAACGGGCGCTGGAGCCGGCCGTCGTCGTTCGCGCGGTACTGCACCCCCAGCAGCGTCGCCTCGGGCTCTGCCCATGTCCCGCCAGAGCCGCGTGCGGCGGAGGGTGCGGCCCTGCAGGCGCACCTCCCAGAAGAAGTTGTTCGCCGAAAGGAAGGCAAGGTTGCCGCCGAGGTTGCGGTAGCCCTCGATCAGATCGAACTCGTGTCTCGTCACGTACTCGGTATGGCCCCCGAAGACGACGAAGTCGTAGAGGCGGATCAGCTCCTCCGCGGTCGGGATCGCCTCGAGGTCGGACTCGGTGATGATGTCCGGCGTCTTCCCCGTCCAGAAGAGCCAGCGGAGGAAGTCGACGTCGTACTTGCGCCACTGCGGCGGCACCCCCCGGCGAATGAACGCGCGTCCGAGCGCGGCCGTGCTCTGCGCGCCCTTCGCGTACCAGGTGTCCCCCCAGCCGTTGCCGTCGGAGTCGCGGAAGTTGTACGCCTGCCAGGTGTTCGTCGGAATGACGACGGCGATCCGGCTCGTCGCCCCGAGCGTCTCGGGCCGGACGACGAAGGGCGCGTAGCCGATCCGGCCGTCGTTCGCCGTGATCCTGACGAAGTACACGCCGGAGCCCCACGGTCCGATCGCCCAGTTGAGGGTCGCCGCGCGATGCCGCGCCTGCCAGGGGATCGTCACCTCCTTGCTCACGGGGGCGCCGATCATGACCGTGTCGTTGTGCGTCCGCGAGTCCTCCGGGCCGGCGCGGAAGGTCTGCATGCGTGAGCGAGGTGGCGTCGGTCTCGATCACGAGCCGGGCCGAGCTGTTCGGCCCGTAGCTCTCCCGGGTGAAGCCGGCGTCCACACCCAGCACTCGCACGACCGCGGAGGTGAGCCGCCGGCCCGCACGGGCGTTGTCGGCGCCGTACGTCCGGCGGTTCCCCGCCGAGTCGGTCGTCGTGATCCGGACGAGGTAGGTGCGTGGGCCGGTCGCCTTCGGCGGATGCCAGGTGAAGACGTTGCGGCCGGGCCGGAGGTTCGCCTTGAGCTCGTAGACCGTCTGCGGCGCGCTGACCGTGCGCGTCACCTCGAAGTGGACGAGCGCGCGCTCGCTGAGCCTGAACCGGATCTTGGCTGCGTCGCGCAGCCGGTCGCCGTTGGGCGAGATCGTCGTCAGGCGCGGGTTGTCGCCGCGGAAGGGCGTGCGGCTGCCGTTGCGCACGCTGAAGTTGGTGACTCTCGGAGCGGTGCGGTCGATCCGGAGTGGGCTCGAGGCCACCACCCGGCCGCGGTCGACGAGCCGGATCACGTACCGGCCCTCCGCCACGTCTGCGCCGCGGAGGCGGCCGTTCCAGCGCATGGTCAGGAAGCGTCGCCGCTGGGGCGGGACGATCCAGCCGACGCGCCGACCAGCCTCGGTGGCGAGCTGAACACCGACCCGTGCCGGCGCCGGCAACTCGGCGTGGACGCGCAGCCGCTTGGCCGCCGGCGAGAAGTCACGCGGCGCGATCGTCAAATCGGCCGCCTGAGCGGCCGACGGGAATGCGAAAACGAGCGCGGCGAGGGCGAGGCTGCGCATGGCAGTCGGGAATCGTAATGACGACGCGTGATGGACTGGTCAGGAACCGCTTCGACCACGGTCGACGTCCACGACGAGCTCGAGCCGTCCGGCTCCTCGCGGCAGAACGACCGTCTCTCCGATCACCTCGAGCGCACGGCCGCCGAGGCGGGCCGACGTGACCCGGTCGCCGCGGGGTAGACGAAGCCGCAGGCTGAGCGCCCGTAGCGGCGCGCGTGAGGGGACGGAGATCGTGGCGCGAATCCTTCTTGAGCTCGCGACCACCGAGTAGGAGAGGCGGGCCGAAGCTCGTCGGCGCGTTGCGCACGGCGATCTGCTTTCCCGTCGCGAGCCAGGCACGTGGCGTGGCGTAGGGCGAGCTGGAGCGCGGTCGGCCGTCCCTCTCCGTCGAGGGTCTCGTGGACCAGCATCAGGCGCAGCGTCCCGAGGAAGGTCGCGTTGGCGGCGCCGTTCGGCGGTAGGTACATCGAGCGGTAGTGCTCGCCGCGGGAGCGGCGTCACCGACGCGGCCTCGCCCGCGACGAAGGTGTCAGGCGTCATCGCTGCGGCGAGCTGGCCATAGAGCGCCAGCACGAGGTGGTCGGGCCGGTCGTTGGCGGCGAGGAAACGGGCGACGTTGAGGCCGTAGACCTGGTCGGTGCCGGACGTGGGAAAGGGAGCGTCCAGGCCGTAGAGCGCGTACGCGCCTGCGCGGACGAGCCCGAGGAGCCGTGATCCGTGCAACGCCAAGTACCGGAGCGCTCCTTGCGCTTCGACGCTCCCAGGTGCGAAGAGCCCGATGCCAGCGCATACGGCACGACGAGGTTCCAGTAGCTGCCGGGCCTCGAGGCGGTGAGGCGTTCGTAGGGCCGCTCGGCGTCGAGGAGCCGCGCCGGCAGGAAAAGCGAGCCGTCCGGCAACCGCACCTGAGACGCGCGCACCGCCGCCCGGAGGCCCCGCTCGAGTCGGTCCGCCAGCGTGCGGCACCGCTCGGCGAGCGTGGCGTGCCCGGTCTCTGCCCACGCCTGGCCGAGCCAACGCAGTCCCTGCCACACGACCGCCTGCGAGTGGAGACCGTAGACGGAGTCGGGGATGTCGGAGGAGAACCGCTCGCGCTGTAGGATCCCGCGCCCTTCCGCGTCGAGCTGGCGCTCGAGCCCGTTCAGGTATCCCTCGAGCGCAGGCGTGACTGCGTCGAGATAGGCACGATCGGCGAAGAGTCGGTGCTGGAGCGCCGAGCCGACGAGCTTCTGGCCGATCTTCCAGTTCGGGTACGGCGTCGCCCGGCGCGTGAGCGACGTCCGCAGCATCGCGCGGGCAACGTCTGCGAAACCGTAGTACCCGAGCACCTGCGCCGCATCGACACCTTCCGGGAAGGAGAACTGCTCGTAGGCGTTCCCGATGCTGTAGCGCCAAGTCAGCCCGAGGTTCTGGATCAGGAGAGCTCGCTGTGCGTTCATCACGCGCGGCTCGGGGACCTCGAAGCGCGCCCCCTCCGCCAGGCGACGCGTCCAGTAGGCCGCGATCCTGCTGCGGGTCGACACATACGTGCTCAGGCCGATCCTCTCGGGTGCAGGGGCGCCGAGTGGCCAAGCGATCGCGACCGTCCGACGGGCGCCGCGGCGAACGGCCAGCGACAGGCCCGCCGAAGGCCCGGCGAAGCGCATACTCGCCCCGGTCGCCGCCGCCCGCGCGTCCGCGGTCAGTCGCACGAAGCTGACGAGCGGGCCGTCGTCCGGGACGCGCGCGGCGAACGACTCCTGCCGGTAGCGGACGCCGTGTCCGTCCACGTACGCGGTCTGCAGAATCGGCAGGTAGCCGCCGGCGAGCCGCGGCAAGGTGAGCCGGCCGAGGCAGCCGCCGTACCGCTCACCGCCGACGGAGATCGTCAAGGCCGCGCCGTCGGCGCGCTGCGCGAGGATCTCGCCGCCGTCGGCGACGTGAAGCGCGACGGACTCGGCGCCACGGACGCCGCTCGGATGCGAGAAGGCGACGTAGTGCATCCGCGACCGCGTCAGCCGAGTCTGCCTGCAGCGCGCGCGAAGAGAATCGGCCGCAGGAAGCGGGAGGCCCCGCATACGTGGGGCCGTCACCCGAGGCCAGCAGCGCCTCGCCCCAGACGTCACGGCCGGCCCGCAGCGCCGTCTCGACCCGCGCCGCGTACCCAGGCTCTCCCGCGGGCGGCGCGCAGGTCGCCGGCACTCGCGTGCCGCCCTCGGGCCCCGGTGAACGCGACCGCGACGAGAGCTAGAAGGACGAGCGCGGGTCTCACAGTTCGCCCTTCGACCCTGCGCAGCGCGCGGTCGGCTCGTGGCGGACCGAGGTCGGCAGCGCCTTCGTGTCGCGAGGCAGCAGCCCGAAACCGATCAGCGCGATCGGCAGGAGGGCGCTCGCGCGCATCTCCTTCGAGTGGGCCCAGTCCCCGACGTAGGTGCTGACCGTGGCGCAGCCGTTCAGGCGGCGGATCTCGTCGTAGAGCGCCTGCGACTGGTGCTCCTGGTCCCACACGATCCGGTCCTCCGTGCTCCACCAGAGCTGTAGCGGCACGCGCGAAAACGCGATCGCGCGCGCCTGGCTGAGGCCGCTGCGGGCAGCGTACGCCCGCCGCGCAGCCGTAGGCGAGCCGCCGACCTCGCGGCGCATCGTCGCCTGCAGGACGGAACCGTACGGCTTGCCCCAGCGGGCGAGGCAGCTCGTCGCGCAGGGCAGGTGGGGGAGCTGACCGTAGCGCCGGGCGAGGTCGGTGACGGAGTCCAACGCCGCGGCGCCGGCCAGCAGGCGAGGGTGACGCGCGACGAGCAGCAGCGTCTCCTGGCCGCCCATGCTGCTGCCAAGCGCGAAGATCCGCCGCCGGTCGACCCGGAGCCAGGGCAGTGCCTCGCTCGCGAGCTGAGGCATGCGGGCGAGGTCGTCGATCTGGCCGGGCGCGCCGTAGGAGAAATTCTCCAGTTTCCGACCCATTCCATCGGGGCTGATGACAGCGAAGCGGCCGACCGCGGGAAGCCGGTCGAAGAACTTCGCGTTCGAGCGACCGTCCGCGCCACGTCCGTGCGGGGAGACGATCACCGGCAGCGGCGGGTTGTTTTCAGGGCCGTACCACTCCGGCACCACCACGTAGGCCGGCCGGATCGTGCCGGTGTGGCTGCGGTAGCGGATCACCCATGTGCGCACCGTCTCGACGAGCTTCCGGGAGAAGCCGCGGCTGTCGGGCGACGCGGCGGCCGGGTTCCGGACACCGCCGGCCCCGATCGGAGGCCCGTCGGCGCGGATCTGCGCGAGCAGCAGCGCTGTTGCGAACAAGAGGCTGGAGGCGAGGGTGACATAGGTGCGGCGACGACCTGCCGCGGGTTGAGGTGGTGCGCTTGGTAGCCATGCGGCCACCGTCGAAGCGCCCCGCAACGGCTCACTCATGCGGACCTAATGGCTCGCTAATCCGGGCGGCGCGGCCCTATCAAACGCCCGTGAACCCTGTTACAACCGTGGAAATGCTGGAGTTCAGGATCCTCGGGCCGCTCGAGGTCCTCGCCGATGACGTGTCCGTGCCCCTGGGCGGGAGGCACCAGCGTGCGCTCCTGACGCTCCTGCTCTTGCGCGCAAACGAGCCGGTCTCGACGGAGCGTCTCGTCGACCAACTCTGGGGCGAGCACCCGCCGCGGACGGCGACGACATCGCTGCAGAACTCGGTCTCGCAGCTCCGAAAGTTGCTCGGCCCGGGGCTGCTGCACACTCGTCCGGCGGGCTACGTGCTCGAGCTGGACGGCGCGGAGCTCGACCTCTCCCGATTCGAGCGGCTCGTGCGCGAGGCCCGTACCGCCGAGCCGGCCGAGCGCGCGACCCTCCTCCGCGAGGCGCTCTCGCTCTGGCGCGGACCGGCGCTGGCCGACTCGGAGCTAGAGGACTTTGCGCAGACAGAAATCCACCGGCTGGAGGACCTTCGGCTCGGTGTGCTCGAGGACCGAATCGCCGCCGACCTCGAGCTCGGTGTGGACGCCGAGCTCGTAGCGGAGCTCGAGGCGCTCGTGCGCCACCATCCGCTCCGCGAGCGTCTCCGCAGTCACTTCATGCTCGCGCTCTATCGCTCGGGGCGCCAGGCGGACGCGCTCCGACGCTTACCACGAGGCGCGCCGAGCGCTCGTCGACGAGCTCGGGATCGAACCCGGGCCGGAGCTGCAGGCGCTGTACGGCTCGATCCTCCGCCAGGAGCGGTCGCTCGTCCGCGTCGCGCCGCCGTCGCTCGACGACCACTACGACGAGGTCATGCGCGCGTTCGTGGCCGGCCGGCTCGTGCCCGTCCTCGGCCCCGGGGCAGGGGGGTGTGGCAGGCGACGAGCTCGCCCCGTTGCTTGCCGAGCGCTTCGAGCTCGACACCGCAGGGCGCGGGCTCGCATACGTTTCGCAAGCCGTCGCGGCCCGCAACGGAATCGGCCCCCTGCACGACGAGCTCCATCTCGCGCTCGACCGAGACCTCGAGCCGGGACCCGTGCACGCCTGGCTCGCAGCTCTGCCGCCGGTCCTACGTTCGCGCGGCATGCCGCAGCAGCTGATCGTCTCGACGGCGTTCGACGCGGGCGTCGAGCGCGCGTTCGAGGCGGCGGGAGAGCCGCTCGACGTCGTCGCATACGTCGCCTCCGGACGTGACCGTGGCAAGTTCCTCCACATCGCGCCCGACGGCCGGGCGGTCGTGGTGGACGAGCCGAACGCGTATGCGGGGCTCGCGCTCGAGGAGCGGAGCGTGTTGCTGAAGATCCACGGCCACGTCGACCGGAGCGAGACGCGCGAGCGCGAGAGCTTCGCGGTCAGCGAGGACGACCACATCGACTACCTCGTCGCAGGCGAGGCGGCCGGAGCTGTACCGGTGCAGCTCGCCGCGCGCCTGCGCCGCAGTCACCTCCTCTTCCTCGGCTACGCCGTCGACGACTGGAGTCTGCGCGTCTTTCTGCGCCGTGTCTGGGGCGGCGACCGGCTCGCGTATCGCTCCTGGGCCGTGCAGCCCGCAGCCGAGCACGTGGCGAGCGAGCTCTGGCGCGAGCGCGGGGCCGAGGTCTACGACGTCTCCCTCGCGACCTATGCGGAGCAACTGGCGCAGGTAACTTCCGCGCTGGAGACGGAGATCGTCGCGTGATCCCGCGTTCGCCGTTCAAGGGCCTCTCCTCGTTCGGCGACGGCGACGACGACCGCCGCTTCTTCTTCGGCCGTGAGCGCGAGTCGGAAGTCGTCGCCGCGAACCTGATGGCGTCGCGGCTGACTGTCCTCTACGGCCCCAGCGGCGTTGGGAAGAGCTCGGTGCTGCGCGCGGGCGTGGCGCAACGGCTGCGCTCGCTCGTCCCTGCCGGACCGGGGGAGGAGGGCGTCGCCGAGGTCGCGATCGTCGACTCGTGGCGCGACGACCCGATCCTGGCCGTGGCCGCGGCGGCGGGGGCGCCCACGGACGTCCCGCTCGTCGACGCGCTCGCCGAGCGCGCGATCGCCTCGGGCGGCGAGCTCTATCTGATCCTCGACCAAATGGAGGAGTACGTCCTCTACCACGGCCGCGACGGCGGTCCCCTGGCCGGCGCGCTCGAGGACGTGCTGACGCGGAGCGACCTGCCCGTGCACGTCCTGCTCGGCGTCCGCGACGACTCGCTCGCCGACCTCGACGCGCTCAAGCGGCGGCTCCCCGGCCTCTTCGGCAACCTCCTCCGCCTCGACCACCTGACACGCGCTGCGGCGCGCTCGGCGATCGAGGGCCCGCTGCGCGCATACGCCGAGCTGGGCGGGCCTGAGGTGACGGCCGAGGACGAGCTCGTCGAGGCAGTGCTGGACGAGGTCGCTGCCGGCCGGATCGAGCAGCACCTCTCAGGGCGCGGGCTCGTCGATGAGGCGGTGCGCGAGCGCCGCGTGGAGGCGCCGTACCTCCAACTCGTGCTCGAGCGGCTCTGGGATGTCGAGCGCGATCGCGGGTCGGACGTGCTCCGCGCCTCGACGCTCGGGGAGCTCGGCGGCGCCGAGCACATCGTCGAGGAGCACCTCGAGCGCGCGCTGAGTGGCCTGTCGCCGCACGAGCGCGATCTCGTGGCCGTGCTCTTCGACCATCTCGTGACGCCGTCGGGGACGAAGATCGCGCACGCGCTCGACGACCTGGCCCGCTATGCGAACGAGGACCCCGCCGTCCTGGAGCCCGTGCTCGCGCGTCTAGACGCGGCGCGGATCGTCCGGCGGATCTCCGGCCGTGCTGGCGGGCCGCCGCGCTGGGAGATCTTCCACGACGTGCTCGCGCCGGCCGTGCTCGCGTGGCGTGCTGGTCACGAGTCAGGGCGGGCGCTCGAGCGGGAGCGCGAGGCGGCGCGGCGCCGGCACCGGCGGGTGGCGCTCCTGGCGACGGCCGCGCTCATCGCACTCGCCGGCACGACCGCACTCGCAGTGTGGGCGCTGTCGCAGCGGAGTGAGGCGCGCGACCTCGCACGGACGGCCGAGGCGCGGGAGCTGGCCGCGTCTGCGCTGTCGCAGCTCGCCCTCGACCCGGAGCGCAGCCTCCGGCTCGCCCTGCAGGCGGCCGACCTCGAGCCGTCCGAGCGTACGGAGGACGTCCTGCGTCGCGCCCTGCTCGAGTCCCGCGCACGCCTGGGCGCGAAGGTCGCAGGTCCCTGTAGAGGCAGTGGCCACGGTCCCGGGCGACCTCATCGCCGCCGCTTCCGCTCGCGAGATCACGCTCTTGAACGCCGATCTCGAAAAGGTGGCGACCCGGCGTCTCCCCGGGCGCTTGCTCGAGCTGAGGGCTGACGGCGCAGTCGCCGTCTCGGGCCGGACCCTCACGATCTTTGATCCGCGGACGGGACGCGTCGAACGGCGAGTGCGCATTCCGGAGGGGCGGCTGCCCGTGCGCGATGTGGAGAGCGGCGACGTGATCGGCTCGATTCCCGCGCCGGCCTCGATCCGCTTTGTGGCGCTGGGCCCGGAGCGGACGCTGCTCGCTATCTCCGACGGCAGCCGCCGGACGATCGTCGTCAACGCGCTGAACGGCGACGGCCGCTACGTCGTCGAACAACCCAGCGCGGTCACCGCGATCCGGTTCGGGCCGGCTGCCCGCACGCTTGCCGTCGGCGGCTCAGATGGACTGGTCCACCTCTGGCGCGTGACGACCGGGGAGCGGCGCGGGGTGCTGCAGTTCGCGCACGTCGGGCATGTGACCGACATCGCCTTCAGCCCGCGCGCGACCCTGCTAGCCACCGCGAGCACGGATGGAACCGCCCGGGTCTGGCGCGTGGGGAGCGGCGACATCGTCAGCGTCCTGCCAGGCCACGAGAACTTCGTCGACGATGTCGACTTCAGCCCCAACGGCCGCTTCGTCGTCACCGCTGGAAGGGACGGCTCGGCACGCGTCTGGCGCGCCGAGAACGCCGAGTCGATCGCCACACTACGGGGGCACGGCGAGCGCGTCCGGGCGGCTGCGTACCTGCCGGGTGGGCGGCGCGTCGTCAGTGCAGGCGACGACGGGACTGTGCGGGCGTGGGACGCCGTAAGGCAGCCGCCGCTTCGGCTCGTCCGAGCGTTCGGGAAGCCCGTCACCCGTGTCGGCCTCGCAAGCGACTCGCTCGAGGTCGTTACCGACGACGGGCGGCTCCATGTCGTCTCGCCCGCCGGAGACGAGCTCGCGGTCCGTGAGGCGACGGCGCCGCCCGGCGTCGAGCGGGCCTCCAACGGGGCGACGCTGCGGATCGATGGCAAGACGGCGATCGTCACGCGCCCCGACGGCCGGGAGATCGTCCTGCGCGGGCACGAGGATCTCGTGACGTCGGCGCGCTTCTCCCCGGACGGCGTGTATGCGGTCACCGCGAGCCGCGACCACATTCCGATCGTCTGGAACGCCCGGAGCGGCACGGTCGTGCACAAGCTACGGGGACACTTCGCGGTCGTCAGCGACGCCCGATTCAGCCCCGACGGCCGGTGGATCGTCACCGCCGGCCCGCAGAAGGTCGGACTCTTCGACGCGTCGACCGGGGAGCTCATCTACCTGCTCCAGGGCCATGACGATCTCGTGTTCTCTGCCGCGTTCGACAGCACGAGCAGGCGGATCTTCACGGGCAGTAGGGACGGCACAGTCCGGACGTACCGTTGCACCATCTGCGGCCATCTCGACGAGCTGATCCCGCTCGCTCAAGCCCGGCTGAGCGCCGCCGCCTCGCGCTAACCGCCGCCGCCGCGTCGCTCGAGCTCGTTCGCCTTGCTCGTCAGCGCGCTGAAACCGGCCTGGAGGAAGTCGTTCGCGGCCGATGCGGCCAGCGACCACGTCAGCAGCCGGCCGGTGCGGGGGGCGACCGTGTGCAGGCCGACGACGCCCGCGGCGGCCCACATGCCGATGCAGCGGCTGCACGTGAGCAGCTCGCCGATCGCCTGGCGGGCGTCGCCCGTCTCGACCGGGGTCTCGTCGCCCTCGTGCGCCTGCTCGCGCACGAACGGCTGGCGCAGGAAGCTCAGCACCTCGTCGTGGGCCACGGTCCGCGCCGCCTTGAACGTGGCCGCCGAGAGGACGGCGAGGTCGAGCGGCGTCAAGTGCTCGGGCCGTTGTCCGCGCAGCGACGCGAAGGCGCCGGCGCCGGCCATACCGGCGCCGAAGAGGCCGACGAGGGCGGCGTAGGTCGTGTACGGCGGCGACGGTTGCTCCGAGGGCACGGGCTAGGCTGTACCCATCGTGGCAGAGCTCAAGACATCGGCTGCCTACCTACCTACCGGCGACCAGCCGCAGGCGATCGAGACGCTCGCGCGGTCGCTCTCCGGCGGAGAGCGCTACCAGACGCTGCTCGGTGCGACCGGCACCGGCAAGACGGCGACGATGGCCTGGATCATCGAGCAGGTCCAGAAGCCGGCGCTCGTAATCGCGCACAACAAGACGCTCGCCGCGCAGCTCTGCAACGAGTTCCGCGAGTTCTTCCCCACGAACGCGGTCGAGTACTTCGTCTCCTACTACGACTACTACCAGCCCGAGGCGTACGTGCCGCAGGCCGACCTCTACATCGAGAAGGATTCGTCCCGGAACGACGACATCGACCGGCTCCGCCACGCCGCCACCTCGAACCTGCTCACGCGCCGCGACACCGTCATCGTCGCGTCGGTCAGCTGCATCTACGGCCTCGGCTCGCCCGAGGAGTACGAGAAGCGGGTCGTCTTCCTGACCGTGGGCGAGGAGACCGACCGCGACGTCATGCTGCGGAAGCTGATCGACATCCAGTACGTCCGCAACGACACGCTGCTCGGGCGCGGCCGCTTCCGCGTCAAGGGCGACGTGATCGAGGTCCAGCCGGCCTACTCGGAGACCGCATACCGCGTCTCGATGTTCGGAGACGAGGTCGAGCAGATCACGCACTTCGACCCGCTCACCGGCGAGGTGTTCGCCAGGCTCGACACGGTCACGATCTTCCCGGCGACGCAGTACGTCACGTCGAAACCGACGATCGAACGCGCCTACGACGAGATCAAGCACGAGCTCGAGCAGCAGGTGGCGCTGTTCGAGAACGAGGGCAGGATGCTCGAGGCGCACCGGATCCGGCAGCGGACGGAGTACGACCTGGAGATGATGCGCGAGCTCGGCTTCTGCAACGGGATCGAGAACTACTCCCGCATCCTCGACGGGCGGCCGCCGGGCTCGGCGCCGCACACGCTGCTCGACTACTTCCCGTCCGACTACGTCGTCTTCGTCGACGAGTCGCACCAGACGGTGCCGCAGATCGGCGGCATGTACGAGGGCGACCGCTCCCGCAAGCAGACGCTGGTCGAGCACGGCTTCCGGCTCCCCTCCGCTCTCGACAACCGTCCGCTCCGCTTCGACGAGTTCCTCGAGAAGGTGCATCAGCTCGTTTTCGTCTCGGCCACGCCCGGCCCGTTCGAACTGCGGCACTCGCAAGTCGTGGCCGAGCAGCTGATCCGGCCCACCTATCTGGTCGATCCCGAGGTCGAGCTGCGGCCGACGCGGAACCAGATCGACGATCTCCTGAACGAGATCCGCCGCCGTGAGGAGGCGGGCGAGCGCGTGCTCGTGACCACGCTGACGAAGAAGATGGCGGAGGACCTGACCGACTACCTGCTCGAGGCCGGCGTCCGGGCCCGCTACCTGCACTCCGAGATCGACACGCTCGAGCGGATCCAGATCATCCGCGAGCTGCGCCTCGGCGAGTACGACGTGCTCGTCGGGATCAACCTGCTGCGCGAGGGGCTCGACCTGCCCGAGGTCTCGCTCGTCGCCATCCTCGACGCCGACAAGGAGGGGTTCCTGCGCGGGAAGACTGCCCTCGTGCAGACGATCGGGCGCGCGGCGCGGAACGTCAACGGGCGTGTGCTCCTCTATGCCGACAAGCTCACCGAGGCGATCCAGGGCGCCATGGACGAGACGGAGCGCCGCCGCGGGATCCAGCTCGCGTACAACGAGGCGCAGGGGACGACACCTGTCTCGATCGTGAAGGGCGTCTCCGACATCGCCGAGTTCCTCTCGCTCGAGAACCCGAACGTGCCCGGTCGTCGCCGCCGCGGCGCGCGCCCCGACGTCGAGGGGATGTCGCGCGAGGACCTGGAGAAACTCGTCGTCACGCTCGAAGAGGAGATGTTCGTCGCCGCCGAGGAGCTTCGCTTCGAGTACGCCGCCAAGCTCAGGGACGAGATCAAGGAGCTCCGCCGCGAGCTGCAGTCACTCGCCGAAACCGTCACCCAGGAGGCCTAGAGACATATGTGCCGGAACATCAAGACGCTGCACAACTTCGAGCCGCCCGCGACCGCCGAGGAGGTCGAGGCGGCCGCGCTCCAGTACGTGCGTAAGATCAGCGGCTCGACGAAGCCGTCGAAGGCGAACGAGGCTGCGTTCGCGCGCGCGGTCGAGGAGGTCACGGCCGCATCGATGCGGTTGCTCGACACACTCGTCACGTCGGCACCGCCGCGCGACCGCGAGGTCGAGGCGGCACGGGCACGCGCGCGTGCCGAGAAGCGCTTCGGCGCCGCCGCCTAGACTCGGCGCGTGCTCGGAACGATCATCGGCCTGCTCGCCTCGGGCTTCGTCGTCGGTGGGCTCGCCCGCTTCGCGTTGCCCGGACCCGATCCGATGCCGATCTGGATGACGATCGGCATCGGCATCGCCGGCTCGTTCCTCGGCGGCCTTGCCGCCCGTCTGCTCGGGATGGACGCGAACGATCCGTTCGGGTTCTTCTTCCTGGCGCTCGCGGGCGCCGGGCTCATCCTCTACCTCTACCGGCGGCTCGTGCAGAAGCGTCCCCTGACCGGACCGCAGGCGCAGCGCAGGCCGCTGCGGCCTGCCGGCCTGCGGGACCTGGCGCGGGGGCGGCCGCACCCGTATCTCGAGGAGACGGAGGCTCCCGGCGACCAGCCGCTCGAGCAGCTCGAGAAGCTGGTCGCGTTGCGCGACGCGGGAAAGATCGACGCCGGTCGAGTTCGAGCGGCGCAAGGCCGCTCTTGTGGAGCAGCTCTAGCTCCCGCCCGGCGGCGTCGTCTTCTCAGCCGTTCACGGTGCCGGCCGCCGTGCCGATCAGCTGGTTCGAGGCCGCATCGACGACAATCAGGAACCTCGCGCGGCCTTCCAGGCCGGCGTAGGCGCCGGTGCCGGAGACGATCTCGACTCGGCCTCGTCCGACCATGTGCGGCGGGTCACCGAACGCCTTGCCCTCGAAGTGCGTCACGATCGTGCCCTTCGAGCCGAGGTACGTCTGATCTCCTGACAGCCGACTCAGGCCGCTCTGCCCGATGGGGACCAGCGCGAGATTCGCAACGTGGCTCGTCCCCGAGTCCCTCACTGCACCGGACATGACGAACGTACCGGCCGTCGTCGTCGGCCCTGTGAAACGAAGGCTCATGCCGGTGAACCAGCGGCTGTCTGGCGAGCCCGCCGCGCCGGCCGTGAAGACGGCGATCCCGACCGCGACCACGCCGGTCGCGAGCGCAACCCTGAGATGCCTCATTCTTCCTCCTCTCGGTCCGCCCGATCCTACGCCCGGAAGCGGCGGCGGCTCTACGCCGCGGCGAGCGCCCCGAGCTTGTCCTTCAGGTACCCCACGTACGGGCCTGCGTCGATCGAGCGGCCGACCACGCGCTCGAGCGTCTCCTGCGGCGTGAACTTGCGGCCGAGTGCGTAGAGCCGGGTCTGCAGCCACTCGTACAGCGGCCCGAACTCGCCCCGCTCGAACTGCTCCGGCAGGTCGGGCAGCTCCGAGAGCGCCTTCTCCCAGATCTGCACGGAGATCACGTTGCCGAGCGAGTAGGTCGGGAAGTAGCCGAAACTGCCACCCGACCAGTGAACGTCCTGGAGCACGCCGAGCGTGTCGTTCGGCACCGGGATCCCGAGGTACTCCTCGAAGCGTGTGTTCCACGCCTCCGGCAGGTCCCTCAGGTCGAGCGTCCCGGCCAGGATCTCCTGCTCGAGCTCGAAGCGAAGGATGATGTGGAGGTTGTAGGTCGCCTCGTCGGCGTCGACCCGGATGTAGGAGGGCTTGACCCGGTTGATCGCGCGGTAGAAGCGCTCCTGGTCGACGTCGCCGAGCACCGCCGAGAACGTCTCCTGGAACGAGGGGTAGAAGTGGTTCCAGAACGGCCTGCTGCGGCCGACGATGTTCTCCCAGAGGCGGCTCTGCGACTCGTGCAGCGCCGACGAAACGCCGTGGCACAGCGGCGTCCGCTCGAGCGTGGGCGAGACGCCGTGCTCGTAGAGGCCGTGGCCGCACTCGTGCATCGCGGTGAAGATCGAGTTGATGTCGGCTTCCTGGTAACGCGTGGTCAGGCGGATGTCCTGCGTGCCCGAGCTGGACGCGAACGGGTGCACGGTCAGGTCGAGGCGCGCGTAGGAGGGGTCGAAGCCGAAGCGCTCGATGATCTTGAGCGAGTACTCGTGCTGCGCGTCGATCGGCCACGGGCCGGCGAGGAAGGCGTCGTCGCCGTCGACCGATCCGAGCTCGGCGATCAACGGGACGAGCTCGGCCTTCAGCTCGTCGAAGACCTGGCGCACCTCGGCTGTCTTCATACCCGGCTCGTAGTCGTCGAGGAGGACGTCGTACGGCTCGTCGTAGCCGTCGAAGCACTCGATGTAGCGGTGCTTCAGCTCGACGGCCCGCTCGAGGTGGGGAAGGAAGAGCGGGAAGTCGTCGTCGGCGCGCGCCTTCGCCCAGACGTCGTGCGCATCGGCAGCGGCTCCCGTCATCTCCGCCGACAGTTCCGCGGGGACGCGCCGCGCCTTCTCCCAGTCTCGCCGGGTCGTGCGGATCAGGCTGGCTTCGTCGGAGTCGTAGTCGAGGCTCTCCTCGTACGGGGCGAGCTCCTCGAGCAGGGTGCCGATCTCGTCCGAGACGAACCGCTCGTGCGCGATCCGATCGAGCGTCGTCACCTGCGCGCCACGGACGGCCCCGCCTCCCGGCGGCATCATCACGGTCTGGTCCCAGAAGAGCATCTCCAGCGCCCGGCGCAGGTCGTGGATCTCGGCCAGGCGTGCTCTCAGGTCGGCGAAGCGCTGCTCCATCGTCTCTCCTCGGATGTCGTGGTGGTCGGACTCTAGCCTCGACTCGGCTACGGAACTGTGCCCGGGCGTGCATGAAAGTCGCTCGGAACGGACAAAGCAAGACCCGTCCAAACGACTGGAGGTTCGATGGGAATCATCGCGTTCATCATCCTTGGCGCCATCGGGGGGGCCATCGCCAAGGCGCTCCTGCCCGGCGATGACCCGGGCGGGTTCATCGTCACGACGATCATCGGGATCGTCGGAGCTCTCCTGGGCGGGCTCCTCGCGGGGTGGCTGTTCGGCGCCGACCCGCTCGACGAGTTCTTCGACATCAGCTCGTGGCTGACAGCGATCGTCGGCGCGATCGTCCTGCTCCTGATCTACCGCCTGGTCGCGGGCCGGAACCGCGCGCTCACCTAGCGGGCGCTTCGAAGGCGAGGGGCTCACGTCCGCGCGGAAATGTGCGCACGGCGGTGAGCCCCCAGCCGTCCCCCCGCCAGATGTACGTGAGAATCCGCAGCGCGGTGCGTTCGATCTCGTAGATGTGCAGTCCGCGCGCCTCGCCGCGGCGATGGGGGCGGGGCTGGCCGAAGCCGGGCGCGATCGAGACGACGACCGCAGCCTCTCCGCCCGGAGACGAGAGCTCGAACTCGCGCCGCTCGGCGATCGTGCTCTGGTGTATGTGGCCGGCGAGCACGAGATCCGCGCCGGCATCGACGAGCCCGGCCAGCACCCGATTCCGCTTCGCGACGGGCTTCTTGCGCGACCGCCACGGGGCGCCGAGGAGATGGTGGTGGAGCGTGACGATCCGGTACGCGCCGTCCGGGCCCGTCGCGAGCTGCTCGGCCGCGCGCCGCACCTGCTCGTCGCGTAGCCGCCCGGACTGGTGCCGCCATGGACGCACCGAGTTGAGGCCGACGACGACGAGGCCGTCGGACCGGTAGACCGGCTCAGTCGTCTCCCAGAGTCGCTCGAACTCGTCCCAGGGGCGCGTGAAGCGCTGCGGAAACGTGTACGGAATGTCGTGGTTGCCCGGGATCACCACCAGCGGCAGCTGGAGGCCGCGCAGGAATGCCGAGGCCTCCTCGTGCTGCTCCCGCCGGCCGCGGTGCGTGAGGTCGCCGCTCGCGATCACGAGCTCGGGGCTCGATTCCTCGACCAGCCGGCCGAGCGCCTCGATCGACTCGGGCCGGTCGCCGCGCCCGAAATGGAGATCCGAGAGGTGGAGAACACGTGTGGCCACAGCCGCTTGAGGCTATACAGTCAACGACGTGTCCGACACCGACTCGCCCGAGATCTTCGACGACCTCTACCTCGGCCTACGAGCCGGCGGCGCCTTGCGCAAACAGCGCCGCGGCGAGCCGCTCACGACCGAGGAGCAGGAGGCGATCGGGCGCTGGAACCGGCTCTCGATGGCGCGCAAGTCAATCGCCGTCGGCGCGTTCGCGCTCGGTACCTTCGGGCTCGGCTTCACCCTCGGGGGCCTGATTTTCGGCCGCTGGCGAAAGGCCTGAGCGGGCTGGACGAACATACGTTCGCAGGGTAGAATGCCTCCGCCATGGCCGCCGACGAGCTAATCGTCCACGGGGCCCGCGAGCACAACCTCAAGGACATCGACGTCCGGCTGCCGCGGAACGCCCTCGTCTGCATCACCGGGCTCTCGGGCTCCGGCAAGTCGTCGCTCGCCTTCGACACGATCTACGCCGAGGGCCAGCGCCGCTACGTGGAGAGCCTCTCCGCGTACGCGCGCCAGTTCCTGCAGATGATGGAGAAGCCCGACGTCGACTCGATCGACGGGCTCTCGCCGGCGATCTCGATCGACCAGAAGACGACCTCGCGTAACCCGCGTTCGACGGTCGGCACCGTCACGGAGATCTACGACTACCTGCGCCTCTTCTATGCACGCGTCGGCCGGCCGCACTGTCCGGTCTGCGGGCGCCCGATCGCCGGGCAGAGCCTCGACCAGATCGTGGAGCAGATCCTCGCGCTGCCGGAGAGGACGAGGTTCACCGTCAACGCCCCAGTCGTGCGCGACCGCAAGGGCGAGTTCCGAGACGTGCTCGACGAGCTGCGCGCCGACGGCTTCACGCGCGTCAAGGTCGACGGCGAGCAGCGGCTGCTCGAGGAGGAGATCGTCCTCGACAAGAAGTTCAAGCACGAGATCGAGGTCGTGGTCGACCGGCTCGTGCTCAAGCCCGACCTGAGGCAACGCCTCACCCAGTCCGTGGAAACAGCAGCTGCACTTGCTGATGGTCTCGTAGCCATCGACGTCGTCGATGGCCAGCCGATGTTGTTCTCCGAGAAGTTCGCCTGCCCGGAGCACGGCGTCTCGCTGCCAGAGCTGCAGCCGCGCATCTTCTCCTTCAACTCGCCGCACGGCGCCTGTCCGCGCTGCACCGGCCTCGGCTCGCAGCTCGAGATCGACCCGGACCTGATCGTCCCCGACGCGACGGTGTCGGTCGGAGACGGCGCGCTCGTCCCGTGGTCGGTCGGGAACGGGGGCTTCTACGACTCGATCGTGCAGGCGATCTGCGACCGCTACGAGATCGATCCCGACACGCCCTGGAACGAGCTCACGACCGAGCAGCAGGACCTCTTCCTCTACGGCACGAAGGGCGACAAGCTCTACGTCCAGTACCGCAACCGGATGGGTCGCCGCCGCTCGTACACGATGGCGTTCGAGGGCATCGTCGCCTCGCTCGAGCGACGCTACAAGGAGACCGACTCCGCGCAGCAGCGGGAGCGGATCGAGGAGTACATGAGCTTCCGGCCCTGCCCGACCTGCAAGGGCGCACGCCTCAAGCCAGAAGTGCTGGCGGTCACGGTCGGCGACCAGTCGATCCACGAGCTCACCCGCATGTCGGTGACGCGGGCGTTGCGCTTTCTCGACGAGCTCGACCTCACGCCCACCGAGCAGCTGATCGGCCACCGGATCGTGAAGGAGATTCGCGAGCGGCTCACCTTCCTCGACAACGTCGGCGTCGGCTACCTCCAGCTCGACCGGGCCGCGAAGACGCTGTCCGGCGGCGAGGCCCAGCGGCTGCGACTCGCGACGCAGATCGGCTCGCAGCTCGTCGGCGTCCTCTACATCCTCGACGAGCCCTCGATCGGGCTGCACCAGCGCGACAACGGGAAGCTGATCGACACGCTCGAACGGCTGAAGAGCCTGGGCAACACCGTCCTCGTCGTCGAGCACGACGAGCAGATGATGCGGAGCGCCGACCACCTGGTCGACATGGGCCCGGGCGCAGGCGAGCACGGCGGCTACGTCGTCGCCGAGGGCTCGGCCGCGAAGGTGATGCAGGAACCCGAGTCGATCACCGGGCAGTACCTCTCCGGCGAGCGGCGGATCGCGGTGCCGCCCCGACGGGAGGACGACCGCGGGCGCTTCACCGTCCGCGGCGCGGCGGAGCACAACCTGAAGGGAATCGACGTCGACATCCCGGTCGGCAAGTTCGTCACGGTCACCGGCGTCTCCGGCTCGGGCAAGTCGACGCTCGTGAACGAGATCGTCTACAAGGCGCTCGCGAACCGCCTCAACCGGATGCGGGTCAAGCCGGGCGCCCACGACGAGGTCGAGGGGATCGAGGTCTTCGACAAGGTGATCGACATCGACCAGAAGCCGATCGGGCGGACGCCGCGCTCGAATCCGGCCACCTACATCGATCTCTTCACGCACATCCGCGAGCTCTACTCGCTCACGCCGGAGGCGAAGGTGCGCGGCTACAAGCCCGGCCGTTTCTCCTTCAACGTTCGCGGCGGTCGCTGCGAAACGTGCAAGGGCGACGGGACGATCAAGATCGAGATGCATTTCCTACCCGACGTCTACGTTCCGTGCGAGACGTGCCACGGGCACCGGTACAACAAGGAGACGCTGGAGGTGCGCTTCAAGGGCAAGTCGATCGCCGACGTGCTCGAGATGTCGGTCGAGGAGGCGCTCGCCTTCTTCGCCAAGATCCCGAAGCTGCGCCGCCGGCTGCAGACGCTGCACGACGTCGGGCTCGACTACATCAAGCTCGGCCAACCGGCGACGACGCTCTCCGGCGGCGAGGCGCAGCGTGTCAAGCTCGCGGCCGAGCTGTGCAAGGTCGCGACCGGACGAACGCTCTACATCCTCGACGAGCCGACGACGGGGCTCCACTTCGCCGATATCGAGAAGCTGCTCGAGGTGCTGCAGCGGCTCGTCGACGCCGGCAACACGGTGCTCGTGATCGAGCACAACCTCGACGTGATCAAGCAGGCCGACTGGGTTGTCGACCTCGGCCCTGAGGGCGGCGAGGCGGGCGGCGAGCTGATCGCCGCGGGCACGCCCGAGCAGGTCGCCGAGGTGGAGAGCTCGTTCACCGGGATGTTCCTGCGTCAGGTGCTCGCCGCACCGGCGGCCGCAGCCGCCTGATGGAGCAGCTCGCGCCGGGCCTTCGCCGCTTCGCCGTCTGGCACGAGGACTGGGAGGAGGAGGTCGGCTGGGTCGCAGTCGACACCGACGACGGTCTCGTCCTGATCGACCCGCTCGATCCTCCCGCGGAGCTGCGCGCGCCCGCCCACGTCCTCTACACGCTCTACTACCATGCCCGCGACGGCGCGAAGCTCCGAGCCGGCCGTGTCTGGGCGGGATCGCGGTCGGTCAAGCCGCTTGCGAACCGCGGCATCCAGGTCACAGATGTCGCCGCGCCGGACGCGACTCTGCCCGCCGGGATCCAGATGTTCCAGACACCGAGGGCGTCCGAGGTCGTCTACTGGCTGCCCCAGCAGCGAGCGGTGGTCGTCGGCGACGTCCTGCTCGGCGCCGGCGCGAAGCCGCGCGCGACCGAGGATCCGCTCCGGCTCTGCCCCGAGCGGTGGCTGGGGAAGGGGACGCACGCCGAGCTGCGCGAGTCGCTCCTGCCGCTCCTGGACCTGCCGGTCGAGCGCGTGCTCGTCTCGCACGGACGGCCCGTGCTCGAGCACGGGCAGCGCGAGCTGGCCCGGGTTCTCGCAACCTCGTAGACGCGGGCCCCGAGCTGCGGACGCTGATGAGTAGAGCCTTTGGCTGACGGCAGCGCTCATCGCTCGAGCCTTCCTCGCAACGCGACCGTGACCGCGCTCGAGCCCGTGCTGCTCCGGACGCTCGGCCGCGTGCCGTTCCTTGCCGAGGTGACCGGAAATCGGCTCAGCAAGGACGCACTCGACCGTCTCGTCGCCGCGCGCGACCCGGCGGCGGGCTAGGTCAGACGCAGAGCTCGGTCGAGAAGTTCTGGTGGCCGCGGCCCTGCTGGCAGCGCTGCGACCACTGCGCCGTGTCAATCCGCCACGTGCCGTCCTGGCGCCGGCTCAGGGTGAGGTCGTACCTGCGCGACCGGACCGAGTCGTCGAGGAGGCCGTCGAGCAGGAGCGAGGCGGTCGCACTACTTCCCTCTCCGGCCGACGTCGCCTGGAACGAGCGGTTCTGGGCATCACTCGCGGCGTCGCCCAGGAACTCGTTCGTGACACCTGCGAGGTCGCGCTCCCAGGGCTCGTCGACGCTCTCGGCGTAGGCGTTGAAGTCGTCCACCGGGAGCGTGCCGTCCTCGGGCAGCGGCTCCTGCAGGCCTTCCCACCCGGTGCCGCCGGTCGTCGTCGTCCCGGTCGTGGCGGTCGTCGCGGTCGTCTCAGTCGTCGTCTCGGTGACCGTGACCGTCGTCGCGGCTGTGACCGTGACCGTCTCCGTCGCCGACTCGTCGTCACCGCCGCACGCGGTCGCGAGCAGGACGGCGAGGAGCGCCGGCAGACGCCGCATCGTCAGAGGACGGCCTGGGTCTGCGTGACCCGCGCCACGTGCTTGCCGCCGTCGTCGTAGAGGTCCGTCTCGACCACGATCGTCCGGCTGCCGCGGTGAAGCGGGCGCGAGCGCGCCTCGATCGGCCCCGAGCGGACTGCGGAGAAGAAGTTCGTCTTCGACTCGATCGTCGCCGTCGTGGTTGAGCCGTCGGGCAGGTTGAGGAAGGCGCAGTAGGCGCCGACTGCATCCGCGAGCCCCATCAGCACGCCGCCGTGCATGAGGCCGCCGGCGGTCGTCAGCCGCTCTTCCCACACGATCTGACCGCGAACCTCGTCGGCCGAGGCGGCCACCAACTCGAGGCCGAGCGTGCCGGCGTAGGGCATCACCGCGCGCAGCTGCTCGGTCAGCTCCGCGTCCACGGAGCGAACGTAGCAAGTGGGTACGCTCGGCGCGTGGATCACGGCGCGATCGATCACGACCGCGAATGGTGGCTCCGTGTGCCCGGCGTTCTGTTGTCGCCCCGCTCGGTCTTCGTCGCGCTGCGCGACGAGTCGCAGGAGGACGTGGACGCGCGGTCGGAGCCGGTGCTGCTCCTCACCTCGCTCGCAGGAATCGCGGCCGCGCTCGGCTCGAGCACGGCCCGCACGCTCTACGACGATCCTCTCTACGACGGCCTGGTCGTGGCGCTCTGGGCCGTCATCGCAGGCGCGTTCGTCGCGTTCACGGGGTACTTCATCGTCGGCGGCGCCCTCTACCTGGGCGCGCGGGGGCTCGGAAGCGCCGGCTCGTTTCGCCGCGCGCGGCACGTGCTCGCCTTCTCGCTCGCGCCGTTGGCCCTCTCGCTGTTCGTCGTCTGGCCGCTTCAGCTCGCCGCGTTCGGCAGCGACGTCTTCCGGCGCGGCGGCTCGGACGACGGCGTCGCCGCGACCCTGCTCGACGGGCTTGCGGTCGGCTTCGCCCTCTGGTCGGTTGCGCTCCTCGTGATCGGCGTCCGCGCCGTCCACGGCTGGACCTGGTGGCGCTCGCTGGCGGCGCTCGCCCTCGTCGCGCTCTTTCTAGCGGCGTTCTCGTACGTCTTCTAACGCGCCCTCGAAGAGGGCCAGCTCCTCGTCGGGCATCGCGTACGTGTGCTGCTCCTCCGGGAAGCGTCGCTCGCGCACGTCCTCCACGTAGGTCGAGACGGCTCGGACAATCTCGGCCGCCAGATCTGCGTACTGCTTGACGAACCGCGGCGAGCGGCCCTCGTACAGGCCGAGCAGGTCGTGCCAGACGAGGACCTGCCCGTCGCACTCGACCCCGGCGCCGATGCCGATCGTCGGCACCGTCAGCGCCTGCGTGATCCGGGCGGCGACCGGCGCGGGCACCGCCTCGAGCACGATCGCGAAGCAGCCGGCCGCCTCCAGCGCGAGCGCGTCCTCGTAGAGCCGCACCGCCTTCGCGGCCGTCCGGCCCTGGGCCTTGAAGCCCCCGAGCATGGTCGCCGACTGGGGCGTCAGCCCGAGGTGGCCCATCACCGGCACCCCGGCGCCGACCAGCGCCTGCACGCGCGACAGCATCGGGCCGGCCCCTTCGAGCTTGACAGCGTCGGCGGCGGCCTCCTTGACGAAGCGAATCGCGTTGTGCAGTGCCTCCTCGTCGGAGACCTGGAACGAGCCGAACGGCATGTCCGCCACGACGAGCGGTCGCCGGGCGCCCCGGTTGACCGCGCGGGTCAGCACGATCATCTCGTCCATGGTCGCGGGCACGGTCGAGTCGTGACCGAGCACGGTCATCGCGGCCGAGTCGCCGACGAGGATGATGTCGGCGCCGGCGGCGTCGGCCAGCCGACCGGACGGTGCGTCGTACGCTGTCACCATCGCGATCGGCTGGCGGCGCGCCTTGAGCTCGGCGAGCTCGGTCAGCGGCAGCTTGCCGGGCGCGGGCGTGCCGGGGGCGGGCTTGGCGGGGCGTGTGGTCATGGTCCCTCCACGGTCGGGTCGGAATCGAGGACGACGTTGTCGATCAGGCGGGTCTTGCCGACGCGAACGGCGGCTGCGAGCACAGGGGGGTCGAAGTCGGCGACCTCGACGTAGTCGATCTCGAGCCCGTCGAGGGCGGCGCGGGCGGCGGCCGGGTCGCGTGTCGCGAGCGCGCGGGGGAGTGCGAGCGCACGCTCGCGCTCGGCCGGCGAGAGCCGGTCGTTGCGGGAGGAAAGGGCGAGCCCGTCGGCGTCCCGCACGGTCGGAATCGATCTCACCGTCAAGTCGAGGTCGAGATCTCGAACCATGCGGCGGATGACCGCGACCTGCTGCGCGTCCTTCTGCCCGTAGTAGGCGCGGTCTGGGCGGACGATGTTGAAGAGCTTCAGACAGACAGTGGCGACGCCGCGGAAGTGGCCAGGCCGGTGCTTCCCCTCGAGCCCCCGAGAGAGCTCCTCGACGTCGACCCACGTCTGAAAGCCCGGCGGGTAGATCTCGTCCCGCGGTGGGACGAAGAGCAGATCCGCGCCCGCGCCCGCACTGAGCTCGGCGTCCGCAGCCTCGTCCCGCGGATAGGCGGCGAGGTCGGCGGTCTCGTCGAACTGGGCCGGGTTGACGAAGAGGCTGACCACAACGGTGTCGCACTCGGCTCGCGCGGCACGGATCAGCGCCAGGTGGCCGGCGTGGAGCGCGCCCATCGTCGGCACGAGCCCGACCGAGCCACGGCGATCGGCCAGCTCGCGGCGCAGCTCGTCGATGCTGCGCACCGTTTTCACAGGAGCTCCTTCGTCGTCTCGGCGAGCGTGACGTACAGCGGCTCGAGCTCGGGACGCTCGGACCGGATGGCGTCCACGTGCGCATCCACCGTCTCCCAGTCGCCCCTCGCGATCGGCCCCGTGAGCTCGAAGCCGTTGTCGATCGTGCGTCGCATGAGCGGATCCAGCGCCTCCGGCGGAGCGCCCGCGGCCGAGAGCAGCGACCCGGCCGCGCGCCGCAGTGTGACGAGGTAGTTCGAGGCGATCGCAGCACCCGCGTGGTAGACGGCGCGCTTGTCGTCCGCGAGCGTGAACGGCTCGAGCCCGAGCGTCCGGGCGAGCCACATCCCCGCCGTGCGTGCCTCGTCAGACTCGGCGCTGACCGCGGCGAAAGCGCCGTCGAGCTGCTCGGCGCCTCGCGCGCGCGTGAACGTCTGCAGCGGGTGCAGCCCGAACCGGCGCGTATGCGGATCGAGGGCCGCGAGCGGCGTTGCACCGCTGACGTGGGCGACCCACGGCCCCGACCGGATCCCGCGCGCGACTTCGGCGATCGCGCGATCGGGGACGCATAGCGAGCACGAGCTGCGGGTCGTCGCCGTCGAGATCGATCCCGCGCTCCCGCAGCCGGGCGTCGATCGCCGACCCGACGCGTCCCACGCCGATCACCTGAGCTCTCTCGATCATGTCTCTGGCTCCAGTTCCGTTGCCGGATACCGGGCGAAAGTAGTGTAGCCCCATGCGGATCGAAGTCGGCGGTGTGCGCCTGTTCTTCGACGTGGAGGGGGCAAAGCTCATCCCGGATGGGCCCTGGATGCGCGACCGGCCGACGGCCGTCCTTCTCCACCCAGGCCCGGGTTTCGACCATGCGCCGTTCAGAGTCGGGATCGGGCCGTGGCTGGCGTCCAGCACCCAGGTCGTCTACCTCGACATGCGCGGCTCCGGCCGGAGCGACAGCGGCCCGGTCGAGGAGCACCGCCTGGAGCGGTGGTCGGAGGATGTGCGCGAGTTCTGCGACGTGCTCGGGATCGTGCGCCCGATCGTGCTCGGTCTCGGCTTCGGCTCGACTGTGGCGCTCGACTACGCAGCCCGTCACCCACAGCATCCCGGCGCGCTCGTGCTCCTCGGTCCCGTCGCGCGGATCGTCCCGGAGCGGTCGATCGCGGTCTACGAGCAGCTCGGCGGCGAGGAGGCGCGCGACGTCGCCCGGCGCTTCTACGCGGAGATGGACGACCGGGTCTTCGCCGATTTCGTGCGTGTCTGCTTCCCGCTCCTCTCGAACTATCCGCTCACGAGCGACGTGATCGCCCGGGCCGACTGGAACCCGGACGTGCTGATGCGGTGGATGCGCGGCGAGGCCAAGGAGGTCGACCTGCGCGGTGTGCTCGGCGCCGTCGAGGCGCCGGTGCTCGTCCTGGCCGGCGAGGACGATGCGTGGGCGCCGCTCGTGAGCGTGCGCGAGGTCGTCGACCTGCTTCCCGGCACGACGAGGCTCCGGAGCTTCGAGCACGCCCGCCACTCGGTCCTCCGCGACGCGCCCCAGGCGTACGACGAGCTCCGCACCTTTCTCGACGACCTCCAGGCCGGGAAGGCCGGCGCGTGAAGGTCAAGGTGAACGGCGCCGACCTCTTCTTCGATGTCGAAGGATCCGGGCTCGTGCCGGCAGGGCCGTGGGTGCGGACGCGACCGACTGTGGTCCTGCTGCCGACCTCGCCCGGCATCGATCACTCGCTCTACAAGGCGCACATCGGTCCCGCGCTCGCCGAGGTCGCCCAGGTGATCTATCTCGACCCGCGCGGCTCCGGCCGGAGCGACTGGGGGTCACCCGAGGACTGGACGCTCGAGACGTGGCTCGACGACCTCGGAGTCTTCTGCGACACGCTCGAGCTCGAGCGGCCGGTGCTGCTCGGCACCTCGGTCGGCGGGGTCATGGCGCTGATGTACGCGGCGCGGCGACCCGAACGGGTCGACCGGCTCGTGCTCGTGAGCGCCGCCGCGCGCCACGTCCACACGCGCTCGATTGCCGTCTTCGACCGGATCGGCGGGCCGGAGGCGGGGGAGGTGGCGGCGCGCTACTTCGCCAATCCGACCGAGGCGAACTTCGCCGAGTTCATGCGGATCTGCGTGCCGCTCTACACCCACAATCCGATGACGCCCGACGTGGTTGCGCGGATCGAGATGAACCTCGCCTTGACGGCGCACTGGGAGCGGACCTCGGCCCGTCTCTACGACGTACGGCCGGACGCGGCGCAGGTGACGTGCCCGACACTCGTGCTGGCCGGGGACGACGACCCTGCCGCGACGGTCGCGGGGACCGAGGAGCTCGTCGCCGCCCTCCCGGCCGGGCTCGTCCGCTACGAGCGCTACGCGGAGACGGGACACGGCGTCTTCGCCGACCACCCCGAGGCGATGGCGCTCGTGCGCGAGTTCGTCTCACCTCCCGAGCCGGCGTAGGAGGTTGGCCCGGACCTCGGGCCACTCGTCGTCGATCACGCTGTACCAGGCCGAGTCGCGGCGCTGCCCGCCGCGAACAAGCATTGCCTTTCGGTGCACGCCCTCGAACTGGGCCGGGAGCGCCGCCATCGCCCCCCGGGAGCGCTCGTTCCGGGCGTCGGTCTTCAGCTCGACCCGTAGGCAGCCGAGCGACTCGAAGGCGTGCTCGAGCATGAGCAGCTTGGCTTCCACGTTCGCGCCGGTACCCCACGCCTCCGGTGTCAGCCACGTCCAGCCGACCTCGATGCTCCGGTGCTCCGGGCGCAGCGCGAGGTAGCGAGTGCTGCCGAGCACGCGGCCGTCCGCCTGGCGGATCGTCACGAGCGGCATCTCCGTCCCGGCTGCGGCGTTCGCGAGCGCGGCTTCCACGTACGTGCGCAGCTCGGCCCGCGTCTGCGGCTGCTCGACGCTCAGCCACCGCCACGTGAGAGGGTCGCGCGAGGCCTCCCAGAGCCCGTCCTCGTGGTCGAGCGTCATCGGCTCCAGACGCACGAGCTTCCCCTCGAGTACCGGCGTCGTCCACTCCATTACACTCCGAGCATGCCGATCTACGAGTACGCCTGCATGGAGTGCGAGTCGCACTTCGAGGAGCTCGTCCGGAACGCTGAGCAGGCGGTTGCGTGCCCCGAGTGCGGAGCCGGCAACGTGCTGAAGCAGCTCTCGTCCTTCGCCGTCGCGGGGGTCTCGTCGCAGCCGAAGTTCGGCGGCGGCGGCGGTTGCTGCGGCGGTTCCTGCGGCTGCGGCTGAGCCGTCGGCTCCGGCTCCGGCGTACACTGACCGCCGATGAGCGATCTGCTCGCCGCGTACCGGGACGAGACCCTCGGCTGCACGCGTTGCCCGCTGGCCGACACGCGGACGCAGGTCGTGTTCGGGTCGGGAGACCCGGACGCCGACCTGATGTTCGTCGGCGAGGCGCCGGGGTTCCACGAGGACCAGCAGGGCGTGCCCTTCGTCGGCCAGGCCGGGCAGCTGCTCGAGAAGCTCCTGAACGGGATCGGGCTCTCGCGGAGCGACGTCTACGTCGCGAACGTTCTCAAGTGCAGGCCGCCGGGCAACCGCGACCCGCAGCCGGACGAGATCGAGGCCTGCGAGTCGCACCTCTTCCGGCAGATCGAGCTGATCAGGCCGACGCTCGTGGCGACGCTCGGCAACTTCGCGACGAAGCTGCTGTCCGGCAAACCGACCGGGATCACGCGGGTGCACGGCGTCCCGCAGCCGGTGACGCTCGGCGGCAACGCCGTCACGCTCTATCCGATCTACCACCCGGCGGCGGCGCTCTACACACGCTCGATGCTCGGCGTGCTCGAGCAGGACTTCGCCCGGATCCCGGAGCTGCTCGGCGCAGAGGCTCGCGAACCCGAGCCCTGGGCGCCCGCGGAGGTCGAGCCGGAGCCCGAGGAGCGCGTTCCGCAGCACGCCGTCCAGCTCGGGCTTTTCTAACGTCACCGAATGGAGCGCAGCTCGTCCTCGCCGGGCGAGACGGAGAGGATCGCCGCGGAGCTGGCGCGACGGCTCGAGCCCGGCGACGTCGTCACGGTCGCGGGCGAGCTCGGCGCGGGCAAGACCACCTTCGTCCGCGGCGCCTGCCGGGCGCTCGGTGTCACGGCGCCGGTGACGAGCCCCACCTACACGATCGGCCATCGCTACGAGGGCGACCCCGACGTCTCTCACCTCGACCTCTATCGCTTCGCGGGCGTGTCGCAGGCGGAGTGGGCCGACCTCGAGCCCTACTTCGAGGACGCGATCGTGTTCGTCGAATGGCCCGAGGCCGGGCTGGCCGGCCTTCCGCCCGTTCGGGCCTCCGTCCGTCTGGAGCACGACGGCCCGCGCCGCCGAAGGATCAGGATCGACGAGACGTAACATTCCCCGGTGCTGGTTCTGGCATTCGACACGGCGACCGACCGCGCGACCAGCGCGCTCGTCGACGACGGCGAGGTCCTCGGCGAGCGGGTCTCGCGCGCCTCGGTGCTGCTCGAGGATGTCGACGCGCTCCTGCGCCAGGCGGGGGCTCATCCGCGCGACGTCGGCGCCCTCGCGCTCGGCACCGGGCCCGGGAGCTTCACCGGGATCCGGATCGGGCTCGCCGCCGCACGAGGGCTTGCACTCGCGCTCGGCGTCCCCGCCGCTGGTGTCTCCACCCTCGACGCTCTCGCGGCCGGAGCGCCCGGGTCGACCCCGGTGATCGACGCCAAGCGGCGCGAGGTCTTCGTACCGGGCCCGCGTGCCGTCGCTCCCGAGGAGCTCGAGCTCGACGCGGGCACGCTCTGCGTAGGCGACGGCGCGGTTCGCTACCGGGCGGTGCTCGAGGAGGTCGGCTGCGAAGTGCCGCCGGACGACGACGAGCGACACGTGCCGCGGGCGCGCTTCCACGCCGCACTGGCGCGGGACTTCGGCCCGGTCGAGCGCGTCGAGCCCCTCTACGTCCGGCTTCCCGACGCAGTCGAGACGGCCCGGTGAACGTCGACCTGCGCAGGCTCGAGCTGCGCGACCTGAGCGCGATCGAGCAGATCGAGAAGGAGTCGTATCCGACGCCGTGGTCGCGCTCGATGTTCGCCGGCGAGCTCGCCAAGCCGAGCTCGCTCTCGCTCGGCGCGTTCGAGCGCGAAGGTGGCGCGCTCGTCGGGTACCTCGTCATCTCGCGGTACGTCGACGCGTGGCACGTGATGAACCTCGCCGTGACGCCGCCGTACCGGCGGCAGGGCATCGCCCGGGCGCTCCTCGAGCACCTGTTCGCCGTGACCGCTTCGGACGAGCGCCGCGGCTACACGCTCGAGGTGCGGGTCTCGAACGAAGGCGCGATCAAGCTCTACGAGGGGATGGGGTTCGTCGCGCGGGGAGTCCGGCGCGGCTACTACACCGACAACCGCGAGGACGCGCTGATCATGTGGCGCGACCCGGTCACTCTCGGCTCCGCCGAGAGCGATAGGCTCGATGCGTCTGCGTGAAGGCTTCACGGAGCCGTTCGCGCTCGAACGGGGCCGATCGCCCTGCACATCCGTGAGGTCTGCGTCAGTCGCCTTTACGACCGCCGCGATGCTGCCGAAGTGAGACAAGAGGGCCCGGGCGGTGATGGTCGAGATGTCTGGGATGGCTGCGAGCACGGCTTCGGGTTCAGATCCTTCGGCCGCTGCGCGTAGAGCGGCCGGTTGCGCGGAGCACGGCTCCGCGATGCACGACATGCGATCCGGTAGAGCCAGAGCGCCGAGTCCGCCTCGTTCTCGCTGCGCACGACGGTGACGCCGTTCTCGCCGGCAGCGAGCAGCGCGCCCCGAATTGCCGCGGGAGAGATCGGGCCGGCGTCGAGCGAGGCCCTTCGACGAGGAGGAACGGTCGGCCTCCGGCGGCTCGGAGCCGGCCGAGCTGCCCCCAGAGCCGGCCCGCCGCGAGCGTCAGATGGAGGTCGCGCACGGTCTTCCGCTCGACCAGCGCATCGCCAATTCGGTAGTCGCCGACCGGAAGACGGTCCGATCCGCACGTCGGCGCCGAGCCGGCGCGAGCTCCTCGCTGAATCGAGCCTCGGCTCGTGCACGTCCACCTCGACGCGAACCACCTGAATCCCCATGCAAAGATCGTGCCGAGCCAAACGTCACGAATCTGTGCCTATCGCTCTCGCGAAGCGAGAACGAGATGATTCTCGGAATCGAGACGTCTTGCGACGAGACCGCTGCGGCTGTCGTGACCGACGCCGGGAACATCCGGTCGAACATCGTCTCCTCCCAAGCCTCCCTCCACGCACGCTTTGGGGGCGTCGTCCCCGAGGTTGCCTCGCGCCGTCACCTCGAGCTCGTCTCTCCGGTCGTCCGCGAGGCGCTCGGCGAGGCCGGCGCGAGCCTCGACGACGTCGAGACCATCGCCGTCACGCAGGGTCCCGGCCTCATCGGCGCGCTCCTGGTCGGCCTCTCGGCGGCGAAAGCGCTGGCGTGGGCGAGGGGGCTGCCGCTCGCGCCGGTCGACCACCTCCAGGGCCACGTCGCCTCGCTCTATCTCCGGCCCGATCCGCTCGAGCCGCCGTTCCTGTGCCTGCTCGCGAGCGGCGGGCATACGCTCCTCCTCGACGTGCGCGACCACGCCGGCTACCGCGTCGTCGGCACCTCGATCGACGACGCCGCCGGCGAGGCCTTCGACAAGGGAGCGCGACTGCTCGGGCTCGGCTACCCCGGGGGCGCGGCGATCGACCGGCTGGCGCAGAACGGAGACCCGGACGCCTTCTCCTTCCCGGTCGCGCGCCTGGCGGGACACGACTTCTCTTTCTCGGGCGTCAAGACGGCGCTGCTCTACACGGTGCGTGACCTCGGTGCCGAAGCGGAGGAGCGGAAGGCCGATCTCGCGGCGTCGTACCAGCGGGCGATCGTGCGGGCGCTCGTCGAACGCACGCAGGCGGCCGCGGCGAGCTCGGGCCTCGAGACGATCGCAGTCGTCGGCGGCGTCGCCGCCAACTCCGAGCTGCGCGCTGCGCTGCCGGACGCACGCTTCGCGCCGCTCGCGCTCTGCACCGACAACGCCGCGATGATCGCCTCGGCCGGCCGGTACGGCACGACTCTTCCCTATCCTCGTTACCTTGATCTCGACGCGTACGCATCGCGGGCCTGACGCCCGGCGGCTTGCCGCCGTGCTCGGGGTTGCCTGCGCGCTGCTCGTTGTGGGCGGCAGCAGGGGTGCCGACGCACCGGATCGGGTCGAGGCCGGCGCCGCCGCCTGGCGCGGCTTCGTCGACGGGGAGCGCGGCGAGGTGGCGATCGGACAACGCATGATCGTCGTGCTCGAGAGCCCTTCGCTGGCCGACAGCCTCGCGGAGGCGGGCGGACGTGCGACGGAGTCGGCGATGCGCCGCTGGTCGGCGGCCGCTCTCGCGGCTCAGAAGCAGGTTGCGGCACGGCTCGCCCGCGAGGGGATCGCGCTCGCCCCGGACTTCGTCTATACGCGGACGTTCAACGGCTTCGCCGCGCCGATCGACAGCCGCGCGCTCGCGCTGCTCGAGCGCGATCCCGATGTCGCGGGCGTCTATCCGGTAAGGGCGGCCTACCCGGCGTCGCTTTCGGCCGCCGAGTTGAGCGAGCGCACGTTCGCGCCCGGCTCCGGGCGCCGCCCCGACCACGTGCGGCTGCCGGGCTTCGACGGTGGCGGCGTCACCGTCGCGCTGCTCGACACAGGCGTCGACGCGAGTCATCCCTTCATCCGCGACCGCGTCCTCGACGGTTTCGACGTCCTCGACCCGGAAGGCCTGGCGGTCGCGCGGTCCAACCCGAACGATCCGACCCGACTCGAGCGCCACGGCACCCAGGTCGCCGGCCTCATCATCGGCCGGAGCGGGCCCGGGAACATCCGCGGCGCGGCCCCGGGCGCCTCGATCCTCCCGATCCGGGTCGCCGGGTGGCAACCGAGCGCCGGCGGCGGCTTCGCCGTCTACGGACGCACCGACCAGCTGCTGGCCGGGCTCGAACGGGCGGTCGACCCGGACGAGGACGGTGACGTCCTCGACGCCGCGCGCATCGCCGTCGTCGGCATCGTCGAGCCGTTCGCCGGCTTCCCGGACGGGCCTGTCGCGCGCGCCGTCGCCGGCGCAGCCAAGCTCGACACCCTCGTCGTCGCCCCCGCCGGGAACGAGGGCCCGGCGGGTCCCGGCTACGGCAGCATCGGCGGGCCCGGAGGAGCGCCGGCGGCGCTGACGGTGGGCGCGGCCGACCTACGGCGCGAGACCGCCGTCGTGCGGGTCGTGATCCGCGCGGGTGTCGGCACGCTTCTCGATCGTGAGCTGCCGCTCGGGGGCGCCGCCGCGCCAAGCTCGCCTCTCTCCCTCGCGGTGGCCACACCGCGCCGCGACGTCGCTGCAGGCCCGCGCCGCGCGCCACTCGAGCGCTGGTTCGACGACGGCGGCTACAGCCTCGCCGCGGGCCGTGCGGCCCTTCTTGCACGCGGCGCCCGGCCGGGTGATGCGGCGCGGCAGGCCGTCCTGGCAGGCGCGGCCGCGATTCTCGTCGACGGGCTCGTCCCCGGCGGTGCGCTGGGGCTCGACGACAGGCTCGACGTGCCGATTGTCGGCCTCCCGCGGCGCGTGGCAGCCGCGTTGCGCGTAGCGCTCGCAGAGGGCGCCGGTGTCCGGGTCTCGTTGGGCGCGCCCGGCTGGCGCTCCAACGCGCGACACGCCACGGTCGCCCCGTTCTCCTCGCACGGCCTCGCCTTCGGCGGCGGAGTCAAACCCGAGGTGGCGACGGCCGGGGTCGAGCTCGTCACCTCCGATCCGGGTCGCAACGCGGACCGGACGGCTCGGTACGGCACGATCAGCGGCTCGAGCGTCTCCGCTGCGCTCGCCGGCGGCGCGGCGGCCGTGCTGGCGCAGATGCGGCCGGGGCTCGACGCGCCCGCGCTGAAGGGCGTGCTCGTCGGGACCGCGATCCCGGTCGCCACGAGCGAGGCAGCCGCACAGGGAGCGGGGGTGATCGACCTGGCGGCGGCGAGCGCCGCAGAGGTGGCCGCGACTCCCGCCACGGTGGGCTTCGGCGCGGCCGACGCGCCGGGCTGGCGCGCCGTGCGCCGGATCGCCGTTCGCAACGTCTCCTCGCGTCGCGTCACGGTCGAGGTCGAAGGCACCGTCGAGGGGATCGCAGGCGTCGCGGTCACGGCCACCCCCGCGCGCCTGAGGCTGCCGCCGGGGGCTCGGCGGACGGTGACGCTCACGGCGCGCGTCTCGTTCCTGCCGCGGGGTGTCGCCGCGATCGAAGGCCGCGCCCGGCTCGAGGTCGCCGGGGGCGGCCGCATCTTCGTGCCCTGGGCGGTCTCTCTGCCGGTGCCGGGCTCGGCGCTGATCGGCGGGGTCACGCTCTCCGCCAAGAGCTTCCGGGCCTCCGACCGGGCGCCCGCGGTGCTGACCGTGCAGGCGGGCCAGGTGCAGGATCTCGCGGGCCGCCGTCAGGTCAGGCCGCTCTCCCGGATCGACGTCGAGCTGTGGCGCGGGCGCACGAAGATCGGCATCCTGGCCCGGCTCCGCGACGTGCTCCCCGGCCGGTTCGCGATCGGGCTCACGGGCCGCGGTCCGCGCGGCGGCGGCCTTCCGGCCGGCGCCTACCGCCTGCGCGTCGTCGCCGTCCCTCCGAACGGGCCCGCGGAGGCCGAGACCATCGGTTTCCAGATCCGGCCGGGCGGGGATTAAAGTCCGCCGCGGCACCCCCTCGAGAGCGAGCCAGGAGGCGTGGGAATGACCACTGCGGAGGCGCCGACTCACCTGCGCGAGAACCCGTACGGGATCGCGCGACAGCAGCTGCGACGGGTGGGGGAGACGTTCGGGATCGACCCCAACCTGATCAACGTCCTCGAGCGCTGCAAGAAGGCGGTCGAGGTCTCGATCCCCGTGACGATGGACAACGGCACGGTCGGCGTCTTCGACGGCTTCCGGGTCACCCACAACATCGCGCGAGGCCCCTCGAAGGGCGGGATCCGCTACCACCCGGACGTCACCCTCGACGAGGTCAAGTCGCTCGCGATGTGGATGACCTGGAAATGCGCGCTGATGAACATTCCCTTCGGCGGCGCCAAGGGTGGGGTGGTCTGCGATCCCAAACGACTCTCGCGCGGGGAGCTCGAGGGGCTCACCCGCCGCTTCACGAGCGAGATCATCAACGAGATCGGGCCGGAGCGGGACATCCCCGCTCCCGATGTCGGCACGAACGCGAGCATCATGGCCTGGATCTTCGACACGTACTCGATGAACAAGGGGCACTCCGTGCTCGGCGTCGTGACCGGGAAGCCGCTGACGATCGGCGGGTCGCTCGGCCGAGAGGACGCGACCGCGCGCGGCGCCCTCTACGTCATCGCGGACGCTCTCGAAGAGGAGGGCAAGGGGTTCGAGGGGCTGCGGGTCGCCGTCCAGGGCTTCGGCAACGTCGGCCGCCATCTGTCCCGGCTGCTCGCCGAGCAGGGCGCCGTCGTCGTCGCCGTGTCCGACTCCGCCGGGGGGCTCCACGCCCCGAACGGGCTCGACCTGTCCGCCGTCCTCGCGCACAAGGCCGAGCACGGGACGCTCGAGGGCTTCTCGGGCGCGGACGCGATCTCGAACGACGAGCTGCTCCTGCTCGACTGCGACGTGCTCGCACCGTGCGCGCTCGAGCAAGTGATCCACACCGGCAATGCGGGCCAGGTGAAGGCGCGGCTCATCTGCGAGGGCGCCAACGGCCCGGTGACGCCGGACGCCGACGAGATCCTCGAGGACAACGGCGTCGTCGTCCTCCCGGACGTGCTCGCGAACGCCGGCGGCGTCGTCGTCTCCTACTTCGAGTGGGTGCAGGGCCTGCAGGAGTACTTCTGGAAGGAAGAGGAGGTGAACGCGCGGCTGAACGACATCGTCACGCGCGCGTTCAAGGAGACCTCGGAGACGCGGGCGAAGCATGGGACGAGCATGCGCCTCGCCGCCTACGGTCTCGCCGTGCGCCGTGTCGCCGAGGCGACCGTGACGCGGGGGCTCTATCCCTAGAGTCTCCGTGTACGTGGCGGAGGGGTGCCACCTGTGTGAGGCGGCGCTCGAGGTGGTCGACCGCGTCTGCGCCGGGGACTTCGAGCGGGTCGACATCGGCGGCGATCCGGAGCTCGAGGCCGCGTACCGCTCCTCGATCCCGGTCGTCGAGGTCGACGGCGAGCGGGCGTTCACCTTCTTCGTCCAGCCCGAGGCGCTGCGCCGTCGTCTGAAGACGTCCTGACGGTTCTTGCGGGCGACCACCAGAAACCGTCGGCACAATGTGCCGGGGTGTCACAAGCACGAGGAAAGGGAAAACGTTGGCGGATCGCCTCACCGTTGGTGTAGCAGCACGTCTCTCTCGATATCTGCAGGTCCTGACGCAGGCCCGGAAGATGGGCAAGGACCGGATCTCGTCCCAGGAGATCTCGGACTACACGAACATCAACGCGACGCAGATTCGCCGCGACCTCTCCAGCTTCGGCAAGTTCGGCAAGCGCGGGGTGGGCTACAACATCGACTCGCTGCTCGGCGAGATCCGGAAGATCCTGCGCACGCAGGGGCAGCACAACATCGCCCTCGTCGGCGCCGGGCGGCTCGGCCAGGCGATCGCGAGCTCGCCGATCTTCGCGGAGCACGGGATCAACATCGCGGTCGTTCTCGACAACGACCCGGAGAAGGCGGGTCGCCCGGTCGGCGCACTCGAGGTGCAGCCCTACGAGAGGCTGCGCGAGGCGGTGCGGGAGAACAACATCATCGTCGGCGTGATCGCGGTTCCGGCGGTGGGCGCGCAGCGCGCGGCCGACGACCTGATCGACGCGGGCGTGAAGATCATCTTCAACTACTCCGAGGCGCTCCTCGACGTCCCGGGCGATGTCGCAGTCCACGCCTCGAATCCCGCGGTCGAGCTCCTCTACGCACTGTATTTCCACCTGACGTAGAGGCTCCGTGCGGATCCTGCTCTGGCACGGGTACCTGCTCGGTGGGACCGGCTCAAATGTCTACACGCGCCTGCTTGCGCGGGAGTGGGCGCGCGCGGGGCACGACGTGACGGTGCTCAGCCAGGAACCGCACCCCGAGCTGTACGACCTGGGCGGGGCCGAGACGGTGCGGCCGGACGTCGGCGGCCTGCTCCCGGTGTTCGTGCTCGACCGCTACGAGGGCTACGAGGTCAAGCTCGTCCAGGACTGCTCGAGAGCGGAGCTCGACGAGTGGGTCGCACGGAACGCCGAAGCGGTGCGAGAGGACTTCCGGCAGACCTCGTCCTCTGCAACCACGTGCTGCTGGGCGGGCCGGTGGGTGCCGCGAGCGGCGCGCGCTTCGCCGTCAAGGCCCATGGCTCCGAGCTCGAGTACTCGCTCCGCGGCAACGCCGAGCTGACGGCCTGGGGACGAGAGGCGCTGGCCGGAGCCGAGGCGACCTTCGTCGGCTCGGGTCACATCCGCGACGTCCTGAAGGAGGTCGTCGGCCACGTCGAGCGCGTGCACGAGGTGCCGCCGGGCGTGGACGTCGAGGAGTGGCGCCCGCGACCGCGCGAGGAAGCGCTCGCGGGACTGCTCGCCGAGGCGCGCCGCGATCCACCGAACCCCGGCAACGTGAACGAGCGCCTGCCCGACGAGGGGAACGCCGAGCGGCTCGCGACGTTTCTCGCGGGTGACGAGCCGACCGTCGTCTACTTCGGCAAGCTCCTCTACAACAAGGGCGTCCACGTTCTGCTCGAGGCGCTGCGCGAGGTCGACGCGCGCGCCGTCATCGTCGGCTTCGGCGACTACCGCGGCGAGCTCGAGGCGCTCGCGGCCCCCCGCGTGCTCTTCACCGGTCCGCTCGAGCACCGCCACCTCGTCCACCTGCTCGCGCTGGCGGACGCCACGGTCGTACCCTCGATCTTCCCCGAGGCGTTCGGCATGGTCGCGGCCGAGGCTGCCGCCGCCGGCTCGCCGCCGCTCGTGGCGCGACACTCGGGGCTCGCCGAGATCGCGGAGGGCATCGAGCAGGAGTACCCACCCGCGCTCCGTCGCCTCGCCAGCTTCACCGCCGGCGACGCGACGGAGCTCGCCGCAAAGCTGCGCGAGCTGCTGGCGCTGCCTCCTGAGGATCGCGCTGCGGTGCGCGGGGCCGCGCGCGCCGCCGCCGTGTCGCGCTGGAGCTGGGCAGGTGTCGCCCGCCGTTTGCTCGAACCCTTCGACTACATTCACGCGAATGGGTGACGACCAACGCCTCGGCTACGAGGAGCTCCTGGCCGCGGCGCGCGAGGGCTTCGACACGGGCACCGACTACACGGTCGCGGTCGAGGAGGAGTTCGCGCTCCTCGACCCGTTGACGCTCGGGCTCGTCAACCGCTTCGAAGACGTGCAGGCCGCGGCCCAGGGAACGCCGCTCGAGCCGCATCTCGTCGGCGAGCTGATCGCGTCCGAGGTGGAGATCAAGACCGGCCGCTGCGAGACCTTCGCGGACGTCCCGGCTGTCATGGCGGAGCGCCGCGCGCAGTTGCAGGCGCTGGTCGACCCGATGGGGATCGCGCTCGGCGCGACGGGCACGCACCCGTGGTCGCCCTGGCAGGAGCAGCGGATCATCGACACGCCGCACTACCGCCGCAACGACGAGCTGCTTCGCTACGTCGTCTGGCGGAACAACACGTTCGGCATGCACGTGCACGTCGGGATCCGCGACGCCGACCGGGCGATCGCGGTCACGAACGGGCTGCGCAACCTGCTTCCGGAGCTACTCGCCCTCTCCGCCAGCTCGCCCTTCGTCGAGAACGTGAACACGGGCCTCCACACCGCGAGGACGCAGATCTTCACGCGCTTCTTCCCGCGCTGCGGCGTCCCGGACGCTTTCGCGTCCTGGCAGCAGTACGAGGACTACGTCCGCTTCCTCTACGAGAGCGGTTCGGTCACGGAGCACACACAGCTCTGGTGGAGCGTCCGGCCGCATCTCGGCTTCCCCACCGTCGAGATCCGGATCTGCGACGGGCAGCCCGACCTCATGGATGCACAGGCGCTCGCCGCATTCGCCTACGCGCTCGCCGTGCGGATCGCGCGGGCGCACGACGAGGGCGAGCCGCTCACCGACCAGCCGCACCGACTGATCGAGGAGAACGTCTGGCGCGCGATCCGCTACGGCCTCTCGGGCGAGCTGATCGACCTCGAGCGCGGCGATGTGATTCCGGCGCGCGCGCGGTTGGAGCGGCTGCTCGAGTGGGTCGCCCCCGTCGCGGACGAGATCGGCGCGGGACCGTACCTCGCGATCCCCGAGCAGAACGCCGCCGAGCGGCAGATCGGGCGCTTCGCGGAGGGCGCGTCGCTCGAGCAGATCTACGCGGAGCAGGTTGGCGTGCCCGTCCCCGGCTGACGGGTGCCGCGCTTGTGATACATAATCCGCCGCGCCGAGGCAGCTCGGCGCTTACTTTGTGACGGGTTTGGACGGACGGAGGCTTGATGGATTTCTTCAATGACCACGCGGTCGCCTTTGCGCTCGTCTGCGCGGGCGTCGCCGTGGGTTTTGGGCTCTACTTCACGGCCTGGCTGCTGCGCCAGCCCGCGGGCACCGAGCGGATGCAGGAGATCGCGCGTGCCGTGCAGGAGGGCGCCGCGGCGTACCTCCGCCGGCAGTACCTGACGATCGCAGGCGTCGCCCTCGTGCCGTTCCTCGTGATCGGCTTCTACAACGAGCTCGGCTGGGGGACGGCGATCGGCTTCGCGATCGGCGCGATTCTCTCCGCCGCCGCGGGCTTCATCGGCATGAACGTCGCCGTTCGCTCGAACGTGCGCACTGCGGAGGCCGCGAAGAGCGGCTTGCGCCCGGCCTTCGAGGTGGCGTTCCGCGCCGGCTCGGTCGCCGGCCTGCTCGTCGTCGGCCTCGGCCTGCTCGGCGTGGCCGGCTACTACGGGATCCTCACCAGCATCTTCGACAACAGCCAGGAGTCGGCGATCGACGACCTGATCGGCCTCGCCTTCGGCGGCTCGCTGATCTCGGTCTTCGCGCGCCTCGGCGGCGGCATCTTCACGAAGGCCGCCGACGTCGGAGCCGACCTCGTCGGCAAGATCGAGGCGGGCATCCCCGAGGACGACCCGCGCAACCCGGCCGTGATCGCCGACAACGTCGGCGACAACGTCGGCGACTGCGCGGGCATGGCGGCCGACCTGTTCGAGACCTACGCGGTCACCGCCGTCGCGGTGATGCTGCTCGGGACGGCCTTCCCGCTCGGAAACCTGCCGCTCTTCCCGCTCGCGCTCGGCGGCATCTCGATCCTCGCCTCCGTGATCGGCGTCTACTTCGCCAAGATCGGCAAGGACGGCTCGATCATCAATGCTCTCTACAAGAGCGTGATCGTCGCGACCGGGCTCTCGGCCCTCGGCTTCATCCCCGTCACGCTTGCGTTCGACGAGGGCCGCTTCAGCTTCTGGGAGCTCTACGGCTCCGCGCTGATCGGCCTCGCGATCACGTTCCTGCTCGTCGCGATCACGGAGTTCTACACGGGCTCTCGCTGGAACCCGGTCAAGTCGATCTCCAGGGCCTCGCAAACCGGACACGCGACGAACATCATCGAGGGCCTCGCCGTCGGCATGCGCGCGACCACGTTCCCCGTGCTCGTGATCGCAGGCGGGATCATCGCCGCCTACGAGATCGCCGGCCTCTACGGAATCGGTGTCGCCGTCATGGCGCAGCTCTCGATGTGCGGCCTGATCGTCGCGCTCGACGCGTTCGGGCCGGTGACCGACAACGCCGGCGGGATCGCCGAGATGGCCGGGCTGGACGAGTCCGTCCGCGCCATCACCGACCCGCTCGACGCCGTCGGCAACACCACGAAGGCCGTGACGAAGGGCTACGCGATCGGCTCCGCCGGGCTCGCCGCGTTCGTCCTCTTCGACGAGTACACGCGCGGCCTCGACGAGGAGGGGCTCAACACGACCTTCGCCCTCGGCGACCCGTACGTGATCGCCGGCCTCTTCATCGGCGGGATGATGCCGTTCCTGTTCGCGGCGCTCGCGATGACAGCGGTCGGCCGCGTCGGCGGCGAGGTCGTTGTCGAGGTACGCCGCCAGTTCAAGGAGCTGCCGGGGATCATGGAAGGAACGCAGCGGCCCGACTACAGCAAGGCGGTCGATCTCGTCGCGGCGTCGGCGATCAAGAAGATGATGCTGCCGGCGTTGATCCCGGTCGCGATCCCGATCGCGGTCGGGATCGCGAGCCCGGAGATGCTCGGCGGTCTCCTGATCGGGACGATCGTCACTGGTCTCTTCCTCGCGATCGCGATGACCTCGGGCGGCGGTGCCTGGGACAACGCGAAGAAGCTGATCGAGGACGGCCTGTTCGGCGGCAAGGGCTCCGAGGCGCACGCGGCGTCGGTCACCGGCGACACCGTCGGCGACCCTTACAAGGACACGGCGGGCCCTGCGATCAACCCGATGATCAAGATCGCGAACATCGTCGCGATCCTGATCATCCCCCTGATCGTCTCGATTCACGGCTAGGCCGGTTTGGGGGGAGCCGCCGGCTCCCCCCAAACCTTCAAGGCGGGTCGCAAAGCGTTCTTGCATTGCGGCCGCCCCGCACCTAGGATCCTCCCCGCTTGGACGAGCCGTCCCGTCAGGACGGCACACGCACACGGGGAGAGAAGAGACATGGCTCAGGCTTCTCGGCGCGGATTGCGCCTGTTCACAGCCTTTGCCGTCCTGGCTGCGCTCATGGCGAGCGGAGCCGGGTCGGCCGTACCCGAAGACATGGTGGTGAACGCTGAGGGTGTCGTACTCGAGTCGCTCGACGTGACCGGTGGAGCGGTCATGCTCGAGCTCGAGGGCGAGCCTGCGGCGGTGACGTACGCGAATGCGCGCGGCCGCGGCGCCTCGAAGGAGGACGCCGGCCGTGAGAGCAAGGCCAGCAAGCAGGCGGCCGAGCAGGCGCAGGCCAACGTGCTCGGCAGCATCGACTCGAGCGGCATCGACGCGACGCCGCTCTATCAGGTGCAGACCGCATACAACGGAATCGCGGTCCAGGCCGCGCCCGGCACGATCGACGAGCTCGCGGCTTTGCCCGGCGTGAAGGCGGTGCACGAGATCCCGCTCGTCGAGCTGGACAACCACTCGAGCGTGCCGCTGATCGGCTCGCTGCAGGCGTGGGGTTCATTCGGCAACACGGGAACCGGCACGAGCATTGCCGTGATCGACACAGGTCTCGACTACGTTCATCGCGGCTTCGCCGGCACCGGCTCGGCCGCTGACTATCTCGTCGCCCGCAGCGCGGCTTCCAATCCGCCGGACCCGGACCTGAACCCGGCCGGCTTCTCGATTCCGGGGATCTACCCGTCGGCCAAGGTGGTTGGCGGCTTCGACTTCGCCGGCGACAACTACAACGCCAGCGGCACGGGCGCGGCGCTTGTCCCGCAGCCGGACCCGAACCCGATGGACTGCAACGGTCACGGAACGCACGTCTCGGGTACCGCAGCCGGCACGGGCGTGAACGCGGACGGCACGACGTATGCCGGCCCGTACAACGGCTCGGTGAACACGGCGCCGATGGGCGTCGGCCCCGGCGTCGCTCCGCAGGCGGACCTGTACGCGCTCCGCGTCTTCGGCTGCGCCGGCAGTACGGCGCTGACGGCGGCCGCGATCAACTGGGCCACCGACCCGAACCGGGACGGCGACCCCTCCGACCACGTCGACGTGATCAACATGTCGCTCGGCTCGGCCTACGGCACGCCGGACGATCCTAGCGCCGCCGCGAGCAACAACGCGGTCGCCGCCGGAGTGATCGTCGTCACCTCGGCCGGCAACAGCGGCGACTCCTACTTCGTCAGCGGCAGCCCGGGCAGCGCGGTGCGCGCGATCGCCACGGCCTCGTCGCAAGACGCGGCGGAGCGGGCCGACGCGATCGTGATCGACCCGCCGTCGCCGATCGCGGGCACGTACATCGCATCGAAGAACACCCTCTATGGCTGGGGGACGACGCCCGGCACGGTTGCGGAGCGGACCGGCAACCTCTACTACCCGGCCACGAATCAATTCGGTTGCTCGGCCTGGACGGGCCCGGACGCGGCGAACATCTCCGGCCGGATCGTCCTCGTCGACTGGAAGATCGGCAACGACCTGTTCCCGTGCGGCTCGGGCGTGCGGGCGAACAATGCCAGCAACGCGGGCGCGATCGGGATCGTCATGGCCGACTCGACCACGTTCCTCGACACGGCGATCGGCGGCAACGCGCTGATCCCGGGCATGTACACGAACGTGAACGTCGGTAACACGCTGAAGAGCCAGCTGACCCCAGGCGCCGTCTCGGGCCTGACGATCAAGCTCTCCAGCCTCGTCGTCGGCGAGTCGAACGACAACGCACGCATCGACTCGCTCTCGTCGTTCTCGTCGCGCGGCCCGCGCGCCCGCGACACGGGTCTCAAGCCCGACATCACGGCCCCGGGTCACACGATCTGGTCCCCGGACCGGTTTACCGGATTCCGCGGCCGGAGCCTGAACGGAACGTCGATGGCGTCGCCGCACGTCGCCGGCGTGATGGCGCTCCTGAAGCAGGAGCATCCGACCTGGTCGGTGGAGCAGCTGAAGGCGCTCGCGATGAACACCGCGGGCTCCGACGTGTTCAGCCAGTTCGGCCAGACCGGCGACAAGTACGGCGTCGGTCGCGTCGGCTCGGGCCGGGTGCAGGTGCACACGGCGCTCGGATCGAGCTCGATCGCCTACAACGCCGACGGATCGGGCGCCGTGAGCGTCTCGTTCGGCGCCGTCGAGGTGGCGGGAACGGCCACGCTGCAGCGGTCGATCCGGGTCGAGAACCACGGCGCGTCCGCTCAGACGTACACGCTCGGCTACGACGCACGCACCTCGATCCCGGGAGTGACGTATTCCTTCCCGGGCGGGAGCTCGCTGTCCGTTCCGGCCGGTGGCTCGGCGACGTTCGTCGTGCAGCTGAACGCGGACGCCGCGGCGATGCAGAACACGCGGGACGCGACGGTCACGGCGACACAGACGGTCGCCGGCGGTCCGACCAACCCGCGCCAGTGGCTGAGCGAGGCGTCCGGCCTCGTGATCGTCACGCCGTCCTCCGGCTCGGCGCTGCGCGTGCCGGTCTACGCGGCGGCGCGACCCGCGTCGACGACGAAGGCCGCCCCGCCGTTCCTGAACGTCGGCAAGGGGACGTCCGCCAAGATCAACATCGCGGGTGAGGGCGTCAACACGGGCGCAGAGCCGCTCGGGTACGTCTCGAAGGTCAGCGCCTTCGAGCTCGGGATCGTCAGCGGTCAGGCGACGCTCGGCACGGGAGTCTCGCCCCTCGCACGCGGCGCGGACATCCAGTACGCCGGCGCGGCGACGAAGGGGACGTCTGTCTACTTCGGCCTCTCGACGTTCGCCGACTGGGCCGCTCCGGCGACGGACACCCAGTTCAACGTCCAGATCGACCGGGACGGCAACGACACCGTCGACACGCAGGCGTTCACGACCCGATTCGTGACGGGCCCGAACGCCGACCCGCTCGACGTGTTCGTGGTCGGCGTCGGCAACGCGGCGGTGTCGTTCACGAACATCTTCAACTCGAACGTGAACACGGCGCCGTACAACTCGAACGTGCTCGTCGTGCCGGTCCCGATCGCGTCGCTCGGACTGCCCGCCGGGCAGACGTCGTTCCGCTACCGGATCGTGGGACAGAGCCGGTTCTGGGGCACGATCGACACGACGCCGTGGGCGACCTACAACGTCGCGACACCCGGCCTGACCTTCTCCGACGGGCTCGCCGCGACGACGATGTACCCGGCGCTCGACGGTCAGAAGATCGACGTCGGCTACAACGCGGCGACGTTCACGGCCAACGGCTCGCAGGGCGTCCTCCTGCTCCACCACTTCAACCAGAGTGGCAAGCGGGCGGAAGTGCTCGAGATCAAGGCTGGCTGAGCCGCGTAGGGCAGAAGTATGGGACGGGGGAGCCGGATGGCTCCCCCGTCTCGCTTGGACCGAGTGGAGTTCCACAACAGGTTTGCAAAGAGAGGTTGCAACTAAAGCCGTGTCGCCTTAGGCTACTCCGCGTCAGGCCGCCCCGCGGGCGGCGGAAGGACGAGGCAGGGGGGACCCATGGGAACTCGCGCTTGGGGGACGCTCGCGGCAACCGCGCTGTTCACGGCGCTGCTGCTGGCGGTGTCGGCGTCCGGCACAGCCGCCGACACGTCGACGAAGACCTACATCGTGCAGCTGGTGCAGGCGCCCGTCGCGACCTACGACGGAGGTATCGCGGGGCTGCCCGCGACGAAGCCGCCGAAGGGAACGAAGCTGGATCGGCGGTCCGCGGATGTGGGCCGGTACGCCGAGCACCTCCAGCACGCGCACGCCGACGTCCTGGCGCAGGTCGGAGGCGCGGACAAGCTTTATGACTACGTCTACTCGTTCAACGGCATTGCGGCGAGACTGACGCCCGCCCAGGCCGAGGCGATCCAGAAACTGCCGAACGTCGTCTCGGTGACCGAGGACACGCTCCACTCGATCGACACGTCGTCCACTCCCGATTATCTCGGCCTCAGCGGTGACCACGGCCTCTGGGCGAAGCTCCGCGGCCCGAAGGGCTTCGGCTCGAAGGGCGGCGCCGGAGAGGGGATCATCATCGGCGTCGTCGACTCCGGGATCACCCCCGAGAACCCGAGCTTCACCGACCGGAAGATCAAGCGCAACAAGCTCGGGAAGGTCGTGTACGGCGAGCTCGAGGTCGGGCCGCCGCCGGACGGCTGGAACGGGACGTGCCAGCAGGGGGAGCAGTGGGGCCCGGGCCTCTGCAACAACAAGCTCGTCGGCGCGCGCTACTACACCGCCGGCTGGGGCGGGGACGCTGCGCTCGAGGCGCTCCGGCCCTGGGAGTTCATCTCCCCACGCGACTTCCACGGGCACGGCAGCCACACGACCTCGACCGCCGGCGGCAACTTCGGCGTGCCGGCCACCGGCGCCGCCGCTGCGTTCGGCGAGATCAGCGGCATCGCGCCACGCGCCCGCGTCGCGACGTACAAGGCGCTCTACTCGCTGGAGGATGCCTCGACTGCGAACGGCTGGCAGAGCGACTTCACCGCCGCGATCGACCAGGCGGTGGCGGACGGCGTCGACGTGATCAACTTCTCCGTCGGCGGAACGCAGATCGACTTCCTCAACATCGTCCACGCCGCGTTTCTGAACGCCGCAGCCGCCGGGGTCTTCGTTGCGACCTCGGCCGGGAACGACGGCCCCGCCGCGAGCACGGTCGCGCATCCGAGCCCGTGGGTGACGACGACCGCTGCGATGACGCACGACCGCGTCGGGGTCGGCTCGGCGACCGTCGACGGCGTGAACTACTCGGGCGCCTCCGCGGGCACGGGCTCCGCGAGCGGCCAGCTGATCACGTTCGGGACCGCAGGTTCACCGCAGCGACTCTGCACGCTGGGGACGCTCACGGCGGCGGCCGCCGGCAAGGTCGTCTTCTGCCAGCGGGGCGTCAACGCGCGCGTGGAGAAGAGCTTCGAGGTCCAGCGCGTCGGTGGGATCGGGATGATCCTCGTCAACCCGCCCGCCGGCGGCTCGCTCAACGCGGACCTGCACTTCGTCCCGTCGGTGCACCTGCAGGGCGACCATTACGCGGCGATCGAAGCGGCCGCGCTCGCCGGCAGGAACGCGTCGATCGCGGGCGAGGTTCTGTACGGTCAGCCCGCGCCGTTCATGGCGGCGTTCTCGTCCCGCGGGCCGATCCTCGGCGGCGGCGGCGACCTGCTGAAGCCCGATCTCGGCGCGCCGGGGGTCGACGTGCTCGCCGCCGTGGCCCCTCCGGGCAACCGCGGCCGCGACTTCGACCTCTACAGCGGGACGTCGATGGCCTCGCCGCACGTCGCCGGCCTCGCCGCGCTCTTCAAGCAGCTGCACCCGGACTGGTCGCCGATGGCGATCAAGTCTGCGCTGATGACAACCGGAACAGACGTGCTCGACACCTTCGCGGACAGCGCGGCGGCCGACCCGTCCGCGCTCAAGGCGTTCGCACAGGGCGCCGGGCAGGTGCGACCGCGGCTCGCCGCCGATCCGGGGCTCGTGTACGACAGCGACGTCTTCGACTGGTTCGCGTTCCTCTGCGGGGCGACGAACCAGGTGCCGGCGAGCACGTGCACGGCGCTCACCGGCCTCGGCTACTCGACCGACCGCAGCGACATGAACCTGGCGTCGATCGCGATCGGCGACCTCGCCGGCACGCAGACGGTGACCCGGCGTGTGACGAACGTCGACGAGAAGGCGAGCACCTACACGTCGTCGGTCTCGCTCAGCGGGATCGACGCGACCGTGACGCCGTCGTCGCTGACGCTCGCACCGGGCGAGACCGCCAGCTTCACGATGGCGTTCGCGCGCACGTCGGCGCCGCTGAACAAGTACACGGCCGGCTGGCTCATCTGGTCGGACGGAAAGCACGAGGTCCGGAGCCCGATCGTGATCAAGCCGGTTGCGATGGCCGCGCCGACCGAGGTGTTCTCCACCGGCGCTCCGGTCAGCTGGCAGGTCAAGACCGGGTACGTGGGCTCGCTGACCGCGACCGTCGGCGGGCTCGTTCCGGCGACGAAGACGCCGTGGACGGTCGCGCAGGACCCGGATCAGGACTTCGATCCCGCCGATTCGGCCGGGACGTTCAAGTTCGACGTCACGGTTCCCTCGGGCTCCGTGCTGCGCGCCGGGATCTACGAGGACGCGATCACGCCGAGCGGCACCGACCTCGACCTCTTCGTCTATCGGGGCGAGACGCTCGTGGGCGCGAGCTCGGACAACGACTCGAACGAAGAGGTGACGGTCACGAACACCTCGACGGCCGCGACCTACAGCGTCTACGTGCACGGCTTCGAGACGAACGGCCCCTCCGCGAGCCGGGACGCTCTTCACGTGGGTCGTCGCCACGACGCCGGCGGGCAACGTGACGGTCTCGGGCGTCGGCCCGGCGACCGTCGGCACGCAGACCCACACCGCGACGTTCTCGGGCCTCGCCCCTGCGACGCGATACCTGGGACGCGTCGACTACAGCGATGGAACCGCGACGATCGCACGCACTCTCCTGAACGTGCGCACCCCCTGATTCCAGGGGGCCTTCCCCAAGCAGGCGGAGGCCGGCGAAAGCCGGCCTCCGCCGTTCGTGCGGGGCCTCTTGCGAGCCCCTGGCTTCCCGTCTACGATCCCCCGGCTTGGGGAAGGGGCCGCGCCCAGCGGCTCTCAACGGAACAGGGAGAGACAGATGCGATTTGTTGCGACGCGCGCCACGGGCGTGCTCGTCCTCGCCGCCCTGGCAGTAGTTGTTCTCACAGGGGCAACAGCAGTCGCCGGGAGCAGCGGTAGCGGCGGCGGAGGACTCTCGAAGCACGACCGGGATCTGCTTGCGCAGGCCCGGGCGGAGGGTAAAGAGAGCGTACATTCTGATCATCGCGTCGAAGGGCGGCGCGAATCGCGAGGTCGTGAAGGGGATCGAGGCGGAAGGCGGCTCGATCCTGCGACCGGGACGACAGCCTCGGCTATCTGCTCGCGCGCGTCGCGACCGACAAGGTCCAGGCCGTCGCCGCTCTCGGCGGCATCGAGGGGATCGACCTCGACGAGGTCATTCCGGTCGAGGACCCACGGCCGGAGGGAGCGGTCGATCCGACTCCGCAGCCACCGCCTGGCGCGGCGACCCCGCGAGTCAATAGCTACATGCCGACCGGCGACACCGGCGCGGCGCAGTTCGCGCTCGCAAACCCGAGCTGGGATGGCCGCGGCGTCACGATCGGAATCGTCGACACGGGCATCTCGCTCGACCACCCGAGCCTGACGACGACTTCCACCGGCGAGCGCAAGATCGTCGACTGGGTTACCGGTACCCATCCGACGGACGAGAACGATCCGACCTGGGTGAACATGGAGGCCCAGGTCAGCGGCGCGAGCTTCGCCTTCGGCAGCGTGACGTACACGGCGCCTGCGAACGGCACTTACCGCATCGGCCTCTTCAACGAGCGCGATCCACGCCTCGGTGGCGAGGTCGGCTCCGACGTCAACCGCGACGGCAATCCGGCGGGCTCGAGCGGCATCTTCGCCGTCCTGTGGGACACCGCCACGAACAAGGTCTGGGTCGACACGAACCAGAACGCGTCGTTTGCCGACCAGGCCGCCATGACCGACTACAAGGTCAATTTCGACGTCCAGTACTTCGGCACCGACAACCCGGCGACCGCGGTCGCCGAGCGGATGCCCTTCGTCGTCCAGACCAACGGCAGCGCCAAGTTCGTCAACATCGGCATCGTCGCGGGTGCGCACGGCTCGCACGTTGCGGGCATCGCGTCGGGGAACAGCCTCTTCGGCGGCCAGATGAGCGGCGCCGCTCCGGGGGCGAAGATCGTCTCCCTGCGTGCCTGCCTCTTCATCGCGGGATGCACGGCGCACGCCCTCCTCGACGGCATGATCTACGTCGCGAAGGAGTCGAACGTCGACGTGATCAACATGTCGATCGGCGGCCTGCCGTCCCTCAACGACGGAAACAACGCGCGCTGCATCGTCTACACGCGCTTGATCGAGCAGTCGAACGTGCAGATGTTCATCTCGGCCGGTAACAGCGGCTCGGGCGTGAACACGGTCGGTGACCCGAGCGTGTGCGGCAAGGTGATGAGCGTCGGCTCGTACATCTCGAAGGACTCATGGCAGAGGAACTATGGCTCCGACTCGTCCTTCGTCGACAACCTGCACGGCTTCAGCTCGCGCGGCCCGCGTGAGGACGGCGACTTCAAGCCGAGCTTCGTCGCCCCGGGCTCAGCGATCTCGACGACGCCCCTGTGGCAGCCGGGTGGGCCTGTCGCGGGCACGTACGCGCTGCCGCCGGGCTACTCGATGTTCAACGGCACCTCGATGGCCGCTCCGCAGGCCGCCGGTGCGGCTGCGCTGCTTGTCAGCGCCGCCAAGCAGCAGAATGTGCAGCAGCAGCCCGATCAGCTGCGGCAGGCGTTCACCTCGTCGGCCCGCTTCCTCGATTCAGCGCGCATCGGCGCGTACGAGCAGGGCAACGGCCTGATCAATGTCGGCGCCGCGTGGGACCTGCTGAAGACGAACATCAAGACTGTCGACATCTCGTCGGCGGTGCCGGTCAACACGCTGATCACCGGCTTCCTCGCGACGCCGAACGTCGGTCGCGGCATCCACGACCGCGAAGGGGTCACCCTCGGCCAGAGCTACGTGCGTGAGTACACGTTCACGCGCAACTCCGGCGGCGGCGGCTCTACGACGTACAACGCGTCGTGGGTCGGCAATGACGGCACGTTCTCGTCGGCGGGCTCGATCTCGCTGGCGAGGGGCGCCCCGACGTCGTTCCCCGTGAACGTCAACCCGTCCAGCGTCGGCGTGCACTCGGCGCTCCTCAACCTGGACGACCCGTCAACGGCGGGGATCGACTACCAGACCATGAACACCGTCGTCGTCCCCGATGTTTTCACAGCCGACAACAACTACACGCTCGTGAAGTCGGGCACGATCGGCCGGAACCAGACGAAGAGCTTCTTCTTCAAGGTTCCCGCCAACACACCCGCGTTGAAGGTCGATTTGACCGGTCCCTCGGTCACCGCTGGCACGGGCCAGGTGCGGTTCCTGCGCTTCCACCCGTACGGCGTCGGGCATCGACTCGAACTCGAGCCTGGACAACTACTGCCCGTCAGCGACCGCACCCTCGACCTGTCCGGCAGTCGGCGCTGAGCCGGACGGTCTCAAACCCGATCGCGGGTGTTTGGGAAGTCACCGTCGAGGCCAGGCGGACCTCGGACGTCGAAAATGCGACATTCACGCTGACGGCGTCGATCCTCGGTGCAACAGTCTCGCCGAATCCGGACGTGATCGCGTCCGCGACGATCGGCGTTCCGGTCGCCCGCTCGTACACGCTGACGAACCAGTTCGGCCCGTTCACCGGCCGGGCCGTCGGCACTTCACTCGGGAGCGCAAAGCTCCAGACGCCGACGATCGCCAACCTGCAGCAGCAGCTGTACACGGTGGAGGTGCTACCCGGCTCGACGTCCCTCCGCGCGACGATCGGGAGCACGTCCGATCCGGCGGCAGATCTCGATCTGTTCGTCTTCCGGCCCAACGGGACGCTCGCCGGTCAGTCGGCCGATGGCGACTCGGAGGAGTCGGTGACCGTGGCCATCAACACGACGACAAATCCGGCCGGCACGTGGACTGTGCTGGTCGACGGCTTCGCTGTCCCGGCCGGGACGACGACGTACAAGTACGTCGACGTCTTCGCGCACGCCTCGTTCGGCTCGGTGTCGGTGACCGACGCGAACGCGCTCCGTCCGTCCGGCTCGTCGTGGACGGTTCCGGGCACCGTGACTGCGAACGCGGCGCCGGCGAGTGGTCGGGTGCTCCTGGGCAACGTCCAGGTGCGCACCGACGCGAACGTGCTCGTCGGCTCCGGTGACGTAATCGTCGAGAACGTCACGCCGTAGCACGCATCACCTCGGCTCGACCCAGCGGCCCCGCTCCGGCGGGGCCGCTGGCACGCCGTTGTCGCCACTCGCGGGGCCCTTGCGCGTCTTACGGTTCAGGGCTACGATCCGACGCGCTTGGGGAAGGGGCCGCCTGAGGCGGCCCTCAATTGCAAAAGGGGAGAGACATACATGCGTTTCCGTTCGCTGGGCGCGCTCTGCGCGTCTGCGGTTCTAGCAATGCTTCTCTTGGCGGTATCCGCATCCGGTGCGCCCGGGGATGCCGCAACGAAGACATACATCGTCCAGATGCTTCAGGCTCCGGTCGTCGCCTACGAGGGCGGAGAGGCCGGGTTGGAGGCGACGAAGCCCGCCAAGGGGCAGAAGATCGACCCGAACTCCGCCGCGGTGAAGAAGTACGCGGATTACCTCGTCAGTCAGCACGACGCCGCGCTCCAGAAGGTCGGCGGCGGGGCGAAGGTGTACGACTACAAGTACACATTCAACGGCTTCGCCGCGAAGCTCACGGACGCGCAGAAGGCTGCTCTCGAGAAGCAGGCGAGCGTCCTCGCCGTCACGGAGGAGGAGACCGTCACGGCCGATACGTCGTCGACGCCCGCCTTCCTCGGGCTCACGGCGCCGGGCGGCCTCTGGGAGCAGCTCGGAGGCCCGACCGGCGACAAGACGGGCGCCGGCGCCGGCGAGAACGTCGTCATCGGCATCGTCGACTCCGGCATCTGGCCTGAGAGCAAGAGCTTCTCCGACCGCGACGCCAAGGGGAAGCTCGTCTACCAGCAGATTCCTGGCTGGCACGGCAAGTGCACCCCAGGTGAGGCCTTCAACGCCTCGTTGTGCAACCAGAAGCTCATCGGCGGCCAGCACTTCAACGCCTCGTGGGGCGGCGACGCCGGCGTCGAGGCGCAGCGACCGTGGGAGTTCATGTCCGTCCGCGACTACAACGGCCATGGCACGCATACGGCGAGCACCGCCGGCGGCAACAACGGCGTCGCCGCGACCGGCCCTGCCGCCGTCTTCGGGACGGTCAGCGGCATGGCCCCGCGCGCTCGAATCGCCGCGTACAAGGCGCTCTGGTCGACGCAGGACGCGGCGACGGCGAGCGGCTTCACGGGTGACCTCGTCGCGGCCATCGATCAGGCGGTTGCCGACGGCGTCGACGTGATCAACTACTCGATCAGCGGGTCGAGCACGAACTTCGCCGACCCGGTGATGATCTCGTTCCTGTTCGCCGCCGACGCGGGCATCTTCGTCGCGGCGTCGGCCGGGAACAGCGGTCCCGCGACGAGCACCGTCGCCCATCCGAGCCCCTGGATGACGACGGTGGCTGCGGGCACGCACAACCGTGACGGGCGCGGCTCGGTCACGCTTGGCAACGGTGCCACGTACACCGGTGCGTCGGTTGCCACTCCGGTCGGCCCCGCGCCGCTCGTCGACTCGGTCAACGCCGGCAAGACCGGTGCAAACGCGACCGAAGTCGAGCTGTGTTACCCGGGCACGCTCGATCCGGCGAAGGTGACCGGCAAGATCGTGCTCTGCCTGCGCGGCGTCATCGCCCGCGTCGACAAGAGCCTGGCGGTTCAGCAGGCCGGCGGCATCGGCATGGTGCTCTACAACAACCCGGACAGCTCGCTGAACGCGGACTTCCACTTTGTCCCGACCGTGCACGTGGACAGCGCCGCAGGTCTGGCGATCAAGGCGTACGCCGCGACCGCCAACCCGACGGCGACCATCAATGCTTCGACGATCGTGTTCAATGCCGTGGCTCCGCTCACGGCGTCGTTCTCGTCGCGCGGCCCGCTCAGGGCCGGAGGCGGCGACATGCTGAAGCCGGACGTGATCGCTCCGGGCCAGGACATCCTGGCCGCGGTCGCGCCTCCGGGGAGCGCCGGTCGTGACTTCAACCTCCTGAGCGGCACGTCGATGTCGAGCCCGCACGTCGCGGGTCTTGGCGCGTTGCTCAGAGGACCTGCATCCCGACTGGTCGCCGATGGCGATCAAGTCCGCGCTGATGACGACGGGTTACGACGTCCTCGATGCCGGGACGCCGGCTCCCAACACCAACCCGGTGCTGATCTTCCGGCAGGGGGCGGGCCACGTGCAGCCGAACAAGGCCGCCGACCCGGGCCTCGTCTACGACAGCAGCTGGAACGACTGGCTCGCCTTCCTGTGCGGGACGACGAGCGCGGTCAATCCTGCTGCGTGCACGGCGCTGAAGGCCGCCGGGCTCTCGACGGACGCGAGCGACATGAACGTCGCGTCGATTGCGATCGGCGATCTTGCCGGTGTCCAGACCGTCAAGCGGCGGGTGACGAACGTCGGCAGCGCCGCGGCGACGTACACGTCCTCCGTCACTGGAATGGCCGGTATCACGACGACGGTGACCCCGTCGTCGCTGACGCTCAATCCTGGGCAGACCGGGACATTCGAGGTGCGTTTCACCAGGACGACCGCGTCGCTGAACGCCTACACGGGCGGCCAGCTCACGTGGTCGGACGGCACGCACAGCGTTCGCAGCCCGATCGTCGTCCAGCCGGTCGCCCTCGCGGCGCCCGCGCAGGTGACGGGCACGGGCGGCCCGATCTCGTATCCGATCACCTTCGGCTACGACGGAGCCTTCTCGGCCACGCCACGCGGGCTCGTGGCTGCGACGACGACGCCGCGCACGGTGCTCGACGACCCGACCGACTCGACGTGCTCGCTGAGCTCGCCGAACGCGCAGATCCACGACGTCACGGTGCCGGCAGGCACGACGTACGCCCGGTTCTCGCTGTTCGACGACTTCACGGACGGCGAGGACGACATCGACCTCTGCGTCTTCTCGGGCAGCGACGCTCGTGGGCAGCAGCGGCTCGCGGCACGTCGGCCGAGGAGGTCAACCTCGCTCAACCCGGCGGCCGGCGCCTACACGGTCGTCGTGCAGGGCTGGGGCACGGACGGGCCTGATGCCCAGTACACCCTGTTCCACTGGCTGCTCGGCTCGACGGCGGCCGGGAACATGACGGTCGACTGCGCCGGCGGCGGCCACGACCGGCGGCACCGGCACGATCGCGCTGGCGTTCAGCGGGCTCGCGCCGGAGACGAAGTACCTCGGCTCCGTGGCATACAGCGGAATTGCGGGGCTGCCGAACCCGACGATCGTTCGGGTCGACACGCCGTAGGCAGATCTCACCTGAGAGAGCGATCGAGGGGCCGGCGGAGACGCCGGCCCCTCTCGTTTCTCTAGAGTGCGCCGGTGCCCAGCCGCCGTCGCCGGCAGGTGGAGCTCGAGAGGGTGCTCGGCACCCCCGCGCTCTTCGCCACGGCTTACGGCAACGTCGGCTCCTCGATCTACTACGCGCTCGGCCTCACCGCCGTCTTCGCGCTCGGGCTGACGCCGCTCGTCTTCGTCGTCGCGGGCGTCATCTTCGCCGCCACCGCCGCCACCTACGCCGAAGGCACGGTCCGGTTCCCCGAGGCGGGCGGCTCCTCGAGCTTCGCCCGCCACGCGTTCAACGAGCTCGTCTCCTTCGGCGCCGCCTGGGCGCAGATGCTCGTCTACGTCGTCACCGTCGCCGCCTCGGCCTTCTTCGTCCCGCACTACCTGTCGATCTTCTGGGAGCCGCTCCGCGAGAACCCGTGGGACATCGTCGGCGGCATCGTCGTGATCGTCGTCCTCGTCGTGCTCAACATCGTCGGCGTGCAGGAGGCGGCACGGCTCTCGATCACGCTTGCCGTGCTCGACTTCGCGACGCAGGTGCTGCTCGTCGCGCTCGGCCTCGTGCTGGTCTTCAGCCCCGAGGTCCTCGTCGACAACGTCCACTGGGGCGTCGCGCCGACCTGGTCGAACCTCGCGATCGCCGTCCCGGTGGCGATGCTCGCGTACACCGGCGTCGAGACCGTCTCGAACCTCGCCGAGGAGGTGCGTGACCCGATGCGGATGGTGCCGGCCGCGTACAAGCTCGTCGCCTACGCGGTCTTCGCGATCTACTTCACGCTGCCGCTGGTCGCGCTGTCTGCGCTGCCGGTGCAGCTGATCGACGGCGAGCTGACGACGCTGCTTGCGCTCCCGCCCGAGGAAGGTGGGTACGCGAACGACCCGATCCTCGGCGTCGTGCAGAACCTCGGCGTCGAGGGCGCGCTCCTGGAGGCGCTCGAGCTCTACGTCGGCGTGCTTGCGGCGACGATCCTCTTCATCGCCACCAACGCCGGGCGTGATCGGGGCCTCGCGGATCACGTACTCGATGGCCACCTACCGCCAGATCCCGGAGGTCTTCCGCCGGCTGCACCCGCGCTTCAAGACGCCGTGGCTTTCGATCGTCCTCTTCGCCGGCATCGCGCCGATCGCGGTGATCCTGCCGGGTAACGTCGAGTTCGTCGGCACGCTCTACGCGTTCGGCGCGACCCTGTCCTTCACGATCGCGCACGCCGCGATCGTGCGGATGCGACTGCGGCCCGGCCGCGAAGAGGTGCTGTTCCGCGCCTCGCCGAACCTCCGCATCGGGGCGGTCGACTGGCCGCTGTTCGCCGTCTTCGGCGGCATCGCGACGGGAATCTCCTTCCTCGTCATCCTCGTCCAGAACCCGGCCACGCGCTGGGCCGGGCTCGGGCTGGCTCGCGGTCGGCTTCGTCCTCTATGCGATCTACCGGCGGCGTGTCGTCGGCGCGCCGCTCGCCGCGACGGTCAAGGCGCCGCCGGCCTATGGGCCCGCGCTCGCGCTCGAGTACCGCCGCCTGCTCGTGCCGGTGTTGCCCGGGCAGGCGTCGGACGACGCGCTCGACGTCGCCGCCAGCCTGTCCGCCGAGCGCGGCGCGCGCATAACCGCGGTGTCGGTGCTGGAGATCCCGCTCGACCAGTCCCTCGCCGCCGAGCTCACGGCCGACGAGGAGCTCGCGAACCGCGAGCTCGACGAGGCGCGGGCGATCGGCGAGTCGTACGGCGTCTCGGTGATCCCGCGGCTCGTGCGCGGGCGCAGCGCCGGCGCGGCGATCGTGCGCGAAGCCGAGCGGCGCGCCGCAGAGATCATCGTCATCGGCGCGCCGCGCAAGGACCTGAGCCGGAGCAAGCGGGCGGTCTTCGGTCGCACCGTCGACTACGTGCTCAAGAACGCTCCCTGCCGCGTGCTCGTGACCGCGACGAGGGAGAGCCGCATGAACGTCTACCGCGGCGCGATCGTCGTCCTCGCGCTCTGCTTCGTCGGCATCGGGATCGCACTTCTCGCCGTGACGGCGGCGCAGGGCGGCGGCGTGCTCGGCTTCGTGCTCGGGGCGCTCTTCGTCGCGCTCGGAGTGGGGAGGCTGACGCTGCTGCGAAAGGCCGGTCAGTAGTGGCGCGCAAGCTCCGCGGCTTCCAGCGCGTGCTCGATGCGCCCGCGCTCTTCTCCGTCGCGTACGGCGAGATCGCGTCCTCGCTGTACTTCGCGCTCGGGATCGTCGCCGCGTACGCACTCGGGCTGACGCCGCTCGTGCTGCTCGGTGCGGGCGTCTTCTTCCTCATCGTCGCGCTCTCGTACGCGGAGGGAACGGCCGCGATTCCCGAGACGGGAGGCGCGGCGACCTTCGTCCGCCGTGCCTTCAACGACCTCTGGGGCTTCGTCACCGGCTGGGCGCTCTTCCTCGACTACCTGATCGTGATCGCGCTCTCGGCGCTCTTCCTGCCGCACTACCTCGGCACCGCCCTCGGCACGGAGGCGCTGCGCGAGTCGCCGTGGGACGCGGTGGTCGCGGTCACGGTGATCGCGGCGATCGCGGCGATCCGGCTCGTGCGCCGGCCGGAGCTGCACGTCGGTGGGATCGCCGTCGCCGCGCTCGACCTGGCGACGCAGCTCCTGCTCGTGATCCTCGGGCTCGCGCTGCTCTTCTCACCCGACGTGCTCACCGAGGGCATCTCCGTCGGGACCTCGCCGACCTGGGACGACCTCGCCTTCGCGCTCCCCCTCGCCCTCCTCGCCTTCACCGGTCTCGAGACGGTGGCGAACCTCGCCGAGGAGACGCGCGAGCCCGGTCGGACGCTGCCGCGCAGCCTCTTCTCGGCGCTCGGGCTCGTCGTCGTCCTGACGGTGCTGATCGCCGTCGTCGGGCTCTCCGCCTTCCCGGTGGAGGACGGGCAGACGGCGCTGGGCGAGGAGTGGCTGAAGGCGCCGCTCGCAGGCATCGTCGACGCGCTCCAGGCCGATCTCCCGAACTGGCTCGGCGAGCTCCTGCGGGTCTACGTCGGTCTCACCGGTGCGCTGGTGCTCCTCGCGGCGGCGACGACGTCGACCTCCGGCTTCACCCGCCTCGCGCACTCGCTCGGCGAGCACCGGCAGCTCCCGCGGAGCTTCGGACGCCTGAGCCGGCGCACCCTCGTCTCCCCGCACGCGATCGTGGCCGCCGCGAGCATCTCGATCGCGCTCGTGATCGTCACGGACGCTGTTCGCCGACGACGTCGTCTTCCTCGCGAGCCTCTACTCCTTCGGCATCCTGCTCGCGTTCGCGGCCGCGCAGCTGGCCGTCCTGCGGCTGCGCCTGACCGAGCCCGACCTGGCGCGCCCGTTCCGCGCCCCGCTCGCGGCTCCCGTCATCGGCTTGCCGCTTGCTCTCTTCGTCTGGCTGCTCGCCCTCATCACGCATCCCGGCGCCCGCTACGCCGGCCCGGCCTGGGTCGCGGTCGGGCTCGTCCTCTACGTCTTCGTGCGACGCCGCGAGCACAAGGGGCTGCTGCAGGAAACCCCCGCGGTCGTGGAGCTTCCACCCGGTGTCGAGTTCCGCCGCGTGCTCGTGCCGATGAAGCTCGGTCCGATCGGCGAGGAGATGGTCGCGACCGCAGTCGCGCTTGCGAAGGAGCGGGGCGCAAGCGTGGATGCGATCTTCGTCATCCTCGTCCCGCTCGAGCACGCGCTCGACGCGCCGTTGCACGACCTCGAGGAGCAGGCGGCGGCGTCGCTCGCCGAGGCTGCGCTGCTCGGGGAGGAGAACGAGCGTGCGGGTCGAGACGTCGTCCGTGCGGGCACGGTCGATCGGCAGAGCGATCGTCGATGCGGCCGCGGAGCGGGACGCGGATCTGATCGTGCTCGGCTCGTCGCCGCGCTGGCGGAGGCAGTCGCATGTTCTTCTCGCCAACCGTCGACTACGTGCTGCGGAACGCCCCCTGCGAGGTGCTCGTCGTGGCCTTCCCCCAGGGTGTCCTCGAGGACGTAGGCTGACGCCGTGAAGCTGGTGGTGATCGGCTGCGGACGGGTGGGGTCGGCGGTCGCGCGCGACCTGGCCGAGGACGGTTGGGAGGTGACCGCGGTCGACGAGCAGGAGGAGGCGCTCTCCCGGCTCGGGGCTCGCTGGGCCGGCGGCTTCATCGTCGGCCACGGCATGGACGCCGAGATCCTGCGTCGGGCGGGCGTCCCCGATGCGGACGCGGTCGTCGTCGCCACCGACGGCGACAACACGAACCTCGTGATCGGCCAGGTGGTCGAGAAGCGGTGGGCCGTGCCGACCGTGGTCGTCCGCGTGCTCGACCCGGCGCGAGCCGATTTCTATGCCGCCCGCGGGCTGCGCACCGTCTGCCCGACCCAGACGGCGATCTCGGCGCTCGCCGCCGCGGTCCGCAAGGCCGCGCCGCTCCTGGAGCAGAAGAGCTGATGTACGCGATCGTCGCCGGCGGCGGGAAGGTGGGGTCGAACGTGGCCCGCTCGCTCCTCGGCATGGGCCACGAGGTGACGCTGATCGAGCAGCGCCCCTATCGCTTCGAGCAGCTGCAGGACGAGTTCGAGCACCAGGTGCTGCTCGGGGACGCCACCGAGCTGCACGTGCTCGAGCGCGCCGGGATCGCCCGGCCGCCCGAGCTCGTGCTCGGCGTCACCGGCGACGACGAGGACAACCTGATCATCTGCCAGCTCGCGAGCGAGGGCTATCGCGTGCCGAAGGTGATCGCCCGCGTCAACGACCCGCGCAACCAGGAGCACTTCGACCTGCTCGGGATCACCCAGACGGTCTGCGCCACCTCGAACGTGCTGGGTCTCGTCGAGCACGAGGTGCCCGAGCACGGGCTGGTGCACCTGCTCGAGCTGCGCAAGGAGAACCTCGAGATCGTCGAGCTGCAGATCGATCCAGACTCGCCGGTGGCCGGGAAGCGCATCGCGGGCCTGCGACTACCCGACGGTGCCCGCCTGATCTCGGTCATGCGGAAGGGGCGCTCCGAGCTGGCCGAGGAGGGGACCGTGCTGCGCCCTGGCGACCAGGTGCTCGCCGTGCTCGAGCCCGGCAAGGAGGACGAGCTCCGCCGGGCGCTGTTCAAGCAGCGCAGGCTAGCGGCTAGGCGTTGCGCCAGTAGTGGCGTGAGAGCAGCACCACGATCGGGAGCACCTCGAGCCGGCCGAGCCACATCAGCACGGTCATCACGATCGTCGAGACGTCACTGAAGGGCTCGAACGATCCGAGTGGGCCGCCGAGCCCGAACGCGGGGCCGACGTTCCCGAGCATGCTCGCCGAGATCGAGATCGCGTCCAGGACCGAGACCTCCAGGCCGGTCCGCGCGGCGTCGATCGCGATCGCCGCGGCGCCGAGGATGAAGATCCCGATGTAGATGAGGATGAAGGAGGAGACCGCGCGCAGCGTCCGCTCGTCGACGACGCGGCGGTTCAGCCGGATCGGCAGCACGACCTCCGGATGGAGCGTCTGGTCGATCTCGCGGCGGAGGATCTTCCCGAGCAGCAGGTGGCGCACGACCTTCACCGACCCGGTCGTCGAGCCGGCCGATCCCCCGACGAACATCAGGCCGACGATCGTCATCAGCGCCAGCGTCGGCCAGGTGTTGTAGTCGGCGACCGAGAACCCGGTCGTCGTCATCGTCGAGACGGCGGTGAAGACCGAGCTCCGGATCGCCGCCTCGCCCGCGAGGACGTCCTCGGTCACGATCTCGAGCGGTGAGCACGATGCAGCCGAGGGCGAGCAGCGCGAAGTAGAGCCGCAGCTCGTGGTCCCGGCTCGCGGCCCGCGGCTGCCGCCGGACGATCGCGCGGTACATGAGCGCGAAGTTGATCCCGCCGAGGATCATGAAGACCACGATCGACCCACTGCGTGACGGGGCTGAAGACCTCGAGCGAGCGGTTCTTCGTCGAGAAGCCTGCGGTCGGGATCGTGGTCAGGGAATGCGCGAACGCCTGGAACGGCGTCATCTCCTCGTCGGCCCCGCTCAGCCCGATCGCCAGCAGGATCCCGAAGAGCGTGGCGGTGAGGCCGATGTAGAGGACCCAGACGCGCTGCGCCGTGTCGCGGATGCGCATGCTCAGCGTCTCGATCTCCGGGCCGGGCATCTCGTGCTCGAGCAGCTGGCGGCCGCCGACGCGGAGGCGGGGCAGCACCGCCAGCGCCAGCACGATGATCCCGATGCCGCCGAACCACTGCATCAGCTGGCGCCAGATCGCGAGGCTGCGCGGCAGGGCCTCGACGTCGGTGACGAGGCTGCCCCCGGTCGTGCTGAAGCCCGACATGCCCTCGAAGTAGGCATCCACCGGCCGGTCGAGCTGAGGATCGCCCGAGAGGAGGAACGGCAGCGCGCCGAGCACGGCCGCGACGAGCCACGTGAGCGAGACGACCAGAAAGCCCTCCCGGATTCCGAGCCGGTGCTCGCCGCGCGTCATCCGGGCGGTCGCGAGCACCTGCTGCGCCGACGATCGCACCGGCGAGGAGGAACGGCCAGGGCGACTCCGAGTAGCCGAGCGCGAAGGCGGTCGGGACGAGGGTCGAGAGGCTGAGGTAGGCGATCAGCACGCCGACGACGTGGAGCGCTCCGCGGACGTCGACGGCGAGGAGCGGCGGCCGGCGGATCAGCTCGCGGCCGCGCTCGACCGTCGTCGTCACAGGGCCTTCTCGACCTGCGGGACCCGGCTCGACTCGGTGAAGATGATCGCCCGGTCTCCGGGGCGCAATATCTCGTCGCCGCGCGGAAAGACCGCCTCGCCGTTGCGCACGATCGCGCCGATCAGCGCCCCGCGGATCGGCATGTCCTTGAACCTCAGTCCGATGTACTCGCTGTCGGCCCGAGTCGTGATGTCGAGGACCTCGAAGCGGTCGCCCTCGAGCATCGCGACCTGCTGCGTGCGCGGGTCGTGGGCGAAGCGGACGATCTCCTCGGCGGTGACCTGGCGCGGGTTCACGGTGACGTCGACACCGGCCTGCTCGAACACCTCGACGGACGCGAACTCGTGGACGACCGCGATCGTGAACCGCGCGCCGTGCACCTTGGCGAGGGTCGCGGCGAAGTGGTTCTTCATGTCGTCGCGCATGGCGAAGATCGAGACCTGCGCGTCCGCGATCCGCTCGCGTTCGAGGAAATCGGGGTCGAGCCCGGTCGAGTGATAGACGCGAGCTCCGTGCAGCTCGGCCGCGACGATCCGCGCCCGCTCGAGTGACGCCTCGATCATTCGCACGCCGATCCCCTGCTCGAGCAGCAGCCGCGCGATCGCCGTCCCGGCACGGCCTGCGCCGTAGATGACGACGTCGTGCACCTTGCCCGTTCCGGGGGCGATCAGCTCGCCCCAGGCCTGCGCCGCCTGCGGCGATCCGATCACGACGATCCTGTCGCCGGGCTGGATCACGTCGTCGCCGCCCGGCAGGCGCATCTCCGCGCCACGGATGATCGCGGCGACGCGTGAGTCTTCGGGGAGCTTCGCGTCCCGCAGCGGAACGCCCGACGAGCGTGCTCGCGCGCTCGTCCACGTCGAACTCGACGAGCTGCACCTGACCTTCGGCGAACAGGTCGGTCTGGCGCGCCGAGGGCACCCCGATCGTCCGCGAGATCGCGTACGCGGTCTCGGTCTCCGAGGAGACGATGAAGTCGACGTCGAGCTGCCCTTCCCGCCACACCTCGAGGTACTCGGGATTCGACGTCCGGACGATCGTCGTCGTCCGTGGCGAGATCGCCTTCGAGATCATCGCCGCGACGATGTTGGACTCGTCGCGTGACGTGCACGCGATCAGGAGGTCCGCGTCGCTGATCCCGGCGCCCGAGAGCACGCTCCGGCTCGCGCCGTTCCCCTCGACCGTGGCGACGTCGTACCGCGTCGAGAGCGCGGTCAGCCGCGACTCGTCCAGATCGAGCACGGTCAGGCGGTGCTCGTCGTGCAGCGCCTGGACGATCGTCGCCCCGACCTGGCCCGCGCCGATGACGAAGATGTTCACGTTGCGGAGGTTACTTCGCCTATCACCCGGTGCCCGGGTGGCACTTGGGTATCGTGAGCGCGATGCGGCCCCTGCTCCTTCTTGCGTCTATCGGCGCGCTCGTGACCGCATGCCCCACCGGTGCGGCACGTGACGAGTCGGAGCGCGCCGGGGCTTCCCAGTTCCGACCCCGTGCCGTGCTCAGCGGTCTCGAGGAGCCCGTCTACGTCACCGCTCCGCGCAGCGAGCGGAACCGGCTCTACGTCGTCGAGCAGGGCGGTGTGATCCGCGTCGCCGACCGCGGCAGGCTGCGCGCGGCTCCCTTCCTCGACATCAGCTCGCAGGTCCTCTCGGGCGGCGAGCAGGGGCTCTTCTCGGTCGCGTTCCACCCGCAGTACCCCCGGAACCCGCGCTTCTACGTCCAGTACACCGACCGCGGCGGTGACACGCGCGTCGTCGAGTACCGCTCGAACGGGACGAGAGCGCTGCCCGCGACGGCGCGGCGGCTCTTCTTCAGCGACGACCCGTACGGCAACCACAACGGCGGCCAGCTCGTGTTCGGCCCGGACGGCCGCCTCTATTTCACGATCGGCGACGGGGGTGCGGGAGGCGACCCGGAGAACCGCTCGCAGAACATGCGCTCGCTGTTCGGCAAGCTCCTCTCGATCAACGTCGCCACGAGGGGGCTCAAGATCGAGGCGCTCGGCCTGCGCAACGCGTGGCGCTTCACCTTCGACCGCGCCAACGGCGACCTCTACATCGGCGACGTCGGCCAGGGCGAGCTCGAGGAGATCAACTACCTGCCCAGGTCGAGCCCAGGACTCGAGAACTACGGCTGGGACGTCTACGAGGGGAGCGAGCGGTACGAGAGCAAGTCGCCGGGTCCCGGGAAGCTCGTCTTCCCGGTCGCGGAGTACAGCCACAACAACGGATGCTCGGTGACCGGCGGCTATGTCTACCGCGGCTCGAACGCCTCGCTGCGCGGCCGCTACATCTACGGCGACTACTGCAGCGGGATCGTCTGGAGCCTCACGATCCAGGACGGGAAAGCGCGGGGGCTGCGGCGCGAGGCGTTCCGCGTCGAGGGCCTCACGTCGTTCGGCGAGGATGCGGCCGGCGAGCTCTACGCGGTCTCGCACGGCGGCACGATCTACCGGCTGACTCCGTGACGCACTACATCTGCGTCACCTGCGCCGCCCAGTTCGCGGCGAGCGAGGCCCCGCCGGAGCGCTGCCCGGTTTGCGAGGACGAGCGCCAGTACGTCGGCCTCCGCGGCCAGCGCTGGACGACGCTCGAGGAGCTTCGGGCCGAGCATCGCTGCGAGGTGCGCGACGACGCCGGCTATCTCGGCGTCGGGATCGAGCCGTCGGTCGCGATCGGGCAGCGCCTGCTCGTCGTCGAGACGGGTGAGGGCAACGTGCTCTGGGACATGATCCCCCTCGTCGACGACGCCGCGGTCGAGGCGGTGCGCGCCCGCGGCGACGTGCGTGCGATCGCGATCTCGCATCCGCACTACTACACCGGGATGGTCGAGTGGAGCCGCGCGCTCGGAGGCGTGCCGATCTTGCTCCACGAGGCCGACCGCGAGTGGATCATGCGGCCCGACGACGCGATCGAGCTCTGGTCGGGCGACGTGCGCGAGCTCTTCGGCGGCCTCACGCTCCTTCGGCTGGGCGGCCACTTCCCCGGCGGGACGGTGCTGCACGACGCCCCGCGCCGCACGCTGCTCTCCGGCGACATCGTCCAGGTGATCCCCGACCGCCGCTTCGTCGGCTTCATGTGGAGCTACCCCAACCTCATCCCGCTCCCGGCAGAGGAGGTCGAGCGGATCGCGGCGGCGCTCGAGCCGTGGCCGTTCGACCGGATCCTCGGCGCCTGGTGGAACACGCCTCGTCCCGCGAGACGGTTCCGAGGTCGTCCGGCGCTCCGCCGAGCGCTACGCCCGCGCGGTCGAGCGCGTGGCCAAGTAACAGTCTGTTACTTGGCGCGGCGCACGCGGGGGCTCTGGCCCAGCGCGGCGTAGGCGAGCGCGTTCAGGGACTCGTTCAGGTTGCGCAGCTCGCGGGCCATCAGCTGGAAGCCCTCGCCGAGCTCGGCCTGGCGATTCAGCCGCGCCAGCTCGTCGGCGATGCGGTCGAGCCGCTCGAGCACCGCGTCGAATTGCCGGTCTGGCATCTCCTTCGCATCCATGCCTTGAATCTACCCGCGCTGCAGGACCAGCGCGTCCCGGCTGCGGACGACCGTGACGTCCGAGCCGAGTCTCTCCAGCGCCCCGGCTCCGGTCTCGACCGCGGCCACGCGCCGTGTCGCGCCGAGCTGGGCCAGGGCGACACGGGCCAGTTCCTCGGGTGCGTCCGTGAAGACCGCCACGCGCACGCCCTCCGCCTGGAGGCGCCGCAGCGCCGCACTCACCTCCGCCGCCGGCCTCAGGTAGACGGCCGCACGGTCCTCGGCGAAGCGCTCGAGCAGCGTGCGCCAGTTGCCGGCACCGCGGGCGTCGAGCTCGGCGGCGGCGGCCGCCCTGTCGTCGGGCAGCCCTTCGACGTCGAGCACGCGCCCCGCGTCGGCGAGCCAGTCCCGCCAGAGCGGCCGCGTGTCGCCGAGGATGTCGAGCTCTACGGCTAGCGTCATCTCTCGCTCCCGCCCGTACCGCCGCCAGAGCAAGACGCCGGTCGCAACGCCGACCGAGTCGATCAGGACGTCGAGCGGAGAGCCGACCCGGCCGCTGACGAAGTGCTGGTGCAGCTCGTCCGAGGCGGCGTAGGCGATCCCGAGCGCAAGCGCCGGCAGCTCCTCCCGCACGGCCCGCATGAGGAGCGCGCCGAGCAGAGCGAACTCGGCCGCATGGGCGAGCTTCCGCAGCACGAGATCCCACGTACCGAGGCCGGTGCCGAGGTCGGGCACCGATGAGAACGTGAAGATGACGGCTGCCCAGAGGACGACCGGCAACCACAGCCGGAGCGCGACGGAAGCGGGCACCCCGCGATGATAGGGTGCGCCTCCAACCACGAAGCACGGTGAGGGAACCCGGTGCGATTCCGGGACGGTCCCGCCGCTGTGAGGGGAGACGCCCGACGCGGAAACGCCACTGGCCGCCAGGCCGGGAAGGCCGCAGAGGGGGAGCCCCGAGTCAGAAGACCTGCCGTGCTTCCAAGCTCCGAACCCCTCGCGGAAGGAGGATTCGTGCTTCGTAGGCTCTTCGCTCTCGCAGCGCTTCTCGCCGTCCTCGTCGCGCCCGGCGGTGCGCTGGCGGCGAACGTCCAGATCCGGGTCGAAGGCAAGACGACGACGATCTACGGCCCCGCCCAGCCGCGGCTGGCGGCCGACAACGCCCTCCAGGCGCTCGATCTCGCGAGCGTGGCGGGTGAGTTCCACTACTCGGTCGCGACCGCGTCGTTCGGGAACTACGTGAACCAGATCGGCAAGTACGCTGCGGCCGGAACCGCCGGCTGGGCCTTCAAGGTGAACGGCGTCTCGCCGCCCGTCGGGGCCGACCAGGTGACGCTGAAGGAGGGCGACGTCGTGCTCTGGTACTTCGCGACGTTCGGCCCGGCCGGAGGCCCGCCGACTCTCGAGCTGCAGCGGCTGCCGGGCAACTGCTACGTCGTCCAGGCGGTCGACGACGCCGGCAAGCGCACCCGCGCCGCGAACGCGACGATCGTCGCCGACGGCAAACGGACCAGCGCCCGGAACGGTCGTGCCTGCATCGGCCGGCATGTCGGGCTCGTGCGGGCGGTCGCGGCCGGCGCCGTTCGCTCGAACGCGGTGCGGTGAGCCGGCGCGCGGTCAGCGCGCTTGTTGTCCTCGTCCTCCTCGCCGGCTGCGGCGGCTCGGCCGGAGGGGAGGAGGGGACGGCCCAGCTGTGGGTGACGCGCGATCGCGGTGCGGAGCTGCTCGTGGACGCCGAGGTCGACGCGGGTCAGACGCTGATGCGAGCGCTTGCGAGCGAGGCGGACGTCGAGACGCGCTACGGCGGCCGCTACGTCCAGGCCGTGAACGGCCTCGAGGGCAGTCTCGACGCTCAGCGCGACTGGTTCTGGTTCGTGAACGGCTACGAGGGTGACCGCAGCGCGGCGTCGTACCGGCTCCGCGACGGGGACGTGGCGTGGCTCGACTATCGCGCCTGGCAGCGCGAGGGAGAGGCGCGCGTCGTCGTCGGCGCCTACCCTGAGCCGTTCGTGCACGGGTACGACGGGCGTCGCCGTCCCGGGGCGGTCCGGTACGCGCCGGGCCGGGAAGAGCAGGCCCGCGAGCTCGCGGCTGAGATCGGCGCCGACTCGGTCGAGCCGCTCGGAACCGCGGTTCCGGACGGTGCGAACGTCCTCGAGGTTCAGGCAGGCCCGCCGCGCCTCCAGGGGGAGCTCATCGGCGAGACCGCAGGCGACCCGGTCCGGTTCGTGTTGAGCGGCGAGGTCGACCCGACGCGCAGGTACGCGATCCCGTGAGCCCGGTGCCCGCAGCACTCCTGCTCGCCGCGGCCGGCACGGCCGCGCTCCTCGCCGACCGGCTCTGGGCGGTCGCGACGATCGCCGCCGTTCTCCTCGTGATCTGCTTGCGGGCGCCGGTCGGCCGTCGGCGCGTCTACCTCTTCGGGGCGCTCACGACCGGGCTCGGCGTGTTCCTGCTCTCGCCGTTGCTGTGGTCGAGCCCGGACGGGACGATCCTCTGGGAGGGGCCGACGATCCCGGTGCTGGGGCCGCTCGACGTGACCACGACGGAGCTGTACGAAGCCGCCCTCAACGCTCTGCGGCTGACCGCGCTCGGGCTCGCGTTTGCCGCGTACTCGCTCCTGCTCGACCACGACCGTCTCGTCGCGGCCGCCGGCGTGGCGCGGCGCTCGGCGCTCGCGGTCGCACTGGCGACGCGGCTCGTGCCCTCGCTCGAGCGCGACGCCGTCGGACTGGCGGAGTCGGTGCGCGGAAGGGGGCTTCGGCTCGAAGGCGCGCGCGGTTACGCGACGCTGCTCTCGCCGCTCGTCGCCGGCTCGCTCGAGCGGGCGTCGAGCCTCGCGGAGGCGATGGAAGCTCGCGGCTTCGGCCGCACCGGCGCGACCCGGGCGCCGCGGCCGCCCTGGAGCACGCGCGACCGACTGGCGCTGCCACTCGCAGCCCTCCTCGTCCTGGTGGCGGCGCTGTGGCTCTAGTCGCCGTCGACGGGCTCTCGTTCTCGTACCCGGCCGCGCCGCCGGCGCTCCGGGACGTCTCGCTCGAGCTCGAGCCGGGCGAGGTCGTCGCGTTGCTCGGCCCGTCCGGTTCCGGCAAGTCGACGCTGCTCCGCGCGCTCGCCGGGCTCGTGCCGCACTTCCACGGCGGCCGGTTCGAGGGCCGGGTCGTCGTCGCCGGACTCGACACTCGGCGCGCGCGTCCAGCCGCCCTGGCGGGCACGGTCGCCACCGTCTTCCAGGATCCGGAGGACCAGGTCGTGATGACGATCGCGGCGAACGAGGTCGCGTTCGGGCTCGAGAACCTCGGCGTTCCGCCGGCGCAGATCTGGCCCCGGGTCGAGCGGGCCCTCGAGGCCGTCGACGCGCTCCACCTCTGGGGCCGGAAGACGGTCGAGCTGTCCGGCGGGGAGCTGCAGCGCGTCTGTCTCGCCTCCGCGCTGGCGCTCGAGCCATCGCTGCTCCTCCTCGACGAGCCCACCTCACAGCTCGACCCGGACGCCGCGGCGCTCTTCCTCGCCGCCGTCGAGCGTCTCGGCACGACGGTCGTCCTCTCCGAGCACCGCGTCGCCCGCGCTCTCGAGCTCGCATCCCGCGTCCTTGTTCGTCGAGGACGGTCGCGTCCTGCTCGACGCGCCACTCGAAGCCGCCGTCGAATGGCTGAGGGCCGAGCGGCCGGCCTGGGTGACGCCTTGTGTTTCTGAAAGACAAGGTCTCCCGGGCGACCTCGTCCTCTCGCTCCGCGGTGTCTCCTTCGCGTACCGGACGGCTCTGCCCGTTCTGGACGGTGTCGACCTGGAGCTTCGCCGCGGCGAGATCGTCGCGCTCGAGGGCCCGAACGGGTCCGGGAAGACGACGCTTGCGCGCATCGCCGCAGGCCTGCTCGAGCCGCACTCGGGTGTGGTCGCGTTGCGCGGCCGCGCCGGTTACGTCTCGCAGGATCCGGGCCGTTACCTCGTCAAGGAGACCGCCCTGGAGGAGGTCGCGCTGGCCGTGAACGGGGATGAACAGAGGGCTCGGGCCGCACTCGACCGCCTGGGTCTCGGCTGGGCGGCGGGCCGGCACCCGCGCGATCTTTCGAGCGGGGAGCGTGAGCGGCTCGCGCTGGCCGCCGTTGCCGTCGCAGAGCCCGACCTGCTCGTCGTGGACGAGCCGACGCGCGGGGTCGACCCGGCGCGCAAGGCGGTGCTCGGCGAGTGGCTCGAGGCCCATGCCGCGTCCGGAAAGGCCGTGCTCGTCGCGACCCACGACCGCGACCTGCCGGCGCACCGCCGGATCAGGCTTTGTGTTTCCGAAACACAATCCGCTCGCGAGGGGAGCAGCGTTGGCGTCTAGGGTCGCGGCACTCTGCGCGGCGGCCGCGCTCGCGCTCGCCGCCTGGGCGGCGCTCGATCCGGCGCACGGCGGGATCGCGACGCTGCTCGCCGCGCTCGCCGTCGTCGCCGGAGGCTTCGCCTGGCTCGAGGGAGGGACGTTCTCCGCGCGGGATCTGACGCTCGTCGCCACGCTGGGCGGGCTTGCGGCCGCGGGGCGCGTGCTCTTCGCGCCCGTCCCGAGCGTCCAGCCGGTGACCGTGCTCGTCGCGGCCGCCGGAGTCGCGCTCGGCCCGCGGCGCGGCTTCGCCGTCGGCGCGCTCGCTGCGATCGCGTCCAACTTCTTCCTCGGCCAGGGCCCACACACGCCGTGGCAGATGCTGGCCTGGGGCGGTTGCGGCCTGCTCGCCGGGTTACTGCGTCCGCTGCTGCGCAGCCGGCTTGCGTTCGTCGCCTTCGTGCTCGTGCTCGGTTTCGCGTTCGGGACGCTGATGGACCTCTGGCTCTGGTTCGCCTTCTACCCGCACACCGAGGCGGCACTGCTCGCGCGGCTGGCCGCGGGCGTCCCGTTCAACGTCGCCCATGCGGCAGGAAACGTCATTCTCGCGCTCGTCGCCGGGCCGGAGCTGCGGCGCGTGCTCGAGCGGTTCGAGCGCCGCTCGCGGACCGAGGTGGTGTGGGCGTGAGGCTGGTCGCCGTGCTCGCGGCGGCGACCGCGCTGGCGACGCCGGCCGGCTATGTCCAGGCGCAGCAGCGCGAGGACGGCGGCTTCGGCGACGCGCAGCTGACCGCCTGGGCGACGCTCGGGCTTGCCGCGGCCGGCGCGGAGACGGGCCGGTCAGCCGAGTATCTCGCCGCCCAGGAGCCGAAGGAGATCACCGACGTCGCGCTCGTCGCGATGGCACGAGCTGTCGCGGGTGACCGCCCCGAGGATCTGCTTCCGCGTCTCCGTGCACACCGACCCGGCCGGCAGGTGAATGCGACGATCTGGACGATCCTGGCGCTTCGCCAGGCGGGCGAGCCCGCCCCGGCCGGCCTCGTCCGCTCGCTGCTCGCCGCGCAGCGGCCCTCGGGCGGCTGGTCGTGGCTCGCCGGCGGCGCGCCTGACGCGAACGACACCGCGGCGGCGATCCAGGCGCTGCGCGCGGCCGGCGTGAAGGGCCGCGCGATCGACCGCGGCGTCGCCTTCCTGCGCCGCCATCAGAACCCGGACGGCGGCTTCGAGCTCACGCAGGGCCGCGGCTCGGACACGCAGTCGACCGCCTGGGCGATCCAGGCGCTCCTCGCCGCGGGCGAAGGCACCCGGCCAGGCCCGCGTTCCGCTACCTCGCGCGCATGCGCCGGCCCGACGGCAGCTACCGCTACAACGCGCGCTACGTGACGACGCCGCTCTGGGTGACGGCTCAGGTGCTGCCGGCGCTCGCGCGCGCGCCCTTCCCGCTCCGGTCGAGCAGGTAGGTGTAGTGCTCGGCGTGCGGACGGAAGCCGAGCCGCGTGTTGACTGCGAGCATCGGCGCATTCCGTTCGTCGTTGTCCGCGAGGCAGACCGAGACACCGAGCTCGACAAGCCGGCGCAGGACGGCGAGCTTGACGAGCCGGGCGAGTCCGCGGCCGCGGTGCTCGGGCAGCGTGCCCGTGAAGGCGGTCACCGCGCGCCGGCTGGGGAGGTCGACAGCTGCGTAGGAAACCGCGACGGTGCGCCCGCCGACGACCGCGCCGTAGCTCGAGCTCCAGTCGAAGTCCGGGCTCTCCCAGTAGCTTCGCACCCACTGCCCAAGCTCCATCTGGTCAGGCTGCTCGTCGGCCGGGACGTCCAGCATGGCGACCGAGTCGACGGCGAACACCTCCTCCGGCCCGACCTCGGCGAGCGACCGAAGTTCCACCTCCGTCCGCTCCAGGTCGGAGACGTCCACCTCTCGGGGATCTACCGCCGAGATCCGCACTGTCTGCGTGCGGCGGAAGCCGTGCCGCTCGGCGAAGCCGACGCCTGCGTCACCGGCCTTCGCGAACACGCGCGGCGCCTCGGCGACGTGCGCCAGCGCCGGTTCGAGCAGCGCCGAGCCGATCCCGCGACGCCGCCGGTCGGGCAGCACCGCCGCGCTCGCATGCGCGGAGCCGCCGGACTCCTCCCAGCGGAAGTGCGCCCGCGACCAGCCGACGATCGTGCCGTCGTCCACGGCGACCCACGCGCGTAGCCGCGCCTCCGGCGGCATCGAGTCGTGCCGGTGGCGGAAGCCCGCCTCGGTCGTCACGAACTCGGGAAACGCGGCGCGTGTGACCGCGAACGCGGCCGGGTAGTCGTCCGGGCCTGCTTCCCGGATCACCGGTTGACGGTCGACATGTCCGGATACCGGTCTCCGGATGCGACGCCGGGCGGGAAAGCCCGCTCGAGGCGCACGAGCTCGTCGTCCGAGAGCTCCACCTCGAGCGCCGCCGCGTTCTCCTCCAGATACGTGCGCCGCTTCGTCCCCGGGATCGGGACGACGTCGTCGCCGCGCGACAGCACCCAGGCGAGCGCGAGCTGCGAGGGGGTGACGCCCTTCGCCGCGGCCAGCTCCTCCACCTGAGCGACGAGCTCGAGGTTGCGTTCGAGGTTCTCGGCCTGGAAGCGGGGGCCGCGCCGGCGGAAGTCCGTCGCCTCGAGATCGTCCGGGGAGCGGATCCGCCCGGAGAGGAAGCCGCGGCCGAGCGGGCTGTACGCGACGAAGCCGATCCCGAGCTCGCGCACGGTCGGCAGGATCTCCGTCTCTGGGTCGCGCGTCCACAGCGAGTACTCGGTCTGGAGCGCCGTGATCGGATGGACGGCGTGCGCGCGCCGTATCGTCGCGGCGCTCGCCTCCGAGAGCCCGAGGTGGAGAACCTTGCCCTCGCGCACGAGCTCGGCCATCGCGCCGACCGTCTCCTCGATCGGCGTCTCGAGGTCGACGCGGTGCTGGTAGTAGAGGTCGATCGCCTCGACGCCGAGCCGCTCGAGCGACGCCTCGCACGCGGAGCGGACGTAGTCCGCTTTCCCGCTGATGCCGAGCGGCTCACCCTTCGGGCCGCGCACGTTGCCGAACTTCGTCGCGACGACGACCTGGTCGCGTCGGCCCTGGATCGCCTTTCCCACGAGCCGCTCGTTCGCGCCCATGCCGTAGACGTCCGCCGTGTCGAGGAACGTGATCCCGAGCTCGAGCGCCCGGTGGATCGTGGCGATCGCCTCGGCTTCGTCCGTCGTGCCGTAGAACTCGGACATTCCCATGCAGCCGAGCCCGAGCGCCGAGACTTCGAGCCCTCGCGTGCCGAGCCGGCGCGTCTCCATCCATCGACCTTACCGGCGGCTAGCATCGGCGGGTGTCCTCCGTCGCCTCGCCCGAGCAGTATCTCGCGAACCTGAATCCCGCCCAGCGGGAGGCCGTCCTCCACACCGAGGGCCCCCTGCTCGTGATCGCCGGCGCCGGATCCGGCAAGACGCGCGTGCTCACCCACCGCGTCGCCCACCTGATCTCCGCGATCGGCGTGAAGCCGAACGAGATCCTCGCGATCACGTTCACGAACAAGGCGGCCGGCGAGATGCGCGACCGGCTGACGAACATGCTCGGCCCCGTCGCGCGCGCGATCTGGATCCTGACGTTCCACGCAGCATGTGGCCGGATGCTGCGCCGGGAGGCGGAGCGGCTCGGCTACCGCTCGAACTTCACGATCTACGACTCCGCCGACCAGGTGCGCCTCGTCAAGCAGTGCCTGGAGGAGCTCGAGAAGGACCCGAAGCGCTTCGTTCCACGCGGTGTCCACGTGCAGATCTCGAACGCGAAGAACCAGCTGGTCACTCCGGCGCTGTACGCGGAGCGGATCTCGTCCTTCTACGACCAGACGATCGCCGAGGTGTACGCGCTCTACCAGCGCAAGCTCGCGGCCTCGAACGCTGTCGACTTCGACGACATGCTGATGCTGACCGTCCAGATCCTGGAGAACTTCCCGGACGCGCGGAAGAAGTGGCAGAACGCCTTCCGCTACGTGCTCGTCGACGAGTACCAGGACACGAACCACGCCCAGTACCGGCTCCTGCAACTCCTGGCCGAGAAGCACCAGAACCTGTGCGCGGTGGGCGATCCGGACCAGTCCATCTACGCCTTCAGAGGCGCCGACATCCGCAACATCCTGGAGTTCGAGCGCGACTTTCCGGCCACGCGGACGATCGCGCTCGAGCAGAACTACCGCTCCACGAACGCGATCCTCGAGGCGGCGAACGCGGTGATCGCGCACAACTCGGAGCGGAAGGAGAAGCGGCTCTGGTCGGAGCTCGGCGAGGGCGACCCGGTGCGCGTGGTCGAGGTCGAGGACGAGCAGTCCGAGGCGCGCTACGTCGCCGCGCAGATCGCCGGGCTCGTCGAGGAGGGCTACGCGGGCAGCGAGATCGCGGTCTTCTACCGCATGAACGCCCAGTCGCGCGTGCTGGAGCAGACGCTGCGCCTGCACCAGATCGGCTACCAGGTGATCGGCGGCCCGCGCTTCTACGAGCGCGCCGAGGTGAAGGACGCGACCGCGTACCTGCAGGTGCTCGACAACCCCGCCGACGCCGTCTCGCTCCTGCGGATCGCAAACCGGCCGAAGCGCGGCATCGGCGACACGACGATCTCGCGGCTCGTCTCCTACGCCGAGTCGCACGGCCTCACGCTCTTCGACGCGCTCGGGCGGCCGGTCGAGGCGGGGCTCGGTACCGCGGCGGTGAAGGCGGTCACCGGCCTGAAGAACCTGCTCGACTCGCTTCGCTCCGCCGCCCAGGAGCTCGAGGTCCCGGAGCTCCTGCAGGAGGTGCTCGCCCGCAGCGGCACGCTCGAGGCCTACGAGGCCGAGCGCACGATCGAGGCGCGCGGGCGGATCGAGAACCTCGAGGCGTTCGTCGACGGTGCGCGCCAGTACGTGCAGGAGAACCAGGAGCCGACGCTCTCCGGCTTCCTGCAGGAGATCTCCCTCTACTCGGACCAGGACGCGCTGGGCGACGACCAGTCCGACGTGACGCTGATGACGATCCACAACGCGAAGGGGCTCGAGTTCCGCGCCGTCTTCGTCGTCGGCGTCGAGGAGGAGATCTTCCCGAGCGTCCGCGCGATCGAGGAGCAGGGGGTGGAGGAGGAGCGGCGCCTCTTCTACGTCGGCCTCACCCGCGCGGAGGAGCGGCTGACGCTGACGCATGCCTCGTCGCGCCTGCTCTGGGGCCGGACGACGAGCCATCTCCCGTCGCGTTTCCTCGACGAGCTGCCCGATCGTCACGTCGAGCGGGAGCGGCTGCGGCCCTCGTCGTGGCGGAGTTACGGCACGCCCGCGCAAACCCGCGACATCCAGCCGCGCGCCGAGCATCCCGCGCTGACGACGGGCGACAGCGTCCGCCACGGGACGCTCGGCGAGGGCGTGATCACGCGGATCGAGCCGGGCGGCGTCGTCACCGTCCGCTTCGCCGACGACGGGAGCGAGCGGAAGCTCGTGCTCGACTACGCCCCGCTCGAGAAGATCCCTTAGCCGTGCCCTGGATCCTCTTCCACGTGCCCACGCCGACGCCGGACGGGCAGACGGCGAAGGATCTGTACGCGAAGCGCGTCCCCTGGTTCACTGACGAGATGCGTCAGAGCGCCCGCGAGCACGGCTGCCGCTTCCACCGAGCCTGGCATGCGCGCGACGGCACCGCCTTCTACGCGCTCGCGTACTGGGAGACCCGCGAAGGCGGCAGCGCCTTCTACAAGCAGTGGCAGATCGTCGACGAGCCCGGTGAGATCGCGATCGTGCTGGACGGCGATCTCGGCCTCGTGCCCCTACCGGAGCTCCCGGCGCCGGGGCCCTGATCCTGTAGAAGAGCAGCATGGCGATCGAGATCCGGGCGCCCGCCGACGACGAGGAGCTGCGCGCCGCGATGACCGCGGCCGAGATCGCGTTCGGCAGCGGCGCGATCGAGGACGAGGACTGGGAGCGCGAGCGTCAGGCGCTGCCGGCGGCCCGCGCGCACGCGGCATTCGACGCGGGGAAACCGGTCGCGCTCGCGGGCGCCTACAAGTTCGACCTCACGATTCCCGGAGGCGAGCTTCCCTGCGCGGGCGTCACCTGGGTCGGCGTCATGCCCACGCACAGGCGGCGCGGGATCCTCCGCGACCTGATGCGCCGAGAGCTCGAGGACATCCACGCCTGGGGCGAGCCGATCGCGGCGCTCTGGGCGTCCGAGTCGGCGATCTACGGTCGCTTCGGCTACGGCCACGCCGCGTCCAGCCTCCACGTCAAGTCTGACAAGGCGCGCTTCGCCCTCCGCGAGCCGGCGCAAGGCTCGGTTCGGCTTGTGGACGCCGAGCAGGCGCTCGCTCTTTTCAGGCCCGTCTACGAGCGCTTCCGAGCCCGGCGGGCCGGCATGCCGTCCCGCGACGAGCGCTGGTGGAAGGAGCACCGCCTCGCCGACCCGGAGAGCTGGCGACGCGGCGCCAGCAGGAAGTTCTACGCCGCGGTCGACCTCGACGGCAGTGTCGAGGGCTACGCCTACTACCGGATCAAGGACGACTGGGCCGACGGGATGGCGCGCAGCGAGGTGAAGGTGGTCGAGGCCATCGCCACCTCGCCGGAGGCCGAGAAGACGCTCTGGAGCTTCCTGCACGGGATCGACCTCACCGTCCGGGTCGAGGTCTTCGTCTTCGACCCCGGCTCGCCGCTGCCGCTGCTCGTCCGCGACCCACGGGCACTGAACGGCCGCGTCACGGACGGGCTCTGGCTCCGCCTGGTCGACGTCGATGCGGCGCTGAAAGCTCGGTCGTACAAGCCGGGGCAGTCGATCGTGCTCGAGGTAACGGACGAGCTCTGTCCCTGGAACGCCGGCCGGTACCGCGTCGGCGACAACGCAGGTCGAACGGAAGACACCGCAGACGTTGCGCTCGACGTCGCCGAGCTCGGCTCGGTCTACCTCGGCGGCTACGACTTCCACGCGCTCGCGCACGCAGGTCTCGTCGACGAGCGGAGCGAGGGCGCCGTCGATGCCGCGTCGCTCCTCTTCCGCACCGACCTGCCGCCCTTCTGCCCGGAGGTGTTCTGAATGGCCTGGGACGTCCGTCCGACCACCGACCTCGAGGAGTTCAAGCGCGCCGTCGGCGCGATCGGCCACTACTTCGGCGGGTGGCCGGCCGACGACGAGTCGGCGCAGCGGTTCTCGGAGAACCTTCCGCTCGAGCGGATGCACGCCGCGTTCGAGGGCGACCGGATCGTGGGCGGCGCAGGCGCCTTCCCGTTCGAGCTGACCGTGCCCGGCGGCATTGTGCGCTGCGGCGGCGTCACAGTGGTCGGCGTCCTGCCGACGCACCGGCGCCGCGGGGTCCTCACATCGATGATGCGGGCGCAGCTCGAGGACATCCGCGAGCGCGGCGAGCCGATCGCTGCGCTCTGGGCCTCGGAGGAGGTCATCTACCGGCGGTACGGCTACGGCATGGCGTCGCTCTCCGGCGAGATGTCCCTGCCCAGTGGTTACGCCGGCCTGCGTGAGCCGCCCGACGAGCGCGCGACGGTGGGCCTCGTCCCGCTCGACTCCTCCAAGGACGTGCTCGCTGCGGTCTACGATCGCGTCCGGCTGCGCACCCCGGGCATGTTCGCCCGCACCGACACGTGGTGGGAGACGCGCAACCTTTCCGATCCACCGGACCGCAGGCAGGGTGGGGGCGAGAAGAACGCCCTCGTGCTCGAGCTCGACGGCGAGCCCGTCGGTTACGCGCTCTACCGCATCCACACGAAGTTCGAGAGCGGCGCGGCGGCGGGTCACGTCGACGTGATCGAAGCGGTCGCCGACGGGCCGGTGGCGACCCGCGAGCTCTGGCGCGTGCTGCTGGACATGGACTGGAAGGCGACACTGAAGGCGTACCTGCTCCCGATCGACCACCCGCTTCTGCAGCAGCTCCGCTACCCGCGGCGGATGCAGCTGCGCGTCGGCGACGGCCTGTGGGTCCGCCTCGTCGACCTCCGCGCCGCGCTTGCCGCGAGAGCGTACGGGGAGGACGGCGCCGTCGTGCTCGAGGTCGAGGACGCCTTCCTGCCGGAGAACTCGGGTCGCTGGCGGGTCGCCGGCGGCCAGGTCGAGCGGACCGAAGAGGAGGCGGATCTCGCGCTCGACGTCGGCGAGCTCGGGGCGGCGTACCTGGGCGGCTTCACCTTCGGCGAGCTCGTGCGCGCGGGCACCGTCCGCGAGCTGAAGGACGGCGGCGCGACGACGGCCGACGCCATCTTCTCGACGGGCACGCCGAAGCCCTGGTGTCCGGAGATTTTCTGAGCCGCGAGATCTTCTAAGTGGGTCTCGACACCGCGCTCGGCAGCCTGCTCGCGGCGTTCGGGCTCTCTGGTGCGGCCGGTTTGAACGCGTGGCTCCCGCTGTTCGCGAGCGCGCTGCTCGCCCGGCTCGACGTCGTCGAGCTCGCTGCGCCGTTCGACGATCTCACCTCGACGCCGGCCCTCGTCGTCCTCGGTGCGCTTATGACCGCGGACTTCGTCGGCGACAAGATCCCTGCAGTCGATCACGTCCTGCACGCCGTCGGCGCCGTCGTCGCGCCGGTGTCGGGTGCGGTTCTCTTCACCGGCCAGACCGGGCTCGAGACCGACCTGCCGACGTTGCTGGCCGCCGTGCTCGGCGGTGCGACGGCGGGCACGATTCATGCGGGCCGGGCCGCGGTTCGGCCCGTCTCGACCGCGACGACGGGCGGTGTCGGCAACCCGCTGCTCTCGATCGGTGAAGACGCCGGCTCGCTCGCTCTCGTCGTGACCGCGTTCGTCCTGCCGCTGGTCGCTCTGCTGCTCGTGGTCGCGCTCCTCGTAGGCTTGCTGTCCGCCTGGCGGCGCCTGCGACGGGTTCCCTCCCGACGGTAAATGGGGACCCTGCTACCCTCCCGCGCTTGCTGCGGACTGTCCTCGGCGCGCTCTGCGCGCTCCTCGTCAGCCTGACCGTCGTTGCACCCGCGAGCGCCGTCCCCGACGGCCCGATCGACGCGTACCTCGAGCACCTCGAGCCGCTCACGCTCGAGTGGCCGGCCGACGGGACGCTGACGAGCACCTACGGCCCACGCTGGGGGCGGATGCACCTCGGCATCGACGTCGGGATCCTCCGCTCGCTCGACGTCCGCGCAGCCGCGGACGGGACCGTGACCTCGGCGGGCTGGCTGAACGGCTTCGAGGGCTACGGCAACGTCGTCGTGCTCGACGTCGGCGGCGGTTACACGCTTCTCTACGCGCATCTCTCGCAGGCCCACGTCGTTCCCGGCCAGTGGGTCGCGGCCGGAGAGTCGATCGGGGAGGCCGGCTGCACCGGCTCGTGCACGGGCACCCATCTCCACTTCGAGCTGCGCGAGCACGGCGCTCCGGTCGATCCGGCGCCCTTCTTCGGCTAACCCCTCGATAAGGTGAGGCGGCTGCGGGGGGTTCGCCCTACCGTGCGGGCCGCCCATGACACGGACGCTCCTCTTGCGGAGCGCGCTCGTCGTCCTGCTTGTCTCTCTCGTCGTTGCTCAATCGGCTTCGGCACGCTCTGACGGCTCCGCGCAGCTCCAGATGGTCTGGCCGGCCTCAGGCACGGTCACGGCGCCCTTCGGGGTCTGGCGTGGCGACCACGCCCACACGGGCGTCGACATCGCCATGCTGCGGTCGTTACGGCTGCGTGCGGTGAGCGGGGGCATCGTCCGCGAGACGGGGTACGCAAGCGGGTACTCCGGCTACGGCCAGGTTGTCGTGCTCGACCTGCCCGGGAGCCTCAGCGCTCTCTACGCGCATCTCTCTGACGTGCACGTCCGCGTCGGCGATCGCGTCCAGAAGGGCGAGCTGATCGGCCTCGCCGGCAGCACGGGCAGCTCCTCGGGGACGCATCTCCACTTCGAGATCAGGCGCTCGGGCACTCCGGTCAACCCGATGTCGTACCTCGACTAACGCGTTTCCTCGGCTAGAATCTCTCCCCGCAGGGGCGGTTAGCTCAGTTGGGAGAGCACCAGCTCGACAAGCTGGGGGTCGCTGGTTCGAGCCCAGCACCGCCCACTAAGAGAAGCCCCCGGAAACGGGGCTTTTCTTATTCCGGCGCCGCCTCGTTGTGCACGGGCAGGTGCAGGGCGGCGTGTCGTCAAGCGGCTACGAGGCAGGCTCGGGATCCGCCGCGGGTTGAGGTCGCGGCGGTAGGAGGAGGAGATGGCTGTCGACGATCGCCTGCGCGACGTCGACCACCTTCTGGCCGTTGTGCTGGGAATGGTCTCGCATCATCCCGAAGGCCCGGTTGGCGTCGATCGCATGCCGCGCCATCAGGATGCCCTTCGCTTGCTCGATGAGCGCCCGCCGGCCGAAGGCGCCCTGAAGGCTCTGATACTCCGCGAATCGCTGCAAGGTGATGTCGATCGCGCTCTGGAGGTTCTCGGCATCGCCATCCACGATGTAGGCGAAGACACCGCGCTTCGCGGCTTCGCGCACGTATCCCGGGTCCTTCGCGGAGAGCAAAGCGATCACGGGGCAGGAGGACTCACGGACGATCTCGGCAATCAGCTCGAGCGCGTGCTCCGAGCTTAGTCCGAGCCCGACAAGGGCCACGTCTGGTCGCTCCCTCTCGGTCGCGGCGCCGACTTCCTTGACGTAGATCTCGCGTGCGATCACGTCGTGGCCCAGCCCTGTCACGACCTGCGCGAGCAGCTCGAGCCGTTCGCGCTTCTCGTTCGCGATCAGAACGCGGAGATGCTGCGGCTCGCTCTCGACCATTCCAGGGTGTTCCTCGAACCCGATTGTTCTCCGAACCACGAGCAATCTCACCCCACGCGGTGCGTCAGAACGGCACAAGTCTAGCGTCTCGTTCCTTGGCGGTCCGGTCGAATCCGACGAGAGCTGCTACCGTCGGATCGGAGCGCCACAGGCCCTCGGCGCAGCCAGGCAGAGGCGGGTCATAGTGATCGACCCGCCGAACGTCCATCCTCAGCAGGCAGGTTGGAGCAGCAGCAGCCGGCCTCAACCGCTCGGTCGGCGACGAAGGCTCGAGCGAGGAGGACTTGAGCAACCTCCCGACGAGCTTCGCTGAGGCCGATCCGAGGTGCGGATCATCCGCCCCCGGAGGAAAGAGGGAAGGAGCTCGTAATGGTGAGGTCACCATCGACGAAGCTGCTGGCTGCCGCTGTCGTGGTCTCGTTCGCCGCGGTTACCGCGATCGCTGGAGCCGGCAACACCACCCATAGGCCGGGCGATCCACAACGGCGTCATCACGGCCTGTGTTGAGCCGCCGACGAAGGGAAACAGGGCCACGTCCGGCGACCTGAACTTCGTGGCCTGCTTGAAAGGCGCGAGGAAGGTCTCCTGGAACATCCGAGGGCCGCGGGGCCTGAGGGGCCTACCAGGCGCGGCAGGTGCGCCGGGCGCCCGAGGGGCAGCAGGTCCGGCAGGCCCGGCAGGTGCGGCAGGCGCCCGCGGACTGGCAGGCCCGGCAGGTGCCCAGGACAGCGGGTCCCGCTGGCCCGGCCGGTCCGGCAGGCCCGCCCGGACAGAACGCCTCGTTCGACCGAGTACGGCGTCGCCGCCATCGTGGTGACGAACAGCGGCGATCTGGTGGCCATACCGAACACTGCGTACTCGATCGCGCTCGGGTCGCCGGTCGCGGACACGACCGGCGGCGTGTTCCGCTTCACCTGCACCGCAGCCGAGGCACCCTGCACGATCGCAGTGAAGGCGGCTGCGCTTTCGGACACCGACATCGGCGGAACGGTTCGCTTCCTCCCGCGCGTGTTGGTGCATCGAAGGGCGGCACACCGTCAGACCGGCGCTGAGCCGGACGACGTTCTGCGAGTACGCGCGACGGCGCAGACGGCCCTCGCCGGTCTGGTCAATTTGACCAAGCAAGCCCTGGCACCCGTCCCGGACGGCGCGGACGATCCCGCATCAACATCGGAGGGTCAGCCGACTGCGGCGTAGCCGGCCCAGGCGGCATCGTCGCCAGCATCCAGGTACCGGAAGGCTTCTACAACGTGCATGCCTCGTTCGCCTTCTTCAATACACCATGACGAGCGAGAGTCGCTGAGACCTATCGACACGCCAGGGGCGCGGCCTCGTGCCGCGCCCCTGGCTACCGAGCCGGGGCGCCGTAACGGCGTCACCGGAAGTCTGAGCAGGCCCGTTCATCCGGCGCACGTAAGCCCGTGTCTCCGCATACCTCCGGGGATCTCGGCTCCCAGCCCGACCAGAACGAGCCCTGCCTCGGTCTGATCGTTCCAACGTACGCCGCGACGCTACTGTCGGGTGCCGGAAGTGGTGGCGAGCGCGACGATACTCGGACGACACGACCAGACGATGCTCCGTCCCGGCCAACGCCGACTCGGCGACGTCTTCGCGACGAGGCATCGGCGCCTATTCGGAGAACGGCAGCTGCGTGGCGCCGGTCGCTACCTCCCAGAGGAAGCCCTCCGGATCGGCGAAGTAGCCGCTGTAGCCGCCCCACTCGGTCCGCCGTGCGGGTTGGACGACCGCGCCGCCTGCGCGCTCGGCCTCGGCCAGCACCGCATCCACCCGCTCCTCGGAGCGAACGTTGTAGGCGAACGTGACGCCGCGAAAGCCGTTGCCGTCGGCCGCGACGCCGGCGTCGTCGGCGAGCGCGTCCCACGGGTAGAGCGCGAGCGCGGACGAGCCGCCGAGGCTGAAGCACACCCAGTCGCCCTCCTCCTGCAGGATCGGCCAGCCGAGTCCCTCGTTGTAGAACTCCTTCGCCCGGTTCAGGTCTCTGACCCCGAGCGTGATGATGCTGACGTGCGGCTTCATCGCTACGAGCCTACGCCTCCGGGATCGCGGACGGGTCCATGTACATGAATGCCTCGAGACTCATAGCTCAGCGATGAGAATCGGCCGCGGCGCGGGTCCAAGCAGAAACGTGATGCACGAGAGGAGGTCCCGGTGGACGAGACATTCACCGCAACCCTGCAGAAGGGCACGAACAAAGGCGCGTGGACCTATGTCGTCTGGCCGGAGTCGGTGGAGTACTTCGGCACGCGCGGTCTCGTCAAGGTCCGAGGAACCATCGACGGCCACCCCTTCCGGAGCTCCTTCATGGCCATGGGCGACGGCACCCACAAGCTTCCCGTCAAGGCCGATGTCCGGAAGGTGATCGGAAAGAAAGCAGGCGACTCCGTCGTCGTTCGCCTCGAAGAGCGGCTCAGCGAGTAACAGGTCGAGACACCTCTGCGTTGTCGACACAATGAGCGCCATGCAGGGCGAGCTCCGAGACGTCGCCGCCGGCCTGTGGGTGTGGCGCGTCCCACATCCCGACTGGAAGGAGGGGCTCGACTGGGAGCCGCTCGTGACATCGACGTGCGTCGAGTCGGGCGGCGAGGTCGCCGTTCTCGATCCGATCGCGCCGTCCGACGACAACGCCGACGAGGTGTGGGCCCGCCTCGACGACCGCCCGCCGACCCTCGTCGTCGTGCTCAAGCCGGATCACGTCCGGGACGTCGACCTCTTCGTGCGCCGCTACGGCGCTCGCGCGTTCGGCCCAAGGCTCTTCTGGCGGGACAACATTCCGGAGACACGCCTCGAGCCGATCGAGCCCGGCAGTGAGCTTCCCGGCGGGCTCGTTGCGCTCTACGACGGCCGGGGCCGCGACGAGACGCCGCTCTGGGTGCCCGAGCCGCGTGCGCTCGTGTTCGCGGACGCGTTGACCGCCCCGGCGGGGGAGCTGCGCGTCTGGGCGACGCCGTGGCACGAGGAGCGCGCCCTGCCGGCGCTCCGGGCGCTGCTCGACCTTCCCTTCGAGCACGTGGTCGTCTCGCACGGCGAGCCGGTGCACGACCGGGCGGCGTACGAGCAAGCGCTCGAGCGCTCGCCCTGGTCCGGCTAAGACCCGTCGCTCATGGTTCCGTGGAAGGGTGCGGCCGGCGGCGGCGGGGTGGGACGCGCCGCCGCCGACCGGCGGTTCTAGCTCTTGCGGGCGGTCGCCTTGCCACCCTTGCGGCCGGCGGCCTTCTTCTGCGCCGTCGTGCCGCCCTGGCGTGAGTCGCCGCTCCCGGAGTGAGAGCGCTCGCCGCCCCGTTTCGATGCGCCGGGGGAGTTGGCGATGCGCGCCGCGCGCTCCTTCGACATCCCCTTGTCCTTCAGCGCCTCGTACTTGTCCTTGTCCTTGATGCTGTTCGTCTTCTTCCCCGGCATCGTGACCCCCTTTACTACTGTGAGATCTTCTGCACGGTCTCGCCCGTGAGCGAGTCGTGCCCCGACTGGGCGACGTCCGCCTGCGCGAGGATGCCGACGAGCGTTCCGTCCTCCTCGCAGACCGGCAGGCGGCGCACCTGGTGCTCGGCCATCAGCCGCGCAGCCTCCTCGAGGCTCTGCTGCGGGTCGACGCAGACGACCTCCTTCGACGCGAACTCGCCGACGGGCGTGTCGCCGGTCTTCCCCTCGGCGAGGACGCGGATCGTGATGTCGCGATCGGTGACGACGCCGACGAGCTTGCCGTCGTCGACGACCGGCAGCGAGCCGACGTCCTCGGCCTTCATCGTCCGGGCCGCCTCTGTCGCGGTCGTGCTCGACGTGATGGTGGTGGGGTTCGACGTCATTGCTTCGGTGATCGATTTGTGCATGTCTCTCCCTTCGTGTGGCGGGATCAATCCGCGGTCGGGACGTCCTCGGCGTCGCCCGTTTCTTCCTCTGGATCTGGAACGGGGGTGCCCTCCACTTCGTTGCGGTCGTCCTCGCGGGGCTGCTCAGTATCCTGCTCGCTCATGAAGGTCGTCCTTCCCGATTCGAGCGAACTGGAACTTCCCGACGGCGCAACGGGCCTCGACGCGGCGCGTGCGATCGGGCCGAAGCTGGCCGAGCAGGCGGTGCTGATCCGCTCGAACGGGGTGGTCCAGGACCTGCGGCTGCCGCTCTCCGACGGCCAGCCGATCCAGATCCTGACGACGCGCGACAGCGAGGATCCGGACGCGCTCTCCGTCCTCCGTCACTCGGCTGCGCACCTGCTGGCCGAAGCGGTCCGGCGCCTCTACCCGGGCGTGAAGATCGCGATCGGCCCGCCGGTCGAGAACGGCTTCTACTACGACTTCGAGTTCCCGGAGCCGATCCGGGAGGAGGACCTCGAGAAGATCGAGGCCGAGATCATGCGGGAGCTCGAGGAGGGCCGCTCCTGGGAGCGCGAGGAGATCTCCGCCGCGGAAGCGAAGCAGCGCTTCCTCGACGAGAACGAGCCCTACAAGGTCGAGCTCGTCGACACGGCCGAAGGGGACATCTCGCTGTACACGCAAGGCGAGTTCACGGACCTCTGTCGCGGGCCGCACCTGCAGGACTCGAAGCCGATCAAGGCGGTCAAGCTGACCTCGCTCGCCGGCGCGTACTGGCGCGGGGACGAGCGCAACACGCAGTTGACGCGGATCTACGGGACGGCCTTCTACTCGAAGGCGGACCTCGAGGCGTACCTCGAGCGGCTGGAGCAGGCGCGCGAGCGCGACCACCGCCGCCTCGGCACGCAGCTCGATCTCTTCCACTTCGACGATCGCTCGCCCGGCTCGCCGTTCTGGCATCCGAAGGGGATGGCGATCTACAACGCGCTCGAGGAGGTGCGGCGGCGCGAGAACCTCCGGCGCGGCTACGTCGAGGTGAAGACGCCGCTGATCTACGAGAAGGCCCTGTGGATGACGTCGGGCCACTGGGAGAAGTTCCGCGACAACATGTTCCTGATCCCGCTGGACGACGACCAGCTGTTCGCGATCAAGCCGATGAACTGTCCCGGGCACATGCTGCTCTACGGAAGCGCGCTCCGGAGCTACCGCGACCTGCCTCTGCGGTACGCCGAGGCGGCGCCGCTCCACCGCAACGAGCTCGCGGGAGCGCTGCACGGGCTCACCCGCGTCCGCTACGTGACGCAGGACGACGCGCACATCTTCTGTACGCGGGAGCAGATCGAGTCCGAGCTCGACGGCACGCTCGAGTACCTGAGGGACCTCTACGGCATGTTCGGGCTGGAGCCTCGCGCCGAGCTCTCGACGCGTCCGGACAACAAGCTCGGCACCGACGAGGAGTGGGACTTCACCGAGGGCGAGCTCATACGTGCCCTCGAGCGGCACGAGATCGACTACTTCGTCGGCGAGGGCGAGGGGTCGTTCTACGGGCCGAAGATCGATCTGCACATGACCGACGTCCTCGGCCGGTCGTGGCAGCTCGGCACGATCCAGCTCGACGCGCAGATGCCGGCCCGGTTCGGTCTCACGTACATGGGTCCCGACAACCACGAGCACCCGGTGTTCGTGATCCACCGCGCGTTCTTCGGCTCCTTCGAGCGCTTCATCGGGATCCTGATCGAGCACTACGCGGGCGCGTTCCCGTTCTGGCTCGCGCCGGTGCAGGTTCGTCTGATCCCGGTCGGGGAGGGCCACCGCGAGGCTGTCCATGGCCTGCGCACGCGGATCGCGGCGGAGGGGTTCCGGGTCGACGTGGACGAGCGCGACGAGACGCTCGGCAAGCGGATCCGCGACGCCGAGGTGGAGAAGGTGCCGTTCACGATCGTCTACGGCGACCGCGAGTCCGACGAGTCGCTCGCCGTCCGCGAGCACGGCGGCGGTCAGTCGACGCTCAACCTCCAGGAGCTGCTTGACCGGTTCCGGGCAGAGATTGCTACGATCAGTGCCTGAAAGAAGGAGCGGACCACTGCCCCTCACCTTCCCGGGCCCCGCAGCTCGCGAGGGTTCAACCGAGCCGGTTGGACGAGGAAACGTGGCCGCTGCTTGCAGCGGTCTTCGTCGTCCATGAGGAGGATTCAACCAGCTTGGTGAAGAGCCTTTGAGGCCGAGACGGCGTCCGGAAGACCGGACGCGTCCGCAGCCACAGGATCGGATCAACGACGCGATTCGCGTCTCCCAGGTACGTCTGGTGGGCGAGGACGGAGAGCAGATCGGGATCAAGTCGACGGACGAGGCACTCGAGTACGCCTACGCGAGGGGTCTCGACCTGGTCGAGGTCGCTGCGCAGGCCGACCCGCCGGTGGCGCGGGTCATGGACTACGGGAAGTACAAGTACGAGCAGGAGCAGAAAGCCAAGCTCGCACGGAAGCACCAGACCCAGATCAACGTCAAGGAGATCAAGTTCAGGCCGAAGATCGGCATTCACGACTACGAGACGAAGAAAGGCCACGTCGTGCGCTTCCTGAATCAGCGCGCGAAGGTCAAGGTCACGATCATGTTCCGCGGGCGGGAGAACCTGCACCCGGAGCGGGGACGCGACCTACTGCTTCGCCTCGCCGATGAGATCAAGGACGTCGGCGCCGTCGAGTCGCCGCCGCTCCTGGACGGTCGGAACATGGTGATGCTGCTGGGCCCCACGAAGAACGCAGGAGTCAAGACGGATGCCAAAGATGAAGAGATCGAGCGGCGCGAAGAAGCGCTTCAAGGTGACCGGGACCGGGAAGATCACGCGCCGTCACGCGATGAAGAGCCACAACCTGGAGCACAAGTCGGCCAAGCGTAAGCGCGCGTTCGGCAAGGACTACGTCGTCTCGAAGACGGACGTGCCGCGGCTGAAGAAGCTCCTGGGGATGAAGTAATGCCGAGGGTCAAGCGATCGGTCCACGCGCGCAAGAAGCGCCGCAAGGTTCTCGGCCAGGCGAAGGGCTACTGGGGGCTCAAGAGCAGGAGCTACCGCTACGCCAAGGAGCAGGTCGAGCACTCGCTCGTCTACGCGTACCGCGACCGCAAGAACAAGAAGCGGACGTTCCGGCAGCTCTGGATCGTGCGCATCAACGCGGCCGCCCGCGCGAACGGGCTCTCGTACAACCGGTTCATGTCGGGCCTGCACAAGGCCGGCATCGAGCTCGACCGGAAGGTCCTCGCCGACCTCGCCGTCGCCGATCCGGCCGCGTTCACGGTGATCGCCGAGCAGGCGAAGGCCGCGCTGGCGGCGACGCCGAGAAGAGGTCGTGACGGCACACGTCCGATGGCCAGGCGGCCTAGCCCGCTGATCACCTCGGCGTCGAACCCGACGCTGAAGCTCGTCCGCAAGCTCCTCGCGCAGAAACGCAAGCGCGAGGAGCTCGGGCTCTTCGCGGTCGAGGGCGAGGATCTGGTTGCGGCTGCGACCGCCGCCGGGATCGAGCCGGTCGAGCTGCTCGTCGCCGGCGAGACCGTGGAGCCCTCGCTGCTCGCCGGCGTCTCGACGCTGCCGCACCCGGCCCGGGTCGTCGGCGTCTACCGCACCGCCGATCTGCCGCGCGAGCCGCGGCAGACGGTGCTCGCGCTCTGGCGGCTGTCGGATCCCGGGAACGTCGGCACGCTCCTGCGCACCGCGGACGCCTTCGACGCGGCGGTCGCCGTCTCGGACGGCTGCGCCGACCCGCTCGGGCCGAAGGCGCTGCGGGCATCGGTGGGCGCGATCTTCCGCGTGCCGCTGCTGCCGTTCGACGAGGCGCCGCGGCCGCGGGTCGCGCTCGTCGCGCACGGCGCCCCGCCGTTGCACGAGCTCGACCTGACCGGGCCGGTCACGTTCCTGTTGGGCGCGGAGCGGGAGGGGTTGCCGCCGAGCGTGGTACAGGAGAGCGATACCGTCGCGTCGATCGTCACCCCCGGCGCCGCGGAGTCCCTGAACGTCGCAGCCGCCGGCGCGATCGCGCTCTACGAGCGCTCGCGCCGCTGATCGTTCTCGGCTCGCCTTCGAGTCGACTCTGAGGCGGCTCTGGGACGACTCTGGGGTGCCTCCGAGGCGAGTCTGAGCCGACTCCGAGGCGAGCGGCCTACCAGGCGCCGCCTCCGCCTCCGCCTCCGCCGCCCCCGCCGCCGCCGGAGAAGCCGCCGCCGAAGCCGCCCGAGCCGGAGGAGGGCGGCGCGAGCGCCGAGCCGAAGCCGGCTGCGAGGTCGCCGATGCTGAGCGAGGTCGGGCCCGAGGCGAGGTCGCCGTGCGGGCCGATCCAGTAGAGCGTGCTGGCGTGGGCCAGCGCCTCGGGCATGTGCAGCTGCGCCCCCTGGAGGACGCGCTCCGCGATGCCGAACGCGATCCCGTAGACGAGGTAGCGCTCCCAGATCTCGAGCGTCGCCGGCGGCGCCTCGTCGAGCCGCGGGAAATCCGTCAGGTAGCGCCGGAAGGCTTCCCAGCGCTCGGCCTCCGCCTGCGCGTCGGGCGACCGCCGCCGCCACAGGCGGCGGTTGAGCGCCGCGATCACGAGCGCGACGGCGCCGAAGAGGCCGCAGCAGCCGAGCGCGATCGTGACCACGCTGCGCCAGGTCGGAGCGACCGCGTTGAAGCCGCTGATCCCGGCGAAGAGCAGGATCGCTCCCGCGGCCCCGAGCACGATCGCGCCGCCGACGAGGAGCGCAAGACCCTGGTTGCGGAACCACTTGCGGCCGGCGATCTCGGATCCGACCGCGGACTTGAAGCTCGAGAAGCGTTCGGAGTTTCCCTCGCGGTCGTCCTCGATCCGGTCGCGGAAGCGCGACAGCCGCTCGGGGCCGTCCACGAGGATCGCGTCGACGACCTGCGCCACGGGCGCCTCGAACGCCTCGACGGGCGCCTCGACGTCGGCGAGCGAGAGCTCGAGGTCGGCGACCTGCTGCGTCCGCAGCCCGCCCCAGATCTTCTGTTCGGTCGTCACCTGCTCCCCGCGGTAGCGCCCGCGCCGGATCAGGTCGAAGAGCGTCGCCGTGAACTCGAGCGAGCCGGGCGTCCCGCCCTGCGCAAGCAGCGACGGCACGAAAGCCGGCTCCGTCTCGGTCGGCGGCTCCTGCTCGTACTCGCGGTCGTAGGTCGTCTTCCGCTCGCGCCCCTCGCGCCACCAGACGAACGCGATCAACGCGAGCGCCGGCCCGAGCGCGAGCGCGAGCAGCGTCGCGATCGTGCGCGGCAGGTTGTCGAGCGCCTCGTCGATCTTGCGCCGGTCGCGTGCGTAGGCGGCGGCGTCCTCGACCTCCTCCGCCACGATCATTTCGAGCCCCGGCCCGCTCTCGACGTTCATCCCGGCCGTCGACGTGAAGACGCGGCGCGGCACGAGCACACGCAGCTCGACGAACTGGCCGGCCGGGACGTCCACCGCGCGCAGGCTGGCGCGGCGGCCGTCGATGGTCACGTCGCCGCGAACGCTGACCGGGTGTCCCCAGGCGCGGAGGATGTCGCCGGGGGCGATGATCGACGCCGTCAGCCGGCTGAGCCCGACCTCCCACTCGTCGCCCCAGACCTTCAGGTTCACGTCGACGACGTCGTCGTACGCCGTGGCGACGCCGCGGAGCCTGTAGTGGACGCGGAAGCTGCGCCGCTCCGACGAGGCTCGGTAGTGCCAGACGATCCGCACCCCGTCGTCGGTCTGCGTCGTCCCGTACGTCCCCGGCGCTCCCGAGCAGCCGATCTCCGCGCACGCTCCCGGCCGATAGGCGGCGTCGCCCTCCGAGACCGCGACGTCGTCGAGCGTCTGCCCGTCCTCGAGCGGGATCTCACGAAAAGCGCCGCTGAAGTCACCGGCGAAGTCGAACGAGATCACCTCGTCGACGGTGAGGCTGCCGTCGGTCGCGACCTGGACGACGACGTCCGCCGCGGGAAGCGTGAAGGACTTCGCTGCGGCGTTCCCGGCGAGCGCGAGCGCCCCGAGGAGAACCGCCGCTAGAACGTGACGCGTGGTGCCTCCCGCGCCGCCTCTTCCTCGAGCTCGAAGAACTCCTTCCTCCCGAACCCGAACGGGCCGGCGAGGACGACGCCCGGCACCGTCTGGATCGCGTTGTTGTAGGTGAGGACGGTGTCGTTGTACACCTGGCGCGAGACCGCGATCCGGTTCTCGGTCTCGCCGAGCTCGGTCTGCAGCTGGCGGAAGTTCTCGTCCGCCTGCAGCTCCGGGTAGGCCTCCGCGACCGCGAAGAGGCGGCCGAGCGCCTGGCCGAGGATCCCTTCCGCCGCGCCCTGCTCGGCGGGTCCCTGCGCAGCCTGGGCGCGCGCCCTCGCGGCGGTGACGGCCTCGAACGTCTCGCGCTCGTGCGCGGCGTACCCCTTCACCGTCTCGACGAGGTTCGGGATCAGGTCGTAGCGGCGCTTGAGCTGGACGTCGACCTGGGCCCACGCGTTCTCGACCCGGTTGCGGAGCGTGACGAGCCGGTTGTAGAGCACAACCAGCGCGATGACGACGACCAGGAGGAGCCCGAGGAGCACCAGGACCCAGACCATGCGCAGACCCTACGCGAGCGCGCTAAGCCTTGTCACGCGCAGCAGCGAAGACGACGTCCTCGCCGCCTGCGTACGGCCGCCGGTCGAACCAGCCCCACTGAGCCTCGACCTCGAAGCCGGCGTGGTCGAGCAACAGACGCCACTCCGGCGGCGAGAGCCAGGCAAGGTGCATCGTCGATGCTTCCTCGCCGCGGCGGACCGAGAGCGTCAGCGTCCGCTCGCCCTCGTCCCAGTCGGCCCGCTCGAAGATCCCGGGCTCCCGCTCGAGCCAGCGACCGTGCGTGTCCTCGACATCGTCGTGGCCGGGCGCGAACACGTCGAAGACGAGCCGCCCGCCGGGCAACAGGAGCTCCCGCGCGGCGCCGAAGGCGCGCAGGCGATCGGCGTCGGTGGTCATGTGGAGCAGGGAGCGGAAGGGGATCAACACGAGCCGGACACGCTCCGGCACCGGCGGCTCGCGCATGTCGCCGAGCCTCAGATCGACGAGCTCCGAGACGCCTTCGGTCCGGGCGTACTCGCGCGCCACCTCGAGCATCCCGGCCGACGAGTCGACTCCGATCACCGGGATGCCGGCCTTCGCCACGGGCACGGAGATGCGACCCGTGCCGCAGGCGATCTCGACCACCGGGCCGCCGGTTGCCCGCGCCTCCTCGACGTAGAACTCGACGTCCTCGACGACGCCCGCGCTCCACGGGTCGTACACCCGCGCGATCGCGTCGTACGGGCTACGGCTTTCTGACAACCCAGACGAACTCGTAGGCGGACTCGTCGAAGGGCCGGCGCTCGAAGCCGCCGTAGAGCGCCTCGACCTCGAAGCCGCTCACGTCGATGAGCCCTTCCCACTCGGACCGGTTCAGCCACCAGAGCGAGATCGTGTCGCCGCTCTCCAGCGTGATGTCGAGCCGGTTGTCGTGCCTGAAGTGGTCGACGCGGTGGCGGATGCCGTTCTGCTCGTGCCACTCGCCGTGGAGCCGGACGGCGACCTCGGGGCTGAAGACGAAGAAGTTCCAGGCGAAGCGGCCGCCCGGTTGCAGCGCCGCGTGGACGCGCTCGAAGACGCGCCGGCGGTCGGCCCAGGTCGGCAGGTGCCCGAGCGAGCGGAAGGGGCAGTAGATGAGCCCCGCGGGCTCGTCCAGCTCGAGCTCACGCATGTCGCCCAGGCGCAGCTCGAGGTCCACGCCTGCGGCCGCGGCTCGCTCCCGTGCCTGCTCGAGCATCGCCGGCGACGAGTCGATCCCGAGCACCTTGCGACCCGTCTCCCGGGCCACCGGGATGGCAACGCGCCCGTTCCCGACCGCGAGCTCCACGAGCGGTCCGGGGGTCTCCCGGGCGAGCTCGACATAGAAGGCGACGTCGTCCGTCATGTGCGCAGACCAGGCGTCGTAGATCGGCGCGAACGCGTCGTAGAAGCTCACGAGGCCGATGCTATCGTCGCGCGATGGACGCCACGGCGCTCGAAAATGAGGCGCGGACCGCGATCGCAGCGGCCCCGGACGCCGACGCGCTCGAGGAGCTCCGGGTCCGCTACCTGGGCCGCAAGAGCGAGCTCAAGCTGGCGTTGCGAGAGGTGCGCGACCGGGAAACGGGAATGGCCCTGAATGCTGCCCGCGCCGCCGTCGAGGAAGCCCTCGCGGCCCGCGAGGACGAGCTCGCCGCGGCGGCTGCGGAGGAGCTCGAGCCGTTCGATCCGACCCTGCCCGGCGAGCCCGTCGCCCGCGGCAGCCTGCACCTGATCACACAGCTGCGACGCCGGATCGAGGACGTCTTCCTCGGTATGGGCTACATGGTCTACGACGGGCGCGAGGTCGAGACGGTCTGGCACAACTTCGACGCGCTCAACCAGCCGGAGGCGCATCCCTCGCGCGATCCGCGCGACACGTTCTACTTCGACGAGAACACGCTGCTCCGCACGCACACGTCGCCGTCGCAGATCCGGGCGATGCAGGCGCAGGAGCCGCCGATCTACCTCGTCTCGCTCGGACGCACGTACCGTCGCGACCCGCTCGACGCGACGCACACCCCGGTCTTCCACCAGGTGGAGGGCCTCGCGGTCGACCGCGGGATCACGCTCGCCGACCTGCGCGGCACGATCGAGCTCTTCACGAGCGCGATCTTCGGCAAGCGCGAGGTGCGGATGCGGACGAGCTTCTTCCCGTTCACCGAGCCCTCGGTCGAGTTCGACATCACGTGCTATCTCTGCGACGGAGAGGGCTGCGCCGTCTGCAAGCACTCGGGCTGGATCGAGATGGGCGGCGCCGGCATGGTCGATCCGGCCGTCTTCGAGGCCGTCGGCTACGACCCGGAGGAGTGGCAGGGCTTCGCGTTCGGGCTCGGGATCGACCGGATCGCGTTCCTGCGCCACGGCCTGCCCGACCTCCGCCTCTTCTGGGACAACGACCTGCGGATGACGAGGCAGTTTTAGCGCGTGAAGGTCCCGGTCTCCTGGCTGCGCGAGTACGTCCCCTTCGACTGGCCGGTCGAGCGGCTGGCGGCGAAGCTCGTTTTCACGAGCTGCGAGGTCGACCGCATCGTCCACCGCGGCGTCGCCGACGCCGACGGGAACCTCGGCCGCTTCCTCGTCGGGCGTGTCGTCGAAGCGGGCAAGCACCCGAACGCCGACCGGCTCCAGCTCTGCCGCGTCGACGTGGGGGAGGGCGAGCCGCGCCAGATCGTCTGCGGCGCCTGGAACTTCGGCGCCGGGGCGACGGTCGCGGTCGCCCTGCCGGGTGCGTTCCTGCCCGGTGCGGAGGAGCCGCTCGGCGAGGCGAAGCTTCGCGGAGAGGTCTCGCGCGGGATGATCCTCTCGGAGCGCGAGCTCGAGCTCGGCGTCGACCACAGCGGGATCATGGTGCTCGCGGACGGGCTGGAGCCCGGCACCCCGCTCGGAGACGTCCTGCCGCTGACCGAGACCGTGCTCGAGATCGAGACAGGGTTCAACAGGCCCGACCTGGCATCCGTGTACGGGATCGCGCGCGAGGTGGCCGCGCTGAGCGGCGCGGAGCTGGCGCCGCCGCCCGGCCGTGACCCCGAGCGCGCCGGCGACGAGGTGGTCGACGTGCGCGTCGAGGATCTCGAAGCCTGCCCCCGCTACATCGGCCGCATCTTCCGCGGCGCCCGCGTCGGCCCCTCGCCGGTCTGGCTGAAGGCGCGCCTGCTCGCGGCCGGGATGCGCCCGATCTCGAACGTCGTCGACGTGACCAACTACGTCATGCTCGCGCTCGGCTCGCCGCTCCACGTCTTCGACCTCTCGCTGCTCGCGGAAGGCCGGATCGTCGTCCGCCGCGCTGCGGCGGGCGAGAAGATCGTCACGCTCGACGGCCACGAGCGCGAGCTCTCGCCGGCGGATCTCGTGATCGCCGATGCGGCGCGGCCCGTTGCCGTGGCCGGGATCATGGGTGGCGAGGACAGCGAGGTCCGCGACGAGACGACCGATCTCCTGCTCGAGGCGGCGAACTTCGACGCGCTCACGGTGCTGCGCACGTCGCGGCGGCTGCGGCTCCGCAGCGAGTCGTCGATCCGCTGGGAGAAGGGCGTCGACCCGTACGCTGCCGGTCAGGCGGCCGTCTACGCAAGCGAGCTGCTCGTCGCGCACGCCGGCGCGCGGTACACCGGCCACGTCGACGTCCAGGGGACGCTGCCGCCGCGCCCGGTCGTCGAGCTGCGCCCGGAGCTCGCCGACAGGCTGAGCGGGATGACGTTTCCGGCGGACGAGCAGCGCGCGCGGCTGGTCAGCCTCGGCTTCGAGGTCGAGGGAGACGAGGTGACGGTGCCGACCTGGCGCGCGCACGACGTGACACGGCCGGTGGACCTCGTCGAGGAGGTCGTCCGCTTCTCCATGGAGGACGTTCCGTCGACCCTGCCCGCGCGCGACGCCGCCTCGGTCCAGCTGACGCGCGAGCAGCGGCTGCGCCGGCGCGTCGAGGACATTCTCGTGGGAGCCGGCTTCTCGGAGGCATACACCTGGAGCATGGTCCCCGCGGCGGAGGGGCGGCTCGCCCTCGAGGAGCCCTACACGACCGAGCTGGCGGCGATGCGAACGGATCTCCGCCTCGGCCTGCTCGAGTCGGCCGAGCGGAACCGGAACGCGGGCGTCGAGGGGATCGCGCTCTTCGAGGTGGCCCGCGTGTACCGGCCGATCGGCGACGAGCTGCCGGAGGAGCGCTGGCACGTGGCCGGCATCACCGAGGGCGGCTTCTTCCGCGCCAAGGGGGCGGCGGAGGCACTGCACCACGCGCTCGGCGTGCCGCTCGTCGTGCTCGAGCGGGGCCCGGGCCGTTCTGCTCGCACGAACTACGGGGAGCTCGTCGAGCTGCCCGGCGGCTGGGGCTTCTTCGAGCTCGACCTCGAGGCGCTCTTTGACGACGTGCCCGAGGCGATTCCGTACGAAGACGTGATCACGTATCCCGCGGTGAAGCAGGACCTCGCCTTCGCGGTCGAGGAGCGCGTCGCCGCGGGCGACCTGATCGAGGTGGCGCGCGAGGCCGCAGGACCGGAGCTCCGCGACGTGCGCGTCTTCGACGTCTACCGGGGCGAGCAGGTCGGCGAGGGGCGCAAGTCGGTTGCGCTGCGCCTCGCCTTCCAGTCGTCCGAACGAACGCTCTCGGACGAGGACGCGGCCAGCGTTGCGCGAGCGGATCGTCGCCGCGCTCGCCGAGCGCTTCGGCGCCGAGCTCCGCGCTTAGACGCCGTCGCGCCGGGCGCGCAGGAGCGCCTGCAGCCGCAGCCACGCCCAGAGCGGGATCAACCGCGGCGCGGAGGCCGGCCGCTCGGCGGGCGGGGCACCGGCGAGCCGCCACGCCATCCAGGGCCAGACCCAGGCGGGCAGCGGCACCGGCCACGGCCGCTCGGGCCGGTCGGCGCGCGGCTCGAAGCCGAAGAAGCGCACAGCGCCCGGTACTCGGCCGCCGCGAGCTGTGGCGCATTCGCGAACAACCAGATGCGCTCGGCGGGGTTCGTCAGGAAGCCGTGCTCCACGAGCACCTCGGGCCCGAGGGTGGAGACGCGCGAATAGCCGTAGTAGCTGCGCTGGTTGGCCGTCACGTTGTCGCGCCGCCGAGGCGGATGGCCCGGCAGCCGCTCGAACTCGGCGGCGATCAACTCTGCGAGCCTCTGGTTCACCACGTAGGCGGGGTAGCCGAAGTTGAAGCCCGTCGCGGCGGGTGAGACCGAGCCGTCGCCGTGCAGGAACAGCGCCGCGTCGACCCTGATCCCGTCCGGGATGTCGCCCGGAACCACGACGGGCGCGAAGCGGCCGTCGACGGCGAGGAGCGCGGCGAGCTCGTTTGCGATCAGGGTGACGAGCTCCTGCTCCCGAGGCGTCCCGGTCTGGGCCTCGAACCCGGGCTCGCGCGGGGCGACGTGTCCCTTTTGCACGAGAACGTCCGGCACTCAGCTCCAATCCGATCGCGATGTGCTCGCGTAGTCTGAGGGTGATGCGCTTCCGGGGTCCGCTGACTGTCGCTGCCGCCGTGGCGTTCGTGCTCGCGCCGGCCGCCATTCCGGCCGCGAACGAGCTGATCGGCACGGTCGGGCCGGGCTTCACGATCACGCTCAAGCAGGCCGGCGGCGCGGATGTCGTCCAGCTCGACCCGGGCACCTACACGATCGAGGTCAGCGACGTCGCGCAGGACCACAACTTCCACCTCTTCGGCCCGGGGGTGAACCAGTCGACCGACGTGGCCCAGACCGGCACGTTCAACTGGACCGTGAACCTCGTCGAGGGCCGTTACACGCTCGTCTGCGATCCGCACTCGACTGACATGCGCAGGGACTTCGTGGTTGGGAACCCACCGGCCGCGCCGCCGCCCACACCGCCGCCGGCGGCCGTCCCGAAGCTGCTCGCGACCGTTGGGCCGCGGAACACGATCACGCTCCGGAGCGGCACGGGGGCGGTGCTCAAGACCCTCAAGCCGATCACCTACTCGATCACGGTGCGCGACCGCTCCAGCTCCACAACTTCCACCTCGTCGGCAAGGGCGTGAACCGCAAGTCGACGCTCGCCGGCACGGGGACGCTCACGTGGCGCGTGAAGCTCTCCGCCGGCGTGCTGCGGTTCTACTCCGACCGGAGCCCGACGACCGTCAAGGGGTCGATCACCGTCAAGTAGGACGGCGGCTCGGTCGAACGAGACCGGCGTTCTCGCCGCCCGCGGCGCGGATCTCCGCCTGCTCGTCCAGCTCGGCGTTCAGCTCGGCGCCGAAGAGGAGCGCGAAAGCCGAGTAGTTGAGCCAGAGCAGAAGTACGATCCCGCTCGCGAGGGCGCCGTACGTCCTCGAGTACGAGTCGGAGAAGCTCGTGTAGAGGGCGAAGAGGCCGGAGAGCGCCAGCCAGGCGAGGCTGCCGACGACGGCTCCCGGTGACAACCACGTCCAGCTGCGAACGTCCACGTTCGGCGCGAGGTAATACGTGAGCGCGAAGAAGGTCAGGATCGCGAGGAAGGCAATCGGCCAGCGCAGAAGCCCCCAGACGAGGTCGAAGGCGCCGCCCAGTCCCGCCTCCTCCGCGATCGCCTCGCCGAGCGGGCCGCCGAACACGATCAGGAGCAGGAGCCCGGCCAGGACGAGCCCGCTCAGGGCGACGAGGACGAGCGCGATCAACCGCGTCTTCCAGAACGGTCGTGTCTCGACCCGCGCGTAGGCGCGGTTGACCGCCTTGATCACCGCGGTCATCGCGCCGCTCGCCGCCCAGGCTGCAAGGGCGGCGCCGGTGACGAACGCAACAACCGACGTGCCTGTCGACGTGTCCCGCTGCAGTCGCTCGATCGTGTCGACGACCTCCCCGGGAGCGACGGGAGCGAGGAAGTCCTCTAGGGCGCCGTACGCGCCGACGAGGTCGAGCAGGCCGACGAGGAACACCACCGCCGGGAAGAAGGCGAGCAGTGAGCTGTAGGCGACCTGGGCCGAGAGCCCCGTGGCGTCGTCGGCGAGGAAGGACTTGAAGGCGCGCTTGAACGAGGCGAGCCACTCGCGCGGAGAGAGCCGCCAGGGGCTCTGCGGAACGCGACCGACCTCGACCGGCGAGGCGGTCAAGTCAACGTTCGCGGCCGCGGCGGGCGAAGTAGCGCATCGTCGCGCCGACCCCGCCGGCGAGGAAGAACCCGGCGCCGAGCGCACCCGCCGCGACGACAGGCAGGTTGGCGCGCAGCTTGCCCGCTACGTCGGTCGCCTCGCCGAGCCCGTCGCGCAGACGCTCGACCGCGTCGGCGAGCCCGCGCCGCTCGGCCTCGATCTCGAGGCGGACGGCGTCGACCGTGCGGCCGTTGGCGCTAGTCGTTGCCATCGGCCTTCAGTGCCGCGGTGGTGAGTTGCGCCTCGCGGATCGCCTGCTCGGGAACGGGCGGTAGCCCTCGCTTGATCCGGGCACGTGCGAGCACGGCGAGGATCCCGGCGAGGAGGAACAGGCCGAGCGTCACGAGCAGGAGCGCCAGCCAGGCGTCGAGGGCGAGCGCCAGCGCGACGGCGATCGTCGCGAACAGGAAGCCGAGCCCGTAGAGGGCGAGCAGCGCGGCTCCGATTCCGAGCCCGACGCCCGCTCCGACGGCGCCGGCCTTGCCCTTCAGCTCGAGCGTTGCGAGCTCGAGCTCGAGCTTCGCGAGCGCGCTCGCATGCTCGGCGACCTGCTTCGCCGCCGAGCCGACGCCCGAGCCGTCAGCGGCGGGGGTGGGCATGGCCCCTCCAGTCGATCACCTTTGCGAGCACGGTGCCGGCGGCGAAGGCGGCGCCGGCGACGGCGAAGGGGTTCGGCCCGCTGCGCTTGCGAGGATTCTGCGCGCCCGACGGCGCCGCTGGACGGCTCGCTGTGGCCGTGCCGGGCTCGGCGTCCTTCGGCAGCGCCCCCTTGGCGCGTGCCGCGATCAGGGACGGCTTCAGCTTGCGGAGGAAGGCTGCGTCGCCCGCGAGCTCGTCGGCGACCTTCTCGCCGAGCCCGCCTTTGGCTGCGGCCTGATCCGAGAGCGCCGTCAGCTTGTCGGCGCCGGCCTCGACGGCTTTGTCGCCCTTCATCGCTTCGCGGGCGGCTGCTCGCCCGTCGCCACGCGCCAGATTCCCGACGCAGCCCGGCGCGCGGCCATCGTCGCGACCGCGGCGAGTGCTGCATAGAGCCCGGTCCAGAGCAGCTTACGGAGCAGCATGACTCACTCGTTGCCGCGCTCCGGGTGTGGCAAACCTGCAGGTGCGCACTAGTAGCTCAGGTGGATCTCGCCCTCGCGGATCTCGGTCACCCGCTCGGCGGGGATCTCGGCGCCGTCGACGAGGAGGCCGTGGAAGATGTCGATCTCGGGGTCGCCGAGCACCTCCTGCACCTTGCCGAGCTTGTTGCCGGCGGAGTCGTAGACGGGCCAGCCGGGCTCGACCACGAGCCAGGAGACGGGATCGGCCACTCAGACTGCCTTTCCTTCGACACGCCAGACGGGGCCCTGCGTGTCGACGTTGTGCGTCCCCGAGAGCACGCGAAGAACGGTGAGGCGGCCCTGGATTCCGTCAGCGTCGAGCCGCTCGAGGCAGCGCGCCGTCATCTGTGGCGAAGCCCCGTAGCCAAACGCCCGCGCGGCTCGGAAGCGGAACGCGCTTCGGCCCGGTACCCGCGTGGGGTTCAGCGGGGCGAGGAGCAGCGCCCCGCGCTCGAGGTGGTCGCTCGAGGCGAGCTCGACTTCGCCGTAGAGGTCGCTCCAGTCGGGCGGGAGGGCGGCGACCGCCTTCGCCCAGGCGTCGGCGAGCAGCTCGCGGGATGCCTCTTGGCGCGGTGCGGCCTCGGCCGCCTCGAGCAGCGTCAACGTCCCGCGGATTCGCTCGCCGTCGATCTTGCCGAGCAGCTTTGTCAGCTGGTCCGGTCCGATCCCGCGCCCGGCATGGCTGACCGTGAAGCGCAGCTCGTCGCCGACGACGCCGGGCGTGGCAGGCCCGAGGAGCGCCGCCGCGCGCGAGCGTTGCGACGGGTCGGGGATGCTGAGGGCGAGCCTGGCGTCGGCCCAGCCGGCAGGCAGGTCCGCCCACACTCGACGCCACTGTTCGACCAGCCTCATGCGGCGTCAGCATAATGAGCCGCAATGGCCAAGGTCGAGCGAAAGCCGCGCGCCGAGCACGCGCTCTCGGACGAGCGCCTGCACGAGCTCTTCCGCGAGATGCTGCTGATCCGGCGCTTCGAGGAGAAGGTCGAGGAGCGGTTCCGCGCCGGCGAGCTGCCCGGCTTCCTGCACGTGTGCATCGGCCAGGAGGCGGTCGCCTCCGGCGCCTGCGCCGCGCTCGGCTCCGACGACGTGATCGCGTCGACCCACCGCGCGCACGGCCACACGATCGCGAAGGGGACGCACGTGAACGCGGTCATGGCCGAGCTCTACGGCAAGCAGGAGGGCTGCTCCCGGGGCTACGGCGGCTCGATGCACCTCTACGACCTGGAGCACGGGAACCTCGGCGCCAACGCCGTCGTCGGCGGCGGCCTGCCCGCGATCGTCGGCGCCGCGCTCGCTTTCAAGTTCCGCGAGCAGGAGCGGGTTGCAGTCGCGTTCCTCGGCGACGGCGCGACGAACACCGGGACGTTCCACGAGTCCCTGAACCTGGCCCAGCTCTGGAAGGTGCCGGCGCTCTTCGTACTCGAGATGAACGCCTGGGCCGAGTCGACGCCGATGTCGCAGCACGCGCCGATCGAGGACTTCTCACAGCGTGCGGTCGCGTTCGGGATGCACTCGGTCGATGTCGACGGCCAGGACGTCGAGGCCGTCTACGCGGCGACGCGAGCGGCGCGCGAGCACGCGCTGTCGGGCAAGGGCCCGGTCTTCCTCAACATCCGCACGTACCGGCTCGTCGGGCACTACATCGGCGACCCGCAGGTCTATCGGACGAAGAAAGAGCTCGAGGAGCTTCGCGTGACGAAGGACCCGATCGAGCTCCTGCGCGCGCAGCTGGAGCTCTCGGATGACGCCTTCGAGGCGATCGACACCGAGGTGACCGCGATCGTCGAGGCGTCGGTCGAGTTCGCGAAGGCCGGCACCGACCCGAAGCCCGAAGACGCGCTGAAGTACGTCTATGCCTGACCCGCCAGGAGCCTCAGGTGCCTGAGCTGACCTACCGCGAGGCGGTCCGAGACGCGCTCTCGAGCGCGATGCGCGCCGACGACGACGTCTTCATCATGGGCGAGGACATCGCCGAGATGGGCGGCTCGATGGGCGTCACGCAGGGGATGCTCGACGAGTTCGGCCCGGAGCGCGTGCGCAACACGCCGATCTCCGAGATGGCGATCGTGGGCACCGGAATCGGGGCGGCGATGCAGGGGATGCGCCCGGTCGTCGAGATCATGTACCAGGACTTCCTGACGCTCTCCATGGAGCAGCTCGTCAACCAGGCGGCGAAGCACCGGACGATGAGCGGCGGCCAGCTGAAGGTCCCGCTGACCATTCGCACCCAGGGTGGCGCCGGCTGGAGCCCGGGCGCACAGCACGCGCAGCAGGTCGAGTCGTGGTTCGTGCACGTTCCCGGCCTCAAGGTCGTCTTCCCCTCGACGCCCGAGGACGTGCGTGGCCTGCTCTGGAGCTCCATCTACGACGACAACCCCGTCGTCTTCTTCGAGCACCGGCTGCTCTATCCGCTCAAGGGAGCGGTGCCCGACGAGCTCGAGCCGATCGAGCTCGGGAAGGCACGCGTCATGCGCGAGGGCTCGGACGTGACCGTGATCGCGATCGGCCGCATGGTGCCCGAGGCGCTGCAGGCGGCCGAGCAGGCGGAGCAGGAGGGCATCTCGGTCGAGGTGATCGACCCGCGCACGCTCCTGCCGCTCGACGAGGAGGCAATCGTCGCGTCTGTCAAGAAGACGACGCGCTGCGTCACGGCGCACGAGGCGGTCACTCGCGGCGGCTTCGGTGCGGAGCTCGCCGCGGTCGTGCAGCAGGGCGCCTTCGACTACCTCGACGCGCCGATCGAGCGCGTGGGCGCGAAGTTCGCTCCGCTCGCGTTCGCGCCCGCGATGGAGCAGTGGGTCGTCCCGCACGCGGCGGACGTGCTCGAAGCCGTCAAGAGAACGGTGGCCCGCAGCTAACCATGGCGACCGAGGTCAAGCTCCCGCGGCTCGGCCAGGGCATGGAGTCCGGCACGATCGTGAAGTGGCTGAAGGGCGAGGGAGACCCGGTCAAGAAACGCGAGCCGCTGTACGAGCTCGACACCGACAAGGTGACCCAGGAGGTCGAAGCCGAGGCCGACGGTGTCCTGCTGAAGATCGTCGTCGACGCAGGTGAGGTCGAGGTCGGCCGGACGATCGCCTTCATCGGCAACGAAGGTGAGGACGTCCCCAGCGGGAACGGCGGCGCGCCGGCGGCGACAGAGGACAAAGCGACAGAGACACCGGATAAGACGGACGACGCGGCTGAAGCCGAGGCGGAGCCGCAGGCGGAGGGCTCTGCGGCCGAGGGCATGGCCGACGAGCGCGAGCGCGGCCGCGAGGCTGCCGCCGCGACGGCCGAGGCCGCGACCGCCGCGGTCACCGAGGCGCCCGCGCAGCCCGACGGCCGCGTAAAGGCGTCACCGCTCGCACGCAGGCTTGCCCGGGAGAAGGGGATCGACATCACCCAGCTCACGGGCAGCGGCCCCGAGAGCAGGATCGTGGCCGAGGACGTCGAGCGCGCCTCCGTCGCGCCGCCGAAAGCCGTACCAGCCCACGCGGCCCGGGTCGCCGCCCCGACCGGAGAGGTCGAGGAGGTCGAGCTCACATCGACCCGCAAGACGATCGCCCGGCGCCTCACCGAGGCGTGGCAGGCGCCCGTCTTCCAGCTCACGGTCACCGTCGACATGACCCGTGTGCTCGCCTTGCGCGAGCGGCTCGTCGGCCGGATCCGCGAGGGCGAGGCGAAGCCCACGGTCAGCGACCTGCTGACGAAGGTGTCCGCCGCGGCGCTGGTTCGGCACCCGGCCGTGAACGCGCACTTCGCCGGCGACAAGATCCTGCGCTTCCCCTACGCGCACGTCGGGATCGCGGTCGCAGCGCCGCAGGGGCTTGTCGTGCCCGTGATCCGCGACGCGGATCGGAGGACGATCCAGGAGATCGCGGCCGCGCGCGCCGACGTCGTCTCGCGCGCACGCGACGGCAAGCTCCAGCGCGGGGATCTCGAGGACGGCACGTTCACGATCTCGAACCTCGGCATGTTCGGCATCGAGCAGTTCACGGCCGTGCTCAACCCGCCTCAGGCCGCCATCCTCGCGGTCGGCTCGACCGAGGAGAAACCCGTCGTCCTGGACGGCCAAGTGAAGGTCCGGCCGACGATGAGCATGACGATCACCTGCGATCACCGGGCGATCGACGGCGCCGACGGAGCGGAGTTCCTGCGCACCGTCAAAGAGCTGCTCGAAGAGCCGGCACTCGCCCTCTAGGAAGTGATCACGGTGTGGTATCGGGTGCACGACCTCGACCGGGCGCGCGCCTTCTACCGCGACGTGCTCGGCTTCGAGGAGCTGTTCGTCGACCTCGACGACGGTTGGTCGCGACTCCGGCACGGGGAGATGGAGATCGCGCTCGCCACGGGCGACCCTGCGGAGTCGGGGGGCGTCGCCAACGTCGAGGTGGCGGACGTGAAGAGTGACGCCGAGCGGCTGCGCGAGGCGGGCATCGACGTCGGTGTCGTCTTCGAGCTGCACGGGCAGTTCCGGCTCGTGGACGTGTTCGACCCGGACGGAAACCGCGTGCAGCTCGCCCAATCCCTGGAGGAGTGATGGCGGGGCTCGTGCTTCGACGGGCCGGCGCCCAGGATGTCCGCTTCCTGCGCGACATGCTCCATCACGCCTACTACTGGCGCGAGCGCGTACCCGGGTCGCTGGTCTCGCGCTACGTCCGCGGCTGGGGCCGGCCGGGAGACACGGCGGTGATCGCACTCGAGGGCGGCTTCCCGGTTGGAGCGGCGTGGTACCGCGTGTTCACGGACGACGAGCCCGGCTACGGCTTCATCGACGACGAGACGCCCGAGCTCGCGATCGCCGTGGTGCCCTCGAAGCGGGGTCACGGGATCGGGGAGGAGCTGCTGCAGGAGCTGATGGCCAAGGCCGAGGCCGCCGGCTACGAGCGCCTCAGCCTCAGCGTCGAGCCCGGCAACCCCGCCCGCAAGCTGTACGAGCGCCACGGCTTCGAGGTCGTCGACCAGGGCGCAGACGCGTGGACGATGGTCGCGAGCCTCCCGCAGTCCTAACGGCATGCCAGACCTTGTGTTGGAACAACACTTTCTACCCGCCTGCGCCAGGCCGACGCGTCCCTTCTCGCGGCCTAACCCGCCGCCGCCTCCCAGCGGAACCCCGGAGCGAACGCCGCCGGCGGCACGAGCGGGCTCGCGGGCAGCCCGTCGCCCAGCTCGACCGCGTTGAACGCCGACGGCGCGACGTCGTTCGGCGAGTCCGGATGGAACAGCGAGGCGAGCAGCTCGATCTGCCCACGCCCGACGCCGAGCTCGCCCATCCCGCCGCCGTACATCTCGACGCCGTTGTCCGCGCACCACGCGTAGATCGCGAACAGCTCCCGCAGCCGCCCGATCCGCGACGGCTTGACGTTGATCGTCCGGGTCGTGATGTCCGAGACCGTCCGGACGGGCGCGTCGAACGACACGCGATCCCAGACCGGCTCCAGCAGCTCGGCGACCTCAGGCAGCTCGTGCGGGTCCTCGAACCGCGCCTCCGGGAACGCGGGCACGACGGCGCGGTACATCGCGATCAATGCGCCCTCGTCCTCGACCGGGATGCCGTAGCGCCCCTTGAAATCGACCGTCTGCACGCACGCGAGCCCCGCGAGTTCGGCGACGATCTTCGGCGTCCATTTCGCGTCGGCGTCGATCTTGAACCCCACCGAGGGGTAGCGCGCGAGCCGCTGCGCGATCCCGTCCACCGAGGGCGGATCGCCCAGCCCGAGCGAGTTGACGAACCGCAGCGGCGAAGCCGACCGCCCGAGCGCCTCGGCCAGCGAGAGCCCCGCCTGCCGCAGCGCCAGATCGAGCGCCGCCGACTCGAACGCCCAGTTGCGCCACGCCTTCGCGAGCTCGCCCCACTCCGGCGGCTTGCGCCACTGCTCGACCGTCGCCAGGTGATCGATGAAGCTCGCCAGCGTCCGCGACCCGGCGAGCTCGAGGTCCGCGGGCGGTGCGTCGTCGGGCTCGCGCAGCAGCATCACGTCCTCGCCGAGCCCCTCCTCACCTGCCCCGAACAGGCGCATCTGCGTCGTCTCACGTTCATATCCGTCGGCCGAGAGCCGCTCCAGCGCGTACCCCTCGACGACCAGCGGCAGTTCCCAGATCCCGTCAACTTGCAGCAGTTCGGGCACGAGCGGACCCTAGCCGCACGCTCTCCAACCCGAGTACTGTCGCGCCACGCCGACGTAGGCCGCTTCCACCGGCGCTGCGCACGATGCTTGTGTTGGAACAACACAAGGCCTCGCTGCCATGAGCGCCGCTAGCATCGACCCGACTACGGACTGAGGAGCAGAGATGGAATGTGACGTCGCCGTTCTGGGCGGAGGCCCCGGCGGGTACACCGCAGCGATCCGCGCCGCCCAGCTGGGGGCGAAGACGGTCTGCGTGGAGCAGGAGCCGGAGCTCGGCGGCACGTGCCTCCGGGTGGGCTGCATCCCGACGAAGGCGTGGGTGCAGACGGCGCACGCGCTGCACCAGGCGGAGGAGGTCTTCGCCAAGTTCGGCGTCAACGTTCCGCGCCCCGAGCTCGACTTCGGCCAGGCGGTCGAGTGGAAGAACGGGGTGGTCAAGCAGATGACGGGCGGCGTCGCCGGCCTCTTCAAGGCGAACGGGGTCGAGTGGGTGAAGGGGAAGGGCAGCTTCACGGGCCAGAACACGCTCGCCGTCGAGGGCGGCGAGGAGATCACGTTCAAGACCGCGATCATCGCCACCGGCTCGTTCCCGCTCCGGCCGCCGATCGACGGAATCGACTCGCCGCGCTGTGTCGACTCGACCGGGCTGCTCGCTCAGACCGAGGTGCCACGGCGCCTCGTCGTGCTCGGCGGAGGGATCATCGGCTGCGAGTTTGCCTCGATCTTCCAGCGCTTCGGCACCGAGGTGACGATCGTCGAGATGCTCGACACACTGATCCCGTTGGAGGACGCCGACGCGGCCAAGGAGCTTGCCAAGGCGTTCGGCAAGCGGGGGATCGCGCTTCACCTCGGCAAGCAGTGCACGAAGGTCGAGGACGACGGTTCGCAGCTCACGGTCCACTTCGGGGAGGGCGAGACCGTCCAGGCCGACCTGATGCTCGTCTCGGTCGGTCGCGGCCCGCTCGTGGAGGGAATCGGCCTGGAGGCGCTCGGCGTCGAGTTCGACCGCAAGCAGGGCATCGCCACCGACGAGCATCGCCGCACCACGGTTCCGCATGTCTACGCCGTGGGCGACTGCGCGGGCTACTGGCAGCTCGCCCACACTGCGTTCCGCGAGGGGGAGGTCGCCGCGGAAAACGCGTGCGGCCACGAGGCGACGATCGGCGAGCCGGCGGTGCCGCGGCCGATCTACACCGATCCCGAGATCGCGGGCGTCGGCCTCACCGAGGCCCAGGCGCGCGAGCGGCACGGTGACGACGTCGCGGTCGGCACATTCCCCTGGGTCGCGAACGCGCGCGCGGTGATGCAGGCCGACACGGTCGGCTGGGTGAAGTCGATCCACGAGACGCGCTACGGCGAGCTGCTCGGTGTCGTGATGGTCGGTCCCCACGTGACCGATCTGATCGAGGCCGGCACGGTCGCGATCGACGCCGAGTCGACCGTCGAGACGGTCGCCGACGGGATGGCGGCGCACCCGACCCTGTCTGAGGCGATCAAGGAAGCAGGGCTCGTCGCGCTCGGCCGGGCGATCCACCTGCCGAACAAGAAGCGCGCGCCCGCCCAGGCTTGAGTTCACCAGATCGCAACACGGTAACCGGCGCACCGCTCCGCGGGGACCGCTATCCTCGATTCGAGGACGTGCCCTCGTCCCCACATAGGGGCCGTGCCGCCCGCCGGCCCCGCCTTTCTCCCAGAGCCGCCCCTTGCCGCAGAGGGGCGGCTCGTTTTAATTAGCCGTCGCATGCCTTGGCATCCGCTTCCGCGGATGCCAAGGCGCGCAAATCCCTGAAGGCCGCCGCTTTCGCGGCGGCACCTGGCGGCGCGCAGTCGTGGCGGGTCCGCTTCTCACTCCGACGCGCCTCCATTGCTAGCCTCCGGCGCATGAGCATCTTCAACCGGCGATACGCGTTGCTCGGCTGGCTCACATGGGTCGGCGCGAAGACGATGATGAAACACAAGGCGAAGCAAGCGGTGCCGGGGACGGTCGAGGGCACGAGACGGCCGAACAAGGGCGCGATCGCCGCTGGGCTCGCGGCGCTCGGCTGGGGCCATCTGGTTCTGGCGGCGGAAGGGCTCGCAGGACGAGCTGCCGCCGGTGGCCGAGAGCTAGAAGGATCGTGAGCGTCATCCGTGCTGCGCTCGACGGCCTGACTCCGTACGAGCCGGGGAAGCCCGAAGAGGAGCTGCAACGCGAGCTTGGGCTCGACCGGGTCGTCAAGCTCGCCTCGAACGAGGGCCCGTGGGCGCCGTTCCCCGCGGCCATCGAGGCTCTGGAACGAAGCGCGGCGCTGCTCAACCGCTACCCGGACGGCGGCGCGTTCCATCTCCGCAACGCTCTCGCCGAGCGGCACGGCGTCGACCCTGCGAACGTGATCACCGGCGCCGGGGCGGACGCCCTGATCGGCCATCTCTCGGTGGCGACGCTCGATCCCGGCGACGAGGTCGTCACGGGCTGGCCTTCGTTCGTCAGCTACGTGCTCGACGCGGTGAAGCTCGGCGCGGTGCCTCAGAAGGTGCCGCTCGTCGACGACCACTACGACCTTGATGCCCTGCTCGCCGCGATCGGCCCGCGGACGAAGCTCGTCTACGTGGCGACGCCGAACAACCCCACGGGGACCTTGACGACCCGTACCGAGCTCGACGCGTACTTCGAACGCGTTCCCGAGCACGTCCTCACGGTGCTCGACCAGGCCTACTTCGAGTACATCGAGCACTCGGACTATCCGGACGGGATCGACGAGTACGCGAAGGCGGGACGGCGCGTGCTCGTGCTGCGCACGTTCTCGAAGATCTACGGGCTCGCCGGCCTCCGGGTCGGCTACGCCGTGGGCCCGGTGGACGTGATCGAGGCGGTGGGGAAGACACGCCGCCCGTTCGACGTGAGCACACAGGCCCAGGTGGCCGCGCTGGCGAGCCTCGACGCGCCGGACGAGCTCGCGCTCCGGCGCCGCCTCACACATGAGGGCCGGGCCACACTCGAGCTCACGCTCCGGGAGCACGGCCTCGACCCCGCCGGGCCGGCCGTCGCCAACTTCCTCTTCGCCGAGGTCGGTGAGGACGCAAGGCCTCTGTTCGAGGCGCTCCTCCGCCAGGGCGCGATCGTGCGGCCGATGGGCGCCTTCGGTGCGCCCGGTGCGCTCAGGATCACGGTCGGCACACAGGACGAGAACGCGTTCTTCGCCGACGCGCTCGCGTCCGTGCTGGCCGCGACGCCTTAGCAGGAGCCTGGCGCAAAGCGTCAAATTCCTCGGGTATCCTGGCACCGCCGCGGGGTGCCTTGCACGCCCGCGTCTTGCGTATGCGGACGACACTTAAGAGAGGGATCGGCCGCGGCGCGGCCGCCGATGGCAATGGACGTCCCGTCCTGCCGCCTGGCGCGCTTTCTCCGATCACCATTTACCACCAGCCGCCGCCCCCGAGGCGCTCACGCTGGGCGACCTTCCGCACCGTGCTGGGCTGGATGGTCGTTGCGCTCCTCGTCGCAGCCGGCTCGGCCGCCGGCGGCGCCTACCTCTGGTTCCACCAGAGCGTCGCAGCGGTCGTGGCGTCGACGCCCGAGGTCAAGGTCGCGGCGAAGCGGCTCGACATCGCGCTTCCGGGCAAGCCCGCCACCGCGCTCGTGATCGGCTACGACAAGCGTGCCGGCGAGCTCAACAAGGGCATGCAGCCCCGCTCCGACACGATCATGCTCGTGCGGGCCGATCCGGAGACCAAGTCGGTCTCGATGCTCTCCTTCCCGCGCGACCTCTTCGTCGAGATCCACTGTCCGGGGAAGGCGACTTTCAGCGCCCGCATCAACGGCGCCTACGCCGAGTGCGGCACCAAGGGAACGCTGGAGACGGTGCGGAAGCTGACGGGGCTGCCGATCAACTACCTGATCACGGTCAACTTCCGCGGCTTCCGACAGCTCGTCGACGCGGTCGGAGGCATCTGGATGGACGTCGACCGGCGCTACTTCAACGATCGCGGCGGCGACTTCGGCTACGCGACGATCAACCTCTTCCCTGGGTACCAGAAGCTGGGCGGCTATCAGGCACTCGACTACGTCCGCTACCGCCACACCGACTCCGACCTCTACCGCCTGGCGCGCCAGCAGCTCTTCGTGCACGCGTTCAAGAACCAGATCAAGGCGAACACGGGCCCGCTCGACCTGCCCAGGGTGGTGAAGACGATCACGGAGAACGTCGAGGTCGGCCAGGGCGGCAACAAGGAGCTCGACCTGAAGACGGTCTACCGGTACGCGCTCTTCGCCTACTCGCTCCCGCCGGGCAACTTCTTCCAGTCGAAGCTGGAGGGTCTGGAGGAGACGGCGAGCTTCGACATCCTCGCGCCCGAGGAGAACATCCGGAAGGCGGTGCAGGAGTTCACGAGCCCGGACGTGGAGTCGCCGCAGAAGGCGACCCGGGTCGCCCTGAACGAGAAGCCGAAGCGCACCGCCGCACGTGCCCCGGCGGCGCGCGAGACCACGATCACGGTGCTCAACGGCAACGGGGTGACCGGCTCCGCCGGAACCGCCGGCTACCTGCTCTCGCAACGCAGCTACGCGATGGTCTACCCCCCCGACGGCAAGAACGCGAACGCGCCCAACTGGGAGTACTTCAAGACGCGGATCCACTACGACGAGGCGCAGCCCGGAGCCGTCGCGGCGGCGAAGAAGGTCGCGACCCTGTTCGGCACCGAGGACGTGCAGCCGCTCACGCCCAAGATCGCGGCCCTCTCGAACGGCTCGATGCTCACCGTGATCGTCGGGCAGACCTTCCACGGCACGCTCGCCGAGGCGCCGGTCGACAAGACGCCGCAGCGGCAAGCGCCGAACGTCGCGCCCGGCGCCGACGCCTCGCTCGCTCTGTTGCGCGAGCGCGCGTCCAAGGTCCCGTTCAAGGTGATGGTGCCGACCGTGATCGAGCGCTCGTCGTGGATCGATCGCGAGCGGCCGGTCCGGATGTATCGCGTCGACCCGGACCGCAAGCACAAGACGATCCGGCTCACCTATCGCACCGGCGCCAGCGAGTACTGGGGCGTCCAGATGACCGACTGGGAGGACGCGCCCGTCCTCTCGGAGCGGAACTTCACCCGCACGATCGGCGGCCGACTCTACGAGCTCCACTACAACGGGCCGAAGCTGCACATGGTCGTGCTGCGCCAGGACGGCGCGAGCTACTGGGTCGTGAACTCGCTGCTCGACTCGCTCTCGAACGAGACGATGATCGCGATCGCCAAGGGTCTCAGGCCGATCGAAAAGCTGAAGTAGGTACGTTCGGGCGGTGTCCAGGGTCGCTGTCTTCGGCGCCGGCTACGTCGGCCTCGTCACCGGCGCGTGCTTCGCGGAGCTCGGGCACGACGTCGTCGTCCGAGACGTCGTCCCCGACCGGATCGAGCGCCTGCGCGCCGGCGAGGTGCCGATCTTCGAGCCCGGGCTCGACGAGCTCCTGAAGCGGAACGCCGAGCGGCTCACCTTCACTCTCGACGTCGCCGACGCCGTCGACGGTGCCGAGTTTCTCTACGTCGCGGTCGGCACGCCGCCCACGTACTCCGGCGACGCCGATCTCTCGGCGGTCTGGACCGTTGTCGACGAGCTCGACGGTCTCGACCGCCGCGCGGTGCTCGTGATGAAGAGCACCGTCCCGGTCGGGACGGGCGCGAAGGTGCGCCACCGCCTCGACCAGCGCGGCCTCGACCGGATCGGCTACGTCTCCAATCCCGAGTTCACCGCGGAGGGCAGCGCGATCCGCGACTTCCAGCAGCCCGACCGGATCGTGATCGGCTCCTTCGAGGACGAGGACGGAAGCGCGGTCGAGGAGCTCCACCGGGGCATCGACGGCCCGGTCGTCCGCTGCGACGTCGCCTCGGCCGAGATGATCAAGCTGGCCGCGAACGCCGCGCTGATGACGCGAATCAGCTTCATCAACGAGATCGCGAACGTTTGCGAGGCGACCGGGGCGGACGTCGTCCGCGTCGCCGAGGGCGTTGGGCTCGACAAGCGCATCGGCGCGAGCTTCCTGCGCGCCGGCATCGGCTACGGCGGGAGCTGCTTCCCCAAGGACTCACTGGCGCTCAAGCAGCTCGCGGCCAACTCCGGCTACCACTTTCAGCTCCTGAACGCGGTGATCGAGGTCAACGAGCTCCAGAAGCGGCGTGTGATCGGCAAGCTGCAGCAGCACCTGGGCGGACTGCGCGGGAAGACGGTCGCGCTGCTCGGGCTGGCGTTCAAGCCGAACACCGACGATGTGCGCGAGGCGCCGAGCCTCGTGCTCGCCGGCCGGCTCGTTGCCGAGGGAGCGGAGGTGCGGGCCTGGGACCCCGTTGCCGACGGTGCCGCGGTCCTGCCGCACGCGACCATCTGCGACGATCCGCTCGAGGCCCTCGACGGCGCCGACGCGGCCGTGATCGTCACCGAGTGGGCGCAGCTCGCCCAGCTCGACTGGATCGAGGCGAGGGAGCGGATGCGCAACCCGCTCGTGATCGACGGCCGCAACATGCTCGATCCGGACGAGCTGCGCGGGGCCGGCTTCACGTACGAGGGCATCGGGCGCGCGGCGGCGTGAGCCTCCCCGCGGTGATCCTCGTCGGGGGGCTCGGCACACGGCTGCGCCCGCTCACCGACCGGACGCGCAAGGACATGCTGCCGCTCGTCGACCGGCCGCAGCTCGCCTACACCTTCGAGCATCTGCGCCGCTACGGCGTCACGCGCGCGATCGTCTCGTGCGGGTACCTCCCGACCCAGATCCAGCAGCATTTCGGCGACCGCTACGGCGACCTGCGGCTCGAATACAAGGTCGAGGAGGAGCCGCTCGGCACCGGCGGCGCGATCCGCTTCGCCGCGGAGGGGATCGACGAGGCTTTCTTCGCGCTCAACGGCGACTCGCTGCGCGAGACCGACCTCGACGCGCTTCTCTCGTTCCACCGCGAGCGCGAGACGCGGGCGACCATCCTGCTCACGCCCGTCGAGGACCCGACGCGCTACGGCCTGGTGCGCGTGAACGGCGACGGCCGGGTGCTCAGCTTCCTGGAGAAGCCGCGGCCGGAGGAGATCGATACGAACCTGATCAACGCAGGCATGTACGTCCTCGAACCGGACGTACTCGACCTCGTCCCGCCCGGCCGCGCGGTCTCGATCGAGCGCGAGGTCTTTCCCCGGCTGGTCGAGAAGCAGGCGGTCCACGGCATCGCGTTACCCGGCTACTGGCTCGACGTCGGCACGCCCGACGCGTACTTGCAGGCCCATCGGGACGTCCTGGAGCGGAACTTCAGGACCGAGCTGGGTGACGAGCTCGGCTCCGACTACACCCTCGTGGCGCGCGGCGCCGAGGTCAGCCCGGACGCCCGGCTCGTCCCTCCCGTCTACGTGGGCGCGGGGGCGGCTGTCGGCGCGGGCGCGCGCATCGGCAGCCTCGCGGTGATCGGAGCAGGCGCCCGGGTCGGCGAGGGCGCCACCGTCGAGTCGGCGGTCGTCGGTGCGGGAGCGGTCGTGGGTGCGCACACGGACGTTCTCGGGTCGATCCTCGGCGAGCGCGCCGAGGTCGGCGCGGAATGCGCCGTGCGCGGCCTTTCGGTGGTGGGGCCTGGCGCGAAGGTCGGCGACGGGAATATGCTCGACCACGGAATGCGAATCGCAGCCGACGAGACGATCGCCGCGGGCGCAATCTCCTTCTCGTGAACGGCATCGATTCCCCGAACGTGAACTCCCTCGACCGCTGGGCCTTCGAAGTGCGCAAGGTCGAGAAGCCGTGGGGGCACGAGCTCATCTGGGCGCTCTCCGACGCGTACTGCGGCAAGGTCCTGTTCGTGAAGGCGGGCTGCGCGCTCAGCCTCCAGTTCCACAACGAGAAAGACGAGTCGTGGCTCGTCCAGTCCGGCCGGGCGAAGCTCGAGCTCGGCGAGGCAGGACAACGTGTGCTGAACGAGGAGGTGATCGGCGCCGGCGCAGCGTTCAGGTACCGCCCCGGCACCGTGCACCGGGTGACGGCGCTCGAGGATACGACCATCCTGGAGGTGTCGACCCCGGAGATCGACGACGTCGTCCGCCTCGAGGATCTGTACGGGCGCGAGGGCACCTCGGACGCCTAGAACTCTGACACAGCTCTGATAAGGTTGTGGGCGTGAAGGCGCTCACCGTCGGCGAGGCCGCCATCCAGACCGGCTGGTCGGCTCGCATGCTCCGCTATCTCGAGGCCACCGGCCTCGTCGTGCCGGAGCGCAAGCCGTCTGGCTACCGGCTCTACGGGCTCCGCGAGCTGAACCAGCTTCGCTCCCTCCGCGACCTGCGCGAGCGGCATCACGTCGAGCTCGGCGAGCTCGCGTTCGCGGCGCGGCTCCGGCACGAGCCGGGGCTGCGCGCCGCGGTCGAGACGTGGCTGCACGGGGCGGCCCCGTCCGCGGACTGGGTCGACTGGGAGCAGCGCAAGCACGAGCGGCTGCTCGCCGCCGAGCAGAAGGTCGCCTGAGGACTCCGCCTACACTGGCCAGCGAACGAGACGAGAGGAACAAATGGCTACGACCAAGCGATACGACGTGAAGGACCTGGCGCTCGCCTCCGACGGCGTGCGCAGGATCGAGTGGGCCGACCGGCAGATGCCGGTGCTGTCCGCGATCCGCGAGCGGTTCGAGAGCGAACAGCCGCTGGCGGGCTACCGGGTCGCCGCGTGCCTGCACGTGACGACCGAGACCGCGAACCTGATGCGGACGCTCCAGGCGGGCGGCGCGGACGTCGTCGTCTGCGCATCCAATCCGCTCTCGACGCAGGACGACGTGGCCGCGGCGCTCGTCGACGAATACGGGATCTCGACCTTCGCGATCAAGGGCGAGGACAACGACTCCTACTACCAGCACATCGAGGCCGCGGTCGACCACAAGCCGCACATCACGATGGACGACGGCGCCGACGTGATCGGCGTCCTCCACAGCGCCCGGCGCGAGCAGCTCGGCGACGTGATCGCGGGCACCGAGGAGACGACCACCGGCGTGATCCGCCTGAAGGCGCTCGAGCGTGACGGAAAGCTCGGCTTTCCCGTCGTCGCGGTCAACGAGGCGAAGACGAAGCACCTCTTCGACAACCGCTACGGGACGGGCCAGTCGACGATCGACGGCGTCATCCGCGCCACGAACGTGCTCCTCGCCGGCCGGACGCTCGTCGTCGCCGGCTATGGCTGGTGCGGCCGGGGCGTGGCGATGCGGGCCAAGGGCATGGGCGCCCACGTCGTGGTTACCGAGGTCGATCCGATGAAGGCGATCGAGGCTGTCATGGACGGCTTCATGGTCATGCCGATGGAGAAGGCGGCCGAGATCGGCGACATCTTCATCACCGCGACCGGCGACAAGAACGTGATCGCCAAGGCGCACATGGAGAAAATGCGCAGCGGCGCGATCATGGCCAACACCGGTCACTTCAACGTCGAGATCGAGCTGCCGGCCCTACGCGCCCTCGCGACGGAGACGCGGCCGGCGCGCGAGTTCGTCGAGGAGTTCACCCTCGCGGACGGCCGCCGCCTCTATCTGATCGCGGACGGCCGCCTGGTCAACCTCGCCGCCGCCGAGGGCCATCCTGCCCAGGTGATGGACATGTCCTTCGCAAACCAAGCCCTCTCAGCCGAGTACATCGTCCAGAACGCCGCCTCGCTCGAGAAGAAGGTCTACGTGGTGCCGGAGGAGATCGACAACGAGATCGCGCGGCTCAAGCTCGCGACGATGGGCGTCGAGATCGACCAGCTCACGGCGGAGCAGGCGAAGTACCTCGCCTCGTGGGACGAGGGGACCTAGCCCCGGAACGGATCGTTCGGCTGGAAGCCGGCGCGGTCGTTCTGCTCGACCAGCGCCGGCTTCCAGACGAGGAGGTCGAGCTTCGCTGCCGGTCGGCGGCGGAGGTCGCCGAGGCGATTCGGACGCTTGCAGTGCGCGGCGCGCCCGCGATCGGCGTCGCCGCTGCTTACGGGTACGCGCTGGCGGCCGAGCGCGCGGAGGACCTCGATGCCGCCTACGAGGTGCTGGCGAGGTCGCGCCCGACTGCCGTCAACCTGGTCTGGGCGCTCGACCGGATGCGGGACGACCCGACGCCGGAGCGGGCCCGGGCGCTGCACGACGACGAGGTCGAGCGTTGCCGGCGGATGGCCGCCCACGCAGCCGTGCTGTTTGCGCCCGGCACGCGGGCGCTGACCCACTGCAACGCTGGCGGGCTCGCGACGGGCGGCTACGGCTCGGCGGTCGGCGCCCTGCGGAACGCCTGGGAAAACGGGCTGCTGGCGCACGTCTGGGTCGACGAGACCCGGCCGCTCCTGCAGGGCTCGCGGCTGACAGCCTGGGAGCTCGAGGCGCTCGGGGTGCCGCACGCCGTGATCGCCGACGCCGCCGCGGCGCACCTGATGAGCCGTGGCGAGGTCGACTGCGTCGTCACCGGAGCCGACCGCATTGCCGCGAACGGCGACACGGCGAACAAGATCGGCACCTATGGTCTCGCCGTGTCGGCCGAGCACCACGGGATCCCGCTCTACGTCGTCGCGCCCACGTCGACCGTGGACACCGCGACCCTGACAGGCGCCGAGATCCCGATCGAGGAGCGTGACGGTGCCGAGCTCACGGCCCGCTTCACGGCGCGCAACCCCGCCTTCGACGTCACTCCCGGGGCGCTCGTCGCCGCGATCGTGACCGAGGAAGGCGTGCACCGAGCGCCGTACGAAGCATCCTTGCCGCGGGTCGTGCCCGCATGAAGGCGATCATCCTCGCGGGCGGCTACGCGACGCGGCTGCGTCCGCTGACGGAGGAATTGTCCAAGTGCCTGCTGCCCGTCGCAGGGCGACCGATGGTCGACTGGATCCTCGACCGGATCGATGAGGTCGACGAGATCGATGCGGTCCATGTGGTCACCAACAGCCGCTTCGCACCGGACTTCCGTCGCTGGGCGCAGGCGAGGCCGGACGTGACGGTGCACGACGACGGCACGAGCTCAAACGATGACCGGCTGGGCGCGATCGGCGACGTCGCCTTCGCGCTCGAGCAGGCGGCGATCGACGACGACGTACTGGTGATCGCCGGCGACAACCTGTTCGAGTTCGATCTGAACGACTACATCGGCTTCTGGCGCGGCCGGGGCGTGGCGAGTGCGGTCGCCGTGCACGATGTGGGCGACCTGCGCCTCGCGACGCAGTATGGGGTGGTCGGCGTCGACGGTGACGATCGCGTCGTCGAGTTCGTCGAGAAGCCGGCCAACCCGTCGAGCACGCTGGCTGCGACGGCGACCTACATCTACCACCGCGAGCACGTGCCGCTCGTGGCTCGGTACCTCGCCGAAGGAAACCCGCCGGACCAGTCCGGGAGCTTCTTCGCCTGGCTGCGTTCGCGTCGGCCCGTGTACGCCTACCGCTTCGGCGGCACGTGGCTCGACATCGGCGACCGCGAGCAGCTGCTCGCAGCCGACAACATGCTCCGCCGCGCGAACGGGCTGCCGGAACGGGCGGAGTATTCACTCGAGCTTTAGCGAATCGGCACGCTTCGGTGACTCTTTCGTGACGGGTTCGCCCGTACGGTCACAGGAGTGCTCCTCGACGTCCTGCTGCCGAACCGTTGCGCTGCCTGCGAGCTGCCGGGGCCGGCTCTCTGCCCTGGTTGCCGCGATGCGCTGATCCGGCTCGCTCCGCCGCTCTGCGCTCGCTGCGGCTCGCCGGGTGCGTGGCCCGTGCGGCGGTGTGCCGAGTGCAGCGGTCGCCGGCTCGCGTTCGCCCGCGCCCGGGCCGCGATCGTCTACGACCAGCCCGCTCGTCGCCTCGTCCAGGCGTGGAAGGAGCGCGGGCAACGTCGGCTCGCACGCGAGGCCGCATCTCTCGTCGCGGAGACGCTGACCCGGCCTGACGTGGCTGCCCTCGCCTTCGTTCCGGCCGATCCCGACCGCGCGATCGAACGGGGGCACCGCCCGGCCGAGTCACTCGCACGAGAGCTCGGGCGTCTCTGGGAGCTACCGGTGCACCCGCTCGTCCGGCGGAAGCGGTCGGTGGCGCGGCAGCGCGGCCTCAGCCTGAAGGAGCGGCGGCGGAACGTCGCCGGAGCCTTCGCGCCGGCGCGGGGCTCGCCGTCCCGCGTGTGCCTGGTCGACGACATCTACACGAGCGGCGCCACAGCCGCCGCAGCGGCCTCCGCGCTGCGACGAGGCGGCGCCGGCAGGGTGGAGGTGGTGACGCTCGCACGGGCGGTGCGCTGAGCTTCAAGACAATCGAGAACGCGTCTCGTGATCACCCCTCGTCGGCGGGCAGGACGGTGGGCTAGGCTGGAACCACACCACCGGATGGAGGAGACGCTTATGCGACTTCAGGTCAAAGGCCGAAACGTCGAGGTCAGCGAGTCAATCCGGAGGTACGCCGAGGAGAAGCTCGGCAAGCTCGAGCGGCAGCTCGCCGACCCGACGCAAGTCGAGTTGGAGCTCGCAGTCGAGAACAACCCTTCGATCGCCGAGGACCACGTCGCCGAGGCCACGATCTGGACGAAAGGTCCGACCCTGCGTGCGCGAGAGAGCTCGACGGCGTTCGAGGCGTCGATCGATCAGCTCGTCGAGAAGCTCGAGCGGCAGGTGCAGCGGTACCGGGCGAAGCGGAGCCGCAGGGAAACCGGACGGCGGGCGAACGGGAACCTGCCTCCGGAGCCGCAGTTCTCCGCAGAGCAGCTCGAGCAGATGATCGTGAAGTCGAAGCAGTTCGACCTCCAGCCGCTGACGCCAGACGAGGCCACGCTCCAGCTCGAGCTGATCGGGCACGACTTCTTCGTCTTCACGAACGTTGACACGGGCAGGACGAACGTCGTCTACCGGCGCCGTGCCGGAGACTACGGCCTGATCGAGCCGCAGGATTGATGCCCTTCTGGCGGCGCGAGGAGCCGCTGCACGAGCGCCTCGCCCGCGAGGGAGGCCTGTCCGAGCGGCCGCCGCACGACACGCGCCCGCGCTGGGGTGAGGTCGGCATCCACGGCGTCCACCGTCAGCGAGAGTGGGACGCGGTGGCGACAGTGGACGTTCCCGACCTGGACGGAGCAGAGGCGCTGTTCGTCACGCTGCCGGACGGGACGGTGCTCGCCGAGAGCGACGACCTCGATCTCGCCCCGCTCGCGGATGCGCTCGAGGCGACGATCGCGCCGCCGTACCGTGCCCAGGCGGTGCGCCGTGAGGGGACCCTCTGGGCGGTCGCCGCGCGTCGGATCCAGGTCGAGAACATGCCCGAGGAGATCGAAGGCGACACCGTCGTGCTCACGACTCGCGACGGCTTCCGCACGATCGAGGTCGACGGTTCGGCGGCCTTCGGCGGCCGAATCCCGACGCTGGAGCGGCTCGCAGCCGAGGACGCGGTCGTGGTCGCGCGCCGTCTCGACGGCACGCTCTGGGAGGTCGAGGTGGCGCCGCTCTAGCCCATCGGGCTATGGCAGCGGCTGCGAGGTGACCCGCCGACCGACGGCGATCGAGAAGCGCGGGCTCTCCACACGGACGTCCGAGCCAAGGCCGAGCAGGCGCTGGGCGCCGTTGGCAAGGAGAATCCTGCGAGCCTGGCCACCGCTGACGTAGAACGCCGCCGTCGCGGTCGCATCCTCGAGCCGGGCTCCCGCGGGGAGGAGCCACGACCGCTCGGCTCCGGCGCGGAACACGAGCCGGCGGCCGATCTGGGCGACGAGGCCGGAGCCCGCGAGCGCGACCGCGCTCACCTCCCCGGCATACCTCTCGGTGCGCTCGACCGCGCCGGCGGCGTCGAGCACGTTCACGACTCCGCCCTCGCTGGCCACGGCCAGACGGCCGCCCCCCGCAGCGAGAGCGGTCACGCGGTCCGGGGCGGTCCACGCGAATCGCCGGGAGCCGTTCACCCGCAGCGCGATCACCTCGCGCTCGACGGCGTAGGGAAGCATGTCGCCGGGGGCCGAGCCGTCTCCTTCGCCGACGACGATCGGCGCAGGGGCATCCACGTCGCGCGTGACGAACCGGAGCCGTCTCGGCGCCGGCTGAGTGGTCGTCGCCGTCCAGAGCGACCAGTCGCGCAGGTTCCCGCCCGCGTAGTGGACCCAGAGCACACGCGTGCCGGCGATCGCGACCGACTCGACCGCATTGCCGGTGCTCGTCTGCTCGCAGCTCGTTTGCCGACCGAGCTTCGAGACGCCGCGGGTGCCGAGATTCCAGACGTAGACGCGGTTGCAGTCTCCGGCCGAGAAGCCGGTCGCGTACGCGATCCGCTCGCCGTCGAACGCGAGCGCGGTCACGGGGGCGGGCGCGGTGACGGTTCGCACTGTCGCCGCCCAGGCGGACGGGACGAGCGCAAGGGCAAGCGCGAGCACGAAGAGCCGCCTCATCGCGACCGACGCTACCGACCCACTGTTAGCCGCCGGTGAAGCCTTAGTGAGGGCTCACCTCTGAGCGGCTACCCTACGTCGATGCCCGCCACCGACTTCGGCAAGCTCGAAAAGGTCCTCCGGATCGGCGAGGGACGCCGGATGAAGCGGCTCGCCCAGCAGGCGAGCTACATCGCCGACCTCGAGCCCGACTTCCAGGCGCTCTCGGACGACGAGCTGAGCCAGACGACCGCAAAGCTGCGCGAGCGGCTCGCGAACGGTGAGTCGCTCGACGAGCTGCTCTTCGAGGCCTACGCCGCCGTCCGCGAGGCGCGGTGGCGCGAGTCGCAACAGCGGATGTTCGACGTCCAGATGATGGGCGGGATCGTCCTGCACGAAGGCGACATCGCCGAGATGAAGACGGGTGAGGGCAAGACGTTCGTCGCCTCACTCGCCCTCTTCCTGAACGCACTCCCCGGTACCGGCGTCCACCTCGTCACGGTGAACGACTATCTCGCCAAGCGCGACGCCGAGTGGAACCAGCCGGTCTACGAGCGGCTCGGCATGACCGTCGGCTTCATCCAGAACATGATGCCGTTCGGCGAGCGCCGCGAGGCCTACCTGGCCGACATCACCTACGGCACGAACTCCGAGTTCGGCTTCGACTATCTGCGCGACAACATGGCCGTGTCCAGCGAGGGACTCGTTCAGCGCAGCCACGCGTATGCGATCGTGGACGAGGTCGACTCGATCCTGATCGACGAGGCGCGAACGCCGCTGATCATCTCCGGCGAGCCGGAGAGCGCTGCGTCCACGTACTACGACTTCGCCCGGATCGCGAAGGAGCTCGACGCCGCGCCCGCGACCCGCAAGGGCCAGAAGGGCGAAGACGAGACCGAGCTCTCCGGCGCCGACTACCTCTATGACGAGAAGCACAAGACCGTCTCGCCGGCCCAGACCGCGATCGAGAAGGTGGAGCGCGCCCTCCAGATCGAGAACCTCTACGACCCGCGCCACGTCCAGCTCGTCAACCACCTGATCCAGGCGCTGAAGGCACAGTCGCTCTACCAGCGCGACGTCGACTACGTCGTCCAGGACGGCGAGGTCAAGATCGTCGACGAGTTCACCGGCCGGATCATGGAAGGGCGCCGCTGGAGCGACGGGCTCCACCAGGCGGTCGAGGCCAAGGAGGGCGTCCGGATCCAGGAGGAGAACCAGACGCTCGCCACGATCACGCTCCAGAACTACTTCCGCCTCTACGAGAAGCTCGCCGGCATGACCGGCACCGCCAAGACCGAGGAGAAGGAGTTCGTCGAGATCTACGACCTGCACGTCGTGGAGATCCCGACCAACGTCCCGGTCGCCCGCGCCGACGAGAACGACTTCATCTTCAAGACGAAGGACGCGAAGTTCTCGGCCGTCGTCGACGACATCAAGGAGCGGCACGAGGAGGGCCAGCCGGTCCTCGTCGGCACGATCGCCGTCGAGACGTCGGAGTTCCTCTCCGAGCTCCTGAAGCGGCGCGGGATCCCCCACAACGTGCTGAACGCCAAAGAGCACGAGCGCGAGTCCGAGATCATCAAGGACGCAGGCCAGCCGGGCTCCGTCACGATCGCGACGAACATGGCCGGCCGCGGCGTCGACATCAAGCTCGGCGAGGGCGTGGTCGACCTGGGCGGGCTTTACGTCCTCGCGACGGAGCGCCACGAGTCGCGCCGGATCGACAACCAGCTCCGGGGCCGCTCGGGCCGCCAGGGCGATCCGGGCGAGACCCGCTTCTACCTCTCCGCGCAGGACGACCTCGTCCGCCTCTTCGCCGGCGATCGGATCCACGGGATCATGGAGCGCTTCAAGCTCCCCGACGACCAGCCGATGGAGGCCGGAATCCTCTCGCGGCAGATCGAGAACGCCCAGAAGAAGGTCGAGGAGCAGAACTTCGTCGCCCGCAAGAACGTCCTCAAGTACGACGACGTCATGAACACGCAGCGACAGGTGATCTACGAGCAGCGCCGCCGCGTGCTCGACGGGGAGGACCTGTCCGAGGACGTCCGCGAGTGGATCCGCGAGGTCGTCGAGGCGAACGTCGCCAACGCGACGGAGAGTGAGTTCCCGGAGGAGTGGGACCTCAACGCGCTCGTCCAGCAGGTGCAGGCGCTCTACGGCACCGACATCACGGTCGAGGAGCTGCGCGAAGAGGTCGAGCTCGAGCGCGGAGCCCTGATCGAGGAGTTCGTCGACGACGCGCTCGAAACGTACGAGGAGAAGGAGCAGCAGTACGGCGCTGAGCTCATGCGCGAGATCGAGCGCTACGTGATCCTGCAGGTCGTCGACTCGCGCTGGCGCTCCCATCTCGACTCGATGGACTACCTCCGCGACGGCATCCACCTGCGCGCGATGGCGCAGAAGGACCCGCTGGTCGAATACCGCGCCGAGGGGCATGCGATGTTCGAGGAGCTCGGCGGCACGATCCGCGAAGAGGTCGTGCTGACGCTGTTCCACGCCCAGATCGAGGTGAACCAGCCGGAGCAGCTCGAGCCGGAGCGCGGCGACGGCAATCTCTCCTACCAGCACGAGACCACGGCCGGCGCCGAGGTGATCGCGGCCTCGGCGGGAGGCGCGGGCGCCGCCGCCACGGCGGTCGCCGCCCCCGTCCAGCAGGGCCAGGTCGTGAACGAGCACAAGGACGTCGGCCGCAACGACCCGTGCTGGTGCGGCTCGGGCAAGAAGTTCAAGAAGTGTCACGGCGCGTAGACGTGTCCGAGACCACGGTCCCACTCGATCAGCAGCTCGAGGAGATCAGAGCCCAGCTCGGCTGGGTTCGTGATTACCTTTGACCCGGACGCGCTAGCCGCGCGCGTCGCCGAGCTCGAGGAGGAGCTCGCGGCGCCCGGATTCTGGGACGACCAGTCTCGGGCCACCGCCGTCTCGACCGAGCACTCCCGTCTCTCCAAGCGCCTCGAGCGCTACGAGCGGCTCCAGCGCGAGCACGACGACGCCGCCGAGCTGCTCGAGCTCGAGCCCGAGCTCGCCGACGACATCGCCGCCCAGCTGCAGCCGCTGCGGCAGGAGCTCGAGCGCCTCCAGGAGGACGCCCTCTTCAACGGCGAGTACGACAGCGGCGACGCGGTCGTGTCGCTGAACGCCGGCGCGGGCGGCACCGACGCGCAGGACTGGGCCGAGATGCTGCTCCGTATGTATCTCCGCTGGGCCGACCACCGCGGCTTCCCGACGGAGCTCGTCGAGGCGAGCGCGGGGGAGGAGGCCGGTCTCAAGTCGACGACGATGACCGTGAAGGGGGAGAACGCGTACGGGCTCTTCAAGGCGGAGCGCGGCGTCCACCGGCTCGTGCGCCTCAGCCCGTTCGACAGCGCCCACCGGCGCCACACGGCGTTCGCCCAGGTGGTGGTTGCGCCGCTCTTGCCCGAGGAGAGCGCAGTCGAGATCGACGAGGGGGACCTACGGATCGACACGTACCGGGCATCGGGCGCCGGTGGTCAGCACGTGAACAAGACCGACTCGGCCGTGCGGATCACTCACCTCCCGACCGGGATCGTCGTCCAGTGCCAGAACGAGCGTTCGCAGGCCTCGAACAAGCAGACGGCGCTCCGAATCCTCAAGTCGCGGCTCGTCGAGCTGCAGGAAGAGGAGCGGGAGGCCGAGCTCGCGCGGGAGCGCGGCGCCGCGCAGGACATCGGCTTCGGGAGTCAAATCCGCAGCTACGTGCTCCATCCCTACCAACTCGTGAAGGACCTCCGCACCGGCTACGAGGTCGGGAACGCCCAGGGCGTGCTCGACGGCGATCTCGACGGCTTCGTGCGCGAGTATCTGCTCGCGAGGGCCGCCGGCAAAGCGGTTTGACGACCCTGTCGGCTAAACTGGTGCCCCGCTGAACCGGAGTGGCGCGCGTGCGGCCGAGCATTCCCCCTGATTCCGGTGGCTGACTTCGATATGCCCATAGAGCTGACTGAAACGCCCGTGATCGAAACGGCGGTGCCGCAGAACGGCCTGCCCCCGCGCGACGCGACCGCTGCGGGGACGATGATCGTGTTCGAGGGCGTCACGAAGATCTACGACCCGAACGTGGTCGCGCTGAACGACGTCTCGTTCGCGATCGACAAGGGCGAGTTCGTGTTCGTCGTCGGCGCCTCGGGCTCGGGCAAGTCGACCATGATCCGCCTGCTCCTGAAGGAGCTCGAGCCGACTACCGGCAGGATCCTCGTCGGCGGCCGCGACCTGACGCGGCTGAAGCACTCCAAGGTGCCTCTGCTCCGGCGCAACCTCGGCTGCGTCTTCCAGGACTTCAAGCTGCTCCCGAACCGCACCGCGGCGGAGAACGTCGCCTACGCGCTGAAGGTGCAGGGCGAGAGCAGTGGCAACATCCGGCGCAAGGTGCCGGAGGTGCTCTCGCTCGTCGGGCTCTCGGACAAGACCTCGTCGCTCCCGGACGAGCTCTCGGGCGGCGAGCAGCAGCGCGTCTCGATCGCACGCGCCGTCGTCAACCACCCGCCCCTCCTCATCTGCGACGAGCCGACGGGGAACCTCGATCCGGACACGTCCGTGGGGATCATGCAGCTGCTCTACCGGATCAACCGGGCGGGCACGACGATCCTGATGGTCACCCACGACCGCGAGATGGTCGACAAGATGCGCCGCCGCGTGATCGCGCTCGAGGACGGGCGCCTCGCCCGCGACGAGCGCCGCGGCGGGTACGAGAGCGAATGAGATACCTCACGTTCCAAAGGCGGCCGGGCGCGTGAGGCTCCGGATTCTCTTCTCCGAGTCGATTCGCTCGCTCGGCGCAAATCTCTCCACCACGATCGCGGCGACGATGACCGTGCTGATCGGGATGTTCCTGCTCGGGCTGTTCATCGCGCTCGGCTCCTGGGCGCAGGCCTTCGGCGACAAGCAGAAGGAGAAACTGCTCGTGAAGGTCTACTTCTGCACCGCGTCGACCTGCGAGAAGTCGGCGACGGCGCAGCAGATCAACGCGGTGCGGCAGCAGCTGAACCAGGACCCGCTCGTGCGCGAGGTCACGTTCGTCTCGAAGGCCGAGGCGCTCGACCGGATGCGCAAGCTGCAGCCCGAGATCGTCGAGAACCTGCCGGGGAACCCGCTGCCGGATGCATTCGAGGTGGCCGCGCACGACGGCGCGAACGTGAAGGCGGTCAGTCAAAACCTCCGCACGCCGGCGCTGCCGGCGGGCGTCGAGAAGGTGAACGACGGCGAGGAGGTCTCCGATCGCGTCGTCACCGTGGCGCGGGTGCTCTCGACCGCGTTCGCGATCGCGACGATCGTCCTGCTCGTCTCGTCCGCGCTCCTGATTGCGAACACGATCAGGCTCTCGATCTTCTCGCGCCGGCGTGAGATCGAGGTCATGAAGCTCGTCGGTGCCACGAACTGGTTCGTCCGGGGGCCGTTCATGCTCGAAGGGCTCATCTGCGGCGTGCTCGGCGCGATCGCGGCCGTGCTCCTTCTCCTGATCGGCAAGGCGGTCGTGCTCGGGCGCATCACGAACGAGTTCGACGCCAGCTCCGGCGTCGAGGCGTGGTCGTTCCCGACCATCGCGCTGATCCTCGTCGTCGTCGGGCTCACGGTCGGCGCGATCGGCTCCGGCCTCACTCTTCGCCGCTTCCTTCAGGTTTAACCCCGGTGGCTTCCCGGCGCGAGCACCGCGGGCGCCAGAAGCGCCCAAGCAGGACCCAGCGCAGGCGCCGTCAGCAGGCGCACCTGCGCGTCCCCGAGCCGGAGATCACGCTTCCGTTCCGCCGCACTGAGCCGGAGACGGTAGTCGCGCACGTTGGGCCGACCAACTCGGGCAAGACGTACTCGGCGCTCCAGTTCCTGGCCGAGACCGGCCGCGGCGTCTTCGCGGCCCCGCTGCGCATGCTCGCCCAGGAGGCCCACCGTCGCCTGAGTGCACAGCTCGGCGCCGAATGCGTCGGGCTCGTCACGGGCGAGGAACGCGTCAACGAGCACGCGCCGATCATCTGCTGCACTGCAGAGATGGCCCCCCTCTCCGGCGAAGTGCTGGTGCTCGACGAGGTGCAGTGGGCGGACGACGGTGAGCGCGGATCGGCGTGGACGCGTCTCCTGCTGGCGGGCGAGTACCGGCACATCCTCCTGCTCGGTGCAGTCGAGGCGCTGCCGCTGATCCAGAACGCGTTCCCGCAGGCCGAGGTCCGCTTCTTCGAGCGCAAGGCGCCGCTCGACTGGACGGGCGAGGTCTCGTTCCAGAGCCTCGCTCCGGGCACCGTCGTGGTCGCCTTCAGCCGCCGGGCGGTGCTCGCGCTGGCCGGAGAGCTGAACAGGCGCCGACCGGGCGAGGTCGCCGTCCTCTACGGCGCGATGCCGCTGCCCTCACGCCGGCTCGAGATCGAGCGTTTCATGACCGGGAACGCTGCCGTCTGCTGCGCGACCGACGTGCTCGGGCACGGTGTCAACCTTCCCTGCGAGACACTCCTGTTCGCCGAGACGCAGAAGTTCGACGGCGAGGAGCGGCGCGACCTGCACGCTTGGGAGATCGCCCAGATCGCAGGCCGGGCCGGTCGCTTCGGCCTCGTCGAGCGCGGCCACGTCGGCGTGCTCAGAGGGATCGTCTGGGCGAACGCCGACCCGGAGCTCGTCCGCTCCGCGCTCGTCCCGCACGTCCGACTCCCCGGCGGCCACATGGGCTACCGCATCGTCGACACGGCCCGGCTCCGGCCCAGGCTCGAGGATCTGCCCGTCGAGTCGCAGCAGCAGCTGCCGGCCGCCCTACGGGCGTGGCACACCGCCGCGTTGCGGCAGTGGGCGACGGACGGCTGGCTCTCCGTCGAGTCGATCGGGCCGCTGCTCGTCCGGCTCGACTCGGTGCAGCGGCGTCTGCGCGAGCGGGGCCGGAAGCTCTCCCTCGACCAGGTCTGGAAGCTCGTCAACGCCCCCGTCGACGAGGACGACGTCGAGTTGCTCTCGACGCTCGCGCTCGCACTTGCCGGCGACCGAGCGCAGCGGCCGGTGCTCGCATGGCTGCTCGACACGAGCCGGCTGCGTGACGCCTCGCTCGAAGACGCGGAGCAGGCTGCGCGCACGGCGAGCATCCTGCGCTGGTTCGCGCTCCAGTATCCGGACGTGGGCGGCGTCACGCTCGAGAAGGCGGCCGCCCTGGAGGAGGCCGCCGCGCTCCGTGTCAGCGAGCGGCTGGCCGCCGAGGTGCGCGCCCCGTCGTTCGGCCGCTGCAAGTCGTGTGGCCAGAGCTGCGCGCCCTGGTTCCCGCTCTGCCAGCGCTGTTACGCGCGGCGGTAGCGCAGGGCGACGAGGATGGCCGCGACGATCACGATCGCGGCGACCGCGTTCGGGATGATCAGGGCGAAGTTGTCCGCCACGACTCCGTAGGCAAACCAGAGCAGGAAGCCGACGAAAAGCACGAGGAAGTAGCCGATCGAGATGATCCGCGAGCTCTGGTGCTCGATCATCTTCCGAATCTGCAGGACCGGCCCGAGCGCCATCGCGATCGCCCAGCTCGCGGCCGCCAGGGCGAGGGCTGACTCCACGCGGAGCACGGTACCTACACTGCCCGGGTGGCCAAGCCGACCGGAACGAAGATGATCGCCGAGAACCGCCGTGCGCGGTACGAGTACCAGCTGCTCGAGCGCCTCGAGGCCGGGATCGTCCTCACCGGCACGGAGGTGAAGTCGCTGCGCGAGGGTCGTGTCACGCTCGCGCAGGCGTACGCGGACGTCCGCGACATGGAGGTCTGGCTGATCGGGGCCGAGATCGCCGAGTATGGGCACGGGAACATCGCGAACCACGATCCCGGTCGTGACCGCAAGCTGCTGCTCAAGCGCGCGGAGATTTCCTCGCTCGTCGGCAAGGTGCGCGAGAAGGGCCAGACGATCGTGCCGACGCGGCTCTACTTCAAGGACGGCAAGGTGAAGGTCGAGCTCGCGCTCGCCCGCGGCAAGGAGCGGGCCGACAAGCGGCGCGACATCGCCGATCGCGACGCGAAACGGCAGATGGAGCGCGCCCTGAAGAGCCGCGTCCGCTAACCGATCGCTCCGCGCACGATCACGACGCCCGGCTCGAGCACGTAGCCGTGGCGTTCGTTGAGGCGGCGGATCGGCTCGTTTCGCACTTCGTTCGACGTCTGCAGCGACGTATAGCCGTTCGCCTTCGCCCAGGCGATCTGCGTTCGCTTCAGTGCCCCGGCGATCCCGCGCCCGCGGTGCGCTCGTCTCACACCCGTCAGGTCGTGGTACGCCCGCTCGGGGGTCTCGGGGAGGAGGGACAGCTTCGCGTAGCCGAGCACCTCGCCGTTCTCGACGGCGACGAACACGGCGCGCGAATCGTCGCTTGCGCCCTGCATGTCGCGCGCGAGCCATTCCTCGAGCGTCCCGATGTCGCTCTCCTCCTCGCCCGGGATATCCACAGTCGCTTCGCGCGCGACCTCCCACATGCCGGGCGCGAGCTCGGGCCGGTCGGCCCACGTCACGATCTCGATCCCGGTGGGCGGCGCCGGCTCCGGGATCTCCGCATGCGTCAGATCGAGGACGAGGCGGGAGTTGCGGCCGGCCTCCTGATAGCCGTGGCGCTCCGCCCAACCGAGGCTGCCCTCGTCGTCCTCAGCCACGGGCCCCTCGAGCTCGGTGCAGCCGTGGTCGCCGGCCCAGCCCTCCAGTGCGTCGAGTAGGGCGATGCCCACGCCCGCGCCGCGCTCGTCCGGTGCGACGAGCGCGGCTCCGATCGCCCGGTGCGGAGGCGTGTGCCAGCCGACGAGCCCGAAGGCGGCGCCGCGCGTCTCGTCGTTGCGTTCCGCAAGCAGCCAGACCATGTCGCCGGCCTGGTTGCGCCAGTCGACGAACATGGCGATGCTCGCCGGCTCGCGCGGCTGCGCCTCGCGTGCGACGTCGACCAGCTCCTCGAGCTCGTCCGCGCCGATCTCTCGGATCCGAAGCATGCGGGCTACACTAGTGCCACAACACATACGGGGGCGACCTGGTTTCGACGTGGTCGATCCGCCGGTAGAGCTGCAAGCCGAGGTCCCCGGTCGGCCTCGTTAATCAACCGGGAAAACAAGCAAGTGCGAAGCATGAACTCGCATACGCCGCCTAGCCTGAGCTAGGAACGGCGTCGTCGCCCCTGGCTCGGCCCGAGGTCAGGTAAGCGGCGCTAACGATCGGGCTCGGCGCCAAGGGAGAGCCAATCGCCCGCGGTGCGACATTCAAGGATGGCTAGCCCGTCGGGTGTGTCGTCTCGGAACCGACCGGCGGGCGAATCTCAATCCGGGACTACGCTTGTAGACGCTCTTCCCGACGCGACTGCGGACGCGGGTTCAATTCCCGCCGCCTCCATTTTCCCCGCTCATAGGCGGTCTTCCAATGCCGGACGGTCTCTATAGGGGCTCCGCCCGTCCGAGACCGCCCGGCATTCCCAATTCAGCTGTCGGCCCCATTCAGGCGGAGCCGCTGATGGTCGTTACTCCGTGACCACCGTCCCATCCACCTTCGCGTGGAATTCGCCTCTCGTGGCACCCTGGTAGGTGTTGTGCAGCATCCATTCCACGGTCGCGATTTGGAGCGTGGTGTGCGGACCGTCCCAACCGGACGCGTTCATTGAGCCCTCCCACGCCGCTGCGTGCGACGCGCAGTCGATTCGCACGATGGCCTTCCTCTCGCTGGCGAGGGCTTCGTAGAGGCTCGTTTGCAGGCTGGGCGGAACAATCTTGTCTCCAAGGGGGCTGATGACCATCACCGGCACCCTGACCCTGGCCGCCTCGGCCGGCCCCCAGCCCCAGCGGATCGCGGTGGGCCAGCGGAAGACGCCGCCGGTGGCTGGATCGGTGCTGCCCCAGCTCGCTCCGATCGGGTCGCGCGCTCTGATCGATGCCCAGAGTGGAGCGATGATGTTCGGGTCGCGCTGGCCGGGACACGCCGGATCGATCTGGAACACTCCCACGAACCGCGCGTAGTCTCCGAGCCCCGTGAGCCAGGTCGGGTACGGAGGTGCTGGTTGCTCTGCGGGCAGCCAAAAGGGTCCAGAGGAGTAGAACACCGCGTTCGCGACGTTGTGTTGCTTGTCGGGCTGCGCCAAGTAATCACCGACCGTCGTTCCGCCCATCGACCACGAGAAGAGGCTCACCTTCGCGTCGCCGGTCGTGCTCTGGACGTGCTGAATTACCTGGTCGAGTTGGTCGACGGCTGCCTGACTCGTCATGAAGACCGAATGGTCCGTGTGATCGCACTCGGCCGCCAGCGGGTTCGGGATGAGGAACGCGTTCTGCTGGTTCCCAGGATGTTCGGGGAGTGATACGTCGTGCGAGTTGCTCACGTTGCACGGGTTGTCCATCCCGAAGCGTGACGACAGGCCGTAGCCGAGCTGGTTGAACGCGAACGAGTCGATCCCGGCCAAAGCCATCGCGCGCATGAGGCTGTAATCCCCGTACTGGACGTCGAACACGGTCACGTCGAGCAGTGCGACCGTGCAACAGAATCGCGGTCCGACGGGGCCCCAGTTGGTGGCTGCAACTCTCGTTCTCGTAGACGGGTCGCACGCGGTGGATGTCGATCTTCGCCGGGAGTCCGAAGTAGTTGGGCAACGTCGAGGTGACATCGAGCAAGTAGTCGGTGGCTTCTACGCCGATCGGCGTGCACGCGTCGTCGGGAACAGATGACGCCTCTTGCGGGTTGTGGAGCCCGCTGAATGCCGTCGGTGCGGCCGCCGCCTGTACCGCGAGACCGCCCCCAAGAAGGACTGCGAGCCAGAGCAACGCGGCCCGTCGCATCGGCTGAACCAAGCGTTTCATGTCGTACTCCTCTTCTCGGTTGCCCTTGACCCCCGCGGCCCGTGGGCACCCGGGCGTTGTCGCACCGCGCGCGTGAGTTTCGCTGGAGGAGCGCTGAAGCGCCTCTGGAGCCGGCGCTGGAAGCGGCGCCTCAGCGGTGCTAGCGTCGGGTCTGCCCAGAAGAGCACGCGGAAGGCGTTGCGATGGAATTTCGAGTCCTCGGGCCGCTCGAGGTCGCCGGGGAGGGGTCGGAGGTTGTTCCGGTGCGCGCCGCCAAGGAGCGCGCACTGCTCCTGCTACTGCTCCTGCACGCGAACGAGGTCGTCTCGGCAGAGCGGCTGATCGACGAGCTGTGGGGAGAGCGTCCGCCCGAGTCTGCGGCCAACGTGCTCCAGACATACGTGTCGCACCTGCGGCGGCTGCTCGAGCCCGGGACTCGGCCTCGCGAGAACGGACTGATCGTCACTCGCTCGCCGGGATACTTGCTCAGGCTGGCTCCCGGGCAGCTCGACCTGAATCGCTTCGAGACCCTCGTCGCCGAGGCGCGCTCGAGCGCCGACCCGGCGGCCGCGCTCGCGAAGCTTCGCGAGGCGCTCGCCCTCTGGCGGGGACCGCCACTTCACGAATTCGCGTTCGAAGAGTTCGCCCGGGCCGAGATTGCCCGGCTCGAGGAGCTTCGGCTCACCGCGTGGGAGGAGCGGATCGAGCTCGAGCTCGCGTTGGTTCAGAACGGCGATCTGGTCGGCGAGCTGGAGGCGCTCGTCGCCGAGCATCCGCTGCGCGAGCGGCTACGGGGTCAGCTGATGCTCGCGCTGTACCGATCGGGTCGGCAAGCGGAGGCACTGGACGCCTATCAGCGGACGAGGCGCACGCTCGTGGACGAGCTTGGCATCGAGCCGGGCCAGGCGCTGCAACAGCTTCAGGCACAGATCTTGAACCAGGATCCGGCGCTCGATCGCCTGGCACCGGCGGCGCGACCATCACTGATCCCGCGCACGCGCAGATGGCGGGTCGCGGTGCTCGCCGTCAGCATGCTCGCGCTTGCCGGGGCCGCCGCCTTCGTCCTGCCCCGCGCGGTGGATCGCCCGTTGTGCCTGCCAACGCCGTTGGTGTCATCGAGGCGGGCACCGGGAAGCTCGCCGGCAGCATCGCGGTTGGCCAAAGCCCCGGCCTGATCGTCTACGACAGGAGTGCTCGCCACCACCTGGTCTGGGTGGCGAACGCGGGCGATCAGACCCTCTCCCGCATCGATGCCGTGACGAGGAAGCCGAACGGTCCGGTCATCAGCCTCGGAGTCACGCCGGTAGGGCTCGCGGCCGGCCTCGGCTCCGTTTGGGTCCTCGACAAGGACTCGCCGCAGATCCTCCGAGTAGACCCAGAGATAGGCCGCGTGGTCGAGAGGTTCTCGCTCCCTCTCGCCGGCCCAGGTTATTTCCCGGCCGGCGTCGCGGTGGGCGCCGGATCGGTGTGGGCGGCTTACGACAGTCCCGGCCAGCTCGTGCGAATCGACCCCGCCTCAGGGCGCGTCATAGCCAGCGTCGCGATCGGCTCGCCGACGGCGATCACATTCGGCGCGGGGGCGGTCTGGATCGGTGGACCCTACGACGGCGTTACCAGGGTCGATCCGAGCACGAACAGCATCCGGCACCGTGTGCCCTTGAACAATGCGGTGACGGGAATCGCAGTCGGCGAGGGGTACGTGTGGGCGACGATCGGCGCGGACGACAAGGTCTGGCAGGTCGACACGGACGGCAACATTCAGAGCAGCTTCGAAACGGGCTCCGGACCCCGGGAGTCACCGTCGCCGGCGGCGCGGCCTGGGTTACGAACAGCCGCGACGGGACGATTACGCGCGTCGATCCCAGCGATCCGAATGCGAGCGAGACGACGACGGTCGGCAACCGACCGACGGCGATCGTCAGCGTTCCGGTCGCGAACGGCTCTGAGCTCTGGCTGGCGGTCGAAGAGCGACCGACGGTGCCGCTCCTTCCCTCGAACGGTGCCCGGATCTTGGGCAACGACGTTCCCACGTCGGCAACCCGTGCGATTGCTTCGGTCGACCCCGCGATCGCCTTTTCGGCTGAGGCGTATCAGTGGGAGTACGCGACGGCTGCGAAGCTCTTCAACTACCCGGATGAGCCGCCGCCGGCCGGGCTGCGACCGCAGCCGGAAATCGCCGCCGGGCCGCCGGTCGTGTCGGACGGCGGAAAGACCTACACGTTCAAGATCCGTTCCGGCTTTCGCTTCTCGCCGCCCGTCAAACGAACGCGTGACCGCCGCGACGGTGAGGGACTCGATCGAGCGCGCGCTCTCGCCCAAGCTAGGACCGAACGCGCCGGGGATCAGGTTCGCCGACGTGATCGCGGGCGCGGCGGCCTATCACGTCGGGAAGGCGGCGCACATCGCCGGACTGACGCGCAAGCGGGAACACGCTCCGGATACGGCTGACGAGACCCGTCGGCGACCTTCTCCACCGCCTGGCGCTGCCGATGTTCTCGGTCGTGCCGCGCCACACGCCGGTGATCGCAAACGGTCTGGCGAAGCCGATTCCGTCCGCCGGCCCTTACTACGTCGCGTCGTACCGGCCGGGTGAACAGCTCGTCCTGCGACGTAACCCGCACTACGCAGGGCCGAGGCCGCACGCGCTCGATGTGATCGTCTACGCCTTCGGCCAGAGCGTCGATCGGGCTGCCGGGCTCGTCAAGGGAGGAGAGGCTGATTACACGACGACGGGGCAATCCGGGATGTCGCCGATCCTTTCTCCGGCATTCGCGCCGGGTGGCAGGCTCGACCGGCTCTACGGTGCTCGAGGAACGAGCAAGCCACAGCGCTTCTTCCTGACCCCGACGCTGTCCACCGGCCGTCTCTGGATGAACACGAGTCGCGGCATCTTCCGCGACACCAGGCTCCGCCGTGCGGTCAACCATGCGCTCGATCGCCCTCCCATGGCGAAGCAGCTCGGACCGTTCCTCGGGCGGCCGTCTGACCAGTATCTGTCGCCCGCCATGCCCGGCTTCCGGAACGAGCAGATCTATCCGCTCGCACGACCGGATCTCGCGCAGGCGAAGGCACTCGCGCGCGGGCGTGGCGGACGGGCGATGCTCTGGACCTGCAACCTTCCCATCTGTCTCGCAAAGGCGGAGATCATCCGCCGCAACCTCGCCCCGCTCGGCATTCAGGTCGTGGTGAAGAGCGACTTCCCGATCGGAGGCGCAGGCGCTGCGGCGAGCAGGCGCGGCGCGAGGTTCGACCTCATCCCGTTCACGTCGACCGTGGACCTCGCCGACCCCGGCAATTTCCTTCGCTCACTCTTCGACGGAACGCTGATCCGGGACACGGGGAACACGAACCTCTCCTACCTCGACGACCCTGTCGTCAACGCGCGGCTCGCACGTGCCGATCGGCTCAGCGGCCGTGCCCGCGAGCGTGCGTTCGGCCGGATCGCGTCCGACCTCGCCCGCGACCAGGCACCCATCGCGGTCTTCTCGCAGCCCTACCAGGCCGAGTTCGTCTCGGAGCGCCTCGGTTGCTTGATCCACCAGCCGGCCTTCGGCGGCCTGAATCTCGCGGCGCTCTGCATACGCAGAGAGCCTTGATCCCGCACGCGAACCGTACGAACACCAGGCCGACGTGAAGGGAACCTTGCGCGGGTTCGATTCCCGCCGCCTCCATCCAACCCCGTTTTTTCGGGGGATTCGCGTTAGAGCCGCTCCGATCCCGGGGCTGGAGTTTCTGATCTTCGTCCTTCTGTGGTAGCAGGGCCGTGAAGGCTCAAGCGGCGCTTGGCGACGATCGCCTCGAGCCCGTGCCCCCGCTCGCTTGGACGGGCGCCCGTCTTTCGTCGCGCTCCTTGCCGAGCCTGCCGAAATGCTCCACGTTCGGCCAGTAGAAGGGGCCGCTGACGGCGCCTAAATTGGGATCCGGTCTAGCTGAGGAGGAGGAGGTTCGCGCGTTGTCCCGACTGGGTGTCATTCTTGTCGCATCGCTCGTCGTGACCGCGCTCGCCGTGTCGGGTGCCGGAGCGCACGACGGAGTCGAGACGGCCCTCGACCACTCCTCCGAGGACGCGGTGACGCACACGGCCGCGCAGGAGCGGGCGCTGGACGAACACACGCGCGCCGTCACGGCGTTCGCTGCGAGCGCAGCAGCGGCGGCCACTGCAGGGGCACCCCAGGACGTTGGGGAGTGGGGTCCCGTAGTCAACTGGCCGGTCGTAGGCGTGCATGTCGCCCTCCTGCCGGACGGCAAGGTCTTGGCATACGACTCGATCGGCGACCACGCCACCGAGACGTACCCCGTGCACGACCGCACACGGGCGACCGTGTGGGATCCGGAAACGGGCATCCACACGCCGGTCAACGTCGACACCGGCTTCAACGTCTTCTGTAGCGGCCTGGCGCATCTCCTCGACGGCCGGCTGTTCCTCGCGGGTGGGAACAAGGACGCACAGCTCAACGGCATCGTTCAGACGCACATCTTCGACCCCGCCGGATACACGTGGAGCCTCGGGCCGAACATGGCGGCTGGGCGCTGGTATCCGAGCGTGACGCCGATGCCCAACGGGGAGATGCTCATCACGTCTGGTCGCGTCAATACGCCTGAGGTTCGGACGCTCGCCGGCGGCCTGCGGACGCTCAGCACCGCCTCGCTCGGCCTGCCGCTGTATCCGTGGATGGACGTCTCCCCGGACGGCCGGGCCTTCTACTCCGGTCCCGACCAGACGCTGCGCGCGCTCGACACCTCCGGAACCGGCGCGTGGCAGTCGCTCGGGCAGCGCGACACGATCAACCGCGACTATGGCGGTCATGTGCTCTTCGACATCGGGAAGATACTCGTCGCCGGCGGCGGTCCCTCGAGCAAGGACGCGCGGGTAGTCGACGTCAACGGGGCCTCGCCGCAGGTCTCCACGACCGCGCCAATGGCGTTCGGACGCCGGCAGAACAACCTGACTGTGCTCGCCGACGGCTCGGTCCTCGCGACGGGTGGCAATTCCTCCGGGGCCGGGCTCGTCGACCTCAACGCCGGCGTCTACCCGGTCGAGCAGTGGAACCCGGCCACTGGACAGTGGCGGACCCTGGCCGCGATGCAGATCACGCGCCAGTATCACTCGACCGCGCTTCTGCTGGCCGACGGGCGCGTGCTGACCTCCGGCGGCGGGATCTGCGGCACGTGCGACCAGGTCGGCTATCTCGCCAAGAACGCGGAGGTCTTCTCGCCGCCCTATCTCTTCGAGTCCGACGGCACGCTCGCGCCCCGCCCCGCCATCGACGCGGCGCCGGCCTCCGCGAGCTACGGCGCGCCGATCGAGATCGCGACCGGTGATCCGGCGTCGATCGGCAAAGTGGCCCTCGTCCGGCTCGGCGCCAACACGCACTCGGTCGAGATGGAGCAGCGCTATATCCCGCTCTCCTTCACCGCCGGCGCGACGAGCCTCACTGCCACTGCGCCCGCGAATGCCAACGTTGCGCCGCCGGGCCCGTACATGCTGTTCATCGTCAACGCCAACGGCGTGCCGTCCGTCGCTCACATGGTCACTGTCCAGGCCGGCAGCACGGCGCCGACCGTCACGCTGACGCAGCCGGCGAACGGCGCGACCTTCACGGCTCCGGCGACGGTGAGTCTGGCGGCGACGGCGTCCGACGCCGACGGCACGGTCGCGAAAGTCGAGTTCTTCAACGGTGCGGCGAAGCTCGGCGAGGACACGATTGCGCCCTATAGCTTCAACTGGGTTGGCGTGGCGGCTGGGGCCTACACGGTCACGGCGCGTGCCACCGACAACCTCGGCGCGAGTACGACGAGCGCGCCGGCCGCGATCACCGTCAGCGCCGCGAACACGGCGCCGACCGTCACGCTGACGCAGCCGGCGAACGGCGCGACCTTCACGGCTCCGGCGACGGTGAGTCTGGCGGCGACGGCGTCGGACGCCGACGGCACGGTCGCGAAAGTCGAGTTCTTCAACGGTGCGGCGAAGCTCGGCGAGGACACGATTGCGCCCTATAGCTTCAACTGGGTTGGCGTGGCGGCTGGGGCCTACACGGTCACGGCGCGTGCCACCGACAACCTCGGCGCGAGTACGACGAGCGCGCCGGCCGCGATCACCGTCAGCGCCGCAAACACGGCGCCGACCGCGGAGATCACGTCACCGGCCGACGGCGCGATCTTCGCGTGGAAGCCGACGATCACGATCACGGCGACGGCGAGCGATCCCGGCGGCATCGTCACGAGGGTCGAGTTCCGCAACGGCACGACCGTGCTCGGCCAGGACACGAGCGCGCCGTATTCCTTCACGTGGAGGAACGTCCCGCCTGGGAGCCACGTCTTGACCGCACGCGCTACCGACAACGCGGGCGCGGTCACGACCAGCAGCCAGGTGGGTATCACCGTGCGCCCGAAGCGCGGCTGAACAGCGCGCGCCGGGCTGCGCAGCCCGGACATCGCCGCGGCGTAGTCTCCTGACGGGTTCACAACGGCTACCTCGGCTCCGGCCGTAACTCGAAGACACGTAAGCAGGAGTTCGATGCCGCCGGACGAACTTTCGAGCGTCGGTCGAGTCCGGCATGGTCGTCGAAAGAGGGAGCAGGCATGGATCCCGTGCTCGAACGCAAGCTGGTGGTGGAGTTCGTGGGAATGTTCCTGTTCGTCTTCACGGTCGGGATGGCGACGAACGAGGTGGGCGCCGGAGCGCTGGCGCCGCTGGCGATCGGGTCGATCCTGATGGTGATGGTGTTCGCAGGCGGTCACGTCTCCGGCGGCCACTACAACCCGGCGGTGAGCACGGCCGTGTTCTTGCGCGGGAGAATGGCAGCGAACGAGTTCGCCGCCTACATGGTGACCCAGTTCGTCGCTGCGGTGATCGCCGGTCTCGTCGTGCGCTACGTCGGAGGTCGTGAGGTGAACGCCGTGGTCGCGAGCTCCGGCAAGATGCTGGTCGCGGAGTTCATCTTCACCTTCGCACTCGCCTGGGTCGTCCTACACGTAGCGACAGCTCGCGGAACGGACGGGAATTCGTTCTACGGCTTGGCGATCGGGTTCACGGTCGTGGCAGGCGCGTTCGCAGTCGGCGGCATCTCCGGGGGGGCGTTCAATCCTGCGATCGCGCTCGGCGCGATGGTGACGGGGCTCTTCGAATGGAGCAACATCTGGATCTACTTCCTCGCCGACTTCCTCGGTGCCGCGGCAGCGGCGTACGCGTTCCTCCACGTCCTCCCAGCCGAGAAGCCGACCGGAGACTTCGTCGAGCCGGCGAGTACTGGGTAGCCGCTCAAGCGTTCGCAGGGCTCACGCGGGATAGTCGGCTGCTCCTCGACGCACGCCCGATTGCGCCGGGATCTGAGTCCTGAGCCGATTGAAATCTTGCGTGGGTTCGACCGCGAACGAGCGCGAACTGACGGTGTGACGAAACGTCCGGGCTACTAGGGGTCGCCCCGCCCACATGACCCCGTCCCCGGCGGGTGGTGGGGGCTCCTCCGGGGCGGCCACAGACGACCCCAGGTGCGGATGATGCACCATTTGAAACGCCGGTGCGTCGCTGTTCAGAGTCGTGAATGCCTGCGCTCGCTCCAGCACCTGTCTCGGAAGAAACCAGGCCGCGAGCCCGTCATTGGATTGTCACGTCTTCGTCATCGGCCGGCGCGATCGTCCGGGCCACAGACGAAGCAACTCAGCGGACGAGGAGGTACGACGATGGAGAAGGCCACGACACGCATTCGCGGGCTGCTCCTGATGGTCGTGTTCGCGACGGCTCTGGTGCTGACGGCGGTGGCACTCGCCTGGCCCGAGCAGGGGTCGGCACCTCCGACCGAGCACCGGCCGACGCCGACGCCGATGTCAGAAGAGCCGCTGCCCGTTGGCGGTGCGTCGCAGGCGGGACTGTTCTCTCCTGTGTAACCGCCCGAGGCGGCCGGCGACGACCGGCCCGAGCGTGTAGTCGAGCATCGTGGATTGGCCGCCGCACATGGCCGCTGCCATCGCGTACTCTCGCGATGGGAGGAGTCTAGGAGGTCGCGCTCGTGACGTATTTGCAGCGATACCTGGCCGAGGAGATCGTCGAGGATCACGCCGACGGGCTCGTCTCCCGGCGCGAGGCTCTGCGCCGGCTCGGGCTGCTCGGGTTGAGCAGCGCCGTGGCGGCCTCGATGCTCGCCGGGATCGTTGCCGACGAGGCCAAGGCGAGGCTGCGCGCTGCGCCTGCCGGAGCCGCGGGTCCGAGCCGCGGCGGCGCGTCCGACTCGCGAGATCGTGTTCCGGGGGCCGGGAGGCCGGAGGCTCATGGGGGCCTGGGCGGCCGCACCAAAGCCACGCGGCGGTGTGCTGGTCATCCATGAGAACCGCGGCCTGAACGACTCGATCCGCACCGTCGCGGGACGGCTGGCGGCGAGCGGCTACTCCGCCCTGGCGATCGACCTCCTCTCCGAGGAGGGCGGGACCGGGGCGTTCGACGACGAGTTCGAAGCGATGGCGGCGCTCGGAGCCGCTCCCCCCTCCCGATTCGTCGCGGACATGAAGGCGGGGGTGACGGAGCTTCGCCGTCGGCTCCCGGGCAAGAAGGTCGCGGCGACCGGGTTCTGCTTCGGCGGCGGGATGACATGGCTCCTACTCGCCTCGAAGGAGGCTCGCCTGGCCGCTGCCGTCCCCTTCTACGGCCCCTTCCCCGAGGGCGGGAACCTCGTGGGCGCGAAGGCGGCCGTGCTCGGGATCTACGCGGAGCTCGACTCGAGGGTCAATGCCAGCCGCGCGGCCGCGCGTACCGCGCTTCGAAGGGCCGGTCTGCGGCATCAAATCGTCACCTATCCGGGCGTCGACCACGCGTTCTTCAACCCGACCGGATCGCGGTACGACCCGGCCGCGGCGGCGGCCGCCTACCGTCGCATGCTCACCTGGTTCGGGACGCACGTCGCAAGCTCATAGCTCGCCGAGGTGCGGAAAACCGTACTCCGAGACGCCTGGTCACCCTACTGCGGGAGTGTCCCGGCGGCTGCGAGCCTCGAATAGACGATGAACGGCAGCCATGCGATCACGTACCCACTCGCGCGGAGCCGCACGTCGGTACGCCCCGTCTCGCCCGGGCTGGACCCGCTGGTCGCGTCGGTTCGCGCCGCCGTGGCGATCCCGGCCGACTGGGGGCAGACCTCGCGTCTCGTCGCCGACCAGCTGCGTCGCCACCTGCCCTCGCCTCGCGTGCTGACGGCCGAGCAACGGCGCGGGGATCCGGACACGTACCGGAGCCACCCGCTCTACATCTCGCCCGACGGCGCGTTCTCGATCGTCGGCCTGGTCTGGCGCCCGGGGCAGGTCACGCCGATCCACGATCACGTGACCTGGTGCGTGTTCGGGGTCATTCAGGGCGTCGAATACGAGGAGCTCTTCACGCTCGACGAGCAGTCCGGCTGCCTCGTTCCGGCGGGAGGCAGCGCGAACGGGACTGGAGAGGTGAGCGGGTTCGCCCCGCCCGGCGACATCCACCGCGTCCGCAACTCCGGCGACCGGACCGCGATCTCGATCCACGTCTACGGGACGGACGTCTCGCGGATCGGCTCCAGCGTGCGTCGCCAGTACGACCTCCCGATTCGGCGCACCGCGGCCTGACCGGCGCGAGCGCGTCAGGCTCGCTGCTTGTCGAGGTACTGCAGGAGCTCGTGGGCCGCCAGCTCGACCTCCTTGTGGCGCCATTCCGCGGCCCGGTAGTGGCAGGCGATCAGGCCCATTCGGTGGACGCGGCGGAAGTCCCCGTAGACGAAGGCGTAGCGGGCCTTGGTCTCGTCGTTCGCACCTTCCGTGAGCGCCAGGTGCCACGCGGCGTACTCGTCCCAGGAGTGCGTCTTCAGGAAGGCGTTCTCGTCGGCGGCGCTCGGTTGCGCCTCGTTCCACTCGCTGACGAGTACGTACTGGCGTGCGTCGATCAGCTTTCTCGCGTGCGCCACGGCGCGCTCGTTGACCGTGTAGGAGGCCACAGATCCTGTTGATGTTCTCGCCGGCGGCCCGGCGGAAACAACGTTCGCTCACGACCGCACCCGACGAGGGCTCGCTGACGTTGTAACTCGACGGCACCGGGATGGGCGGGGACGCGCGATGGGGTCTCGCAGCGACCCGTCCATCCGGGTGCAGTCACCACCTCGTCTACGGGCAAATCCGATCGGCCGGTCTGCGCGTATTGGCTAGATCAACCATTCGGGGGTGGAGATGACCAGGTGGTCTAAGTCTTCGGCCGCGGGTGCTCGTCGCGTCGGCGGCGCTCGTTGCACTTGCTCTCACACTGCTCTTCCTGTCCGGGTCGGCCCGCGCGGCGACGCTCGAATCAGCAACGACCTGGGGAGGACCGGTCTCCGAGGTCACGGGCGGCGTGGCCGTCGCCGGCGACGGAGCGACCTATCTCACCGGTTTCACGACGAGCTTCGACCCATTCGGACAGCAACAGCTCTTCGTCGTCAAGCACGCTGCAGACGGCACGATCGCCTGGCAGCGGACGTGGGAAGGCCCGGACCAGTTCGGGAACGACGAAGGGACGGACATCGCCGTCGCCGCGGACGGTTCGGTGTACGTGACCGGCTCGACGCTCGGCAACCGCGGCGACGTGCTCCTGCTGAAGCTCGCGTCGGACGGGACGCTCGTCTGGCAGAAGCGCTGGGACGGCGGCGCGACCGAGCGAGGCGAAGCGGTCGCGGTCGCCTCCGACGGCTCCGTGTACGTTGCCGGCGGGACGTCGAGCTTCGGGGATTCGCTGTTCGTGCTCCGCTTCGCGCCCGACGGGTCGCTTGTCTCGGAGAGGTTCTTCGGCCCGGCGAGCGGGGACGGCCTCGCCGTTTCGGCCGACGGCAGCGTCTACGTCGCCGGGACGGCACTGCGGCCCGGGGGCGTGGGCGAGCTCGACATCGTCCTGTTGAAGCTCGACGCCTCCGGAACGCCGATCTGGCGACGTGCGTACTCGGCCTCCGAGGTCGTGGACGCCCGCGCCGGCGTGGCGGTCGCCGCCGACGGCTCGATCTACGTCGCCGGCGCCCTCCAGGCCTCGACGCAGAAGGTGGTGGTCGACGCGCTGATCGCCAAGTTCGGCCAGGACGGAAGCCTGCTGTGGGACCGCGGCTGGGGCGGCAAGAGCGGCGACGTCGGCGGCGGCGTCTCGGCGCTGACGGACGGCACGGTGGCGCTCGTCGGAGACACGAACAGCTTCGGTGCGGGCAGCGACGACGCCTTCTACCTCCGCCTGAGCGCGGACGGCAAGGCGCTCGACGCGAGCACGTGGGGAGGTGTGGGCATCGACCACGCCGACGACGCGGTCGCGGGACCTGCCGGCACGACTGTGATCGGCGGGACGACCGAGAGCCCACCGCCCCGTGCTTTCGAGCGCACCTCGAGCCGTGCCTATCGTGCGCGGGGCACGGTCGCCGACTCGACGATCGCGGCCGTCGCCGGCGCCGGAACGGTGCTCGACGCGGGTGGAACCCTCGCCGCGGCGGCCGGCACGACGCCGGGCGCCGGTGGGTTCGACGCGGTCGTCCTGCAGGTCGCGCCCTAGTGCGGCCCGCAGGACTGCGTGGCGGCACGGGCATACTCCCGTCAATGCGCGGGTGGTGGATCGTGCCGATCTGCGTCGCGGTCGCCGCAGGCGTCGCAGGTCCCGCGGCGGACGTTTCCAGCTCGGCGGCCGCGCTCAGCGTCCGCGAGTATCCCGTCCCGGCGGGAAGCCGGCCGCACGACGTCGCGCCCGCCCGCGACGGCGGCGTCTGGTACACCGCGCAAGGGTCGGGTGAGCTCGGATGGCTCGACCCGAAGACCGGCAGGACGAGGCACATCGCGCTCGGCGAGGGATCGGCGCCGCACGGCGTCATCGTCGGCCCCGACGGAGCTCCGTGGATCACCGACGGCGGGCTCAACGCGATCGTCCGGGTCGATCCGAAGACACGGCGAGTCCGCCGCTTCCCTCTGCCCGCCTCGTCGGGCTACGCCAATCTCAATACTGCTGTCTTCGACCGGCGCGGAATCCTGTGGTTCACCGGGCAGAGCGGGATCTACGGGCGCCTCGATCCGAAGGCAGGCCGCGTTCGAGTCTTCCGCGCGCCGCGCGGGGAGGGGCCGTACGGCATCACGACGACCCCCACGGGCGCCGTCTACTACGCATCACTGGCGGGCAGCTACCTCGGGCGGGTCGACACGTCCCGCGGAACAGCGCGCGTGATCCAGCCGCCGACTGCCGGTCAGGGCGCGCGGCGCACGTGGTCGGACTCGAAGGGGCGAGTCTGGATCAGCGAGTGGAACGCCGGCAAAGTCGGCATGTACACGCCCTCGACCGGACGCTGGCGCGAATGGCGCCTCCCCGGTGCGACGCCGATGCCGTACGCGATCTTCGTCGACGAGGTGGACGATGTCTGGCTGAGCGACTTCGGCGCGAACGCGCTCGTCCGCTTCGACCCCGAGACGGAGCGGTTCACCCGCGTCCGTCTGCCGAGCTCGCCCGCGAACGTCAGACAGATACTCGGTCGCCCGGGTGAGGTGTGGGGCGCCGAGTCGGGCGTCGACAAGCTCGTCGTCGTCCGGACGCGCTGAGCTCCGGTCACAGCTCCCCGTCGGGTATGACGCCTCGAGCGATGCTCGCGATCTGGGCTGGCGTGAACGGTGGCTGCGAGAGCTCGGGGCGCTCGTGGAATGCGCAGAAGAGGTGGACGATGTAGTGCATGCGCTGGTCGAGGTCGGACCAGTCGCGCGCGCCGCAATCGTCGTGGCCCGGGGAGACGGGCTCGAACCGCGCCAGCAGCTCCGTCAGCTCTGGACCGCGCGGCTCGCCCAGCGCGTCCGGATAGGCGTCCTCGAGGTGCGTTCCGAGCGCCAGCACGCGCCCCGGCAGGGAGAGGACCATGAACGAGTCCGTGATCACCTCGCGCGCCAGACGGCTCGCCGTCCGTTGAGCACCAGCGGCCACCGCGCCCGCCAGGCCGGCGGCCGGGACCCGCACGACCCGCCACCAGCGCGACGCGGACGGGAACACCGCCGCGAGCGCTCGGAGCCCGAGCTCCTCCTGCGTGGAGTACGGGGCGTCGAGCGCCTCGCGGATCTGGGGCTGCAAGCGTGTCTGCTCGTGGAAGCCGATCTCGAGGTTCGCCTGGACGGCGAGCTCGGCACGCGTCTTGCGGTCGGCCTCGTCGCGCAGGCGCTCATACCGCTCGAATGCGCGGCGCAGGTAGCGCTGACCGTCCGGCGGGTCGCCCGGCCGGAGCGGATCGACGAACCTGCGGAACGCGTCGGGCTCTGCATCCGGTGGGCACTCCTCGAGGTAGCGCGCGAACTCGAGCCCGATCTCCTCGAACACCTTCAGGTTCCCGCGCGCGACCGCCTCGCCGGCGCGCTCGAACGCGTCGAACGGCGTGTGCAGCTCCGCCGTCAGACGACCGAGCCGGGTGTCGGGCTGGAAGAGGCCACGGCGGAGCAGCCGCCGCCACAGCGTCGCGAGCGGGTGGCGCAGCCAGCGCCCGGCCGAGAGCCTGCGCCCGAATTGCTCGAGGAGATCCTCGCCGCGGATCGTCCGGCCGGCCTGTCGCGACGCCCACGTCGCGTACGTGCACCAGTTCGCTCCTTCGCCGCTTCGAGCGGCGACGACCGCGGCCAAGCCGCGAGTAACAGTGCGTGATCTCGAGGTTGCGGAGCACGGGGTTCGGCAGGGCGGCGATCCGCCGCACGTCGTGCACGCTCGGTGCCTCCATCGGGACAGTCTTTCGTAGATTTCCCTTGTGAGCTTTCTCGTCGGTGCCGACGCGTACGACCGCTTCATGGGGAGATACTCGGTGCCGCTCGCTCCTCTGCTCGCCGATTTCGCCGGCGTCGAAGCCGGCCGGCGCGTGCTCGACGTCGGCTGCGGCCCGGGCGCGCTGACGACAGAGCTCGTCAGGCGGGTTGGGCCGGAGTCCGTGTCCGCAGTCGATCCTTCGGAGCTCCTTCGTCGAAGCCGCCCGCGAGCGCCACCCCGGGGTCGACGTGCGGCAGGCGGCGGCGGAGGAGCTCCCGTTCGAGGCCCGTACGTTCGACGCCGCTCTCGCACAGCTCGTCGTTCACTTCATGCGGGATCCGGTGGCGGGCCTGCGCGAGATGGCGCGCGTGACGTGCAGCGGTGGTGTCGTAGCGGCGTGTGTCTGGGATCACGCCGGCGGTCAGGGCCCGCTCGCCGCGTTCTGGGACGCGGCGCACGAGCTCGATCCGGACGTCGAGGACGAGTCGAAGCTGGCCGGCGCGCGTGAGGGCCACCTCGAAGAGCTCCTCCAGGCAGCAGGGCTGCAGGACGTCGAGGGAACGTCGCTCGCCGTCAGCGTCGAGCATCCGACCTTCGAGGACTGGTGGGAGCCGTTCACGCTCGGCGTTGGGCCCGCCGGGAGCTACACCGCCGGTCTCGACCCGGAACGGCAGGCCCGTCTGCGCGAGCGCTGCCGCGAGCGCTTGCCGGCGCCACCGTTCGTCCTTACGCCCCGGGCCTGGGCGGCACGGGGCCTGTCGAAGTAAGGGACTCGTCTCTCAGCCCACGAGTCTCGAATCACGCGTGCGCAGGCGGGGAGGTGGATCTGGATTGGATCCGGATAGTCGTACGTGCACGTGACGACGTCCGGGGGAGCCGTTGCACTACGACGCACCCGGCTGGGAGCTAGACCTTCATCACGAACCGAGCATGCGCTGCGTCATGGTAAGACCTCCTCGAGGGTCGGGATCGCGGAGCGGCCGTCGAGCGCGCCGCAGGAGAGAGCGGCTGCTCTGTTGGCGAAGACCAGCGCCTCCGCGAGCGGCTGTTCTCGGACGAGCGCGGCCAGCAGGGCGCCGTGGAAGACGTCGCCGGCGCCGAGCGTGCTGACGGGGTCCTCGAACGGCGTGGCGGGCACCTCTACGACCTCGCCCGACGACGTCCAGGCCGTGCAGCCGCGCTCGCCCCGGGTGACGACGACGAGCTCTGCCCCGGCGGCGAGCGCGGCCTCGGCCGTACCGAAGTCGCTCGCGAGGCGCGTTTCGGTCGGCGCGTAGAGGGCGACGCCTGCGAGGTCGAGGCCGTCGATCGCGATGCCCGCGTCGATCGAGAGCCGCACGTCACGCGGAACGCAGCCATAGCCGGTCTGGTCGACGTGCACCCAGGCGGCACCGCGACAGAGCTCCTCGGCCCGGGCGGAGAGCCGGGGCGCGCCCGTGTCGCCACGGTACGCGGCGATGGCACGCGTTCCCGGGCCGACGTAGATCGCGCTCTGGGGGGACCGCCGCCCGGGCACGATGGTCAGTTCGGAGAGGTCGACCCCTTCCGACGCGAGGCCCTCGCGGACGTACACGCCGGTCTCGTCGTCGCCGACCGACCCGACGAAGTAGCTCGTCACGCCGAGCCGCGCGAGCGCGACGGCGGCTGTAGCGGCGGGGCCCCCGCCCCCGATCGCGGCGTCGGTCGCGAGGACGAGCTCGTCTGCGGCGGGATGGCGGGGCACTGCCAGGATGTGTCGCGCGTGGCAAGTCCGACGCAGACGACGTAGCTCACGTGACCGTCGGCGCGCCCGTCACGCGGCAGCACGGTCATGCTCGAGCACGATCTGGCCCACGGCGGGCAATCTAGCCCCTGTACGGCAGAAGGTGCATCGTTGTCACACATGCGGCGGGAGACGTCCATCGAGCAGGTCGCAGCCGGTGTCGCGCGGTTTCGCGACACGTGCAACGTCTACGTCCTCGGTCGGGGCGACGAGGCGGTGCTCGTCGACTTCGGCAGCGGCGCGGTGCTCGACCGACTCGACGACCTCGGCATTCGCCGCGTCACCGACCTCCTCGTCACTCACCACCACCGCGACCAGGTGCAGGGGTTGGCGCGCGCCGCGGAGGCCGGGATCCGAATCTGGGTGCCGCCCTACGAGCGGGAGCTGATCGACGGGATCGACCGCCGTTGGCAGACGCGCCGGCTCGACAACGATTACGACCTCCGCCAGGACCGCTTCTCGCTCCTCGAGCAGGTGCCGGTCGCGGGGACCGTGACCGAGTACGAGCGCCGCCGCTACGGGCAGGTCGAGGCGTATGTGCTGCCCACGCCCGGGCACACCGTCGGCTCGGTCACGTATCTCGTCGAGCTCGACGGCCGGCGGCTGGCCTTCTCGGGCGACCTCGTCCACGGCGACGGCCGGGTCTGGTCGCTCGCCGCGACGCAGTGGTCGTACGGCGGCATCGAGGGCCTGGCCGCGACGTTCTTCTCCTGCGGCGTCCTCGCCGGGCACGAGCCGGACGTGCTCCTGCCCTCGCACGGCGAGCCGGTCGAGGAGCCGGCGCCGACGCTCGAGCGAGCGCGACGTCGCCTCGAGGAGCTCGCGACGATGCGGCTCGAGGATCCCTGGCGGCTCGCAGACATGCAGCAGCGGCCCTGGGCCGAGCTCACGCCGCACCTGCTGCGGAACCGCACGAGCTTCGCGAACAGCTACGCGCTCCTCTCGGAGACAGGGACGGCCCTCCTGATCGACTTCGGGTACGAGATCTCGACCGGGCTCGGCCCGATCACCGAGCGGACGGCACGCCGGCCCCTGCTCTGGTCGATCGAGGCGCTGAAGCGCGACCGGGGCGTCCAGCGCGTGGAGGCGGTCGTTCCCACGCATTACCACGACGACCACGTCGCCGGGCTCGCCCTGCTCCGGGCGGTCGAGGGGACGCAGGTCTGGGCGCCCGCGAACGTCGCGCCGATCCTGGAGGATCCTCGCCGCTACGACCTGCCCTGCCTCTGGCACGAGCCGATCCCGGTCGACCGGGTGCTGCCGTTCGAGCAGCCGCTCGCGCTGGAACGAGTACGAGCTCGTCCTCCATCCGCTGCCCGGCCACACACTCCACGCCGCTGCGATCGCGTTCGAGGTGGACGGGAAGCGGGTGCTCGCGATCGGCGACCAGCACACGACCGGGACACCCGACGGCACGCCGGTCGTCCTCAACTACCAGTACCGGAACCGCTATCGGGTTGGTGACTTCGAGCAGACTGCCGCGCTCTACCGGCGCCTTCGGCCCGACCTCCTGATCAGCGGCCACTGGCCGGCACAGCACGTCACCGATGCGTTCCTCGACCGGTTCGAGGCCGACAGCCGGCGCCTCGAGGAGCTGCACCGAGAGCTGCTGCCGGAGGACGCGGGCTTCGGCGCCGAGGGCTTCGGCGCGCGCATCGAGCCTTACCGCTCGCAGCTCGGCGTGGGGGAGACGCTCGTCCTGGAGATCGCCGTCCGGAACCCGTTCGACCGGGCCGAGCCAGCGACCGTGCGGCTCGTCGTGCCGGGAGGCTGGCCCGAGCCGGAGCCGCAGGAGCTCGAGCTCGCGCCGCTCGGTGAGGGCATCGTTCGTTTCGAGCTCCTCCTGGACGGAGTCGCGCCGGTTTCGCGGGCGCGCGTCGCCGCGGACCTGACGGTGGGCGAGACTCCGTTCGGCCAGCAGGCCGAGGCGCTGGTGGAGCTGGTATGACCGAGCCACCAGCTGCTTTCGGCCGTACGGGCCGACCGGCAGTTCCCGAAAAGCTTCACGATGCCTGAGCCCGAGTGGTGGTACACCGCGCCGGGGCGCGTGAACCTGATCGGCGACCACACCGACTACAACGAGGGCTTTGTGCTGCCTGTGGCGATCGAGCTCTACTGCACCGTGCGCGCGACCCCACGGGCCGACGGGCTCCTCCGGCTGCAGGTCGCTCGACCGTCGGTGGCGAGGTCGAGCTCGCGGCGGACGGCTCCACGGCGCCCGCGGGGCTCGAGGTCTGGAGCCGGTATGCGGCAGGCGTGGTCGCCGCGCTTGCCGCGCGCGGCCGCCCGGCCGTCGGGATCCACGCCGTCGATCGAGTCGACCGATCCCGCTCGGCGCCGGCCTCTCCTCGAGCGCAGCGTTCGAGGTCGCACTCGCGCTCGCGCTCTGCGACGCGGCGGGGTTCGAGCTCCCGCGGCGCGAGCTGGCCCTCGCCTGCCGGGAAGCCGAGCAGGAGGCCACCGGCGTGCCGTGCGGGATCATGGACCAGCTGACGTCCCTCGCCGGCAAGTCGCGACCACGCCCTTCTGATCGACTGCCGCTCGCTCGAGGTGACGCCGATCCCGCTGCCGGCCCGGCTGGCCGCACTGATCATCCACTCCGGGACGTCGCGGACGCTCGTCGACAGCGCATATGCCGAGCGCCGTCGCGCCTGCGAGGCCGTCGCAGCGCAGCTCGGGTTGGCGTCCCTTCGCGATGCGACGCCCGAGCAGGTTGCGGACGAGCCGTTCGCACGCCACGTCGTCTCGGAGAACGCGCGCGTGCTCGAAGCGGCACGCGCCGTCGAGGCGGGCGACGTCGCGGCGCTCGGCCCGCTCCTGAACGCGAGCCACCAGAGCCTCCGGGACGACTTCGAGGTTTCGACGCCGGAGCTGGACGCGCTCGTCGACGCGCTCCGCGGCGCAGGCGCTCTCGGCGCGCGACTGACCGGCGCCGGCTTCGGCGGCTGCGTCGTCGGCCTCGCGGACCGCGACGCCGCGGCGCGGCATCGTCGAGACGGCGGCCGGGCGCTACTGGGCGGCCACGGGCCATCAGCCTCGGTCATACGTCTTCCACGCCGTCGACGGCGCGCGCCGGGTCCCGCCGGGAGCGACGACATGATCACGCGCGACGAGCAGCGGGAAGCCCAGGCCTATGCCGCCGAGCAGCTGCACGCCGCCGGGATCGGGCTGACGGCCGCCGAACGCGACGCGATCGAGGTGGCTGACTTCGGCCTGTCCCGGCTGCGTGAGGCCGGCCTGATGCTGCTCACCTACGTCAACACCGACCGCTACTGCGCGAAGGAGCTCGTCCTCTATCCGGGCCAGACGTGCCCCGAGCATCGCCATCCGCCGTTCGACAGGCACTCCGGGGAAGGAGGAGACGTTTCGCTGCCGGCGCGGGTCGGTCCGCCTCCGGGTCGACGGCCGCGAGCTCGAGCTCGCGCCCGGGGAGCAGTACACGATCCCGCCCGACACGCTCCACTCCTTCACGGCCGGCCCGGAAGGCGCCGTCGTCTCGGAGTTCTCGTCCGCGAGCCGCGACGAGCTGGACGTCTTCACCGACCCCGAGGTCGAGCGGGCGACCATCGTGACGGACTGAGCGCGGCCTAGCCTGCGGCCTCGTTCAGCAGCTGCTGCATGCGGTCGATCTCGATCTGCTGGTCGGACTCGACGTGCCGGACGAAGGCGCCGGCGTCCGGCTCGGCGCCGCCTCCCGCGTTGTAGAGCTCCTGCACCATCGTCAGCGCACCCTGGTGGTGGCGGATCATGAAGCGGAGGAAGAGGCGGTCGAAGGCGGGGCCGCGCGTCGCGGCGAGCCGCGCTATGTCCGCGTCGGTCAGCATCCCGGGCATCAGCACGCGGCCGGCGCCGTGGGCGTGCCCGTGCACGCGGTGCCAGACGGGCGGCTCCTCGCCCCGTGACTCGAGCCAGGTCGTCATCTGCTCGATCTCGGCCTCCTGCGAGAGGTCGATGCGCTTCGCCAGCAGCTCGATATCTCTGTTCGTGCTGCGCTTCGGCACGAGGGCGGTCATGTGCAGCGCCTGGGCATGGTGGTGGATCATCCCCTTCATGAAGGCGACGTCGGCTTTCGTGTGCGGCGTCTGCTCGATCTCCTCGAGCTCCTCCGGCGAAAGCGTCTGAGACGGCCGACCGGGAGCGCCCGGCTGGACGATGTTCGGCGCCGTCTCGCCCACGGTCTCGGGCTCGTCGGAGCCGCCGCACCCTGCGAGCGCGACGACGGCCAGTACGACCGCGAGCGAACGGTTCTCGTTTGCGACGGAGCACGGCCGGATATTAGTGTCACTAAAACGCCAAGCGTGACTAGGAGGTGCGATGAAGATCTTCGCCCTGCTGGGCGCCCTCCTCTCGGCAGTGCTGCTGACCTCGGTCGCCGCCGCGGAGGTCGCCCAGGACCCACGTATCGGGTTGAGCGCCGGTCTCGACAATGCGGGGGTGGCCGCGAACGGCCTCGAGCTGCTCGCGCACCAGAACAAGCCCGCCGGCTTCTTCGATCCGGCGAACCCGGGCAACTTCGGGTTCGTCAACTCTGATCTTTCGTTCCAGGGGGATCGGGCCTACGTTGGCAACTTCAACGGCTTTCAGATCTACGACATCTCCGATCCCGACGCTCCGGCGATCGTCACCGCCGTTGTCTGCCCGGGCGGGCAGGGAGAGGTGTCGGTCTACGGGAACCTGCTGTTTATGTCGGTCGAGGAGACGCGCGGCCGGATCGACTGCGGGACACAGGGGACTGGGCCTGGCGGGACACCGAATCCGGATCGCTTCCGGGGTGTCCGCATCTTCGATATCTCGAACGAGGCCCAGCCGGTGCAGGTGGCCGCCGTGCAGACGTGCCGCGGCTCGCACACACACACGATCCTGAAGAGCCCGCACGACGCCGCGAACCTCTACGTCTACGTCAACGGCACTGCCGGCGTACGCTCTCCCCTGGAGCTCGCGGGCTGCAAAGCCCTGCCGCAGGGAACGCCGCTGACCACGCCGCAGTTCGACCAGGAGCTGTCGCAGTGGCGGATCGAGGTGATCCGCGTTCCGCTCGCGGCGCCGCAGAACGCCGCCGTCGTCAACACGCCGCGGCTGATGGGTGATCCGGCGACTGGGCAGATCAACACGCTCCAGAACGCGAATCCGGCTCCGCTTCACCCGTCCGGGATCCCATGGGGCCCGTCGCCGACGAGCGACTCGTGCCACGACATCACCGTGTTCCCGGCGCTCGACATCGCCGCCGGCGCCTGCGAGGGCAACGGGCTGCTGATCGACATCAGCGATCCGGCGAACCCGCGCCGCATCGAGGAGGTGTCGGACCCGAACTGGGCGTACTGGCACGGGGCGACGTTCTCGAACGACGGCACGAAGGTCGTCTTCACGGACGAGTGGGGCGGCGGTACCTCTGCGCGCTGCCGCGCGGCGGACATCGCCAACGGCCCCAGCTGGGGCGCGAACGCGATCTACGAGATCGTGAACGGGCAGCTCGAGTTCCGCAGCTATTACAAGATGCCGGCGGAGCAGACGACGACGGAGAACTGCGTCTCGCACCTCCCGTCGCTGATCCCGGTCCCGGGCCGCGACATCATGACCCAGGCCTGGTACCAGGGCGGCGTCTCGGTGATGGACTTCACCGACGCTGCGAACCCGAAGGAGATCGCCTTCTACGACCGCGGGCCGATCAGCGCGACGGCGCTCGTCCTGGGCGGGCTCTGGTCGAGCTACTACTACAACGGCGCCGTCTACGGCTCCGAGATCGCCCGTGGCTTCGACGTCTGGGGGCTGAGCCCGAACGAGGAGCTCTCGGAGAACGAGATCGAAGCCGCGTCTGAGATCCAGTTCGAGCGGCTGACGCCGCAGCACCAGCAGCCGTACGAGCACGCGCCGAGCTTCGCTGTCGTGCGCTCCTACACCGACCAGCTCGAGCGGGCCGGAAGCATCGACGCGAACACCCTCGACCGGGTGCACAAGTTCGTCGACCGGGCCGAGGAGCTCCAGGCCGACGGCAAGGACGCAGCGGCCAGGGCGCAGCTCAACGCGCTCGCGGCCGGGCTCCCCAAGACGGAGGAGTTCGACGCCCTCCGCGACGCCCTGCGCGCGCTCGCGGACTCGTAGCGAATCACCGGAGAGGGGCGCTGCCGGCGCCCCTCTCCCGGCGAGCGGTTCTATGAGCAATGCGCCCGTGCCGCGCGTCATACTCCGCCATCCGATTGCGGCAGAGAGAGAGGTTGCGCATGCAGTTCCGCAGACTCTGGCGGGGGGCCGTCTTCTTCGCAGTGCTCGCGCTGGCTGTCGCGGGCACCGCGGCCGCCGCCGACGAAGAAACGCGAGGCATCGATCCGAACCAGGGTGAGAGCCTGGTCGAGGTGCATCTGGACAGCAAGGCCGACGCGATCGCGCTGCAGCTCAAGGCCGACGAGTACGGCATCGACTTCAACGACCACTACCTCCGTCACGATGCCAACGGCGCCGTGACCGTAACCGTCTTCGGCAACGCCGAGGAGCTCGACGCGCTCGAGGCCGCCGGCTACGAGCTCGGCACGACGATCGAAGGCCCGGCCACCTGGCGCGACCGCATCGCCGACTGGCAGGCGGACGTGAAGGCCGAGACGGCCGCGGAGGCCGCGGCGCTCGCCGAGAGCGGGGCCGAGGTGGCGCCGCGCGGCGACATCATCGTGCTCCGCGTCGACTACTTCGAGAACTACGCGGGCCGCTTCCTCTCGGTCGAGGCGAAGGACGGCACGCGCGGCATCTCGACCACCGGGGCATCGCTCGTCCTCTCCTGGAACACGGGCGCGGGGACGGCGATCGACCAGGGCCCGCGGACGATGAACGTCAACATCGACCCGGATACGACCCCCGACACCTACATCGAGCACCGGATCCTGGTGAAGGTGGGCGAGGTCAACACATCGACGCCTCCGGCGCCGACGCGGATCCGGATCGGGTCGAGCCTGGGCGCGTTCGTCGAGGCCGACGTGAACACCTGGCTCGGCGGCGGGCTACCGCCCATGAGCTCGAACTTCCTGAGCAACTTCACGTCCCGCTACCTCGATCCGACCGAGCTGTACGGCCGGTTCCGTGAGTTGGCGGCCGAGTTCCCGGATCTCACGACGATCATCCCGCTGCCGCACAAGACGAACGGGTACCAGCGGCGGGCGCAGGCGCTGATGGCGGGTCTGACCAGCCCAACCTTCACCGGCAACCTCGGCACCACCACGGCGACGCAGGCGGTCATCCTCACCTCGCGGGCGTGGGGCCACGAAGGCGGAAACGACCTCACCGCCGAGTTCGTCCACCCGGGCGTGGCCAACTCGGCGCTCTCCGTTACCTTCACCGGCAATGACCTGCGCGTCAGCCTCGCGACGAACGCCGCCAACACGCTCACGAGCACTGCCGCACAGGTGGCCGGCGGCGATCAACGCGACTGCGGCCTCCGCGAAGCTCGTCGCGCAGACGTACCGCGGCAATGCGGGCACGGGCATCGTCCAGCCCCGGACGAAGGGCAACCTGTCCGACTTCCTGACGGCAGTGAGGAACGGAGAGGTGACGAACGCGCACGTCCAGCGCGGGCCGTTCGAGTACTTCGTGATGCGGATCGGGAAGAACCGGCCGGGCGAAAGCGCCGACCAGGGCATCCACAGCCGCAAGGTCGGCGTCTTCCTCTACTGCCAGCAGCACGCCCGCGAGTGGGCGACGCCGCTGACGTGCCTGGAGACCGCGGAGCAGCTGCTCCGGAACTACGGGATCGACAAGACGACGCGGCAGCTCGTCGACGAGCTCGACATCTTCATCCTCCCGTCGTCGAACCCGGACGGGTCGCACTACTCGATCCACAACTTCAACAGCCAGCGGAAGACGATGACCAACTGGTGCATGAACGGCGGCCTCGAGACCGACGACCCGAGCGCGGCGAACTTCTGGACGCCGCGGCCGAGCTCGCTCCCCGGAGGCGTCACTCAGCCGTTCAACGACTCGGCCGCCCGGAACGCTTGGGGCACCGACATGAACCGCAACAACACGTTCGGGACGCTCATCGACGGCTACATCGGCGCATCGACGTCGTGCGTCAGCGAGGTGTTCGCGGGTCCATTCGAGGCCTCCGAGCCCGAGATCCAGAACGAGCTCTGGATCGCGGACACATACAAGAACATCAGGTTCTCGAACAACATCCACAGCTTCGGCGGCTACTTCATGTGGGCGCCGGGCACGTACCTGCCGGACCGCGGCGAGGGCGAGGCCGTGCACGCGAACATCGGCGTCGAGAAGTACTTCTTCGAGGCCGGTGACCGGATCCTGAACCGGATCAAGGACGTCCGGAACACGGCGATCCTGCCGGAGCGGACGGGTCCGATCGCGGACGTGCTCTACTCGGCGGCCGGCAACAGCGCCGACGAGCATTGGTACAACCGCGGCGTGATCGCGTACTCCTTCGAGACGGGCGCCGACCGGTTCGGCGCGCTCCAGCAGACGACGGTCTCGGTCGAGGCGGCCGCCGGCGCGACCGGGATGCGGGTCGGGAACCGGAACCTCTTCACACCGCTCGAGCGAGTGACGATCGACCCGGGGCTGTCGACCCAGGAGGTCCGGACCGTCCTGTCGGTGCCGGCGGACAACCCGGACAGTCCCCTCCCGAACCTGTTCTTCACGGAGCCGCTCCAGTTCGCTCACGCGGTCGGGGCCGTGGTCCGGGGGCAGGACCTGACGCAGCAGGGCGTCGGCTTCCAGCCCGACTACGAGACCGAGGGCCGTTTCGAGGCGCTCGAGTTCGCGGCGGGCAACTACGGCCTGCTCGAGTCGGCCTACGAGTTCTCGAAGGACGACAAGGGGCCCGTGGTGATCATGACCGGCCCGCGCACGTCGAGCACGCCGATCACGACGACGTTCCAGTACGTGAGTGAGCCGGCGGTGATCCGCTACACCACCGACGGGTCGAAGCCGAGCAACGAATCGGAGCTCTGGGACTCGACCGGGCCGCGTGAGCCGGGCCAGTCGTTCGTCGTCACGACGACGACGGAGTTCCGCTGGCTGGCGACGGACATGGCCGGCAACCAGACGACCGGTAGGGCCACGTTCGAGATCAAGTAGAAGGAAGGGGAGTTGGCGGCGGCCCGCCTCGGCGGGCCGCCCTTCTCCTTCTGCTCGGCCTGGTTGCGCTTGCTACCGCGGCGACGGCAGTCGTCCTCGTTCTGACAAACGACGGGGCGGAGACGCCGGTCCGTGCCGTCGACGTGGCGCCCTGTCGTGGCCTCCTCGCGGAGGCGTCGCGCGACTGCTACCTGCGTGCGCTGCAGGCAGTCGTCGCCGGCCGCGACGACCCGCGGCCGGCAGTGCGGGCGATCGAGGGCGCCGCCAGGCGCGAGGGCGGCTTCTTCCTGGAGAGCTGCCACGGCCTCATGCACACCGTCGGGCGGACGTACGCGCGGGAGGCCGGAGTGACGCTTGCGAGCATGAAGGACTACCTGCCGCGGAGCAACGATCCCGGGTGCAGCGCCGGGTTCGCTCACGGGCTGGTGACGGGCGTCGCGCCCTCGCTCGACCCGCGACGGCCCGAGGAGGCCGCGGCCGTCTGCACAGACGCGGGGACGCGGTACCAGCGCTACAGCTGCATCCATGGACTCGGCCATGCCTTCATGCGGATCCACGGTGACCGGCTCGAGCCGGGACTGGATCTCTGCCGCGCGCTCGGGCCGCGGGTTGCGCCCGATTGCGCCCAGGGCGCCTACCACGACTACTGGTTCGCCGCGCTCGGCGTGGACGACGCCACCTTGCCGGGCGCGGCGCCGACCGACCCTCGCCGGCTGTGCGCCGCCCAGCCCCCGGAGTTCGTGCGGCCGTGCTGGTATCGCGCCTTCGTCGACAACCGTCCCGCCGGGATCGTCGTCGACTCCCCGGAGCACTTCGAGGTGCTCTGCGAGGGGCTCGACGGCCTCCAGCGCGAAGGGTGCATCACCGCGGTGTCGGTGATCGGGCCGCCCGACCCGGCGGAGCAGCTGGAGCTGTGCGCGGCGCTCGCCGACGCGGCGGACGCTTCAAGCTGCATCCGCGGCACGAAGACACAGAACCTGCTCGGCGCCTCCACGACGGCGTTCGTCCGGCTCATCGAGCGGTGCGAGCAGTTCGCCGGTGAGCCACGCACCGCGTGCTATCGCTGGCTCGGGAAGACCGTCGCCGTGCTCACGAACGGCCGCTTCGAGCGCGACGGATGCCTTCGGCTGGCGACCGAAGAGGCGCGTCGCGAGTGCGTCGCCGGTGCGCGCAGCATGGAGGACGCGCTCGTCACCTTCAGCTGAGGCGCGGCTTGACATCGCCGCGCAGCGGTAGAAGCATTGCCCCGACGTGGCGCGTGCCCTCGCGGGGCTCCTGTGGAACGTGCCGGACGCCCGATTCCCGAGGAGGACGAGATGGCGACAGCACCCAAGCCCGCGCCCCCAGCGAAGCCGAAACCGAAGCGGGCGCGCCGGCAGCCGAAGCGGATCCTCAACTGCGTCCCGTCGCTCGAGACCGAGGACGACTGGCGGGTCGACACTGCCGAGGACGCCGGCGTGCTCGCCGCGGCGCCGAGGGTTCCGCCCCGGAAAGACCTGCGCCAGTTGTGGTGGCGGATCGGAGACCAGGGCAGCACCGGCTCGTGCGTGGGCTGGGCCGCGGCGGACGGCGTCCTCCGCTGGCACTTCGTCAAGGCCGGCCGAATCGCGACGAGCGAGCAGCTCTCACCCCGGTTCCAGTGGCTCGCGGCGAAGGAGACGGACACGTTCAACACGCGTCCGACGACGTTCGTCGAGGCGGAGGGAACGAGCTTGAAGGCGGCACTCGACATCTCGCGCAAGTTCGGCGCCGTCAAGGACGCCGTCCTCCCGTTCGCGACCGGGCAGTTGTACAACGGCAACGCACAGACGTTCTACGCGGTCGCGGCGCAGCTGAAGATCAGCATGTACTTCAATCTCGGCCGCGACCTCGACAACTGGCGGACGTGGCTCGCGACGAAGGGGCCGATCCTGACGCGCCTGAACGTCGACTCGACTTGGGGGAACGCAACGGCGAACAAGGGCAGGCTCGAGCTCTACAAGCCAAAGACGGCCAAGGGCGGGCACGCTGTGACCATGGTCGGCTACACGCCGGAGACCTTCATTGTCCGGAACAGCTGGGGGACGGGCTGGGGCGACCGCGGGTTTGCGCACGCCTCGCTCGCGTACGCGCAATCCGCCTTCACGGAGGCGTACGGGGTCGAAGTCTGAGTGGGCGAGGGGCGCGGCGCGGTGAGCGCCGCGCCCCTCGCCGCGTGAGCTAGCGCCGAACCTGGACGACGCTGTACGTCGTGTCGGGCGTGGGCGGCGTGCCGAAGCGCGCATTGACCGCGTACAGCCACTTGCCGAACCGGGCAATGGTCGTCGGCACCTGGAAGTCGGTGTCCGTGATCTCACGCATGAGCTGGCCGCTCGTGAGGTCGTTCGACAGCCTGAGCACGGCGATCTTGTTGAGCTGATTCTGGACCACGTACAGCGTGCGGCCGTGCAGGAGGATTCCGTCACCGTTCGTCAGGATCGTCCCGCCGAGATCGACGAGCGTCGTCGCTCCCGTGCTCGGGTCGATCCGGAAGAGCCTCCCGGTCACGCTCTGGACGGCGAGCAGCCATCTGCCGCTCGGCGTCGCGTCGATCCCGTTCAGGTTGAACTGGCCTGCGACGTGCTGGTAGTCGCCGCTGAGCGGGATCGTGGTCGCGGCGCCCGGGCTCCCCGTCGCGGACAACTCGATCTTGTAGAGGAGCGCCTTCTGCGAGTCCGTGAAGTAGGCCGCCTTCTTCGTCACGACGACGTCGTTGATGAACGTCGGTGCGGTCGCCAGCGCGTACTCACGTACGAGGGAGCGGCTGGCCACGTCGTAGACGTACACCTTGCCGTTCCCGGCGCCTGAGACCCAAAGCAGACCTCGGTGGTACTCGAGGCCGGTTGCCCTGCGACCGGTCGGCCCGGGGATGCCTGCGATGATGGTCTCGCCCTTACCGGTGCGAAGGTCGCCCGAGTAGATGGCGCCCGTCGGGATCGAGCCGACATAGAACGTGCTGCCGGTGCCGACTGCGATCCCCTCCGGCTGGAACGCGTTCGGGAGCGCGATCGTCGCCGGGAAGGTGCCCTTCGCAAGAGCGCCTGGTACCGCCAGGACGGCGACAGCTGTCAGCAGCAGGATCAGTCGACGCATTCGTGGTTCCCCCTGTGATCGGTGTATGAGGTCCTACTGCTACCCGGGAAGCTCGGTTTTCGATCAGGCCGCCGATCTTCTCGTTACTATCGTCACGTGGTCGAGGTCGAATGGACGGAGTTTCTCGAGGGCGAGCCGTCGTCGGGGCACGCCGTGCTCGTTTACCGGGACGCGGGTGAGCTGGCCGCAGCCGTGGCGGCGTTCGCCAGCGCCGGCCTCGACGCGGGAGAGCCGACCATTGTCATCGCGACCCAGGCGCACTGGGCCCGCGTCGAGGAAGCGCTCGCGGTCCTGGGCTGGAACGATGAACGGATCCTGCAGAGCGACCTCCTGTTGTACTCGGACGCGGAGGTGACCCTCACTGAACTGCTCGAGGACGGTCGCCCCACCGCGCGTCGCTTCGAGCAGGCGATCGTGACCATGCTCGACGAGCTCGACGGGCGCTTCCCCGGCCGTCGGCTCCGCATCTTCGGCGAGATGGTCGATCTCCTCACTCGGCTGGGAGCACCCGAGGAAGCGCAGGTGCTCGAGGGGCTCTGGAACGAGGCGGCCGACCGGAGAAGCATGTTGCTGCTCTGCGGCTACCAGCTCGACGTGTTCGACCGTGAGACGCAAGTTGGCGCTCCTGCCGGGCATCTGCAGGACGCACTCGCACGTGCGCCCCGCCGCCGACCTGGAGCGCATGCAGCGGGCCGTCGACGCTGCCATCGACGAGGAGCTCGGAGACCGGGCGGGACAGCTGTACGCGATGGTCGGCGATCAGATCCGGCAGCGGCGCGTCCCCGCCGCGCAGCTCGCCTTGATGTGGGTCAGCGCGAACATGCCGATGGTCGCCGAGCGGATCCTCGCCTCCGCACGCCTGCACTACGTGCGCGAGCGCTACTCCGCCTGATCGAAGAGCGCCAGGCCCGCGGGCTGGGCGGCGTCACGCGTGCTCGTCCGCGCTGATCCAAGGCGGTTCGACAAAACCGCCTCGCGTCGCCGTCCGTACATCTAGGTGGCCCTCTGTATCCGACCACGTCCGTCGACACCGGAGGTGCAATGTCGTGACGTCTCACATCCGACACACGCTGGCGGCCGCCATGCTCGGCGCCGCCATCCTCGCGGCGCTTGCCGCTTCGCAGGGCCAGGCACAGGCTCCGCTCCCGACGCTCGTCGATCCCAACCTGGCGGTGCGCGAAGCCTCACCGCACCTGTCGCTCCCGATCGGGATCGCATTCATCGGCAGCTCGGACATGCTCGTGCTCGAGAAGGACTCGGGCAAGGTCCAGCGCGTCACCGGCGGCGCGCTCGCCGGAACGGTGCTCGACCTCGCCGTCAACTCCGCGTCCGAACGCGGCTTGCTCGGGATCGCGCTGCACCCGCAGTTCGCCGTCAACGGCTTCGTCTATCTCTACTGGACGGAGAGCTCGACCGGCGCCGACACCGCGGTGCTCGCCGACGTGCCGTTGCTCGGCAACCGCGTCGACCGCTTCCGCTGGAACGGCGCGACGCTCACGTTCGACCGCAACCTGATCCGCCTTCGCGCGTTCCAGGCGGACGCTGGACAGCCGTTGCGTGGCAACCACAACGGAGGCGTGATCCGCTTCGGTCCCGACGGCAAGCTCTACATCGTCATCGGCGACAACGGGCGACGCGGCCAGCTTCAGAACCTCGTCAATGGCCCGTTCGGGCCGGGAATCGACGACGACCAGTTCGGCGGCCCGGAGCCGGACGACGCGCACCTGACCGGCACCATCCTGCGTCTGAACGACGACGGCTCGGCGCCGACGGACAACCCGTTCTTCGCGGCCGGGGCCACGATGCCGGGCCAGGTCGGGGCGAACATTCAGAAGGTGTTCGCCTACGGTCTCCGCAACAGCTTCGGGATGGCGTTCGACCCGGTCTCGGGGACGCTCTGGGAGCAGGAAAACGGGGACGACAGCTTCAGCGAGCTGAACATCGCCGAGCCCGGTTTCAACTCCGGCTGGGTCCAGATCATGGGCCCACCCGAGCGGATCGCGCAGTTCAAGGCGATCGAGACCGATCCGACCGCGCCGCAGCCGTTCGCGGCCGGCGGGTACTTCGGCCTCCAGCAGATCCGGTGGTCGCCGACGAACATCGCGGACACGCCCGCCGAGGGCCTCTCGCGGCTCTTCATGCTGCCGGGCGCCCACTACAGCGCTCCGGAGATGAGCTGGAAGTTCGAGGTCGCTCCGGGTGGGATCGGCTTCCTCTCGAGCCGCGCGCTCGGCCCGCAGTACCGCGACGACCTGTTCGTGGGCGGTGCGCGCACCTTCCTCGAGGGTGGGCACCTCTTCCACCTCAACCTGACCGGCAACCGCCGGACGATCGGCGTCGACGATCCTCGGCTCGAGGATCGTGTCGCGGACAACATCAACAAGTGGGAGCTGACCGAGAGTGAGAGCCTGCTCTTCGGCCGCAACTTCGGCGTCGTGACGGACATCCAGACGGGACCGAACGGCAACCTCTATCTGGTCTCGCTGGACAACGGCGTCATCTACGAGATCTTCCGCCCTTAGCATCGCGGTCGCGCCCGCCCGGCTCGTCCGGGCGGGCGCGGCTCTGGGCAGGAACAGCCGTCCAAGGGTCGAACCCTCGACGCGTGAACGAGCAGAGTCAGATCGACGACATGCGGGCGGCGGTGCGGGGCGACCGCGAGCGGGCCGAGCAGGCGCGGCAGCGTTCGCAGGAGAATGTCCGTGCGCTCCTGAACGAGCCGGAGCCCGAGCCGGTGCAGGAGCCCGAGCTCCAGCCGCAGCTCGAGCCCGAGCCCGAGCCGCGCCGGTCGTTCCTCAGCCGCCTCTTCGGCGGCTGACGCCGAGCTACCCTGGCCGTGTGAGGCGGCGCGAGCGGGAGCGGATCATGCGCCAGGGGGTCGTGCTCCCGGAGACGCCCAGGGACCGCAGGAACCTCCAGGGGCTCGCGGAGGACGTCCGCGACAGCCCGCTGACCGGCCGCGCGCTGCCGCTCCGGCTGCGCAACTTTCGGCCGGATGCGACGAGCTACCTCGCGTCGCTCGGCGGACCACGGCCGTACATGGTGCGGCTGCGGCAGATCGCCGCGCTGACGGCGGAACATGAACAGGCGCTCGCCGAGGCTTACGAGGCGCGCGAGGGTCCGTCCGCGTGGCGCGCGCTCGCGGAGAGCTGGGACTTCGGCGACGTCAACGACCTGATCGAGCGGCACAACCGCTGGTATCCCGTCGAGGCGCGGCTGCCGATGGACCCGCGGACCGGCGACTACGCACTCGTGAACGGCGAGCGCTATTCGAAGGCGCCGCTCGATGCGGGCTGGATCCTCCAGCGCTTTCCCGTGGCGGCGAGCGTCAACGCGCACAGGGCGCCCCCGAGCACGTAGGGCAAGGCGTCTCCGGCGGACTCCGCCAGCCACCCGGCCAGCGTCGGCCCGCTCATGTTCCCGAGCGCCCAGGCCGTGTTCATGATCCCGAAGCCAATCGCCTGAGAGAGGCCGGCCGCCTCGCTTCGGTCGGAGACGAGCGCCATTCCCGGCGTGTAGAACGCGCCGAACGTGATCGCGGCGAGCACGGCGAGCAGCGAGACCGCGTAGGCATCGCGTGCGACCGCGAAGGCGAGCGCGACGGCGATCGACGCCGCCAGCGCGACCCGGATCGGGAGGAGGCGCCCGCGCCGGTCGGAGAAGCGGCCGAGGATCGGATTGACCGCCACTTCGATGAGCCCGGCGGCGAGGAACACGGCTCCGATCGCGAGCGGCGTGAAGCCGCCGTCGTCGAGCCTGAGCGGCACGAGCACGACGAGCATCCCGAAGAGGAGGGCGGGGAGGGTATTCAGCCAGAGGCCGCCGATGAAGCTGCGGTCGGAGAACGCGCGTCCGACGGCGCGCGGCGCCTGCTCTTCCGGCTGCACAGGCGGCCTCGACGCCGCCCACACGGTGAGCGCGACGGCAACCGCCCCGACGGTCGCGAAGGAGGCACGGACGCTGACGGCCTCGGCCACCGCGCCGAACATGGGCCCGAGGATGGCGCCGAAGACTGCGGCGCCGAAGGCCGTGCCGATCAGCTCGCCACGCCGCGCGCGGGGCGTCGCCACGGTCAACCACGCGAGAGCGCCGGCCCACGTGACCGTGCTCGAGAAGCCCTGGACGAAGCGGGCGCCGCCGAGCGCCCACGGCCCCTCGGCGGCAGCGAAGGCGAAGCTCGCCAGGCGAGAGGAGCGCGAGGCCGGTGACGACGGCGAGCTTCGGCCCGTAGCGGGCGGCTGCGAGCCCGCCCGGGATCCCGCCCAGCAGCGCGCCTGCCCCGAACGCGCCCACCAGAAGCCCTGCTCCCGCCTTCGAGAGCCCGAACTCGTCCGCATACCCGGGCACGAGCGGCGCGAGCGCCCCGAACAGCATCGCGTCGATGAACACGACCGTCGAGACGAAGACCACCAACCGGCGCACCGAGAGAACGTACCCACGGGGCTCCGTCATTCGCGCCTTTGCGGCGGCGACAGCCGACGCCTTCAGGGATCTCGCGCGGAGACGGGATCCGCTTCTGCGGATCCCGTTCCTTGCGCCAATAAATTCAGCGAGCCGGGTGCGCTTTCGTCCACCATCCCGACGAACCTTCGGCTTCCGCCTACGGCCTACCGGGGTGGGATCGACCTACTCGCGTCCCGTGCTCGCTGCAACGGGGAATCTAGGGCCGGCTCGAGCCCCCGTCAATGACTCGAAAAAAGGAGAATGCGCAATTTGCGGACTTTTCCTTTTGAGGCGGGCCAAATTGCCTTCCGCGCCCTTTGGTCTATAGCCAAGTGGCTGACGACTGAGCCCGCGGCCGCGAAGCGGACGCCTTCAGGTGAGGATCTTCGCGCCTGCGCCAATAAATTCAGCGAGCCGGTGGCGGTTTCGTCCGCTCCCCCGACTGACGTATCGGCTTCCGCCTGCCCGTCTTCCGGTGGAGCCTCGACCTAATCCCGCTCCGTGCTCGCTGCAAGGGGGAAGCTACGGGCGGGCTCGACGGGCGTCAAGAGCTCCACCGAGCGCCTTTCCGCAAATTGCGACTTTTTCTTTGTGAGGCAGCCTGTTTTGCCGATCGTCTCGAACGCTCTGGATGCCTGAAAGAGGATGTCGGCGGCCCGAGACTGGACGAAGAGACAGGGCCGGCGCGAAGCAGGAATCTATGCTCAGGCTCGTTCGCGCGCAACACGAACTTTTCGCAAAGAGCGACATTCCGGAAGGGGACCGATGGAGAGACTGGCGGGCAAGCACGTCGTTGTCACCGGCGGCGGCAAGGGGATCGGGAAGGCGATCGCGGAGCGGCTCGCCGCCGAGGGAGCGACGCTGAGCCTGCTGGGCCTCGACGCCGAGGAGCTCCACGAGGTCGCGGCCGCGCTCGGCGCCGGCGCGGCGGAGCTCGACATCCGCGACCGTGACGCCGTCGACGCGGGATTCGCCGCGGCGGCGGCGGAGCGCGGTCCGATCCACTCCCTCGTCGCGAACAGCGGGCTCGGAGGGCCGAACGAGGATGGGCCGGACGACCGCTTCGACGACCTCGTCGCCACGAATCTCGCCGGCACGTACTACTGCGTTCGCGCCGCGGTCCGGAACCTGGCGCCCGGCCCGGACCGGCGCAACGTCGTCGTCATCGCCTCGATTCTGGCGCGGATCGCCGTGCCGGGGTACACGGGGTACTCCGCCTCGAAGGCGGGGCTGCTCGGCCTCGTGCGCTCGTTCGCGGCCGAGCTTGCGGGGGAGAACGTCCAGGTGAACGCGATCTGCCCGGGGTGGGTGGACACCGACATGACCGCACAGGGGCTGGACGAGCTCGCCGAGGCGATCGGCGGCACGCGCGAGGACGCCCTTCGCGAGGCGATGCGCGACGTCCCACTCGGGCGGATGGGTCAGCCTGAGGAGATCGCCGGCACAGTCGCCTGGCTGCTCTCGGACGACGCGCGCGGCGTGACCGGCCAGGCGATCGACCAGAACGGCGGCGCCTGGGTGGGTTGAGGGGGCGCCGCGAGGGACGCCCCCTCGAGCAGTCCTACGAAGCCGGCCCCGGCGCGATGCCGGTTCTCGCCTCGATCCCAGCCTCCATCGCCTCGAGCTCCTCCTCGGTGCCCATTCGAACCGGGCCCTTGAACCAGTTCTTGGCGGAAAGGAGCCACCAGCCGCCGAACAGGAGCAACGCTCCGCCGACGAGGAGCGGCGCGTAGTTCACGGCCTCCCAGGTGAAACCGTCCTTCCACGGGGCGCTGATCGAATACGGCGGCATGAGGAAGACGAACGAGATGAAGAACACCCACACGATCGCGATCGGATCGATCCACCGGTAGTGCTTGCCCAGCGACCAGGCGCCCGGCTCGAACTCGTCCTTCATCCGGTAGCGCAGGATCACGGGCAGGATGAAGGCGATGTAGAGGCCGATGACGGCGATGCCGGTGCCGACGTAGTAGCCGACGAAGAAGTTGTAGAGGGTCGGCAGCATCAGCGCCGCCGCGGCCACGACGATGGCGATGACGGCGAAGTGCGGGACGCGGTTTCGCGAGACGCGGCGCCAGAGCTGATGACCGGGGACGGCGCGGTCGCGGGAGAACGCGAACAGCATCCGCGACGCCGAGGTCACCGACGCGGTGATGCAAAAGAACTGGGCCACGCAACAGATGAAGAGGATGAACGTCCCCCAGCTCTGGCCCATGGCCGCGACCCAACTCGTCGGCACGATGTAGAGGTCGAACACGGGCTCGACCGGAAGCGCGCGCGTCACTGCGACCAGGAGGATGAAGCCGAAGACGACCGAGGCGACGACGGACATGTACATCCCGACGGCCGCGGAGCGTGATGCCTGGCGCGTCTCCTCCGCGACGTGGGCGGACGCATCGAAGCCCGTGATCGTGTACTGGGCCATGAGCAGGCCGGTTAGGAAGACGTACCAGAAGACGATGCTGCCGAAAGAGTCCGGTGCAGCTTCGCCGCCCCAGCCCGTGAGGTTGAGCGTCTCGGTGAAGACGAAGCTGAGGGAGCGGTGGTCATCGGGAACGGTCGAGAGGATGACCACGATCACGACGACGCCGATCATGTGCCAGTAGGCGGAGATCGTGTTCAGCATCGCCGTGACGGTGATCTTGAACAGGTTCAGGAGCAGGGCGGCGAGGAGCACGATCGCGTAGGTCAGATAGACGTACTCCTTGTCGTTCGGGTAGTCGAACCAGTAGTTCATGAGTGCGGTGCCGAAGATCGCCAGCCCGTAGCCGATCGCAGCAGTGACCGCGATCTGACCGACGAGGTTGAACCAGCCCGTGAACCAGCCCCAGCCGGGAGTCCCGAGCTTCGACGCCCAGTAGTAGAGGCCGCCCGCGGTGGGATACTTCGAGGCGATCTCGGCCATCGCGAGCGCGACGATCGTGCTCATCGCGCCGACGATGAGCCAGCCCCACGTGATCGCGACCGGGCCGCCCTGGCCGTACGCGATCGCGTACGACGTCAAGCACCCGGCGAGGATCGAGATGATGGTGAACGAGATCGCAAAATTCTGGAATCCGCCCATCGCCCTGAAGAGCTCCTGGGCGTACCCCAGCCCGTGCAGGATTCGCTCGTCCTCGTCGGTGTGGTGGCGGCCTTCAGGTGGTGCCGTGCTCATCAGCCCTCCTCGCCGTCGGTAGCAGGTCAGGCGCTATTACGCGCGTCTGCCACGATCGTTGTCAACGTGTCGGACGGCACGACGGCGTAGGATCGCGCCGTGCTGAGCTTCGACGAGCTGCGGGCGGACGTCGGGTCCGGCGCGATCGACACCGTCGTGGTGGCCTTCACCGACATGCAGGGGCGGCTGATGGGGAAGCGGCTCCACGGCGAGTTCTTCGTCGACGAGATCGGCTCCGGGCACGCGGTCGAGGGCTGCAACTACCTGCTCGCGAACGAGATGGAGATGGACCCGGTCCCGGGATACCGGCTCGCGAGCTGGGAGACGGGCTACGGCGACTTCGTACTCCAGCCGGACCTCGCCACGCTGCGGCGGATCCCCTGGCTCGAAGCGACGGCGCTCGTCCTCTGCGACGTCGCCTGGCACGACGGCTCTCCGGTCGCCCCCTCGCCGCGCCAGGTCCTCCGGGCGCAGGTCGAGCGAGCCGAGAAGCTCGGGCTCACGCCGATGTTCGGCTCCGAGCTCGAGTTCTTCCTGCTCCGGGAGACGTATGCAGAGGCGTACGCCAAGCACTACCGCGATCTGACCCCGTCGGTGCCCTACATCCTCGACTACCACGTGCTCGCGACAACCTACGACGAGCCGTTCATCCGCCAGATCCGCAACGGGATGCACGCGGCGGGGATCAAGGTCGAGACCTCGAAGGGCGAGGCCTGGCCGGGCCAGCAGGAGATCAACTTCCGTTACGCCGACGCACTCACGATGGCCGACAACCACGCCGTCTACAAGAACGGCGCGAAGGAGATCGCGCATCTGAACGGCTGCTCGATCACGTTCATGGCGAAGCCCGACCACACCTGGATCGGCAGCTCGTGCCACATCCACTCGTCACTCTGGCGCGGCGACCGCAGCGCGTTCGCGGGGGAGAGCCCGACGTTCAGGCGCTGGCTCGCGGGCCAGATCGCCAATCTGAAGGAACTGGCGCTCTTCGTCGCCCCGAACGTGAACTCGTACAAGCGCTTCGCGGCGGGCTCGTGGGCGCCGACGACTCTCGCCTGGGGCCACGACAATCGAACGTGCGGCTTCCGGATCGTCGGGCACGGCTCCGCGCTGCGCACCGAGACGAGGATCCCGGGCGCCGACGCGAACCCGTACCTCGCGTTCGCGGCGATCATCGCGGCGGGCCTGGACGGGATCGAGCGCAAGCTCAGGCTGCCGAGGCCGCTCGAGGGCAACGCCTACGAGTCCGACGCTGACCGGTTTCCGCACTCGCTGCGCGAGGCGATTGCGTCGCTCGAAGAGGGCATGACGGCCCGCGCCGCCTTCGGCGACGAGGTGGTCGACCACTACCTGAACTACGCGCGCACCGAGCAGGAGCTCTTCGACCGGGCCGTGACGTGCTACGAAAGAGAGCGGTTCTTCGAACGTGGCTAAGCCCTCTCAACCCCGTCCCGTGATCGGGATCACGACGTACGCCGAGCCGACGGTGCGCTGGGGCGCCTGGGACGTCCCGGCCGCGGTCATCCCGCTCGCCTACGTCCAGCAGGTGGAGGCAGCCGGCGGGCGCGCCCTGCTCGTGCCGCCGAGCGAGGAGGGGATCGAGGAGACCCTCGACGTCCTCGACGGGATCCTCTTCTCGGGCGGCTCCGACATCGACCCGGTCGCGTACGGTGACGAAGCCCACCCGGAGACGAACGGTCTCCGGCCCGAGCGGGATCGCGCCGAGCTGGCGCTGCTGACGGCCGCGCTGGAGCGAGACGTGCCGGTGCTGGCGGTCTGCCGCGGCTCGCAGGTGTTGAACGTCGCACGCGGCGGCGACCTCGTCCAACACCTTCCGGACGTGGTCGGCGACGAGAAGCACAAGCACACCCCCGGGGTTTTCGCCGACCACGACGTCGGCGTGAAGGCGGAGAGCAAGCTCGGGTCGCTGCTCGGGGAGCGCGCGCCCGTCAAGTCCCATCACCATCAGGGCTTCGGTCGCGTCGGCGAGGGGCTCGTGGAGGCCGCGTGGGCCGAGGACGGCACCCTCGAGGCCGTGGAGGACCCCGCCAAGCGCTTCGCCGTCGGCGTGCTCTGGCATCCCGAGGAGGGCGAGGACGGTGCGCTCTTCCGCGCGCTCGTCGACGAGGCGCGCGCCTACCGCGCCGCGAAGGGCTAGTCCCCGTGCTGACGGTCGTGAACCCGGCCACGGAGGAGCCGATCGCAGAGCTCCAGCAGGCCGGCGTGGAGGAGACCGATGCCGCCGTCGCGCGTGCGAAGGCGGCATTCCCGGCCTGGAGCGCTGTCACCCCGACGGACCGCGCGCGCCTGCTCCGCCGTCTCGCGACGCTCGTCGAGGAGCACGGCGAGGAGCTGGCACGGATCGAGTCGCGCAACGTCGGCAAGCCGATCTCGGGAGCGCGGGCGGAGGTCGGCATGGTCGCGCAGGTGTTCCATTTCTACGCGGGCGCCGTCGACAAGCACTACGGCGAGTCGATTCCCGTCGCCGGCGGCGTCGACGTCACCTTCCGCGAGCCACTCGGCGTCGTCGGCCTGATCGTCCCCTGGAACTTCCCGATCAACATCGCCTCGTGGAAGCTCGGCCCCGCGCTCGCCTGTGGGAACACGGTCGTACTGAAGCCGGCCGAGCTGACGCCGCTGAGCGCGTCGCGCCTCGGCGAGCTCGCGCTCGAGGCCGGGATTCCGGAGGGCGTCGTCAATGTCCTCGTCGGGAAGGGCTCGGTCGTCGGCACGCGCCTCGTCGAGCACCCCGACGTGGCCAAGATCGGGTTCACCGGCTCGACCGAGGTGGGACGAACGGTGATGGAGGGTGCGGCAGCGCACGTCAAGCGGGTCACACTCGAGCTCGGGGGCAAGTCGGCAAACATCGTCTTCGCCGATGCCGACCTCGAGCGGGCCGCCGCGGCTGCTCCGTACGCCGTGTTCGACAACGCCGGGCAGGACTGCTGCGCGCGCTCGCGCATCCTCGTCCAGAAATCCGTCTACGACGAATTTCTGGACTACCTCGTCGACGCGACGCGGCAGGTTCGCGTGGGCGATCCTGACGACGAAGCCACGGAGATGGGCCCGCTGATCTCGGCCGAGCACCGTGAGAGCGTGCGCGCCTACGTCGACGAGACGTCTATCGCTTTCCGGGGCGAAGTCCCGGAAAGCGACGTCGGCTTCTGGTTCCCGTGCACGCTCGTCGAGGCGTCGAACGACGACCGGGTCGCGCGCGAGGAGGTGTTCGGCCCGGTGGCGGCCGTGATCCCGTTCGCGGACGAGGCCGAGGCGGTCCGGCTCGCGAACGACACGCCGTACGGGCTCTCGGGCTCGATCTGGACGCGCGACGGCGCCCGCGCGCTGCGGGTCGCTCGCGGCGTGCAGGCGGGCGTGCTCAGCGTCAACTCGAACAGCTCGGTGCGCGTCTCGACGCCCTTCGGCGGCATGAAGCAGTCGGGCTTCGGCCGCGAGCTCGGCATGCACGGGCTCGAGGGGTACTCGGAGGTCAAGAACGTGTTCCTGTCTACGGAGGCCTGACGGTGGCAGGGCGGCTCGCGGGGAAGGTCTGCGTGATCACCGGCGCCGGCGGCGGCATGGGCCGCGATGCCGCGATCCTCTTCACCGAGGAGGGCGCGAACGTCTGCGTCGCCGACGTCGATCTCGCGGCGGCCGAAGAGACGGTCGGTCTCTGCTCCGGCGAGGCGTTCGCGACCGCGGTGAACGTGGCCGAGGAGGACGACGTGCGCCGGATGTGCGCCGAGGCGGCCGAGCGGTTCGGCGGCATCGACGTCCTCTACAACAATGCGGGCATCTCGCCCGACGACGACGCGTCCGTGCTCGACACCTCCGTCGAGGCCTGGGACCGCGTGCAGGCGGTGAACACGCGCGGCGTCTTCCTCTGCTGCAAGCACGGGATCCCGCACCTGCTCGAGCGCGGGGGCGGCTCGGTGATCAACGTCGCCTCGTTCGTCGCGATCCTCGGCGCGGCGACGTCGCAGATCTCCTACTCGGCGTCGAAGGGCGCGGTGCTCTCGATGTCGCGCGAGCTCGCCGTCCAGTTCGCGCGGGAGGGCGTGCGCGTCAACGCGCTCTGCCCGGGGCCCGTCGAGACGCCGCTCCTGCTCAACATCTTCGGCGACGACCCGGCCGCGCTCGAGCGCCGGCGGATCCACTGGCCGACCGGCCGTCTGGCAAAGCCGCGCGAGATCGTCAACGCCGCGCTCTTCCTGGCGAGCGACGAGTCCTCCTACGTGAACGGCGCGACGTTCGTCGTCGACGGCGGCCTCACCGCCGCCTACGTCACGCCCGAGTAGCCAGTCAACGTCAGTTACTCGGTGTGGGAGATAGCCGCGGCCGCGGTTCCTGGCGCGAGGCTGCGCCGGAGGCCGGCTCAGCCGGCCGGGAGGCTAGCCGGCCAGGCGTCAGACGCCGACGACCTGGACGAGCCAGCGGCGGTCGCGCTCGCGGTCCAGCTCGAGGAAGAGCACGCGCTGCCAGGTGCCGAGGCAGAGCTCTCCACCCTGCACCGGGATCGACTCGCCGGCGGGGCCGAGCAGCATGGACATGCAATGGGCGTGCCCGTTGCCGAAGTCCATGTCCTCGGGACAGACGTTCTCGGTGCGGCGGTCCCAGTCGTCGTGCGCGTAGTAGTTGTCGCTCGGCACGAGCCGTTTCAGCAAGAGCGCGAAGTCTTCCAGGAATCCCGACTCGAACTCGTTCACGCGCACCGAGCAGGTGGTGTGTGGCGAGTAGACGGAGCAGATCCCGTTCCTGATCCCGCTCGCGGTGACGGCGTCCTGCACCTCGTCCGTGATGTCCGTAATCGAGAGCCCTCCGGCGGTGCGGAGCTGCGTCTCCTGCTGGTAGGCCTTCACGCGCACCATTGTGACAGTCATGGGCGGGAGCGTCGTTGGAGAACCCACGACGGCGCTACCCTCATTCCGTCGGGCCTGTAGCTCAGTGGTTAGAGCAGCGGACTCATAATCCGTCGCGCCCTGGTTCGAATC
>CAWDJZ010000017.1:0-190126 GCA_963802765.1 uncultured Gaiellaceae bacterium
AGCTGATGTCGCGCGCCACCGTGGACCTGCAGTCGGTGCGCTTCTTCCTCGGCTTCGGCCTCATCTTCTTCTTCCAGCACGTGCTCACGATCGTCTCGGTCACGATCGTGCTCTTCGTCGTCGAGTGGCGACTCGCCCTGATCGCGCTCGCGATCACGCCGATCGTCGTCGCGGTCGCCTACCGCTACAGCCACGTCGCGCACCCCGTGCTCCGTGACGTGCAGCAGCGTCTCGGCGAGGTGGCGACCGTGGCCGAGGAATCGATCGTGGGCGTCCACGTCGTCAAGGCCTTCGCGCAGGAAGAGCGTCGCCAGGCCGAGTTCGAGCGGGCCTCCGGCGGCGTCTTCGCGGAGACGGTGCGCGCATTCCGCCAGCGCGCGCTCTACGTGCCGCTGCTCTCCTTCCTGCCGCTGCTCGCACAGGCCGCGGTGCTGCTTGCCGCGGGCCGGATGGTCGTCTCCGGCTCGCTGACGCTCGGCCAGTTCTTCCTCTTCAACCTGCTGCTCGCGATGCTGATCGTGCCGCTGCGGAGTCTCGGCATGTGGATCGGCCAGGCGCAGCGCGCTACCGCCTCGGGAGAGCGGATCTTCGAGATCATGGACGAGCCCGAGGGCGTCGAGGACCGACCGGGCGCGAGCGCGCTTGCGGACGGTCCCGGCGAGATCCGCTTCGAGCGCGTCAGCTTCGGCTACGCGCCGAACCGTCCGGTGCTCGAGAGCATCGACCTCGAGCTCGCGCCGGGGCGGACGGTGGCGCTGATCGGCCACACCGGCTCGGGCAAGACGACGCTCGCCGCACTCGTGCCGCGCTTCTACGACGCGAGCGAGGGCCGCGTGCTCGTCGACGGCGTCGACGTCCGCGACGTCACCCGGCGCTCGCTCCGCCGCGAGATCGGCGTCATCTCGCAGGATCCGTTCCTCTTCTCCGCGACGGTGCGCGAGAACATCGCCTTCGGCGTGCTCGACGCCACCGACGCTCAGGTCGAGCGCGCGGCGCGGGCGGCGCAGGCGCACGACTTCGTCGAGGAGCTGCCCCAGGGCTACGACACCGTGATCGGGGAGCGCGGGATCACGCTCTCGGGCGGTCAGCGGCAACGGCTTGCGATCGCAAGGGCGCTCGTGATCGACCCGCGCATCCTGATCCTCGACGACGCGACGGCATCGGTCGACGCGACGACCGAGGCGCAGATCCGGGCCGGCCTCACCGAGGCGATGCGCGGCCGGACGACGATCATCATCGCCCACCGCCTCTCCACGATCGCGCTCGCGGACGAGGTCGTCGTGCTCGACCACGGACGCGTGGCCGCCCGCGGCACGCATGCCGAGCTGCTCGCGACGAACGCCGTCTACCAGGAGATCCACGAGCACGGCCTGCTCCAGGGGCTCCTGAAGGAGACCGCGTGAAGGTCTGGCAGCCCGGCGGGCACCTGACCGAGGAGCGAGGCGGCGAGGTGCAGGACTGGTCGTGGCGGCGGACCCGGCGGCGGATCGGGCTGCTCGCGCGCCTGACGCTCCCGTACAAGAGCCGCACGGCGCTCGCGATCGCGACGCTGCTCGTCTACACGCTCGTCGCGCTCGCGCCGCCGTACCTGGCGAAGCTCGCGATCGACGAGGGGATCGCGACGGGCGATCTCGGCCGCCTCAGCTGGATCGTCGGCCTCTTCCTCGCCTCCGCGGTGGCCGCGCTCGTGCTCTCCTCCGCAAACACGTACCTGACCGGCTGGACCGGCGAGCGCGTCCTCGCCGACCTGCGCAACAAGCTGTTCGCGCACCTCGAGCGGCTCTCGCTCGGCTTCTACGAGCGCAACCGCGCCGGCGTGATCATCAGCCGGATCACGAACGACGTCGAGGCGCTCGACCAGCTCGTCACCGACGGCGTCACGAGCCTGATCCAGAACACGCTGCTCCTGCTCGGCACGGCGGTCGTCCTCTTCCTCCTCGACGTCAGGCTCGCGCTGGCGACGCTGACCGTGCTCGTGCCGATGGCGCTCGTGACCGCCTGGTTCCGCAGCCGCTCCAACCGCGCCTACCGCCGTGTCCGCGAGCGGCTCGGCCTCGTCACGGCGACACTGGCCGAGGACATCGCCGGCATGCGCGTCGTCCAGTCGTTCACCCGCGAGCCGGTGCAGGAGCGCGCTTTCCGGGGCGTCAACGACCGGTACCGCGGCGCCAACCACGAGACCGTCGTTCTGAACGGGATCTACTTCCCCGCCGTCGACCTGCTCAGCTCGGCAGCGACCGCGATCGTGTTCGGCTACGGCGGCTGGCTCGTCTACCACGGCGACATGAGCGCCGGCACGCTGTTCGCCTTCGCGCTCTACCTGTCCAACTTCTTCGATCCGATCCAGGTGCTCTCGCAGCTCTACAACACGTTCCTCTCGGCAATCGCCGCGCTGGACAAGATCGTCGGCGTACTCGACGAGAAACCGCAGATCGTCGACAGGCCGGGGGCGATCCAGCTGCCGCGCATCGAGGGACACGTCCGCTTCGACGACGTCCGTTTTACGTACGGGCCGGAGTTCCCGGAGGTGCTGCACGGGCTCGACCTCGACATCGCAGCGGGCACGACGGTCGCACTCGTCGGCCACACCGGCGCCGGCAAGTCGACGATCGCGAAGCTGCTCGCACGCTTCTACGACCCGACCGAGGGCTCGATCTCGATCGACGGCCACGACCTGCGCGATGTCACGCAGCACTCGCTCCGCCGGCAGCTCGGCATCGTCCCCCAGGAGGGCTTCCTCTTCGGCGGCACCGTGGCCGAGAACATCGCCTTCGGCCGCCCGGAGGCGACGCGGGAGGAGATCGAGGCGGCCGCCGACGCCGTCGGGGCGCACGCGTTCATCCTCGAGCTCGAAGACGGTTACGAGACACACCTCGGCGAGCGCGGCACCCGGCTCTCGCTCGGCCAGCGCCAGCTCGTCGCCTTCGCGCGCGCGCTCCTCGCCGACCCGCGCATCCTCATCCTCGACGAGGCGACGTCGTCCGTCGACATCGGGACCGAGCGCCAGATCGACCGCGCGCTCCGACGGCTGCTCGCCGGACGCACGGCGTTCGTGATCGCGCACCGGCTCTCGACGATCCGAGATGCCGGCCTGATCGTCGTGCTCGAGCACGGCCGCGTGGTCGAGCAGGGCACACACGAGGAGCTGATCGCCCGCCGCGGCCTCTACACGAGCCTCTACGGCGACTGGGCCGACGCCGTCGCCTGACGTAGGTTTCCGTCATGAACGACGGCGGTCAGGAGCTCGCGAGCTGGCGCCGCCGTCTCGTGGCACTGCTCCTCGACGGCGCCATCCTCGCGGCGGTCGTCCTCGCAACCGTCGCCGCCGCGGGGGTGCCGCCGGCGGATCTGAACGACCGCATTCTCCGCGGGGACACGCTGCTCGTTCTCCTGCTCTTCGTCGTGCCAGAGGCGATCTACGACACGGCGATGATCGGTTCCCGCAACCAGACGTTCGGGAAGATGGCGCTCAGGATCAAGGTCGTCGGTGCCGACGACCGCGCCCCGATCGGCTATCTGCGGGCGTTCACGCGCTGGTCGTCGACGGCGTTCCTGTGGGCGCTCTTCACCGTGCCCGGGATCCTCGACCATCTCTGGCCCCTGCGCGACCGGCGCAACCAGGCGCTGCACGACAAGTTCGCCCGCAGCGTCGTGGTGCGGACATGACGGCACTCACGTTCCTGGGGCGCCGCTCGCGGTGCGTAGGGCGGCGGGACAGTACGGAGGTACGGCCCGCCGGCTGGAGCGCCGCGAGCGGCGTCAGCGTTTCGCGGAGCCCGGCTCTGCCGGGCGGGAGCGAAAGGCGGCCAGGGACGTGAGCGAGCTGGACCCGACGACCGAGGAACGGATCGAGACGCCGGTCTCGGAGGAGGCGGTGCGCGAGACACGTCTCTCCCCCGCGCAGGCGGTCGACAAGATGAACATCAAGCTGCCGGTCCGCGGCAACCGGAAGCTGCGCAAGCTGCTCGAGCGCGTCAACGGCGATCGGCAGCTCAAGGGCTGGTGGCACGTCTCGAACGTGAACGCGGTCGTCCGGATGGAGATCAACGACCACTCGTGGGTGCACATTCAGATCGTCGCCAACATCGCCCTCAAGCTCCTGCGCCAGCTGACGAAGCACAAGGTGGAGCCCTCGGCGGTGCGCGACTTCGGGCTCGAGCAGGACGACGCGGAGGTGATCGTCGCGCTGGCAGCGCTCTTCCACTGCGTCGGCATGTCGGTGCACCGGCACGGTCACGAGGACTTCTCCCTCTTCCTCGCCGAGCCGAAGATGCGCGAGCTCCTGGAGGGGCTCTACGAGGAGCCGGAGCTGACCGTGATCGTCTCCGAGGCGCTGCAGGCGATCACGAGCCACCGCGCCGACGGACAGCCGCTGGCGCTCGAGGCCGGGATCCTGCGCGTCGCCGACGCACTCGACATGGCCGAGGGCCGCTCGCGGATCCCGTTCGAGAAGGGCCGCGTCTCGATGCACTCGCTCTCGGCCGCCGCGATCGACGACGTCTCGATCGCCGACGGCGAGGAGCGCCCGGTGAAGATCGAGATCGTGATGAACAACTCCTCCGGCCTCTTCCAGGTGGACGGGCTGCTGAAGGCGAAGCTGCGCGGCTCCGGCCTGGAGCCCTACGTCGAGGTGATCGCGCACATCGACACGGAGGCCGAGAAGCGGCTCGTCCCCGTCTACCGGCTCGAAACCTGAGTCGCTAAACTGGCCCGGCCGTTGCGGGATCGTCTAATGGTAGGACGCTCGGCTCTGGACCGAGTAGTCTAGGTTCGAATCCTAGTCCCGCAGCTTTCAGCCGAAGAGGCCCCGCAGGAGTGGGCCTCCTGTGTCGTCTAGGGGAGGCAGGTCCGGCGTCGGCGCGACGCGGCAACGTGTTGGACGCGTGATCCGCTACGACGAGGTCGTCGCGGGCGGGCGCCGCCACTTCCTGCGCCGTGCCACGATCGACATGGACGCGCTCGCGGCCGAGCTGTCGGTGAGCCGTTCGACCCTGTACCGCGTCGTCGCAGGACGGGATCGGCTGCTCGGCGACGTGCTCTGGTCGCTCGGGAAGCCGGTGCTGGACGAGGCGTGCCGCGCCGTCCCGGGCCGCGACGTCGACGGCATCCTCGAGATCTCGCGCCGCTTCTACCAGGCGATGATCGAAGCGGCCGCGTTCCGCCGCTTCGTCGCGGCCGAGGCACAGACGGCCGTCCGCGTCCTCTTCACGCCGGCCGGCGGAGTGCACGAGCGCTACGTCCGCGCGCAGCGAGACATCCTTCTCGAGGCGACGCGGCGTGGAGCGGTTGCTCTGACCTCGGACCTCGACAGCCTGGCCTACCTGTACGTGCGGATCTACGAGTCGATGCTGTATGCCGACGTGCTGATCGGCCGCCCGCCGGACGTGGAGCCGGCCGAGCGAGCCGCACGCGCCCTGCTGCTGGCCGGCTGAGATCCCGGTCTCAACTTGGGCATCGCGCGTTGACGGCGGTTTCGAAACGGGGATAGGTTCGAGCGCCGGCACGCGGACAGCGACAAGGGGGTAGAGATGGGAAGATCCGGACCGACGTCACCGCGGTTGCTGTCGATCCTCGTCGGGGCACTGGCCCTGTCCGTGCTGCTCGTCGGCTCGACGGCCGCCGGCGCCCAGGAGCCTGGGCTCACACCCATCGTCTTCGTGCACGGTGGGGCAGGCTCGGCGGCGCAGTACGAAACTCAGGCGAGACGCTTCGACTCGAACGGCTATCCGGCGAGCCTCGTTCGCGCGTTCGAATACGACTCCTCGTTCGCGACCAACACGTTCGCACAGGTCGTCGCGCGGCTGGACGCGCTGGTCGACGGCGTCCGCGCCGAGCACGGCGTCGAGCAGGTGTACCTCGTCGGCCATTCACTCGGCACGACCGTGTCGAACCTCTACCTCGGAGACGCAGGTCGCGCCGCCAAGATCGCCAAGTACATCGGGATCGACGGCTCGAGCAACGCGAGCTGCGGCGTCGCGAGCCCGACCCTGGACTGCATGGGGATCTGGCAGGGCACCAACCAGACGGGCAACGTCGGCGGCTTGAACGTGCGCCTCAGCCCGCAGACGCACGTGCAGGTTGCGACGTCGGCAGAGTCGTTCGCCGCCCAGTACGAGTTCTTCACCGGTGAGGCGCCCGAGACGACGCTCGTGCTGCCGGAGCCGCCGGGCCAGGTCCAGATCTCGGGACGCGCCGTGGAGTTTCCGCAGAACATCGGTGCCGCGGGGGCGACCCTGGAGATCTGGGAGGTCGACTCGAAGACCGGTGCGCGCAAGGGGGAGGAGCCAGACGCGACGCTCACCGTCGCGGCCGACGGCAGCTGGGGCCCCGTGCAGGTCAACGGACAGCAGCACTACGAGCTCAACGTGATCCGTGCGGGCTTCCTCACGCATCACTTCTACTTCCAGCCATGGCTGCGCAGCAGCGCGATGGTGCGCATGAACCTGGCACCGCCGAACTCGCAGATCGTCGCCAATACCAACCTGAGCGACAACCACGTCGCGGCCACAGTGGTTCGCCAGAAAGAGTGGTGGACGACGCATCCGACCGGGCAGAACGACGTCCTCGAGATCAGCACGAGCAGCGCCGGCCGCGGCGATCAGCCGGCCGTCAACGCCCTCACCAAGGTGACGAGCAACGGCGTGATCGGCATCCACGTCCACGACGCGGCCGCCTCGCCCGGCGACTCGACCCTCGACCTGCTCCCCTTCTTCCCGACGCAGCCGTTCCAGACCGGCGTGGACGTGTTCATGCCGGCGGCCGAGCCGACCGACGGGACCGTCTCGTTCGTGAACGCCCCTCGCGGCGACGCGAGCCGAGCGCAGGCGATCAACGTGCCGAACTGGCGCTCGTCGGCGCACCGCGCCACGGTGACGTTCAACGACTTCGTCCAGGACATCACGACCTGGGGCGAGTGCAAGCGGGCCAAGCCGAGCCCCTGCAAGTAGACGACAGAATCGGGGCATGGGCGCGCGGCCGCGGCGCCCATGCCTCGAGTGCACGCGCCGTTCGGCGAAGCTGACGCACGCCGGCCGCAAAGGGCCATACTTCCTACCGATGCGCCTGGGCCGTCGCTCTGCACTCCAGCCGCTCGACGAGGCGGCGGCGTATGCGCGCTGTCACGGTGCGCGCAGCCGCGACGTGAGGATCGTCAAGCTGCCGCCCCGCCGCGCGCGCTACACCGAGGTGCTCGCGACCGGCGAGGAGCTCCGGGCGCTCTTCGAGCAGCGCCTCGACGCGCGCGACTCCGAGAGCCCTCCATCGTAGAAGCGCGGGACGGGCCCTCTCGGACCCGCCCCGTCTTCGCTGCCCCCCAGCGAACCTAGTGCCCTGCCGCCGTCGGACGGCGGGCGTATCCGAACCAGAGGCCGAGCGCGAATGCCAGCACGACCGCAGCGAGCGCAAGTGGAACTCCGTCGCCCCACTCGACCGTCGTGTCATCGGTCGCCGGCTCCGGCTGCCGCGCCACCGCCGCGCTCGGGAAGTCGGTCACCCCGGGCACGAACAGCTCCGCCGTGGGCGCGTGAACATCCGGGATGCCGGCCGACAGCGGGATGCCCGTCTCCGGGTCGACCGGGCCTGACCAACCCTCCGTCGCCACGTAGCGCGAGCCGAAGCCACCACCACCCTCGTCGAACTTGGCCGAGGCGGGGGCCACCTCTCCTGCGACAGCCACCGTCGCGAACGCGAGGCCGAGCGCGATCCGGCGAAGCCACCGCTGCCTTCTCCGGTACTCCATGCCGTTCCTCCTCCTTCGACCAACGACTTGCCTGAATCCCAAGACGGCCGGCGCCACCGCTTTCTTCCCGGACCAACGCAAAGCGGGCTCCGAAGAGCCCGCTTTGCGTCGCTGCCCCCGCGAACTAGAGCCCTGCGACCCTCGGCCGGCGGGCATATGCGAACCCGAGGCCGAGCGCCAGGACGACCATGAGCGTCCCGATCCCGATCATCATCGCCCCGTCCCAGGAGAGGCCGGAGTCGGTGCTCGTCGTCGACGCCGTCGAGTCGACGCTCGAGAGAGCGAAGCGGTCGGCCTGATCGTCTGGCCGAGCGACTGCCTCCGGCCGCGTCGACTTGACGAGCTCACCGAGGACCGACGCCGACACGATCCTGTCGGCAGAGCCGGGAAAGTCCGACCTGGTCGCGCCGTGGCTCAGGTAGTTGATCACCGTCGGAGCTTCGATCGCGACCGGCTTCGGGAAATCGGTCACGCCGGGGATGAACTGGTCGGCCTGCGCTGCCGAGAGCTCTTCAATCTGCCGGTGCGTGAGCGCGTCCCCGTTGCTGATCGCCCGCGACGCCGCGAGCTCCTCGAGCTGCCGATGGGTGAGCGCTTCGTAGTGTGCGAGTGCCTGTGCGTCGGTCGACGTCGTCATCCCGTGGCTCAAGTACGGGATCACCTTCGACGTGGCTGCCGCATTGCCACCATCGTCGACCTTGGCCGCCGCAGGAGCGGCGAGCGTCGCGAATGCGAGACCTGTTGCGAGGCGGCGGAACCAGCGAGTCCTTCTGCGAAGCATGGTCTTCCTCCTCCGTTCACGACCCCTGCCTGACCCGCTGGACGGAGACGCCGCCCGCTTTCTTCCCTCTGTTTTCGAATTGCTGCTTGGAAGGCCTCGCAACCAAAGCGAAGCGGGCTCCGCAGAGCCCGCTTCGCGTCTGCCACGTATCTCTAGAGCCCGGCGACTCTCGGACGGCGAAGCTGTCCGACCAAGACTCCGACCGCGAGTGCGATGACGATTGCGCCGATTCCGAACGCAAGCCACTCCCGCCAAGCGAGGGACGAGCTGCTGTCTGCGGGCACGGGGCTCGGCCGCTGTGACCCCGCCGCTTCGCTCGCCTGCCCTCGTTGGCTGGACGTGAACACGACGGGGAAGTCACCGCGCTCGGGAATGCCTGCCGAGAGCGGGATGCCGCTCTCCGCGTCGACCTGTCCTGACCAACCGCCCGCCGCTGCGTACCTCGGGCCCGTGTTGCCCTCGTCGAACTTGGCCCAGGCCGGGGCCGCTCCGCCGCCGACGACGGTCGCAAGCATGAGGCCGAGCGCGAGTCGGCGAAGCCAACGCTCTTTTCCGCGGTATCTCATTGCCGCTCCTCCTCCATCGACCCCTCGCCTGAGCCCGCTAGACGGCGCCGGCGGCTGCGTTTCTTCCCTTTGTCCGGCAATCGCGCTTGAATTGGCGGTGCTGCCATGACGATCGGGCTCACCGATGCGCAGCTCGTCGAGCGCTGCCGGGCGGGAGATCCGGCTGCCTGGAACGAGCTGGTCGAGCGCTTCTCGCGCTATGTCTACGCGATCGCCGTTCGGGCGTACCGCTTATCCGACCACGATGCCGAGGACGTCTTCCAGGAGGTGTTCGCGAAGACGTTCGAGCGGCTCGACTCGCTCCGGGAGGACTCTGCGATCCGGCCTTGGATCGCACAGCTGACCCGAAACGCCTGCGTCGACCGCCTGCGGGCCGGGGCGCGCGAGCAACCGAGCGAAGAGCCGCGGGCGGAGGAGCTCGACGGCGCGATCGAGCAACTCGACGAGGCGCTCGACGTGCACGAGGGTCTGCAGGCCCTGTCGCCGAACTGCCGCGAGATCCTCGACCGCTTCTTCTCCCGCGACGAGAGCTACCGCGTCATCGGCGAAGCCCTCGACCTCCCCGCCGGGACGATCGCAAGCCGGATCTCGCGCTGCCTCGCAAAGTTGCGTGAGAAACTCGAGGGAAGAAAACCCGTCGCTCGTCCGTCAGGAGAATCGTGAGCAACGTCCCACACGACGAGGAGCGCCTCGGCGAGCTTCTCGGCATGCTGCCCCCGGCCCCGGCAGGCTGGGTGCAGGCTGCGCAGGAACTGCCCGAGGCACGCAGCCAGCTCGACGAGATCGTCGAGCGGGCACGCGTGGACGCGGAGTTTCGCGCGCTGCTCGTCGCGGATCTCGAGGCGGCGCTCACGGCGGCGGGGTATGCGCCCCGCACCGCGCTCTCAGCCGCGGTGCGGGCGCGCTTGCCCGAGCTCGGCTGGGACTGAGGACCGTTTAGGCTTCGGCCGATGCCGCTCTACGACCGAGACCTGCGCGCCGTCCTCGATGAGGTCGCCGGGCCCTCACCCGCTCCAGGCGCAGGCGCCGTGTCCGGCGTCGTCACCGCGATGGCAGCGGGACTGATCGCGTCGGCCGCACGGCGCTCGACCGACTGGGAGGAAGGGCGCGGCGTGTCGGCCCAGGCGCAGGCGTTGCGCGCGCGGGTCGAGAAGCTCGCCGAGGCGAACGAGGAGGCCTATCTCGAGGCACTCGCGCTGATCGACGGCGCCGCGGAGGGCGGCGGTCGCGACGAGGCGATCGGCAAGGCGCTCGACACGGCGGCCGAGCTGCCGCTCTCGATCGCGGAGTGCGCCTACGACGTCGCGCTTCTCGGCTGCGAGGCTGCCGAGCATGCGGTTCGCGGCGGCGCGGAGGACGCCTGCGCGGCGGTCCTGCTCGCCGAGGCGGCGGCCCGCGCCGCGGCCGGCCTCGTCGCCGCCAACCTTGTCTCGATGCCGGGCGACGAGCGCGTCGCGCACGCGCAACGGCTCGCGGACGCCGCGACGAACGCGGCGAAGCGCGCCGTCGCGGTGTCCGCAGCACGGTGAGTCGCCGCGCAAGCCCCGAATCCGCTCTCGCGGACTCGGGGCGCGAAGATCCCTGAAGGCGTCCGCTGTCGCGGTCGCCCAGGTGATTGAGCTCGAGGCTAGCTCGAGCCCAGGGCCGGCTTCCGGAACGCCGGAACGTTCTGTTCACGCCGGAACCACCACCGGCGGCGCGGCCGGTCGGAAGCCATGCTCACCTCGTGGGCGAGCCGAGCGCGTTCCGCTTCCCGGATGAGATCTGCCTGCCGGTAGCGCGCGATCTCGTGCAACAACGTCGGATGCATTTGTGCTCCTTTCTCGTCGCCGACCACAAGACGAGTGGGCATCGATCTTTCTTCCGGGCTCAAGCTCGCGGGCGCGCGTTCACGCGGTGGATCCAGGCCTCGAGCCGTGGGTAGCGGCCGTTCAGGGGCATCGCGTCGCGAACGATCTCGTGGAAGCGGTGCTCGTCGCCTTCCTCCCAGACGGCCGCGTACTTGAGGAACGGGAACGCGGTGACGTCCGCGACGCTGAGCTCTTCACCGAAGAGGTAGTCGCGGCCGGCGAGCAGGCTCTCGAAGAGGGGCAGCGCGCCCGCGATTCGAGCCTCGAGCTCCGCGATGCGCGCGCGGTCCGGCTCGGGCTTCAGCTCCTCGGCGAAGATCAGGTTCGGCGGCCGCTTCCAGAGCTGGTTGAACCAGTCGAGGAAGACCTGCACCTCGGCACGCCGTGCCGGGTCGGCCGGATAGAGCGGCGGCTCGGGGAAGCGCTCTTCGAGATGCGCGAGGATGACCGGCGAGTCGAAGAGGACGCGCTCGCCGTCGACCAGAACCGGAACGAGCTCCTGGCCGCTCACGCGGACGACCTCGCTTCGGTCGTCCGGATCGACCTGCACCGATTCGACCTCGATCCCCTTGTGCGCGAGCGCGAGCGCGACGCGCTCCACGTTGGTCGAGTAGCGAAAGCGGTACAGCCGCAGCACGACCTGATCCTACGCGTCAGTCGTCGTCGCTCCCGCTCCCGCTCCCGCCCGACCGGCCACGGCCGCGGTTTCGGCCCCGCCCGGAGCTGTCGTCGGTCTCGCTCTCGGTCTCGGTCTCTGTGGTGGGTGTTCCCCTCGTCTCCGCCTGGCTCTCCGTCTCCGTCGTCGTGCGCTCGGTCGTCGTGCGCTCGGTCGTCGTGCTCGCGTTCGTGGTTGCTGCCGGCGGTGCGAGCGCAGGGGCAGGCTCGAGCCGCACGACGGGCAGCGAGATCGTGTCGCGCGTGACCAGGTGCACTCCGAAGCCGACCGCGACGGCGAGGACGAGGCCGAGGAGCCCGAGCGCCACGGTGCGGGTCACGTCGTCACCCGCTCACGCTCGTGTCGTGTCGCCCGGTCGACCGGAAAGCGGACCTCTGCCCTGGCGCCGCCGCCCTCCCGCGTACGGATCGACGCCGATCCGCCCCAGCGCCGGGCGAGCGTCTCGACGATCGCGAGGCCGAGACCCGTCCCGGCGCGGTCGGTCCGCCCGCGCCGGAATCGTTCGAAGACCTGTCGCTCCTGGCCGGCCGGGATGCCCGGGCCCTCGTCCAGCACCGCCAGCGAGCCGTCCGGGCCCCACGAGATCGTCACGGTCGTCTCGGGCGGCGCGTAGAGGAGCGCGTTCTCGATCAGATTGTCCAGCGCGATCGCGACGTCCTCCTCGCCGGCGCGGACGAGCGCATCCGCGTCCTCGTCGAGAACGAGCGCGTGCCCGCTCGCCTCGGCGCGCACCTGCCAGCGCTCGCACGCGTCCTCCGCGACCCTGCGGAGCGACGTCGGCGCCCGCAGCACCGGACGGTCGCCTTCGCGGGCGAGCGTCAGGAGCGAGTTCAGGAGCCGGGTCAGCCGCTCGACTTCGGCCTCGGCGAGCTGGAGCTCGTGCTCGACCGCCGGATCGTCGGCTTTCAGCGCGGCGGCCTCGAGCCGGAGCCGCAACCCCGTCATGGGTGTGCGGAGCTGGTGGGACGCGTTGCCGACGAACTCCTTCTGCGCCTCGAGCGCGCGGCCGAGCCGGTCGGTCATGTCGTTGAACGCGAGCGCGACCTCCCGCTGCTCGCTCGCCCCCTCGACCTCCGCGCGCGCGTCGAGCTCGCCGTCTTCGACCCGCCTCGCGGTTCGGGCGAGCGCCCGCAGCGGTCGCGCGAGCTGGCCCGCCAGCACCCAGGCGAGCGCGAGGCCGAGCGCGAGCGCGGCCAGGCCGACGCCGACAACGACGAGCACGTTCCGTCGCGCCCGCTCTCCGAGCGCGTCGACGCTCTGCGTGACGCGGACGCCGCCGACGAGCCGACCACCGTCCAGCACCGGCACGGCGGTGTAGAGGAGCTCGCCGCCGAGCGTGTCGCTCCGGCGCGTCCCCTGCTCGGACCGGCCGGCCAGCGCAGCGGCGATCTCCGGTCGGTCGCGGTACGAGGACAGGCGCAGGCCGGTGCCCGCCGAGTCCGCGAGCAGGCGGCCGCGGGAGTCGACGACGATCACCCGGGCGCCGAGATCGCGGCCGGCCCGGCGCACCACGCGCTCGAGCTCCGCCGGATCGTCGAGCCGGCCCGAGGCGGACGCGGCCACGACCTGAGCCTGCGCTGCCGCCTGGGCGCGCACCTCGGCGTCCACCCGGCTCGAAAGGCTGAGCACGAGCGGGATCTCGAGCGCGACGAGGACGAGGACGAGCACGTACGCGAACGCGGCGAGCAGCCGCAACCGCAGGCTCAACGCAGCTCCTCGGGCGAGGCGAAGCGGAAGCCGACGCCGCGGACGGTGTGGAGATAGCGCGAGGACGACGGGTCGTCGTCGAGCTTCTTGCGGAGGGCGCTCACGTGGACGTCGAGCGTCTTCGTGGAGCCGAACCAGCTCGTTTCCCACACCTCCTCGATGATCCGCTCTCTCGAGACGACCGTGCCCGCCTCGCGCATCAGAAGCGCGAGCAGGTCGAACTCCTTGCGGGCGAGCTCGACCGGCTCGCCGTCGAGCGTCACGGTTCGCCGCGCTGGATCGAGCCGCACGGTGCCGATCTCGATCGGGCCGTCGGCGGCGGCGCCACCGGGCGCCTGCGTACGGCGAAGCACGGCGCGGATCCGCGCGATCACCTCTCGGGCGCTGAACGGCTTGACGACGTAGTCGTCCGCGCCGAGCTCGAGGCCGACGACGCGGTCAGCCTCCTCGCCGCGCGCGGAGAGGATGATGATCGGGACGTTCGAGGAGGCACGGAGCTCGCGGCAGACGTCCAGCCCCGAGCCGTCGGGAAGCATCAGATCGAGGAGGACGAGGTCGGGTCGCAGCGAGCGTCCGCGCTCGAGCGCGTCGGCGACGGTGTGTGCGATCTCTGCGTGGAAGCCGTCCCGCTCCAGCGCTTCCGCGAGCGGGGTCGTGATCGACTCCTCGTCCTCGACCAGCAGGATCGTCCGCCTCGTCTGAGCCACGGGGGAAGTGTGCCCGCCCCGGGGAGAGACCAGTCGGGGCGGGCACGGCTTGGGGAGAAGGGCTACACCATCTCCTAGTCGTCGTCGTGGTCCGAACCCGAGTTGGAGCCGGAGCGGTCGTCGTCGCCGCCGTGGTCGTCGTCATGGTCGTTGTCGTCGCCGGAACCGCGGCCCGAATTGTCGTCGTCGTCCTCGACGCCGCCCGCACCGGTGCAGCGCGGGTCGTTTGCGTGCTCGGCCTCGTCGCACGGGCCGGAGATGTCGATCGTGCCGGTGGCCACCGGCGGGTTGCCGGTGACGACGTCGTCCTCGACCGTCGTGGTTGCGGCGGTCGTCGTCGTGCCCGTGGTCAGCTCGGCATCGTCCGAGGTCGTCGCCCCGGGCAGAGAGACCGTGCGGGCCGGCTCGGTGTCGTCGAGGCCGGCCGCGGCGGCGTAGCCGCCGGTGGCAAGCACCAGGGCCCCGAGCAGGCCGATCAGCAGCTTCGTCATCATCGATCCCTCCTGGTTGCGTTCACCAGTCGAGGATGCCCGCGGCCTCCCCAGCCCCGGGCCAGGCGAAGGCAAGGGCTTGGTAAAGCGATGCTCCGAACTCGTCCGCTACACTGGCGCCCGCGCCACGGCCCATTCGTCTAGTGGCCTAGGACACCGCCCTCTCACGGCGGCGGCACGGGTTCGAATCCCGTATGGGCCTTTAGGCGGTACAAGCTGGACAGCCTGCAAACCGGCTTGGTTGCTCGCAAACCCGCGTGGTTGAGCCAGGAACGGCGGTTTCCCGGCCGTGCTCGTGCGTGACGTGAAAGACCGCGTTCGCGCGTGCGGTGCAGACCCCGGTGGAACCTCGGGCTTTCGCCCAACCTGGCAACAGGCGCCTTCCTCGAGACCTCGAGCACCAGTCGCGCCAGCGCGAAGGGCTCGACTGAATCGTCTGTGGCCCGGTCAGGCGGCCCATTCAGTAAGCCGTCACCGATCCGAATGAGCACATAGACGCGGTGCTGTGGGCGTGAACCTATCCCGTTGACCGGTTGTTGAGCGACGCCGGATCAGAGATGGTCGGTCGCAAATGCCGGCTGACCGCTTCTCTCGGTTCCAACCGCTCGCGGGGATGCTCGCCGCGCTGCTCTTCCTCACCGGCCTACTCGTGTTCCGCAACGACCCACCAAGCGAAACCGATGTGGCAGCGACGTTCTCGTACTGGCAGGACGACCGAGGGCGCCACCAGATCGTCGCCCTGCTCTTGACGCCCCTGATGGGGCTCCTCCTGATCTTCTTCGGTGCCGGGCTCAGGCGGCGGCTGTCCTTCGGGAGCGAGGACTCCGGGCACGGCCTGGTCGCCTTCGGCGGCGCTTTGCTCGCGGCCGGAACGTTCCTCCTGGTCGGGATGCTCGAGGCGGCGATGACGAACGCCGCGAAGGACGGCAACCGGCAGGCGGTCTACGCACTGAACCAGTTGCATTCCTACGACTGGCTCGCGTGGAACGCCGCCTTCGCCGCCCTCCTTCTCGCCACCGGGCTCGGCGCGCTCCGGAACGCGATGCTGCCCAAGTGGCTCGCGTGGGCTACCGTCGTCATCGGAGCGAGCCTGCTCACCCCAGTGGGGTTCTTCGGCTTCATCCTGCTGCCGGTGTGGCTCTTCGTCACCGGGTTCTGGCTGACCTTCCGCGACAGCGCTGCCCGCGGGACGGGAGGGGTAGCCGAGAAACCCCTCCCCAGCCGCGCGGCCGAGGCCGTGTTCAGGGATCAACCGCCGCCAGCGCCCGATACGCCGTAGCCGTCGGTAACAGGATGATCTAGGCGTCCGGCTCATCGCCGGCGATGCTCGCCGGTGCCTGGACGTGGCTTACGACTGATGAGGCGCGCTTCGTCGCCGACGCGTTGATGCAAGCGGCTGACGACGCTGACGAGCTGTGTTCGCGTGACCCGCGCGACGGCGTCCTATGAACAGCAACCCTCACGCGATGAATCATGTCCGCGTCGACATCGAGGAGGTCGACGTCCGCGCTGGAACTTTTTCTCCCTCCGAAGAGCCGCCAGCCTGCGCAAACTTCCCAGGTTGATCTACCTGGGCGTTGCCTCAACTGCTATCGCCCTCGTCACGGACGAACGCCGTCAAGGGGGAAAGTGTCGAGAAACGCGGCCCGTTTGGACTGGTCTTGACAGAGAAAGAAGGGGCGCCGATGATCGTTGCGGTGCTGATTGAACAGGACTGAGGAGCCGGGGGCGCCGGTTTATCGAGCCGGGGCCGGCCGGTGGGTCGCTGCTCTTTGCGTGATCGTCTCGGCGCTGGTGCTCGTCCCCGCGGCCGCCTCGGCGCCGAACACGAAGTTCGTCTCGAAGCAGTACGGCTACTCGATCGTCCTTCCCGGCAACTCGAGCCACTGGATCTCGAGCTTCGCCCGTGTCACGTGGTCGACCGGCACGATCTCGCCGGATGCGACTGCCTTCGACACCTTCACCGATCTGCGGACCGGCCGGCTGTACATCATCGGGGCGCGACGGCTGCTGGCGGGATCCACGCTCGAGAAGTGGACGGCGACTTTCCTCAGGAATCGCGGGCCAAACTGCACGACACACCCCTCGCTCTCGAACTCGAAGCTCTCCGGGACGCCGGCGCGCCTCCTCACGTGGTCGTGCACGGACGGCTACAACGCAATCGGGATCACCGCGCTCCACGCCCACCTCGGCTACTTCATGATCGTCGCCTCACGGACGACCAGTTCCCGCGCCTCCGACCGCACCGCCTTCAGCGGCGCCCGAGCATCATTCCGCTTCCTGTCTAAGTAGGAGGCCGCGAAGACGCCGCGCATGCGGCACGTTCGTCGTTCGAGAACTGAGCGGATCTAGCGTGGCTGCAGACGAGCACGAGCAGAGCGCCTTCATCGAAGAAGCCAAAGCACCGGCAGGAGACCTGCCTGCGTTGCGGCAAGAACCTGCTCGAGCGCCGGCGCTATGGCTACCGCCGCCGCGACACGCTCTCTGCTCGAACGCCTGTCGGCAGGCCGCCTACCGGGAGCGGAAGCGTGAGGAGCGGGAGCGTCTGATCCGCCCAGTCGAGGGACAGCAACGCACGCGCAACAGAGCGTTCTTAGCCACCTTTGGAGAGCACTGAGATCAACGTGTAGATCCAGTAGACGACAACACCGATTCCCGCGAGGGCGGCGGTGAGCGCAAGCGGAACCGCGATTCTCGGCGCTGCTAACGCAGCGTAGAGGGCGAAGGGAACCGTGATGACCGCCAGGAGGACGCTGGGTGCAGGCGCTTCGACCAGTGTGGCTGCGACGGCTGCCGTAGCAAGCCCCGCGGCGACGACCAGGGAAACCGGGACGGGCACTTGCTGAGCGTGCCCCTTGCAGTGAGAGGCAACACGAGTAGACGTCGAGGCTGTAGGTTCGTCGGTGGGCCGCGGGTGACGCGAGTGGCTCTCCCGTTCGGGAGCGCCCAGGCCGCTGGATGGCGGGGTCACGCTAGCTTCACCCAGGTTGCCCCGCGACTCCCGCCCCAGTGTCGGCGCGCGCTCACCGACGCATCCAAAGTGACGTCGCCCACGTTGCTGTATCGGACTGCACCGGGTGGACGGGGCGCGCGAACGGGGTTCCGCGGCCAACCTAGGGGGTCTCGCAGCGACCCGTCCATCCGGAGCGGTTCACCTAAGTCCGAACACCGACATTGGAGGCGGAGATGGCAAATCCGGTCCCGGCAGGCAGCGATGTCTCAGCAGGCACCTATCGCTGCACCAACTGCGGCAACGAAATGGAGGTTGGCTCGACGACGCACTTGCCGCCCTGCCCGTCCTGCGGCAATGGGGAGTACGACACCGTGAGCGGGCGGCGACAGCGTCAACGATCCGTACCCCGGCCGATAGAGCAAGCCAGGAAAAGGCGGTTGTGTCGGAAAGATCGCGACATGACCGTCAGGTGGGTCGCTCTGACTGCGGGCGGCTGCGAGACGTTCGGTGTTGGGTTCGTTGCCGCGAAAACCACCAGCGCGTTTCCTTGCGAAGGATCAGGTGCATAATGGTCGGACCGTCGGCTCGGCTGAGGCGGGCGTCACCGGATTCACCGCCAACGCAGGGGTCGGAGATGCAACGTGAGAGGGGGGTCAATTTGCGTCGAACTATCTCCGCACCACTCGTCGCAATGCTGGTGGCCGCGACGATGCTCTTGCTGTTTGGAGTGGTCGCAGGGTTCGGCTCCGTGGGTGGCTCGGCAAGCGCCGCCCAGTATCAGTACGGCAAGGTCACGATTTGCCACGTCGCTGGGCAATCCGGCGAAAGGGTGACGATCGAGGTCGCTGCTTCGGCGGTGCCCGCGCACCTAGACCACGGCGACAGGCTCGGCGCTTGCCCGTAGACGCGGCTGAATCGTTACGCGGTAACCGAAAAGGGCGCCTCACACGGGGCGCCCTTTCCGTTCCAGCCGCTTTGCAGGTAGTTCCTGACTCCCGCGGTTGAACCTCCACGACCCGGCCGCGCCAGGCCTCGTCCACCTGCCCAAGGCTCTCCTGACGTGACTCTTGACAGCGTCTTCGATCTACGGTAGACACAATTGATACGAGGGCGCCGCCAGTAGGACGCCGGAAGACGGGAAGAGGGGGGCATAGATGACTGCCGCAGTACGGTCCATGCGACGCGCGGTTGTGCTTGTTGCCGCGGTCGGCACGTTTGTCGTAGCGAGTCCCGCGCAGGCCCAGGTGACACAGGGACCGGCGCGAGAGGCGGACAAGGACTGTCCGGGCGCGACGGCAATCGGCCGGAGACACGATCACCTGCAACTTCGAGGTGGAGAACACGGGTGACCTTCCCGCCACGGTCGCGGAGCTGGCGAGATCAGCCCTGTCCCGGGTGGGGCACCTGTCGACATCAGCATGCACGACGCCGGCGGAACGGTCACTCGACGAGGGCGACACGCTGGCCCGAACGCCGTCGATGCTTGGGGACGTTCCGGTCGTGATCCCGAACGACCGGACGCTCTGCGGCACGTTCGTCCGTCGACCGTGTTCAGATCGACCTCGGCTACAACCAGTTCCTCCGCCGCTGACGGCCGGCGCGTTCGCGACGGAGATCACGTCGATCGTCTGCCCGGCTGACATCGACGATCACGAAGACGGCCGATGCGCTCTCCAAGGTGGGCGACGCAGTCAACTACACCTTCGCGATCAGCAACGACGGCGACGGCATCGGTGAACCGCGTCTAGCGTCATCGACACGCTGCTCGGCGACATCACGCGTTCTTCCCGGCCACGCTGGCTCCGGGCGCGAGCGTTCTGCGGTTGTGCGGACCGCACGGTGGCGCCGGGTGACCCGGATCCGCTCATCAACACGGTGACCGCCATCTACAGCGCCGGCGCCGGGCATCGCGACTCGGAGACGGATACGGCCACGACAGCACAACCTGTTCCAGCCGTCCGTCGGCGTCACGAAGAACTGTGCGCCCGACCCGGTCCTGGTCGGCGCGGTCCTGACCTGCACGATCGTTGTCACAAACACGGGCTCCGCCGATTCCCCCGGTCTCGTGAACGGGACGATCAGCGATACACGCGCCGGGAACCTGCTGGCGGCCGGAAACCCGAACGTCGTCTCCTCGACGTGCGCGGCGACGCTCGCGACCGGCGCGAGCTGCACGATCGTCACCCGGTACACGGTGCTCGACAGTGACTCGTCGCCGCTCGTGAACACGGTCACCGTCAACTACAACCCGCAAGGGTTCCCGAACGAGATCCGCGCCACCGCATCCGACAGCGTCGTCGTGAACCGCCGCGCGGAAATCTCGATCAGCAAGGAGGCGGACGCCCTCTCCAAGATCGGCGACTCCGTCACCTACACGTTCGAGATCTGCAACGACGGCGCCAGCACCGTGACCCGCGGCAGCGTCACCGACACGCTGCTCGGCGACCTGACGGCGTTCTTCCCCGCCTCGCTGGCACCCGGCCAGTGCGTCGAGGTGGTGCGGACGCGGACGGTTGCGGCCGGCGACCCGGACCCGCTCGTCAACACGGTCACGGCCACCTACACGGCCGGCACGAGCTCGGACACGGCGACGGCCACTGACAGCACAAACCTGTTCCAGCCCAGTGTCGACGTGACGAAGAACTGCGCGCCCGACCCGGTCGATATCGGCGGGATCGTGACCTGCACGATCGTCGTCACGAACACGAGCTCGGCCGACTCGCCGGGCTTCATCAACGGCACGATCAGTCGACACGCGGTCGGGCAACCTGCTCGCCGCGGGCAACCCGGCGGTGGTTTCCACCACCTGCACGGCGACGCTCGCGACCGGCGCGTCCTGCACGATCGTCACCCGGTACACGGTGCTCGCGACCGACGTCAGCCCGCTCGCAACACGGTGACGGTGAATTACAACCCGATGGGGTTCCCCAACAACATCACCGACACGGCTACGGACTGCGTCGATGGTGAAGCCGAAGCGGCGGTGAGGGGTGCACTCCCGGCTTCTGGAAGCAGGAGCACCACTTCGACTCCTGGGTCGGCTTCTCGCCGGACCAGACGCTCGAGTCGGTGTTCAACGTCCCCGACGAGCTCGGCCTGGACAACGTGACGCTGGCCGAGGCGCTCGACCTCAACGGCGGGGGAGTCAACGCGCTCCTGCGTCATGCGGTCGCTGCGCTTCTGAATGCGTCCAGTACGGGTGTGGACTTCGACCTGACGGTCGCACAGGTGATCGCCGCAACGAACGCTGCACTGGCGAGCGGCAACTACGAGGCCCAGAAGGACATCTTCGCGGCCCTCAACGAGCAAGGCTGCCCGTTGAGTTGACGCCTTCCATTCGGTGAGTTGATGGAGAGGAGGGGCTTCGGCCCCTCCTCTCTGCGTCCGCAGCCAGCTCGAGCAGGTCGTGCGCGCCTACGTCGTCCATCACAACGAGCCCTGCGCACCGTTCGCTCGAGTAGCGCGCCCCTGGATTTGCTGCAGGACGTGGCTCAGGCGTCCACGCCTACTCGTGCATGTCTCCTCTCGTCACGAGTACCCTGGATCGGTGAGGTTGCTGCGCGCGATCGGGCTGGCGCTGCTCGGCTTCTGGGCCGGATTGATGGCCGCGGCGGCGATCATGAAGCGCGTCCTGCGCTCCCGCGGCGACGCGGACAGCGACGAGGTCGCGCTCGTCGCGATCTTCGACGGCATCGATCTGAAGAGCTCCGCGTCGGCGTTCCGGGGAGGGTCGATGCTTGCCTGGTTCGGCGGAATCTCGGTCGACCTGCGTGCAGCACAGGTGTCATCCGACGGCGCCCACCTCGACCTGCACGCCCTCAACGGAGGGATTGCAATCACGGTGCCGGAGGGCTGGCGCGTGCGATCGACCATGACGGCCGTCGCCGGAGGCGTTGATGCACGTGCTCCCGAGCCCGAGGCAGCGGACGCGCCAACCCTGACGCTCGACGGCTTCGCCGTCTTCGGAGGAGTCGCGGTCACGGCGAGGCCGGCAAGCGACGAGTGATCGTGCCCGGGCCGCTGCGCGCCCGGTCGACGACGCTTACAAAGGTTGGGCCAGATCGGCGCCGCGCCACGCCTCCGCCAGCTGTCCTCGATAGAACAGCACGAGCGGCACGGCCGCGATCAGGAGCAGTACTTCGTCAAAAGGGCCGGGGATCGGCGCCAGACCCAACGCGGCAAGCCAGCGCAACGGTCTCGGGATGCGCGCGTCTCTCGCGGCGATCCTGACCGCCCGGATCGTTCGGTTGAGGAAGCCCAGGATTCGGCGCACGCCCCCGAGTGCTAAGTCTGGCCGAGACTCTTGTCGAGCCCGACCTCGTACATCTCAACGGATGTCCGCCGACCCTGGCCGTCCATGCTCAGCTGGTTCAACGCCTCATCGGCGCGGCGCATCGACTCCTCGCTGTCGAAGAACGTGAGTGCGAGCGAGTTTCCGGTCGCGCGGTCGACGAGCATCAACAGCCGCTTCGTGCCCTCCAGGCCCGGCGGCGGTTCGCTCGACGACTGCTCATCGATCTGGCTGATCTCCCGGTCGAACTCGGCCGGGTCGATGCCTTCGAAGCGTGCGATGCGAACGAACATGTACGCCTCCCTCCGTCGGAGCTGCCCGGTCCGGAGACTACTCCTCCATCCTTGTGGTAGCGATGGCGAGAATGTCCGCCGGGCGTCAGTCGGCGGCCGCAGCGCGCGCGTAGATGGCCGCGAGCGCGAGGATGATCAGGCCGTACAGCATCTGCCGGACCGCCTGCGAGGCGTTCAGGATCGTCAGCAGCGAGTCGAGCACGGTCAGGATCAACGCGCCGAGGATCGTCCCGGCATAGCCGCCGACACCGCCGAAGATCGACGTGCCGCCGATCACGACGGCGGCGACCGACGGGAGCAGGAAGGGCGTCGCGATGCCGAGGTCGGCCGCATCGTTGAAGCCGACGAGCAGGATCCCGGCCGCGGCGCTGAGGAGGCCGGAGAGCGCGTAGACCGCCAGCAGCACCTGCCACGTGCGCACCCCGGCGAGCCGGCACGCCTCGGGGTTGTCGCCGACCGCGTAGATGAGCCGCCCGAAGCCGCTGTAACGCAGGCCGAGGATGATCAGCGCCGAGACGGGCACCCAGACGAGCAGGTCGTACGGGATGTACGTCAGGAACCGCTCGGAGCCGAGCTTCTTGACGAGCTCGGGGGCCGGCGAGAGGAAGCGCGTCTGGCTGTAGATGGTGAGCGCGCCGAGCGTGACCGTGCTCACCCCGAGGGTCATGATCAGCGGGTTGACGCGGAAGATCGCGACGCCGATCCCGTTCACGACCCCGATGCCGAGGCCGACGGCGAGGGCGACCGCGATCGCCACGGCGGCACCGTCGGTCGCGAAGCTCGAGATCATGAAGGCACCCGTGGTCGCGGTCGTCGCCACCGAGAGGTCCACGCCACCGGTCAGCATCACGAGCGTCTGCCCCGCGGCCATCAGTCCGAGGATGGCCGCGTAGAGGAACGTGGTCGAGACCTGCCGCGGTGTCAGGAACGCCTCGCCCGACTGGGCCCGGTTGACGAGGTCCGTCGCGACGAAGAGCCCGACGAAGACGAGCGTCAGGACGGCGACCGGGTTGTCGGCGAACAGCCGGCGGAGATCGCGGGCGCGCGCCGCAGGGCCGACGGTCTGGGGCGCGGACGTCACGGGTGCTTCCCCCGCTGGCGCAGCGCGAGCCCGCCGATCATCACGACGAGCACGATCAGCGTCCCCTGGATCACCTGTGCCCAGTTCTGGTCGACGCCCTTCAGGATCATGATCGACTTGACGAGCGTGAGCACGAACGCGGCCGCGATCGGCCCGATCAGGCCGCCGACGCCGCCGACGAGCGCGACGCCACCGAGCACGACGGCCGCGACGCTGTTCAACGTGTAGTACTGGCCCGAGAGGGCGTCGCCGATCCCGGAGGTGGCCGTGAGCGCGAGACCTCCGAGCGCGGCGAACGCGGAGCCGAGGGCGTAGGCGCCGATGCGCGTCCGGGCGACGGAGATGCCCGCGAGGAAGGAGGCATTCCGGCTCGAGCCGATCGCGTAGAGCGCGAGGCCGGGCTTTCGCCACCTGATCGGCACCCAGACCCCGAGGACGACGACTGTGAGGATGACGATGCCGGTGGGCAACCAAGGCGTCAGCGTGTAGCCCACCGCGAGCTTCGTGAACTCGAGCGGCGCGCCGCCGCCGGGGATCTGCATGACCGCGAGAGCCGCGCCGCCCCAGACGAAGAGCATCGCCAGCGTGACGATGATGTCCGCGACCTTCGTCACCGTGATGATCAGGCCCGTCAGCGCGCCCGCCAGCGCGCCGCCGAGCACGAGCAGGAGCGCGATCACGACCGCTTCGCGCATGGAGACGGCCTGTCCGGTCGTCGCGTCGAACATGTACTTCGCCGACAGGACGTTGACCAGGCCCATCAGCGAGCCGATCGAGAGGTCGATCCCGCCCGAGATGATCACGACCGCCTGAGCCATGGCGGCGAAAGCGAACGGCAGCGCATCGATTGCGAGCGACTGGACGTCGAACGTCCCCCACTCCGCCGGGATCGTTCGCCAGTAGAGGATGAGCCCGAGCAGCAGCAGGTAGACGCCGGCCGTCCAGGCGTGACGCCGAGCCAGCCGTCTCCAATTCACACCGGCGCGGGGCCGCGCCGCCGTTGCGACCGAGCTCAAGCGGCCTCCTCGGACTCGCTCTCGAGCCCGTGCATCGCCTTCAGCAGCGTCGCTTCGTCGGCGCCGGCGGCGTCGAGCCCGGCCGTGACGCGGCCCCCGTAGAGGCAGACGACGCGATCGCACACGAGCGGGATCTCGGCGAGCTCGCTCGTGAACAGGAGCACTGCGGCGCCCTCGCCGGCGAGCTTGCGCAGCAGCGCGTAGATCTGGCGCTTCGTGCCGACGTCGATGCCGCGGGTGGGGTCGAAGCAGAGCAGGGTCTGGAAGCCGTTCGCCAGCCAGCGTGCAATCGTGACCTTCTGCTGGTTGCCGCCCGAGAGCCGCCGCACCTGCCGCTGGGCACGGGTGTCGATCGAGAGGCTCTCGATCGCGGAGTGGACGCGGCGCCGCTCCGCACGCATTCCGACCGGCCCCCAGCGGAGCGGACTGTTGAAGCGGGGCGCGGCGATGTTCTCGGCGACCGATCGCTGCGGCAACAGCGCCTGGAGGCGGTCGGCGGGAACGAGCACGACGCCGGCGCGGATCGCATCGTAGGGATGGCGTGCGCGCAGGTGCTCTCCGCGCACGAGGACCTCGCCGTCGCTCGGCCGCCGCTGGCCCGAGAGCACGGCGAAGAGCTCGTCTTGCCCCTGCGCCTCGAGCGCAGCGATGCCCAGGATCTCGCCCGGCCGCAGCGCGAACGAGACGTCGGTCAGCGCCTCGTCGACACCGAGACCGCGCACCTCGAGCGCCGCCGGGCCTTCCGTGCCGAGCTCGATCCGCTCACGCGGCGGCGTCGCCTCGGCTGCCTCCGCCGCCCTGGCCACCTCCTCGCCCAGCATGACCTCGACGATCTTCTCCTCCCCTCCCTCGGTGGGCACGAGCGTCCCGACGTCGTTGCCGTCCCGCAGCACCGTGGCGCGGTCACAGTGCGCGATCACCTCGCGGAGGCGGTGCGTGATGAAGAGGGCGGCACGGCCCCGCTCGCGCTGCGCCTGCATGACGTTGAAGACGCGCTCCGCGAGGTCCGACGGGAGCGCGGCCGTGATCTCGTCGAGGATCAGGAGCTGCGGATCACGCGCGAGCGCGCGGGCGAGATCGAGCATCCGCAGCATCGGCAAGGGAACGTCGAGTGCTTGTTCGTCCAGGTCGACGTCGAGGTCGAGCTCGTGCAGCTGCCGCCGCACGGCTCCTACCGGCGTGCCGGTGAGCCGCAGGTTCTGCGCGATGGTGAGGTCGGGCACGAGCGCGGGATCCTGGAACACGGGCGCGAGCCCGATCCGGGCCGCCTGCGCGGGAGAGGAAACGCTCACCGCCGCCCCGTCGACGAGGATCTCGCCGGCGTCGGCGCGGATCACACCCGTCAGCACCTTGACGAGCGTGCTCTTGCCGGCGCCGTTCGCGCCGAGGAGCGCATGCACCTCCCCCGGCTCGACCACGAGCGTCGCCGACCCCAGAGCCACCACCGGGCCGTAGCGCTTCGAGACCTCGCGTGCGGTGAGGAGGCTCATGCGTGGGCGGAGGGGAGGATGCCGCTGGGCACCCTCCCCTCCTTCGCTCTTTCGGTTACGGCCCCTTGCAGCCCACGAGCTGGGCCGCCGTGTACGTCGTCCACGGCTTGATGAACAGCTGCGAGCTGTACGTCGGCGGACGCTTCGGCGAGTAGTACGACTTGATCGTCGTTCGAGTCGTTCGCCATGTCCCAGACCTCGGGGGTCAGCTTCGTCCACTTCTTGACGGTGCCGCCGCCGAGAACCTTGATCGCGACCGAGGCACCGACGCCGCCGATCGTCGCCGGGTTCGTCACCGCGGCGCCCGCGAACTTCGGGTTCAGGTTGATCAGCTGCTTGAGGAACTCGTTGTTGTCCGCGCCGACCACAGGCACGTACGGCTTGCCGGCCGTCTTGAACGCGTTCACGACCGTGTAGTCGATCCCGGACGTCCAGACGCCGTCGACCTGCACGCCGGAGTTGAGGATGTCGAGCATCTGCTTCCCACCGGGCGCGAACGACCAGTTGGTGAACGTCTGCTTGACGACCTTGATCCCCGGATACCGCTTCAGCGCCTGCTGGAAGCCGCGGTGCCGGTCGGTGTCGGCCGGGACGCCCGCGATGCCGCGCATCTCGACGACGTTGCCCTTGCCGCCGAGCTTCTTGAATAGCCACTCCGCCCCGAGCCGGCCGTACGCGACCTGGTCGTTCGTCACGTTGTAGGCCTGCGGCGCGGTGATCCGCTGGTCGACCGAGACGATCTTCACCCCACGCGCGGCCGCCTGGGACACGACCGCATTGAGTGCGTTCGCGCTCGACGGGTTGATGATGATCGCGTTCGCTCCGGCCGAGATCAGGTTCCGGATGTCGGCGATCTGCTCCGCCGGGCCGCCGTTGCGGTTGGCGACGATCACCTTCGAGACCTTGCCGCTCGAGAGCGCCTGCGCCTTGACCGCACAGATCATCTCCTCGCGCCACCCGTTACCGACGAGCGTGTTGCTCACGCCGAGCACCCACGAACCGGGGGCCGCCGGCTTCGCGCTCGCCGTGCCCGCGATCCCCATCACGACGACCGCGAGGATGAACAGCCCTGCTACGAACGGGGCGCGCACGCGCCCGCGAGACCTGCCAACCGTCATTCGTTTCCTCCTCCTCCTTGAGACTCGTTGCCCGTCCCCGTCGGCAGCCGGGAGCCGGCCCGAGTCGAGTCTACGGCCATCCGAACGCGCCGGAAAGTGTCGCGCACGTGCATCGCGGCGACCCTACAAGGTCTTTTGTCGGATTTCAAGAGAAGTCTTGTCCGTATCGACAGATGTCCTTAGAATCGACGCGGAAGTGGCCACCCGCGCCCGCAAGCACGCAGCGACCGCCCGAGCCGCCGCGGACCGAACCGAGCCGCCGGACGGTCTCGTCGCCGTGCTCGACCACGTCCGCGCCAGCGGGGAGTCGTCCCGGGCGGAGCTCGTCGAGGCAACCGGGCTCGGCCGCTCGATCGTCACGCAGCGGGTCGAGGCGCTGATCGACTACGGGCTGCTCGCGGGGGACCGGGTCGGGCCGTCGACCGGCGGGCGGGCGCCACGGCTCCTCCGATTCCGGGCGGACGCCGGCTACGTGCTCGTCGCCGATCTCGGCGCGACGAGCGCGGACGTCGCGCTGGCGGACCTGTCGGGCGGAATCGTCGCCCACCGGCAGGAGCCGTCCGACATCGCCGCAGGTCCGGAAGAGGTCCTCGGCCGTGTCGACCGGCTCTTCGACGAGTGCATCGCCGAGGCGGGCTCGTTCCCCGGGTCGCTCTGGGGCATCGGAGTCGGCGTGCCGGGCCCGGTCGAGTTCGAGTCGGGCCGCCCGATCTCCCCTCCGATCATGCCCGGCTGGGACGGGTACGAGATCCGCGAGCGGTTCGCGGAGCACGGCGTCCCGGTGTGGGTCGACAACGACGTGAACGTGATGGCTCTCGGCGAGCTGACGGCCGGCTGCGGCCGCGGCGTCGACGACTTCGTCTTCGTCAAGCTGGGCACCGGGATCGGCGCCGGCATCGTCGTCGACGGGCGGATCCACCGTGGCGCGCAGGGCTCCGCCGGCGACGTGGGGCACATCTACGTCCAGGCCGGCGACCGGGAGGTGATCTGCCGCTGTGGTATGAACGGCTGCCTGGAGGCGTTCGCGGGCGGCGCCGCGCTCGGTCGCGACGCCGAGGCCGCGGCACGTGAGGGCCGGAGCGAGATCCTCCGCTCGCTGCTCGAGGAGCAGGGCTCGCTCAGCGCCGCCGACGTCGCTCTGGGGTCGAAGCACGGCGACCCTGTGTGCGTCGAGCTGATCACCGAGGCGGGCAAGCTCATCGGCCAGATGCTCACCGGCGTCGTCAACTTCTTCAATCCGTCGCTGGTCGTGATCGGCGGCGGCGTCGCCGGCGCCGGCGACCTCCTGCTCGCCACGATCCGCCAGACGATCTACAGCCGTTCGCTCCCCCTCTCGACGCGCGATCTCGTCGTACGGCGCTCCGCGCTCGACGGCCGGGCCGGCGTGACCGGCGCCGCGACGATGGTCGCCAACGAGCTCTTCGCGCGCGACTTTCTACCGGGCTGGCTCGGCGCCGGCACTCCCGCCCGAAGTCCGTAACGCCCGGCTCGCGCGGCGCGCGTGCTCGGCGTACGCCTCGTCGAAGAGCCGACGCGACTCGTCGGCGCCGACGAGCGCGGCGCTCGTCAGCACCGGTGGGAGCGCGTCCCGTTCGAGTAGGAGCTCGGCCGTGCAGACCTTGATCGCGTTCACGAGCGCCACCGCCGCGATCGTGGAACCGGGGCCGACCGGAGTCTCGACGCCGTCGAGCTCGACGAGCGCGTCACCGGCGGGCGTGCAGACATCGAGCACGACGTCCGCATGGTCGAGGAGACGCGTCCCGGTCGGATGCGATGGCTCGCCCGCCTCCGACTGCGCGACCGACGTCACCGCCACGACCGGAAGGCCGCGCGCCTTCGCCCCGAGCGCGATCTCGATCGGCACGGCCGTGAGCCCGCTCGCGCTGAAGACGATCATCACGTCGGGCGGCCCCAGCTCGAAGTTGGAGAGGATCGTCTCGGCGAGCCCCTCGACGCGCTCGATGAACATCGCCTGCCGCTGGCCGTTCGCCCCCACCACCTGGGTGTGGAAGGTCATCGAGAGCTCGACGATCGGGTGGAAGCCGGGGTAGGAGCCGTAGCGCGGGAACATCTCCTCCACCGGGATGCGCGAGTGGCCCGTGCCGAAGAGGTGGACGAGGCCACCCGCCGCGATCGCGTCCGCGCACAGCCGCGACGCCTCCGCGATCGCGTTCCGCTGGCTCTCCAGTCGTTCGAGCAGAGCTTGGGCGGCCGCCAGGTACCGCGTAGGCTCGATGCTCACGGCGTCGTCGAACGAGGAGGGCATCGCACGGTGGTCGGCCACAGGGTGAGCATGCTCGGCACGGGTCTCATCGGTCTCTTCTACACCAGAACGCTGCACGGCCAACGGAACCGCGACCGCGTCCAGGTCGTCTACTCACGCTCGGAGGAGCGGGCGGCCGCCTTCCGCGCCGATAACGACGTCCCAGAGTCGACGACCGACCTCGAAGAGGCGATCGCGCACCCCGAGACGGACACGGTCGTGATCGGGCTGCCGAACCAGCTGCACGAGGAAGCCGTCGAGCTCTGCGCGAAGCACGGCAAGGCCGTCCTCTGCACGAAGCCGCTCGCCCGCACGCGCGGAGGAGGCGAAGCGGATGCTGGACACCGCCGAGCGCGCCGGGCATCTTCGCCGGCTACCTCGAGGACCTCGTCTACACGCCGAAGACGCTGAAGGCGATCGCGGCCGTCCAGGCGGGCCAGATCGGGGACGTCCTCTGGGCGCGGTCGCGCGAGACGCACCCGGGCCCCCACAGCGCCTGGTTCTGGGACGCCGCGCAGGCGGGCGGCGGCCCGATCGTCGACCTCGGCTGCCACTGCATCGAGATCATCCGCTCGTACATGGGCAAGGAGAACCGGCCGGTCGAGGTGATGTGCTGGACGGACACGCTCGTACACCCGATCGAGGCCGAGGACAACGCGATCGCGCTGATCCGCTTCGAGAGCGGAGCGATGGGCCAGTTCGAGGTCAGCTGGACCTTCCGCGGCGGCATGGACCTCCGTGACGAGGTCGCCGGCACCGAAGGGACGATCTGGACGAACCACTTCCTCCGCACGGGCTTCGAGGTCTTCACCTCGGGCGGCGGCGGCGAGTACGTCGCCGAGAAGGCCGAGACCGCCACGGGCTGGCTCTTCCCCGTCGGCGACGAGGTGGCCGAGCTCGGCTACGTCGACATGTTCACCGACATGTTCGACGCGCTCGACGAGGGCCGCGCGCCGCGCGAGACCTTCTACGACGGCTACGTCGTGAACGCGATCATCGACGCCTGCTACCGCTCCGCGGCGAGCCGGCAGTGGGAGCCCGTCCAGCTCGACGACTGGCGCGGCGCCGGTGTCCCCCGGATCGAACGCGACGCGCCGCGAGCACGACGGCAAGACGGTGATCAAGGAGGAGAAGATGCCGGACGGCCGCCTCAAGCTGATCCTGAAGGACGAGGCGACCGGCGAGTTCGTCGACGTCGTCAGCTGAAGCCCACTCAGCAGTGGCCCGCCGTGCCGCGGCAATCCGCTCGCGCCGCTCCTCCCGTACATACTCTTCGACGCGTCCAACGATCGGGGGGAACCGATGACAGAGCTCCAGCGGTACCTGGCCGAGGAGGTCGCCGAGGACCACGCCGACGGGATCATCACGCGGCGCGAGGCCCTGCGGCGACTCGGACTGCTCGGATTGGGCATGTCTGCGGCGGCGTCGCTGCTCACGACCTTCGGGGCCGACGCGGCCGCGGCCGGGCTCCGGCCGGCGGCGCGCGCAGCCGCGCCGGCGCGCGTGCAGGCGGCGGTCGCAACCGAGGCGATCACGTTCGTGGGGCCGAAGGGCCGGACGCTTCTGGGCGCCTGGGCGGCGGCCGAGCATCCGCGCGGAGGCGTCCTCGTGATCCACGAGAACCGCGGCCTGAACGACCACATCCGCTCGGTGGCTGGACGGCTCGCCGGCGACGGTTATTCGTCGCTCGCGATCGACCTGCTCTCTGAGGAGGGTGGAACCGACTCGTTCAGCGATCCTGCAGAGGCGACCGCGGCCCTGAGCCAGGTCCCGCCGGAGCGGTTCGATGCCGACATGAGCGCCGGAGTGACCGAGCTCAAGCGGCGGCTACGAGGCAAGCGTGTCGCCGCCGTCGGCTTCTGCTTCGGCGGCGGCATGGTGTGGCGGCTGCTCGCATCGCGGGAGCCGCGCCTGGCGGCGGCCGTTCCGTTCTATGGGCCGTTTCCCGAGAACGGCGACCTTTCGGGCTCGAAGGCGGCCGTCCTGGGGATCTACGCGGGCCTCGACACACGGGTGAATGCGACCCAGCCTGCCGCTGAGGCAGCGCTCCAGGCGGCCGGCCTCGAGTACGAGATCGTCACATTCCCGAATGCGAACCACGCGTTCTTCAACGACACGGGGGCGCGGTACGACCCGGAGGCGGCGGCGCTCGCGTATGCACGCGTGCTCGACTGGTTCGAGCGCTTCGTCGACAAGCGCTGAGGCGGAAACGAGGGAGGGCCGCCGACCGGCGGCGCTCCCTCGTCCTCTCGCCTGACACAAACCGCGCGTCGAGCTCGGTCCGGCCGGCACCGTGCGGAGGCTCAGACGAGCAGCGGCCGGAGCGTGTTCCGGGCGACGAGGAAGCCGCGCTTGACGAGCTCCTCGTCGCCCTCGAAGCGGCGGTCCTCGTGCTCGATCGAGATCCAGCGGTCGTACCCGACCGCGTAGAGCGCCGCGACGAACCGGCTCCAGTCGACCTCGCCCAGCCCGGGCAGGCGCGGCACCTGCCACCCCATCCCGGCGGACAACGTCCCGTGCCGGTAGAGGCCGTCGCGCCGCACCTCGAGATCCTTCGCGTGGACGTGGAAGATCCGGTCGGCGAAGTCGTAGACCGCCCGCTCGTAGTCGATCATCAGCCAGACGAGGTGGGACGGGTCGAGGTTGAGCCCGAAGTTCGGCGTCCGGGATCGCCTCGAACATCTGCTCCCAGATCGCGGGTGACCAGGCCAGGTTGTTGCCGCCCGGCCACTCGTCCTCGCTGAAGATCATCGGGCAGTTCTCGATCGCGATCTTCACGCCCTGGTCGGTCGCGTGTCGCACGAGGTCGGGCCAGATCGCGCGGAAGCGCTCGAGGTTCTCGCTCAGGGGGCGATCCTTGTCGTTGCCGACGAAGGTGCCGACCACCTCCACTCCGAGCTGCGCCGCGGCGGTGACGACCTTCCGGAGATGGGCGTTCACCTCCTCGCGGTGCGTGTCGTCCGGGTGGAGGTTGTTCGGGTAGTAGGCGAGGGACGAGATCTCGAGCCCGTGCCGGTCGAAGACGTCGCGAACCTGCCCGGGGTCGAAGTCGTCGACGTCGATGTGCGTCACGCCGGCGTAGCGCCGCTTCTCGCCGCCGCCGCCCGGCCAGCAGGCGACCTCGAGCGACTCGAAGCCCTCGGCCGCCGCCCACTCCGCCACCTGCTCGAGCGTCAGATCCGGGAACGCCGCGGTGAGGAGCCCGAGCTTCACCGCTCCACCTCGACCCAGCGCTCCTCGCGCGCCGAGCGCGCGATCGCCTCGCCGAGCAGGATCTCCTCGTGCCCGTCGGCAAAGGTCGGAAAGTCCGGTTCTGCGGGCATGCGTCCCTCCTCGACGGCGGCGTAGACCGCCCGGTAGAGCTGCTTGAACGTGTCGGTGAACCCCTCCGCGTGCCCGGCCGGATAGTCGCCGCGGAGCGGCCCGTGCATCAACGCCGGGTCGCGGAAGAGGATCTCGTTCGGACGGTCTCGATGGCCGAGCCAGAGCTCCTCGTGCCGCTCCGAGCTCCACGCGAGCGCTCCCTCCGAGCCGTCGAGCTCGAACGAGAGGTGGTTCTTCCGCCCCGCGCTCACCTGCGAGATCGTCACCTGACCGCGCGTGCCGTCCTCGTAGCGGAGGAGCACGTGCGCGACGTCCTCGGTCGCCATCGGCCGGTCGACCCGCTCGACCGCGCCCGCGTCGGCGTAGGTCTCGACGGGGCCGGTCGGAACGTGCCGGACCGGATGCACGGTGTAGAGGTCAGCGAACACCGCGGCGACGCGCCTGCCCGCGATCCAGCCGGTCAGATCGAGCCAGTGCGTGCCGATGTCGGCGACGGCGCGGAGCGAGCCGCCCAGCTCCGGGTCGAGCCGCCAGTTCCAGTCCGTGACCTGATGGAGCCAGTCCTGGGCGTAAGCGCCGTGGACGTTCCAGACCCGGCCGAGCTCGCCGTCGAGCACTCGCTGACGCGCCTCGTGCAGGAGCGGATAGAAGCGGATGTTGTAGTTCGTGCAGTGGACGAGGCCGCTCGCCTCGGCGAGCCGGAGCAGCTCACTCGACTCCGCCGAGGTGAGCGCAAGCGGCTTCTCGCAGACGACGTGCTTGCCGGCCGCGAGCACGTCCTTCACCTGCGGGTAGTGGAGATGGTTCGGCGTCGTCAGGTGCACGACCCGGACGCGGTCGTCCTCGAGCATCGCCTCGAAGCTCTCGTACGGCTCGGGGAGGCCGGGCTTCTCCCGCGCCCGGGCGGGCGACGAGCCGACGACACCGGTGACGTCGACGCCGAGACGCCGCAGCGCCTCGACGTGGACGACGCCGATGAACCCCGTGCCGACGACGGCTGCCCCGATCCCGCTCACGCTCGGCGAATCTAACCGCGTGCGAGGATCCGCGCATCGATGAGACGAGCCTCAGGGGGAAGGTCGCCGTCGTGACGGGCAGCGCGGGCGCCATCGGCGGCGCGGTCGCACGGGCCTTCGAGGGCGCGGGCGCGATGGTCGTCGGGCTCGACCGCGACCAGGCCGACCTGACGCAGCCGGACGAGGTCGAGACGTTCTTCGCCGGCCTCGCGCGGCTCGACGTCCTCTTCAACGGCGCCGGGATCAGCGGCCGCTCGCTCGGCGACGGGCCGGTCGGCGAGTGCACCGTCGACGCGTGGAACGCAGTGCTCGCCAACAACCTCACGAGTGTCTTCCTCTGCTCGAAGCACGCGTTGCCGCTCCTCCGCAACGCGGGCGGCGGTGCGATCGTCAACCTCTCCTCGGTGATGGGCATCGTCGGCGGCGACGACGACTTCGCGACCCACGCCTACCAGGTGAGCAAGGCCGGGATCATCACGCTCACGAGAGCGATGGCGTTCCAGTACGGGCGCGAAGGGATCCGGGTCAACGCCATCGCTCCAGGGCTGATCGCCACCCCGATGAGCGCCCGCGCGCAGGCGGACCCGGGCATCCGCGCCCGGCTCCCGGAGCTGCATCCGCTCACGGGCGAGTTCGGGCGGCCCGAGGACGTCGCCGGAGCGGCGCTCTACCTCGCGTCGGCGCCGTTCGTCACCGGCACGGTGCTCACGGTCGACGGCGGCTGGTCGGTTCGGTGAGAGTATCTTCGCGCGAAACTGCACAAGGCGCGTATCGGCGCGTCGCCGTCAGTACGAGGGGAGGAGATGGAATGACCGAGCATCAGCGCGTGAGCCGAAGGCGGTTCCTCGGCACCGCGGCAGCCGGGTCGCTCGCAATCGCCGGAGTCGGTGCGCTCGCACCCAAGGTGCGGAGTGGGTCGGCAGCGAACGGGGTCGGCGAGCGGCTCGTGCCGCCGCCCAGGCTGAGCATCCAGCACTTTTCGATCCGCGACTCGATCACGAGGCGCAGCATCGCGAACAGCCGCGCCAACGGGCTGACACCGACGATGGGCTATCTGGGCGGCCCGACCTTCCCGGAGGACCCGACCGACCTCGGCCCGCTCGTGCCGCTGCCCGGCGGCTTCCAGGAGGTGTTCGAGTATCTGGCCGCCCTCGGCTTCAGGGGCTTCGAGTTCTTCCAGTTCACACAGAACATCAACGAGCTCGGGCGGCAGCCGACCCACGCCGAGATCCGCTCGTACCTGGACGCGGCCGGACTGGTCTCGACGGGCACGCACACCGGCAGCCTTGGCGTCATGTACGACCCGGTCGGCGGCGGGCTCTCGGCGAACGGCCTGCTCCAGGTGGAGATCGCCAAGACGCTGGGCCACAAGATGATCGGGACGGCCGGCGATCCCAGCCAGCGGGCGACGCTCGGGGACAATCCGGCGAACCCGGCGCAGATCGGGTGGGCCGAGGCCGCGCGACGCGCCAACATCGTCGGCGAGATCCTCTCGCACCAGTCGCTCGCCTGGTACTGGCACACCGAGCAGAACGGCTGGCAGTTCTTCAACGACCCGGCGCATCCGGAACTGTCCCGAACGCACCGGATCGACTGGTGGACCGCGAACACGGATCCGCACACGGTCCTGTTCGAGCCGGACATCTTCCACTCGTACTCCGGCCGGGCGCGCTTCCCGGATCCGGTCGACGGCTCGAAGTGGGACGCATTCGAGTTCTGGAAGGCCAACGCGCACCGGCTCGTCGGCTGGCACGTCAAGGACGGAACGCGGCTCGCGTCCCAGCCCCCGCCACCGACGAACCCGTTCACGCAGACGATCGTGCGCCCGCCCACGTTCGCTCCCGGCGGGCTCGCCAACAACGACGCGCTCTACGCCGGCGAGGGCACGATCTCGCGCGGGTATCCAGTCGACCCGGATCCGGGCGTGGTCGGCTTCAAGAGGATCTTCGACGACGTCGGGGCCAAGGGCTCGAAGTGGTCGATCCTCGAAACCGACAGCGGGATCGGCCCGGCGACCGACCCGGGCCGGTCGCTCCGTCACGCGAAGCTCGGCAGCCAGTACCTCCTCGGGCTCCGCGCAGGTCCCAGCACGCATGCGACGCACGGAGTCGAGGAGGAGACGGTGTTCGAGAGTGATCTCGAGCTCGCGGGTTAGAGGTCTCCTCGCGGCGTTCGCGGTGGCACTCGTCGCCGCGAACGCCGCGTCTGCGCACGGCGATCCCTCGACGCACATGCTCGAGTCGGAGAACCTCTACCCGGCCGTCGCGAGCAGGCCGTCCCAGTCGCTGGAGCTGAGCCTGATCGGCGTGCTTCGCGCTGCGGCGACGAAGGGCTATCCGGTCAAGATCGCACTGATCGCCAACGCAGACGATCTCGAGGACACGTCGCTGCTCGGTCGCCCGCAGGCCTACGCGGAGTACCTCGAACGTGAGCTCGGCGGCGTCTCGGCCCTGAATGGCCCACTCGTCGTGATCGATCCGTCGGGGTTCGGCGTCTCGGGGCGGGAGCTCAAGAACGGACGCTTGCGGTCGATCCGCCAGTGCAACGGCGTGGGCTCCACTCCGCGGCCTCAGCGTCCCTCCCCACGCAGACGGAGATGCCCTCGCCCGTACGGCGCTCGTCGTCGTGCGGCGAGCGGCGGCCGCTGCAGGACGGCCGCTCCCCGCCGACGTCCCCCCGGCGACCTATGTGGTCGCGGTCCCGGCCCGCACCGGCGGTTTCGGGATCGTGCTCCCGCTCGTCCTGGGTGTCTCGTTCTTCCTGCTCGCCTGGCTCGGCTACGAGCTTTGGTCGTCGTCTAGTACGCGCCGGACGGAGCAGCGACGTCAGTCGGCGGAGCGGCCCCGGCCTTCCGGGCCTTGAAGTCCTCGAGGATCGTCTCGGTCGCGGTCGCGCCGATCCGCGTGACGCCGACGTTCATGACGTCGAGCAGTGCGTCGAGCGTCCGGACGCCGCCCGCCGCCTTCACCTGTACGTGAGCAGGGCTGTGCTCGCGCATCAGCCTGAGATCCTCGATCGTGGCGCCGGAGGCGGCGAACCCGGTCGAGGTCTTGACGAAGCCGGCGCCGGCCGACGCGCTCAGTTGGCAGGCGCGGATCTTCTGCGCGTCGTCGAGGTAGGCGTTCTCGAAGATCACCTTCACGAGCCGGCCCTGGGCGGCCTCGACGACGGCGCGGATGTCGGCCTCGACGTACGCGTCGTCGCCGGAGATCAGACGGGCGATGTTCAGCACCATGTCGATCTCGTCGGCCCCGCCCGCGATGAGCTCCTCCGTCTCGGCCGCCTTCGTGGCGGTCGTGTGGCTGCCGTGCGGGAAGCCGACGACCGTCGAGATCAGGACGTCGGAGCCGGCGACGAGCTCGGCCGACCAGCCGACATCGGCAGGGCGCACCGTCGCCGACGCGACGTCGTAGCGCAGCGCCAGCTCGACGCCGGCGCGCACCGTGTCGAGGTCGAGCTCGGGCCGCAGCAGCGAGTGGTCGATCGTCTTCGCGACGTCGCGGTACTCGAGGGTCTCGATCCCGATCACGGTGCGAGGATACGGCAGTGACGCCACTGCGAACGACGGTGATCGGGAGCTACCCCTTCCCCGGCTGGCTCGAGCACGCCGCGGGACGGCTGCACGAGTTCGGCCCGGACGACGTCGCCGAGCTGCAGGAGGACGCCGTCATCGCGGCCGTGCACGACCAGGTCGCGGCCGGTCTCGACGTGATCTCGGACGGGGAGCAGACGCGGCTCGATTTCAATCTCGGCTTCTACAGCCGTCTGGAGGGGATCGAGGAGGGCGCGTCACCGCGCCTGCTCGGCCCGCCTGCCCACGACCAGCGGCCGCGCCACCGGGTCGTCGGCGAGCTCACCGCCCCGCACGGGCTCGGGACGGTGGAGGAGTTCGAGCGGCTGCGCCGGATCGCTCCGCCGGGCCCCGCGCTGAAGGTGGCGGTGCCCGGCCCGTACACCCTCGCGGGCCGGCTCGACCGCGACCGGTGGGAGACCGCCGAGGAGCTGCTGCCGATCGTCCAGGCGGAGCTCGTCGCGCTCGCGGACGCTGGTTGCGCCGAGATCGGCGTCGACGAGCCGTCGATGAGCTGCTACGCGCACCGCGAGGATCCCGAGCGCCTGGTCGACCTCTTCAACCGCACCGTCGCCCCCGTCGTCGGCCGCGCGCGACTCTCGACGCATCTCTGCTTCGGCAACTACAAGGCGCGCGCCGTCGCGCCGCGCAGCTACGCGCCGCTCTTCCCCGCGTTCCTCGAGCCTCGACGTCGATGAGCTCCACCTCGAGATGGCGAGCCGCGAGCTCGCCGAGGCCGAGCTCGTCGGCACGATCGCCGCGGAAGAAGGACGTCGGCCGTCGGCGTGATCGACGTGAAGAGCTCCTACGTCGAGCCGCCCGAGCTCGTGGCCGACCGCGTCCGACACTTCCTCCGCTTCGCCCCGCCCGAGCGGCTCGCTCGTCTCGACCGACTGCGGCCTCAGCCAGACCGCCCGCTGGGCGGCTCGCGCGAAGCTCGCGAACCTCGTCGCCGGCGTCCGCATCGTGCGGGAGGAGTACGCGCGCTGATCGAGCCGCTGCTGGCGGACGACGCCTTCCTCGCCGACGTCGAGGCGGCACGCGACGAGGCCGGCCTGCACCTCTGGTGGCTCGGCCAGAGCGGCTTCCTCATCCAGCACCAAGGACGGCACCTCGTCGTCGACCCCTACCTCTCGGACTCGCTGACGCGGAAGTACGCGGACACCGAGACGCCGCACGTGCGGATGACGCGACGCGTCGTCGCGCCGGAACGGCTCGCCTTCGTCGACGTCGTCCTCTCCACGCACGGCCACACAGATCACCTCGATCCGGAGACGCTGCGTGCGATCGGCGCTCCGCTCGTGACCCCGTCCGGCCTGCTCGAGCTCGCCCGCGAGCGCAGCCACGTCGGAGGTGACGGGGATCGCCGAAGGCGAACGGGTCGACGTCGCCGGCTTCGGCGTCGAGGCCGTGCCGGCGACCCATCCCGGCGACCACTGCGTCGGCTACGTGATCTCGGCCGGGCCGTACCGGCTCTACCACTCCGGCGACACGACCTGGGTCGATCCCGGAGTGCGCGGCGTCGACGTCGCGCTCATTCCGATCAACGGCAAGCTCGGCAACCTCGACGGGCCGGAGGCCGCCCGCCTCGCCCGGACCGTCGAGGCCGCGCTCGCCGTCCCGTGCCACTACGGCATGTTCGAGTTCAACACGGCGAGCCCGGACGCGTTCGTGGCCGAGTGCGAAAGGCTTGGCCAGCGCTACCGGCTGCTCGAGAACGGCGAGCGGCTCAGCCTGGGTTGAGAAAGCGGAAGAGCGCCTCGGCGACGCACGCCGGCTTCTCCTGGCCCTCGAGCTCGATCGTCCCGGCGACACGTGCCTGCTTGCCGCCCGCGACGTCCTCGACGTCCTCGACCCGGAAGCGGCCGCGGATCCTGCTCCCCGACGGGACGGGCGAGGTGAACCGGACGCGGTTGAGCCCGTAGTTGATCGTCATCCCGTAGCCCTCGAGCGGCGGCAGCGCCTCCGCGAACATCGGCACGACGAGCGAGAGCGTCAGGAAGCCGTGCGCGATCGTCGTCCCGAACGGGCCGGCCGCGGCCTGCTCCGGGTCGACGTGGATCCACTGGTGGTCGTCGGTCGCGCGCGCGAACTCCTCGATCCGCTCCTGCTCGACCGTCCGCCAGGGCGAGACGAGCTCCTGGCCGATCAGCTCCTCGACCGTCATGCGCTCACCATCTCACGACCGAGGCGGCCCACGTGTAGCCGGTGCCGGCGGCGAGCAGCAGCACGAGGTCGCCCTCGGCCAGCTCGCCCGCCCGGGCAGCACGGTCGAGCGCGAGCAGCGAGTCGACACCGCTCATGTGTCCTGTGTCGTCGAGGTAGGCGGCCCGGGGGACGCCGAGCTCGCCGACGATCGCATCGTGCATCGAGCGCTTCATGTGGATCCCGCAGAGGTACGACACATCCTCGAGCGTGGCGCCCGAGCGCTCGACCGCGCCGCGTGCGGCCGCGACGAAGTTCGGCAGGCTGACCTCGTCCAACCCGCCCTTCATCTGGGCCGGATCGGCGACGTCCAGGTAATGGCGGCGCGCCGCGACGCTCTCGGCCGAGGCGGGCTCGACCGAGCCGCCCGCCGGCACCTTCACCTGGAGCGAGAACGAGCCGTCGGTGAGCGCGTGGCAGCCGAGCAGCTCGTGCGGCGCGTCCCGCGTGAGTAGGCCGGCGACCGCGCCGTCGCCGAAGTTGAACATGAAGCGGGAGCGCTCGTTCTCGTAGTCGAGCAGGTGCGACTCGCGGCTGGCCGCGACGACGAGGACGTTCTGCAGGTCGGGCTCGGCGAGCAGGAAGTTCCGCGCGAGCCGCAGCGCGACGGGCGTTCCGCACGAGACGTTCGCGTACTCCAGTCCATAGGCATTCGTGCAGCCGAGCCGGTGGGCGATCCACGGTGACGCCTGCCAGACCGGGTAGTCCTTCCAGAGCGAGCCGTAGTAGAGGACGACGTCGATCGCCTCTGGGTCGACGGCCTGCTCCTCGAGGAGGCGCGACGCGGCCGCAACCGACATGTCGCTCACGTGCTCGTCGGCGGCCGCGATGTGCTTCCCGCGCAGGCCGAACTTCTCCAGGATCACCTGCTCCGGGATCGAGGTCGCCTCCGCGATCTCGGCCGCGCTCATCCACTGCTCGGGGAGATAGGCGGCCGTAGCCGCCACGCCGACGCTCACAGGTCGAGGTCCTTCGCGCCGAGGGCGCGCACGATGATCCGCGCGAGCTCGTCGAAGACGTGCTCGGGCATCTCGCGCTCGCCGTTCCAGAGGATCCAGCGCATGCCGACGAGCTCGCCGATCCCCATCAGGCTCCAGGCGAGCACCTCGGGATCGCCCTCCGCAACCTCCCCCGCGTCCATCGCCTGTCGCAGGCCGGTCATGTATCCCGCCGTCAGCCGCTCGTAGTGCGTCACGAGCGTCTCCGGCGAGACGAACTCGGCCTGCCGGATGATTCTGTAGAGAGCCGGATGCTCGGCCGTGAAGCGGAAGAAGGCGCCGAAGCCGAGCAGCTCGCGCTCGGCACGCGTCGCGCCCTGGCTCGCCCCCTCGGTCATCGCGTGCCGGACGCGGGCGTTGAGGTCCAGCACGACCTCGTCGAAGATCGCCTTCTTGCTCGGAAAGTAGAGGTAGAACGTGCCCTGGCCGACGCCGGCCGCCTCCGTGATCTTCACGATCGAGGCATCGTGGTAGCCGAGCTCGGCGAAAATCCGCTCCGCCGACTCGAGCAGCTTCTGCCGGGTCCGCTCGCCGCGTGCCGTCAGCGCCTTCACCGGACGAGCTCCACGAGGTCGGACTTGACGACCTTGTCCAGCGCGTTCCGCGGCAGCGAGTCGACGAAGCGGACGCTCTTCGGCACCTTGTAGCGCGCGAGCCGGCCGCGGCAGTGCTCGAGCAGCTCCTCCTCCGTCGCCTCGCCGTCCGGGACGACGAACGCGACGCAGGCCTCGCCCCAGCGCTCGTCCGGGACGCCTACGACCGCCGCCTCGCGCACCGCCCCGTGATCGTGGAGGACGTTCTCGATCTCGGCCGGATAGACGTTCTCGCCGCCCGTGATGATCATGTCCTTCGTCCGGCCGACGATCGTGTAGTAGCCCTCGTCGTCGCGCGACGCGACGTCGCCGGTCAGCAGCCAGCCGTCGGCGAAGGCGGCGTCCGTCGCCTCCGGTTTTCGCCAGTAGCCGGCGAACACGTTCGGGCCCTTGACGACGAGCTCCCCTTCGCCCGCGCCGTCGACGCGTCGGCCCGTGTCGGGGTCGCGCAGCGCGACGTCGACGTACGGGTACGGCTTGCCGGCCGATCCCCGCCTGCGTGTAGCCTCCTCGGGCGGCAGGCAGAGAACGTTCGGCGCGGCTTCCGTCAACCCGTACCCCTGGACGATCTCGACGCCCTTCTCGTGCCACGTCTCGAGCAGCGCCTCGGGCATCGGGGCCCCGCCGACGACGGCGCACCGGAGGCTCGACAGGTCGGCCTGCGCGAACTCTTGAGCCTCGGCCATGAAGAGGTAGTTGGCCGGGACGCCCATCATCGTCGTCACCCGCTGCTCGGCGATCAGCGCGAGCGCGCGCGAAGGGTCGAACGAGGGCTCGAGAACGACCTTCGCCCCCTTCCACCACGCGAGCAGCGGCTGGACGTTCCAGCCGCCGCAATGGAACTGCGGTAACGCCGCGAGGACGACGTCGTCGCCCGAGATGCCGGTGGCGAGGTCGAAGGAGAGGTTCGTCCAGAAGCAGTTCGCGTGCGTCAGCAGCGCGCCCTTCGGCTTCCCGGTCGTCCCCGAGGTGTAGACGAGCAGGAGCCCGTCGTCGTCGCGCGGGCCGGGGACGGGATTGTGTTGTTCCAACACAAGCTCCTCCAGGCCGGCGCTGCGCTCGTGCAACGAGGCTGCGCTCGCGGCGTACTCGTCCGAGCAGAGGAGGACGGCCGGCTCCGCGTCGGCGATCTGGTAGGCGAGCTCCGGCTCCGCGAGGCGCCAGTTGAGCGGCGTCAGCGTCAGCCCCGCCTTGGCGCAGGCGAAGAAGGCGACGACGTGCTCGGTGCTCGTCGCCGTCAGCGTCGCGACCCGGTCGCCCCTGACGAGACCGGCGGCGAGCAACCCGGCCGCGAGCCGCTCGGACCGCGCGTCGAGCTCCGCGTAGGTCGTTTCGGCGCCGCGACAGTCGATTGCCACCCGGTCGGGGGTCGAGCGCGCACGGTCGCGGATCCAGCGGTCGAGGGTCAGCACAGGAACTCCTCGAGCTCGCGCGTGAAGCGCTTCGGGTCCTGCCACATGAAGAGGTGCCCGCAGCCGGGGTAGATCGAGACGCGTGCGTCGGGAATCGCGTCCGCGAGCAGATGAGCGTTGCGCGGATCGACGACGACGTCGCCGTCACCGTGCTGGACGAGCGTCGGCGCCGCGAGCGCGCCGAGCCGGTCGTGCGCGTCGAACGTCGCGCCCGCCGCCGCCTGTGCAGCCCAGGGCTCGAACGGCTGGGCCGTTCGCTCGCGGTGCTCGAGAATCCGGTCGACGAGCTCCGGGCGGGGGTCTGGCTCGAGCGCGTTCTCGACGTACTCACGGAGGGTCGCCCGCGCCTGCATCAGCTCGACCGTTCGCTGCGGCATCGGGAACGCCTGCGGGCCGCCCGGCGTCGTGGCCGCGAGCACGAGCCGCTCCACGCGCTCTGGCCGGCCGAGCGCGAGCTCCTGGGCGACCATGCCGCCGAGGCTCGTTCCGACCACGTGAGCACGCTCGACCCCGGCCTCGTCGAGCACCAGGACGGCGTCCTCCGCCATCTGCGCCGCGGTGTATGGGCCGGGCGGAGCATCGCTGTCGCCGATGCCGCGGTTGTCGAAGAGGAGCACATCGAACGAACCCGCCAGCGGCTCGACGACCGGCTCCCAGCCCCAGCGGGCATACCCCAGCCCGTGGATCAGCAGCAGGGCCGGCCCGTCGCCGTGGCGCTCCCAGGAGATCCTCACGCGTCGGCCTCCATGCCGAGGCTCCGGCGCATCGCGCGCGTCCGGTGGCCGAGGCCGGCCAGCCCACCGGGGGCGAAGAAGACGAGCAGGATGAAGAGCGTGCCGAGGATGAAGAGCGGCTCGGAGAGCGGCGTCGAGAGCACCGTGGGCAGCTTCTCGATCGTCGGGTGGCCGGCGAGCGAGCCCAGTCGCTGGTCGGCGAGCGTGTAGAGAAAGCCTCCGAGGAGGGCGCCGTAGCGGGTCCCGGCACCCCCCAGCACGACCATCACGAGCAGCGTCAGCGTGAAGCTCGCGGTCGTCACCTGAGGGGAGGCGCCCGGTGCCGAGCACGAGCAGCCACACAACGCCGCCCGCGGTCGCAAGGAAGGAGGCGAGCACGAATGCGACCAGCTTGAAGCGGAACGGCTGCAGCCCGATCACCTCGACCCGCTGTGCGTTCTCGCGGATCGCCTGCCAGACGCGGCCGGGCGAGCTCGAGACCGCCCAGCGAACGACGAGGAACACGACCGTCGCGTAGCCGAGCGCGAGCCAGTAGAGGTTCTTCGTGTTCACGACGCCGACGAACGCGGCCGGGATCGCTTCGAAGTTGAGCCCGAGGCCCTCCTCGCCGCCGGTGAGCCCGTCCGGGTTCTTCTGCACGAGCACCTGTCCCGCCTGCGCGAACGCGAGCGTCACCATCGCGAACGCGATTCCGCTCACGCGGAGACTGATCGAACCGAGGACGAACGGGACGACGAGTGCAATCACGGCGACGAAGCCGAGCGTCGGCCAGAGCCCCCACTCCCACTCCGAGAGCGCGATCGTCGTCACGTAGACACCGATCGCGAAGTAGAGGGCGTGCCCGAACGAGAGCAGGCCCGTGAAACCGAACAGGAGGTCGTAGGTGAGCGCCACGCCGGCGAAGACGAGGCAGAGCGCGAGCAGGCCGAGCGTCCCCGGGCTGTCGAGCGGGCCGGCGAGGAGCACCGGGATGTCGAGCGACAGGGTCGGGATCAGCGCGAAGACCGCGAAGATGACCGCGGGCACGAGGAAGGGGCGCACGCGGCTCAATGCGCCACCTTCGGAGCGAGGCCCTCGGGCTTGAGCAGCAGCACGATCGCGAGCAGGAGCACGACGGCGAGGTCGCCGAGGCCGCTCGACGCGTAGTAGTTCGCGTACTGCTGGATCAGCCCGACCGCGACCGCCGCGACGGCGGTGCCGCCGATCGAGCCGAAGCCGCCGATCACGACGACGATGAAGGCGAAGATCAGGAGCGTCGTGCCTCGCGTCGGGTCGACGACGCCGTAGTAGACGCCCGAGAGCACGCCGGCGATCGCGACCACGGCGCCGCCGAGCGCGAAGACGAGCGTGAACGCCTTGCGCACGTCGATCCCGAGCGCGGTCACCATCGCGCGGTTCTCGACGCCGGCCCGGATGATCAGGCCGTAACGGGTGTAGCGCAGGAAGGCGGTCAGGCCGGCGAGCACGAGCACGGCGGCCGCGATCTCGACAAAGCGGTCGTTCGGGATCGCAGCCCCGAAGACGGTGGTCGTGTCGATCATCCAGGCCGGCACCGGGAAGGGCCGGGCGTCGAAGCCCCAGATCGCCTCGACGAGGGCCCCGAGCACGAGCGCGAGGCCGACGGTGACGAGCACCTGCTCGACCGGGCGCCGGTAGAGCGGCCTGATCAGCACGAGCTCGATCAGCGCGGCCAGAACGGCGCCGACGGCGATCCCGAAGAGCGCACCGACGAGCAGCTCCGTCCCGACGCCGCCGCCCACGTGCGTCGACATCCACCAGGTCATGTAGGCGCCGACGGTGAGCAGCGCCCCGTGCGCGAAGTTGAGCACGCCCATCAGGCCATAGATGAGCGAGAGGCCGGACGCGATCAGGAAGTACATCGCCCCGAGGCCGAGGCCGGTGATCGTGAGCAGGACGAACGTGCTCAATGCCCGCCTCCGTGGACGCCGAGGAGGGCGCGAACGTGCTCGGGATCGCCGAGCAGCTCGGCCGCCGGGCCGGCGTGCACGACGCGACCGCCGTCGAGCACGACCACCTGTCTCGCGACGCGGGCGACGACGGCCAGGTTCTGCTCGACGAGCAGCACGGTCGCGAGCTCGGCCGCGCGCTCGATCGCCGCCGCCACCTCGGTCACGAGCAGCGGTGCGAGCCCTTTCGTCGGCTCGTCGACGAGCAGGATCGGGTTGTCGTTCAGGAGCGCGCGCGCGATCGCGACCATCTGCTGCTGGCCGCCCGAGAGCGTGCCGGCCTTCTGGCCGCCGCGCTCCTCGAGCTCGGGGAAGAGCTCGTACACGAGCTCGTAGCGCGGCGCGCCGTTCCGTTCCGCGAGGCGCAGGTTCTCGTCCACGGTCAGGCCGGCGAAGACGTCGCGATCCTCTGGCACGTAGCCGATCCCGCGCCTGACGATCGCGTGCGTCGGCAGGCGGGCGAGCTCCGCGCCCTCGACGACGACGCTGCCCCGGCGTGGGACGAGGCCCATCATCGCGCGCAGGGTCGTCGTCTTGCCGACCCCGTTGCGGCCGAGGAGTGCGGTGACACCGCCCTCGGGCACCTCGAAGGAGACGCCCTGGAGGATGTGCGACTGGCCGAGGTGCACGTGCAGCCCCTCGACTCGGATCAGCGGTTCCGGGACGCTCACAAGAGGCTCCCCGAGGTACGCGGTTTGGACGGTCTCGTTCGCCATCACCGCGGCCGGCTCGTCGAAGGCGAGCAGCGCGCCGTGGTGCATGACCGCGATCCGCTCGGCGAGCCCGATCACGACCTCCATCCGGTGCTCGACCATGAGCACCGTCTTGCCCTCCTCGCGGTGCACCGAGCGGATCAGCTCGACCAGCTCGTCGACGTCCTCGGCGGACACGCCCGCCATCGGCTCGTCGAGCAGGATCACGTCCGGCCGGCCGGCGAGGAGCATCGCGAGCTCGAGCTTGCGCTTGTCCCCGTGCGAGAGCAGGCCCGCCGGCCACCTCGCGCGGGTACTCAGGCCGACCCGCTCGAGCGCGCTGCCCGCCCGCTCCGTCGCCTCACGGACCGAGGCCGCGCGCCGCCAGATCCGCAGCGAGCCGCCGATGTCCGCCTCTGCCGCCAGTCGCACGTTCTCGTGCACCGGGAGCAGCGGGAAGACGCTCGAGACCTGAAACGTGCGGCCGAGCCCGGCGCGGGTGCGCCGGTACGGCGGCAGGCTCGAGACGTCCCGCCCGTGCAGCTCGACGCTCCCCGCGGTCGGGCGCACGAGCCCCGAGAGCAGGTTGAAGAGCGTCGTCTTGCCGGCGCCGTTCGGCCCGATGATGCCGACGAACTCGCCCGCGCGGACCGCGAGCGAGACATCGGCGACGATGTGAGCGCCGCCGATGTCGAGCCCGAGGTTCTGCGTGGCGAGGATCGGTGGGGTGGTGACCACGATCCTCGAGGTCAGGTTGCGGCCGTCTAGCGCGGCTCCGGCGGGGCGACGAACTGCCCCTTGATGCGCGAGACGACCCGCGGCTGCCATCTGTCGTTTGCGCCCTTCACCAGCTTGACCTGGAACATCGGCTGGATCATGGCGTGATCCGACTGGCGGATCGTCTGCTGGCCCTTCGGGCCGACGAAGCTCCAGCCTTCGAGCGCCGAGATCATCTTGTCCACGTTGTCGCCCTTCGCGCCCTCGAGCGCCCGGACGATCATCTGGCCGGCCACGAAGCCGTCCGGTGTGAACAGGTCGGGCACCTGGCCGCGCTTCCGCATCGAGTTGACGAGGAAGTCGTTCACCCTGTTCTTCGGCGCAGTCGAAACGTAGTGCGAGAGGAAGTCGATCTTCGCGGCAACGTCGCCGAAGGTCGTCCACGTGGCTCGCTCGGCGAGTCCGGTCGTGATCTTGTTCGAGACGCCGAAGGCGCCTTGCTGCTCGAGCGCGCGCCACATCGCGGCCGCGTTCGAGCCGGCCCAGGCGACGAACAGCAGATCCGGATTCGCCTGCTTCACCTGCTGCGCGAACGGCGTGAAGTCCTGCGCCGACCCCGGCACCAGCAGCTTGCCGACCTTGTGACCCTCCGAGCCGACGATCGAGCTCACGGCAGCGACGTTGCCGTTGCCGAAGACCGAATCCTGGGCGAAGACGGTCACGTTCCTGCCGACGCCCTTGAGGAACGTCGCGGCCGTCTTCACGTCCTGGTAGGTCTGGCGGCCGGAACGGAACGTGTACTTGTTGATTCCCGTGATCGCGTCCGTGGCGGCCGGGCCCGAGATGAAGAGCACTTTGTTCTGCTCTGCGAGCGGGGCCATCTGCAGCGCGACAGCCGAGGAGACGGAGCCGGCGAGGATCTTGTAGCCCTTGCCGATCAGGTCCTTGCCGGCGGCGACGGCCTTCACCGCATCCGTGCCGTCGTCGACGACGGTGAGCTGGATCGGGCGGCCGTTCACCCTCATCGTGCCCTTGGTCGCGTACGCGAGCCCGTAGCGGAGGCCCTGGATGTACTCGGCGCCGTACGCGGCGAACGCCCCGGTGCGCGAATAGACGATCCCGACCTTGTACGGCTCGGCCGACGCGCCGGCGGCCTCCGTCTTCGCCTCGGCTCCGCTCGCGAAGCCCGCGAGGAGCGCCGTCACCGCCGCGAGCACGGCGACGCTCTGCCAACGCCTTGCCTTCATGCTTCCTGACCTCCGGTGAGAAAAACGTGATGGACGGGTCTCGAACCTGAGACCCGATTCAGGTCTAAGTTTTAGGCGCGCCGACCGGCCCTGTCAAGCGCTGAGATCGAGCCGCCTATGCACCGAGCTCGTGCAGCAGGGGAGCGGTGTCCAGCGGCTCGAAGCCGATGCGGGCGGCGATCTCCTCGCTCGTAGGGCGCGTCCCCTCGCGCCAGAGCGCGCGCAGCCGCTCGCCGGTCTCGGGGCGGCGCCACCAGTCCTCGCCCACCTCGGACACGAGATGCTGCCGCAGCTGCGCGGAGCGGATCCAGGCGCGGAGGTAGTCGGCGGAATAGAAGCCGGCGTCCATGTCGGCCAGGAAGTTCTCGGCCGGGTAGCGGAGCCCGGTGGCCTCGGTCAGGCGCTCGGAATAGCCGCCGGGCGTGCCGCCGTCCTCGCGGAACCGCCCCCAGAAGTCGAGCTCGAACTGCAGCTTTGCCGTGTAGCGGCGGAAGAGCAGCGCCTCGAGGAACGTCGTCGCCTGCGCGTTCTCCTCCGCCTGCGCGTCGGACAGCCCGAAGTGCTCGGCGTGCCAGCGCGGCTCGCGCGAGATCGCCTCGACGATGTAGGAGTAGATCTCCGTCAGCGCGTGGTCGCGCGAGAGCCTGCGGAACGTGTACGGCAGTCCGGGGTCGACGCTTGCGTAGTGAAGCGCGTGCCCGGCTTCGTGCAAGAACGCCTGGTAGTCGTGCAGGCCGCCCTGGGCGCGCGTGATCAGGTGGACGATGCTCGGCGGGTCGGAGGCGATCACGCATGCGCGCGGCGATTTCTGCGGCCGGTCGTCGAGGTCGAGCTTGATCCCCGGCAGCTGTTCGAGCTCGAGCCCGAGCGCCGCGAGCGTCGCGGCGCACACGGGCACAGCCTGCTCCTTGGTGTACGTCGCCTCGAGCGGCGAGAGCCGGCGCAGGTAGCTCGTGTGGCTCGACGTCGGGACATCCTCGCGGTCGGGGCCGAGCAGCCGCTCGAACCAGCGATCGCGCAGCCGTCCATAGGCGCTCGTCGAGGCCCGGCTCGCTGCGTCGAGGGCGCGCTCCAGCTCCTGCAGCGAGATCCCCTTCTCCTCTTCGTTGCGCGCGACCGCGTCCGGCTCGCCGGAGAGCTCGGCCTCGAGCGCGTCGCCGGCCGCGAGCAGCTCGCGCCGGTCCTCGTTGAAGCCGGCGCTCGCCGCCATCGCGAGCGCGCCGAGTTCGTCGCGGTCGCGGTAGCCCGGCAGGACGGCGAGCCTTGCCTGTGCCGATCGCAGCGGTAGCTCCTCCCCCTGCCACGGGATCCGCACGGCCAGGATCCGGTTCTCGAGCTCGTCTTCACGGCTGGTGAGCTCGGCGGAGACGATCCCGCCCTCGCACGTCTTGCGCAGCCGGTAGAGAAGCTCCCGCTCGTCGTCACCAGACTCGTCCTCGGCGTCGCGCAGGACCTCCAGCTGCTCCGTGGAAAAGAGGTCGCGGTACCGCTCGACGATCGCCGCCTGCTCCGAGGTCTCCTTCTCTCCGACGCGGACGGCCCGACCTTCCTCGGCGCGCTCGAAGAGATAGCGCGCGAGCCGCTCCTCGTACTCGGTCGGTGTCCTGACCCCGGTGATGCTCATGGGTGTTCCGGCTACCTGAGCGCGACGCCCGAGACGGCGGCCGAGAGGCTGTCGAGAGTGAAAGGCTTGCCGAGGACGCCGGCGACGCGGCCGCGTAGCTCTGGCCCCACTTCGCTCGAACCAGAGAGGAGCACGACACGTACGGGCAGGTCGAGCGCCTCGATCTCGTCGAGCAGCTCGAGCCCGTCGTCCGCGCCGAGGTGTCGGTCGAGAAGGATCACGTCGGGTTGGTCGCGTTCGATCGCCTTGCGTGCCTCGGCGAGGGACGCGGCCTCGCCCACTCGATGGCCTTCGAGCTCGAGATTGACGCGGCAGAGCAGCCGGAGCGACTGCTCGTCCTCGACGACCAGCACGTTCCGCGCGTCCCCACGCATGGTATTGCCCCCCATGGCGCCGCAAATCGTAGCCGTACCGCATTGGACCGTCAGCCCGTTCACCTCTTGTGGGGTCCGGACGCAACAGCCAGAAAGCCGATGTGACGCGCAGCCAGGTCGAGCGCGGCGCCCGGCGGCTGCCTCTGCCGCAGCCGAGCGCGAGCTACCGCCGTCGTGCCTGGATCGAATTCCAGCGTGCGCTCGATCCGCTCGCGCCGCTCAAGCCGCTACCGCCGCCGCGCGCCTGATTCGCGCGAGCGACTCGTCTCGCCCGAGGAGCTCCAGGCTCTCGTAGAGACCGGGAGACACCTTCGATCCGGTCACCGCGACCCTGATCGTCTGGAACGCCTGCCGCGGCTTCAGTCCGAGTCGCTCGGAGAGGTCCTTCAGCGCCGTCTCGATCTCCTCGACCTCGAAAGGCTCGAGCTGCTCGAGCGTCTCGGCCGCCGCCGCGAGCACGTCCGGATCGAGCAGCTCGGGATCGGGCTCGACGTCGCCGAAGAGGAAGCCGGCGTAGCCGGGGAACTCGCCCAGCCGGGTGATCTTCTCCTGCACCAGCGGCGCCGCCGACCGCGCGATCCGCTCGTCCCAGTCGTAGCCCTGCTCGCGCAGGTACTCGACCAGCGCGTCGGCGTACCGATCAGGCGGGAGCTCGCGCAGGTAGACCCCGTTCATCCAGTCGAGCTTCGCGTAGTCGAACGTGGCCGGGCTCTCCCCGACCCGCTCGAGTCTGAAGCGCTCGACGAGCTGGTCGCGGGACATGATCGTCGTCTCGCCGTCGGGCGCCCAGCCGAGCAGGGCGAGGAAGTTCATCAGCGCAGGCGCGACATATCCGGCCGCCCGGAACTCGTCCACCGAGATCGCCCCGTGCCGCTTCGAGAGCTTCTTGCCGTCCTCGCCGAAGACGCTCGGAACGTGCGCATAGGTCGGGATCTCCGAGCCGAGCGCGCGCAGAATCACGATCTGCTTCGGCGTGTTCGAGACGTGGTCGTCCCCGCGGATCACGTGCGTGATCCCGTCGAGCCAGTCCTCGACCGGCGAGGCGAAGTTGTACGTCGCCCTCCCGTCGGAGCGGACGAGCACGAGGTCCTCCAGCTGCTCGTTCGTGAACTCGATCCGACCCTTGACCGCGTCGTCCCAGCCCGTCGTCCCCTCCTCTGGCATGCGGATGCGAATCGCGCCCTCGTCCTCGTACGCGACTCCCTCGGCGACGAGCCGGTGCGCCTCCTGCCGGTAGCGCTCCAGCCGGTCGAGCTGGAACGTCACGGGACCGTCCCAGTCGATCCCGAGCCACGCCAGCGAGCTCTGGATCTGCTCGACGGACTCCGCCACCTCCCGGCTCGTGTCGGTGTTCTCGATGCGGAGCAGGCATTCGCCGCCGCGGCCCCGCGCGAACAGCCAGTTGAAGAGGAAGGTGCGGACGCCGCCGATGTGGAGAAAACCGGTCGGGCTCGGCGCCATGCGGACTCTCACGGTCATTGCCCTGGTTAGGTTATCGCCGTGCTCTTCGGGGCCCATTGCTCGGGCGGCATCAAGGGGTCGCTCGACCGGGCGATCGAGATCGGCGCGGACGCCGTGCAGCTGTTCGCCCAGAGCCCACGCGCCTGGCGCTTCCCCGAGCACGACCCCGACGACCTCGCACGCTTCCGTGAGCGACGGGCAGAGGCAGGCATCGGCGCCGCGCTCGTCCACGCGCTCTACCTGTGCAACCTGGCGACTCCGGACGAGACGGTGTTCGGCAAGAGCCTGCAGACAATGCTCTCGACCATGGACGCCGCGGTAGCGATCGAGGCCGACGGCGTCGTCTTCCACGTCGGCTCACACCTCGGGGCCGGTCTCGACGCCGGCCTCGAGCGCTGCGTCCCCGCGCTCGAGCAGGTGCTCGACCGCTCCTCGGAGACCACCTGGCTCCTACTCGAGAACTCGGCGGGGGCCGGCACCACGATCGGACGCTCGCTCGAGGAGCTCGCGACGCTGGTCGACGCGCTCGGGCGGCACGCGCGGCTCGGCATCTGCCTCGACTCGTGCCACCTCTTCGTCTCGGGTGTCGACGTCGGCGAGCCGGATGCCGTCGCCGCAACGATCGCCGAGCTGGACGAGCGGATCGGCCTCGATCGCCTGCGCGCACTGCACGTCAACGACGCAGCGGCACCGCTCGGCTCGAATCGCGACCGGCACGCGAACGTCCTCGAGGGGGAGCTCGGCGAGCGACTCGGCGCGTTTCTCGCCCACCCGGCCGTGCAGGGGCTGCCCGCGCTGATGGAGACCCCGGGACCGGACGGGCATGGGCCGGACGCGGCCGAGGTGAAGAAGCTGCGCGATCTGCACCGTCGCTGGACGCGCGCGAAGCGCCCCCGCGCACGTCGTTAGGAAGGCTTGTGTTGTTCCAACACAAGCTCTTCCAGCTCCCGCGCCCGCTTGAGCGCATCGAGGGCGATCGGCAGGTCGACCACTCGCGACGACCCTGCGGCGAGCGCGACCTCGAGGGCCGCCGCTCGCGTCACGGTCCGGGCGGCCCGCCGGCGGCGCTCGACGCGCACGAGCTCGCGGACCGCGTGGTAGCCGGGACGTGGTAGACCCAGCTCCCACGCGGCCTCACCGACGGCTCGCCACGTCGCGGCAATCGGGGCATCGTCTCGGTCGAGTGCGACTACGAGAGCGTGAAGCCGCGGATCGTTCGAAGGGACCGCGAAGCGCACGAGGAGAGCGTGCCTGCGCCTGAGGGTCGCTTCGTCACGACTCCGTCACGGAGGGGTGAAAGAAGGCTTGTGTTGTTCCAACACAAGCCTTTCTCGTCCCAGGGCCGGCCTCAGGCGTTGGGCGTGATCTGCGCGAAGATGCGGAAGCTGGGCTGCGCGAGCGGGACCTCGTGGAACTCCGGGTTCCGGCAGCCGAGCTCGTCGCCGCGGCTCTCGTAGCAGGCCGCGACCTCGACCTTGCACATCGGCAGCGGCGCCCCGGTCGCCCGGATCCCGCCGAAGCCCTCCCGCCTCGACTCGGCCGCCCGAAGCAGATCGAGATCGAGCTCGACCGCGTAGACCTGCTGCATGCAGCCGACGTAGGTGTGACCCCAGGCCTCGTACGCGTAGACGAACGGACACGAGCGCTCGATGCAGGCTCCGGGGTAGACGACCTTGTCGCAGTGCACCTCGCATCGGCGGCACTCCACCTCGTCCTGCGGGTGGAGCGGAAGCTCGGCCGGTGCCTGCACAGGCTGTTCCACGCCGGGATTGTGCGTGCCCGGGCACGCGGCCGCAAGACTTGACATTCGCTGCAACTTCAGGCAATGCGCCTGGGTAGAGTCCGCGGCCATGGTCCGGCGCGCCCTGTTCATGTCGGTCGGTGTGGCGCCGATCGTGATCCTTCTTCATTACGTGCTCGACCTCGACGAGACGGTCGAGTTCGTTCTTTCCGCGATCGCACTGATCCCGCTCGCGTGGCTGATCGGAGAGGCGACGGAGCACGCCGCAGAGCACACGGGCCCGGGGATCGGCGGCTTCCTGAACGCGACCTTCGGGAACGCCCCCGAGCTGATCATCGCGCTCCTGGCGGTGAACGAAGGACTGACCGAGGTCGTGCGCGGCTCGCTGACCGGCTCGGTGATCGGCAACCTCCTGCTCGTCCTCGGCTTCTCGCTGCTCTTTGGCGGTCGCGGGGAGATCGACCGCCCGTCGAGCTTCCTGGCGCTGGGGCTCGTCGGCATGACCACGCTGATCCTGCTCATCCCCTCGATCCCCGGCTGGGAGGGTGACCCCGACCGCGACGAGATCGTCAAGATCTCGATCCCGGTCTCGATCGTTCTCCTCGTCGCCTACGTGGCGGTCACGTGGTGGTCGCTGCGTCGGCACGCGTCGCTTCACATCGCGAGCGACGAGGAGATCAAAGGGTGGTCGTTTCGCCTCGCACTGGTCGTCCTGGGCGTCGCCACGGTGCTGACCGCCCTCGTCGCGGAGATCCTGGTCGGGACGCTCGAGGTCTTCGCACACGAGGTCGGCCTGACCGAGTTCTTCGTCGCCGCCGTCATCGTCGCGATCGTCGGCAACGCTGCGGAGCACGGCGGCGCGGTGGTGGTCGCCTACCGCGGCAAGATCAAGCTCGCGGCCGAGATCGCGCTCGCGTCGAGCGCGCAGGTGGCGGTCTTCCTGATCCCGGCAGTCACCCTGCTGGCGCTCCTGATCGAGCCGCTCGCGCTCGCGTTCCGCCAGGTCGAGATCGCGGCGCTCGCGATCTCAGTGATCGCAGCGTCGATCCTGCTCGCCGACGGCCGCTCGACCCGATGGAAGGGAATGATCCTGATCGCCGTCTACGTCGGGATCGCGATCGCCTTCTACCAGGCGGGTGAGCGCACCTAGAACCCGGACGGCTCGCGGCGCACGGGATACGTCGCGAAGTACAGCTTCTCGATCGAGCCGGCCGCGTCGCGCACGACGCGCAGGAGCTCGCCGCGCTCGCGGCCCTCGACGACGCGGAAGGTGTCGTCTCCCTCTGGCTCGAAGCGGGAGACGTCGCGGCCCGGAGCCCCGTCGACGAGACGGGACTCGAGTCGTCCGCCGCGCCAGGAGAAGACGAGCTCGTGGCCCTCCGTCCACCAGCGACCGAGAAGCGGCTCGATCTCGTCGGGCGGCTCCTCGCCGGGCCGCCAAGCCTCCGTGGACGGCGGCAGCGCCTCGATCCCGGCGACCGCGAGCTCGAGCGCGAGCCTCTCCGGCGCGGGGCCTGCGCCCGAGTTCGTGAGGACGGCGGCGCCGATCCCGGTCTTGCGATTGACGACGAGGCCAGCGAGATGTCCGGGCATCGCGCCGCCGTGGCCGACGAAAAGGTGCTCGCCGGAGCGGGACAGCGCCAGGCCGGTGCCCCACGCGACCGCCCAACGCTCGTGGTCGACCATCGCCCGGACGTGCGCCATCTCCTCGAGCGTCGCGGCGGCGAGTACCCGGTCGTCGCCGGCAGCGAGGAACGCGCCCCAGCGAGCGAGGTCGCCGGTCGTCGACCAAAGCTTGCCGAGCGCCCCCGCACCGCCGAGGTCGAGACGCGGTTGGGGCCGGACCGCGTCCGAGTAGGGCTCGACGAAGTAGCCGGAGGCGGCGGGATCGGCAGCCTCGGGCGTCGTCCGGGAGAGCCCGAGCGGGTCGAGCACACGCTCCTGCAACGCCTCTTCCCACGAGCCTCCGTGTGCGCGTGCGACGACTTCGCCGAGAAGCGCGAAGGCGAGGTTCGAGTAGTGCCACCAGGACCCCGGCTCGAGCACCTGCTCTGCGGCCGCAGTGCCGGCGAGCAGCTCCTCGCGCCCGGGCGCCTGCATGGTCTCCCAGATCTCTCCCGGCGGCTCGCGCTGAAGGCCGGACACGTGGGTGAGCATCCGCCCGATCGTCGGGCCGTGAGCGCTCTCGGGGAGGAACCGTGTGAGCGGATCGTCGAGCGAGAGCCGCCCCTCGTCCCGCAGCTGCAGCACGCCGACCGCGGTGAACGTCTTCGTGATCGAGCCGATCCGGTACTGCGTGTCGGGCGTCGCCTCGCGCCCCTCGTCGACGTCCGCGAGCCCGAGCGCCTCCTGCCAGACGACCTCGTCGCCGCGGAAGACGACCGCAGACACCGACGGCATCCGCTGCTCGGCCTGTGCTGCAGCGAGCTTGTGGCTCAGGTCGTCGCCGAGGGAGTCAGGCGCTGACACGCGCTCCCAGCGCCTGCGGGATCGCATCGATCGCGGTCTCGATCGCCTCGTCATCGATACCGAGGTACGTGACCGCCCGCAGGACGCCGGGTCGGAGCGTCGACACGAGCACGCCGGCCTCCGCGACTCGCGCCACGGCGTCGAGCGCCGCGAGTCCGAGCGGGCGGACGTCGATCGCGACGAAGTTGGACTCGGTCGCCACGGGATCGACCGGGAGCCCGGCCCGCGCGAGCCCGTCAGCGAGCCGGCGTGCTCGTCCGTGATCGTCGGCGAGCCGCTCGACATGGTGCTCGAGGGCGTAGAGCATCGCCGCCGCGACGATGCCCGCCTGCCGGAGCGCCCCGCCGAACTGGAACTTGCACCGCCACGCTTCCTCGATCCGCTCGGCGGACGTGGCGAGGACGGCGCCCATCGGGCAGCCGAGCCCCTTCGAGAAGCAGACGGTCACGGTGTCCGCGAAACTGCCCCACGTCGCAGCGGGTACCCCGCTCGCAACGGAGGCGTTGAGGAGCCGTGCGCCGTCGAGATGGACGCCGACGCCGAGCTCCCGGGCCGCTGCCACGGTCCGCTCGAAGAGGTCGAGCGGCCAGACGCGGCCCCCCGCAGAGCGGTGCGTCTGCTCGAGCACGACGACGCTCGGCGGCTGCAGCACACCGTCGCACAGGGTCGCCCACTCGTGCAGGTGGGCCGGCGTGAGCCAACCGGCCTCCGCAGGCACGCCTCGCATCACGAGCCCGCTGTGCGCGGCGGCCCCTCCCGACTCGTAGACGAGTACGTGCGTCCGCTCCTCCGCGAGCAGCTCCCCGCCGCGGCGGCCGAGGAGTCGGAGGGCGATCTGGTTCGCCATCGTCGCGGTCGGGACGAAGAGCGCTGCCTCCTGTCCGAGCAGCTCCGCGGCACGATCCTGGAGCTCGTTCACCGTCGGATCCTCGCGCCGCTGCTCGTCGCCCAATTCGGCTGCAGCGATCGCTGCATACATCTCCGGCGTCGGCTTCGTCACGGTATCGGAGCGCAGGTCGATCACGAGCGACACGCTACCTTGGCGGCGTGGACCTGACCCTGCTCGAGCAGACGCTGGCCGAGCGTGGCGAGCCCGCGTTCCGCGCCCGTCAGGTGTGGGCGTGGGCGGCTCGCGGCGCGTCCGGCTACGCGGAGATGACGAACCTGCCGCGGGCACTCCGAACCGAGCTCGCCGAGGCCGTGCCGTTCTCGACGCTCTCGCTCGAGGACGAGGCGCACTCCGCCGACGGCACGATCAAGGCGCTCTTCCGCACCGAGGACGGGCATCCGGTCGAAGCCGTGCTGATGCGCTACCGCGACGGGCGCCGTTCGATCTGCGTCTCGTCGCAATCGGGCTGCCCGCTCACGTGCACGTTCTGCGCCACCGGCGCGATGCGGTTCGGTCGCAACCTGCGCGCCTCCGAGATCCTGGACCAGGTGCTCCACTTCCGTCGACTCGAGCCCGTCAACCACCTCGTCTACATGGGGATGGGCGAACCGTTCCTCAACTACGAGCAGGTGCTGGCGAGCGCACGGCGGCTTCCCGAGATCGGCATCACGCACCGGCGGACCACGATCTCGACAGTCGGCTGGATGCCTGGCCTGACGCGGTTCGTCGACGAGGTCGAGGGAGCCGATCCGGCTCGCTTTCTCCGTCCACGCGGCCGACCCGCGGCTGCGCTCGGAGATCATGCCGGTGAACGACCGCTACCCCCTGGCCGACGTGCTCGCCGAGTGCCGACGCTACGTGGCGCTCCGGCACCGGAAGGTCTTCGTCGAGTACGTCCTGCTCGCCGGCGTCAACGACTCGCCCGAGCGCGCACGAGAGCTCGCGGCGATCCTCGATCCGCATGTCTTCAAGGTCAACCTGATCCCGTACAACCCGACCGGACGCTACGACGGTTCCTCGCGCGAGGCGATCGCGGCGTTCAAGGCCGTGCTCGACCGCGCACGGCTGCCGTCGACGGTACGCCTCACCCGCGGCCGCGACATCGCCGCAGCCTGCGGTCAGCTGGCCGCGACGCGGTAGTGCACCTCGCTACCGGGGTGGCCGCGGCGGGCGAGGGCCGCCGATGTCGCGCCACATCCGGCGGAACCATCCTCTCGCGTCCGCACGTTCCTGGACGGCGTCCTCGAGCAGCCGTGCTCGCTCGAGCAGGATCGCCTGCAGCTCCTCCTGCTCCTCGGGACGCAGGTCCTGCGAGTACCGCTGCACGGCGTCCGCGAAGTCCTGACCGCTGTACGACTCGGCCAGCTCGTCGACCTGTCGCTCGAGCTCTTCTCTGATCATGCGCCTTTCTGTGCCTCGAGCTGGCGGGGCTCTCCTGCCTCGCCTGAGAGATCGGGGTGCTGTTCGAAGCCGTACTTGACGACGGCGCGCTTGGCCGCCTTCACCTCGTCGAGTCGGCGCACCGGCCGCGAACGGGGCGCCTCCTTGAGCAGCTCGGGCTCCTCGGCCGCCTCGCGCGCAATCGCGAGCATCGCGTCGACGAAGCCGTCGAGCCGCTCCTTCGGCTCGGTCTCGGTCGGCTCGATCATCAGCGCCTCCGGAACGACGAGCGGGAAGTAGATCGTCGGCGGGTGCAGGTCGTAGTCCATCAGCCGCTTGGCGACGTCGAGCGCCGTGATCCCGTGGTCGCGCTTCAGCGAGCGTGCGCTGAGCACGAACTCGTGCATGCAGAGGCGGTCGTAGGGCAGGTCGTAGGCGTCGCGCAGCCTCGCGAGCAGGTAGTTCGCGTTCAGGACGGCGACCTCGGACATCTCGCGCAGCGCCGGCCCGTAGGAGCGGATGTAGGCGTACGAGCGCACGAAGACGCCGAACGGGCCGGTGAAACCGCGCACCTTCCCGATCGACTTCGGCCGGTCGTGGTCGAGCCGGAACGCGTCGCCGTCCTTGACGACCGCGGGCACCGGCAGGAAGGGCTCGAGCTTCTTGCGCACGACGATCGGGCCGCCGCCGGGACCGCCGCCGCCGTGCGGCTGCGAGAAGGTCTTGTGCAGGTTGATGTGGACGATGTCGAAGCCCATGTCCCCGGGGCGCGAGATGCCGCAGACAGCGTTCAGGTTCGCGCCGTCGTAGTAGAGGAGCCCGCCCGCCTCGTGGAAGATCGCCGCGATCTCCTCGATGTGCTCGTCGAAGAGGCCGAGCGTCGACGGATTCGTCAGCATCAGCCCCGCCGTATGCTCGTCGACCCTCGCGCGCAGGTCGTCGACGTCGAGGTTCCCGCGGGCGTCCGTGGCCACCTTCTCGAGCTTGTACCCGGCCATCGTCACGCTCGCCGGGTTCGTTCCGTGCGCGGTGTCGGCCGTGATGATCGTGTCGCGCTGGGCGCCCTCGCCGATGTCCTCGAAGTAGGCGCGCATCAGCATCAGACCGGTCAGCTCGCCCTGCGACCCGGCCGCCGGCTGCAGCGAGCAGGCGTCGAGGCCCGCCACCTCCTGCAGGATCTCCTGCAGCCGCCACATCAGCTCGAGCGCGCCCTGGGCGCCGTCCTCCTCCTGGTGCGGGTGGAGATCCTTGAAGCCGGGCAGCATCGCGAGCCGCTCGTTGACGCGCGGGTTGTGCTTCATCGTGCAGCTGCCGAGCGGGTAGAAGCCGGTGTCGATGCCGAAGTTGCGCGTCGAGAGCTTCGTGAAGTGGCGGACGAGCTCCGGCTCCGAGAGCTCCGGCAGCCGCGGCGGCTCGGCGCGGCGCAGCTCGACTGGCACCTCGGCAGGCGGGAGGTCGTACCGCGGCAGCGTCGAGGCGCGGCGGCCGGGCTTGGACAGCTCGTAGATGAGCTCCACTACGCGAGTACCTCCCCGAGCACCTCGGCCAAGACGGTCGACGTCCGCCGGGCTGCGCTTCTCCGTCACGGCGACGAGGAGGACGTCGTCCATGCCCTCGTAGTCGCGCCCGATCGCGTAGCCGGGATGCACGCCGCGCTCACGCGCTGCCCTGATCACCTCGCGCGCCGGCCGCCCGACCCGGACGGCGAACTCCTTGAACGTCGTCCGCTCGGGGAAGACGAGCGGCAGGCCCAGCTTCTGCTTCGCGTACGCGCCGAGGCTCATGCAGGTCTCACCCACCTCGCGCAGCCCCTGCGGGCCCAGCCACGAGAGATGCACGAGCCCAGCGAGGGCGAGGAGGGTCTGGTTCGTGGTGATGTTCGACGTCGCCTTCTCGCGCCGGATGTGCTGCTCGCGCGTCTGCAGCGTCAGCACGTAGCCGCGCTCGCCGTTCGCGTCGGTCGTCTCGCCGATGATCCGGCCGGGGAGCCGGCGCGTGTACTCGGCCTTGGAGGCGAGGAAGCCGTAGTGCGGCCCGGCGTAGGACTGGTAGTTGCCGGCGCTCTGGCCCTCGCCGATCGCGAGCGCACAGCCGTACTTCCCGGGCGCCTCGAGCAGGCCGAGCGAGATCGGGTCGACGTGCGCGATCGGCAGCGCACCGGCGTCGTTCGCGGCCGCGGCCAGCTCGGGCGCCTGCTCGAGGACGCCGAAGACGTTCGGCTGCTGGAAGATGACGCACGCCGCGTCCTCTGCCGCCTCTCGCAGCGCGGCCGGGTCGATGGCGCCGCCCTCGTGTGCGACCTCGACCACCTCGAGCCCGAACCCGGGCGCGTACGTCTTGACCACCTGGCGCGCCTGCGCGCCGAGCGTCTCCGCCAGCACCACCTTCGAGCGGCCGGTGGCGTGCTTCGCGACGTAGCAGGCGTCGGCGGCGACGGTCGTCCCGTCGTAGCCGGACGCGTTGGAGACGTCCATCCCGGTCAGCTCGCAGATCGCCGTCTGGTACTCGAAGATCGCCTGGAGGACGCCCTGCGAGAGCTCGGGCTGGTAGGGCGTGTACGCGGTCAGGAGCTCCCCGCGCTGCAGGACCGCGTCGACGACCGCCGGCACGTAGTGGTCGTAGATGCCCGCGCCGAGGAACGAGAGCTCCTTCGTCGTGTCGACATTCCTGGCCGCAAGCTCCTCGAGGTGGCGTACGAGCTCCGGCTCGGAGAGCGCAGGCTCCAGGTCGAGCTCGCCCTGGAAGCGGACGCCGGCGGGGATGTCCCGGAAGAGCTCCTCGACCGACGAGACGCCGATCGCCGCGAGCATCTCCTCGCGGTCGGCGTCCGTGAGCGACAGCTGGCTCACTGCTCGGCGACGTGCTGCTTGTACGCGTCGGCGTCGAGCAGGGTGTCGACTTCGGCGGGGTCGGAGAGTCGGATCCGGATCAGCCAGCCGTCGCCGTACGGGTCCTCGTTCACCGTCTCGGGCGCGTCGACGACCTTCTGATTCACCTCGAGGATCTCGCCGGAGAGAGGCGAGATCACATCCGAGACCGCCTTCACCGACTCGACCTCGCCGTAGGACGCGTCCTTCGAGATCGAGCTGCCCTCGCTCGGCGCCTCGAAGTGGACGAGCTCGCCCAGGGCGTCCTGCGCGAACCAGGTGACGCCGCAGGTCGCCTCGTCACCGTCGATGCGGGCCCAGTCGTGCTCGCGGTGGTACTTGAGGCCTTCGGGGTACTCCTCCGACGCTGCCACGTGCCTCGTTACTCCTCTCGCTTGTAGATCGGTTTCGGGACGATCGTCGCGCTGCGCTCGTTGCCGCGCACGTCGATCTTGATCCCCGTGCCAGGCGCGGCCGCGGCGGCGGGCACATAACCCATGCCGATCCCCTTGTCGAGCATCGGCGAATGCGTGCCGGAGGTGACCTCGCCGCCGCCTGCGATCGCCATCCCGGGGCGCGGGATCGCCTTCTCCTCCATCACGAGCGCGACCAGCTTCCGCTCCGGCCCCGCCTCTTTGATCCGGCGCAGCTCGTCGGCGCCGGTGAAGTCCTTGTCGAGCGCGCACGTCCAGCCGAGACCTGCCGAGATCGCGTCCGTGTCCGGCGTGATGTCGTTCCCGTGCAGCGGGTAGCAGACCTCGAGCCGCAGCGTGTCGCGCGCGCCGAGCCCGCACGGGACCGCCCCGCGCGCGACGACGGCGTCCCAGAGCTGAACCGCATCCTCGGCCGGGCACATGAGCTCGACGCCTGCCTCGCCGGTGTAGCCGGTGCGGTTGATCATCACCTCGATCCCGTCGAGCTCGCCCATCGCATGGGTGAAGGGCTTCGCCTCGGGGAGCTCGAGCCGCTCGATCGACCGCGGCCCCTGGACGGCGAGCAGCGCGTAGTCGTCGGACGCGTCGCGGACCTCGGAGCCGCGGATCTCGCGCTCCTTCAGCCAGGCATACGCAGACTCCCGGTTGCCTGCATTGACGACGAGGAGGTAGTGGTGCTCGGTGATCCTGTACGCGATCAGGTCGTCGACGATCCCGCCGCGCTCGTTCGTGAGCAGGGTGTACTGCGCGCCGCCCTCGCCGATCCGGTCGAGGTCGTTCGAAAGCAGCGCCTGGAGCAGCTCGTGGGCGTTCGGGCCCTCCACGTGCAGCTGACCCATGTGCGAGACGTCGAAGACTCCGCAGTCGCCGCGCACGGCGCGGTGCTCGGGGATGACGCCCTCGTACTGCACGGGCATCTCCCAGCCGGCGAAGGGCACCATCCGCGCGCCTGCGTCCAGGTGGCGCCCGTGGAGCGGCGTCTGCAGGAGCGTCTGCACGCGGCGGACTCTAAAGCACGACGCCCCGGGTAGCCGGGGCGTCGTGCCGGGTCTCCCGGGCCGACTCACGGGTCGGCCTAAGAGGGCATCAAGCAGATTCCTGCTGACGCGAAACCCGAAACCTCGCGACGTCAATCCTCGCGCAGGAAGGACGGGATCTCGAGCTCGGCGTCGCTGAGCTCCGGCCGAGGCTCGGGAGCCTCGCCGGCGGCGACCGGCTGCGCGACCGGCGCCTCGAGCCGGCGCCGCCGCTGGCGCGTGCCGAAGCCGGTCGCGATCACAGTGACGCGCACCTCGTCGCCGAGCGCGTCGTCGATGACGGCGCCGAAGATCACGTTCGCGTTCTGGTCGGCGGCGCCGGTGACGACCTCCGCCGCCTCGTTGACCTCGAAGAGGCCGAGATCGTTGCCGCCGGTGACGTTCAGGAGGATGCCGGTCGCCCCGTCGACCGACTGCTCGAGCAGCGGCGAGGAGACGGCGGTGCGGGCCGCCTCGGCGGCGCGGCTCTCGCCCGAGGCGACACCGATGCCCATCAGCGCCGAGCCGGCGTCGCGCATGATCGTGCGCACGTCGGCGAAGTCGAGGTTGACGATCCCCGGCACGGTGATCAGGTCGGTGATCCCCTGGACGCCCTGCCGGAGGATGTCGTCCGCGATCCGGAACGCCTCGGTGACGGGAGTCTTCTTCTCGACCACCTGCAACAGCCGGTCGTTCTCGATCACGATCAACGTGTCGACGCGGTCGCGGAGGTTCTGGATCCCGACCTCCGCCTGCTCGGCTCGCCTTCGTCCCTCGAAGGCGAACGGCTTCGTGACGACGCCCACCGTCAGCGCCTCGAGCTCGCGTCCGAGCTCCGCCACGACCGGCGCGCCGCCGGTACCGGTGCCACCCCCCTCGCCGGCCGTGACGAAGATCATGTCGGCGCCCTTGAGCGCCTCCTTCAGCTCGTCGCGGCTCTCCTGCGCGGCAGCGAGCCCGACAGCCGGGTCGGCGCCGGCGCCGAGCCCGCGGGTCGCGTGGGAGCCGATGTGGATCTTCACGTCGGCGTCAGCCATCAGGAGCGCCTGCGCGTCGGTGTTGACGGCGATGAACTCGACGCCGCCGAGACCTGCGTCGACCATGCGGTTGACGGCGTTCGTGCCGCCGCCGCCGACGCCGACGACCTTGATCACCGCGAGGTAGTTGCCGGAGGAGTCTCTCATCAGATACCAGTCTCGATCTCGCTCGACCTGAAGCTCGAGTAGAGCATCGGGGTGTGGACGTTCCCTTCCGCGTCCAGGGTACGTCTCCTCCCCGCGCCTGTCAATCCCGACCTCAAGGCGAGGTCGAGGTCGCATTCCTCGACCTCAACCTGAGAGTTGAGGCTTTCTCCGGCCACCGGCCGCTCGGGCACGCTCACGTCCAGGTAGTCCCCCCACCCACCCAGCTGGGGCAGGACGCGGCGGGCGACCTCGAGCTTGAGGGCGAGCTCCGTCGCATCGCCGAGGCGGATCTCGAGCCGGTTGCGGAGGACGAGCGTGAGCGCGCTCCGGGTCGACGAGACGGAGGCGACGGGAACCGGCAACGGCGCCGAGACGAGCGGCGTGACGGCGACGACAGCCCGGCGCTGCAGCCCGCCGAGCGCCGCACCGAGGCGGATCTCGTCGTCGCGCCCGAGCCAGATGCGCGGGAGCGCGAGGCGGGCGCCGCGGTCGAGCTCGGCGACGACGCGGCCCCCGGAGGCCACCAGCCACGATGACGCCCCCTGGCGGAGGACGGCGACCGGGACCTCCTCGCGAACCTCGATCCGCAGCGTGTGCGGGAAGGCTCGGTCGAATGACACCGACGCCACCATCGGCACGCTCCCGACGCGCCAACCGAGCTCCTCGACGTCCAGCCCGATCAGGCTCTCTCCGAGCACCGGTGTGAACGCTTTCCGGACCTGTGCCGCCACCTCCGGGCTCGCACCCTCGACGGCCAGCTGCCTGACGGCGAACGCGGACGTTCCGCGGGCCGCCGCATAGAGGCCGATCCCGGTGACGAGGATCAGGAGCCCGGTGAGGAGCGAGCGGCCGGAGGGAGCGAGACGAGCCGAGCTCGGGGCGACCGACCGCGGCGCTGCGTGGGAACGGCACGACGGCACTTGCCGCGCGCGCGCGCGGACGCGAGCGACTGCGTGATCTCCCTCCGGCCACCGAGGCGGCTTTCGCCGCCGCCGCGGTGCTTCCTGCGCGGTCAGATCACGCCGAGGAACTCGACCTCGTGCACGAGCTCGACGCCGAAGCGCTCGCGGGCACGCCGGCGCGCCTCGGTCATGAGGACGAGCGCGTCCGCCGTCGTCGCGCCGCCGGCGTTCTCGATGAAGTTGGCGTGCTTGGGCGAGACGACGGCGCCGCCGACCGCGTGCCCCTTGAGCCCGCACTCCTCGAGCATCCGGCCCGCGCCGAGCTCGTGCTCGGGGTTCTTGAAGACACTGCCGAAGGTCCGCTTGTTCGTCGGCTGCGTTGCCTTGCGCTGCGCGATCAGCTCGGCGACACGCGCCTTGATCTTCTCGACCGGCCGCGGCTCGAGCCGGTACTCGACCTCGGCGACGACCTGGCCGTGACGGAGCTCGGAGTGCCGGTACGAGAGTCCGAGCTCGGCCGGGGTCAGCCAGCCGGCGCCGTCCGCGGTCACGACCCGTGCCCGGACGAGGATCTCAGACCAGTCGCTGCCGTACGCGCCCGCATTCATCCAGACGCCGCCGCCGGCGGTGCCTGGGATCGCGCAGGCGAACTCGAAACCGCCGAGGCCCGCGGAACGGGCTTGGTGCAGGCAGACCGCGTTGGTCGCGCCGCCGCCCGCAACCAGCCTCTCACCTTCGACGCGCACCCCGGCCAGGTCACCAGCCAGCCGGAGCACGAGCGCGTCGACCCCTTCGTCCGCCGCGAGCAGATTCGAGCCGAGCCCGACAGTCGCGACCTGCAGGTCCCGCTCGGCCGCCCACACGAGCGCCTGCTCGAGCTCCGCCAACGTCGCCGGCTTTGCGAATGCCGTCGCCGGCCCACCCGTGCCGATCGTCGTCAGCTTCGCAAGCGGAACGCCTTCCTCGATCCTCACCGAGTGCCTCCAGCACGAGCGGGCCCGCCCGGTCGACGTCGCCGGCGCCCACCGTGAGCACGAGGTCGCCCGGACGCGCCCACGATGCCACGATGCGCGCGCCGTCCTCGACGCTCGGCGCCCAGCCGGCCCGCACGCCCGGGCGGAGCGCGTCCACCACGAGCTTGCCGCCGACGCCGTCCACCGGCTCTTCGCGGGCGCGGTAGATCTCTGTCACGCAGGCGGCGTCGGCAGTCGAGAGCGCAGCGCCGAGCTCGTGGGCGAGGTGGCGCGTGCGCGAGTAGAGGTGAGGCTGGAAGAGGACGAGCACGCGGCCGTCGGTCCGCTCACGGGCCGCGGCCACGGTCGCCTCGATCTCGGACGGATGGTGCGCGTAGTCGTCCACCACCGTCACCCCCGCCCCTTGGCCGACGACCTCGAAGCGGCGGCCGGCACCACGGAAACGTGCGAGCGCGGGCTCGGCGTCCGCGCGCGCGACTCCGGCGAGCTCGAGTGCGGCGAGCGCCGTGGCTGCGTTGATGCGGTTGTGCTCGCCGGGCAGCGCCAGCTCGAACGAGACCGGCTGGAGCTCCCAGCCGCGAACGACCTGCGGGGCCGCCTCGAGCCAGCGCTCGAACAGCTCCCCGACTTCGGCCGCGGAAGCGAAGGTCGAGTGATGGTCGAGCTCGACGTTCGTGACCACCGCGATCTCCGGCCGGAGACGCTCGACGGTCCGGTCGGACTCGTCGCCCTCGACGACGAGCCATCCCTCGCCCGCGCCCGCGTTGCCCCCGAGCTGCGGGATCTCGCCGCCGACGAGCCAGGCGGGATCGAGACCGAGCTCGCTGAGCGTGAACGCAATCATCGCCGTGGTCGTCGTCTTCCCGTGCGCGCCCGCGACGACGATCGCGCGGCGCAGCGAGACGAGCTCGGCGAGAAACTCGGCCCGTGGCGTGCCGGCAACAGACGGGTACGCGCTCGACACGACCACCTCCCAGCCCTCGGGAACGACGGGCTCGGGGGCGAGCACGATCTCGACGCCTGCGAGCGGTGCAAGGTACGGCGTCTCGTGCCGGTCCCAGCCTCCGACCTCGGCTCCCCAGGCGCGCGCGAGGAACGCGTACGAGGAGAGGCCCGCCCCGCCGATGCCGACGAACCAGATCCGCCTACCGTCGAGCAAGCGTGATCAGCTCCTCCGCGATCTCGGACGCCGCCTCCGGCCGCGCCATCGACAGCATCGCGGCTCGCATCGACGCGAGCCGAGCCTGGTCGCCGAGCAGCTCCTCGACGAGCGCGGGCACGCGCGGGAGCTCGGCCTCAGGAACCACGACCGCGCCGCCCCCGCGCTCGAAGTGCCGTGCATTGTGCGTCTGGTGGTCCCCCGTCGCGTGCGGGTAGGGAACGAGAACGGCGGGCGTCCCGGCGGCGGCGAGCTCCCACACTGTTCCCCCGGCGCGGGAGACGGCCAGGTCGGGGGCCGCCAGCGCCGCGCCGAACTCGGTCGTCGACGGCACGAGGACGTAGTCCTCCCGGCGGACGCGCGAGCGGAGCCGCTCGTAGTCGCGCTCCCCGGAGAGGTGGAGGACGGCAGGACCGGCGTCGGCGTACGCCCCGATCGCAAAGTCGTTGAGGCTGCGGGCGCCGGCGAGCGCACCGAAGACCGCGATCGCAGGTCCTTCCGGGGGTAGCCCGAAGCGGCGCCTACCCTCGGGCTGGGAGACGCCGCGATGAGCGGCGGGCACCGGTCGGCCGGTAACCCGGTACTTCGCGCCGTCACGCCCTGGGATCCCGTAGGCGAGGAAGACGCGGCGTGCGAAGGGCGCGGCGAGGCGGTTCGCGAGCCCGAAGTGCGCGTCGGCCTCCGTCAGTGCTGCGGGCAGCTTGCGCCGCCATGCGGCGTAGACCATCGGGCCGGCGACGTAGCCGCCGCCGCCGAGGACGACGTGCGGGCGACGCCGCTTCAGGATCTCGGCGCACGCGCGCGGCGCCCGGCCGGCGGTGATCAGTGCACGCAGGAGCTCCACAGAGGGCCGCCGGGGAAAGCCCGCGATCTCGAAGGTGTCGAGCTCGTAGCCCGCCTCGGGGACGAGCCTAGCCTCGACGCGATCCGGCGACCCGGCGAACGTCACCGTGGCGCCGCGTTCGAGCAGCGCCTCGGCGACGGCGAGCGACGGCAGGACGTGACCGGCCGTTCCTCCGGCTGCGATCAGACACCGCAGCTCCTCGCCTTGCATACGACTGGGGGGCGCGCTCATCGACCGCGATGTTAAGGAGGATGCCGACGCAGGCGAGCAGGACGACGAGGCTCGAGCCGCCGTACGAGACAAACGGCAGCGGGATTCCCGTCAGCGGAGCCACGCCGAGGACGGCCGCTAGGTTCACGGCAGCCTGGCCGCAGACGAGCGAGGTGATGCCCGCGGCGAGCAGCTTCCCGAACGGGTCGCGGCAGTGCAGCGCGACGCCGAAGCCCACGACGGCGAAGGTCGCGAAGGCCGCGATCACGAACGTGACGCCGATCAGACCGAGCTCCTCGCCGATCACGGCGAGGATCATGTCCGTCTGCTGCTCGGGCAGGTAGTTGATCTTCTGGACGCCCTCGCCGAGGCCTTTGCCCGTGATCCCGCCCGACCCGAGCCCGATCAGGGCCTGCACCGACTGGAAGCCGGCGTTCTCCGGATCGGACCAGGGGTCGAGGAAGCTGAAGATGCGGGCGCGCCGGTACGGCTCGAGCCAGATTGCGACGAGGCCCGCCGCGAGCGCGATCCCGCCCGCCGGCAGGAGCACGCGCCCGGGCGTGCCCGCGACGACGAGGATCCCGACCAGCATCAGCAAGAGTGAGATGGTCGTCCCGAGGTCCGGCTCGACCACGATCAGGAGCGCGAACACGGACGCAAGCAGCCCGACGGGCTTCCACAGCTCGCCGAGCGTCCGCGGCGCGCCGTTGCGCGCCAGATAGGCGGCGGCGAAGACGAGGAGCGCAAGCTTGGCGAGCTCCGACGGCTGGAAGGTGAGCGGCCCCGCGGTGAGCCACCGTTTCGCACCGTTGATCTCAGGCGCGACGACGAGCACGGTGACGCACAGGACGAGCGCCGCGAGGACGAGCGCGGGTGCGACGGCACGCAGCCGTCGGTGGTCGAAGCGGGAGGCGAGGAGCAGTAGCGCGACGCCGGCGAGCGCGTAGACGCCCTGTCGCTTCAGGAAGGTGACCGGGTCGCCGTGGCCGAGCGCCGCGGCCGCCGAGGTCGCGCTGTAGATCATCACGAGCCCGAACGCGACCAGCCCGAGCGTGACGAGGACGAGCAGCCGCTGCTCGAGCTGGCCTCGCTGGGACGACTTCACCCTTGGAGGTTCTCTACGAGCCTCCTGAACTCCTCTCCGCGGTGCTCGAAGTCCCGGAACTGGTCGTAGCTCGCGCACGCCGGCGAGAGGAGGACGACGTCGCCCGGCCGGGCGGCGCTCGCTGCCTCCCCCACGGCGCGCTCGAGCGTCGTCGCGAGCAGGAACGGCACGCCCGCCTGGGCGAGGTCGTCCGCGAGCGGCTCGGCCGCCTCCCCGATCAGGTAGGCGGTCTGGACGTTCGCGCGTGCGACCTCGTCGGCGAACGCGTCGAAGCGCTCGCCCTTGAGCGAGCCGCCGAGGATGAGGTGCAGCGGCGCGTCGAACGCGGTCAGGGCACGCCGGGCCGCCGCGGTGTTCGTCGCCTTCGAGTCGTTGACGTAACGGACGCCGCCGCGTTCGGCGACGAGCTCGAGCCGGTGCGGCACGCCTGGAAAGCCGACGAGCGCCGCCGCGATCTCGTCGTCGGTGAGGCCGAGGGCGCGCGCGGCCGCCGTGGCGGCGACGGCGTTCTCGCGGTTGTGCGGCCCGGGAATCAGCGGCTCGGCGGGGAGGTCGTCGTCCCCCGAGAACTCCACCCGCCGTCCCTCGCCGGGGATCGCGCCGAAGCCGCGCGGGACGATCGCGACGTCCTCGGACGTCTGGTTCTCGAAGATGCGCAGCTTCGCCCGCCGGTAGGCCTCGAAGCTGCCGTGCCGGTCGAGATGGTCCGGCTCGAGGTTGAGCAAGACGGCGACGTGTGGCCGGAAGTCGACGATGTCCTCGAGCTGGAAGCTCGACAGCTCGCAGACGATCGGCAGGTTCGGCGCGCTCGAGTCGACGAGCTCGGAGAGCGCCCGGCCCACGTTCCCGGCCGTGGGAGCCGGGATCATCGCCCCGAGGAGCTCCGTCGTCGTGGTCTTGCCGTTCGTCCCGGTGACGCCCACGATCGGGTTCTCCAGGAACCGCGACGCGAGCTCGATTTCGCTCCAGACGGGAATCCCGCGCTCGCGCGCCGCCACGACGAGCGGCGCCTCCCCCGGCACGCCGGGGCTCTTGACGAGCACCTCCACGCCGTCGAGCAGGCCGAGCTCGCCGTCGTTCCCGAGCGTGCGGTCCGCCGCGACCACCTCGACGCCGCGCGCCTCGAGCGCCGCCCGCGCCGCCTGTCCGGAACGTGCGAGGCCGAGCACGAGGACCCGCTTCACAGGCGGAACTGGAGGTAGTAGCGGTAGTAGAGGACGAAGCCGCAGGCGGCGAGGATCGCGGCGACGATCCAGAACCGGACCATGATCTTCGTCTCCGACCAGGCCTTCATCTCGAAGTGATGGTGGATCGGGGCGATCAGGAAGACGCGGCGGCCCCAGTACCTGAAGCTGACCGTCTGGATGATCACGGAGAGCGCCTCGACGACGTAGATGCCCGCGATCAGGAGGAGCAGCGCCTCCGTGCCGGTGACGATCGCGAAGCCGGCAAGGGCGCCGCCGAAGGCCATCGAGCCGGTGTCGCCCATGAAGAGCTCGGCGGGGAAGGCGTTGTACCAGAGGAACCCGATCGCAGCCCCGATCAGCGCCGCCGCGAGGATCGCGAGGTCGAGGTGGAAGTCCGCGCGCGCCCCTACGTCGCCGGAGCGGATGTAGGCGATCACGTTGATCGAAAGAAATGTCAGGAGCGCGATGATCCCGGTGCCCGCCGCGAGCCCGTCGAGGCCGTCCGTGAGGTTGGCCCCGTTGGCGGCGCCGGCGATCACGAGAAAGAGGAAGGGGTAGTAGAACCAGCCGAGAGGGATGTCGACGTCCGCGACCGGGATGTAGATCGACGTGTCGAGCCGCGACTGCTCCGAGACGGCGAAGCCGACCACGATCGTGATCGCAGCGAGCAGGAGCAGCTTCCAACGGCCCTGGAGCCCCAACGAGCGTCGGTGGCGGACCTTGATGAAGTCGTCGGCGAACCCGATCGCGCCACATGCGACGGTGAGGAAGAGCACGGTCAGCGCCGGCAGGGTGAACCTGGAGAGAGCGAGGAACGGGAGCGCCGCGCAGAGCAGGATCAGGAGACCGCCCATCACGGGCGTTCCCTGTTTGACCACGTGTCCCGCCGGACCGTCCTCGCGGATCGGCTGCCCCAGCTCGTTCCGGCGAAGGAACTCGATGAACTTCGGCCCGATCACGACGGAGACGACCATGGCGATCAGGCCGGCGATGAAGACTCGGACCATCAGTCGGTCAGCTTCGCCAGAGCCGGGGCGATGCCTTCGAGGGCAACCGACCGGGAAGCCTTCACGAGCACCGCGTCCCCCGCACGGACGAGCCGGCGTGCGGCGGCCAGTGCCGCCTTGGCGTCGGGTGCCCAGTCGTCGAAGCCGTAGGCCCGCGCCAGCTCGCCCACGGCGAGCACCTCCACACCCAGCTCCCGGGCGAGCGCGGCGATCTCGAGATGGTGGCGCGCCCCCTGCTCGCCCAGCTCGGCCATGCCGCCGAGGATCGCCACCCGCCGCCGGTTCCCGGCGCGCTCGGCGAGATGGCGCAGCGCCGCCTCCATCGAGGTCGGGTTGGCGTTGTAGGCGTCGTTGATCACGATGCCGCCGCCCGGGAGCGGGAGCTCCTCTCCGCGCCACCGCGAGAGCTGCACCGACGCCGCGCTCCCCTCGAGCCGGTCAAGCGGCAGGCCGAGCGCCTCGTACGCCGTCATCGCCGTCAGCGCGTTCTGCGCCTGGTGCCGCGAGGTGAACGGGAAGCGGATGCGGCCGCCGCCGAAGGCGACGTGCGCGCCGTCCTCCAGCAGCTCGACGTCGACCGGGCCGACGCGGTGGAGCTCGACGTCCTCCCGGAGATGTGGCTCGAGCTCGGGTGACGAGGGCACGATCGCGATCCCGCCCGAGGGCAGGGCAGCGACGAGCTCGGCCTTCGAGCGCGCGACGCCGTCGACCGACCCGACGAGCTCGAGGTGAACAGGTCCCACGGCGGTAATCACGCCGACCTCCGGGCGGACGATCTCGCACAGCTCGGCGATCTGGCCGAAACCCCGCATGCCCATCTCGACGAGGCAGAGCTCAGTCTCCGACTCCAGCCGCCCGAGCGTCAGAGGTACTCCCAGCTCCGCGTTGTAGCTGCCCTCGGTCGCCACGGTGCGCGCGACCGGCGCACAGAGCGCGGCGAGAATGTCCTTGGTCGACGTCTTGCCCGTCGAGCCGGTGATGCCGACGAAGCGCGCGCCGCTGCGGTTGCGCAACAGGCGCCCGAGCGCCGCCATTGCCGCGTACTCGTCGTCCGGGACGAGCGTGGCCGCTCCCTTCGCGCGAGCGTCCTCGACGAACGCCCGCCCGCCGCGCACGGCGACGAAGAGGTCGCCCGGCCCGACCCGCCGCGAGTCGATGTGGACGCCCGGTCAGCTCGCCGGAGCCGGAGAGCTCCCCCAGTCCGAGCGCCCGGACCTCCTCGACGGGGACCGGGATCATGCGCGCAGCGCCTCGCGGGCGACGGCCCGGTCGTCGAACGGCAGCTTCTCACCTGCGATCTCCTGACCTTGCTCGTGTCCTTTCCCTGCGATCACGACGACGTCGCCCGTCTCCGCGAGCTCGAGCGTCCGCGCGATCGCCGAGCTTCGATCGGGGTCGATCTCGACGTCCGTCCCGGCCCCCTGGAGGATGTCCTGGATGATCGCGAGCGGCTGCTCGCTCCGCGGGTTGTCCGACGTGACCACCACGACGTCCGCCAGGTCCCGCGCGACCTTGCCCATCAACGGCCGCTTGCCGCGATCGCGGTCGCCGCCCGCGCCGAAGACGACGAGTACCCGGCCCGCCGCGATGTCGCGGGCCGAGCGGAGGACGCTCTCGAGCGAGTCCGGCGTGTGCGCGTAGTCGACGAGCACAGTGAAAGGCTGACCCTCGTCGACGGCCTCGAAGCGGCCCGGCACGCCGGACAGCGCCTTCACGCCGGCCGCGATCTCGTCCTCGTCCAGGTCGAGCAAGATCCCCGCCGCGACGGCCCCGAGCACGTTCTCGACGTTGAAGCGCCCCCGCAGCGAGGTTTCGAGCTCGATCCCGCCGGCGCGAAAGCGCGCTCCCGCCCCATCGAGAACGAGCTGCTCGGGGCGGATCTCGGCGTCGTCGGCGAAGCCGAAGGTGACGAGCGGCGCTCGGCCGAGGCCGGCCAGCTCGGCGGCGAGCTGCCTCCCCCACTCGTCGCCGAGATTGACCGCCGCGGGCGGCGGCGTCGCGCGGGTGAAGAGGCGTCGCTTGGCCTGGAAGTACGCGTCCATCGTGCCGTGGAAGTCGAGATGGTCCTGCGTCAGATTCGTGAACACGAGCACGTCGAAGCGGACCCGGTCGAGCCGGTGCAGCGCGGCTGCGTGCGAGGACGCCTCGAGCGCGACGCTGCGATCGCCCGCGTCGAGCATCTCCCGGAAGGTGCGTTGCAGGTCGATCGCCTCGGGGGTCGTCCGCACCACCGGCCGCACCTCGCCGCCGACGCGGCTCTCGACCGTGCCGAGCAGGCCGGGCCGCCGGCCGGCCGCCTCGAGCATTGCGTGGAGCAGGAACGCCGTCGTCGTCTTTCCGTTCGTTCCGGTGACGCCCGCCACCTCGAGCTCACGGGTGGGCTCGCCGAAGAAGAGGTCGGCCGCGGTGGCCATCGCCGCCCGTGCGTCCGGAACGACGAGCTGTGGCACCTCGGGCTCGACGGCGCGCTCGACGACGAGCGCCACCGCCCCGTTCCCGACAGCCTGTGGGGCGAAGTCGTGCCCGTCTGCCCGCGTTCCGGGAACGCAGAAGAACGCGGCGCCGGGCGTGACGGCCCGCGCGTCGTAGGCGAGGTCACGCACCTCGACCGGCTCGCGGCTGCCGAGAACCGCCTCCGGTGCGAGCGCGGCGACGAGGCGCTCGAGCTCCATTGCGGCGAAACGCTAGCGAGCGACCGTGGCGTCAGGCGTCGCGTCCGGCGCGACCTCGAGCTCGACGAGGCTGGAGCGGGCGATCTCGGCGAAGGCCGGCGCAGCGACGACGCCGCCCCAGATCGCCCCTCGCGGTTCATCGATCGAGACGAGCACAACGAAGCGGGGATCCTTCGCCGGAACGACGCCGACGAACGAGGCGACGTACTTCGAGGTCGAGTAGCCGCCGGGCACCGGCTTCGCAGCGGTCCCGGTCTTGCCCGCGACCGTGTAGCCCGGCACGGCCGCCGCCGCGCCGGTGCCACCCTCGGCCGAGACGACGTCTCGGAGCATGGCCATCGTCTGCGCCGAGACAGTCTTCGAGAGCACGCGCCTGCCCTTGCCTCGGTTCTGCCACTGCTTGCCGATCCGCTCGACGAGATACGGCTCGCGCATGACGCCGCCGTTCGCGATCGCGGCGTACGCGGCGGCCATCTGGATCGGGGTGACGCCGATGCCCTGGCCGATCGGAACGTTGCCGATCGTCGAGCCGGACCAGTAGGAGGGCAGCAGTCCGGACGACTCGCCGGGCGCGTCGACGCCGGTCAGCCGGCCGAACCCGAAGCGGCCGATCCAGTTCTCCACGCGCGCGCGGCCGAGCTGCAGCGCGAGCGTGATCGTGCCGACGTTCGAGGACTGGGAGAGGATCTGCGCGACCGTCATCCGCCGCGTCGGCCGCGGCTCGTGCTCGTGGATGATCCGGTCGGCGACGCGGATCGACGTCTGCAGCGTGAACGGCGTCGTCGGCGTCACGAGCTTCTCCGAGAGCGCGGCGGCGACGGTGACGACCTTGAACGTCGAGCCCGGCTCGTAGACGTCGGTGACCGCCCGGTTGCGCCGGCGCGCGGCCGACGCCGAGCCGAAGCGGTTCGCGTCGAAGCTCGGCGCGACAGCCATGGCGAGCACAGCGCCGGTGCTCGGGTCGAGCACGATCGCGTTGCCGCCCTTCGCACCCCAGCGCCTGACGGTTTCCCGCAGGACCGACTCCGCCTTGGCCTGGATGCGGCGGTCGAGGGTAAGGAAGACGTCCGCGCCCGGTCGCTCGGGACGGTTGGAGACCACGTCGATTACGCGGCCGGCCGGATCCGTCACCGTCGTCTGGCTGCCCGGCCTGCCGCGCAGCGTTCGGTCGAGGGAGCGCTCGAGCCCCTCGAGCCCTCGGTTGTCGAGGCCCGCGTAGCCGAGCACGTGGGCGGCCACCCCTCGCTGCGGGTAGTAGCGGAGCTCCTCGGCATAGAAGCCGAGGCCGGCGAGCTTCAGCCGCTCCAGCTCGGCGGCCTTCGACGGGTCGGCCTTGCGCTTCACGTACACGAAGTGACGGGAACGGTCGGCGAGCAGCGGATAGAGCTGCTCGGCGTCGAGGCCGAGGATCTTCGCGGCGGCAAGCGCGACCCGCCGCGGGCTCGATACCCGGCGTGGGTCGGCGTACACGGTCGTCGCCTGCTCGCCGATCGCGAGCGGCTCCCCCGTCCGGTCGAAGATCGTGCCGCGCCCCGCCGGGATCTCGGTCGTCGCCTCGTGCTGGCGCGCGGCCATCCGCTCCAATGTCGCGCCCTGGACGCCCTGGAGCCAGACCGCACGGCCGAGCGTGGCGGCGAAGACGAGGACGAAGAGACCGAGGAGAAGGCGGATGCGGCGGTTGGAGAGCCGCTCGGTCACTTGGCCGGTGGCACCAGCTGGACGTGATGGGTCAGCGCGGGATCGGCGGGAACGAGGCCGAGCTTCGTCCGGGCCTGCGCCTCGACCCGCGCGTTCGCCGACGCGCTCGAGAGTTGCGAGCTGAGCCGCTTCGTGTCGGCGCGCAGCTGCACGCGCTCACGCCCGAGCTCGTCGAGCCGGACGTTCAACTGCAGCACGGCGACGTTGACGGCGACGACGCCTGCCAGCAGGAACGCCAGGACGACGATCCAGATCACGCCGCCGAACGGGCGTGCACGGGCGCGCGACGAGGTGCGAGCCGCCGGACGCCGGCGGGGTCGCGCGACCCGCGGTGACTCGACCCGGGCGGTGCCCGGGGACGCCATCAGCTCGCCACCTTCATCGCCGCGCGGAGCTTCGCCGAGGCGGAGCGCGGGTTCGCCTCGAGCTCGCGGGCGCCCGGTCGGACGGGCTTCCGCGTGATCTCGCGAAGGATCGGCTCGTTCCCGCAGACGCAGATCGGGAACTCCGGCGGGCAGGTGCAGCCGCGCGCCTGCTCGCGGAAGTAGCGCTTCACGATCCGGTCCTCGAGCGAGTGGAAGCTGATGACGGCGATGCGGCCGCCGGGCCTGAGCATCCGCATCGCCGCCGGGAGCGCCGCCTCGAGCGCACCGAGCTCGTCGTTGACGGCGATTCGGAGCGCCTGGAACACCCGCCTGGCGGGATGCCCGTCGCCGAAGCGGGCGGGCGTCGGAATCGCGTGCTTGATCGTGTCGGCGAGATCGGTCGTCCGCTCGAACGGACGCTCCTCGCGGCGGCGGACGATCGCCCGCGCGATCTGACGCGCGTAGCGCTCCTCGCCGTAACGCTTGAAGATCGTGGCCAGCTCCCGCTCCTCCGACTGGTTGACGAGGTCCCGCGCGGAGAGCTCGGCCGCAGTGTCCATGCGCATGTCCAGCGGCGCGTCGGCGGCGTACGAGAAGCCGCGCTCCGGGCGGTCGAGCTGCATGGAGGACACCCCGAGGTCGAGCAGGATCGCATCGGCCTGGACGCTGTTCGACGCCAGCTGATTGAGGACGAGCGAGAACTCGCCGCGCAGGAAACGAGCCTGCACGCCTCCCGCGCGTGTCTTGAACCCCTCGAAGTAGGTGCGTGCCGAGGGGTCGCGGTCGATCGCGATCAGCTTGCCGTCGCCGTTGAGATCCTCCGCGAGCAGGCGTGCGTGTCCGCCCGCGCCAAAGGTCGCGTCGACAACGGTTTCGCCCGGCTGCACGGCGAGCAGCTCGCGGACCTCCTCAGCGAGCACGGAGACGTGATCAGACGCGCTTCTGTGCAAGACGTTCGGCAACATCGTCTGCGCTCCCTTCGACCTTGGTCAGATGGTCCCTCCACGCGGCACGGGCCCAGATCTCGAGGTGGTCGTGAACCCCCGTCACGACGACCTCCCGTCCGAGGCGTGCATGCCGCTGCAACGCGGCCGGCACGAGCACACGCCCTTGCTTGTCGAGCTCCGCGTCGGACGCGGCGGAGAAGAAGAACCGCTTCATGTCCCGGGCCTCCTTGGAGAACGGATCGAGCGGCGCGAGCCGTGCCTCGACCATCGCGTTCCAGTCCGCCCGGGCGTAGACGTCCAGGCACTCGTCCAGGCCGCGCGTGAGGACGACGCCGCCGGCGAGTGCGTCACGGAAACGGGCCGGAAGCGTGATCCGGTTCTTGTCGTCGATGGTGTGCTCGTACTCGCCGAAGAACATGAATGCAACGCGCTCCTGATCTCCCACTTCAGCCCACTGTAAACCACAGATCCCCACTTGTCCACACCTCCACGCCAGCTGGACCGACCATTCGCCCGGACGCGCGTCTGCACCGGGAGAATCGGGCGCGTGAGCGCCGAGGTCTTGAGTCGGCGGGCGCTGAACCGTGCGACGCTCGAGCGGCAGCTGCTGCTGCGACACGCGGAGCTGCCGGTGGTCGACGCCGTCGAGCACCTGGTCGGGCTCCAGGCTCAGGTCCCGCATAACCCATACATCGGGCTCTGGTCCCGCCTCGAGGGCTTTCGACCCGACGAGCTCTCGGACCTCCTCGAGCGTCGCGAAGTCGTCCGGGCCGGCGTCATGCGTGGGACGATTCACCTCCTCACGGCCGGCGACTGCCTGCTGCTGCGCCCGCTCATGCAGCCGGTCTTCGAGGGACAGCTCTGGCGGCACCGCGACCATGCTCCGGCGCTCCGCGAGCTCGACCTCGAGCCGGTTGTCGAGCTCGGCCGGGCGGTCCTGGCCGAGCGGCCGCGGACCGGGACCGAGCTACGGGCGATCTTCGCTGAGCGGTTTCCCGGGCTCGACCCCGCTGCGCTCGTGTATGCGTGCCAGATGCGGCTCGGCCTCGTTCAACCCCCGCCGCGCGGCCTCTGGGGCCGGAACACGCAGGTGACCTGGACGACTGCCGAAGCCTGGCTCGGCACACCGCTGGTCACCGCGCCGTCGCTCGACGACGTCGTTCTCCGCTACCTCGCTGCGTTCGGGCCCGCAACCGTGGCCGACGTGACGACGTGGTGCAGGCTGACCGGGTTACGCAAGGTCGTGGAGCCGTTGCGACCGCGGCTCCTGACATTCCGGGACGAGCGCGGGCGCGAGCTCTTCGATCTGCCGAATGCTCCGCGTCCCGCGCCGGACACGCCCGTGCCGCCTCGCTTCCTGCCCGAGTACGACAACGTCCTCCTCTCCCACGCCGACCGCCACCGATTCGTCGACGACCGCATCCGCGCCGCGCTCGGAGACGCGTGGGAGCTCGGCTGGGGCGGCGTGCTCTACGACGGCTTTCTCCGCGCGGTCTGGCGTGCGGGCGACGACGGGCTCGTCGTCCGTCACGTTGCGCTCCCGAAGCGGGCGCAAGCCGCCGTCGCGGCCGAGGGTCGCCGGCTGCTCCGCTTTCTCGAATCGGAGTCGCGGGAAGTCCGCTTCGAGCCGGTCAGCCCGTGAGGCCCGCGCCGCGCCGGGTCAAAGCCAGCGCACCCCGCTGGGACGCGAACGCGAGCGCGTCGGCGACCTCCATTCCCGTCGCCAGCGCGTAGGTGAGCCCGGCGGCAAAGCAATCGCCGGCGCCGTACGCGTCCTCGAACGGGCCGGGGGGCGCCGCCGCCTTGTACGGGCCTCCGGGCTGTGCCCAGCCGCCGAGCGCGCCCGCAGTCGAGACGACGAGCTTCGGCGGCGGGTCGAGATCGCCGGCCTGGTAGCGCTCGGCCTCGTCCTCCCCACTCGCGACGAGCGCGTCGACCTCGACGCCTGCTGTGCGCAGCGTCGAGAGCTCGCGGGCGGTGGCGACGAGCACCCGTGCCCGACGGGCCTGCCGTGCCGCCTCCGTGTCGCCGGCGGTGAAGTAGACGCCGTCGGCACGCTCGAGCTCCTCCCACGGAAGCGCGCCGTCGCCGCCACGCGGCCGTGGCTTCTCGCCCAGGACGGTGATCGTGCGCTCGCCGGTCTCGTCGACGTAACAGAAGCCGCGCCGCTGCCCGTCGTCCGTCGCCGGGGCGTGCACGTGGACCGCTGCGGCCTCGAGTCGCTCGCGCGCCCGCCTGCCCAGCTCATCTGCCCCGAGAACGCAATACAGGGAGGACTCGCCGGCGAGGCGGGCAAACTCGACGGCCGCAACCCCGCCGCCACCGGCCGGCTCGGCCCAGATCTCCTGGGCCCCGACGATCTCACCGGGCCGCGGCACTGCCTCGACCCGGAGGAACTCGATCCACTCCACATGCCCAACTACTGCCATTCTCACGTCCCTGGCCGCCTTCCGCTCCCGCCCGGCGGAGCCGGGCTCCGCGAAAGGCTGACGCCGCTCGCGGCGCTCCAGCCCGCTACCTCCGTACTGTTCCACGGGCCTACGCACCGCGGGCGGCGCCCCACGAACGTGAGCGAGTTCACGATCCAACTCTCACAGATGGCGCCTGTCCTGCGTTTGGTAGGGATGATGGAAGCAGTGGCGTCCGTGCCCCCATTCGAGCACTTCTACGTCGAGCACCGCGAGGTCGTGCTTGGCTTCCTGCGCCGGCGGCTCGGCCGCCAGGCGGCCGAGGATGCCTTCCAGGAGACCTTCCTCCGGGCACTCAGGGCCTACGGCCGGCTCGAGCACGGCGAGTACCTTCGTGCCTGGGTGCTCACGATCGCGGCGCGGCTGGTGATCGACAACGCGCGCCGTGCAAGACCCGTCAGCTCCGACCTGCCCGACCTGCCTGTCGAGGACGGACGCCCGGCCTACGCCCAGATCGAGCATCTGGCCGACCGGCTGCCGCCGACGGAGCGTGCCGCCGTGGTGCTCCGCTACGCCTACGACCTCCCGTACGACGACATCGCCGCCGCGCTCGGGTCGACGCCCGAGGCCGCCCGCCAGGCCGCCTCGTCCGGCGTCCGCCGGTTGCGGCACGAAAGGACCGCATGACGAACACCGTTTCTCCCGAGCTCGACCGCCGCTTCCGCGATGCCGCGACCGCGGCGGGACTGCTCGACGTCGGTTTCGACGTGATCGAGACACCCGTCGGGCCGCTGCTCGTCGCGGCCACCGATCGCGGGCTCGCCCGGATCTCCTACGCCGCCGAGCCGGAGCTGCACCTCGAGCAACTTGCGCGGACGTTCGGCACCCGCGTGCTCCGGTCGGCTGCGAGCGTCGACGCCGCGCACCGCCAGCTGGACGAGTACTTCGAAGGCAAGCGGAGCTCGTTCGCGCTCGACGTCGACCTGCGAGGCACCGCGCCGTTCGCACGGCACGTGCTCGACGAGCTCGCTCACGTTCCCTACGGGCAGACGACGACCTACGGGACGCTGGCCGGCCGCGTCGGAGCGCCGCGTGCGGCGCGTGCGGTCGGCACCGTGATGAACCGCAACCCGATCCCGATCGTCCTTCCATGCCACCGCGTCGTCGGCGCGAACGGAAGCCTGACCGGCTACGGCGGCGGGCTCCACGTCAAGGAGCAACTGCTGCGCCTCGAAGGCGCCCTGTTCTAGTCTCTCCGGATGGGCGAGCCGATCACCGGCGGCTGCGGATGTGGCGCGGTGCGCTTCGAGGTCTCGAAGCCGTTCCTCTCCGCCGGCTACTGCCACTGCACGCGTTGCCAGCGCCGCAGCGGCACCGCAGCGTCTGCGAACGCTCGGGCCGAGCCGGGCTCGGTCCGAATCGTCCAGGGTGAAGACGAGCTGCGCGCATGGGTGCCAGAAGGCGGCCGCGAGAAGGTGTTCTGCGTCCGCTGTGGCTCGGCGCTCTTCAGCCGCGACGTCGGGTCGACCGACCACACCGGTGTCCGGCTCGGCGCGATCGACGGCGACCCCGGGGTCCGGCCGCAATCGCACTCTTACGTCGCGTACGCCGCTGCGTGGGAGCCCCTGCCCGACGACGGGCTGCCGCGCTACCCGGAAGCGCGGCCGGACTAACGACGAAGGACGCTAGCCGGCGCCGGCCAGAGCGGCAGCCGTATCGTCGTCCGCCGGGTAGAACGCCTCGATCGAGAGCTCCGCGAGCGTGACGTCGGCCGCCGTGCCGAAGGTCGTCACCGTGCTGAAGAAGGAGAGCTGTCCGCCGGCTGCTCGGAGCTGGACCGGGAGCACGATCTCGGCCGCGGCCGCCGCGGCGAGCGGTGGCGGCTCGGAGCGCACACCGGGGTATGTCAGCACTTCGTCCAGGAGCGCTTCGAGCTCCGCGTCGCCCGTGAGCGCGAGCTCCCGCCGCAACCGGTGCACGAGGTGCGCGCTCCACTCGTCGAAGTTGACGATCCGCGACGCCATCCCGTCCGGGTGCAGCGTCGCCCTGAGCGCGTTCGCGGGAGGCTCGAGTAGATGGTCGGCGATCCCCTCGAGGAGCGGCGCGATCGCCTCGTTCGCAAGCACGAGGTTCCAATGCCGATCGAGGACGAGAGCCGGATACGGCTCGTGGGCGCGCAGGAAGCGCTCGAGCGCCTCGCGCACAGGCGCCATCTCTTCGCTCGCGAGTGGGCGCTCTCCGTACGCGGGCGCGTAGCCGGCCGCGAGCAGTAGGCGGTTTCGCTCCCGCAGAGGCACCTCGAGGCGCTCGGCGAGGTGCAGCACCATCTCCCGGCTCGGCCGCGCCCGCCCGGTCTCGATGAAGCTCAAGTGGCGCGTCGAGACGGCGGACCCGGACGCGAGCTCCAGTTGGCTCAGGTTGCGGCGCGCCCGCCACTCACGCAGCAGCTGCCCGGCGTGCGGCGGTCGTGCAACGGCGGCCATGACGCGAACTTACAGAGTCACTGCAAGCGGATCGATTACCTCGCAGGTCATTGCCTTGCGCCGCGATCGTCGCAATCGTGCCGAGGACACGACGACTCGAGGAGGCCACGATGTCCACAACCGCCATGAGCTCCGACACCTCGCGTGACCGCCGCGCCCTGCTGCGGGACTCGATTCGGCTCGACGCCGTCGTGACGGGAGCGGCCGGCGTGCTCCTCGCCGCGGGCGCGCCTGTCCTCGACGGCCTGCTCGGCGTCCGGCCAGCCGTGCTCGTCGCGCTCGGCCTCTTCCTGATCGGCTACGCCGCCGCACTCCTCGTGCTCGCACGAGCCGGAGCGCCGGCGCGATGGGTGAAGGCCGTGATCGCGGCGAACGTCCTCTGGGTCGCTGCCAGCGTCGTGGCAGTTCTTGCGGACTGGCTCACGCTGACGGCCCTCGGGACCGCATTCGCCCTCGTTCAGGCGGCCGCGGTCGCGCTGCTCGCCGAGCTCCAGCTGATCGCCCTGCGTCGGTCGCAGTAGGTTGTTCAGTCGACGAGCTTGTAGCCCACCCCCCAGACGTTGACGACGAAGTGACCCCCGGGCGCCGCGCGCTCGAGCTTCAACCGCAGCCGGGACACGTGCGAGTCGAGCGTTCTCGTCCGCGTGAAGGAGCGGTAGCCCCAGACGTCGCGCAAGAGCTCGTCCTTCGTGAAGACACGATGCGGCTCGCCGGCGAGGGCGACGAGCAGCTCGTACTCCTTTCCGGCGAGGTGAACGGTCTCGCCACGCAGGGTGACGACGCGTGCGAGCCGGTCGATCGACAGGTCGTCCACTTCGAGGACGTCCGGGAACGGCGGCGCCGCCCGACGCAGGACGGCACGAATCCGTGCGAGCAGCTCGTCGTAGACGACCGGTCGGTGGACGTAGTCGTCCGCACCCCGCTGGAAGGCGCGCACGCGGTCGACGGCGTCGGCCTCCTCCGGACCGAGCACGATCACGGGCACGTCGCGGTTCCAGGTCCTCCCGGGCTCACCTTCGCGCAGCCGCGCGCAGAGGTCGAGCTCGGAGCAGAGGACGAGGTCGGGGCGGGTCCGTTCGGCAAGCGTGAGCGCCTCGCTCCTGAAGGCGGCCTGCAGCACGTGGAAGCCGTCGTTCTGGAGCTGACGCTCGAGATAGCCGCGGATCGCAGGCTCCGGTTCGGCGAGGAGGAGCGCGGCTGTCATGCTGCCGAAGCTAGCAGTGCGATTTCCGAGTCGAAAGATGTCCTTTTCCACGATTCTGCGACGAACGTTCCCCACGCGGCATTTCGGCCCATGGCTCGCGGGGGCAGCGTTACTGGGTCTCGGCGTGGGCGGCGCGGTCCCTGCCTGGGACAGCCACGCGACGCTTCCGGAGCCGCGTACCGAGGTGGCGGCCGCGGTCGCGGCCCGCGAGATCGTGACGGTCGGCGGGCTCGTCGAGTCCGGCGGGAACACAGCGCGCGTCGATGCGTACTCGATCGCCTCGGATCGCTGGCGACGCCTCCCTGATCTGCCTGTCTCGGTCGACCATGCGGCGGCGGCAAGCGCCAACGGCCGCGTCTACGTCGTCGGCGGCTACGGAGGCGACCGGAGCCCTCTGACGACCGTCTTCGTGCTCGAGCGCGGAGAATGGCGTTCGCTCGCCGACCTCCCGGACGCCCGCGGCGCCGCCGCAGCCGCCGTCGCCGGCGGCAAGCTCTACGTCGTCGGCGGCATCGACGGCAGGCGCTCGCTCGCCCGCGTCGCCTTCGCCCTCGACCTCCGCAGCGGCCGCTGGGCCCGCATCCCAGGCCCCTCCCCGCGCGAGCATCTGGCTGCGACGGCCTCCGGGACGCGGGTCTTCGCACTCGGCGGCCGTAGCGCCGGGATCGATACGAACTCGACCCGCTTCGAGGCCTATAACCCGGCGACACGCCGCTGGACGCGGCTCGCGCCGATCCCGCAGGCCCGTGGCGGCACCGGCGCGGCGCTCGTGAGCGGCAACGTCGTCTCGGTCGGCGGCGAGCAGCCCCAGGGAACGATCGAGACGGTGTACGCCTACCGTCTCAGCACCCGCCGCTGGCGGCGGCTGCCCGACCTACCTTCCCCCCGTCACGGGCTCGGCGTGGTCTCGAGCGGCGGCCGCGTCTACGTCGTCGCAGGCGGTCCCGAGCCGGGACTCACTGTCAGCGGCGCAGTGGAGAGCCTCGCGGTCCGTTAGCGACCGCGAGCGCGGCGCCGTAGCCTCCCAGGTGTAAACGCACGATGAGCCAGAAGGAGCGAACGAGATGAGGCTGCAACACGTGTCGGTCGCGATCGCCGCGGACGGGGCCGAAGCCGCGCGCGCTTTCTACGGGGACCTGCTGGGGCTGGAGGAGAAGCCAGTCCCGCCGAAGCTCGATCCGAGCGAGCTGATCTGGTTCCGTGCCGCCGGCGACCTCGAGCTCCATCTGATGCGGACCGGCGACCGGCCGCCCCCGAACGCGCACTTCTGTCTCGCGGTCGACGGCGGGCTCGACGAGCTCCGACAACGGATCGAAGCGGCCGGAATCGAGACGCGCACCCCGACGGAGATCGTGGGCCGCCCACGCTTCATGTGCACCGACCCGTTCGGGAACGTCGTCGAGCTGACGCAGCTCCCCGAGCCAGGCTGACGCCTACAGCCGGCCGGACCGCAGGACGCCGAGCAGGAGCCAGACGCCGAGCATGCACGAGAGCACGAAGCCGAGCACGGAGAGGATGTGGATGCCGAGGATCTGCGGCCCCTCGGTCGCGAAGATCCCGATCAGCGACGAGCCGAGCAGCCCCCCGGCGACGATGAGCGCGATCACGAGCCGGTTGAAGACGACGTCGATGCGGTGCATGAACTCGTCCAGGCCCTTGTGCACGAAGCCGACCTCCATCTGGCCGTCGCGCAGCTCCTCGAGCAGGTCATGGAGCTGGTACGGCAGGTCGCGCGCGATCCCGTACAGCTCGCGGCCCTGCTTCTGGGCGCGGAACGCCACGCGCGTGGGCGAGAAGCGCTCCAGCATCAGCTCGCGTGCGTACGGCCGGGCGACCTCGAAGACGTTGAACTCCGGATAGAGGTCGACGCCGACGCCGCCGAGCGTCGCAATCGCCTTGTCCAGCAGCACGAAGCGCGTCGGCAGCCGCAGGTTCATCGAGTAGATCAGCCCGAAGGCTTCCCGGATCACCTGGATCGGGTCGATCTCGGCCAGGCTCGAGCCGTAGTAGCGATAGAAGAGGTCGCGCAGCTGGGTCCTGAACTCCTCTTCGCGCTCCTTCGGATAGCGAACGCCCAGCTCCGCGAGGCGACGAGGAAGCGCATCGATGTTCTCGGTCGCAGCGTCGACGAAGAGCGCCGTCAGCTTGGCCATGTCGTCGTCCGTGAGCTTGCCGACGAGCCCGAAGTCGACCAGGCCGATGCGACCGCCCGAGAGCACGAGCACGTTCGCCGGGTGCGGGTCGCCGTGGAAGAAGCCGTGCCGGAAGATCATCTCCATCCACGTCTCGGTCGCGCGGTAGGCGAGCTCGCGCCTCTGCTCGAGCGACGTCGTCTCGAAATCGAGGTCGGCGAGCTGGATCCCGTCGAGGTACTCGAGCGTCAGCATCCGGCCGCCCGAGTAGTCCCAGTACACCTTCGGCACGACGACGAGCTCCGAGCCGGCGAAGTTGCGCCGGAAGTTGTCCGCGTGCCGCGCCTCGAGCCTGTAGTCGAGCTCCTGGCGGATGTTCCGTGCGAACTCGTCCACGAGCTCGTGGGCGTCGATGAAGTCGAGCGCCCGCACGCGCTCTTTGATCATGCGCGCGGCTTGGTAGAGGAGCGCGAGATCGGACTCGATCTGTCCCGGCGCGTTCGGCCGCTGCACTTTCACGGCTACGTCTGCGCCGTTCGGGAGCGTCGCGCGGTGCACCTGTCCGATCGAGGCCGCGGCGATCGGCTCCGCGTCGAAGCGGAGGAACGCCTGCTCGAGCGTCAACCCGAGCTCGGACTCCACGACCGCGCGCGCCTGGGCGAACGGGAACGGCCGCACGTCGTCCTGCAGGCCGCGCAGCTCGGCCACGATGTCCGGCGGGACGACGTCCGGCCGGGTCGAGAGGAGCTGGCCGAACTTGACGAACGTCGGACCGAGCTCGTCGAGCATCTCCCGCAGGTGGCGGCCGCGCTCGGAACCGGCCTCGGCCGTGAGCTCTCGGTCGACGCGGCTCGTCCACGGCAGCAGGTCGGTCAGCTTGTGGCGCTCGAAGAAGTACCCGAAGCCGTGCTTGACCGCGACCTGGGCGATCTCGGAGAGCCGGCCGATCTTGCGCGTGCGGGGCCGCGTTGCCATCCCGGAAGTGTTCCACGCGGCGAGTCGGTCTCCCACCGGGGAAGATGGAGACGTGGACGAAGGCACGATGCTCCTGCTCGTCGGCGCGATCCTGGCGGCGAGCATCGTCGTCGCGCTCGGCGCGGCGCGCACCGGTTTGCCCGTGCTCGTCGCCTTCCTCGCGCTCGGGATGCTGCTCGGCTCGGACGGGCCGGGCGGGATCGAGTTCGACGACGCCGAGCTCGCGCGCAAGGTCGGCATCGTCGGCCTCGTCGCGATCCTCTACGAGGGCGGCCTGCAGACCTCCTGGCGGCGGCTGCGGCAGGTGGCGGTCCCCGCGGCACTCCTCAGCACCGTCGGCGTCGCGGTCAGCGCCGTCCTCACCGGGGTCGCCGCCTACTGGCTCTTCGACCTCACCTGGCTCGAGTCGGTCCTGCTCGGCGCGGTGGTCGCGTCGACGGACGCGGCGGCCGTCTTCGCCACGCTTCGCGTCACGCACATCCGCCGGCGCATCGCGCGGACGCTCGAGGCGGAGTCCGGCGGCAACGACCCGATGGCGATCGCCCTCACCCTCGGGCTGATCGCGTGGATCGAGCAGCCGGACGACTACGGCCTCGACGACCTCTCGCGAGTGGTCGTCCAGCAGCTCGGGCTCGGGCTCGTCGTCGGCGTCGCGCTGGGCGCCTTTGCAGCCTGGGTCTTCGGGCGGCTCCCGCACCGGATCGGCGCCTTCGCGCCCGCCGCCTCGGTCGCCGCAGCCGCGCTCTCGTTCGGCGCCGCGGACGTGATCGGCGGCAGCGGCTTCCTCGCCGTCTACCTCGTCGGGCTCGCCGTCGGCAGCACGCCGTCCCGCTACCGCCGCCAGCTCGTCGCCTTCCACGAGGGCCTCGCCTTCCTCGCCCAGGTCGTGCTCTTCATCGTCCTCGGGCTGCTCGTCTTCCCGAACGAGCTGCCGGAGGTCGCGCTGCCCGGGCTGGCGCTCGCGTTCATCCTGATGCTCGCCATCAGGCCGGCGGCCGTGTGGGCGTCGACGGCGCTGAGCGATTTCACGAACAAGGAGCGGGCGCTGCTCGGCTGGGCCGGGCTGCGCGGCGCCGTCCCAATCGTGCTGGCGACGTTCGTGCTCTCCTCGGACGTCCCGAACCGCGACACAGTCTTCAACGCCGTCTTCTTCGTCGTGCTCGTCTCGGTGATCGTGCAGGGGACGACGCTCGAGTGGGTGGCGGGCCGGCTCGACCTGCTCGCCCCGGCGCCGCTCGTGGACGACGCCGCCGCTCGAGGTCGGGCACCTGTCCAAGCTCGACCTCGTCGACTTCGCCGTCGCCGGCGACCACGCGATCGCCGGGTCGGCGGTGCGCGAGCTGGGACTGCCGCGCACCGCGCTGATCGCGGTCGTCACGCGCGGCGATCAGACGATCCCGCCCCGCGGCAGCACGGTCGTCGAGGCAGGCGACCGCCTCTTCGTGCTCGTGCCGCACGACATGCGTGCGGATCTGGAAGACGTCTTCGCCCGCTGGCGGCGGCGAGTCTAGGAGACCGTGAGCGCGAGCACGGCCTTCGCCGTGTGCAGCCTGTTCTCGGCCTCGTCCCAGACGGCGCTGCGCGGGCCGTAGAGCACGTCCGTCGAGATCTCCTCACCGGGGTGGGCCGGCAGGCAGTGGAGGACGATCGCACCGGGATCGGCCTCCGCGAGTAGACGCCGCGTCGACCTGATAGCCGGCGAACGCGCGCCGCCGTTCGGCCTGCTCGTCCTCCTGTCCCATGCTCGTCCAGACGTCGGTGACGACGACGTGCGCGCCACGGACAGCCTCGCGTGGGTCGGAGCTCAGCCGGATCGACGCGTCGGCCGGCTCGTAGCCCGGCGGTGCGGCGCAAGCGAAGTCGACGCCGAGGAGGGCGCACGCCTCGGCGAGCGAGGCGCAGACGTTGTTCCCGTCGCCCAGCCACGCCACCTGAAGCCCCTCCAGCGAGCCGAAGCGCTCGCGCACCGTCTGCAGGTCGGCGAGTGCCTGGAGCGGGTGCGCCTCGTCCGTGAGCGCATTCACGACCGGGACGCTCGCCGCGGCCGCGAAGTCGTCCACCTCGGCGTGGGCGTGCGTGCGGATCGCGACGGCATCGAGGTAGCCGGAGAGGACGCGCGCCGTGTCCTCGACGGATTCTCCGCGGGCCAGCTGAAGCTGGTCCGCCGGGAGGTACAGCGAGGTCGCGCCGAGGTGCGCCGCGGCCACTTCGAGCGAGACTCGTGTCCTCGTCGAGTGCTTGCGAAAGAGCAGGCCGAGCGTGCGCCCTTCGAGGAGCCGGTGCGGCTCGCGCGCCGCCTGCCGCTCCTTGAGGTCGTCGGCAAGGTCGAGCACCGCCTCGAGCTCGGCGGGGGCCCAGTCGCGGATCCGCGTCAGCGAGCGGCCGAGCAGGTCGATTCCGAGTGCGACGGGAAGTGCCACTACGCCTCCCCTTCGAGGTGGTGGCGAAGCTGCTCGGCGAGCTCGGTCGACGCCACACCTTCCCGGGCGGCGAGGAAGATCGTGTCGTCGCCGGCGATGCAGCCTGCGACCTCGGGCAGCGCGACGTCGTCGATCGCACGGGCGACGGCGTTGGCGCAGCCCGCCGGCGTCCGGAGCACGACGAGGTTGCCGGTCGCCTCGAGCCCGGTCACCCAGCGCCTGAGCGCGGCCGTGAGCTCGGCGAGCTTGTCGAGGTCGGCGGCCCCCGGGTGCGCGTAGACGAGCCGGCCGCTCTCGCCGCGCACCTTCACGAGCCCGAGCTGGGTGATGTCGCGCGACACGGTCGCCTGCACCGCGTCGAGCCCCTCGTCCCGCAGCGCCTGGACGACGTCGCCCTGGGTGGAGAGCTGGCGCTCCGCGACGAGTCGGAGGATCGCTCCCTGCCGTTCGAACTTGTTCACGTCAGCACCTCCTCGAGTAGGTTGAGCCCGGCGCCGAGCTCGTCGGCCGTGATCGTGAGTGGCGGCGTCAGCCGCAGCACGGACTCCCCGGCCGTGCCGACGAGCAATCCCGCCTCGAGACACGCCGCTGCCACGGACGCTGCCGGGCGGTCGAGCTCGGCACCGAGCATCAGTCCGCGTCCGCGCACCTCGACGACGCCGCGTGAGGCCGGCAAGCCCTGCCGCCAGCAGCTCGCCGTTGCGCTACGAACGGCGGCGAGCAACGGCTCATCGATCGTCTCGAGCACGGCGCAGGCGGCCGCGCACGCGACAGGGTTGCCGCCGAACGTGCTTCCGTGATCGCCGGGCTCGAGGCCCCGGGGTGCCGACTCGGCGACGAGCAGCGCGCCGATCGGCAGGCCGTTCGCGAGCCCCTTGGCGAGCGTGACCGCGTCGGGTGCGACCCCGGCTTGCTCCCAGGCGAAAAAGGTGCCCGTGCGCCCGACACCGCATTGCACCTCGTCGAAGACGAGCAGCGCGCCGTGCTCGTCGGCGAGCGCACGGGCCGCACCGAGGAACTCGGTGCTCGCGGGATGGATCCCGCCCTCCCCCTGCACGGGCTCGATCAGGATCGCGGCCGTATCCGGGCCGGCCGCTGCGGCGAGCGAGTCAATGTCGTTCAGCTGCGCGAACCTGGCAGCGGGTGCAAGCGGCTCCCATGCTTCGCGCTTCCCCGGCTGGCCGGTTACGGCGAGCGCCCCGTGCGTCCGGCCGTGGAAGGAGCCGTCGAGCGCCACGACGACCGGCTTGCCGGTGGCCTTCCGGACCCACTTGAGTGCCGCCTCGACCGCCTCGGTGCCGGAGTTGCAGAAGAATGCCTGCGCGCCGCCGAAGCGATCCGAGAGCAGGGCTGCGAGCCGGAGCATCGGCTCGTTCGAGTACAGATTCGAGACGTGCCAGAGCGCGTCGAGCTGGCCTTGCGCCGCCGCGAGCGGGGCGGGATGACGGTGGCCGAGCGAGACGACGGCAATGCCCCCGAGCAGGTCGAGATACCGGCGACCGTCGACGTCGGTGAGCCAGGCACCGTCGCCGGACGCGAATGTCACGCCGTAGCGCGCGTAGGTCGGGAGCAGCGGCGCCGCTGCGAGCGTCGGCGTCACGAGAGCACCGCCGTCGAGCCGATCGTGGCGTGGACGCCTTCCCGCGCCGCGCCGACCGCCGCTTGCAGCTTGGGGACGATGCCGCCGCCGAGCGTCCCCGAGGCGAGCAGGAGCTCGGCCTCGTCCACGCGGATCGCATCCGCGACCGCCCCTCCGAGCAAGAGGCCGGGCACATCCGTGACGAAGAGGAGCCGGTCGGCGCCGAGACCGATCGCGAGCGCGGCAGCAGCCTCGTCGGCGTTGACGTTCAGCGGCCCGACGCCGAGCGGCGCAACGACCGGGACACGTCCTGCGGCCAGGGCGTCCATCACTGCCGGCGGCGCGGACGGAAGCGGCTCGCCGACGTGCCCGAGCTCGGGCACCGGAACGGCGTCGAGACCGATCTCGTCCCCGAAGAGTGGAACGGCGAGCGGACCGATCGCGGCGCAGACCAGCTCGTTGACGGCGGTGAGCGAGCGCCTGACAGCCGCAAGTGCCGCGGCGCTCGTCACCCGCCGTCCCTCGACGAACTGGACCTCCAACCCCGCCCGCTCCAGCTCCGCCGAGATCTGAGGACCGGCACCGTGCACGACGCAGACCTCGTGCTGCGCCGCGAGGGCGAGCGCGGGGCCTGCGGCCTCGGCCGCGACCGCGCCGCCCACTTTCAGGACGATCCGGCTCACGTTCGGTAGTCCGCGTTGATGCGGACGTAGTCGTAGGACAAATCGCTCGTGAGATAGCTCGCGGCGCCGCTGCCGAGGCCGAGGTCGAGCTCGATCCGGCAAACGCCGTTCGACACGTCCGGCTCGACGCCGAGCGGCGCGCCGCGTTCGAGCACCGTGGTGCCGTTGTAGGCGAGGGTCACTCGGGACGCGTCGACCGCGGCGAAGCCGCCGTTATGCGGAGCCGAGCCGGCGGCGGCGAGCACCCGGCCCCAGTTCGCGTCGTGACCGAAGAGCGCGGTCTTGACGAGCGGCGACGTCGCGATCCTGGCGGCGATCGCGCGGGCCTGACCCGCGTCGGCGGCGCCCGTGACCTCGATCTCGGCGAGCACGGTCGCGCCCTCTCCGTCGGCGACGATCTGCTCGGCCAGCTCCTCGCAGACCCGGCCGAGCGCGAGCGCGAACGCGGTATCGGAAGCCGGCGTCCGCTCGCTGCCGGCCGCACCGTTCGCGAGCAGGCAAACCGCGTCGTTCGTCGAGCACTCGCCGTCGACCGAGATCGAGTTGAAGCTGCGCTCGACCGCCGGCCGGAGGAAGTCGATCGCCTCGCCCGGTGCGAGCGGGTAGTCGGTCGTGACGACCGCCAGCATCGTCGCGAGCTGCGGGTGGATCATCCCCGACCCCTTCGCCATCCCGCCGACGGTGAACCCGTCGAGCGACACGGCCGCCTCCTTCGTGCGGGTGTCGGTCGTCAGGATTGCCTCGGCGGCGTCGGCCCCTCCATCGGGTGAGAGCGCCGTCGCGGCCAGCCCGAGCCCGGCGGTGACCTTCTGCAGAGGAAGCAGCGCGCCGATCACGCCGGTCGAGAGGACGAGCACCTGCTCGGCCTCGAGGTCGAGCAACCTCCCGGCCTCGGCCGCAGTCGCGAGCGCGTCGAGCTCGCCACGCTCACCGGTGGCGGCGTTCGCAACGCCGGAGTTGACGACGATCGCCTGCGGCTCCGCGCTCGCGAGATGCGCCTTCGAGACGATGACCGGAGCGGCCTGCACACGGTTGACCGTGAACATCGCGGCGCCGACCGCGGGCACGGTCGAGCGGACGATCGCAACGTCTTTCGCGGCACGGCGAATGCCCGCAGAGACGCCCGCGGCGGTGAAGCCCTGCGCGGCGGTCACGCTCATAGGCCGATCCTCGGCCAATGAGCTTTAGGGGGTGTGGGGGAACTTGGAAGTTCCCCCACATGACAGAAGAAGGGGGCTCGTGGGGGAAACATGGTTTCCCCCACGGGAGCGAGCCGAAGGCGAGCGACGCTCATACGAGCACCCCCGACAGGCGCAGTCCGTTCGTCTCGGGGAGGCCGAGGGCGAGGTTCGCGTTCTGGACGGCCTGCCCGGCCGCGCCCTTGCCGAGGTTGTCGAGCGCACAGACGACGATCCCGGTGCCGGTCGCGTGGTCCGAGAACACCCCGATCTCGGCGGCATCGGTGCCCTGGACACGTGAGAGCTCGGGGGCAACTCCCTCCGGGAGCACCGTCACGGCCGGCGCCGCCGCGTACGCCGCTTCGAGCGCCTCGCGCAGGTCGGCGGTCGGCCGCACGTAGCTTGTGGCGATCAGGCCGCGGCGCACCGGGAGCAGGTGCGGCACGAAGCAGACCGGGAAGCCGAGCGCCTGCCCGATCTCGGGCGTGTGCTGGTGCGACCCGACCTTGTACGGCGAGACGTTCTCGAGCACAGCAGTCGCGTGGGAGGTCGCCTTGAGCGTCTTCCCCGCGCCGGAGACGCCCGACTTCGCGTCGACGACGACGCCCACCGGATCGATTGCGTCGACGAGCGGCGCGAGGGAGAGGAGGACGGCGGTCGCGTAGCAGCCGGGATTCGCGATCCATGGCCCTTCCGGCGGGAAGAGCTCCGGGATCGCGTAGCTCCAGGCGCCGATCGAGGACGCGTCCGGGTGCTCGAAGCCGTACCAGACGGGATAGAGCGCCGCGTCGGCGAGCCGGTGCGCGCCCGACAGGTCGACGACGACCGTGTCCGCGGGCGGCACGAGCGCCGCGGCGCGCTCGTGGTCGAGGCAGCAGAAGACGAGCTCGGCGCCGGCGGCGAGTGCAGCGTCGTTCGAGGTGAACGCGGGCACGTCGCCACCGAGACGCGGATCGAGCGCATTTGCCGGCCGGCCCGCGAGCGAGTCGGAGCCGAGGGCGACGAGCTCGAGCGCCGGATGGGCGAGCACACGGTCGAGCGTCTCCTGACCGGAGTAGCCCGAGGCGCCGAGGATGGTGGTGGTGACCTGCATCAGAATGCGTATTATGCAGATATTGTGATTAGTATGCAAAGCATGGAAGGCCACCTCGTGCTCGAGGACGGCACCGTCTTCTCCGGCCGGTCGGTCGGCGCGCCGGGGATCGCCGCGGGCGAGGCGTGCTTCACGACCGCCTCGGCCGGCTACGAGCAGGCGGTCACCGATCCGAGCTATGCGCGTCAGGTACTCGCGTTCGCCTCTCCCCTCGTCGGCAACTACGGCGTCGACGAGACACGGTTGGAATCGGACCGGGTCTGGACCGAAGGCGTCGTCATGCGCCGCGCGCGGCCCGCCTGGTCGACGTGGCTCGCCCAGAGAGGCGTCGTGGCGCTCGAAGAGGTCGACACGCGCGCGCTCGTGCGCCGATTGCGAGCGAACGGCGCGATGCGGTGCGCGCTCGGGACCGCCCCGCCGGGCGAGCTCCACGCCCGCGCGCTCGCGGAGCCGCATCTCGACTGGCCGCGCATGCTCGCCGAGCCCGAGCTCGCGTCGCCGCCGCCCGCACTCGACGCCTGCGTGTCGGAGCCGTTCACCGTCGGCGCAGGTCCGCGCGTCGCCCTGCTCGACCTCGGCTGCAAGCGCTCGATCGTGCGCCGGCTGGTCGAGGAGGGCGTCCAGGCGGTGGTCGTCCCGGGCACGTGGGACGCCGACGCCGTGCTCGAGCTCGAGCCGGCCGCCGTTCTTGTCGGCAACGGCCCGGGCGATCCCGCCCAGCTCGACGGCCCGGTCGAGACCGTCCGCGGGCTGCTCGACCGCGTCCCCCTCTTCGGGATCTGCCTCGGCCACCAGCTCGTCGGGCTCGCCCTCGGCCTGGAGACGTTCAAGCTTCCCTTCGGCCATCGCGGCGCCAACCATCCGGTGCGGGTGACGGGCTCGAAGCGAGTACTCGTCACTGCCCAGAACCACGGCTTCGCGGTGGCGCCGGGCGACGCAGCCGAGGTCAGCCACGTCTCGCTCAACGACGGCACCGTCGAAGGGCTCGAAGGAGACGGCTTCGCCACGCTCCAGTTCCACCCCGAGGCCGCGCCGGGGCCGCACGACGCCTTGCCGTTCTTCCACCGGATCGCGACCGCGTGCCGAAGCGCCAGGATCTCCGCAGCATTCTGATCGTCGGCTCCGGGCCGATCCGGATCGGCCAGGGCTGCGAGTTCGACTACGCGGGCGTGCAGGCGTGCCGGGCTCTGCGGGCCGAGGGGTATCGCGTCGTGCTCGCCAACTCGAACCCGGCGACGATCATGACCGACCCCGAGTGGGCGGACGCGACCTACCTCGAGCCTCTCGACGCGCCGACCCTCGCCGAGATCGTGAGCCGCGAGCGACCCGACGCGTTGCTGCCGACGCTCGGGGGCCAGACGGCCCTCAACCTCGCCGTCGAGCTGGCGGAGCTCGGCGTGCTCGCCGAGCACGGCGTCGAGCTGATCGGCGCCGACGTGGAGGCGATCCGCACCGCCGAGGACCGCTCGCGCTTTCGGACTGCGATGGATGCCGCCGGGCTGCCGGTGCCGACGAGCGTCGTCGTCACCTCGCTCGCACAGCTGGACGAGTGCCCGGCCCCGGCCGTCGTCCGCCCCGCCTTCACGCTCGGCGGCCGCGGCGGCGGGATCGCGCGGACGCGCTCGGAGCTGCGCGGGCGCGTTGCGCACGGCCTCGCCGCGAGCCCGATCGGCCAGGTGCTCGTCGAGCGCTCGCTCGAGGGCTGGCAGGAGTTCGAGCTCGAGGTCGTCGTCGACACGGCCGGCAACTGCATCGTCGTTTGCTCGATCGAGAATCTCGACCCCGTCGGCGTGCACACGGGCGACTCGTGGACGGTTGCGCCGCAGCAGACGCTCGACGACGGCGAGCTGCAGCGGCTGCGCGATGCCGCCTTCGCGTGCGCTCGCGCGGTCGGCGTCGCGACCGGCGGCGCCAACGTCCAGTTCGCCTACGAGCCCACGACGGGCGAGCTCGCGCTGATCGAGATGAACCCGCGCGTCTCCCGCTCCTCCGCGCTCGCCTCGAAGGCGACCGGCTTTCCGATCGCGAAGCTCGCCGCGTTGCTCGCCGTCGGCTACACGCTGGACGAGCTCCCGAACGACATCACCGGGACGTCGAGCGCCGCGTTCGAGCCCGCGCTCGACTACGTCGCGGTCAAGGCGCCGCGCTTCGACTTCGACAAGTTCCCCGGGAGCCCGCGCGGCCTGGGCACCGAGATGCGGGCCGTCGGCGAGGCGCTCGGGCTCGGCCGGACGTTCCCGGAGGCGCTCCTCAAGGCCCTCGAGGGCGTCGAGGCAGGCGACGCCCTGCCCGAGATCCCCGGCTTGCACGCGTACTTCGCGGCCGAGCTCGAATCGATTCGCACGGCTGAGCGCGAGCTCGTCGCGGGCGGCGACGTGGCCGCGGCCAAGCGGTTCGGCCTGCCCGACGCACGGATAGCCCGCCTGCTCGGCGTCTCGGAGGCGGAGGTGCGTGCGCGCCGCGGCCTCCCGGGCCGGCTCGCCGTCGACTCCTGCGCAGGCGAGTTCGAGGCGCGGACGCCCTACTACTACCTCTCGCACGAGGAGGGAGACGGCGAGGAGCAAAGCGCCGGCGCGATCGTCGTGCTCGGCTCGGGGACGAACCGGATCGGCCAGGGCATCGAGTTCGACTACTGCTGCGTCCGCGCGGCGCAGGCATTCCGCGCGCTCGGGCACGAGGTCGTGCTCGTCAACGCGAACCCGGAGACGGTCTCGACCGACTACGACACGTGCGACCGCCTCTACCTCGAGCCGGTCACGCTCGAGCGCGTGCTCGACGTCGTCGCCCTGGAGCAGCCGCTCGGCGTCGTCGTCTCGCTCGGAGGCCAGACCCCACTCGGCCTCGCGGCCGGGCTGGCGGAGGCCGGCGTCCCCCTCCTTGGAGATCCGCTCCCGGCGATCGAGGCGGCCGAGGACCGGGCACGATTCGGAGCGCTCCTCGACGGGCTCGGTGTCCGCGCGCCAGCCTGGCGCCATGCGCAGACGACCGCCGAGGCGCGCGCGCTCGCGTCCGAGCTCGGCTACCCGGTCCTCGTCCGGCCCTCGTACGTGCTCGGCGGACGCGGCATGCGCGTCGCCCGGAGCGCGGCGGAGCTCACCCTCGACGGCCCGGCGCTCGTCGACCGCTTTCTCGAGGGAGCGCTCGAGCTGGACGTGGACGTCCTCTGCGACGGGGAGGAAGGCTGGGTCGCCGCGATCATCGAGCACGTCGAGCGGGCGGGCGTCCATTCCGGCGACTCGGCCTGCGTCCTCCCCGCTCCTTCGGTCGGCGTCAAACTGGAAAGGCAGATTCGCGAGCTCGCAAGCACGCTCGCGGGCGCGCTGGGAGTGCGCGGCCTTCTCAATCTCCAGCTCGCCGTCCAGGAGGGGGAGCTGCACGTGCTCGAGGCGAACCCGCGGGCCTCGCGGACTGTGCCGTTCGTCGCCAAGGCAACGGGAGTGCCGCTCGTCGACCATGCCTGCCGCTTGCTCCTCGGAGCACAGCTCGGGGAGCTGGGGCTCCCGTCGCGGGTCGTGCCGTCGCGCGCGTGGGCGAAGGAGGCGATCTTCCCCGCCGAGCGGTTCGCGGGCGCGGCCGATCGCGGCGTCGAGATGCGTTCGACAGGCGAGGTGATGGCGAGTGGTCCAACAGCGGCGGCTGCGTACCGCCGCGCGCTACAGGCCGCCGGCCGCGCAAGACCGCGCGGCGGCATCGGCCCGCCCCTGCAGGCCGCGCGCTAGCCCGACGAGCCTTCGAGCAGCTTGAGCCGGTGCTCGAGCTGGGCGAGCCGGAGCTCGAGCGTTTCGAACTCGTCGCGGTTGACGAGCCCGAGCTCCCGCGCGATCCGCTCGCCCGTCTCCGTCGGCACGTCGCCGAGCTTCTCGACACCGGAGCGCAGCTGCGCACCGAGCTCCTCGACGAGCTGGCGCAGCGCGAAGGTGGACTGGCTCTCCGGCCCGGTCACGTAGGCGGAACGCTACCGCGCGCGGCCATGGGGGCGCGCCGAGCGCCGCTGGCGGCGGCGGTCCCGCTTCGAGCTGCCCGACGTGCCGGGCGTGCTCGACGTGCTCGACGTGCCGGCCGCCGCCGGCGCGGGCTCCGGCTCGGCGTCGTGGAGCTTGCCCTCGAGGAAGTCCGGGATCAGATCCGGCGCGGGCTCGGCCGCAGCGAGCTCCTCTGCCTCCCGGAGGCCGCCGACGGACTCCTCCTGGACGCCCGCGCCTGCCTTGCGCCTCGCGAACTCGGGCTCCTTCTCCTTGAGGACGACCAGGAACGGCGCCGCGATGAAGATGGTCGAGAAGGCGCTGATCGAGATGCCGATGAGGATCGCGAAGGCGAAGTCCTTCAGCGTCTCGCCGCCGAAGAAGTACAGCGCCGAGACCGGGAGCAGGGTGATGAAGGTCGTCGCGAGCGAGCGCGGGATCGTCTCCCAGAGCGACACGTTCGTGATGTGGGCGATCGACGAGCGCTTCATCAGCGGGATGTTCTCGCGCACGCGGTCGAAGATGATGATCGTGTCGTAGATCGAATAGCCGATGATCGTCAGGAACGCGGCCACCGTCGCCGCGCTCACCTCGCGCCCGGTGAACGAGTAGACGCCGAGGGCGATCAGGCCGTCGTTCACGATCGTACGCAGGATCGGCACGGCGAACCGCCACTCGAAGCGGATCGCGACGTAGATCGTGATCAGCAGGAAGGAGACGATCAGCGCGAGAATGGCGCCCCGCAGGATCTGCTCGCTGAAGCTCGCGGAGACGTTGCGGACGTTGCCCGCCTCCGCGCCGAATTCGCTCTCGAACGCCTGCGTCAGTCGTGTCTGCTCGGCCGGTTCGAGCGACTCCGAGCGGAACGTGAACTGTGTGTAACCGCCGTTCGCGGCCTGCTCGCCGCGGCCGAGGATGGCCGCGTCGGCCTGGCCGATCGTCGCGGCCTCGTCCCGCACCGCCTCGATCTGCACCGGCTCGGACGTCGTGAAGGTGACCGTCGAGCCTCCGTCGAAGTCGATCCCCAGGTTCAGCCCCTTGAAGATGAGCGAGCCGAGCGAGAGCGCGATCAGCACGCCGGCGATGGTGAACCAGAGCCGGCGCCGCCCGACGATGTCGATCCGTTGCCACCAGGGGATCTCGCGCGCGCTCGCGCCCATGAACTTCGGGTTGTCGAACCAATCGAAGCCGGCCAGGAGGCCGAGCATCGCGCGCGTCGCGAGCACGGCGGTGATGATCGAGATCCCGGTGCCGAGCAGGAGCATGAAGGCGAAGCCGCGCACGCCGGCGGTCGCGACGGCAAACAGCACCATCGCCGCGATCGCGGTGACGACGTTCGCGTCGATGATCGTCGCGAAGCCCTTCTTGTAGCCGTTGGCGATCGCAGCGCGCACGGACCTGCCGGCGCGCGCCTCCTCCTTGATCCGCTCGAAGATGACGATGTTCGCGTCGGCCGCAACCCCGATCGAGAGGATCAGGCCGGCGAACCCGGGCAGCGTCATCGTGACGTCGAAGAGGAGGATCACGGCGTAGGTGAGCGCCGCGTAGATCGCGAGCCCGAAGACGGCAACGAGCCCGAGGAAGCGGTAGACGACGAGCAGGAAGATCGCGACGAGGACGAGGCCGATCAGCGCCGCCTGCCAGGCCTGCTCGAGCGAGTCGGCGCCGAGCGTGGCCGAGATCTGCGTGTTCTCCAGCGTCGTGAAGGTGACGGGCAGGGCACCGGTCTGGAGGACGAGGGCGAGGTCCTTCGCCTCCTGAATGTCGCCGATGCCGGTGATCTGCGCCCCGTTCGTGCCGCTGATCCCGTTCGGGTACTGCTCCCAGTCGATCGAGGGCCACGACTTGATCTCGCGGTCGAGCACGATCGCGAAGTTCTGGGTGATCTTCTGGCCGCCGCCGAGCGTGCTCGAGAGGAGCTTGCCGCGCTGCGCCTCCTCGCGGGTGATCTCGCCGAACTTGTCCGCGCCCTCGTCCGTGAACTGCATGGTCACGATCGGCTCGCCGCTCGTCGTATCGAAGTCCTGGCGCGTGCCGTCGAGCTTGAGGTCCTCACCGGTCATCTCCGGAGAGGCCTTCCCCGCCTTGATCGCCTCCTCGCTACGGTCGTAGCGGATCAGGTAGTAGGAGTCCTTCGTCGGGTTGGCCACGCTGACGCCTGGGCAGACGTCCTCGCCGATCCCGCACCGGAGCACGGCCGTCCCGGGCGGCACGCCGAAGATGCGCCAGCCCTTCGGCAGCTTGCCCGCCTCGCCCGCGGCCTCGACCTCGTCGCTCTGGAGCAGCTTGTCCTTGTCGGCGACGGGCCCCGCGCGCACCTTGCGCTTGTCGTCGAAGAGGTACCACGTCGTCTCCGAGTCATCCTTGATGAGCGCCTGCTGGCCGGCCAGGAGCGCGTAGAGCGAGTCCTTCGCGATCGGGAAGCGCTGCGCCCCGATCGAGGGCGGCACGAGGTTCGCCTGAAGGTCGAAGAGCTCGAGCTGAGCGGTCTTGCCGAGAATCTCGATCACCTGCTGCGGGTTCTTCAGACCTGGGAGGTCGATCACGATCTGGTCGTCGCCCTGCGTTCGGATCTCCGGCTCCGCGACGCCGAGCCGGTCGACGCGGTCGCGGAGGATCTCGACCGAGCGGTCGAGGTCGGAATCCTGCAGCGGCCGGTTCGGCGGCGGCACCGCCTGGAGCGTCACCTCGAGGCCGCCCTGGAGGTCGAGGCCGAGCGTGGGCTTCTGCTGGAGCGGCGAGCCGGGAAGGGCGAGCAGAGCGACGCCGATCAGGCCGGCGACGATCAACAAAGAAAGGATGAGGTTCGGTCTACGTTTCACGGAAGCAGCGGGACAGGTTAGCTGCGAACCTCGTCCGTCGGCTCGAATTCGCCCTCTCTTAGCTCTTTTTTAGCTTCCTCCTCGAGCACCGTCTCGTCCCCCTCCGCCACCGCCTCCTCGTCCTCCTCTTCTTCCTCTTCTTCCTCCTCCCCATCGGGCGGGATCACTGCGGCGACAGCCCGGCGGGCCATGCGCACCTCCAGGCCGTCGGCGATCTCGACCTCGAGGTCGTCGTCCTCGTCGATTGCGCGGACGTGCCCGTAAAGCCCGCCGACGGTGAGGATCTCGTCCCCGACCTTGACGCTCGCGAGCAGCTGCTTCTGAGCCTGCGCCCGCCGGCGCTGCGGCGCGATGAGGAACAGCCACAGCAGGGCGAACATGGCGACGATCACGATCAGTTGTCCCAAGGATCCTCCTGTGGACCGCCGGCGAGCCGGGCGAGCGCCGCGGCCGTGAAGCCCTCCAGCTCGCCGCGCTCGATCGCCGCGCGCGCGCCCGCGGTCAGTTCGAGTAGGAACTGCAGATTATGCAGGCTGAGCAGCCGCAGTCCGAGCAGCTCCTCCTGGTTGACGAGGTGCCGGACATAGGCGCGTGAGAAGCGGGCGCAGGCCGGGCACGTACAGCCCTCCTCGAGCGGACGCGGGTCGCGCGCGAAGCGGGCGTTGCGGAGGTTGAGGCGGCCCGTCGCGGTGAGAGCGGAGCCGGTGCGGGCTGTGCGGGTCGGGAGGACGCAGTCGAACATGTCGATCCCGGCGCCGATCACGCGCAGGATCCCCTCGGCGTCGCCGATGCCCATGAAGTAGCGGGCCTTGTCGGCCGGCAGGAGCGGCGCCGCCCAGGCGGTCGCCTCGAACATCTCCTCGCGGCTCTCCCCCACCGCGAGCCCGCCGAGCGCGTGTCCGTCGAAACCGAGCGCGGCGATCTCCTCGATCGAGCGGCGCCGCAGCTCCGGGTCGGCGGCTCCCTGGGCGATCCCGAAGACGAGCTGGCCGGTTGCAGGCTCTTCCTGCCGCTGGCGAGCCGCCCAGAGTGTCGTCAGCCGCACGGCCTGCTCGAGCTCCTGGCGCGGCACGCCGGCCGGCGGGCAGATGTCGAAGGCCATCGCGATGTCCGAGCCGAGGTTGCGCTGGATCCGGGCGGCCACCTCCGGTGAGAAACGCGCCGCCGCACCGTCGTAGACGGAGCGGAAGGTGACACCATCGTCGTCGACGCCGAGCAGCGTGTCGCGGAGCGAGAAGACCTGGAAGCCGCCGGAGTCGGTGAGGATCGGGCCGTCCCAGCCCGAGAAGGCGTGCAGGCCGCCCAGCGCCGCGATCACGTCGTCGCCGGGGCGGAAGTGGAGGTGGTAGGTGTTGCCGAGGATGATGTCGGCGCCGACCGTGCGCAGCTCCGTCGGGTCGAGGGTCTTGACCGTTCCCTTCGTGCCGACCGGCATGAAGGCGGGCGTCCGCACCTCGCCGTGGGCCGTGCGCAGGATCCCGGCGCGCGCGGCGCCGTCCGTGGCGAGAACCTCGAAGTGGCTCACGGGCGCGAGCGTAGCTCGGGGTGCTACCGAGCCTGGCCTCTTGCGCCGGCCCGCCGTCCTGCGGCGGCCGCATCCGGGGAGCGCCAGACGCCGAGGCTGATGTCGAAGCCTCGGACTCGTGGGCGTTCCGACGGCCGATAGCTCGCGTCCAGTGCTCGGCGCACGAGCTCGGCCGCGGAGAGGCCGGTCCGGTGCGCTTCGGAACGCAGAAACTCGTACTGCTCGTCGGTGAGCATCACATGTGTCCTCCTGCCCATGGCACATGGGTACCCAAGCCCACGTCACGAGGGTGTGACGCGACCGTGCCGATTCTCGGACAAACACCGCGGAGGTAGACTCGAACCGCGCGTTCGAGGGCGCGTCCGGTCCGCGGGCAGGGCAGAGCCCACCTCGTTGCATCACCCGCACCAGACGCGCGATCTCGTCTCCGGCCCGACAACGCGGACACCGGGCCTCGACGGAGGGAGGTCGTTGTGAATCTGGAGCAACTGCGCAAGCAGGCGAAGGAGCTCGTGAAGGCGGGCCGGGCCGGCGATCCGGCCGCGCTCGAGCGGCTCGGCGGGCGTGAGCCGATCCTGGCGCACGCACAGCTCGTGCTCGCGCGCGAGCACGGGTACGCGAGCTGGCCGGCGCTCGTCGCCGCTGCGGACGCGAGCGTCGAGACGTTCGTGCGGGCGGCGACCGAGCGCCACCGGACGCGCGCCGAGCGGGTGCTTGCGGCGCGGCCGGAGCTCGAGCGCGACGCGTGGGTGCGGCTCGTCCTGGGCCGCGGCTGGGAGGGCGATCCGAACGCGCCGGGCGGCCCGCTCGGGTGGGCGCCGCTCGTCTACGCCTGCCACTCCGTCTTCGACACCACCGCGGTCGGCAAGGAGCTGCTGGCGCGCGGCGCCGACCCGAACGGCTTCTTCACGAACGAGTACGGGAACATGTCCGCGCTCTACGGCGCCGCCGGCGTCAAGCACGACCCGGAGCTGACGCGAGCGCTCCTCGAGGCCGGCGCGAATCCCGACGACGGCGAGTCTCTGTACCACTCGACCGAGGCCGAGAGCCCGGATTGCCTCCACATCCTGCTCGAGCACGGCGCGCAGACCGCGCACACGAACGCCCTCGCGCACGCCCTCGACGACGACCGGCTCGAGCACGTCCGGCTCCTGCTCGAGCACGGCGCCGACCCGAACGAGGGCTTCTCCGTCGCGCACGCAGTCCGACGCGGGCGCGGCGCCGAGACGATCGAGCTCCTCGCCTCGTACGGCGCCGATCTCGACCGGCCCGGCGGCGAGACCTGGCGCGGCGACGTCCCTCTCCGGACGCCGTATCAGCACGCCCTGCTCCGCGGGAAGAGCGAACTGGCGGCACTGCTCGCCCGGCTCGGCGCGTCGACCGAGCTCGATCCGGCCGACGCCGCCGTCGCCGCGATCGCGCGCGGCGAGCGCCCGCAGGTTCCGCTGCCGGCCTCGCTCGACCCCGACGCGCAGGAGGTGCTCGATCTTGACGGCGCTCCGCGGCGGCCTCGACCGCGTGGTGGAGGCGGTGGGACCGAACTTCAGCGGTGTCGTCGGCGGTTCACCGGAGGGGACGCTCTTGCACCACGCCTGCTGGCTGGGCCACATCGACGTCGTCGAGCGCCTGCTCGAGCTCGGCGCCGACCCCGCCGCACCGTCTCCCGCCGACTTCGAGCGCCCGCTCGACTGGGTGATCCACGCCTCTCAGTACCACGGGCTCTCCGACCGGGATTACGCCGGCATCGCCGAGCGACTCGTCGCGGCCGGAGCGCCGCTCGAGGCCCGCTACCCCGAGGTCGCGGAGGGGCCTCTCGCAGACTGGCTTCAGAGAATGAGCATCGCGTCGCCGAACGAGTAGAAGCGGTAACGCTCCTCGATCGCCAGACGGTAGAGGCGCCGGACCTCGTCCACCCCGGCGAAGGCCATCACGAGCGCGAGCAGCGTCGACCGCGGCAGGTGGAAGTTCGTCAGCAGCGCGTCGACACGACGGAAGGCGAACCCGGGAGTGACGAAGAGCGTCGTCCGGCCGGCGAGCTCACCGGTGCGCGCGACCGTCTCGAGCACGCGCACGGTGGTCGTGCCGACCGCCAGGACGCGATCGGCGTCACGGATTCGCTTCCACGACTCCGGCCGCACGGAGTAGCGCTCGCCGTGGAGCTCGTGCTCCTCGAGCGTCTCGGTCGCGAGCGGGCGGAAGGTGTCGAGGCCGACGTGCAGCGTGACACGCTCGACGTCGAGACGCTGGAGAAGCTCGGGCGTGAAGTGCAGGCCGGCGGTCGGCGCCGCGGCGGAGCCGGCCTCGTCGGCGTAGACGGTCTGGTAGCGGGAGGGATCCGCGAGCGGCTCGGTGATGTACGGAGGCAGGGGCGCCTCGCCGGCCGGCTCACCCTCGAGATGGACGCGCCAGCGCCCCTCGCCGAGGTGCTCGACGAGCTCGAGCGCGCCATGGCGCATCCCCGGCTTCAGCCGCCGGGTCGGCCGCGCGAGCGCGAGCCACTCGCCGCCGCCCTCGTGCTCGAGCAGGAGCACCTCCCCTTTCGGCCGCTCGAGCCGGATCCGCGCCGGGACGACCCGTGTGTCGTTGACGACCGCGAGCTGGCCCGAGAGCTCGTCCGGCAGGTCCCAGAACGTCCGGTGCCGGACAGCGCCGGTGGCCCGGTCGTAGACCAGCAGGCGCGAGGCGTCACGTCGCTCGGCGGGATGCTGTGCGACGAGCTCGGGCGGCAGCTCGTAGTCGAGCTCGGAGGAGTCCATCCGACGCTGAGCGTAGCCTCCTGCCCGTGGACGAACAGGCGCTCCTGCGGGCCAAGGCCCGTATCGCCGAGGCGGCCTCGGGGCGCATCGCTCCGGCCGAGCTCGAGGCGGCGGTGGAGCGTTCCCGGGCGCAGATCGAGGCCCTCGCGGTTGCCGCGGCGGACCTCGAGGCGACCCTGCCGGCGCGGGTCGGAGCCGCCGTGCAGGACGGCCTGCGGGCGGAGGTGGTGCCCGTAGCACGCCACCTCGCGGAGATCCGCGGGCTGCTCAACCAGGCGATCCGGCGGCTCGAGCGGCTCGAGGGCGATCTGCTCGCCGAGCGGCATGCGCGCGTCGACGACCTCGCCTTGCTGGTCGACCTCGTCTCCTCGGGCTGGAAAGGGGTCAGCGACCGGCTCGAGAAGCTCGAGTGCGGCGCCGCCGGTGGCTCGCTCGTCGTCGCCCGGGACGGGTTAGACCCTGCGCGCCGGGAGGATGAGCCGAAAGCGGCTGCCCCTCCCCATCTCGGTATCGAGCTCGATCCGGCCGCCTAGGGCGACGGCGAGCTCCCGCGCGATCGGGAGCCCGAGTCCCGTGCCGTGGCCGTCGTGCGACCAGAACGGCCGGAAGATCCGTTCCCGCTCCTCCCGCGCGATCCCGGGCCCCGTGTCGGCGACGTCCACGGTGACGGAGCCGTTCGAGGTCTGCAACGCGAGATCGATCTTGCCGCCGTCGGGCGTCCAGCGGAAAGCGTTCGAGAGCAGGTTGGAGATGATCTGGAGCACGCGATCGCCGTCCGAGACGATCACCGGCGCCCCTCTGCCTCGTGCGTGTACTCGATCTCGCGCCGGCGAGCTTCGTCCGCGAACGTCGCGTAGGCGCGCTCCAGCACCCGGCCCATGTCGACCTCCTCGGTGAGCACGGTGAAGCGGTGCGCGTTCAGCTTGGCCAGGTCGAGCACGTCGCCGACGAGCCGGCCGAGGCGCTCTGCCTCGTCCGCCACGATCTCGAGCGACGCGTCGGCGAGCTCCGGATCGGTGACGACGCCCTCGCGCAGGGCGGCGACGTGGCCGCGGATCGCGGTCAGGGGCGTGCGCAGCTCGTGCGAGACGGACATCAGGAAGTTGCGCTCGCGCTGCTCCGCCTCGGCGAGCCGCGCGGCCATCTCCCGGAAGCGCTCGGTCAGATGCCCGATCTCGCCCTTCCCGGGAACCTGCGGCACCTCCACGTCGTAGTGGCCCTCGGCGACCTCGTCCATCGCGCGCGAGAGCGCGAGCACCGGCTCGGTGAGCCTGCGCGAGAGATAGAGCGCGAGCCCACCGACGACGACCAGGCCCGCGAGGAAGGCCAGCGCGAGCCTCGACACCAGCGTCACCCACGTCGCGCGGAGCTCCGCCTTCGGCTTCGCCACGATCAGGTACGAGAAGGTGACGCCTCGCTCACCGCCCAGCCGCACGGGGTGAGAGACGGCGAGGAAGGTGCGGTCCTCCCCGGGCGGCTCGAACTCGAACGTCTCCACCTGGTCCGTGCTGAGGTCGACGCCGACGTCCCGTGCGCGGAGTCGCGTCAGGCCGGAATCCTGACCGGTGCCCGGATAGGAAGGTGCGCGGACGACCTCGAAGAGGCGGTCCCCGGTCGCCGCCTCGAGCCTCTTGGCCGCGAAAGCCGGGGCGGCCTTGTCCTCGTCCAGAGCGCGCACGGCGGACTCGGCGTAGAGCTCCGCGAGCCCGCTGGCCTCCTGGCGCAGCTCCTTGAGCGTCTCGTTGCGGGAGTAGTCCTGGAAGAGGCGCAGCGCGATCAGGCTCGTGACGAGCCCGGCGAGCGCGATCCCCGCCAGGAAGAGCGCCGGCAGGCGAAAGCGCAGGGAGTTGAGCACTGTTCTAGCTTAGGCGGCTGGAGCGGACGTCCGCTCGGGCCCGACCTTGTAGCCGACCCCCCAGACGGTCACGATCGGCGACGCCTCGCCGAGCTTGCGCCGTAGCTGCCGCACGTGCACGTCGACCGTGCGCGTGTCGCCGGCGAACGTGTAGCCCCAGACGCGCTCGAGCAGCTGATCGCGGGTGAGGACGAGGCCGCGATGGTCGAGCAGCTCCCAGAGGAGGTCGAACTCCTTCGGCGCGAGCTGGATCTCCTCGTTGCCGACCTTGACCTCGCGGCGGCCGGCGTTGATGACGAGGTCGCCGTGGCGCAGCTCCTCCTCCACGTCGCGGCGTCGCTCCGGCGCCGAGCGCCGAAGGACGCTCTTGACGCGCGCCACGAGCTCGCGCGGGTTGAAGGGCTTGGTCAGGTAGTCGTCGGCGCCAACCTCGAGGCCGATGATCTTGTCGACGTCCTCGTCGCGGGCGGTGAGCATCAAGATCGGCACGTCCGAGGTCTTGCGCACACGCCGGCAGATCTCGATCCCGTCGATGTCGGGGAGCATCAGGTCGAGGATGATCAGCGCGGGCTGCTCGGCCGCGACCTGGGTCAAGGCGGCGCTGCCGGTGTTGACGGCGCGCACCTCGTAGCCGGCGTTCTTGAGGTAGAGGGAGACGAACGAGGCGATCGACGCCTCGTCCTCGACGACCAGGATCGTCTGCGCGCCCGCGGTCATCAGCCTGTCGTGGGGCGGTACACGCTCTTCTCGCCGGTGACGGTGCCGAGCTGGAAGCGCCGCTCGAGCTCCGGGAGCGGCTTGCAGCTCGCCCGCTCGCGGGCGCTGCTGCAGTCGGCTCCGTCGATCGAATAGACGCCCGGGTCGAAGCTGGCCTCGTCGGCGCGGAGGGTCGCCCAGCCCTTGCCGACGGCCGAGAGGTCGATGTCGCGTCCGTTGACGCTGATCCTGTAACGGCCGCCGATGACGCGGAAGCGCATGCCCGCGCCGGAGTAGCGGACACCGGCCTCGCCCACGAGCCGGACGGGAAAGTCGTCGCCCCAGACAACCGGGAGGTTGGCGTCCTCGGGAGTCAGGTCCCAGATCGTGACCGTGCCACTCGCAAGACGGCCGATCACGGCGCCGCGCGCGTCGATCGTGACCTTGCCGCGGCCGCCGTCGATTGAGAGCGTGCCATCGTCGGCGCTCGGCGCGGCTGCCCCGGCGACCGGGAGGCTGAGCGCGAGCAGCGTGAACAGGACCAGGATGGTGCGCTTCACGTCGGCAGTATCGACACGACGAGTGTGCCGTGCATCAGGTCCATGTAAGGGAATTGTATGTGCGACCTCCGCCCTGGGGCGGCCGTAGATTCTCCTGGTGGACGAGATCGCGACCTTCGGCGAGATCATTCTCGTCGTCTCGTCCGGGTTCGTGCTCGCCCTCTTCGGGCGGACGCTGACCGAGCGCTTTGCGATCCCGAGCGCGGCGCTCTTCCTCCTCGCCGCGGCGACCGTGTCGGACCTCGTCCCGAGCTTCGGCAACGCGATCTCGTTCGTGACGGTGGAACGGGTCGGCGTCGTCGCCTTGATCGTGATCCTGCTCGAAGGCGGCATGCGGATCGGCTGGCACCGAGGCCCGTGTCTCGCTCGTCCCGATCCTCTCGCTCGGTGTGCTCGGCACGTTCGCAACCGCGGGGCTTCTTGCCTGCGCCGCTCACTGGCTGCTCGGTTTCTCCTGGATCACGAGCGGCCTGCTCGGCGCGGCGCTGGCGCCCACCGATCCCGCCGTCACGTTCTCGGTCCTCGGCGGCCGCGAGATCCGCGGCCGTACCGGCACGATCCTCCAGGGGGAGTCGGGAGCGAACGACCCGGTCGGGATCGCCCTGATGATCGGGATGATCGAGCTCGCCACCAGCGACCACGGCAGCTTCTGGACAGTCGTCGAGGAATTCGTCGTCGAGATGACGGGCGGCGCGGTCGTCGGCGTCGTCGGAGCGGTGGCGCTGTTGCCGCTGATGCGCCGCGCCAGGCTGCCCGAAGCATCGCTCTATCCACTCCAGGTGCTGGGCGTGGCCGGGGTGATCTACGGGGCGGCGACGCTCGTGCACGGCTCGGGCTTCCTGGCCGTCTTCCTCGCCGGCCTCCTGATCGGAGACGCAGATGCGCCGCACCAGACGGAGATCGAGGGCTTCCTGTCTTCGCTCGCGAGCCTCGCCGAGATCACGGCCTTCGTCGCCTTCGGGCTGACGGTCGATCTCACGGACGTTCTCTCGAGCGGCGACTGGCTCGACGGCCTCGTGCTCGCGGTCGTGCTCGGCCTGCTCGTCCGACCCCTGGTCGTGGTCACCCTCCTCATGCCCGTGCGGTTGACCTGGGGCGAGCGCCTCTTCGTCGGCTGGAGCGGCCTGAAGGGAGCGGTGCCGATCCTGCTCGCGGCGCTTGCCGTGATCGCGGCGGTCGACGACGGCACCCGGATCTACGACATCGTCTTCGTCGTCGTCCTCTTCTCGGTCGTCGTCCAGGGCACGCTGCTGCCGGCGGTCGCGGCGCGCCTGCGCGTGCCGCTTCTACGGGTCGACTGACCTACTCCCCGTAGGTGTAGAAGCCGCGACCCGACTTCCGCCCGAGCAGGCCGGCGTTGCGCATCGCGACGAGCCGCGGCGGCGGCGCCATGCGCGGCTCGCGCGTCTTCTCGTAGAGCGCCTCCGACGCGTGCACGTGCACGTCGATCCCGACGAGGTCGACGAGCGTGCAGGGCCCCATCGGCCAGCCGGCGCCGTTGCGCATCCCCGTGTCGAGGTCCTCCGGCGTGACGCGTGCTTCATCCAGCACGCGGATGCAGTCGTTGAGGAGCGGGATCAGGACCCGGTTGACCACGAAGCCCGGCGTGTCGTAGCACCGGATCGGCGTCTTCCCGATCCGCTCGCCGAAGGCGTAGGCGGTGTCGAAAGGCTCGTCCGCGGTCAGTTCGGCGCGGACGATCTCGACGAGCGGCATCAGCGGTGCGGGGTTGAAGAAGTGCATGCCGACGACCCGTTCGGGCCGCGTCGTCGCCGCGGCGATCTCGGTGACGGAGAGGGCCGAGGTGTTCGTCGCGAAGACCGCCTCGGGCCGGCAGATCCGGTCGAGCTCGGCGAAGAGCTCCCGCTTCGGCTCGAGCTCCTCGACGATCGCCTCGATCACGAGGTCGCAGTCCGCGAACGCGTCGAGCTGCGTCGTCAGCGAGAGCCGGCCGACGGCCTCGTCGCGGGCCGCCTGCTCGAGCTGCCCCTTCTCGACCTTCCGGGTGAGAAAGTGCGCGATCCGATCGCGCGCCTTCTCCCCCAGCTCGGCGCTGACCTCGCGCCCGACGGTGTCGACGCCGGCCTCGACGCAGAGCTGCGCGATCCCGGCGCCCATTGCACCGAGCCCGACCACGCCGACCTTGCGCACCTCGCCCATCGGCGGCCGATCCTACAGCCGCGGCCTCAGCGGCCGGCCAGCTGGGAGGCCACGCCGGCGGGAAACGGATCGGCGGCCTCCGTCCACCATTGCGGCTGCGAATCCGCCGCCCAGGCGTCGAAGATCATGCGCAGGGCCGCGACCCGCTCCGGATCCAGCGCGGCGGCCTCCTCGGCGCTCGCAAAACCCGTGAGCCAATACGGGAGGAACGGCGCGAGCGCCGCATTCATCGCCGCGGCGAGCGGCTCGCGCGTCTCACGCCAGCTGTCGACCTCGACCGCGAACTCGACCTCGCCTGCGCGCGTCCAGCCGGCCGCCGCCAGGTCATCCGCGACCTCGCGGCCGTTCGGCAGGCTCGCCTCGAACGTCGCTCCGCGAGGCGGTGACGGCGTCGCCGCCGAGGCGCCTCCTCGGGCGCACTCGTGCGCGAACTCGCGGATCGCGTCGAGTCCCTCCTTGGGGTCGGCGAAGACAGGCCGCGTCGCCGCGCGGCCACGCGACTCCTGGACGACGAGGTACGGCGTCCCGTCGAGCGAACCGAGCGTCTCCCGGTGCGCATCGTTGCCGACGATCCCGAGGAGCGGCATCTCCGCCGCCCATGCCCTGCCATGGCTCTCGGAGATCAGCTCGCCGCCGGCCCGTAGTCGCAGGCCGGGGACATACGTGTGCGAGAGGAATCCGTCCACGCCGCCGCGGGCGTGGTAGCCGAGCTGGAACATCGCATCGACGCCGTGCTCCCGCAGGTCGTAGACGTTCCACGTCGCAAGGCGCGCGCCCGCGGGCAGCGACTCCGGCGAAACGTTGACCGTGTTGCCGGAACCGTGATTGTCGAGGACGACGAGCTCGGACGCGCCGGCGGCGAGCAGCCCCTCGCAGGCGGCAGCAACATCGGCTTCGAGCCGCGGCTTCCCCGTGGCCCAGTACTCCGGCAGAGCGGCGAAGATCTCGCGGACGCCGCGCAGTTGCGACGCACCCTCCATGTCGACGCTCACCGCCACGCGCACGCGCGGATCCTAGACCCGGCGGCCGCCGCGCGGCCGGACGTCGACCTAGCGGCGGGGCTCGTCGAGCCGTGAGTCCGCGCCGTGGTAGACGGCGAGCGGGCCGACGAGGAGAAGGAAGAGAAGAAAGACCAGGTACGTCATGCGCACATCATCGCGCGCTTGCTCCATAAGGGCAAGTCGAGGTAGTGTTCGAGTCGATCATGGAACCTGATCGTTGGCTCGGCGTCGAGGTGCGCCACTTCGCGGCGCTGGACGCGGTCGCGCGCGAGGGCTCCTTCGGCCGCGCCGCCGAGTCGCTTGGCTACACGCAGTCCGCGATCAGCCAGCAGATCCAGACGCTCGAGCGGCTCGTCGGCGAGCGGCTGCTCGAGCGGCCGGGCGGCCCCCGCGCCGTCTCGCTCACCGAGGCGGGCCGGCTTCTGCTCCGACACGCGGAGGCGATCGTCGCGCGGCTGCACGCGGCCCAGGCGGACATGGCCGCACTCGCGAGCGGCGAGGGAGGCCGGCTCCGAGTCGGGACGTTCCAGAGCGTCGGCGCGCGCGTGCTTCCGGCGGTGATGCGCCGCTTCGCGACCGCGTGGCCGCACGTCACGGTCGAGCTGACGGAGTCAGCGTCGGACGAGGAGCTCCTCCGGCTCGTCGAGCGCGGCGAGCTCGACCTCACGTTCGCGATGCCGCCGCTCCTCGAGGGCCCGTTCGACGCGCTCGAGCTGCTCGCCGACCCCTACGTCCTGCTCGTCCCGGCGGAGCACGAGCTCGCCGGCCTCTCCAGCGCAAGCCTGGCGGACGTCGGCGAACTGACGCTGATCGGGAACCGCGCCTGCCGGAGCACCTTGCTCGCCGAGGGCGAGCTCGCACAGCGGGGCGTCGGCGTCGACATCGCGTTCCGCTCCGACGACAACGGCACCGTGCAGGGGCTCGTCGGGGCCGGCTTCGGCGTCGCGCTCGTGCCGCTGCTTGCCACCGACCCGAAGGACGAGCGCGTGCGTGTTCTCGAGCTCGATCCGGAGATCCCGCCGCGAAGGATCGCGCTCGCGTGGCACCGCGACCGGCACCGCTCCCCAGCCGGACGCGCGTTCGCCGCGGTCGCCGCCGAGGTCTGCACGGACGTCGCGGCGTCGCTCACGCCTCTACCCGCCTGGTAATCGCGTCCCGCGCCGCCTCGAACTGCTCGGCGCTGAGACGGATGTACGAGTGGCGCCAGATCGAGCTCGGGAAGATGCCGACCTCCTCCGCCGGAATCGAGCGGTCGAGGTCGTCGAGCGCGACGAGCGGGCGGATGCCGAACGACCAACGCCAGCGCTGCCGCTCCGGGTCCTCCTCCGGATCCGACGTTACCTCGACCACGGCGTACACCGCCTGCCAGACGCTTGCGTAGCAGATCGCAAGATCGCCCTTCGCCACGGTGGGACGGCGCGTGGACGCGTGGCGCTCGAGGGTGAAGCCGGTCTGCGGCAGCGGCCGGTCGCCCCGGCCCCGGACGAGCAGCCAGTGACCGCTCAGACGCGCTCGACGACGGCGGCGATCGCCTGGCCGAACCCGATGCACATGCAGGCGATCCCGTAGCGCGCCTCGCGGCGCTCGAGCTCGTTCAGCAGCGTCGCGGTCACCCGGGCGCCGGTCGCTCCGAGTGGATGGCCGAGCGAGATCCCGCCGCCGTTCGGGTTGATGTCGTCGAAGCGGTCCTCGAGGCCCGCGTCGTGCGCGAACTGGAGCACGACCGACGCGAACGCCTCGTTCACTTCGACCACCGCGATGTCGTCCCAGCTGAGCCCGGCCTTCTCGAGGGCCTTGCGGCACGCCTCCGGATTGCCGTGCAGCATCCGGTAGGGGTCGACTCCGGAGAGCCCGAACGAGACGAACCGGGCGCGTGGCTCGAGCCCGAGCCGGCTCGCGGCCACTTCGCTCGTCACGAGCACGGCCGCGGCGCCGTCGACGATCTGGCTCGAGCTCCCGGCGGTGACGACGCCGTCGGGGAGGAACGCGGGCTGGAGCGAGGCGAGCTTCTCGGCCGACGTGTCGCGCCGCGGCGCCTCGTCCACGGCGAAGAGCACAGCGGCGCCCGCGGCCGAGACCTCCACCGGGACGATCTCGTTCTCGAAGCGGCCTTCGTCGATGGCGGCGAGCGCGCGGCGATGCGACTCGAGCGAGTAGGCGTCGAGCGCCTCGCGGGAGAGGTTCCATTCGGACGCGAGCGCTTCGGCCGAGATCCCCTGTGGGACGATCTGCCAGCGCTCGTGCAGCTTGTCGGAGAGGTCGCCGCCGTTCGAGCCCATCGGCACCCGCGACATCATCTCGACGCCCGCCGAGACGACCACGTCGAGCTGGCCGGACCAGACCGCGGCCGCCGCGTTGAAGTTCGTCTGCATCGACGAGCCGCACTGCCGGTCGACGGTGGTGCCGCAGACCGTCTCCGGCCAGCCGGCGACCATCGGGGCCATGCGCCCGATGTTCCAGCCCTGCTCGCCGATCTGTGTCACGCAGCCCATCTGGATGTCCTCGACCTCGGCCGGGTCGAGGTCGTGTCGCGCGACGAGCCCGTTCAGTACCTGTGCGGCGAGCTCGTCGCCGCGAGTCCCCGCGAGGGAGCCGTTCCGCCGCCCGATCGGGCTGCGGACAGCGTCGACGATGTAGGCGTCGCTGCGTGTCACGCTGCGAATGTAGCGCGTAGGCTGCTGTCGAGGTGCGCACGCTCGCCGCCGCCGCGCTCACCGCCGCCGCCGCCCTCGCCGTCGCGGCTCCTGCTGCCGCCGTGCCGCAGCTCGTCCGGATCGCGACGGCCACGGAGCCCGTCCACATCGCCGCTGCCCCGGGCGACTCGTCGGGTCTCTACATCGTCGAGAAGGCGGGCAACGTCCGCGTCTTCCGGGACGGCGTCTTGCAGCCGTTGCCGTTCCTGCAGCTCTCGGGTCTCTTCGCCGAGGGTGAGGGCGGCCTGCTCTCGATCGCCTTCGCCCCCGACTATTCGACCTCCGGTCTCCTCTACACGTACGCGAGCACCACCGACCTCCAGATCGAGATCGCCGAGTACCGGCGTTCCGCCGCCGATCCGAACCGCGCCGACCCGGCCAGCCGGCGACTCCTGCTCCGCATCCCGCATCCCGGCCAGACGAACCACTGGGGCGGTCAGCTCCAGTTCGGGCCTGACGGCTTTCTCTACGCCGGCACCGGTGACGGCGGCGGCGGCAACGACCCAGCCGAGAACGCCGAGAACCTCGGCAGCCTGCTCGGCAAGCTCCTCCGCATCGACCCGCGCGGCGGTGTGCCCTATGCGATCCCACCGGGCAATCCCTTCGTTGGCGTCGCAGGCGTGCAGCCGGAGATCTGGGCCTTCGGCCTCCGCAACCCCTGGCGTTTCTCATTCGACCGCGCGACCGGCGACCTCGCGCTCGCCGATGTCGGCCAGGGCGCCTGGGAGGAGGTCGACTTCGCGCCTCGCGGGCAGGGCGCGGGGGCGTTCTACGGCTGGGACGCCTTCGAGGGGACGATGCGGATCCCGTCGGAGCCGCTGCCCGGCGCGCCACACGTGCCGCCGGTGCTCGTGCGGCCGCATTCGGAGGGCGACTGCTCGATCACGGGCGGCTACGTCGTCCGCGCGCCCGATCTGCCTTCGCTCGCCGGCCGGTACGTCCACGCGGACTTCTGCGTCGGCGTCGTGCGGTCGGCGCTGCTGCAGCCAGGCTCGGCGCAGGGCGACGCTCCAATCGGGGTGAACGTCGCCAACCCGTCGAGCTTCGGCGAGGACCTGGGCGGCTGCGTCTACGTCGTCTCGCTCCAGGGCGGCGTCTTCCGGCTGACCGAGAGCCCCGCTCCCGTCGTGCCGTGCGCGACGGCGGCACCGCCCCCGCCCCCGACGCCTCCGACTCCCGCTCCCGCCACTCCCGCTCTCGCCCCCACGCTGCCTGCGACGGCGTCTCCCGCGCCGGCACCGACCGCGGCCGACACGACGCCGCCCGAGACGACCATCGAGCGCGGCCCGGCGGCGCGCACGACGAACCGGCGCGTGACGATCGTCGCGGCCGCATCGGAGCAGGCGCGCTTCGAGTGCAGCCTGGACGGCAGCCCGTTCGCCGCGTGCGCGACTCCGTTCACAACGCCGCCGCTTACCGAAGGGCCGCATCGCCTCGACCTACGCGCCGTCGACGCGGCCGGGAACGTGGAGCCTCAGCCGGCCTCGTGGGCCTGGCGCGTGGATCTCGACCCGCTGCGCCGCTGGGACACGGAGGTGCTGCTCGGCCGGCTTGCGCGTGCGGTGCGCTCCGGGCGACGCATCGCGGCGGCGCTCGAGCCACACGCTCCGGGGCGCATCTCCGTGCAGCTCCGGACCGTTCGAGGGCGGCTGCTGGCCGCGGACACCGCGCGGGCCGCGTCCGGCCTCCGGATCGATCTCGGCCGGGCGCGCACAGTGCGACCGGTGGTGATCACGGGACGCTTCGACCGGGTGTCGCTCACCCGCCGAATCGGGCGTTAGCGGGTTCTCGACCTCGCCTAGACTCATTGCATGGCGACGACCGGAATGGAGCGCCCACTCCTCCTCGGCGGCGAGTGGGTCGAGACCGGTGACTGGGTCGAGGTGCGCTCGCCGTACTCGGGCGAGCTGATCGGCCGGGTCGCAAAAGCGGGTGCCGACGAGACGAGGCGCGCGGTCGACGCGGCCGAGGCGGCGATGCGGGAGCCGCTGCCGGCGCACAAGCGCGCCGAGATCCTCGTCCGCGTCGCGGGCCAGCTGGGACGCCGCCACGAGGAGGTGGCGCGGACGATCTCCGCCGAGGCCGGCAAGCCGCTCAAGGCGGCCCGCATCGAAGCGTCGCGCGCGATGTCCACGTTCACGATGGCCGCAGTCGAGGCACGCAAGCTCGCGGGCGAGATGGTGCCGATGGACGCCTCGCAGGCAGGGACCGGCAAGCTCGCGTTCACGCTGCGCCTGCCGGTCGGAGTGGTCGGGGCGATCTCCCCGTTCAACTTTCCGCTCAACCTCGTCGCGCACAAGATCGCGCCGGCGCTCGCAGCCGGGTGCGCGGTCGTGCTCAAACCCGCGTCCCAGACCCCGTTCTCGGCGCTCCTGCTCGCCGAGCTCGAGAAGGAGGCGGGACTGCCGCCGGGCTGGCTGAACGTGCTCGTCGGACCGGCCTCCGAGATCGGCGACGTCCTGGTCGAGGACGAGAGGGTCCGCGCGATCACCTTCACCGGCTCCGGCGCGGTCGGCTGGAAGCTGGCGGAACGAGCGCCGCGCAAGCGCGTCAAGCTCGAGCTCGGCAACGCCACACCCGTGCTCGTGCAGGCAGACGCCGATCTCGACGACGCCGCGAGCAAGCTCGCGGCGAACGCGTTCTCGTTCGCCGGCCAGAGCTGCATCTCGGTCCAGCGCATCTACGTCGAACGCGACGCATACGACGACCTGCTGGCGCGCTTCCTGCCCATGGTCGAGGCGCTCGTCGTCGGCGACCCCGCGGACGAGGCGACCGACGTCGGCCCGCTGATCGACGAGGACGCGCGCGACCGCGTGCTCGCCTGGATCGAGGAGGCGCGGGCGGCCGGGGCGGACGTTCTGACGGGCGGTGACCTCGACGGCGAGCTGGTGCGGCCGACCGTGATCGCGAACGCGGGGCCGGAGCTGAAGGTCTCGTGCGAGGAGGTCTTCGGCCCCGTCTGCACGGTGACGCCCTACGACACCCTCGACGAGGCGATCGGGCTTGCGAACGGGACGCGCTACGGCCTTCAGGCGGGGATCTTCACGAGCAACCTCAAGACGGCGCTCGAGGGCGCCCGGCGGCTCGAGTTCGGCGGCGTCACGATCAACGAGGCGCCCACCTTCCGCGCCGACCAGATGCCGTACGGCGGCGTCAAGGACTCCGGCAACACGCGGGAAGGCCCTGCGTACGCCGTCCGGGAGCTGACCGAAGAGCGCTTGGTCGTCCTCGATCTCTGACCGGAAAGGCTCCGAACCGGCAAGTACACTCGCCGCCGTGGGGATGCTGCAACGGGTCCTGCGGAGGAAGCCGGCGGCCGACGATCAAGCCGCTCCACCTCCCCCGCCGAAACGGCGCCGCCACGCGCCGCCCCCGAGTGAGCTCCGCCGCGAGCGTCACGCCCTCCTACGCCTGCGCGAGCAGAAGCTCCGCGACCTCGGCGGCCTCTCTCTCGAGATGTACCGGCGCGACCGGTTCCGCGAGGACCTGCTGCTCGAGCGCTGCGCGGAGCTGATCGGGCTCGAGGCGAGGATCCACGAGCTCGACGTGCTCCTCGGCTCGGCGCGACCCTCGGCCGGCTCGCCCGGACCGGCCCGCTGCGAATGCGGCGCGCCGCTGCTCTGGGGCTCGCGGTTCTGCGCCAACTGCGGACGCCCGAGCGCTTCAAGGGCGGCGGGGGGAGCGCCGTGACTGAGCCGGACCGGCTCCGCTGCCCGCGTTGCGACTCGGCCGTCCAGGCGGACCAGGAGTACTGCCTCGAGTGCGGCGTAGCGCTCGGCACTCATCCCGGGCTCGTGGATCGCGTCTCGACCCGCTTCGCGCGGCGGCACGCGTGGGCCGGCACCTGGATCGTCCCGGCACTGCTGGCGCTGGTGGTGGCCGCACTCGGCACGGGCGCCGCGATCGCGATCTCGGGCAGCGCGGCCGCGCCGACCGCGGTCTCAGTGGCCACCGGCGGGAACCTCACCGTCACCGAGACCGCCTCGACCTTGACGGCGCCCGAGCCGACCGGGCCGTCCCGGACGACGAAAGGGCCCCCGGCTGCAGCGCCGACGGCGACGCCGGCGCGGATCCCCGCGGCGGTCACATGGCCGCGGGGACGGCGCGGCTGGACGATCGTGCTCCTCTCGATGCCGCAGGCGAACGGCCGCGCCGCGGCCGGCGACGAGGCAGCCGAGGCGCGAGAGGGAGGGCTGCGCCGGGTCGGTGTGCTCGACTCCTCCCGTTACGCGAGCCTGCACCCAGGCTATTACGTGATCTTCCACGGGATCTTCGACTCCGAGGTCGAGGCGGCCAGCGCACTCCAGCGCGCCAGGGCCGTCGTCCCCGGCGCCTACCCCCGCGAAATCATCCCGTAGGCTCTATGAGCTGGTTGCGGCCGCGACAGCGGAGAGGCTCTTCAGGGACGTCTTGCGCGGAAGAGGTGTGAAGTTCGAGACGACCGGACATAGGCCGCCGTAGCGGACGATTTCACGGGCATCGCAGCTCTGAGCCTGACAACTTTTGTAATCCACTTTGTAACAACGCCCGGAGTCCGTATACTCGGGGTCAACGAGTCCGGCCAAGATCGCTTTTCGGCCTGCCCAAGGGACAGACAGGGAGCCATGACCGTTCAGATGGAAGCCCAGCAGCTGCAGCTGCAGACGTGCATGTATCAGTATTCGCGCGCGATCTACCGCTCGATCAAGGACTTGATCGATCCCTACGCGAAGCCGGCGGTCCAGCTCGAGTCCCGGCGCACCGTGCTGGAGCAGTGCGAGCAGACGATGGAGCGGCTCGCCGCCGACCCCCACTACTTCGCAAAGCCTGACCGGGCGCTCTTCCAGGACATTCGCCGGTTCTTCCCGATCACGGCTCAGGCACAGGTCGCTTGGGCGGTGAAGGAGGGCGTCGGGGCGGCGGTCGGTTTCATCGAGGAGCAACTCGAGGCCGGGGCCCTCGACGGAGGTGTAGCCCGTTGCCGCGCCACGACCCGCAAGGGCAAGCCGTGCCAGCGCACGCCCCTCCCCGAACGCGACTACTGCCCCTCGCACCAACACCTCGAGCGTTCGCTCGCCGCTGCCTGACGCCCACTGGCCGCTCGGCTCCCGCCGGGCGAAGCCCGGCTCCGCCGAGCCCGCGCCGGGCACGCAGTTGACGAGTCGCTAGAGTCGCCCTGCCTGTGTCGCACGACACCGACAAGCTGATTCGCCAGCTCTCGCTCGTCGCGTTCCTGATGGCGGAGCGGCGTCCGTTGACGGCGCGCGACGTCAAGGGCAACGTCGAGGGGTACTCCGAGATGTCGGACGAGGCGTTCGCCCGCCGCTACTACTCCGACCGCGCCGAGTTGATCGCGCTCGGCGTCCCGCTCCACTCGCAGCGGGACGAGTTCACCGGAGAGGAGCTCTACACGCTTCGCTCCGAGAACTACTTCCTCGACGAGCTCGACCTCGAGGACGACGAGCTCGCGGCGCTCCAGACCGCGCTCTACATGCTCGAGGGCACCTTCGCCTACGCCGAGCCGCTGCGGCTCGCGCTCCAGAACCTCGCCCTCGGTCGCCCCGGTTTCGACGACGCGCCGACCGAGACGGCCGCCAGCGTCCAGGTTCGCGACCCGGACTACTCGCCGGAGATGGCGGGGCGGCTGTCGAAGCTCGAGTCGGCGATCTCGAAGCAACGGACGATCAAGTTCAGCTACTGGTCGCCGCGGCGCGACGCCGTCCGAGAGCGGACGGTGAATCCGTACGCGCTGCGCCGGGACCGGGGCACCTGGTACGTCGTCGGTCACGACACGGGCCACGACGCCGTCCGCACCTTCCGCGTCTCCCGGATCCGCAGCGACATCCGCTTCGCGACCCGGCGCGAGCGCGACTTCCGCCGGCCGCCCGACTTCGACGTCGACGCGTACCGCGTCGGGGAGGAGTGGCAGCACGGGCCGGTCGCCGGCGTCGCGCGGATCGAGGTCAACGGAGACACCGCCTGGTGGGTGCACCGGACGCTGCCCGAGGCCGGCACGCTCGCGGACGGAGTCTTCGAGACCGAGTACGCCGACATCGAGCCGCTCGCGGGCTGGATCCTGCGCCAGAACGGGCGTGCTGTCCCGCTCGAGCCGGACGAGCTGCGCGTGGCGTGCGCCGAGGGCCTGCGCCGCGTTCGCGAGGCGCACGAGGGTGAGCCGCCGAAGCTCGCGCGCGTGAAAGCCGTGTCGAGCGCCGGCGACGGTGCCGAGCGCGCCGCGCCTCCGGTCGCCCCGGAGCGGTTCGGCGTCCTGCAGGCGCTGCTCGCCCACCTCCTCGCCGCGTGCGGCGACGACCGTCAGGCCGAGCTCGGCGCGGACGAGCTCGCGTCCCGCTTCCACATCCCGCGCGAGGAGCTCCAGGATCATCTCTCCCTGCTCAACCTCGTCAACTTCGGCGGCGGCTGCTACACGGTCTACGCCCAGCTCGACGGTGACCGCGTGCGGGTCGACAAGGAGCTTTACGGCGACGTCTTCCGGTTGGCACCGCGCCTGACACCGCTCGAGGCGCGGGCGATCCGGCTGGCGCTCGACATCGTCGGCCCCTCGATCGCCGCCCAGGTGCACACTCCGCTCGACCGCGTCCGGAAGAAGCTCGAGGAGACGTTCGGCCAGTTCGAGGACCACCAGACGCCGGAGCCGCGCCCCCAGAGCGACGAGGAGGAGCTCGTCGCCACGCTGTCCGCGGCGATCGAGCAGCGCCGGGTGGTGGCGATCGACTACCTGAAGGAGGGCGAGGAGACGCCGAGCGAGCGTCTGATCGAGCCGTACTCGTTCGAGCGCGTGCTCCCGAACTGGATCATCCACACCTGGGACCGGTCCTCCGACGGCGAGCGCTCGTTCAGGCTCGACCGGATGCGCTCGGCCCGGCTCACCGACGAGCGGTTCGAGCCGCGCGAGGGCTTCGACCCGCACTTCCTCGAGGACACGCGGCCCGTGCGCATCCGCTACGCGAAGCCGATCGCCCGCTACCGCGTCGAGAAGGGTGCGGTCCGGCTCACGGACGGGTCGGCGGTCGCGACCCTGCGCGCAGGCAAGCGCGGCGACTGGCTGCTCGGCGAGATCCTCGCCGACCGCGGCGAGGCGGTCGTCGTCGAGCCGGAGGACATCCGGCCCCAGATCGCGAAGCGGGCCGCGCAGCTCCTGCGAGATCTCCGGCTTTCGCGCGTCAGGAGACCGGCAACGTCAACGTGAAGACCGCGCCCTCGCCGGGCGCGGAGTCGACCGCGAGTGAGCCGCCGTGCGCCTCGGCGAACGAGCGCGAGAGGAAGAGGCCGAGGCCCGTCCCGGGCTTGGCGTTCCCGGTGACGCGGCCAAACTTCTCGAAGATCTGAGCCTGGTGCTCGGGTGCGATGCCCGGCCCGGTGTCGCGGACGCGGACGACGACGTGGCCGTCGTCGGCGCGGGCCTCCACGTGGACCTCGCCGCCGGAGTCGGAGTACTTGATCGCGTTCGAGATCAGGTTGTCGACGAGCTGCCGCAGTCGCTCTGCGTCGCCGCGGACGGCCGGGAGCGTCGCCGGCAGCTCGGACATGAGGCGGACCTCGTCCTGGCCGATCCCGGCGGCGGCGACGGAGTCGCGCAGAACGTTCGCGAGGTCGACCTCCGCGAAGGCGTAGCCGAACGTGCCCGCCTCGATGCGCGAGGTGTCGAGGACGTCGCCCACGAGCGCCGCAAGGCGCGTCATCTCGTCGGCGATCACGGTGAGAAACGCCTCGCGCTGGTCCGGCTTGAGCTCACGCCAGCGATCCTGGAGGGTGTTCGCCGAGCCGATTACGGCGGTTATCGGCGTCCGCAGCTCGTGCGAGACGAGCGAGACGAAGTCGGCCCGGAGCTCCGAAAGGCGGCGGAGCTCCTCGACTGTGGCCCGCTCGGCCTCGTAGGTGCGGAGATTCTGGACTGCGGTCGCCACGAGCCGGCCGAGCAGCGTGACGAGATCGATCTCGACGTGGCTGAACGCCGACGGCTCGGTCCGCGAGATCGCGAGCGCACCGATCGAGCGTCCGCCCAGCTGGAGCGGTGCGAGCACGCGGGAGCGAATGCCGAGCGCGAGCAGGTCCTCCTCGTCCGGGTAGAGCGCCTCGGCGATGTCCTCGCGGTAGACCGTGCAGCCCTCGCCGATCACCCGCTCGAGGACCGAGTCGGCGATGCCGATCACGCCGCCCGGTGGCAGGTAGTCGCCCGCACCGACGCCCGCCGTCGCCATCACGCGCGCGCTCCCGCCTTCGACGAGCACGATCGCGGCGCGGTCGAACGGAACGAGGCCACGCAACTCCTGCGTGAAGGCCGCAAACGCTGAGTCGAGCTCGAGCGACGAGGAGAGGGCGCGTGCCGCGCGGCTCGTCGCCTCGAGCAGGTCGACGCGCCTGCCCAGCTCGTCGCGCAACCGCTCGGCTTCCGCGGCTCGGTGTTCGGAGTCACGGGCCTGCGAACGCTCCATTTCCACGAGTCGCCCGACGACACCGCCGAGCGCGAGTGCGACGATTACCCGAATGGCCAGCGCGTCGTACCGGGGCGGGATGTCGAACTCGCTCTGACGCCACCACTCGAGCGCGAGCAGGATCGGTAGCGTCAGCGCTCCGGCGATCAGGCCGGCACGCAGCCGGAAGAACAACGCCGCCTCGACGACGACGAGGAAGATCAGCGACCGCAGCGGCTGCCCGGGCTCCCAGGCGAAGACGAACATCAGGCCGGTCGCGATCACGGCGTCGGTGAGCACGCAGGCGAGCACGAGGTTGCGGCGGCGCCTCTGCCGGCGGTACGTGAGGCCGAGCAGGGCGAGCGAGACGACGGCCGACGCTCCGACCAGGATCCAGGCCGCCTCCTCGTAGCCGGGCGGGAAGCTCTCGCGATCGACGAAGACCTTCAGCGCCGCGAGGCCGACGAGACCCAGGCGCACGAACGCGAGGACCCGGATCAGGTGCATGCGCGGCTCCGCTCGTCGATCCTGGCGAGCGCCCAGCGTGCGTGCTCGCTCAGGACCTCGTCGTCGTCGTCCGCGTAGCGCTCGACCACCGCGCGCTCTGCGTCGCCGCCGACGTTGCCTGCCGCCACGAGCGCATTCCGGCGCAGCCACCGCGGATCGTTGCGCGGGACGTAGAGCCGGTCGTATCGCGCGACGAGCTCCTCTCCGTCCACCTCCAGCCATTCCAGGAGGGAAACGTCCGGTTCGGCACCCTCGGCCGGAGCGAGGTCGGCCCGGCGCTTCTCGACGCCCCGGTTCCAGGGACACACCTCCTGGCAGATGTCGCAGCCGTAGACGAGCGCGCCGAGCTCGGCGCGGTATGGCTCCGGGATCGGCGCGGGCGCCTGCGTCCAGTACGAGAGGCAGCGCGTCGAATCGAGTGTCCCGGGCTCGTCGAGCGCTCCGGTCGGACAGGCGTCGATGCAGAGCGTGCAGGAGCCGCAACCGGCGTCGAGCGGGTGCGACGTCCCGACGTCCTGGTCGGTGACGAGGGTGCCGAGCACGACCCACGAACCATGGCGCCGCGTGATCGCAAGCGTGTTCTTGCCGTAGAAGGCAACGCCTGCGCGTACCGCCCCCTCCCGGTCGACATGGTCGTTGGCGTCGACGAGCACGCGATATGAGCCGCCGAGCCTGTGACCGAGCGCTTCGAGCTTCTCCCGCAACTCCGCGTACCGGTCCGACCAGGTGTAGCGCGCGAGCCGCCCCTGGCCCTGTTCCCGCTCCGGTTCCGGTGCGTAGTAGCAGAGCGCGGCCGAGATCACCGTGCGCGCTCCCGGGAGCAGCGACTCCGGGTGGCAGGAGACCTCGGGCCGCCGCGTCGTGAAGCCCATGTCCGCGAAGAGGCCGCGCTCCTTGCGCTCCCGGATGTGCCGCTCCGTCTCCCCGTATGCCTCGGCGGGCGCCGCGCCGATCGCGTCGAGCCCGAGCTCGGCGCCCGCGAGAGCCAGCTCTGCAGCCGTCATGACAGGATTGTGCACATGAAGGCGATCAGGATCCACGAGGACGGCGGACCCGAGGTGCTCCGCTACGAGGACGTTCCCGACCCGGTTGCTGGCCCGGGCGAGGTGCTCGTCTCGCTCCGGGCGGCCTCTCTGAACCATCTCGACCTCTGGGTTCGTAAAGGTCTTCCTTCGGTGCCGAAGCCCCGCATCCTCGGCGCCGACGGCGCGGGCGTCCGTGTGGACACCGGCGAGCGCGTTGTCATCAATCCCGGCCTGGAGCACGGCTCCGTGATCACGGTGATCGGCGAGCACACCGATGGAACGCACTGCGAGCTGATCGCCGTCCCGGAGACGAACGTCTTCCCCCTCGACGACGCGATCGACTTCGAGACGGCGGCCGCCTTTCCGCTCGTCTTCGAAACCGCCTTCCGGATGCTGGTCTCGAGGGCGCAGATCCAGTCCGGCGAGTGGGTGCTGATCTGGGGCATCGGCGGCGGCGTCGCGCAGGCCTGCTTCGAGATCGCGCGCGCGGTGGGCGCCAAGACACTCGTGACCTCGGGGTCCGAGGAGAAGCTCGCCCGCGCGCGTGAGTGGGGCGCGGACCTCGCCGTCCCGCATGCCGACGCTGCGGCAGCGGCCAAGGAGCTCGGCGGCGTCGACCTCGTCGTCGAGACCGTGGGCGAGGCGACGTGGAAGGACTCGCTCTCGGCGGTCAAGACCGGCGGCCGCGTCGTCGTCTGCGGCGCAACCAGCGGCCCGAACCCGCCCGCCCAGCTGCACCGCTTCTGGTGGAAGCAGCTGACGGTCTACGGCTCGACGATGGGCACGCGGAACGACTTCCTCGCCGCGTACGAGCTGGTTCGGAGCGGCCGGGTGCGGGTGCACATCGACTCGACGTTCCCGCTCGCCGAGGCCCAGGCCGCCCACGAGCGGCTGGAGCGCGGCGAGCAGCTCGGCAAGATCGTGCTGACGATCCCGTCGTAGCCGCCGATGGAAGAGTCGACAACACCTGCCGACGAAGCCGCGATCGCCCAGGCGGCGCTCGACTACTACGAAGGGTGGTTCGACGGCGACGCCGAGCGGATGCAGCGCGCGCTCCATCCGGACCTCGTCAAGCGGGCGCTCCACGAGGACGGCCGCACGCTCGAGCTGACCACCGCGGAAGGGATGATCGAGGCGACGGCGCGAGGTGTCGGCAGGAGCCGGGATCCCGGCAAGGAGCAGCGCGGCATCGAGGTGGAGATCGAGGACGTCCACCGAGACATCGCCAACGTGACCGTGTACTCGGCCGTCTACGTCGACTACCTTCAGCTCGCGCGCACGCGAGACGGCTGGAAGATCGTGAACGTGCTCTGGCAGGGGAGGTAGCGCGGAGCGCCGAGCGATGTCGCCAGCTAGCGTCAGGCCGTGGCCCGGCTGCACCTCGGCCTGATCCTGCCGAACTACGGCGAGTCGCTCGGCGCCGAGCGGCTCGCGTCGACCGCGGTCGCCGCCGAGGAGGCCGGCTTCGACTCCGGCTGGGTCACGGACCACGTGATCGTGCCGCCGGAGCACGCGCCCGTGTACGGGACGATCGCGGAGGCGCTCGTGTCGCTCGGCTTCCTCGCCGCGCGGACGGAACGGCTCGAGCTCGGCGTGTCGGCGCTCGTCGTCCCGCAGCGCAACCCGCTCGTCGTGCTCAAGCAGCTGGCGACGCTCGACCTGCTCTCGGGCGGCCGCATCGTGACCGCCGTCACCGCTGGCTGGATGGAGGGCGAGTTCGCGCTGCTCGGCGCAGACTTCGAGCGCCGAGGGCGCCTGCTCGACGAGTGGCTCGACCTCGCCGAGGCGGTGTTCGCGCAGATGCCGGGACACGTCGTCTACGAGGGTGACGTCTTCTCGGTGGACGGCTGGCTCGCGCCGGCGCTCGTTCGTCCCGGCGGCCCCGAGCTCTGGGTGGCCGGGGTGTCGCGGGCGACGGTGCGACGGGCCGCCCGCACGGGTGTCTGGCACCCGGTGGCGCTGCCGCCGGACGAGCTCCGCCCGCTCGCCGCCGAGCTGCGCGAGCGACGGCCGGACAGCCGCATCGTCCTGCGCATCGGCGTCTCGCTCCGGCCCGAACGCGAAGCGGGGCGCGACGAGCGCGGCCGCCATGCGATCGCCGGCCCGCCGGAGTGGGTCGCCTCGCGGCTCCAGGAGTACGTGGACGACGGCTGCGACGGCTTCGTCGTCAACCTCGAGTACGACCGGCCGGGCCTGGACGAGCGCGTGCTCGAGTTCGGCGAGCGCGTGGCCCGGCCGTTACGGGCGGAGAACGGCTAGCCGAAGCCGAGGATGAACTTGGCGTCGTCGGACATCTTGTCCGGCGTCCACGGCGGGTCGAAGGTCAGCTCGACCTCGACCTCCTCCACGCCCTCGACCGCGGCCGTGGCGTTGTGGATGTCCTCCTGGATCATCGGCCCCGCCGGGCAGCCCATCGACGTGAGCGTGTGGATCACCTTCACCTTCGGGCCCTCGATCTCGAGGTCGTAGAAGAGCCCGAGCTCGACGATGTCCATCCCGAGCTCCGGGTCCTCGACGGTGTGCAGCGCGTTGACGATCTCCTCGCGGTCGACCATGACGTCAGGTTAGCCGAGGAGGCGCACCTCCTCCTTCCGCTCGCGGGCGAAGAAGTGGATGCTCTCGGCGAAGCGGACCCAGTTGCAGCGCATGCACATCACGAGGGAGTGCGTGCGGGCGCTGTCGGTCAGGAAGCGGACGCCGCGGAGGAGGTCGCCGTTCGAGACTCCGGTCGCGGCGACGATCACCTCGCCGGGGGCGAGGTCGTCGGAGGAGAAGACGCGAGTCACGTCCTCGACCCCGTGCTCCGCCGCGGCCTCGATCTCACCGCGCGTCGTCGGCCAGAGCTGCGCTTGGAGCTCGCCGCCGAGGCAGCGCAGCGCCGCGGCGGACAGCACGGCCTGGCGCGTGCCGCCGATCCCGACCGCGAGGTGGTCGTTCGTGCCCCGAATCGCCGCCGAGATCGACGCGGTCACGTCGCCGTCCTGGATCAGCTTGATGCGGGCGCCCGCGGCGCGGATCTCCTCGATCAGGTCGTGGTGGCGGGGCCGGTCGAGCACGAGCGCGGTGATGTCGTTCGCGTTGCGACCGAACGCCTCGGCGATCGCCGCGACGTTCTCGCCGATCGGGCGCGTCAAGTCGATCCGCCCCACCGCTCGCGGGCCGACGGCCATCCGCCGCATGTACATGTCCGGCAAGCGCAGCAGCGAGCCGGGTGGTCCCGCGGCGAGCATCGCCATCGCGCCCGTACCCCCGCGGGCGACGACGCCGCGACCTTCGAGCGGATCGAGGGCGAGGTCGAACGCCTCGCCGCCGGCGCCCACCTCGGCGCCGACCGGCAGCACGCCGTCCTCCCTCGAGCCGATCACGACCGTTGCCGAGACGGGGAGCTCCGAGAGCCCGGCGAGCATCGCTCCCTCGGCCGCCTCCTCGGCCGCATCCTGGTCGTCCCGCCCGAGCCAGCGCGCCGAGGCGAGGCTCGCCCACTCGGTTGCGCGCGCGAACAGCGCGCACGGGCACGTCGGTTCTCGGCTCGTCGCTCACCGTGTGGCCTGCGCGACCCGTTCGGCCCGGGCGAGCACGAGCTCCATCACGCCCGCGATCGCGTCCCGCTGCGACTCGTTCTCGATCACCGGGACGTCATAGCGGGCGGCGCGATCGAGCACGTACTCCTGGATCATCCGGATCTCGGGCAAGCCGGACATGTAGCGGTCGACCGGGCGGATGCCGTCGGAGGAGTGGTCGCGCGCCCAGAAGTGCGTGCGGTGGATCTCCTCGTCGTGGATCGCGAGCACACACTGGACGACGAGCGCTCCGCGCAGCTCGGTCGAGAGCATCCCCGGCACCAGATGGATCCCTTCGAGCACCATCGACCAGCCCTCGTCGAGCGCCCGCTGCAGCGCCGCCTCGACCCCCGTGAGCACGTTTCGCGTCTGGTCGAGGAAGCCGAGCAGCGCCGCGTCGCCCGACTCCTCCTCCTCGGCCTTCGTCAGGCCGAGGCCGGCCTCGAAGCTCGAGTAGTGGATCGAGGGCATGAACTCCTTCGCGAAGAACGCGCGCATCGTCTGGCGGACGAAGTCGGTCGACGTCACCCGCGTGATCCCGAGCCGGTAGGCGACCTCCGTGGCGACGGTGGACTTGCCGGTGCCCGTGCCGCCTCCGACGAGCAGGATCACGGGCAGATCGAGATCCTGGAGGTCGCGGAAGCGGCGCAGCTGGCGCACGGCGCGCCGGCCCCGCTCCTCGCCGAGCAGGTCGACCGCCAGCTCCTCCAGCCGGTCGAGGTCGACCGAGACGTCGCGGCGCACCGCGAGGTCGGCCTCGGTCCGCCGCGCGAGCTCGTACGCGGTCTCCTCCGCGACCCCGACCGCGGTCAGCGCCCGCGCCATCAGGCCCTTCGAATACGGCGTTTCCGGCCCGCCGAGGAAGTACCGCTCCCCTTTCGCTGCTCACTCACGCTCCTGGCCGCCTTTCGCTCCCGCCCGGCGGAGCCGGGCTCCGCGAAGCTGACGCCGCTCGCGCCGCTCCAGCCGGCGGCCCGTACCACCGTACTGTCCACCGGCCTACGCGACGCGAGCGGCGCCCCAGGAACGTGAGTGAACTCACGCGGTCACCGCCTCCTCGGCCAGGCGCAGCAGCTCGGCGTCGAGGTCGTCGCCGCCGACGGAGGTGACGTCGCTCCCGGCGAGGACAACATCGACGCCGCGCTCGCTCGCCGCCTCCGCGACGACGTCGATCGCCGCCGCCTTCAGCTCGATCAGGAAGACCTCGGCCTCGACCCGCTCGAGCTCGCCGCGCAGTGCCTGCCGATCGGAGAGGTTGCCGGAGACGTGGACGACCTCGGCGCCGTGCTGGTCGTGGAGGTGATCTGCGAGAACGCCGAGAGCGCTCTCGGGCGCGGTCGAGAAGAAGGCGACGGAGCGACCCGAGACGGGCTCGACCGGACGCGGGCGCAGGATCGTCGCCACCACGCGGGGCGCCAGCTCGCCTGCACGGTCGCGCAGCTGCTCCCAGCCGGATCCCTCCTCCGCCATCGTCAGCACGACGAGGTCGGACACCCGATGGCGGTAGTCGTTCAGATAGCCCGTGACCACGGCCGGATCCATTGTGCTGTTGACGACGAGGATACGACGATCCGTCGCGACGGGCGGGATCGCCGCTCCGCTGCCGTCGAAGAGAACGAGGTCTGGCTCGAGCTCGATCGCGAGCCGCGCTCCCTGATGCACGTTCGAGAGCGAGACCGCGCCCGCGAGGCCGCCCCCACAGCGGCGGCAGCCCACCGTTTCGACCCCGACGAGCGCCGCTGTCTCGAGATAGTCCGAGGCCGCGTGCCGGCCGGAACGGGAGAGGGAGAGCAGCGCGTCGACGTCCGGAGCCACCGTCGCCACCTCCGGCTCGGGCGGGCCGCCGCGACCCATGGCGACCGCGACCACCTTCCGGTCGCGCGCATAGAGCCGCGCCGCGTGCGCCGTGATCGCCGTCTTCCCCACCCGCTTGCCCGTGCCCACGATCCCGATCGACGGAAGCGGAAACGGCTCCAGCTCGGGCGGGTCGAAGCGGAAGTCGGCGCCGACGTAGGGCAACCCGGCTGCGAGCACACGGCTCGCGAGCCGGAAGCGCTCCTTCGGTCCGAGCACCGGCTCATCCGAGAGGTCGACGACGAGCTCGGGACGGTGCTCCGAGAGCGCCAGGTCGAGGTCGGCGGCGACGGCGACGCCGTAGTCGGAGTCGTCGCGCAGCTTCTCGGTTCCGCCGACGACGTGCGCGGCGACGAACTCGTACGGCAGCTCCTGAAGCGCCGCGCGGACGACCGGCGCGTAGTGCTCGCCATCGATCAGGGCCAGAGCGCGCGTCACGACCGCGTCGTCACCTCGTCCTCGATCCGGCCCGTGTACTTCTCGTACTCGAACGTGTCGAGCGAGAACTGGATGATCCGCTCCTGGCCGTGGAACGGGTGCTTGCGCCAGACCGCCACATGGCTGCCCGAGACCTCGACGACGTTGTAACAAGGTCGCGTGTTGCCGCGCAGGCGCAGCGAGGAAACCGTGCCGGTGTTCACGACGAACAGATCCTCGAGCTTCCAGGCATAGGGAACGTGCTTGTGGCCGGAGAGGACGAGATGCACGCCGGAGCGCTGGAGGCACTCGATCGTGTCGCCGGCGTCGTAGATCACGTTCCGCTCGCGCCCGGTGCCCGGCACCGGCAGCAGATGGTGGTGGCAGACGAAGACGCGCAGCCGGCTCGGCTCCGTGGCGAACTGCTCTTCGATCCAGCGGTAGCGGCCGCGCCCGATCTGGCCGTGGTCGAGGTCGGGCTCGGTCGAGTCGACCGCCACGACCGTGGTCGTGCCGACGCGCACGACGGAGTTGCGGTCGCCGAAGAGCTGCTCGAAGTGGACGTAACCGACATTGCGGGAGTCATGGTTGCCGGGGATCACGACCATCGCCTCGCACTCGACCTTGTTCAGGTAACGCCGGGCCTCCTCGTACTCGTGCTTGAAGCCGAACGTCGTCAGGTCGCCGGAGCAGACGACGATGTCGGGGGCCAGGTCGTTGATCTCGCTGATCGCCCGCTCGAGCAACCCCGGGACGAAGTACTGCCCGCCGCAGTGGAGGTCGGACAGGTGCGCGATCGTGAAGGTCGTCCCCTCGGTCGCCTCGGACATGCGGAGAGCATAGGTTGTCCGGAGGTGTCGCTACCTTGGGGCTCGTGCCCCGGCCCGAGCCAGTGTTCCGCGCCTACACCGGCACGGAACCGCCGAGATTCGTCAACGAGGTCGAGCTCGAATGCGCGCGGATGCTCGACTACTACGGCGTCCCGTGGGCCTACGAGCCACGGACGTTCGTGCTCGAGCGCGACGACCAGGGCCGCGTCACGAGCGCGTTCACGCCCGACTTCTACCTCCCGGAGCAGGACCTGTACGTGGAGGTGACAGTGATGCGCCAGTCCCTCGTGACGCGCAAGAACCGCAAGCTCCGGGAGCTCCGGCGGCTCTATCCGGACGTCAACGTCAAGCTCTTCTACCGGCGCGACATCGAGCGCCTCGCCCAGCGATTACGCCTCCGGCTCGCCAGCTAGCGGCCCAGCTCGCCGGCGGAAGGGCACCCGATCGGGGAGGTCTACCTGACCCGGGAGGAAATCGCCCGTCGCGTCGGCGAGCTCGGCGCCGAGCTCGCGGAGGCGTACGCGGGGCTCGAGCCGCTGCTCGTGGCGCCGCTCAAGTCGAGCGCGGTCTTCCTCACCGATCTCTCCCGCGCGCTGCCGATCCCGCACGGCCTCGACTTCCTCGAGCTGGCCGCCTATTCGAGCGGGCGTTCGGGCGCCGTGAAGCTGCTGAAGGACCTCGACACGCCCATCGTCGGGCGGCACGTCCTGGTCGTCGAGGACGTGGTCGACACCGGCCTGACCCTCAACTTCCTCGCCCGGACGCTGTCGCTGCGGGAGCCGGCCGGCCTGTCCGCGGTCACGCTCCTCGACCGCCCGTACCGCCGCCTCGTCGATGACGTTCCGCTCGACCGGGTCGGCTTCACGGTGCCGGACGAGCTCTTCGCGGGCTACGGGCTCGGTCTCGACGAGCGCTGGCGGGCGCTCCCCGACCTGCACATCGTCACGGTCGAGGAGCTGCCCGGTCACCTCACCGGCGACGGCTACCGCCGCAACGCCGCCTAGAATCACGCCTGTACGCGGGAGACAACCGCGGCCGCAAAGCGGACGTCTTCAGGGATCTTCGCGCAAACTACAGATACCCGAGCGGGTCCACGGGCGTCCCGTTCACGCGCACCTCGAAGTGCACGTGCGGGCCCGTGGAGTGCCCCGTGTTCCCGGAGTAGGCGATCAGCTGGCCCTGTGCGACCGACTGTCCGACGCCGACCGTGACGCTCGTGTTGTGGCCGTACGCCGTCGCCAGTCCGTTCCCGTGGTCGACGACGACGAGATTGCCGTAGCCCCCCATCCAGCCGGCCACGATCACGGTCCCGGAGGCGGATGCGACGACCGACGTGCCGTTCCCGACGGCCAGATCGATCCCCTCGTGCATCCGGCCCCAGCGCCAGCCGAAGCCACTCGTGAAGATGCCGTGCACGGGCCAGACGAAGCCCGCCGCGGAGGCGGCACCGGTCGGCGCGGGCACGACCGCGGCGCTCTGCGCGGCGCGAATCCTCGCGGCGAGCGCAGAGCTCTGCGCCTGCAGCTCGCGCATGTGCTCGAGCGCGTCGTTCTTGTCCTCCCGCACGGTGGCGAGCGTCGCCTGCTTGTCGCGCCGGGCGGTCGCGAGCTCGCGCTGGCTCCAGGCGAGCCGGTCACGGACGGCGCGCTGCTCGGCGGTTCTCGCCGCGACCGTTCGGGTCGCCTCGGCGACCTGCCTGCGCGTCCGCCGAGTCGCGTTTCGCGTCTCCTGCATGTCCAGCTTGGCGGACGCGACCTCTCCTGCGATGCGATCGTCCTGCCGGCCGATCTCGTTCAGGAACTCGAGCTGATCGAGCATCTCGGAGAAGCTCGACGAGTCGAGCACGACGGCCAGCGTCGACGTCGGCTCCGTCGTGTAGATCTCGACGACGCGCTTGCTCAACCGTGCGATGGCGGCCTTGTGCTGACGCTGGAGGAAGATCAGCTTCTCGGTCTGCAGGGCGTACAGCTGGTTGAGCCGGTCGAGCTTGCGCCGATGGAGAGCGAGTACGGTCTCGAGCTGGTCGAGCCGCGCCGTCTCCGCGTCGACGTCGGCCTGCAACGCGCGGATCTTCGACGAGACGACCTCGATCTGCGAGGTGAGGACTCCCTCGCGCTCGCGTGCCGCCTCGATCTTCCCCTCCAGCACGTCGATGCGGGCGTCGAGCACCTCCTTCCGCCCCGAAAAGCTCTCCTGACCGAAGGCCGGGCCGACGACGAGGAGGAGACAGGCCAGCACGAGGCCGGTTGCGTGTCGGAAGCGCATTCGCGGGCTAGTTTCGTCAGCGGGTCGGCCGTCCCTCTCGGGGCGGCGACCGCAGAGCTTAGCCGCAAAGTGCGAAAATGTCCTGCTCAGGGCCAGGTTCGGGCACGATCACAGGCCCGGGCAAGTCTCCCTCGTCCGGCGGCGGGTAGGGCTCCGGCTCCCTCGGCGGCTGCGGTGGCTCGCCCTCGTCGGGCGGGGGATAAGGCTCGGGAACGGGCTCCGGCAGCTGCGGCTCGAGCGGCTCCATCGCCGCCTCCTACCCTCGGCGCTCGGCCTTCACACGTGCCGAGGCTACCTGCGCGGGGCTCGAGCGCACGGAGCGCCTCTGCCGCCTCGCGTCGTAGCGGCCCCACGAGCGCGCGGTAGTCCTCGTTCGAGATCTTGCCCGTGCGGTGGTCGAACTCGAGCTCCTTCAGCGCCGCGAGCGCCCGGTCGCGGGTCTCAGCGAGCTCGAGACGCCGCCGCTCCAGCTCACCCGGCTCGTCGAGCGCGTCGCGCTCCGGCGCCGGCTCGCGCAGATAGGGCAGGGCGACGAGCACGACACAGCCCGCCGCGAGGAGCGCGCCGAGGAAGAGCGCGAGGTTCATCGCGCGACCGGCGCCTCGGCGCCGCTGTAGCGCAGAGCGAGCCGTCGCTGCTCACGGGCATCCGGCCAGAGCGTGATCAGGGAGCCGAGCAGGAAGACGAGCCCGGCGAGCCAGAGCAGGTTCACGAGCGGCTTTACGAAGACCCGCAGATACACGGTTCCGTCGGCGTTGACCTGCTCGGCGATCACGAACAGGTCTTCCCCGGTGAGGAGGTCGTGCCGAATCCCGACCTCGTTCGAGACCTGCCGCTCCGCGGTGTAGGCGTTCTTCCCCGCGGCAACCGTGCCGAGGGCCTCGCCGTCCCGCTCGACGTCGACGAGCGCGCGAATCTCGGTGGCGTTCGGGCCCTCACGCTCGCGGAGCTCGCGGTACGTGAGCCGGTAGTCCGCGACGGCGATCGAGTCGCCGCGCGCAAGCTTCCCTTCGACGACGCTGTCGTAGGCGCTCGCTCCCGCGATCCCGATCGCGAGCAGGACGACAGCAGCGTGGACGATGTAGCCGCCGTAACGCCGCCGGTTGCGTGCGATGAGCGCGGAGAATGCGGCGGGCCAGGAGCCGCCGGCGAGCGCGCGTCGGGCGCGTGTCCCCCGGGCGAACTCGAGCACGATCGACGCCAGCACGAAGGCGGAGAAGGTGTACGCGACGAGGCCCGGGATCGAGGAGCCCGCCCCGAGCGCGAGCAGGACGAGCCCGGTCACGAGGGCGACGCCGACCGGCCAGGCGAACGTCGCGCCCAGACTGCGCAGCGAGGCGCGTCGCCAGGCGACGAGCGGCCCGATTCCCATCAGGAGCAGGAGCGGCAGCCCGAAGACGCGCAGAAAGAAGTCGAAGTAGCCGCGGCCGACGATCCTGGACTCGCCGAGCACCGCCTCGTGGAGAATCGGATACGCGACGCCCCAGAGAATCGTGAGCGTGAGCGCTACGAGCAGCAGGTTGTTGTAGAGGAAGGTCGCCTCACGCGAGACGAGCGACTCGAGGCGGGCGCGCGTCCGCAGCAAGGGCAGCCTCGCGAAGACGAGTGCGAGCGAGCCGGCGACGACGACGGTCAAGAAGGTCAGGAACCAGGGCCCGATCGCGCTCTCCGTGAACGAGTGGACCGAGCTGAGGATCCCCGAACGGGTCAGGAACGTCCCGAAGATGGAGAGCGAGAACGCGAGGATGACGAGGAGCACGTTCCAGAGGCGCAGCATCCCCCGCTTCTCCTGCACCATCACGGAGTGCAGGTAGGCGGTGGCGGCCAGCCACGGCATCAGCGCCGCGTTCTCGACGGGGTCCCACGCGTAGAAGCCGCCCCAGCCGACCTCCTCGTAGGCCCACTTCGCGCCGATCAGCTGGCCGATGCCGAGCGCGGTCCAGGCGACGAGCGTGGCGCGGCGCGTGACGACGATCCAGCGCTCGTCCGTCCGGCGCGCGAGCAGCGAGCCGATCGCGAATGCGAACGGGATCGTCAGCCCGACGAAGCCGAGGTAGAGGAAGATCGGGTGGGTGAGCATGTACGGGTTCTGCAGGCTCGGGTTCAGCCCCCGGCCATCGCCCGGGACCGCCTGCGTCACGAACGGGCTGGCCACGAAGACGAGCAGGAACGAGAAGAAGACGGCGACGCCGCCGAGCACCGGGACGACCCAGGCGAGCAGGTCGCGCGCAGTCCGACGCACAGCCAGGATCGCGGCGGCGGAATACGCGGTCAGGAGCACGAGCCAGAAGAGCAGCGACCCCTCTTGTCCGCCCCAGAAAGCCGAGAGCGTGTAGCGCAGCGGCAGCTCGTCGCTCGTGAACTGCCACACGTAGACGAAGGAGTAGTCGCGGCGGGCGAGCGCGGCGACGAGGATCACCGCGGCGACAAGCGCCGTGCCAAACGCGGCGAGGAGAGCGTTCTGCGCCGACTCGGCGAGGCGGCGCTTGCGCATCCCCGCCGCATAGGCGCCCGCGACGACGGCGTAGAGCGCGAGCCCGAACGTGGCGACGAGCGCGGCGCGGCCCAGCTCGGGCACTTAGCTCGCTCTTCTTGGCGGTGTACTTCGACGGGCACTTCGTCACGAGCGAGTCCTTCCTCGCCACGAAGAGGCCGTTCCTGAGCTCGCCCTTGACCGAGACTTCGCGCCCCGCTCGGAACTGGTCGGAGACCGAGCCGGTGTAGAGCACCTTCACGGTCGTCTTCGAAGCGCCTTCACGGTCGCGGAGGGCGAAGCGGAGCCCGTCGCCGTAGGAGTCGCCCTTGTACCCCGGCTGTACGTTTCCGACGAGCGTGACGACACCGGTCTTACCCGCGAGCTCGCTCGGCGCGACAGAGGGAGTGCCACCGCCGGCGATCGACGTATAGAGCAGGAAGACCGCAAGCACCGCGGCCACCGAGAGCGCGATCACCAGCCGCGCCGGGTTGCGCTTCCCAGCCACGGGTTGGATCGTAGCTCAGGAGGGTCTGGCGGAACGTCGCTCGTCGCCGGGGTGCGATGCTCGTTCCGAGGCAAGGACGCAGGGAGTGCCGATAGCTGCTGCTATCGGCGCGACTGAGGACGCAGCATCGGGGCGAGCAGCGCGGCCCGGCGGCTCAGCCGATGTTTCGCCAGACCCTCCTAGCCGGAACGGGCCGGGCGCGCATCGCGCCTGCCCGGCACGCGGTACCCGTGATCGTGGCAGAGCGAGCCGGGGTCGTCCTCGGTCAGCGCGTCGCAGTAGCCCTTGCCGTAGGCGGCGCGGATGAACGCCGCCATGACCTCGAGGTTCCACTCGCCGACCTCGCCGGCTTCGCGCCAGAGGTCGGTGAGCCTGAGGTCGATGTCGAGCTCGAGCAGGTCGATTCGGGAGGGTCCCTTTGCCATGGCCAAAAGGGTAGGACCCCGATCGGACGGCATGAGGGCGGAGCGGTTCGTTACCGTCGGCTGTGTGGGAAGGATCCGACTCGGCCCCGCCCGGTGGCCCTCCCGGGAGTCTCCTGAGGAGGCGTCGGCGCTCCTGCTCGAGCGCGGCTACTCCGCATGCGAGCTCGACTTCGAGCGCGGCTTCTGGCTGGACTACCCGTTGGCCGAGCAGCTGGGCGCGGTTGCGCGCGAGCACGACATCGCGATCTCCGTGCACGCGCCGCTCTTCGCCTTTCCGGGTCACCCCGACGAGCGCAAGGCCAAGCAGGCCCTCGGCGCGCTCGACCGCAGCGCGGGCCTGGCCGCCGCCTGCGGCGCCGAGCTCGTCGTCATCCACCCGGGCTTCTGGCTCGGCCGTGACCGAGAGCGGACGCTGGACGACGTCGTCGCGTGGCTGGCCGCGCTCCGAGAGCGCCTGGAGGCGAAGGAGCGCGCCGTCCCGTTCGGCCTCGAGGTGATGGGCCGCGTGAACGAGCTCGGCTCGATCGACGATGTCCTCCACGTCGCGGAACGAGTCTCATGGGTCCGGCCGGTGATCGATTTCGCCCACATGCACGCGACGACGGACGGAGCGTTCACGGACGTCGACACGTTCGCGGCCGTGCTCGAAGGCGCCGACGCGGTGCTCGAGCCGGGAGCTCCCTTCCACATCCACTTTTCCGACATCGCATACGCGAACCGGAACGAGACGAAGCACCTGCCCTACGGCGAGGGGACGCTGCGCGCCGAGCCGCTCGGCGCCGCGCTCGGCCGCTTCGAGCGGCCGGCGACGGTCATCTCCGAATCGCCGGACGAGGAGTCCTCGCAGGCGATCCGGGCCGCGCTCTACGCCACGACGAGCTCGGCGTAGCCCTCGAGCTCGTCCTCGAGCTCCTGAGCCTCGTCCACTCGCCCGCGGTCGCGCAGGAAGCCCGCGAGAGCGGACAGCAGCTCGCGGCGGATGAGGAGCACGTTGCCTTCGATCACGTCGAGCGCCTCGCGCAGGAGCGCCTCCGCCTCTTCGTCGCGGCCCTGGGCGGCGCGGACGAGCCCCAGCGCCATCCGGGTCGTCGAGCGGGAGACGTTGTCGTGCGGGCCGACGGTCTCCCGTGACTCGAGCGCGTAGCTCTCGGCCTCCTCGATCTTGCCCCTCTGGACGAGGACCTGGGCCAGACCACGCTGGCTCTCGCAGAGCGTCCCCCGGTCCTCGAGCGGCTTGAGGATCCGGATCGCGTCGCGGAAGCGCCGCTCCGCGGCCGCGAGGTCGCCGCGGCGGCGCTCCACCCAGCCGAAGTTGTTGGAGACGCGTGCGAGCGCCCACGCGTTGCCCGACTGGGAGAAGAGATCCTCCGCCCGATCGAGACCGGCCGCGGCGTCGTCGAACCGGCCTCGCAGCGCGTCGATTCGCGCCTGCGAGACGAGGGCCCAGCCGAGCGCGGTGATGTTGCCACTCTCCTCGGCGAGCTCGAGCGCCTCGGCGACGAGGCTGCTCCCGCGGTCGAGGTCGAGCCGTGCGATCGCCGAGCTCGCCAGCTCGTCGGACGCAGTCGCCTCCAGGTCCTTGCGGCCAATCTCCCTTGCGACTTCGAGCGCCTTGCCGATCCAGCGCTCGTCGTCCTCGAGGTCGCCGAGCCACCAGCCGATGCGGGCGCGGACGGTCAGGGCCTCGTACAGGTCTTCGGGCTTGCCGTCCTCGAGCAGCACGAGCGCCTGCTCGACGAGCTCGCGCCCACGCGGCAGGTCGGCGTGGCGCAGGAGCGCGTTCTCGGCGAGCGCGATCAGCGCGAGGCCCTGAAGCCGCTTGTCGCCGGCCTCCACCGCCTCGCTGAAGACCCGTTCCATCTCCGCCGCCTGCGCAGGCAGGTCAGCGATCCGGCGCGCCGCGCGCGCGGCCAGGAAGCGGCGCTGCAGCGTCGGCTCGAGCTCCACGGCGCGGACGAGCGAGCGACGGGCCGACTTGTTCGCCTCGCGCGCGAGTGCTCGCCGGCCGGCCTTCTCGAGCGCAACCGCAGCCCGCTGGGCCAGCTCCGCCGGTGCGACGCCGTCGAGCTCCTCGTGCAGCGTCGCCGCGTGGTCGAGGTGATACGCGCGGATCTCGACGAGCTCCTCCCCCGCCCGCTCGTGCAGCCAGTCCGCCACCTGGATGTGGAGCTCGGCCCGTGCGGCCTTGGCCAGGCTCGCATAGGCGACGTCACGGATGAGCACGTGCTTGAAGCGATAGGCGCGCTCGCCGGTGATCGAGGAGCGGCTCTCGCGGATGACGAAGTCGCGCACGAGCAGGTCGTCGAGCACGGGCTTGATGTCTTCGACGTCGGGCAGCAGGTGCTCCGCCACCCCCTCCCAGAAGATCCGCCCGACGACGGAAACCCGCTGGAGCAGGCGCTTCTCGTTGCGGGGGAGCCGGTCGATGCGCGCCGCGATGATCGCCTGGAGCGTGTCGGGAATGCGCTTCGTGCTCGGGCCGCCCTCGAGCAGCATCCGCGTCGTCTCCTCGACGAAGAGCGGGTTCCCCTCCGTCTTCTCGAGCAGCATGCGGCGCTCTTCTGCTGTGAGCTCGTGGTCGGCGAGCAGCGCGTCCAGCAGCTCTTCGCTCTCGGCCGGCGCAAGCGGCTCGAGCTCGATCGCGGTCGCCCGTAGGCGGCCGCCGCCCCACCCGGGCCGGATGTCGAGCAACTCCGGACGGGCGAGGCAGAGGATCATCAGCGGCGCGTCCTTGACGCGCTCGGCGAGGTGCTCGAGCAGCTCGAGGAGCGGTTCCTCCGCCCAGTGCACGTCCTCGAAGACGAGGATCAGAGGCTGCGCGTCGGCGAGCTCGGCGGCCCATTCGTGCGCCGCCCAGACGATGTCCTGCTGGCTGCGCTCGGCCTCGATGCCCTCGAGCACACCGACCGCGAGCGCGAGCAGGTCGGCGACGGCATCGTCGCCGCAACAGGCGCGCAGCTTCGAGACCGCCTCCTGGACGGGATCGTCGTCGGCGATCCCGGCCGCCACCTTCACCATCTCCGCGAGCGGCCAGTACGTCACCCCCTCGCCGTAGGGAAGCGAGCGGCCGGACAGGATCGTGGCGCCCTCGACGCCGGCGACGAACTCCCGCGCGAGCCGGCTCTTCCCCACCCCCGGCTCGCCGTAGATCGTGAAGAGATGTGCGCGCCTGTCGCGGATCACGCGCGACAGCGTGTTGTGGAGCAGCTCGAGCTCGAACTCGCGGGCGACGAAGCTCGTTGCGAGCGTCGGCGCCAACCCGTCGCTGTCGCGGAAAGCGACGAGCCTCCAGGCGACGAGAGGCTCGCCGAAGCCCTTCAGGTCGAGCGAGCCGCGTTCCTCGAGCTCGACGCAGTGCTGTGTCAGCCGGCGCGCGAACGGGCCGATCAGGATCTCGCCGGGGGCGGCAGTCTGTTGTAGCCGCGCGGCGACGTTGACCGCCTCGCCGGTGGCGAAGGTCGAGTCGGAGTCGTCCGCGACCACCTCGCCGGCCTCGACGCCGATCCGCGCCTCGAGTCCGAGGCCGTGCACGGAGTCGAGGATCGCCGCGGCCGCTCGGAGCGCGCGCTCCGCGTCGTCCTCGTGTGCCTGCGGGATGCCGAAGGCGGCCATGACTGCATCGCCGGCGAACTTCTCCACGATGCCGCCGTGCGTCGCGATGCAGTGCGAGACGTGCTCGAAGAACGAGTTGACGCGGCGGCGAACGATTTCCGGGTCGCTCGCGGCGACGAGCTCGGTCGAACCGACGAGGTCGACGAAGAGGACTGTGGCGAGCTTCCGTTCCATCGTGTGATTGTAGAGGTGGGACTCCGCCTGGCCGAGCGCCCCGGACGAGCTTCCGCTAGCGTCGGCGCGTGCTTTCGCCCGCCGTCTTCAAGGCTTACGACGTCCGGGGCGTGCACCCTTCCGAGCTGGACGAGGAGGGTGCGTACGCGATCGGGCGCGCGTACGTCGAGCACTTCGAGCCACGGCGGATCGCGGTCGGGCGCGACATGCGCGTCTCCTCGCCCGCGATGGCCACGGCGGTGATCGAGGGCGCCGCCGACGGTGGTGCGGACGTGCTCGACATCGGGCTCGTCGGGACGGAGATGGTCTACCACGCCGTCGCCGAGCTCGGCCTCGAGGGCGGCATCTGCGTGACGGCCTCGCACAACCCGAAGGAATACACCGGGATGAAGATCGTCCGCCGCGGCGCGCTCCCGGTCGGCGGCGAGTCGGGCCTGCTCGAGGTGCGCGACCGCGCGCTCGAGCTTGTGTTGGAACAACACAAGCCTTCGCCCCGGCGCGGCGAGGTCGGACAGGAGGACATCTGGCCCAGCTTCGTCGACAAGGTGCTCTCGTTCGTCGACGTCGCCAAGATCCGGCCGCTGCGGGTCGTGATCGACGCGGCGAACGGGATGGCCGGCGCGATGCTCCCGCCCGTGCTCGAGCGGCTGCCGATCGAGGCGGTTCGCTGCTACTTCGAGCCGGACGGGACGTTCCCGAACCACGAGCCGAACCCACTCCTGCCGGAGAACCGGGAGTTCATCATGGCGAGGACGCGCGAGGAGGGCGCCGACCTCGGCGTCGCGTACGACGGCGACGCGGACCGGTGCTTCTTCGTCGACGACACGGGCGAGTTCGTTCCCGGGGACTTCGTCACCGCGCTGCTCGCCGAGTCGATCCTGGCGAAGGAGGGCGCCGGCAAAGTGATCTACGACGTGCGCGCAAGTTGGGCCGTGCCGCAGACGATCGAGCGCGCCGGCGGCACGCCGCTCGTGAACCGCGTCGGCCACGCCTATATCAAGCACCGCATGCGGAAGGAGGACGCCGTCTTCGGCGGCGAGGTCTCGGCGCACTACTACTTCCGCGACTTCTCGCAGGCGGACTCGGGCGTCGTCCCGTTCCTGCTCCTGCTCGAGCTGATCTCGTCACGTGGGCAGAAGCTCTCCGAGATCCTCGCTCCCTACCGCGAGCGGTTCTTCCTCACGGGCGAGATCAACACCCCGGTCGCGGACGTGCCGCTGAAGCTGCAGGAGATCAAGGAGCGATACGCGGACGGGCGGCTGAGCCACCTGGACGGGATCTCGGTCGACTACGACGACTGGCATTTCAACGTCAGGCCCTCGAACACCGAGCCGCTCCTGCGGCTCAACCTCGAGGCCCGCTCGCAGAAGCTTGATGGAGCAGCGGCGCGACGAGCTGCTCGAGCTGATCCGGTCGTGAGCCAGCCCGAGCTCGGACGCGTCAACGACTCGAAACCGCCGTTCAAGTACTCGGCGATCGCGCGCGTCTGGTTCTCGGACACGGACGCGCAGGGCGTCGTCTATTACGGCCGCTACCTCCCCTACTTCGACCATGCCCGCACCGAGTACCTCCGCCATCTCGCCGGCGGCGGCCGCCTTCGGCTCGACGGCCTCGACTTCGTGATGCGCGCGTCGCAGGTCGAGTACCAGGCGCCGGCCGTGTTCGACGACCTGCTCGAGATCTTCGTGCGCACCGCGCGGATCGGCCGAACGAGCACCACGTTCGACTGTGCCGCGTACCGGATGGAGGACGACCTGTTGATGGTGACGGCCTCGCAGACGGTCGTGCTCGTCGATCTCAATGAGCGGCGGCCGGTCGAGATCCCGCAGGCATACCGTGAGCTCATCCGCGGATTCGAGGGTGAGGATCTGGAGGAGTGAGCCTGCTCACGTCTCTGGGGCGCCGCTCGCGCTGCGTAGGCCGGTGGAACAGTACGGAGGTACGGGCCGCCGGCTGGAGCGGCGCGAGCGGCGCCAGCCTTTCGCGGAGCCCGGCTCTGCCGGGCGGGAGCGAAAGGCGGCCAGAGGCGTGAGCGCCGGAGCACTCGAAGCGGTCGAAGAGGTACTGAATCGCGGCGGCGAGGCGGACGCCGTCCTCCGCGAGGTCGTCGCGGTTCTGCACGAGCGTCTCGACCGCTTCGTCCGGATCAGCTTCGTCGAGGGCGACGGGCTCGTTCGCGGCCCGTCGGCGGGCGAGGAGGTCGCAGCGACGGCGTTTCCGATCGTGTTCCAGGGCAACCGCGTCGCCGACCTCGAGGCGGGCGGCGAGCCCTCCCCCGAGGAGCAGGCCGTCCTCGAGCGCGTCGCCGTCCTCGTCTCCCCGTACGCCCTCGTGGGCTGGGACACGGGCGGCGAGGAGTGGACGCCCTGAGAACTCGGTTCACTGAATCGGGTTTAACTCGCGCAGGCCGAGCGCCCGTCCCGAGACCCACAACCCTGGACGGGCGCTGCAGCTTCCTGCGACCCCTCTCCCCGAAGCCACGTTGTAGCCGCTTCTGGGCACGATTCCCTCCCTCGAAAGAGGGAATCGCCGGTCCGTTCGAGTGGGTCTCTCCCTTCTTAGGCGGCTCTTACGTCCGACCGCACACAATGTGCGTCATGAAGGTTCTGGTCGTCGACGACGAGCCCGCAGTCCGGGACTCCCTTCGCCGGGCCCTCCAGCTCGAGGGCTACGAGGTCGAGCTCGCGGGCGACGGTCTCGAAGCGCTGGAGCGGCTGGCCGCGGAGAACGGCGTCGACGCGCTCCTGCTCGACGTGTCGATGCCGCGGCTCGACGGTCTCGAGACCTGCCGCCGCCTGCGCCGCGACGGCAACGCCCTGCCGGTGCTGATGCTGACGGCCCGGGACGCCGTCAGCGACCGCGTCGCCGGCCTCGATGCGGGCGCCGACGACTACGTCGTCAAGCCGTTCGCGCTCGAGGAACTGCTCGCCCGCCTGCGCGCCCTGCTGCGCCGAGTCTCGCCGGGCGAGGCGGACGTGCTTCGGTTCGCCGACCTCACCCTCGATCCGGGCACGCGACAGGTGGAGCGCGGCGGTGACCCGATCGAGCTGACCCGGACCGAGTTCGCGCTGCTCGAGCTCTTCCTGCGCAACCCGCGCCAGGTGCTGACCCGGTCGGTGATCTTCGAGCGCGTCTGGGGCTACGACTTCGGCTTCGGCTCCAACTCGCTCGACGTCTACATCGGATACCTCCGTCGCAAGACCGAGCAGGGCGGGAAGCGGCGGCTGATCCAGACGATCCGCGGCGTCGGCTACGCGCTGCGCGAGCAATGACGTTTCGCACGCGCTTGACGCTCGCGGCCGCGGCCGCAGTGGCTATCGCCGTGGTCGCGGCGTCCGCGATCACGTACGCAGTTGTGCGAAGCGAGCTGCGAAGCCAGGTCGACGACACGCTCGAGACGCGCGCCCACGACCTGCCGCCACGGCTCGACATCTTCGGCGGCCCCGGCGGTCAATTCCTCGGGCTCCCCCCGGAGCGGTTCGGCGGCGTCGCCGTGTTCACTCAGGTCGTCACGAGCGACGGCGAAGCAATCACGCCCCGGAACTCCGTCGGAAAGCTGCCGATCTCCCAGCGCGCGCTCGCAGCCGCGCGCGGCGGGATCGACGAACAGTTCTACGAGGACGCGGAAGTCGAGAACACGCACGTCCGCGTGCTCACGATCCCGCTCGGGGGCGGCTACGCCGTCCAGGTCGCGCGGTCGCTCGAGGAGGTCGATGCCGTCCTCGATCGGATCAGCCGCTACCTCCTGCTCATCGCCGCCGTCGGGATCGCGATCGCCGCCGGCCTCGGCCTCCTCGTCGCGCGCGCCGTTCTCGCGCCGGTGCAACAGCTGACGCGGACGGCGGAGGAGGTCTCGGAGACGCGCGACCTCTCGCGCCGGATCGACGCTGCCGGCACGGACGAGCTGGCGCGGCTCGCCTCGACCTTCAACACGATGCTCGGCGCGCTCGAGGACTCCGCACGGGCGCAGCGGCAGCTCGTGTCCGACGCGTCGCACGAGCTGCGGACTCCGCTGACCAGCCTGCGCACGAACATCGAGGTGCTGGCCCGGGACGAGGCACTCCCGGCCGGCGAGCGGGAGAAGCTGCTGCGTGACGTGACCGACCAGCTGATCGAGATGACGGCGCTGATCGCGGAGCTCGTCGAGCTCGCGCGCGGCGACCGGGCGCCCGCGGAGCCCGAGGACGTGCGCCTCGACCTGACGACCGCGGAGGCGATCGAGCGCACCCGCCGCAATCGTCCCGGCGTCGCCTTCAAGCCTGCGCTCGAGGAGTCGCTCATCCGCGGCGTCCCGTCCACGATCGAGCGGGCGATCTCCAACCTGCTCGACAACGCGGCGAAGTGGAGCCCGCCCGGGGGCGAGGTCGAGGTGACCGTGCGCGACGGCGAGGTGATCGTGCGGGACCACGGCCCGGGAATCGACGAAGAGGACCTCCCGTTCGTCTTCGATCGCTTCTACCGGGCTTCCGCGGCCCGTGGAACGCCCGGGTCGGGACTCGGGCTCGCGATCGTCCGCCAGGTGGCCGAGGCGCACGGCGGCACGGTGACGGCCGAGGCGGCCGAAGGCGGCGGCACGCGCATGCGGCTGACGCTCTCAGCGGGTTCTTAGCCCGCTCTTAGACCGCAGTGGTTCGATGAGCGCGTGTTCTGCCTCCGGTACCTCCGCTCTCGGGCGATCGCGCCTCCAACCGCTGGAGCGAGTTCTTAGGAACTTCTTGGACTCCTTTCAGGGAGCGCTTAAGACGCCCTGGTCAACTGGGAGCGTCAAAGCACTCGCGAGAGGAGCGGTCTGATGAAGAAGAACCTCAAGCTCAAGGTCGTAGGCGGCACGGTGGCAGCGGCCGCCGTGCTCGGAGGCGGCGCCGCGATCGCCGCCGACAAGTTGTCGCCGACGGAGGAGAGCGACGCGATCGTCGCCGACGTGGCGAAGCAGCTCGGTCTCGACACGACGAAAGTCGAGGCCGCGATCGAGCAGGCGCTCGAGAACCGGGTCGACGCGGCCGTCGCGGCCGGCCGGCTCACGGAGGCGCAGGGCGAAGAGTTGAAGGAACGGATTGCGTCGGGCGACCTGCCGCTTCTCGGCGTCGGGCCGGGTCGCGTTCATCACGGCCACTTCTTCGGCGGCCTCGACGCCGCCGCCGACTACCTCGGCATCTCCGACGCCGAGCTGCGCGAGCGGCTGCACGACGGCTCGAGCCTCGCTGAGATCGCCGAGGCCGAGGGCAAGTCCGTCGACGGCCTCGTCACCGCTCTCGTCGCCGCCGCCAAGGCCGACCTGGCCGACGCGGTCAAGGCCGGCCGGCTGACGGACGCGCAGCGCGACGAGCTCGAGGCAGACCTCTCCGATCGGATCCGCTCGTTCGTCGAGCGCGAGCCCGGCCTCCGTGGCCCGCACGGCCACGGCGGCTTCGGCGCGTTCCGCGCCTTCGGCGGCCCACCCCCGGCCGCCTGACCCCCTACCGCCCCGGTCCGTCACCCCGGGCCGGGGCGGTCGAACTCCCACGAAAGGACACCATGAACCTCCTCAAGAAACCCAAGACCACGCTCGCCGCCGCAACGGCGAGCGCGGCGCTGCTCGGCGCCGGCGGCGTCGCGGCCGGGTACGCCGCGTTCGGCGCGGACGGCGCGACCGCCGTCCGCCAGGTAACGGTCGGCAGCGGCGCCCAGCAGGCGGCGAGCTCCGCCGAGCTGTCTGTCGCGGACGTGTACAAGCGCAGCGCCGACTCCGTCGTCGAGATCACCGTCTCGTCGAGCGCCGCCCAGTCACCGTTCGGCGGCGGCGGTACCCAGCAGGCGCAGGGCTCGGGCTTCGTCTTCGACAGCAAGGGCCACGTGATCACGAACCAGCACGTCGTCGCCGGCGCCGACTCCGCGCGCGTGACCTTCACGAACGGCAAGACGTACGACGCGGACGTCGTCGGAACCGATCCGTCGACCGACCTCGCCGTGCTGAAGGTCGACGCGCCCGCTTCGGTGCTCGACCCGCTTCCGCTCGCCGACTCGTCGAAGCTCGAGGTCGGGGACGGCGTCGTCGCGATCGGCAGCCCGTTCGGGCTCGAGCAGACCGTCACGACCGGGATCGTCAGCGCCCTCCACCGTCAGATCACGGCGCCGAACGAGTACGCGATCGACGATGCGATCCAGACGGACGCCGCGATCAACCACGGCAACTCGGGCGGCCCGCTGATCGACCTGAGCGGCCGCGTCATCGGCGTCAACGCCCAGATCGAGAGCGAGTCTGGCGGGAACGACGGCGTCGGCTTCGCGATCCCCTCGAACACGGTCGAGAAGATCGCTGACCAGCTGATCTCCGGCGGCTCGGTCCAACACGCCTACCTCGGCGTGGCGCTCGAGGGAGCCAACGGCTCGGCGGGCGCACGCATCGGCGAGGTCCGGCCCGGCACGCCCGCCGCGAAGGCCGGCCTGAAGGCGGGCGACGTCGTCGTCAAGATCGACGGGACGAGCGTCGGCTCCTCCGACAAGCTCCGCAGCCTGATCGATGCGAAGCGCCCCGGCGACAAGGTCGAGCTGACCGTGCAGCGAGGCGGCGAGACGGTGACGCTCACCGTCACGCTCGGCACGCGCCCGTCCGCCTAGAACAGGCGAGAGGGCCCGCGGACCGGTCCGCGGGCCCTCGAAGCCGTCAGACGTTGTCGCGCGGCTTGTCGTCGACCAAGGGCGGCTCCTCGTCGTCCCCGACGGTCACGGTGGGCGGCTCGGCCGTGCGTGCCGCCTCGGCCTGCGCTTCGAGGTCGTCGGGCGTCGTCGGGGCAGCGGCGGGCGGCGGCGCGGCGGCCGTGTCCCGGGACGTGTCCGGAGCGCTGTACGAGCCCGTGGCGCCTGCTCGCGACCGGCGCTGGAACAGCCACCAGCCGACGCCCGCGATCACGATCACGATCACCAGCCACCAAAACCAGTTCATTCGTCGATCCCCCTTGTGATCGTCGAACCGTCAGGAGCAGGGAGACTAACGCGTGGTCTACGACGGCGTTACGCGGTAGGCGTCGAAGACGCCCTCGAGGTTGCGGAGGACGGTGAGGAGTGCTCGCAGCTCCTTCACGTCGCCGACCTCGGCCGTGTACCAGTTGCGCGCCATCCCGTCCTCGACCACACCGCCGTACGAGACGATGTTGGCCCCGTGCTCCGCGAAGCTGCGCGCCACGTCCTCGAGCAGCCGCGGGCGGTCGAACGAGTCGACCGCGACCTGGACGCGGAAGCTCGACGCAGTCGCGCCGCCGTCCCATTCGACCGGCGTGAACCGCTCCGGGTTGCGCAGGAGCGCCTTCACGTTCGGGCAGTCCTCGCGATGGATCGTGATTCCCCGCCCCAGCGAGATGTAGCCGAGGATCGGGTCGCCCGGCACGGGTGTGCAGCACTTCGCGAGCCGGACGAGCACGTCGTCGATTCCCTGCACCTTGATCCCGAGCGTGTCACCGGCGACCGTCGAGCGCGCCCTCGGCGCCTTCAGCGGGACGACCGCCTCCTCCGCGACCTCGTCCGTTTTCAGCCGCTGCAGGACCTTGTTGACGATCTGTCCCGACTGGAGCTTGCCCGCGCCGAGCGCGAGGTAGAAGTCCTCCGCCTTGCGGAAGCCCGTCTCGCGGATCACCTGCGCGAGCACCGCTGAGCCCTGGAGCTTCCGGTAGGGCAGGTTCTGGGCCTTCAGCGCCTGGTCGAGGATGTCGCGCCCCTTCGCCTCGGTCTCGCCGCGCGTCTCGCGCTGGAACCACTGGCGGATCTTGTTGCGCGCGCGAGATGATGCGGCCAGGCTCATCCAGTCGCGCGACGGGCCGCGACCAGACTTCGAGGTGAGGATCTCGACGAAGTCGCCGTTCTTGAGCCGGTAGTGCAGCGGCACGATGCGGCCGTTGATCTTCGCGCCGACGGTCTTGTGGCCGACGTCCGTGTGCACGGCGTAGGCGAAGTCGATCGGCGTTGCCCCCTGCGGCAACGTCTTGACCTCACCCTTGGGCGTGAAGACGTAGACCTCGTCGTCGAACAGGTCGGTGCGGAACGTCTTCATGAACTCGCGCGGGTCGGCCTCGTCCTGCTGCCAGTCGAGCAGCGACCTCACCCACGTGAGCCATTCGTCGTCGGTCTTGCCCTTGCCGCGCTTGTAGAGCCAGTGCGCCGCGATCCCGTATTCGGCCTCCTCGTGCATCTCCCGCGTCCGCACCTGGATCTCGAGCGGCGTGCCCTCGGGCCCGATCACGGTCGTGTGCAGCGAGCGGTAGCGGTTGAACTTCGGCATCGCGATGAAGTCCTTGAACCGCCCCGGCATCGGCTTCCAGAGCGAGTGGATCAGCCCGAGCGCGCCGTAGCAGTCGCGCGTTCCCTCGTCGCCGCCGCGCTCGACGATCACGCGCATCGCAGTCAGGTCGTAGATCTCGTTGAACTCGCGGCCCTTCTTGGCCATCTTGTCGTAGATCGAGTAGAAGTGCTTCGCGCGGCCCGAGATCTCCGCCGGGATGTCCACCTTGGCGAGCTCGGCGCCGAGGATGTGCCCCGCCTTCTCCACCGCCTGCTCGCGATCGGCGCGGCGCTCGGCGACCATCGCCCTGATCTCGGCGTACTTGCGCGGATGCAGGATCTCGAACGAGCGGTCCTCGAGCTCCCACTTCATCGCGTGGATACCGAGGCGGTGCGCAAGCGGCGCGTAGACCTCGAGTGTCTCTTTCGCCTTGCGCACCTGGGCCTGCTTGCCCTGGTACTCGATCGTGCGCATGTTGTGGAGGCGATCTGCGAGCTTGATCAGGATGACACGCACGTCCTGCGCCATCGCCACGATCATCTTGCGGTAGTTCTCGGCGTCCGACTGCTCCCGGCTCTGGAATTGCGTCCGCGTCAGCTTCGTGACGCCTTCGACGAGCTGCGCGATCTCGTCGCCGAACTCGTTGCGCAGGTCGTCGAGCGCGACGTCCGTGTCCTCGATGGCGTCGTGAAGAAGCGCAGCGGCGAGCGACTGCTCGTCGAGGTGGAGCTCTGCACAGATCTTCGCGACCGCCCACGGATGGTGGACGAACGGCTCTCCGGAGCGGCGAACCTGGCCCTCGTGCGCGGTCGCCGCGTAGCGGAACGCCCGCGCGAGCAGCTCCTTGTCGACACCGGGGTTGTACGCCTCTGCGGCCGCGATCAACTCGTCGACGAGGTCCTGGTGATGCCGATCGACGTCGATAACAGCCATACACCCAGTGTACTGCGGTGGTCTGCGACCGAAACTCACGCGGAGGAAACGGCGTTGTCACCGAGAACTGATGCTGCCCGTGTCCCTCACCCTTCGCCGCCGCGAACGAAAGGCACGCAAGGTTGCGCGCCTGCTCGTCTCGCTCGACGACACCGCCCGGACGGTGCGCCGCGGGCCGCCGCGACGCTCGCTCCGCGCGTCGCTAGGCGGCGCGCGGTAGCTCGTCCACGACCGGCTCGGCGTCGGCGAGAAGCATCCTGAACGTCTCCGACTCGTACAGCTGGCGGCGCCCGCCGGCCGCGAGCTCGAGCTCGGCGAAGATCGCGCGGGCAGACGGGGTCCAGGCGTCCTCACCCGCCCGCCAGAGCTCGGCGAGGCTCGCCCGCAGCTCCTCGTACCCGTCCGGCGCGTCGAAGAGCCGGCGAATCACGACCTGGGGCGCGACTGTGCCGTTCCAGCGGTTCTCCGTCAGCCGGCAGGCGAGGTCGTAACGAAGAGGCCGGCGGAGCCGGTCGAGCTGCGCGCCGAGGCCGAAGGCGATCGCCGAGCCGGCGTCGCGGCCGCTCTGGCGGATGCGGAAGCGTAGGTGCTTCCCCTCCCCTACGACGCCCGGCTGCACCGCCTCGCAGGACGGGACGAGAAGCGTGACGTCCGGGTTGCCGAGCCCGAACGGCGCGAGCCGGTCCAGCTCGGTTGCCAGGCCGAGCGTGAGCGCCGAGCCCGGGACGATCGCGTCGATCCGGGTCACCGGAGCGAGGTCGCCGTCGTCGAGCTGCGCGTCCGCGTGCGCGGCGAAAGCCTCGGCGAAGGCCTCGAGTCTTGCAGGGTCGATGGAGAGGCCGGCGGCGGCGCGATGGCCGCCGAAGCGGCCGAGGTGCTCCGAACAGGCGCCCAGGGCGCCGTGCAGGTCGAAGCCGGCCACCGAGCGGCCCGAGCCCTTCCATTCGCCGTCCCCGCCGGCGATCAGGACGACGGGCCGGTTGAAGCGCTCGACGAGGCGTGACGCCACGATCCCGATCACGCCCTCGTGCCATTCCTCGCCCCAGATCACGTAGCCGCGCCGGCGTCGCCTCGCGTCTGACCACGAGTCGACCTCGGCGACGGCCGCGCGAAGGATCCTGTCCTCGACTGCCTGCCGGTCGCGGTTCAAGGTCTCCAGCTCGGCGGCCAGCCGCTTGGCTTCGTCGGTATCAGTGGTGAGGAGCAGCTCGAGCGCTGCGTCGGGCCGGCCGAGACGGCCTGCGGCGTTGATCCGAGGGGCCAGCCGGAACCCGACCGCGCCCGCGTCGACGGCGGCGGGGTCGACGCGCGCGTTTCGCATCAGCGCCTGCAGGCCGGGTCGCTGGGTGCGGGCAAGGGCCCGCAGGCCCGCGATCGCGAGCGAGCGGTTCTCGTCGAGCAGCGGCACAACGTCCGCGATCGTCGCGAGCGCGACCAGGTCGAGGTACGGCGCCACGTCCACGCCGAGCGCCTGCGCGAGCTTGCAGACGACGCCGGTGCCGCAGAGCTCCGGAAAGGGATAGTCGGACGGCCGCGTCGCGACCACCGGGCACTCCGGGAGCGCGTCGCCGGGACGGTGATGGTCGGTGACGATCACCTCGAGCCCGCGCGCCTTCGCCGCCGCCACCTCCTCCACGGCCGTGATCCCGCAGTCGACGGTGAGCAGGAGCGCGCAGCCCTCGTCGGCGAGACGGGAGATCGTGTCGCCGGAGACGCCGTAGCCCTCCTCGAAACGGCTCGGCAGGTGCCAGTCGACGTCGGCGCCGAGCGCGCGCAGCGTCAGGACGGCGAGCGCAGTTGCGCAGATGCCGTCCACGTCGTAGTCACCGTGCACGCAGATCCGCTTCCCGCCGGCGATCGCTGCTTGGATTCGCTCGACCGCGACGGCCATGTCGCCGAGCAGAAACGGGTCGTGCGGCTGGATCTCGCCCGCCACGAACGCGCGCGCCTCCTCGATGTCGCCGTACCCACGCCTGACGAGAACGGCTGCGGTGATCTCGCTGACCTCGAGCGCCTTCGCGAGGGTCCTGATGTCGGCGTAGGCACAACTCTCGATCGTCCAGGAGCCCTCGCGCATGGGCCGCCGACGGTACGGACACCGTCGGACGACGCCGTCGGGCCTGCAGCTGAAGCGGACCTGACGGCGAGGGGCGCTACGCCTCGGAGCGTTTGCGGTCGCGGAGCGACTCGCGCACGATCTTCACCCAGAGCAGGATCACGCCCGCGAGCAGGCCGAGCGCGACGACGGCGATCGGCGTGTAGACCGCCATCTGCGAGTACGAGTACTTCGTCACCCACGTGCCGACGAGCCACACCGCCAGCACGACGAAGATCATCGGGATGACGAGGCGCCGTTCCACGGAGCGGAGGGTAGCCTTTCGCCTCATGAGCGAGACCAACTACGCGTCGGGCGACGAATACGTGGTCGAGTTCCTCGGCTACCGCTTCGGCTTCAACGCGGAGGACTTCGAGGAACGGATCACCGCCGCCGCCGTCAGGCTCGGGCTGATCGGGTCGAACGACCTCGATCCGGACGAGACCGCCGACCTCGTCGAGCTGGCCGCGGACGGACGCATCGCCGAGCCCCGCAGCCCTCTCGGGCGCTACCTCGTCCGCCACTGGGAGCGTGTCGGCCTGCTCGAGGGCGAGTCGCTCGTCTACTGGCTGCGCAAGCTCGTCTTCCGCGGGGCCTGGCTCGACCATCGCGTGAAAGAGGGGCTGCTCGAGGTCACCTGGGATGAGGAGACCGGCGACTTCGGCTACGCGGAGCCGCGAGGCGGCCGCGCCCTCCTCGAGCTCGCGCCCGTGCCCTCCTGGCACGACCTGCAGTTCAAGCGTTGACCCGCGCGACCCTCGCGCTGGTCGGCTTCATCGGCGTGCTGCTCGCGGTCGACACGCAGGTCGACGCCCAGGCGCAGCTCCTGCTCGGGCTCGCCGCGTGGATCGCGCTCGCACTAGCTCTGCGCGGGATGCCGACGCTGCAGCGGGCGCAGGCGCTCGTCGTCGTGGTGGTCGCGAGCTGCGCCGAGGTCGTCGGCTCGATCATCTGGGGCGTCTACACCTACCGGCTCGAGAACCTGCCGTCGTTCGTGCCGCCCTGCCACGGCCTGGTCTACCTCGCGGGGGCATCGCTCGCGGTGTGGGCGGCGCCCCGCAGAGAGCTGCTCGTCCGCGTTGCGCTCGTCGCCGTCCTCGGCTGGGGCATCGCGGGCGTGACGTTGCTGCCGCGGGCAGACGTTGCCGGCGCGCTCGGCGCCGCCCTCCTCGCCGTCTACCTGCTGCGCGGCCGCGCACCAGCCGTCTACGCCGGCGTCTTCCTCGTCGTCGCCTGGCTGGAGCTGTACGGCACGGCGATCGGCACGTGGGAATGGGCGGCCACGGTTCCCGGCACGGGTGTCGCGCAGGGGAACCCGCCGAGTGGTGTCGCCTCCGGCTACGTCTGGTTCGACATCGTCGCGCTCGCCCTCGCGCCGTCCCTCATTCGCTTGGCAGCGAGAACCCGACCGGGCTCTCGGCCGCTGCCCGACGCAGCGTGAGCTGGCGGATCGCGCCGAGCGGGACGATCACCTCCTGGGGCTCGCCCGCGCCTGCGTGCGGGACCAGCGTCAGGAAGCCGTAACCCGGCTCGGCCGAGAGCGAGGCGAGCCGCAAGAGGGCGCCGTCGGAGAGCTCCACCTCCACCATCGCCTGCTCGAGCCCGTGCTCGGCCGCGAACGACTCGATCCGGCGATGGATCCGCTTGACGAGCTCGTCGACCGGCCCGGCCACCCCCGGGATCCAGAGGTCAGGCATGCACCGGACTCTACGCCAGGCCGAGTTCGGCGGGCAGCGGCCGCGCGTGCAGGACGACGAGCGTCGTCGTCGGCCGCGTCAGCGCGACGTAGAGCTCGCGGAGGCCCTGCGGCCGAGCCGCGACGAGCGCCGGCTCGACGACGATGACATGATCGAACTCGAGCCCCTTGGCCGACCGCGGGGTCAGGAGCGGGATCCCGTCGAAGGCACTCTCGTGCGCAAGCGCGGGCTCGACCAGCTCGTCCGGGACGATCAGCGCGACGAGGCCGTCCTCGCGGACGAGGCGCGACGCCTCGCGGTACGCGTCGCGCAGGAGCGCCTCCTCGGCGACCTGCCGGATAACAGGCTCGGCACCGCCCGACCCGGTAGGCGAGCGGGCGCTCGATCCCGGGCGCGATCGAGTCGAGCAGCGGCAGCGCGAGCTCCATGATCTCGCGGGGCACGCGGTAGGCATGGCGGAGCTCCTCGATCTCGGCCTCGCCCCCGCGCGGAAGGTGCGGGAGGACGTCGTCCCAGCTCTCGTAGACGACGGCACCGGTGCCCTGCGCGACGTCGCCGAGGATCGTGAGCGCGCCGTCCCGCGAGCGCCTCGAGATCATCCGCAGCTGCATCGGGGTGAGATCCTGCGCCTCGTCGACGATCACGTGGTCGTACGTGCGAGGGGGCGAGCCGACCAGGGCGTGCGCCTCGTCGAGCAGCGGCACGTCGGCGTCGCTCCACCCCGCACCGCGCCGCCGCAGGAGGCGCTGTTCGTCCGGCTCGAGGATGCCCGCCGCGGCCTCGGCCAGGAAGGCCGGCGTGGTGAAGAGCGACCGGACGAGCTTCTCGGGCGTGACGAGCGGCCACGCGCGATCGAGAACACGGCTCAGCTCGCCGCTCGACCGGAGCGCCTTCTCGACCTCCTCCCCGTCCCGGAACGCGCCGCCCTCGAGAATTCGCCCGTACTCGCCGTAGAAGCTGCGCACGAGTGCCATCCGGAAGCGCTCGCGCGCGGCGGCAGTCGTGCCGTGCTCTGCGCGGATCTCCTCGAGCAGCCGCCGCTGTTCCCGGGCGCGGACGCGGATGTACTCGCCCTCGAGCTTCAGGTTCAGCTCCTCCGGCTCGCCGGCGAGGCGCAGCTCAACGGCGCATGCGATCACCTCCGCCAGGCGGACGTCCGCCTTCAGGCGGGCGACCTCGAACGGATCGGACCGCGTCGGCTCGATCCCCTCGACGAGCTCCGCGACCGCGAGCTGGGCGACGCTGTCCTCGCCCAGCGCCGGCAGCACGTGCGAGACGTATTCCATGAAGGTCCGGTTCGGACCGACGACGAGCACACGGCTGCGCGCGTTGCGCTCGCGCTCCGTGTAGATCAGCCATGACGCACGGTGGAGCCCGACCGCGGTCTTGCCCGTACCGGGGCCGCCCTGGATGACGAGCGGACGCTCGGGCGCCCGCGTGATCAACCGGTACTGATCGGCCTGGATCGTCGCGACGATGTCGCGCATGTGGGTGTCGCGGCTCCGCTCGAGCTCCTCGAGCAGGAAGTCGCCGACGCTCGCGCCGTCGACCGTCGAGCCGTCGAACGCCTCGTCCGAGATGTCCAGCAGCTTGCGCCCGTGCGCGCGGAAGCGGCGGCGGAGCGTGACGCGCTGCGGGTCGTGCGGCGTCGCCGTGTAGAACGGCCTCGCCGCGGGCGCCTGCCAGTTGACGACGACCTGCTCGCCGTCGTCGTCGTGCACCCAGCGGCGGCCGACGTAGAGGGCGCGCTCGACCGCCTCGAAGTCGAGCCGGCCGAACAGGAGCCCTCGCTCGGCGTCCTCGAACGTCGCCAGCCGTTTGGCGGCCCAGGCGTCGAGCGCCGCCTGCGCGACCTCGCCGTCCGCGGCATCGGCGGCGCGCGTCACGATCTCGCGCATCCGCTCGAGGCACGCGTACGCGTGGTCGACGTAGGCCTGCTCGGCACGTAGCTCAGGGTGCGTCACTTTCCTCCGAGCGTAGCCCTACGACTCGGCGGCGTGCGAGCGCTCCTCCTCGCCCTGGCGCTGGTCGGGCCGCCGGCTGCGCCGCCGGGCGCCGAACGCACCGATCCCGACGCGCCCGAGCGCGGTCGCCGCCGCCCTCGAGCAGACGACGGCGCAGCCTGCAGGCCGCGATCGACGGCTGGCGCGCGGGCGCCGGCGCGGACGGGCCGACGCCTCGGGACGTGTCCCTCTGGGCCCTGTACCAGCAGCGTCTCTTCCTCGCGCTCACGTACGACGCGGACCTCGGCCGGCGCACGCGGCCGCTGCTCGGCCGTGAGGCCCGCGCGACGCTCGCCGCGCGGCAGGCGCTCGTCCGCCTGACGCCGCCCACCCGGCGGCCGCCGAGCTCGTTCCGCACCGGCCCGGCCGCGCCCGCGGCGTCGCTCCTGCGCTGGTACCGGGAGGGCGAGCGGCGCTTCGGCGTCGACTGGGAGGTGCTCGCCGCCGTCAACTTCGTCGAGAGCGGCTTCGGGCGCCTGCTCTCCGACAGCACCGCCGGCGCGCAAGGCCCGATGCAGTTCCTGCCGGCGACCTGGCGCGCGTACGGGCTCGGCGGCGACGTCCACGACCCGCGCGACGCGATCCTCGGCGCCGCCAACTACCTGCAGGAGTCAGGCGCTCCACGGAACCTCCGCCGCGCGCTCTTCGCCTACAACCACTCGTCTCTCTACGTCGACGCGGTCGTCCGGTACGCCGCCCAGATGCGGCGCGACGAGCGCGTCTTCTTCGCCTACCACGCCTGGCAGGTGTTCATCAAGACGCCGGCCGGGCCGCGGCGGATCACCGACCCCTAGGCGTCGAACAGGCGCGAGTCGTCGGCCTCGGGCGCGCCGACGTGCGCGCGGCCGAGCTTCGTGATCACGCGGCCGCGCGGAGTGCGCTGGAGGAAGCCGAGCTGGAGCAGATACGGCTCGTAGACGTCCTCGACCGTGTCGGGCTCCTCGCCGAGCGTGACCGCGAGCGTCGAGAGCCCCACCGGGCCGCCGTCGAACTTGAACGCGATCGCGCGCAGCAGCTCGCGGTCGGTGCCTTCGAGGCCCTCGCCGTCGACCTCCATCAGGTCGAGCGCCTCGCGGGCGATCTCGGCGGTGATCGCGCCCTGATGGCGCACCTCCGCGACGTCGCGGACCCGCCTCAGGATCCGGTTTGCGATCCGCGGCGTGCCGCGCGAACGCGAGGCGATCTCGGACGCCGCATCGTCGTCGATCGCGACGCCGAGGATGCCGGCCGAGCGGCGCACGATCGCGGTCAGCTGCTCCGGGTCGTAGTAGCCGAGCCGGAACGTGAGGCCGAAGCGGTCGCGCAGCGGCGTCGTCAGCAGGCCCGTGCGCGTCGTCGCGCCGACCAGCGTGAACGGCGGCAGGTCGAGCGTCAACGTCCTCGCCGCCGGCCCCTGGCCGACGATGATGTCGAGCCGGAAGTCCTCCAGCGCCGGGTAGAGGATCTCCTCGATCGCTCGGTTGATCCGGTGGATCTCGTCGACGAAGAGGACGTCGCGCAACTCGAGGCCCGTCAGGATCGCGGCCATGTCGCCCTTGCGCTCGAGCGCGGGGCCGGCGACCGTGCGGATGCCGACGCCGAGCTCCTCGCGCACGATCTGCGCGAGGGTCGTCTTGCCGAGGCCCGGCGGGCCGACGAGGAGGACGTGGTCGAGCGCCTCCCCGCGCGCCTTCGCGGCGGCGAGCGCGATCGCGAGCTGCTCCTTGACGCTCTCCTGGCCGACGAAGTCCTCGAGCCGGCGCGGCCGGAGCGAACGCTCGAGCTCCTCCTCCTCGGGGCCGAGGACTTCGGCGGCGACGGCGCTCACGCTGCCTGCCTCAGGGCCAGCCGCACCCGCTCCTCGGCGGGCAGGTCGGGGTCGACCTGCGCGAGCGCCTGCTCGGCCTCGACGACCGAGTAGCCGAGCTCGACGAGGGCGTCGCGGGCCGTCATGTGCGTGGAGGTGCCTGCGGCGCTCGAGATCGGCACCGGCTCCTCGGCACCCAGCTTCTCCTTCAACTCGAGCACGATCCGCTCCGCGGTCTTCTTGCCGACGCCCGGGATCGCCTGGAAGCGCGCGGTGTCCTGCAGCGCGATCGCGCGCCTCAGGTCGGCCACCGGCGAGCCGGACACGATCGCCAGCGCGACCTTCGGGCCGATCCCTGCCACGGTGAGCAGGTGGAGGAAGAGCTGCCGCTCGGCGGCGTCGGCGAAGCCGTACAGCTGGAGCGCATCCTCGCGCACGTGCAGGTACGTCTCGACCGTGACCTCGCCCCCGCGTTCGGCCGCGCGGACAGCACCGGGCGTCGCGGCGAGCAGATAGCCGACGCCGTGCACATCGAGCACGAAGCCCTCGGGCGTGCGCCCCGCGAGGTGCCCCCGCAGCCGCGAGATCATCCGGCCACCCGCAGGAGCGGCGGCGCCTGCGCATGGCAGATCGCGACCGCGAGCGCATCGGCCGCGTGGTTCGGCGTCGGATTCGCGTCGAGCGAGAGGATCGCGCGCACCATCCGCTGCACCTGCGCCTTCTCGGCGCGGCCGTAGCCGCAGACGGCCTGCTTCACCTGCGCGGGCGGGTATTCAGCGCACTCGACGCCGGCCGCCGCGGCGGCGACGAGCACCGCCCCGCGTGCCTGGCCGACGGAGAGCGCGATGCGGGCATCTGCTCCGACGAAGGACTCTTCCAGCGCGACGGCGTCCGGCGCGTGCGCCGCAAGGAGCTCCCGCACGCCGTCGAAGATCGTCATGAGGCGCAGCTCTGGGCGCTCCCCCGCGGGCGTCCGCCACCACCCGTGGACGATTGCCCTGATCCGGCCTTCGCTTTCTTGGACGATCCCGTATCCGCAAGCAGCCGTCCCTGGATCGATGCCGAGAACCTTCACGAAGAAAGGTTAGGCGGGGGATCGGACGCTCCTCCTACTGGTTCGCCCAGGGACCGGGACGCCTGCCGGCGGCGGCCGCGGACGCGGTCTCGGCGATCCGGCGGGCGCGCGTCTCGGGACGCTTCGCCTCGGCGATCCAGCCGAGCGTGCCGCGACGCACGGATGGCGGATATGCGTCCCAACCCTCCCCCGCCCCGGCGAGCCTCGACAGCGCCTCGGCGAGATCGGCCGGGACGACGAGGTTCTCCGCGTCGTCGAGCGCCGTCCACGCCCCGCTCTCCTTCGCCGCATCGACCGCCGCGAGGCCCGCCGGCTCCATCATCCCCGCAGCGAGCAGCCGCTCGACCCGCTCCTTGTTCGACCGCGACCAGCGGCTCCCCGGGCGCCGCGGCGTGAAGAGCTGCTCTCCGCGGTCCTCGCCGAGCGAGTGGACGGTCGAGTCGATCCAGCCGAAGCACAGCGCTTCTTCGACGGCCGCCTCGTACGCGACGGCCGGCTTCCCGGTTGCCTTCTTCCACGAGACGAGCCAGACGCCCGGAGACGACGAGTGGTTCGCGCCGAGCCAGCGGCGCCAATCCTCCCGCGTCTCGAGGTGGACGCGCTCGTACCCGGCGGTACCCACGTGCTACGAGGCGACGGCCTCCAGCACCTGCTCGGGGATGTCGAAGTTCGCGGAGACCTCCTGCACGTCGTCGTTCTCCTCGAGCGCTTCGATCAGCCGGATCACCTTTTTCGCCGTCGATTCCTCGGCGACCTCGACGGTCGTCTTGGGGATCATCGTCAGCTCGGCCGTCTGCACCTGGATGCCCGCCGCCTCGATCGCCTCCCGCACGGCGGAGAGGGCCTCCGGCGGGGACGAGACCTGGAACACGGAGCCGTCGCGCTCGACGTCATCGGCGCCACCGTCCGCGGCGGCGAGCGTGAGCTCGTCCTCGTCGACGGAGTCCGCCTCGACCAGGACGACTCCGCGGCGCTCGAACAGCCAGGCGACCGCCCCGGTCGTGCCCAGGTTGCCGCCGTGCTTGGTGAACACATGGCGGACGTCGGAGGCCGTACGGTTGCGATTGTCGGTCAGGGCCTCGACGAGCACCGCCACCCCCTCGGGGCCGTAGCCCTCGTAGACGATCGTCTCGAACGCCGCCGCATCGGAGTCGGTGCCGGCCCCGCGGGCGATCGCGCGCTCGATCGTGTCCTTGGGCATCGAGTAGGACTTCGCCTTCTCGATCGCGTTCTGGAGCGCGAGGTTCGCGGCCGGGTCCGGACCGCCCTCCTTCGCGGCGACGATGATCGCCTTCGAGAGCTTCGTGAACAGCTTGCCGCGCTTCGCGTCGGCGGCGCCCTTCTTGTGCTTGATCGTCGACCACTTGCTATGCCCTGACACCAGACTCCTCTCTGATCAGATCCAGGAAGCGCTCGTGCACGCGCGTGTCGGCGGTCAGCTCGGGATGGAACGAGGCGACGAGGAAGCGACCCTGGCGCAGCAGGACGGGGTCGCCGTCGTGGCTCGCGAGCACCTCGACCTCCGGCCCCACGTCGGCGACGCGCGGCGCGCGGATGAAGACGCCGCGCAGAGGATCGCTCTCTCCCACGAGCTCGAGGTCGGCTTCGAAGCTCGCGAGCTGGCGCCCGTAGCTGTTCCGCTCGACCTCGACGTCGACCAGCCCGAGGTGGGCCCGGTCGAGCAGGATCATCCCGGCGCACGTGCCGAGCACGGGCGCGCGGAAGCGGCGGATCGCCTCCTCCAGCCCGTAGAGCCTGATCAGGCGCATGATCGCGGTCGACTCGCCGCCCGGGATCACGAGCCCGTCGAGCCCCTCGAGCTGCTCCGGCAGGCGCACTTCGACGACGTCCGCGCCAAGCGCGCGCAACATGGCCGCGTGCTCGCGGAAGTTGCCCTGCACGGCAAGAACACCGACAGTCATGCACGTCAATTGTAGGTCGCGCCTTCTGGCTGGCCCCGGCTAGGCCGGCGGCGCGTCGTGCACCGTCGGCTGCCGCAAAGCCAGCCCCAGGAGCGCGTAGACGACGCCAAGCGCGATGTAGGCCAGCGCGGTTTGCCACAGCTCGAGCCCGCCGCCATCGCCGACGACCGGGAGGAACGGGATCGTGCTACGGCAGGCGCAGCCGCTGCAGGCGGCGATCGCCGCCGCGACATTCGCCTCGGCCGCCTCGAGCCGCTTCGCCGCGGACGCGTAGCCGGGCTCGTCGCCGCGGCGCGCCGCTTCCGCGAGAGCGGTTGCGCGCCGCTGCGCCTGGCGGAGAGCGCCGTAGAGCGCCGCGTGCGAGGGCCGTGCGAACGGCGTCGGAGGAGTCCGCAGCACCCGCTGTGCGGCGGCCGCGTACGCAGCCGCCAGGCCGGTCGCAGCGCGCCGCTGCTCGGGGCGCGTCGCAGCACCGGCGAGCTGCCGCCGCGCTGCGAGCCGTTCGCCGTCCAGCCGCGCGAGCTCCGCAGCGAGGGCGTGCGTGTACGTCATCTGCCCGTCGAGCGGCAGCGGAGCGAGGCCGTGCAGCCGCAGCGTCGCCGCGACCTCGCCGCAGGCCGCGGCCTCCTCGTCGGAGCGAAGGGCGCGAGGTGTGAGGCAGGCGACGGCAGCCGCTCCGCGGCGGGTCGGAACAAGCAGCAGGTCGAGGCGGGACCGGAGCCTCGCGGCGGCCAGGCCCCGGTACAGCAGACCCTGAGCCGGTCCGACCCGGACGACGTCTGCGGGAGGCGAGCCTGCGACCTGCCGCCGGAGCGCCGGCGGGAGCAACCCCGCGCCCTGCGCGAGCGGAACCAGCCCGAGCACCACCGTTCCCCGGCGTCCCTCGTCGATCGAGCTGAGCGCCGCCGGCCCCTCGAGGACGAGTCCGGGGATCTCCGGGACGGCGGCGGGCGCCCACTCGTCATCCGCGAACGACACCGAGAGCGGGCCGGCCGTCGCAAGACCGCGCTGCTCCTCCGGCGTGCCCTGCGTGAGACGGCCGAGTGCGAAGCCGGCGAGCGTGAGACCCGTAAGCACGAGCGCGGCGACCGCCAGTGCCCGCCATGGAATCTCCCGCTCCGGCGCCACATCGACCGCCGGAACGGCACGGAGGAGCATGGGGTCCGTGATGGTCACGCCGAAGCGTTCTCTGCCGTCGCCGCTCCCGTTCCCGGCGAGGCTCTCGGCAGACGGCGACGCGAGCGCTCGGCGTGCCTCGTCGATCAGCCCGCCCGCAGACCGATAGCGGTCCTCCGGACGCTTGGCGAGGCCGCGCGCCACGACGGCGTCGAGCGCCTGTGGCAGCTCGGGGCGGCGGTCGCTCGGCCGGGGCGGCGGCTCCGTGACATGCGCGTAGAGGACTGCGGCTTCGGTCTCGTGCGGGAACGGCACCTCGCCCGTCAGTGCCTCGTAGAGGACAGCGGCCAGCGCGTACAGGTCGCCGGCGGGCCCGACCGACTCGCCGCGGATCTGCTCGGGCGGCGTGTAGTCGAGGGAGCCGAGGTACTGGCCGGTGAGGGTCGTGCCGCGGTCGCCGGCGCCCTTCGTCAGGCCGAAGTCGGCGAGATAGGCACTATCGCCGTCGACGAGAACGTTCTGCGGCTTGACATCCCGGTGGACGAGCCCGACGGCGTGAGCGGCATCGAGCGCGGCGGCGACGTCGGTGAGCAGGGCGACCACGCGCTCCGGCGCCAGGTCGCCCGCCGCAGCCAGACGCTTCAGGTCGGCGCCCTCGACGAGCCGCATCGCCATATAGAGGCCGGCGTCGCTCTCCCCCGCCTCGTAGACGGGCACGATGCTCGGGTGCTCGAGCGCTGCCTGCAACATCGCCTCGCGGCGAAAGCGCTCCCGAAAGCCGGCGTCGGCGCTGAGCGTCGGCGACAGAACCTTGAGCGCGACGACGCGATCGAGCGAGAGCTGCGTCGCCTCGTAGACCGCGCCCATGCCGCCGGTGCCGAGGCGCCGCTCGACGCGATACCCGGCGATCGTCGTCCCCACCTCGATCATCACGAGCGACCGAAGCGGGAGCATGACAGCGGGTTCGACCGCGCCGGCGGCATACAGGCGTGGGCGATGCGGACTCCGCGTGGAAGGCCGACGACGGTGACGCGAGCGTAATGGCCGGCGCGGTACGGCTTGCGGGCCCGCATTTCGACGACTGCGCCACGGGCGAGCCAGGCGCCGCGCAGCACGGGCAAGCCGAGGTTCGACGTCCGCGCGCGACCACGCCAGGACGCTCTGCAGCCGCGCACGCAGCGCACCTCGACGCGCGCGTCGCGGGCCACACCTGTCAGGGTCAGGCCGACGATCTGCACTCGTCGCGGGAGCGCGCGGAGCCTGTACGCGACCTGGAAGCGAGGCAGGCGAGAGACCCGGCTCTGGACGATGTGCGGACGCATCGGGAGGCACGGCCCCGAACGCATTGTGTAGTTGCGCGGACGGGCGACGTAACGCGGGCGGGCGACGAGGTTGCCGCGCAGGACGAGCGCCGCCCCCGAGGTGTTGCCGCGGAACCCGTTCCAGACGCAGTTCGAGGCCACGACATTGCCAGGTCCCTGGCGTCCATTCCAATCCGCGTGCACGTTCCACTGGCCGGAGTTCGAGATCACGTTGCGCGTAACGAGGTTGTTGCTCGAGGCCGTGCGCTCGTTCCCGCCGATGTAGATCCCCGACACGTTGCCGTCGACGAGGTTGCGGGACACCTGTGTCCGCTGCGCATTCGGCGCGAGCGCGATGCCGTCGCCGAGCGCATGAAAGACGAGGTTGTGGACGATGCGGACGCGAAGCGCCGAGGCGACGTGGATACCGGCCGAGTAGAGGTCGCGCCGCGTCGTGCGGACGCAGTCGTGGACGCGGTTTGCATCGACGACGACGTCGCGCACGCCGTCGAGCAGGACACAGGGAACGCTGCGGTCCACGTAGCGGCCGGCGATGTCGTTGCCGACGATCCTCACGCGGTCGGCCTGAACGAGCACCGCCGCCCGGCCCCGTCCGCGGCCTCGGATCGTCAGGCCTCGGACCACGGCGCCCCGTGCTCGGCTCGTGACGACCACCCCGCCGAGAATCGTGGCGCGTCCGCCGCTGGATCGCAGGGTTACGCCCCGTCGCAGGAAGACGCGCTCGCGGAACACCGATCCTCGCACGAGGCAACCGGTCCCACCCGCGGGCAGGGCGCGCAGCAGCCTCGTCACCGTGCGGAAGGGCGCGCCCGCCGCGCCCTCGGCGCGATCGCTGCCACGCTCCGAGGCCCACCGCGTGCAGGCGGCAGACGCGGCCGGCGACACGGCGAGTGCCGCGGCCGCCAGCAGAACGACGAGGGCCAACCGCCTAGCCACGGCCGACGATGACAACCGGAGTCGTGGACGCGGGCTGTGTCGGCTCGGGCTTCGGGGCGGGCTGCTGGCGCCGGACCGCGGGACGAGGCCGAGAAGGTGGACGCGGACGGACGACCCGCGTCACCGGACGAGCCCGACGCACGGGCGGCGCCAGCTCGGGCACGGGCGAAGCCTCCGAGAGCTGCGGCAGCTCCATGCCGACGCTCGCAACCGGAGCTCGCGTCAGCGACGGCGCTGCGGCCGGCTCCTCGGCGCCGGTCGCACGGCCGACTCCGAACGCAGCGAGGAAGCAGAGCGCGCCGGCGAGTGCGACGCCGGCCGCACGCGGCGACACGCGCGCTGCCACGCGTCGGATCGACTCGATTGCGGTCATCGAGGCCTCGAAGCGAACGTAGCCGCTGCGTTCGCCCGGCAAACGCGCCGACCCACTTCTTTACCCAGGCCTTACGTCGTGGGGGTTTAGGCGGCCCCGTCTTCCGGCAAGGAGAACCTCGACTCGTCGACCGACGCCTAAGGAGGATGTGCCTTGTCCACGATCGGCGCAGAGATGGGCCAGCTCCAGCAGCTGGGCCAGAGTTTCACGAGAGAGAGCCAGACCGTCGCGCAGCTGACCGCGGCGATCGGCGGCCAGGTCAACAGCACGTGGTGGAAGGGGCCGGCGGCCGATCGCTTCCGGTCGTCCTGGGAGGGTGAGTTCGCTCCGACGCTCCGTCGCCTCGAGGCCGCGCTCCAGCAGGCCAGCGCTGAGGTCCACCGCCGCCACGACGCACTGACACAGGCCGGCACGTAGCGGCTCCACGCGACGAGACGTCGCGGACCTGATGCCCGGTCCAGTCTGGTTGCCTCCCGTCGTCGGCGACCCGGCGGGAATGCGCTCGCTCGCGAGTTCCCTGCGCCGCTGGTCCGACCGGATCTCCCAGGTCGACAGCGACGTCACCGGCGCCGCCTCGGCGATGACGTTCGAGGGGCCGGCGGGCGATCGTTTCCGCGCGGCCGCCTCACGCAGCGGCAGCCGGGCGACTACGGCGGCCGAACAACTGCAGAGCGTCGCCGGAACGCTCGAGCGCTCCGCCGCTGAGGTCGAGCAGGCGCAGGCCGACCGGCTACGACGGCTCGAGGAGATGCAGCGGGAGCTCGAAGCGGCCCGGGCGCAACGGATGGCGAGCCGTCCATGACGCGCATCGCGATCGACCCAACCGACCTCCGGCGGGGCGCGACGAGGATCCGCGACGGGTCCGTCGAGCTCTCGTACGCCGCCTGCCAGATCGGCTCGCTGCCGCTCCCCGAGATGCCCGCCGGTGTGGCCGGCGAGGTGGGCGCCGGGATTGCGGCGGCAGCGTCACAGCTGAGAGCCGTCTTCCCGATCCTGAACGAGGACGCCGTCGAGCTCGAGCGCCGCGCGCTCTGGGCGGAGATCGCCGATCGCCTCCAGGCGGGTTATCCCCTAGAGGGGACGCAGCTGCGCGAGTTCCTTGCCTGGATGAAGGACGGCTCGCTGCTGCGGTACGCAACGGACGCACAGGCTGAGCTCGCCGGTGGCTATGTCGGCGCGATGTACCGCGACAAGTTCAAGGACCCGGAGGAGCTCTTCGAGCTCGCCCAGATCCTGCACGGCTCACAGGCGAATGGGTCCAGCGACGCGCTGGACGCCTTCTCGGCCGCGTTCGTCGAAAGCTTCGGTGCCGAGAACCTCGTCGAGGTTCCGCGTGTGATCCAGGCGATCGAGTGGGCGCACGTGATCAACAACAGCATGAGCATGGAGGTCGACCCGCACCTGCTTCACGAGGTCGCGGCCGAGTGGGGCTCGGAGGAGCTCGACAAGGATCCTGTGGACGACCTGCTGGCACCGTTCGCGCTCGCGCTCGCGAACGCCACGTATAGCGGCCGCCTCTCGCGCACGGTTGAAGACGAGATCGCCCACGACGAGGACACGTGGGCGACCGCGCAGCTCCTGCACACCGGCCGTTTCGGCACCCACTTCCTCGTCGAGTGCTTCCGCACCGGCGTCGTCGACCGGATCGTCGAGCACTCGCGCTACCTGGGCCTCGGGGTTGGGATCGAGGAGCCCCAGCACGCGCCGTACACGCTCGGCGCCTACGCCGACGGGGAGGGGCTCGCCTGGGACACGAAGCAGATCGTCCTCGAGGCGCTCGCGCGCAATCCCGAAGCCGCCCGCGAGGCGCTGACTTCACCGCTCGAGGACGTCCAGCCCTGGGATCTCTTCGGCCAGCAGCACGAGGTCACGGACCCCATCCGGCTGCTCTACGACTACGGCGAGTTCGACGACGACGGGAACGCCTTCGGCCGCGCCTACAAAGCGGCGGCCGGCGACCTGTTCGCGGATCCGCGCGACACCGCTGCAGTCGACGAGGGCAACCGCCTGACGCTTTCCGTCATCGACCGCATCGTTCACGGCGACCGCGACGGCCTGGGCGGCGTCACCGACGCACTCGCCTGGGATCTCGGCGACCACCACCTCGAGGCGCTCCACTACCAGGCCGCGGCGGGCCACCCGACCGACCTCGACGGCGGCACGGCCGGCTACGTCGACCCGTCTGAGGACCACCGCATCCACCTCTCCCGCCAGGAGCTGATCGACGTACTGTCCGCGATCACCGAGCGCGAGGATGCAGGCCGGGCGTTCCTCGCCGACGCCGCCCGCTACCAGGCCGCCACGATTCTCGCCGGCACCGAAGCGGCTCCCGACTTCGACGGCGACTTCAGCTGGGCGCATCGAGCCGGGTCCTTCAACGAGCTCTTGATGGAGGCCGGCGACGTCAACCGCGTCGAGGACTTCCGCGAGGCCGACGATCAGGCGAAGATGATCACCGGCTTCGTCAACGACCTCGTCAGCCTCGCCAAGCTTCCTCCGGGCGTCGGCATCGTCGTCGACCACGGCGTTGATGCGGTCGGGGCTAGCCTGGCACCGTCCGAGGAGGAGTTGGTGCGCGACAACAACCGCGCGCACGCGCTACTCGAGAACGGGCTCACCGCCTCGATCGTGCAGGGGTACGCCGACAACGGCTTCATCGACCTGGGCGCCGCCGAGGAGCTCGGGCTCGTGGAGGACGGCCGGCTCATCCCGTACAACGAGCTCGACGGTATCGCCCGCGGCCGCTACGAGGAGTGGATGAGCAACGATCCCGACGTGAGCCGGGTCATCCGCGAGGCGATCCAGGAAGCGAATCGGTGAGGGCCGCTGCCTGGGCGGCGCTCGTCGCCGCCACCGCCCTCGCGTTCGGCGGCTGCGGGGGCGACGACGACGAGGCGCTCGCGGCCTGCCAGGCGGAGGCGGAGAACGCGGCCCAGGCCGCCGTGCTGGCCGACGCCTATGCCCAGGGTGAGCTCGGCAGCCAGGACGAGGTACTCGCCGAGTACTTCACGCCGGTCGACCGCACCCGCCTCTTCGACGGCCAGGGCCGGATGGTTCCCTACCGCGAGCTCGAGCCCCAGACGAAGGCGCGCTTCGACGAGTACCGGGGCAACGCGGTGTTCTCGAACGAGGTCCGGAGTCGCCTCGCCGCCGCAGCCGACCAGGTTCGCGACGACGGGTATCCCGGCTGCTAGAGGCTTGATGTGGAACTGGGCGCTCAGGTTTCGCATCAAGCCTCTCGCCGGCTACTGCGCGACCTGGACCAGCTCTACGGTGCCTCGCTCGACGAGGTAGCCACGACCGGGCGGGAAGACCGGGCTCGATCGCCGCGGCAGGCGCGTGCCGAGGATGTCGCCGTCGACGTCGAGGTCGGGATCGAGCAGCAGTCCGTGCTGGTCCTTGCGGAGCTCGCGCAGCCAGCCGCCGAACGCGCGGTGCGCCGCCTGGCGCTCGGCGGCGGCGATCACCCGGATCGGCACGTCGCGTCCGCGACGTACGACCGTCTCGAGCGGTGCGGCGCCGAGCGCCTCCGCAAGCTCCTCCCCGTCGTCGATCACGACGAGGACGGGCCGCTCCGGCCCAGTGGCCGCGCGCTCGCCCAGCCTCAGCGCCGCGTCCTCGCAGCGCTCGACGCCCTCCGCGGTGGTCGTCCAGCCGTCCAGCTCCGTCAGCGGGCTGCGACGCGGGGCGAGCAGGTGCAGCTCGAGATCCGGCGTCGCCGCACGCAGCGACTCGACGACGGTTCGCAACGCCGTCGAGCGGCCGCTCCGATAGGAGCCAGTGACCAGGAAGTGGCGTTCCTCGAGGTCGATCGCCGCGGGCTCGAGCTCCGCGTCGCCGATCCCGAGCACCGCCGTCCACGGCTCGGTCGGGTCGCCGAGCGAGGCACGGGAGACCGTCGTCGGCAGCGGCTCGATTCCGGGCGCAGACACACCGTCGTCCCGCCGCGCGAGTGCCTGCCCTCGGGCCGCCAGATCGCCGTGCCACGCGACCTGAAGCTCGATCCCGCCCGGTAGGAAGCCGCGCCCCGGCGGCAGCTGCGCCCCGCGCACGGCCTTGAGCGGGACGCCGAGCGCGGCGAACTCGTCCTCGTCTGCCATACGTAGGACGAGCTTGGTCGGAACGATGCCGGCGAGCGCGTTCGGCACCGCGCCGCGCCGATCGGCCGAGATCGCGAAGTGCACCCCGAGCGGGCGACCCTCGGAGACGAGGCGAGGCAGCGCGTCGACCAGCTCGCCGAGGTTCACGCGCTCGAATGCGGCTGCGAACCCCGCATAGCCGTCAAGAAGCACGAGCAACCGCGGGAGCGGCTCGGCGTCCGGCGCGCGACGGTACTCGGAGAGCGTGAACACACCGGCCTGCGCGAGCAGCACCTTCCGCCGCTCGAGCGTCTTCCGCAGCAGCGAGAAGAGCCGCTCGGTGCGCTCCTCGTCCTCGGCGCCGACGACGGCGCCGGTGTGGGGCAGCGCCTCGAGTGGGAGCAGTCCGCGCGTCGCGAAATCGAGCCCGTAGACGTGCAGGGCGTCGGCTGACGACCGCTCGGCGAGCGCCAGCGCCAGCGTGCGCAGGAACGTCGTCTTGCCCGCACCGCTAGTGCCGTAGACGAGGAAGCTTCCTTCCTGCTCGAGGTCGAGCGAGAGGGCCCGTTGCAGCTGGCGCTGGGGCTCGTCCACGAGACCGACGACCGCTGTCGCGGCGGACGACGGCTCGAGGAGCGCGTCGAGCCGAAGCGTGACCTCGAGTGGCGGCAGCCACGGCGAGGGAGGAACCTCGAGCCCCGCAGCGGCCGCGGCCGCTGCACACACGCCGACGAGCTGGGCCAGATCGGTGTCGACCTCGCCGCCGGCCGGTGGTGGCGAGCCCGCTCTGGTGCCGAACGGAAACGGGCGCACGACGACGGCCGCCTCGGCGCCTGCCCGCGCCGGGCGAGCGCCGCTGACGTACGCGGTCTGCAGCTCTGTGAGCTCGCCGTGGCCGGTGCGCGCATAGGCGCGTCCGGGACGCCCGCGCGGGATCCGCGCCGCATCGGGGACGCCGATCACGTCGGTCGACTCCGCCGCCTCGTTCACCCGCAACGCCACGCGCAGGTTCGTGTTGGCACGGATGTTCTCGCTGACGACGCGCCCGGGACGCTGCGTCGCGAGCAGCAGATGGACGCCCAGGCTGCGCCGCGCTGGGCGACGTAGACGATGCCGTCGACGAAGTCGGGAACCTCCTTGGCGAGCGTCGCGAACTCGTCGATCACGATCAGGAGGCTCGGAGGCGCGTCGAGCGACGGCACGGCGCTGCATGTCCGCGAGGTCTTTGGCGCCGGCGTCACGCAGGATGCGCTCGCGCCGCTGCAGCTCCGCGTTCAACGAGGCGAGCGCGCCGCTGCGTAGATGCGCGTCAGGTAGGTGACGAGACCGACCGTGTGCGGCAGGCGGACGCAGTCCTTGAAGGCCGCTCCTCCCTTGTAGTCGACGAGCAGGAAGGCGAGCCGGTCGGGCGCATGCGAGACCGCAAGCGACGCGATCAGGGACTGGAGGAGCTCGCTCTTGCCGGAGCCTGTGGTTCCGGCGACGAGGCCGTGAGGGCCGTCGGTGCGGAGGTCGACGCTGAAGGAGCCTTTCGCGGCGGCACCGAGGACCGCCCCGCCCGTCGGGCTTCCCCGCCAGCGCTCGGCCACCCACGCCTCACCCACCTCCTCGACGCCCAGCAGGTCGAGCAGCCGCGCGCGTTCCGGCACGCCGCCGGCGCGCACGGCGCCGGCATCGCGTACGGGAGCGAGCGCGAGGGCGAGGTCGCGGGCGAGCGCGAGGTCGAGCCCGTCCGCCGACACTTCGCACAGCTCGCTGCGGCCCGCGCATCGGTCACCGTCACCGGAGCCGAGTCGGGCTCGAGCTCGAGGATGCCACCCGCTTCGCCCGGCAGATCGCGCCGCTCGCGCCCCAGCCAGAGCACGACACGCCGTGCTCTCCGCCGTCGGCCAGGATGTCGCGGACGAACGCCCGCTCGGGCGCGACTCCCTCGTCCAGCACGAGCAGAACGTGCGGCTGACCGCGGCGGGCGGCGCCGCCGTACGCACTCTCGCTGTCGGCGCGGCGAGCGGCGACGAGGCGCGACAGCTCTTCGAGCAGCGCCGCGAGGCGGCAGGTTCGTCGGCGAGGCGCGCTGCCGGGCCTCGTGTCGGGGTCGCAGTGCGGCAGCCACTTGAGCCAGTCCCAGGCATCGACCCGGTCGGGGGGAATTGCCGCAGCGATCGCGAGGTCGGCCGGCGAGTGCAGCGCCGCCGCCTGGGCGACGAGCGACCGGGCCAGCGATCCACGCGCTCCCGCGGTCCCGCAGAGGGCGTGACGCCGAGCTCCGTAAGCGACACGGTGACCGGCACGCGGGGACAGTCGCGTACCAGCCCGACAGCTGCTCGGCCTCGCTGCGCAAGCTCTCGCTCCCGCCGGGTCGAGCCGCACCGAGAGCAGCGAGGGCAGGTCGGCACTGCCGCCCGCAATGCGAGGAAGTCCTTGTCGTCGGCCCGCCGCTCCCAGAGCCCCGGATCGAGCGTACGGGCGCGCCGCAGAAGCTCGGCGAGGGAGGGTGCCTGCGCTCGTCGCCGATGGGCCTCGTTGCCCCGCTCGGCCTCGAGCTCGTCCCGGAGCCCTGCCAGACGCCGCCGGTACTCGCGGGAGTGCTTCTCGAACCCCTTGCGGCCGCTGCGCCGGTCCTCGATGTAGGTCGAGAGAGCCATCACCGGTGAGAGGAGCGAGAACAGGAGCATCGTCGGCAGCTTCGTGACGAGATAGAGAACGACGCCGAGGAGGAGCGGGATCAGCGAAGCGCCGAGCGGCAGTCGCGAGCGCGCGGGTCGCCGGGTGGCGCGGGGAACGGCCGCGACGAGGGCTCGAGTGGCCGTTGGACGCGCGGCGGACGGTTGAACGGCGTCGGCCCCTCCGGTCCACGGGTGGGTCGGGCGGCTGAGGGACTAACGCCGAGACAGTGACGAGTGTCCGCCCCGCCTGGGCGAGCTCGCCCGCCCGAAGCACGCGCTCCTCACCGGCCGGGACGGCCACGCCCTCGAGGAGCGTCCCGTTTCGCGAGCCCGCGTCCGCCACCGTCGCCGCACCGTCGTCGGCAATCGTGAGGACGAGGTGCTGGGCCGAGAGCGACGGATCCTCGATCGCGATCGAGGCTTCGCGGCCCAGGCGGTGCACGCCTGGGAGAAGCGGGATACGTCGGCCCGCCGCGGGCCCGCCGACCACGACCAGTTCGACGACTCCGGCGACGAGGGGGGCCGCGGGGCCGTCGCCGAAGCTGATCTCGTCGCCGTGACGAACGGCGAGCTCGGCCAGCGGGACTCCTGACGTGAGCCGACGGCCGCCGCGAAGAACGAGCCGGCCCGTCGCCGTCGAGCCCGAGCTCGTCGGCCAGTACCTCTACGAGCTCACGCGTCGACGCGTCATCGCTGAGCTCGACGCAAACGTCGTGACGGCCACCGTCCGGCGCGACCGCCACCAACCCGATCTCGGCTGCGCTGCGTCCGGTGCCCCACGGCGTTTCTTCCGCGGGAGCGGAAACGACGCGGCGGGTCGGACTGCGAGGACGCCGACCTTCACGACGGCAATTGTAGGAGCGGAGTGCTTACCAGCCGCGCGTCTCGAGCAGTTGCTCGGGGGCGAGCTCGCTGGCCGAGATCCCGACCATCGGCTCGCCGAGGCCCGCGGAGACGCGGGCGAGGATGTCGGCGTCGCGGAAATGCGTGGTCGCCTCGACGATCGCCTTCGCGCGCAGCCCCGGGTCGCCCGACTTGAAGATCCCCGAGCCGACGAAGACGCCGTCCGCGCCGAGCTGCATGCAGAGCGCGGCGTCCGCCGGCGTGGCGATTCCGCCCGCGGTGAACGTGACGACCGGCAGGCGGCCGTTCTCGGCCACCCAGCGGACGAGCTCGTACGGCGCACGGAGCTCCTTCGCCTCGGCATAGAGCTCGTCCTCGCGAAGGGCGCCGAGCCGGCGGATGCCGCCGTAGACGGCGCGCATGTGCGTGACGGCGTTGACGACGTCGCCGGTGCCCGCCTCACCCTTCGTCCGGATCATCGCCGCACCCTCGGCGATCCGCCGCAGCGCCTCGCCGAGGTTGGTCGCGCCGCAGACGAAGGGGATCTCGAACTGCCACTTGTCGACGTGATGCGCGACGTCGGCCGGCGTCAGCACCTCCGACTCGTCGATGTAGTCGATCTGGAGCGCCTGCAGGATCTGCGCCTCGACGAAATGGCCGATCCGGCACTTCGCCATCACCGGGATCGTGACGGCCTCCTGGATCTCCTGGATCATCGCCGGATCGGACATGCGGGCGACCCCGCCGTCGCGGCGGATGTCGGCCGGGACGCGCTCGAGCGCCATCACTGCGACCGCCCCGGAGTCCTCGGCGATCTTCGCCTGCTCGGCGTCGACGACGTCCATGATCACGCCGCCCTTGAGCATCTCGGCGAGGCCGCTCTTCACCCGCATCGTGCCGGTTTCGTTCACGAACATCAGTGTAGCCCTCGCATCGAAGCTCGGAATATGCGATTAGTACGGGTACCGAACGCGACTCCTCTCCCCCTCCAGACGGACCACCCGTCTTGCGGGCGGACCGTCTGGCCCAGAAAGGAGCGTTCGGCAGAGGGGTCTCGCTTAGCGCGAGGCCCCTCGCTTTGCGCAGGGACAACCGGCAAAGCCGGTGTCCGCGCTGAAACCCCTGAAGGCGCGGGGTCAAGCCTCGCGCAAAGGCATCGATCCCGACTCCGGAGGAGCCGCGGGGTGTCCTGGGCGAGCGCCGCAACGTTGACCCACGCCCAGCGGCCTGGGCGATCCTCGAAGTGAGAAGGTCACTTTCACGTCGACTCCACCCCGCTGCTCGCCAGGGACCCTACGCTGCGGTCGGCTCGTGCTTCAACTGACCGATCGGACAGAAACCGACCTTCAAGCCCGAAAGTGAAGGTGGCTCCCGGACCGGGTCGGGAGGAGGAACCAGGCTCGTCGAGTATTCAGACCCTGCGCGCGCAGGGTCAGCGGCACATCTAGCTCTGGGCTCGGCCATCGCGATCGCCGTCCAGGTCTTCCTGCGGTAGAGCGGTCGACTGACGGTCGAGGAAGTGCTCGTACTCTCGCCGCGTCAGCTCCCACTCCGCGAGCGTGTCGTCTGTTGGGGGGTTGCCTTGAAGCTCGCGCGTCAGGTGCTCGCAGTTGTCCCACTTCGTCTGTGGAACCGGATAGAGGACACGTTTGCCATCGGGACGATCGATCCACGTTTCCAGTGGCTTCCCCGGCAAACCCAGGTTGAGCTCCCTGCTCACCCGTCGCACTCCTTGCCGCAATGCCACCACCTACTCCCGCTTAGCCCGAGTCGGTAGGAAGGTGAGCGGTCCCGGGCGCCGATCCTGGATTGCAACGGAGTGCAAGAGGAGCGCTGTTGTCGGCAGCGTTATCGAGATCCTCAGTGCCGCAAGCGTCCCCATTTGAGAGATCCAACGGGCCTGAGCCCGAACGCGTTACGGGCACCGGTCCTGCCGTTCGATCTGCGTCAGCACCCGCTGCCTGAGGCCCGGGGTCATTCCGGGACACGACGCGTGGCTCGACGCACCGAGCGAAATACGCTCGACCCGATCGCTCGCATCTGAGTCGGCGAACGTTACGATCCCGCTGTGGATCCGGCGAAGAAATAGCGGTCCGACGCGGCAACCGCCGCGCGTGCTTGGCGCAGGGCCGAGGCTGCTTTCGAGGCGGCCTCGAACGCTGCGTGCCACCGCTACGACTTGGAGGTACACGAGTGATTCGCCAGAACCTGTTCTCCGATGCATGGGACGGAGACGACGAAGAAGCCCGGACTCGGCATCGAATCTTCTGGCGGCCGGACGACGCCAGGATGGGAGCAACGCTGTACGAACTGGCCCCCAACGCGCCTGACATGCGGATGCACATGCACTTCGGAGCCGAAGAGATGTTCTTCGTCCTGAGCGGTCGTCCCATCTTCCGGAACCAACACGGCGAAGAGGAGATGGCCCCGGGCGACTTCGTCTTCTGCCCCGAGGGACGTGCCGGACTACACGCGTTCAGCAACCCGACCGAAGAACGAGCTGAGATCCTCGCGATCAGTGCCGGGAGCTTCCCGGACGTCGTCGCCTACCCCGAAGACGGATATGCGTGGGTGGCGACCCGCGATCCCGATCCCGAGCTACTCGCGAGCGGCGGCGACCCCGGCATCATCGCTCGCTTCGAGATCCCGATCGAGTAGATCGTTCGGCCGTTTCTCGGCCGTCGCTCGACACGACGAAGAGGCCGCGAAGACGCTGCCGGCGCCCGGGGTGCGTCGCACGTCGCGCGACGCTCGGCACGGCACCTCCGCGCGACTGGAGGAGCCGGAGGCGCTCGGACTCCAACGTGGCGGCGGAACTACGAACGGCGCCGGCGGTGGTTGCCCTTGAGCGAGGCCGTCTTACTTCTTCGCCGAGAGCGGGCGGCCGAGCTGCTTCTCCCACCAGTCGGACTCGCGCCACTCCATCTGCGTTTCCAGCCGGCCGACATACTCGATCTGCGGCGTCGGCTCCGCGGCGCTCGTCTCCGCGTCGGCCAGCGACCGTTCGAGGTCGCGCTCGCGCTGCGCCAGGGCCGCCTCCTGATTGGCGAGCTCCGTGGCCGCCTCGGTGCGCTCGCGCTCCGCCGCCGTCAGCTCGCGGAGCTTCAACGAGATCTGCCGCTCGCGCTCGGCGGTTCTCGTCTCGGCCGCGGCCAGCTCCGCCTTCAGGTCGGCCAGCCGCATCTGCTCGGCCTCGAGGGCGGAATCGGTCGCGACCGGGCGTGGACCATCCGGCTCGACTGATCGACGGGGGTCGAGCCACGCGCCGGCGAGAAGAAGCGCAGTGCCTGCCACCAGCACGACTGCGAATACCTCAACCATCATCCCCCTCTCTATCCGGCCCCCGAACCACGATAGTGCAGCCGGGACCACCCAAAAACCCCCCGCTCGATCAGTTTCGCGGCTGAGCCTCGAGCAGGTCTGTGAAACTCTCGCCCAACGAGCGGGCCCAGCCCGCCGCAAGGTGCGTCGGACCGAGGTGTGTCCAGCTACGGGGGGCCTCGGCGTCTAGCCCCTTCGCGCTGCCTCCACTGATGCTCGTTCATTCAGGACGCCGCGCAGCTCGGCGAGCCGTCCGGCGGGTCGTCGAGGTCGGCAAGGATGATCGCCCGCTCGTCGATCGTGAGCGCGAGCAGCTTTGCCTCGTCCGTCGAGGACGCGCTCGAGCCGGTCGGCGAGCTCGTCGGCGCCGGCCGCCCTGACCATGGCCCCGAGCTCCGTCACCGAGTCGGCGGCCACGGGTACGCCGGCGAGCGTCAAGCGGGCGAGCATACGGGTCATCCTGGAAATCACTCCGAAGGGTGAGACGCCCACGGTGTTCGGCCGGTACCGTCCCGCGCCGATGCGAAAGCCGCATCCAACCAGGAGCCGAACATGACAACCCGCTGGATCCCGACACCAGCTTCTCATCCTTCGTCGCAGCTCGATGAAGAGGCACGAACGAGTGCCACCCAACACCAAGCCGACCCATCGCCGGAGCACCGCCCACGTTCGTCGGCCGGCGAAGTCGTGAGCCACGACGACGCGGAGATCGAGAGCGTCCGCAAGATCGGGTCGGTGTTCACATGGCTGTTCTTCGCCTGGTGCCTCTACAGGACGACGACCGTCCCGATGGACGCCATGGCGGAGCCGCTCACGCTCACCATCGCGGTCGGGGTCGGCGCGTTCTTCGTCTGGCCGCGCCGGAGGAAGGTCGAGGGCTGACCGAGGAGAGCGCGGTCCGGCACCGGTCCAGAACGCGCTCGCACGCAGGCATATCGCACGAATGACCCATGGAGGAACGCGGATCCCGCTTCCCCATTGGTTCAGTAGTTGCGGGTGATCCGTTCGGCCGGGCCAGCCCGTAGCCGACGAGCCAGGACCGGAGCTCGCGCGAGCTCAGCCCGCCCTAGCGGTACTGGCGAGCTTGTCGAGGCTGAACGTCCGCGGCCGCTCGATGGCTTCGGCGCGAACGAGGCTCAGGCATTCGAGTCTACGAACGGGTCAGCGAGGCCGCGACTTCGCTCGTCTCAATGCCGCTTTCTAAGAACGTCGGCCCAACTCAGGTTGCGCTGGTACCAACCGATCCTCGGCCAACTCGTGAGATATTCCGTATCCACGACCTGCCGCGACAGCTGCCAAGCCAACCGAGTCGCCCGCGCACCAGCGGGAGCACTGGCCTCCCAGGTGGCATCCTCGTCGGCAGCGCCCTGATCGAGTCGGCGGCGCCACTCGACGAGCTGGCCGGCGGCCCCCGTGCTCGCGATCGAAAGCGCCTCCGTCGTCCGCTCGTGGTCGATGCCCTGCCGGTGGAGCGCTTCGTGCAAGAGCGTCGCGAACGCGCCCGCGCTCTCCTGTGTGACCAACCCGTTCGTGAACTTGCGGGCGAGATTGCAGGTGCCGGCGCGCACGTTGATCGCCGACCCTTCCTCGTAATACGCGATGTACCAGCGGGCCTCCGCGAGGCTGTAGCCCTCGTCGAGGAACGGCTGCTCGAACGCCTTCCGGCTCGTGAAGCAGCGAACGTAGACCTCCTTCGGGACGCGCTTGGTCTGCGACCCCTGGCTCTGGCTGGCGATCTCGAGCGAGTTATGCACCCACCAGCGCAGGTCGCGGTCGTATCTGTAGGCGGGGTCGGCGACGGCCGTGGGGACGGCGGCCGCAAGTGCTGTACACGCAGCCAGGGCCGCCATAGCGCCGCGCCGCTTTGAAGCGAACGCTCTCTTGAGCATCGGGACCCTCCGTCCCCCGCCTTTGCGCTTGACAGTACAACGGCCACGACGCCAGTTACAAGGCGACGCTCCTCATCGGCCACGGCAGCTCACGGGTCGAGTCCTCGCTCTGCCTCCACTGGTGCTCGCTCAGAAGCACGCCGCGCGCTCGAGCCGGTCTGCGAGCTCGTCGGCGCCGACCGTGCGCACGATGCTGGCGAGCACCGCGACCGAGTCGGCGGACACGAATACGCCGGCGAGCATCATGCGGTCGAGCATATTGCCGGGCGACTCCGCGCCCGCACTGCCCCAGGCACTCCTATTGACTCTTCTCGTGACCGGTGAGATGACTGTTCTCGACCGGTAACTCATCGCGCGAAAGGAGACATTTCAACCCTTCGATAAGGCTGTCGTCTGCGGCGAGGAAACACACACTTCGATGAAAGGAGCCGCAGCATGGCCATTGACATGTTCATGGTTCTGCAGTCCCCGGCGGTGGGCGGAACGCCGATCACCGCCGAGGCGACGATGGACGCGTACTACAAGGACAGGTTCGGGACCAGCCCGGCGGTCGAGATCCGTTCGTTCAGCCTCGGCGTGGAAAACCCCACCACGATCGGATCGACAACCACCGGTGCGGGCACTGGAAAGATCCGGCTCGAGCAGGCGCTCATCGAGAAGTCGGTCGACTTGATGTCCCCCTCGCTGTACCAGGTTTGCGCTCGTGGCGCGCACATCGAGAAGATGCAGGTGTTCATTCGTAAGACCGGGGGCGCCACCCTCGCCCCCAGGCCGTACCTCATGTACGGCTTCAACATGGTCTTCGTCAACAACATCGACTGGAGCGCCAGCGGTGGCGACGAGCTGCCGGTCGAACGGGTGACGTTTGCCTACGGTTCCCTGGTCGTCGCCTACTACCCGCAGAGGCCTGACGGAACATTCCTCACGATGAAGAAGGTCAGCTGGAACCAGACCACGAACAACGAGACGGTGCCGATCGACGTGACCACCGGCTTCTAGGTCGCGCGTCCGACGGACGGGAAAGTGCGGGAGGAGGCGAGGCGGTGTCGGCCGCCTTTCCGCGACGATTGGACGAGGGCACGTCCGCTGTGAGTAGAGCTGCGAGCCGAAACGTTCGCGTGCTCATCGGTCTCCTTTCGTGGATGGCGATGAGCTCTTCGCAGCGGTCCCCGGAGGGTTCAGTTCCGCGACCATGTTCCGTTGGGGGACACTGACGCCATGGCGACGCGCCCCTCGAGTTACGACGCCATCGTGATCGGCGCCGGGCACAACGGGCTGGTGACCGCGTGCTACCTGGCGCGCGCCGGCTTGCGCGTGCTGGTTCTCGAGCGGCGGCACGTCGTCGGTGGCGCCTGCGTCACCGAGGAGACGTTCCCCGGCTTCAAGGTCTCCACCGCCGCCTACGTCAACAGCCTCTTCCACACGCCCATCGTCCGCGACCTGAAGCTGGCCGCCTACGGCTACGAGGTCCTCGCCCGAGACCCATCGTCGTTCACGCCGCTCCCCGACGGGCGCTCGCTGCTGATGGGCCCGGACGCCGACCTGACTCGGCGGGAGATCGCCAAGTTCAGCGCGCGCGACGCCGAGCGCTATCCGCGGTACGAGGCGATGCTCGAGCGGGTGGCGGCGGTGGTCGAGCCCACGCTCACGATGACGCCGCCCGATCTGCTGCGGCCGAGCGTCCGCGACGTCCGGGCGCTGCTCTCGCTGCGACGCGCGTTGCGGCGGCTGGGCGACGGAGCCGGCGAGGCGGTGGAGATCCTCACCGGTGCTGCGCGCCCGATCCTCGATCGCTGGTTCGAGTCGGAGGAGCTGAAGGGGACACTGGCGACGGACGCGATCATCGGCGCGATGGCAAGTCCGTCGATGCCGGGCACGGCCTACGTGCTCTTCCACCACGTCATGGGCGAGAGCGGCGGCAAACGCGGCGTGTGGGGGTACGTGCGCGGCGGCATGGGCGGGCTCACGCAGGCGTTGGCGGCGGTCGCGCGCGACCTCGGTGCCGACATCCGCTGCGACTCCGAGGTGGCGCGCATCCTCGTGCGCGACGGCCGAGCCGTCGGCGTGGCACTGGCCGGCGGCGACGAGTACCGCGCCCCCATCGTGGCCAGCAACGCAGACGCGCGCGTGACCTTTCTGGGCCTCCTCGACCGGGACACGCTGCCCGAGGCGTTCGTGGCCGACGTCGAGCGGATCAGCTACGCCAGCGCCTCGCTGAAGATCAACGTGGCCTTGGCCGAGCTGCCGAGCTTCCGGGCGCTGCCGGGCACCGCGCCGGGGCCCCAGCATCGCGGCACCATCCATATCTGTCCGGACCAGGACTACATCGAGCGTGCATTCGACGACGCCAAGTACGGCCGCCCCTCCGCAGAGCCCGTGCTGGAATGCACGATTCCCTCCGTGGTCGACCCGACGGTCGCGCCGCCCGGCCGTCACCTGATGTCGATGTTCGTCCAGTACGCGCCGTATGAGCTTCGCGACGGATCCTGGGACGACCAGCGCGAGGCTTTCGCCGATCGCTGCTTCGACCTGCTGGACGAGTACGCGCCCAACTTCAAGCGCGCCGTCCTCGCCCGCCAGGTGCTGACGCCCCTCGACCTCGAGCGCGTCTTCAACCTCACCGGCGGCAACATCTTCCAGGGCGCGATGACTCCGGGTCAGCTCTTCGCCTTCCGCCCGGTGCCCGGCCACGCGCGCTACAGGACGCCGCTTCGCGGGCTGTACCTGTGCGGCGCTGCAGCGCACCCCGGCGGCGGCGTGATGGGCACCCCGGGCTTCAACGCTGCCCGCGAGATCCTCCGTCAGCGCCGCCTGCGCGCACGCAGCGCCGACCGGCGCGGCCCAAGACTTTAGAGACGGGAGCGACGGGACGCGCACCCGCGACCTCCGGCGTGACAGGCCGCGCCGAGGAGTACGACGCATGACGACGATCGACCCGCAACTCCGCTTGTAGACACAGGTTCCGGGCCGTTCGGCCTAGCTGGGCGGTCACAGAGCCGAGGCGTCGGCGGCCCAGTCCGCGAACCATTGAACCCATGCTTTCTGCTCGTCCGTCTCCACGGCCTCTTGCTGGTATGCCGCGCGCACCCACGGCACAGCCTCCGCCGGCGAGACGCCTGCGAGAACGGCCATGCATGCCAGCACCGTGCCCGTCCGGCCCCTCCCTCCCAAGCAACCAACTTCGACAAGCTCGCCACTACGTGCTCGACGAAACGCATCGGTGATCTGGCCTGCTGCGACCTCAGGTTCGGCGGGCAGGCCGAAGTCTGGCCAAGCGATTAAATCAGCCGGCCACGTAGGCGCCCAGCGCTCGTCGAGATAGAGGCCGTACACTCGCTCGGGGTCGTCGGCACGCCGGTCGGCGAGCGACACCGCCCGCACACGCGAGCCATCGGGAAACGCGACGATCGCCACCGGCGGAGCCTACGCCTCCGCGCGTTGCCGGCAGTCGGCGACAAGCTCGCCGACCGGCTCGAGAGCGCTTTGCGCGACGAGGTCAGGTTGCTCGGCCTCGAGATCGACGAGCGGGCGATCATCCTCGCCGCGCTCGACGACCCGCCCGAGCCGAGATCGACGCCGACACCGGGCCGCCTAGGAAGCGGTGAGCCGGCGGCTCACGCGGTTCGCCCGAGGGCGCGGAAGAAGAGCCACACCCAGAAGACGAGGGTCGCCCCGGCAACGACGGCGAAGGCCGGCAAGGGCGCGAGCGACTGCCTGAGGACGCGGTAGCCCGTCAGCCAGACGAGCACCTGTGTCGTCGCTGCGAGGATCGTCCAGCCGGCCAGCCCGCGCGAGTAGTCGTAGTCGTCCTCGCTGCCGAACACCGCCCAGGTCGGATCGCGCGCCTCCGGCGACTGGCGCGCATCGGCCTCGAGCTCGTCCAGCCCTGGCTGGAGTAGCGGTCCCGCACCGCGTTCCGCGTACCCGATGACGTCCGACGACAGCAGCCGGTCGTACGTGTCGATCGCGAGCCAGGCGAGCCCGAGCGCCACCACGAACGAGCCGACCGCGAGCCACCACGGCGGCCGACGGAGCATCGCGTAGGCACCGGCGGCCACGAGCAGAAGGCCCGCGACCAGTGGCACGAGCCCGAGCGGCCGCAGGTCGGCAAACGCAACCTCGCTGGCATACCTGAACGACGTGGCCGAGCGGCCCAGTTCGGCTCTGATCGCGAGCTCGAACGCGGGGAGGAACGACGCGACGACGAAGACGCCCCCGCCGACGGCGATCGCAGACCAGGACAGCCGTTCGAGCCATGCGGCGTGGTTCGCGCGCACGCCCACGATCCGAAGGTAGCGCACGATCAGCCCAAGAACGAGACGAGCGCGGGTCTCGCCGCGCCGCCTCGATCCAACCGGACTACTTGAGAATCTGGCGGAGGCGTTCGATGTCGCCGTCCCGATACGCGAGCGCAAGCCCGATGGCATCGCGGTTTTAGCGACACTCGAGGCAGCGATCGCCGACCTCCGAGTCCCGAGGATGAGGTCAACGAGTTACGCGCTCAACAACAAGCCAAGCTCGCAAAGGCACGAGCCGCGCTCGAGGATCGCTAGCGCGTGATGGTCACCGGCGTCCCTGTCTCTGCCGACGCGACCGCCGCTCGCGAGCATCGTCCACGCCACCGGCGCCGTCAAAGCGCACTCGACTGCGCGAGCATTCGGGATGTCTCCTGACGGTGGAGGGAGCTTCAGCAGCTCGCGCGGTCGAGGAGCGTTCTTACGGCTGCGTTGTCGTAGGCGACATCGGCTCCCCGCTCGCGCGCCCACTGTGCGGCGGCTCGCTTCGAGCAGTGGACTCGCTCCTCACGAAACCGCCAGATACGACAGGCGGTCAGCGCCATGAGTTCTCGGTCGGGCGCGTCATCCCCGATCGTCTTCCACCTGGCCAAGACGGCGGCTCCCACCTCATCAACCCACTCATCCGGAACTGGTCCGATCACGTCCGAGCGGCCGAGTTGGCGGCACACCGAGAACCCGACTACAAGATCAGCTTCCTCGGTGTCACGCTCCACCTCGAACCGATCGCCGTAGTCCGAGATCCCGAGCACCAGGTGCGGCCTGCGCCCTGGCCGCGCCGCCACCGCGTACCGCACGACGCGCAGATCGAACTCGCCTGGCTCCTGGCTCCACGCCTGCTCGACCGCTTCCACGAGCCCGTCGGTTGGTGCGTCGCTCAGCACGAGCAGATCCACGTCACTCTTGCCGGGCTGGTAGTCGCCCAGCGCGAGCGACCCGATGACGATCACCGTCGCGTCCGGAAGGACGCTCGTGCAGGCCGCTGCCAACCGATCCAGGAGCATCCCAAAAAGTAGACGTGCCAAGAGGACTCGCGTGCGCCAGCGTCCTTTACGCCTGGACGTTTAGGGCACTTGTGGGCACGCGCCCGACGTGCCCCTCGAGCCCGACAAACGCGATCCCTGCGCGTGCAGGCGAAACGTGCAACGGGAGCGACGAGACTCGAACCCGCGACCTCCGGCGTGACAGGGCCGAGTCGGGCACAACGACACACGGCGACGAGCTCCTCAGCACGGCCTCATTTGCAGGGATTCTTGGCTCCTGAGCCAGATCGGCACCGCAAGGTTGAGCCAGTCGTCCGTCCGACGTTTGGGCCACGAGTGGGCCACGGAATCTTGGTCAGCCGGACCCCGAGGGCAGCGACGATCGACGACGCGCGTGAGCCGCGACGATCGCCGTCGTAGCCGCTTCGCCGCCCTGACGGAGCGCGCGGTACGGATCGGCTTCTCGGCTGAGGGCGAGAAGGAAGCCGGCCGCGAACGCGTCGCCGGCGCCGAGAGTCTCGACCGGCTCGAGCGGCTGCGGGGAAGCGCGCATGGTCGTTCCCTCGAAGGCGGCGACGGCGCCGTCGCGTCCGAGCTTCACGCAGGCGATGCGGTAGCGGCGAGCGAGCGCGAGCGCGGCTTCCTCGCCGTCGAGTCCGGTGAGTGCACGTGCCTCCTCGGCGTTTGCGAGCAGGACGTCGACCGACCTCGTTGCGTCGAAGAAGCGATCGACGCCGAACGCTTCGACGAGCGCTGCCGACGCGGCGTCCACGGCGAGCCAGCCCGTCCGCGCGCGCTCGAAGGCGGCGCGCGCCGCCGCCTCCGGCCCCGACTGCAGCAGCGAGTAGCCGGAGACGAGGACTGCGCCCGCCTCGAGCGTCTGCGGCAGGTCGTCCGGTAGGAGCCGCGCGCTCGCGCCGGGATCGGCGACGATCGCCGTGCCGGCGACGATGACACAACCGGTGGCGACATGGGGGTCACGGGCAAGGAGCGGCTCGACGCCCGCCTCCGCGAGCGCATCTCCGAGGAGCCGCCCCGCCGCGTCGGCGCCGACACGGCCGATGACCGCCGAGCGTGCGCCGAGACGGACGGCCGCGAGTGCCACGTTCGCGGCGGAGCCCCCGGGCCGTAGTTCGATGCGTCCGTGGACACGGCGGCCGGGAACCGGCTCGGGCAGGCTCCCGTCGAGCATCACGTCGCCGACAGTGATCAGGTCACGCGGCATGAGTGGATAATCTCGGGTCGTGATCGCGAAGGGGCCGTTTGGGAACACGGGTCACGAGAGCACGCGCACGATCTTCGGCGCGGCCGCGCTCGGCTCGCTCTCACAGGCCGAGGCGGATCCGACGCTGGAGGCACTGCTGGAGTTCGGGGTCAACCACATCGACACCGCGGCCTCGTACGGCGACGCGGAGCTGCGGCTTGCGCCGTGGCTGGCACGCAACCCCGGCCGGTTCTTCCTCGCGACCAAGACGGGCAGGCGCGACTACGCGGGCGCGCGCGAGGAGATCCGCCGCTCGCTCGACCGCCTCGGCGTCGACCACGTCGATCTGCTCCAGCTGCACAACCTGGTCGACGTGATCGAGTGGGAGTTCGCGCTGCGAGACGGCGGTGCGCTCGAGGCAGCGATCGAGGCCCGGGATGAGGGGCTGGTGCGCTTCATCGGCGTCACCGGGCACGGGCTCACTGTTGCGAGGATGCACCTCCGGAGCCTCGAGCGCTTCGCGTTCGACTCGGTCCTCGCCCCCTACAGCCACGTCCAGATGCGCGACGCAACATATGCGGCCGACTTCGAGGCGCTCGCCGCTGTCTGCGTCGAGCGCGGCGTCGCGGTGCAGACGATCAAGAGCATCAGCCTCGCACCGTGGCACGGCCGCGAGCAGACATCGTCGACCTGGTACGAGCCGCTGCGCGAGCAGGGCGACATCGACCTTGCGGTGCACTGGGTCCTGGGTCGGCCGGGCATCTTTCTCAACACGGTCGGCGACGTGACACTGCTCCCGAACGTGCTCTCGGCAGCGAGTAGGTTCGAGTCACGGCCATCCGACGAGACAATGGAAGAGCTCATATCTCGCCGGCAGCTGGTTCCGCTCTTTTCCTAGACCCTGGGACGCAGGCCCCACGCCGATGACACGGTGACGGGGGACTGCGCCAGAGCTACTCGCAACACGGCGTAGGATCGCCGCCGCGTGGCCCCGCTGATCTGCATCGAGTGCGGCGAGACGTGAAGGCTGGAACGCGTTGGGCCGGTGGCGTACCCGCTATCGAAACTTCCTCGTCCTCCGAGGGCTAGGCAACCGCGTCAAGCACCCCAGCCGAAAGCGTCATAAGTTGTCAGCTCGCGCCAGTACGTCGGCTCGGATGCGGTCCCGCTAGCCGCCTTGAACATTGGCTCGATCTGCGGCGCTTGCTCCTCAGCGAACGACTCGAAGCTCTCCCGATCAGGCCACTCGTCCACGATCAGCACCTTCTTTCCATCCTCTGAGCCATAGAACCGATGTGCGGTCAGGCCGTGCTTCTTGGCGGCTTCGAGAATCGCTCGGACCGTCTCCTGATTGGCAGCGGCGAACTGCTCTGCTAAGCGGCCACTTATTTCTATTCGCCAACCGCGACCGGACGCGAGTCAAAGTTCTGGTCTTCGATGGCTCGGGGCTCTGGGTCTGCGCCAAGCGGCTGGAGAAGGGCCGGTTTGCCTGGCCAACCGCCGGAATGGGACAGACGCGGATCGCCATGCGGGCCGCGGAAATGACAATGCTACTGAGCGGAATCGACTTACAACAGACACGGCCCCGCAAATGGTTCCGGAGACCGGAAGCCGCATAAAGACAGCTCATAAAACACTGGCATCTGACTAACATCGAAGGTATACTTAGTAAGTAACTGCGATGGACGCTTCTTCCCCCACGCCGCCCACAATGACTCCGGAAATGGCCGCTTTAATAGCGCGGCTGGAGGATGCCGAACGGCGGGCGCGGCAGGCCGAAATCGAGTTGCAGTTATCGAGGATGCGGATTATTTCTCTCGAAGAAAGACTGCGTCTTATGCGTATCGCTAAGTACGGTCCGAAGAGCGAAAAACTGAGCGCGGCGCAGTTGGCGCTGTTTGAGCAAGAGATCAGCGCGACCTTGGACGAGGTTTCCGCGGAAGCCGCGCGGGGTCCAGTCCCGGAGTCCCCGGCCGCTCCTGCCACACCCGCCACCAAGAACCGGAAACGGCATCCGGGCCGCCAGACACTCCCGGCCGATTTGCCGCGCGTGGTGAATGTCATCGCCTGCCCGCCTGCGCAATGCGTCTGCGGTAAATGCGGCGCTGAAACCGCCGTGATTGGTCACGAAGAGAGCGAGCGGCTCGACAGGGAGCCGGCGAAGTTCTTTGTCGCGGTGACGCGGCGCGAAAAACGCGCCTGCCGGAACTGCAAGCAGGGCGGTGTGGCCACCGCGCCCCTTCCGGCGGCTGAGATTATCGAAAAAGGCCTGGTTAGCAACCGCGTGGTGGTTGACACGGTGGTGGCCAAATATTGCGATCACGTTCCGCTGTACCGGCAGAGCGGCATGCTGGCGCGCGATGCCGGGGTCCACATCAGCCGGGTCACAATGGACGGCTGGGTGATGCGGGTGGGCTATCTGCTCAGCGCGATTGTGATGGCCATGCAAAAAGAAGTCCGGCGCGGCGGATACATCCAAGCCGATGAGACCACGGTGATGGTGCAGCGGCCGGAAGAAAAGAAAGGCCGGAATCATCAGGCCTACTTGTGGCAATTTGGCAATCCAGGCGGTAGCGTCGTCTTCGCGTTTCATTTGGGACGCGGCGGCGAGGCGGCCGAATCGTTCCTGGGCGGCTATACGGGAATGCTGCAAACCGATGGTTACGCCGGTTACAACAAAGCCGCCCGGAGTGTGGCTGTGCATGCCGGCTGTTGGGCTCACTTGAGAAGGTATTTTGTCGACGCGGTGAAACTGAACCCGCTCGACGCGGTGGCTACCTGGTTTGTCGAGCGAATGGATACGTTGTTCGCGGTGGACCGGGAGGCGTCGGAGGCTCGCTTGACGCCCACATCCCGATTGGAACTTCGGCAGGAGAAGTCCGCGCCGATTGTCGAGGAAATTCACCAAAAGCTGTTGGCGGTGAAAGCCTCGGTGCTGCCGAAGAGCAAGCTCGGGGAGGCCGTCGGATACGCTTTGGGGCAGTGGCCGGGTATGACCGTATTTCTTCGCTATGGAGAAATGGAGCTGTCCAATAACCTGGCCGAGAACTCGATGCGGCCGATTGCCTTGGGAAGAAGAAACTGGATCCATATAGGAAGCGTGGAAGCCGGGCCGCGCGTAGCGGTGATTCTCTCGGTTGTGGAGACTTGCAAGCGGCTCGGTATTCCCGTGCGCCGGTACCTGGCCGATGTCCTGCCCGGCCTGGCCGACCGCAAGACGTCCGAGGTTGCTGGGCTCACCCCGATCGCTTGGAAGCTTCGTAGATCAGAGTAACCGGGCGCGTTTCGTCGCGCAAGACTGCGGTTGGTCTAACGCATACACTTGGCCGGCGACTCATCGGTTCACCCGGACCGGGGCACATTCCCGAAGCGATGTTTCCCGGGAATTCGCTAACCCTCATCCGAAGAGGAACCCGCGGGGCCTTCCAAGAGATAGAGATAAGGTGCGTAGACTCCTCCAAACACCGAAATGTGAGGGGAGCGGGGATCTCTGTCCGTTACCGCTACACTAGTTGCCATCTGGCGTTCCCAGAGCTTACGGAAAATCCTCGCGTCGAGGTGCACTGGCGACCGAAGAAAGCAATCTGGTTGGCGTTTCTGTGGTCGCCATACGGAAATGATTCGCTTTTCGTAACCGCTATACGCTCGCCTGCGAACGCCCGGCAATCCCCGGTTTTTCTTTGGACGCTCATTCAGAATTAGGGGGTCAGGATAGATTGCCTATAGATTACCGTGCGAGTTGACCGAAATCACCAAAATCGCCCTCCCGCGTTGGACGGTCACCAGCGATGTCGATTTATTTTTGAATTAACAACCCCAACCCCCTCAATAGCTTAACCCCGGTCCACCAACCCCCATCCCTCACAGTTGTTGCCTTGACACCCTCTAGAGTAAGACCAGAATGTTAGATCACGAACCAAAACGAAACCGCGCCGAATCCTCCCGGATTAACGGCGCGAAATCCCGCGGCGCGAAGACGCCCGAAGGCATGTTCCGTTCTCAAACCGCTCGTTACAAACACGGCCTCTACTCCACCCGCGGCTTCATGCTGCCCGGCGAATCGGTCGAAGAATTCACCGAACTCAAAAACCATCTGGTCGAATACTGGCAGCCCATGGGCTTCTACGAACAGACCATGGTCCACCAGATGGCCGGCAACCTCTGGGAGACCTTCCGTCTCCAAGCCGCCAAAAACGACCACATTCTCGAAGTCCGCGCCGGCATCGCCCTCAGTCTGCCTAAATTGAAGGACAACGCCAAACTCAACCTGATGGCCGAAAACAAGGCGACCACCGACGGCGGCACCATCGAGCGCAACAACGCCCGCATGAACTTCCTCAACCGCCAAAGGGACCAAATGGAGCGCAGCCTGCTCCGATTGGAGCGCCGTGGCGGCACCAGTGGATCAACCCAAAACTCGTTGATAATAAACGGAAGACAGCATCCGGACATACCCGAGACTCAGGACGCCGAACCCCGGGAAGGCACCATTTCCGAGGGTCCCTACGTGGTCAATGCCACCAACGACCCCCTCCCGGAGACCTTCACCCGCCCGCGCCGGCGGACCCGGCGCCAACGACGGAGAACGAGCCGGAAGCCGCAAACCAGGAGCAGCCCAACATAGTCGACTGGGCCCAAACCGCCCTCGGCTTCGAAGCCGACGACTTCCAAAAGGAAATCCTGACCGAAACCGAAAACCACATCCTTATACTGGCCCCGCGCCAAACCGGTAAATCAACCGCCGTCGCCGTCCGCGTCCTGCACGAAGCCATGAGCCACGATGACGCCGTCATCCTGCTCGCCAGCGCCTCCGGCCGCCAGTCCGGCCAAATCATGGAAAAGGCCCGTAAAATGGCCAAAAGCCTGAACCTGGAGATCCTGCCGCCGCCCAACAAATGCGACGGCTTCCGCCTCGCCAACGGCTCGGAAATCATTGCGCTGCCAGACAGCGAAGAGACCATCCGCGGCTTCTCCGCGCCGAGGTTAATAGTAGTCGACGAAGCCGCCTTCGCCAGCGAAGACGTCTTCAAAGCGCTCGAACCCATGCTAACCGTCTCCAACGGAACGTTCATCTTACTAAGCACGCCCAACGGCCAAAGCGGCTACTTTTACGAACAATGGCACGCCGAAAACGGCCCCTGGAAGAAACTCCAGGGCAGCCTGGAACGCTGCCCGCGGGTCAACCATGAAGCCATCGAAAACATAAGAAAAACCACGGCAAAAGACACATTCGCCCAGGAATTCGAATGTAAGTTCGTAGCCGCCGGCGGCCAGATCATCAGTCTGGAAACCATCCGCAAGTGCTACACCGACGAATTCGATCTCTTCGATCCCGAATACGATCTCGGAAGGAAAAATCTAAAGGGACACCCAGGCGTCAAAACATCCGCGTTCATCTGTATTAATCCGTGTCCATTTATAATCCGTCCCTCGCCAGGACTCTGCAACCGCATAACCCCGGACACTGATCTTGGAACCCATCGTCAGCGATCCGGAAAGGCTCTTTGAAATCCGAATAGCAACCCTACTGCAATGCATACGTGTGTCCGCCCACCGGCGTTGGCCGGACACACGAGCGGCGGAAAATGGAATACCCTAACCCCATGCCCCGCCTCTGGATGTTCCTCGCCCTCGGCGTCACCCTCGCCCTCGCCCAACTCCGCCACTTCGAAAACGCGGCCAAACTGGAGATTCAAACCAATCTCCCCACGCGCATCTACCTATTCAAGAGCGACCGCCCCTTCCGCCTCCACCCGGTCGACGCCATACTGCCCCTAAAACTGGATCTCTTCTACCGCGACACCCTCTGGCGCAAAACGCCAATCCGCAGACGCTCGAAGTCGCTCACAACGACCAATTCCACTTCTTCCTTCTTACTAACAAGGCGACGTTCGACTTACCCCCCGGAGACTATCGCATCGAAGCCTATCGCGGCCTCTTCTTCACGCCCGTAATAACAAGTTTCACCATCAAACCGGGAGAAACGAAATCCGTCCCCATCCAACTCACCCGCTGAAACGAATCCACCAAAGACTGGCTCTCCGGCGATGACCACATTCACCTCCCCCGAACCCTCGCCGACAACGAAGCATTCCTGAAATTCATGGAAGCCGAAGACCTCAACGTCGGCAATTTCCTCCAACTCCAACGCCAGATCGACGCCGCGCCCCAATACGCCTTCGGCCCCGCCGGCGAAGCCAAAAGCAAAGGCTACTCCATTCGTTCCGGTCAGGAATCGCGCTCCGAATACTACGGCCACATCAACCTCCTCGGTGGCAACCAGCTCATCCGCCCCTCTAAGCATCGGCACAATGTACGCCAACGAGCCCGCCGCCGCCCCCTGGCCCGCCGAAATATTCAAAAAAGGGAAAGCCGCCAACGCCCTCACCGGCTTCGCGCACTTCCACGGCTCCATGCCCCATTCCACCCTCCTCATGGACCTCGCCCTCGGCAACCTCGACTTCCTCGAAGTCTTCCAATTCGGCAAACTCTGGACCGCCGAATGGTACGAACTCCTCAACGCCGGCCTCCGCGTCACCGGCATCGCCGGCAGTGACTTCCCCGTCCATCTCGGCCGCACCACCCCCTGGCCCAAACACATCCCCATCCTCGGCCCCGAGCGCACTCTGGTCAAAGCCCAAGCCGGCCAATCCGCCTACACCGCCTGGGCCGCCCCCATCAAAAAAGGCGAAGTCACCATCAGCAACGGCCCCCTCGTCGAAATCGCCCATGTCAACGGCGCCATCCGCGCCGAGGCCAGCTTCTATCAAAACATTGAGTCCTTCGACCTAATCCGCAACGGCAAAGTCGTCGGCACCGCCAACAACGCCAAGACGCTGAAGCTCGAAACCAAAGCCGAACCCGGCTGGTACGCCGCCCACGCCAAGCTCAAGAAAGCAGAGGGCGAAATTCAAGTCCAGGGCCACACCAACCCTCTCTACGTCGGCACTCCGGGAATACCCGACCCGCCATTCGCGCCACGCTCGCCGCCCGTTGGGAAAAGGAACTCATCTACTACAAGTCCTCCAATCTGCCATTCGCGACCGAAGCCGAACGCCGCCAATTCTTCGAAATGGGCGAAGAAGCAAGCAAACGCTTGGCCGCGCGGTAACGTCAGAGTGTTCATGGTCCAGGACGCCGTTTTCACGCTCCGCTCCCTCCGCCGCCAACCGGGCTTCTTCGCCGTCGCGGTTTGCACCCTCGCCCTCGGTGTCGCCTCGACAACGGCCGTCTTCTCCCTCTTCTATCAGGTGCTCCTGCGTACCTTCCCGTCCCCGAACCGCAGCAACTCGTCGCCTTCCACGCCGACGGCTTCGATCTTCCCGGCGGCGTCAGCAAGGACAACTACGAGACCGTCTACTCCTACCCTATGTACACGCGCCTCCGCGACGGCTCGGCGCACTGGCAAGGCCTTGCCGCCCGGTCCAGCGCTCGAGGCCAATTGGTTGTCGACGGCACCGCCGAACGCGTTCGCGTTGAGATCGTCTCCGGCAACTTCTTCGACACGCTCAAACTGACCCCTCACGCCGGCCGCCTCTTCAATCAATCCGACGACTCCGTGCGCGGAGGCAATCCGGTCGCCGTCCTTTCCTATGGCTACTTCCAACGCCGGTTCGGCGGAAAAGAGCACAACGTCGGGACCAGAATAACCGTCAGCGGCCAGCCGTTTGAAATCGTCGGCGTCGCCCCGGATCGATTCAAGGGCATCCTCTCCGGCGACAATCCCGAAATCTACCTGCCCATTTCCATGCGGGCCACATTGACCCCGGGCTGGGCCAATAACCTGGATAACGTCCGCTATCGTTGGCTGACCATCTTCGGCCGCCTGCCTGCCAACGGAGACGTTACCGCCATCCGCCCCCTCTTCTCGACCGTCGTCCGCGACCACGTCGAGCAGGCCAAAATAACCAACGCCAACACCCGCCAGCGCGTCATGGCCGCCACCCTCGATCTCGCCCCGGCCGCGGCAGGGCTAAATGAGATGAAGCGTCAATGGCAGGAGCCTCTCGTCGTCCTCCTGATCATGGTGGCCCTGCTGCTCTTGATCGCCTGTGCCAATCTCGCCAATCTCCTCCTCGCCCGCGGGGTAAATCGAGCCCGCGAGATCTCCATCCGCGTCTCCATTGGCGCGACCCGGAGCCAAATCATTCAACTGCTGCTCCTCGAAACCGCCGCCATCACCGTCACCGGAGCCGTCATCGGAGCGGCCCTCGCTCCGGTCCTTGTGAAACTGTTGATCCGCGCCATCTCCGACAACGACGATGGAAGCGGATCGATCGAAGCCGGCCTCAGCCTGCCCGTGTTGGCTTTCTCGATCGCCCTCGCCGGGCTTTGCACCATTCTCGCCGGCCTGGTCCCGGCATGGCGGATCTCGCGCCCGGCCGCTCGCCGGCGGACCGGCCGCGCCCGGCACTTCTTCGTCGGCGCCCAAGTCGCCCTGTCATTGGTGCTCTTGACAGTAGCCGGAATGTTCGGACGCAGCCTCTCGAATCTCCTCCGGTTCGACCCTGGATTCAAGGCCAGTCAACTCGCACTTTCACCACGAACCCCGGTACGGCCGGTTACGATCCGGCTCGGGGATCCAATTTACGAGGGACGTCGAACAGCGTCTGGCAGCCTTGCCCGGCGTCCAGTCCGTCAGCTACGCCGAGTTTGGACCGCTGCAGAATTCGACTTCCGGCACCAATATTCAACTCGAAGGGTATCGGGCCGGCGAGGAAGAAGACATGGACTGCAATATCATGGTGGTCGGCCCTCGGTACTTCCAAGCTCTCGGCACGGCCCTAATCAACGGTCGCCCGATTGAGGCCGCGACTTTATCGATGCTCCCAAGGTCGCGGTAGTAAATCAGGCCTTCGTAAAACGCTTCCTCAAGCCTGGCGAGAACGTTATCGGGCGCCACATGTCAGTCGGCGCGGGCAACATTCCGCTCGATATCGAGATCATCGGCGTGGCCGCCGACACGAGGCACAGTTCGCTGAGGGAGACCGTTAAGCCGACCTTCTTCCGATCCTACGAACAGGCGCAAAAGGGCCGTCCGCGCAATGGGGCGGCGACATTCTTCATCCGGTCCTCCAGTCCG
>CAWDJZ010000018.1:0-153611 GCA_963802765.1 uncultured Gaiellaceae bacterium
GCTGCGTTGGCTTACGCTCGCGACGCGCCCGACTCTGCCGTCGCGGTTCGGTTCGGCTCAGGGGCGTGGTACTTCGCGCTCTGGCCGACCGCGTCTCCGAGGGAAGGCGCTTCCTGGAGTTTGCCCTCTCCGTCACGGACGATCATGCGCCGCTCGAGTTGAGGATCGAACAGCTCGCCGACCTCTGCTACATCGCGACCGAGGAGTTCGATCTCGGCCCCGCACTCGTGGCCGGCGAACGTGCGGTTTCGCTTGCCGCGACCGGCGCGGCACCTTGGCAGCGCGGGTTCGCGCAACTGATGCTCGCGCTCGCCATTGGGCAGTCGGGGGACGTGGAACGCGCTGCCACGATGGCGCAGGACGCGACCGCCGCGTTCGAGGCGGCTGGAGACGACTGGGGGATCGCAGCGAGCAGCCTCATTCGCGCAATAGGCGCGGCGTACGCCGGCGACGTCTCTACGGTCACCGCGATGGCCTCGGTCGCCGGCCGTCACTCGGATGCGCTCGGCTACGACGCGTTTCGCGCCCCGGCGCTGCTGCTCGAAGCGTGGGCGGCGGAGGAACACGGGGAAGACGACGCGGCCGCGGATGCGTACCGGCGCGCGTTCGAGCTCGCCGGGCGAATCGGGTTTGGCGACCACGCGGCGTTCGCTCTCGCCCGACTCGGATCAATCGCTGTCGCGAACGGCGATCTGCGCAAGGCCGAGGAGCTCCAGCGGCAGGCGCTCGCGACAGCCGAGGCTGCGCAAGCGCCGTGGGTCGCGGCCCAAGCGCGTGTCCAGCTCGCTCGGATTGCCGCGGCGTCCGGAAACACCCACGAAGCCCATCGCCTGTACGGCGAAGTTCTCGAGTGGTCGACGATGCAACGGCCGCACCAGGCGCGGGAGAGCCTCTTCGTCGCGCTTGCGGGCCACCCCGGCACCGCAGCAGAGCTCGGGCTCGCCGAGATCGCCGAGCCCCGGCCCGACACCGCGCGCAGCTAGAGCTGGCAGAAGCGCCGACCCGACTGGCAGAGCGCTGGCATCGGCGCTGACGAGTCTTCGTGGCGTCATAAGGCACACCCAACAGGAGGCTCGAACATGAGCAAGACCACGATCGAGGACCCACTTGAGCACGCCCGCCGTCGGATTGACCGGCTGCAGTTCTTCGCGCACATTGGTGCCGCTGAGGATGCCTCACGGATCCAGCGGGACCTCGACGCGCTGCACCGGGAGGAGGCATCCGTACTGGCCGCGGCTCCCGACGAGGTCGAGGAGAAGCTCGGCCAGCTGAGGACGAGGCTCGCGGTCGCCGGAATGCGCTGGTCGCAGACGTTTCCGAAGAATGGACGACGTTCGCGGCAGCGGTCGAGGACGAGCTCCGCAGCTGGGACTTCTACCTCGAGCGGCTGCAGACGACGGCCGCCGCACAGGAGGAAAATGTGCGCGAGCGGGTCGAGGCGGCGATTGCCGACGTCCGCGAGCAACGGATCGCGGTTTACGACCGCCTCGCGCAGGCGCGCGAGGACGTCAACGGCGCCTGGCATGAGCAGAGAAACCACGTCAGCGCGGCTCGCGACGCGCTCGTACAGCACGCCGACGAGCTGTCGGCCAAGTTGAAGTGAAAGGAGCAGAGAGATGAACCTGGAAGCGCGCGGAATCGCCAAGCGGCAACTCGCGTGGCGGACGCGGACGAACCGAGAGGCGGCGGCCGTGACCGAGCGCGTAGAAGAGGCCGGCGATGCGCAGATCCTCATCTGCTACGACGGTTCGAACGACTCGGAGCGGGCGGTCGAAGCGGCCGCCGCCCTCCTCGGCCCGCGGCGCGCGGTGGTGCTGGAGGTCGCACCGCGGCTCACGTTCGCTGAGGGCATCGCGGCCACGTCGTCGCTCCTGCCTGGAACGGCATCCGAGGACGTCAACAGGGCCGATGCGCTTCGGCGTGCAGAGGCCGGCGCGGCGCACGCGCGGCGCGCCGGCTTCGACGCCGAGGCGCCGGCGACGATCGCGCCGACGACATGGCAGGGGATCGTCGACGTCGCCGACGAGCTCGACGCGGCGGTCATCGTCATCGGATCGCGTGGTCTCGGTGGCCTCCGCGAGCTTACCCGCGGCAGCCTGTCGCACGACGTCGCCACACACGCGCGGCGGCCAATGCTGATCCTGCCGCCGCCGCACACGAACGGAATGGTCTGACCCGTGGAGCGGTCAACGCGCCTCCACCGCACAACGCCATTCCCGCCCGAGCCAAACCCGGCGCTCGTCCAGCACGCTCAGCAACGCGCCCAGAGCGTGCAGAACCGAATCGCGGATCGCGTCACGGCGTTTGCCGGCTCGATGGCGTTCGTCTACATCCACATCATCTGGTTCAGCTGTTGGATCGGGTTCGGCGTGGAGAGCTACCCGTATGGCCTGCTGACCATGATCGTGTCGCTCGAGGCGATCTTCCTCTCGACCTTCGTGATGATCAGCCAGAACCGGGCGGACGCGAAGCGTCAAGTAATCGCCGCTCAGCAGTGGCAGACCGTCCAGAAAGAAGACCGGCAAAACGAGGAGCTGCTCGCCCTCTCCCATCAGATCCTCGAGCTCACGACGGCGATTCACGGCGGCACTACTCGGCAACGGGGCGCGAGGTAGTGGTCGTGCTCGAGCAACGTGACGGAGACGCAGCCGCCGCGCAATTGCCCGCCGTGCTGCACCGAGACGTCCGCTTCGGTGCCGCCGTCTACGGCTCCTTCCTGGCCGCGTCGGTCATCGGCGTCGCCTACGAGTCGGGAGCGAGCGCACGCGCGATAACGGCGTCGCTGCTCGGGTCGATGCTCGTCTTCTGGGCGGCGCACGTGTGGTCGGACGCCATGGGGCAGCGAATCGCGCGCGGCGACGGGTTCGGCGCTCGCGACGTGCTCCGGATCGCGCGCAGGGAATGGCCGCTCGTCGAGGCAGCCGTGCTCCCGTCGCTTCTCCTCGCTCTCGCCTGGGCCGGCGCCTGGTCCCGCGCGACGGGCACGCGGCTGGCGCTCGCAGCCGCTCTCGTGCAGGTCGTCGCGTGGGGACTCGCCGCGGGTCGGCGCCGCGGCGGAAGCTGGCTCACGGCCGCCGTGCTCGCCGCGGGCAACGGGGTGCTCGCCGTCCTCTTGTTCGTCGCCGAGCGACTCGTCCAGTGACGGGACGTCGACCCGATGAGGGACGGGAGTGGTGAAGGGGCCACCGGTGAGCCAGAACCTGGACCGGGCGGCGTCCTGGACCTGGCGGCTGCTTGTCTGCGTGGCGGCGCTGGCCCTCGTGCTCGCGCTGGTCTGGTACCACGGGTGATCGCGCTGCCGATTGCGGTCGCGCTCACGATCGCGCCCGCACTGTCGCCGCTCGCCTCGTGGTTCCGCGGCCGGCGCCACCTCGAAAAGCCGGCCGCGGGGCTCGCTCTGCTCACAGGGCTCGCCGTGGTCGCATTGCTTGTTTCGATCGTGGCCGTTTCGGTCGTCGAGCAGTTCGACGAGCTCGTCGATTCTGTCGGCCGTGCCGTCGACGACCTCATCGCCCAGCTCGAGAGCGAGCCCTTCGACCTCGCGCTCGCGGGAGACCTCCAGTCAGCACTCGAAGACTCTTGGCGGGAGGCGTCGAGCTACGCCGCCTCGGGCGTGCAGGCCGGTGCCGGGCTCGTCGCCGGCATCGCGCTCGCGGTCGCGATGCTCTACTTCGTGCTGCGGGACGGGGGCGACCTCTGGGCGTCGATCCTGCGGCGCTTTCCGCCCGACGCTCGCCTGGCGGTCGACCGTGCGGGGCGGCGCGCATGGGGCGCCCTCGGCGGGTTCGTTCGCGCGACGGCGCAGGTCGCGACCATCGACGCGCTGCTGATCGGGATCGGCCTGACGTTGCTCGGCGTGCCGCTTGCGCTCGCGCTGGCCGTGCTCGTGTTCATGGGCTCGTTCGTGCCGTACGTCGGCGCGTTCGCCTCCGGCCTCGTCGCGGTCCTCGTCGGCTTCGCGGACGGGGGCTGGGAGCTCGCACTTGCGGTCCTCGCACTCGTCGTCGCCGTCCAGTTCCTCGAGGGCACGTTCCTCCAGCCAACCATTCAGAGCCGCAGCGTCCACCTGCACCCTGCGGTCGTGCTGCTCGTCGTGACGGCAGGCGGCTCGCTCTTCGGGATCGCGGGTGCGTTCCTCGCCGTGCCGGTGGCCGCCGTCGCCGCCGCCGTCCACGGGTCGCTGGCCGCCGAGAAGACGGCATCCCCCATCGCACGGTCCTAGCGCGCGACAGCGACGCGCGCGCCGAGCCTGGCAGCGGACGAGAAGGCCCCAGAAGTGTTTCACCTCGAACTACAAGAACCGCCCGCATGCGCGAACGCGTCTTCCCAGCCTCCGCGCGTCGTCGGTAGCCAGGGAAGAATCTGTGGCGCCGGGCGGGTACAAAACGGGTACATCAGCTCGGGAAGGCGTGGGCACGCGCGTCCACTGCGTGAGACGACGAACGTCTTCGTTTCCAGCGAGAACGCGCCCTAGCGTGCCCGCGAGTGGACGCGTGTCCCTTACTCGTCCTTTCCTCGTAATGAAGGGGTCCCGCGGTTCGAATCCGCGCGTCGGCTTCTCTATTCTCAGTCGCGGCGAAGGCCGTGGGCCTATCGAGACACCGCCCACGTTGTCTGTATCGGACTGCACCGAGGTGGGCGGGGCGCGCGACGGTGGACGCTGCGACCCGTCCATCCGGGTGCGGTTCGGGTCGTGTGGGCTTATCTCGGGGTGCTTCGCCGTTCTGGCGCGGCGCAGGTTCACGAGTCGCTGAACTCACGCGACCAGCACTTCGGGCAGAAGACCGCGACCTCGTCCGGCGCCTCCTTATCGAACTCGTACCCGTCGCGCAGCTTGACGGCAAGCTCGGCGCCAGCCTTCACCGTCCAGACTCGTCTTGCCGCACTCGACGCAGATCAGCTTCATCGGCCTCTGGACTAGGGTTGGTCGTCGAGATCGCCGTCCAGGTCGTCCTGGGGTAGCGAGGTCGACCGGCAGCGGAGGAAGTGCTCGTACTCAGGTGGCGTCAGTCGCCACTTCGCCAGCTCGGCATCTGTTGGAGGTCGGCCTTGAAGCTCGCGCATCAGGTGCTCGCAGTTATCCCACTTCGTCTGTGGGATGGGATAGAGGGCAGGGGTGCCATCGGGCCGGTCGATCCATGTTTCCAGTGGCTTCCCGGGCGCGCCCAAGTCTGGTTCCTTGCTCATCACTCGTTGCCCTGCCGCAGTCACCGGCCTAGTCCCGCTTCGACCGGGTCGGGAGGAAGGTGAGCAGTCCGGGGATGGTGAGCAACAGCAAGAGGGCGATCAACGCTTCCATGCTCAGCGGCCCCACATGACGACAAGCTGTCGACTGTGATCGACCCGAACCGAATCGGCCCCAGATGCAGGCTGAGCGGCTGGACGCTGATGATCGATCGCGACTGCCTGGAGAAGGAGCGCTGTGGTCACCAGCGTCAGGGAGAACATCAGCGCCGCAAGAATTCGCATCGACGATGGAACGGCTTCGGCTAACGGCCGGTTACGTGGCCGGCGTCGATCGGATAAGCCGAGGTTGGGTGGCCCCTCCCTGTGTCACTTACGTGGTGTTTCGTGTCACGCCGGCGACAAGCCCCAGTTACGGCGCGCGTCGGGTTGTGTATAGGCGCATCAGCTCGGCCCGCGACTTGATGCCGAGCTTGCGGTAGATCCGCGAGAGGTGCGCCTCGACGCCCTTGACGGTGACGAAGAGCGCTGCAGCGACTTCTTTGTTCGACCGTCCATCGGCGACGAGATCGGCGACGCGGCTCTCCGTGGCCGTGAGGTTCTCACGCGAAGGCGGTCGTCCGGCGACACGCGCGAGCTCGCCTCGTGCGCGCGCCGCCCATTGCAACGCGCCGAGCCGGTCGAAGATCGCGCATCCCTCCTCGAGCGCGTCGCGTGCGTCGCGCCGCCGCTTTGCTCGCCGGAGGACGATGCCCCTCGCAAGCAGCGTGCGGCCGTTCTCGAACGGCTCAGGCAACTCGAAGGCGAGCGCCGCGTCGAAATGTGCGACCGCGGCGTCCGCATCGCCCGAGGCCGCCGCCAGTAGGCCCTGGCAGCGCGCGGCTTGGACGAGGCCAAGCGGGTGATCGAGCGCCCGCGACCGCCGCTCGTACCACTCGATCAGCGGACGAGCGTCGTCCGGCCTACCAAGCTCGACGTACGCTTCCACGAGGTTTGGGATCGCCTGGAGGTGGCTCGGCTCTCCGTACCCGAGTTCCCACAGACGCGTAGGCAGCGGTTCGAGCAGCCGCACCGCCTCGGCGATGTGCCCGCGGGAGAGCTCCAGAAAGCCGAGCAACGCTTGCATCTCCAACTCCCGGATCTCGAGATCCCCGCCCGCTGTCACGGCGTCGGCCGCATATGCGGCTGCGCTCTCGTCTCCTTCGTAGGCAGCGACCTGTGCTCGGATCCACGCGCGGAGGCCTGAGCGGTGCCCGAGGTCTTGCCCGCCCAGCTCGGAAATCTGGTCGGTGAGCTCGGCGGCGCGCGTCCACTCTCCCGCGCGCAGCTCGAGCCTCGCGCTGTGAAAGCGCACAGCCTCGACCATCTCCTCGTCTCCGCGATTCGCTGCGCGCCGCAACGCGTGCCCGAATGCCTCGCGCGCCTCGTCGATCCGGTCGAGGTACATGAGCCGGAGCGCCTGGACGACGCTCGGCGGAGTCGGGCGCGGCGCCGCATCAATCGCCTCCTCGAGCGCGAGCGCATCAGCCAGCGCGTCCTCCGACGGTTGGCGTCCGGCGAGAAAGTCGACCAGAAACAGGAGCGACGTCGCGTGCGCGTAGGTCAGCTGATCCCCGGCGTCCTTCGCGTCCTGCACGGCGGCGGCCGCCTGCTCGCGGGCCCGGTTGAGCCGGCCGGCGACGAGCTCGACGTAACCCAGCAGATGCCGGATGGCCGCAGCCAGTGCCGGCGCTCCTTCGGCCTCGTCGAGCGCCTGCGCACAGAGCTCACGGCCACGGCCGACCGCCTCCGTCCAACCGAGGCAGAACAGCGCCCGAGCACGCCGGGGACCGGCGGGCAGCATGTCTACGAGCGGTTCCAATAGCGCGCGCGTCGCCGCATGCTCGCCGGCGAGCCTGTGGTGCTCCGCGGCGGTGATGAGACGATCGGCGCGTTCGGCCACATTGTCAGGCGGCGTGAGCTCCGCAGCGAATCTGGCGAGCTCTGCGGCGGCAGCCGGAGCGCCCCGTCGCGAAGCGTCTCTGGCCGCCTGGTCCAGGTATTCGGCGATGCTCGGGTCGGGGCCATCTGCTGCGAGGGCAAGGTGCCGCGCACGCTGCTCTGGGTCGGTGACAGCCGTCGCCAGCCGCCGGTGTGCGTCCCGCCGCACGACACCATCCGTCCCGGCGCGCGAAACCGAGGCAAGCAGGGGATGGGTGAAACGGACGCGGTTGTCCGTGATTTCGATCACGTCCGCATCGATCGCCGGGCGAAGCAGCTCCGACGGGTCGGCTTCGAGTGCGCGGGCGAGCACGTCGATCGCACAGTCGCCGGCGAGGGCCGCCAAGCCCAGCGCGTCGAGCGTTCCAGCCGGCAGAAGCGCAAGCCTTCGCGCGACCAACTCCTTCAGCGTAGCCGGGACCTCGAGCGGCTCGCCGGGCGCGACAGTGCGCCGCTCGAGCGCCCGCCCGAGCTCGAGCGCGAAGAACGGATTGCCTCCCGACGCGTCGACGACCTGGAGCAGCGTCGGCCGTGTCAGTGCGAGTCCGAGGCGCTCGCGGAGCAGGATCTGCACGGCGCTCGCGTCGAGTCCGCCGAGCCGGACGCGCGTGAAGCGCTCGCCCTCGAACGCCGGCCCGCAAGCGAGCGAGCGCTCCTCGGCATCCGCTCGCGCCGAGATGAGGACAGCGACCGTCTCATTGCGAACCCGACGGAACGCGAACTCGAGCACCGCACGCGACGACGTGTCCAGCCAGTGCACATCGTCGAGGGCGACGAGCACGGGCTGTTCACGCGCCAGCTCTCGAAGGACGCTGAGGAAACCAGCCGCGACGGCGCGCGGTTGTGGATCGGCTTCCGGCTCGGCGAGGAGGAGCGCGCCCTCGAGCGCGCGTCGTTGCGGACGCGGCAGGCCGGGCAACACGTCGGCAACGCACGGCTCGAGGAGATCGGAGAGAGACGCATGCGACAGCTCCGCCTCGGCCGCCACAGGTTGGGCCGACAAGACGAAGTACGAATCGGAAGCAGCAACGACTGCGCTTCGCCAAAGCGTCGTCTTCCCGATCCCGGCCTCGCCCTCCAGCACGAGAGCTGCCGGGAGCCCGCCGTCTGCCGCAAGGAACCGGTCAAGGTCCGCCAGCTCCTGCTGCCGGCCAATGACGAGTGGCGCGCGGCTGCCGGGTGAATTCATCGGACAACCCGATCTTCCCACCGCATCCGTCCCCTTGTCACGGGGGGCTGCAGCTCAGAAGTGTGGGGTGATCCCGTCTATCGGCCGTGACGCGGGTCCGCGAAGCTGCGGCGGCTCGCGCGAGCAGCGACCGACTCAACAGAAGGAGGATCGACCATGCGTCGCTCGTTCGCACCCATTGCTTTGATCGCACTCGCCCTCGTCCTCGCCGGATCGTCCACGGCGCGCACAAGTGACGGCGGTCAGCATGGCATCACGTACGCGATCATCGGGGACACTCCCTACGGCGCCAGCCAGCTCGTGGACTTCCCGCGGCTCGTCTCCGCCCTCAACGGCGATCCGGACGTCGAACTCACCGTCCATCTCGGCGACATCAAGGACGGCGCGTCACCCTGCTCGGACGCCTACTTCGACCAGATGCGTGCCAACTTCGACACGCTGCAGGACCCGCTCGTCGTTACGCCGGGGGACAACGAGTGGACCGACTGCCACCGCCCGGCGGCAGGTGGATACAGCCCGACCGAACGTCTCGCACGCTTCCGTTCGGTCTTCTACCCGCGCGCCAACAAGAGCCTTGGCGAAACGCGCAAGGCGCTGAAAACGCAGGCAACCATGCCCGGTTTCGAGACGTTCGTCGAGAACCGGCTGTGGAAGGCAAGAAAGGTCGTGTTCGCGACCGTGCACGTCGTCGGATCGAACAACGACCTCATCCCGTGGTTCGGTGCGGCCGAGACACCAGAGCAGCGCGCCGAGCGTCTCGCCGAGTACGACGCCCGCCTCGCCGCCGCCCTCGCCTGGCTCGACCGAACCTTCGCCTACGCAGAAGAGGCGGAGGCGCGTGGCGTTGTCGTGGCGATGCAGGCAGACATGTGGTTCAACACGCCGCTCGGCTTCACCGAGATCGTCCAGCGGCTCGCCGACCGCGCGCGCGAGTTCGGCAGGCCCGTGTTGCTCCTCGAAGGCGATTCTCACCGCTTCACCGTCGACCGCCCACTGGCGACGGGCAGTGCGCTCCACGGTGTCAGCACGGCCGCGCCGAACCTCACGCGCATCATCGTCGAGGGTCAAACAACCGGCGAATGGCTGAGGCTTCGAGTCGACCCCAGCGCGGCCGAGTTGTTCACCTGGACGCGGATGTCAGTTCCCTAGGCCGGCCCGCGGAGCCCGGCAACGTAGTGAGCCGTCCGAAAGGGCGGCTCACTCGTTGCTGTGATACGTCGTGGGATCGGCGGGGCCGATCAGTGGCGGCGAGCGGCCGACCCCGCCGTTAGCCGACGCTGGTTCCGGCTAGCAGGGCGTCCCGCGAGACAAGCCACACGACCCGGCTCGACGGAACGAACGTGAACGAAGCGAACCGCACCCGGATGGACGGGGCGCGCAAGCCGCAGATCGCGCGTCCCCTGTCCACCCGGTGCAGTCCAATAAAGAAACGCGGGGCTTACCTCTTCAGGTGCGCGCTTTCCGTTTCGATCCCACGTCTGCTCAGTGCAACTAGTGCCATACGCGCATTCGCTAGCGACGACCCATCCTCGCCGCGGTCAGTTGCCTTTGTTCACGTCACGCTTGGCCGACCGCGCTGCAAAGCGAACGACTTCTCCGACGGCGGCAGCACCGAGGACGATGACCGTACCGATCCCCCAGAGCACCATGATCCCACCGCCGATATCGGCACCTTCTCCAGGGTTGGGCGGGGGCAAGCTCCACACGTAGAACGCCATGCCCCAGATCGTTGCGAAGCAGCCCAAGACGAGGATCAAACGGAGGATTCGGTTCGGAATGAATATCGCGCCCGCCTGTAGCAGCAGCAGCAACAACGCGTAGAGCACTAGCTGGTCTGACCACGGCTCGTCCACGGGGCGCCGATCGTAGAGGCGCACGAACGGTGCGCGCCGCACATCCGTAGGCGCCCAGCAGCTAGGCCTTCCGCGACGGCAATCTCAGGAGCGACCCGACGATGACGCCTGCCAGAACGAGCTGAACATCCGTCCCCAAGCCGCCGGCGCGATGCCAGCCGCGGCCGCCGTGGAAGAGCTTGCGCCCGCGCGGGCGGAGCCGCGGGAGTACGTGCTCGAGATCGGGCGCGCAAGCCGCGGCCGCGCCGAGCGTGGCCGGGTCGAGCGGCCCGCGAGCCAATCCGAGCAGACCGAGCGTGAACAGCCCGCTGCGTATCTCGAAGCGCCGCGACGAGATGTCCTCGTGCGGTACGCGGTCACAGGCGAGGTGGAGCGGCGGACCGAGTGCCAGCGCGGCGAGCCGCGAGTCCGTCAACGCGCCCAGCGCAGCCCCCGTCGCAACATGAAAAGAGACGATCAAGGTCCCGAGGTGTACCTGCTCCGGCTGCGCCGCTGCAGCGTGGGGCCTTGTATCTCCACCCCGCGGGCGCTGTAATCGGTGATACCGGGTCCCCAACGCCGCAGAAGGGTGTCGTGTCCAGCACGTTCGAGGCGCATTACGCGCGGGTCTCTGCCGCGTTTGCGGATGGCCAAGTCGTCCCCCTCCTCGGAGCGGGCGTCAATCTCTGCGACCGCCCGGCCGACGGGGAGTGGCAGGCGGAGAAGCTCCTCCCCAGCGGCCGCGAGCTGGCCCAGCACCTCGCGAAGGTCTTCTGGTATCCCGACGGCGAGGCACTCGACCTGCTGCGCGTCTCGCAGTGGGCCGTCGCGCGCGAGGGGCCGGGGCCGCTGTACGACGAGCTCCGCAAGCTCTTCAGCGGCGACTACCCGCCGACGCGCGTCCACCGCTTCCTCGCCGCGCTGCCGGGCGTCCTGCGTGCGCGCGGCACGCCGCGGTACCAGGCCGTCGTCACGACGAACTACGACGACGCGCTCGAGCGCGCCTTCGACGACGCAGGCGAGGCGTACGACGTCGTCTGGTACATCGCCGACGGTGAGCACCGCGGCACCTTCTGGCACCGGCCGCCGGACGGCGATCCGCGGCTGATCGAGCGGCCCAAGCTCTACGACGGGCTCGAGCTCGAAGAGCGGACGGCGATCGTGAAGATCCACGGCGCCGTGGATCGCGGCCAGCCTGACCGCGACAGCTACGTCATCACGGAAGACCACTACATCGACTACCTGACCAAGACGGACGTAGCGCAGCTGCTGCCGGCCGAGCTTCTCGTCCGGCTGACGCGGAGCCGCTTCCTCTTCCTGGGCTACAGCATGCAGGACTGGAACCTGCGCGTGATCCTGCACCGCATCTGGGGGCAGCAGCCGCTCGCCTACAAGTCCTGGGCGATCCAGAAGGGCCCGAGCGAGATCGAGCAGGAGCTCTGGCGCGTCCGCGGCGTCGACGTGCTCGACATCCCGCTCGAGGAGTACGTAACGGGACTCGAGTCGAACTTGCACGCGGCCGCGGCCACCTCGTGAGGGCGACTGCTGCCGCGTCGCACGCCCTGCCGGAGACCCCCTACGTCGGACTGACGCCGTTCGGCGAGCGCGACACCGCCTTCTATTTCGGCCGCGAGCGCGAGCGCCGGTTGCTCACGGCGAGCATCCTCTCGTCGCGGCTGACGCTCCTCTACGGTGCCAGCGGGGTCGGCAAGAGCTCGCTGCTCCGCGCCGGGCTCGTCGCCGACTTCGCCGCCCGCGCGCGCATTGCGGTCGAGCAGGGCCGCGTGCCCGAGTCCGTCCTCGTCGTCTGCTCGAGCTGGCGCGACGACCCGATGAAGGCGCTCGCCGAGGCCGTCGAGGCGACCGTGCGCGACCAGCTCGACGAGCTCGCACCCGAGCCGCCGCCGTTCACACCCCGTCTGGAGGACCTGCTCGCCGAGTGGATCCGCCGCATCGACGAGCGCGCCGCCGCCGTCGCGCCCGGTGGCGACGAGCCGCCGCGCAGCGAGCTGCTGCTCGTGCTCGACCAGTTCGAGGAGTACTTCCTCTATCACCCCGACGAGGACGGCGAGGGAACGCTGGCGCTCGAGCTCCCGCGCGCGGTCATGCGCGAGGACCTGCGCGCCGGCTTCCTCGTTTCGATCCGCGAGGACGCCTATACGCAGCTCGACCGCTTCGAGGGGCGAATCCGCAACCTCTTCGGGTCGAACTTCCGCCTCGAGCATCTCGACGAGCCGGCCGCGCGGCGCGCGATCGAGGGGCCGGTCGAGCGCTACAACGAGCTTCTCGGGGACGGCGCCGGCCGCTACGCCGTCGAGCCCGCGCTCGTCGACGCCGTGCTCGGGCAGGTGCGAGCCGGGGCGATCGCGCTGGGTCAGGCAGGTGCGGGCACGGTCGAGACGAACGGCGGCGGCGACCTGCGCGTCGCGACGCCCTTCCTGCAGCTCGTGATGACGCGCCTGTGGGAGGAGGAGCTCCGAGCGGGCTCGCAGACTCTGCGTGCCTCGACGCTCGAGCAGCTCGGCGGCGCCGAGCGGCTCGTCCGCAGTCACCTCGACGACGCCCTCGCCGAGCTCGACGAGCGCGCACGCGACCTCACGGCCGCCGTCTTCCATCAGCTCGTCACGCCGTCGGGGACGAAGATCGTGCACACGGTGCCGGACCTCGCCGATTACGCGGGGGCGCCCGAGCCCGAGCTCCTGCGCGTGCTCGAGGCGCTCGCGGCGGCGCGGATCCTGCGCCCGGTCGATCCCGCGCCCGGCGACACGAGCCCACGCTTCGAGATCTTCCACGACGTCCTCGCGCCGGCGATCCTCGACTGGCGTGCCGCGCACGAGCAGGCGCGGGCGGCGCGCGAGGAGGCTGCGCGGCAGCGGCGTGTGCGGAGGCGGTTCGGGGCCGCTGCACTCGGCCTGCTGCTGCTCGTCCTCGTCTTCGCAGGGCTCGCCGTCTGGGCCGTAGGCCAGAAGCGGACGGCAGAGGAGGCGGCCGATCGCGCCGGATCGGCGGCCGTGGCGGGTCGAGCTCTCGAAGGGGTATGCGGCCCGGCCGCGTCTGCGCTCGCAGGCGCCGAGGCCTATCGCCTTTCCCCGTCCTTCGAGGCGAGGAGCGCCACGCTCTCATACCTGCACCTCAACGCCGCTCTACCGCAAGTCCTTGAGGACTTCTATCCCGTCCGGCGCCGTAGCGTTCTCACCGGACGGACTCGTGGCATCAGGAGGCGACGACTGGATCGTGCGTCTCTGGGACGCGGACGGTCGTCCGATCGTCGGAGATCCGCACGTGGCTGAAGCGGAGATTGTGAGCGTGGCGTTCAATCCCGACGGCACGATGCTGGCAGCCGCAGTCGGTGGCGAGATTGACGAGATTCATCTGTTCGCGGTCGGGGCGCGCTCCTGGAGATTTCTGCGGTCGTTCAAGGCCCGGCACGGGGACGTGTACGCAGTGGCATTCGTCGCGGGCGACCTCCTTGCGTCGGGCGGCGAGGACGGCCATATCCGTCTTTGGGACGTCGGCGACGGCTCCGCGCCCCGCCAGGTCGAGGACGAGCCGGTCGGCGCACCCATCCTCGCGACCTGGCCTACGAGTCGACGAGTCGATTGCTCGCCGCGGCCGCGGGCAGAGCCGCACCTCTGGAAGCTGGCGGAAGCGGGCCGGCTCGAGCCCGGACCGGTTCTCCCGGACGCAATGGCCGACACGCGGACCGTCGCGTTGTCGGCAGGCGGGCGATCGCTCGCAGCGGCAGTCGGCGCCACGATCTCCGTGTGGAAGACGCCCTCCGCCGCGACCGCCGAAGAAGATCGTCGCTTCGGGACCGGTTCTCAGCCTCGCGTTCGCGGACGACGCGACGCTGGTGTCGGGCGGCTGAGGACGACAACGTCACGGTCTGGGACCTGGCCCGCGGAGAGGCGTACGGTCCTCCGCGCGCTCACGGCGGCGGCGATGGTGGCGATGTCTTCAGCGTCGCGGTGGGGCCGAACGGGTTGATCGCGTCCGGCGGTGACGACAACGTACGTGAAACTCTGGCCGCTCGACGGTCGGGGCGCGCTCGCGACAACCGTCGGCGGACAGCCGAGCGACTCCGTCTGGGACCTCGCGGTCGGGTGCCGGCGGGCAGGTCGCCGTCGCGAACGAAGACGACGGGACGAGCCTGTGGCGAACTTCACCGTCCCTCGGACACCGCGTGCAAAGCCGCGTCGGCTGGCGACGATCCAGGCCGACGATCGGCTCATACGCCGTCGCCTACGACGGAACCGTCCTCGCCGCCTCCGACGGGGGCACGTTCGTGCTCTGGGAGACCGGCCGAGCCAGACTGCTCCGACCGCCCCGCGTCGAACCGTGCCGCCTCGGCGGCGCGACGGCGCCGGACTCTCGCGACAGCGATGTCGCAGCGCTCGCGTTCTCGCCGGACGGCGAGCTCCTCGCCGCCAGTCGACGACGCGAGGTCAGGTCTCGCTCTGGGAAACGGGCGCGACCCGAGGAAGCTGCAACTCCTGAGCGTGCAGGCCGCACCGAACAAGACAACGGAGGGGTTCACGGTTGCGTTCAGTCCGGACGGCGCGATCCTCGCGGCGGGATACGACGCGGGCAAGGTCCGCCTCTGGAACGTCCAGGATCCGAAAGCATCCGGACCGCTTCCCGACTTGAAAGTCCAACAAGGGGCGGAGGCGTGGACACTCGCGTTCTCGCCCGACGGGGGGTTGCTGGCGGTGGCCGGCGACGCGCGAGAGCGTCGAGCTCTTCGACGTGCGGCAACCCGAAGGATGCAGGCCGACCGAGCCGTCGCTCGACCACTGGCCCCGGCTCTGGCAGGTCGCGTTCTCCCCGACGGCCGCGTGGTGGCCGCGGGAGACGCGTTTGGCAGACGTTCGCCTCTGGGACGGGAGGAGCGGCGTCGCGCTGGGCTCGACCTCCTGGCTTCCCGGGTCGCGAGGCGGACACCGGACATCGACGGTCTCGCATTCGCCGAGGATGGAAGACTGGTTTCGGCGGGCGACGGAAACCCGGTCGTCGCGTGGGACCCAGCCCTCTGGAGCGACGAGACCGAGGACGCTGAGGGCGAACGCCTGCTCGCTGGCACGGCGGAACCTCACGGCGGAGGAATGGGCGTTCTTCTTCCAGGACACGAGCATCGAGGGCTCCAGGCGCAAGACCTGCCCCGAGTACCCGCTGCCGCAGGGGTAGCCTAGTCCGGCGCGACCTTGTCGGCCGCGGCCGCCGCTGCGCCGTTCGTCGCGGCGACGCCCGCCGCGGCCGGGCCGGCGTCACCCACCGCCAGCGCCAGGCGCGCCAGGTCGGCGAAGTCGGCCGTGTCGAACTCCTGGATCGCCGCCACCTGCTGCTGCAGCACCCGCACCTGAGCCTCCGCCAGCTTGGCCTCCTCCTCGGTCTGCAGCTCACGGAGCGTTTGCGGTGTCGTCAGGTGGAAGCGGGCGAGCGCCGTCTTCAGCGAGTGGCTCTCCAGGATCATCTTGAAGACGGCCAGGTTGGTCAGGTTCTGCTGCAGGTCGCGGATCGGCTTGGACACGAACGCCGAGACGAGCTGGACGAGGCCGATGCCGCCGGTGACGGCGGCGATCTGCCAACCGGTGACGCCGAACGCATTGAGCACGGCGAACACGAGCGTCAGCACCAGAAACGTGCAGCCGAAGAGGATCAGAAAGGTGTTCGTGCGCTTGATCCGCTCGTAGACGTCGAGTGACCGGCGCTCGGTGAGGGCCAGGTACTGGCGCAGCTTCTCGTCCTGGAAGGCAAGCACGTTCTGCTTGTCCTGGAAGAACGAGCGGTAGCGCGCGAAGCTCGACCGGGCAACGAGGTCCTCCTCGTCATCGACCGCCGCGGGCAGCCCGAGGTAGCCGACGAGATCGTTGATCCCGTGGACGACCTCGACGTCGAGAACCTTCGAGGCGTAGTCGAGGCCGGAGAGATGGCGCTCCAGCGTCTGAGAGGCCGTGAACGTGTCGGAGACCGCCAGGTTCGGGAGGTCGTACTGCGTGCGCAGGCCGACGAGCAGCGTCTGCACCTTGATGTCCGTGTAGACGCCGACGACGGCGACGTAGGTCGGGTGCGACGTCCGCGGCTTCTCGCCCGAGTCGATGTCCCGCGCAAGCTTGTGAATCTCGCCGAAGCCGCCCTCGCGCAGACGCTGTCTCGACTCTTCGAGGTCCTCGTCGCTCCCCTGCAGCACGACGTCGAGCACGTCCTCGAGCTCCGAGGCGCGAAACTTGCGACGACCGCTGCGCGTCTCGGCCCGCGGCTTGAAGTCGAAGACGGAGTCGGACCGCACGTGGTAGATCCGCGCAGCGGCGACCTCCGCGTAGTCGCACTCGTCGGCGCAGCCTGTGGGATCGAGGAACTGCTCGAGGCCGTCCACGTAGCGGACGCCCCACGTGCCGGACTCGCAGTGGCTTCCATAGGCGCGGCGCTCGACGTCGTAGCCGTGGCCGGGCACGTGCCAGTCGCGGATGTTGATCAGGTGCACGATCGGCAGGCTCTCGTCCTCGATGCGGCGGCCGACGGCCGCGCGCAGGAAGATCCCGAACGGCCCGTTCGCGATTGCGGCGGCGCGCTGTTCGTCGGGCCCGTTCCCGCCGGCATGAAGGTCGAAGTCGCTCTTGCCGAGCAGCATCCGCGGCACGATCGTGTCGGGCAGGCGCAGACGGCAGTCCCGGTTCAGGAACAAGTCGTTCTGGATGCACTGCGTGATCAGAACGAAGCGTGGCTCTTCGTGGCTGTGGTCGACGGCAGTCGGCATGTACTGCTCCGAGTCTCCGCCTGACCGGAATGACTGTCAACTGGAGCGCGTCCCCCGAGGCTGGGGAACGCGGTGTTGCACGGTCGTCAGTCGGCTGTGGCCCAGCGTCGCCCCGAAAGCGACGAAGGGCCAACTAGAGCTCGTCGGATCCGGCTGGAGACGCCGCATGCCTTGCTTCTGCCGCTTCGACCTCTGCAAGAAGCCGGTCGAGCCCCGGTGTCTCGATGCCGTGCAGGCGGGCCCGGTCGAGCACCGGGCTGAGGATCGCGCGAACCTCGGTGTGCCGCTGGTGCACCCAGAGGTCGCGCCACACGCCCGTGCGTCGGGTCTCGAGTCGAAGCCAGTAGCAGACGCTGCGCGTCCCAGCTGGCTCGGATGCCGGCCTCGTCCGCACGGAGGAACGCGTCGGGGTCGAAGCCGTCGACGGGCTCGCAGACGACGCCCTCGGCCGCCGCGACGCGCGCGACCTCGGCGACGAGCTCCCCGAGGGGCGGGAGTCGCCTGTCGTCGGCGAGAATGTCGAGTACGTCGGCGTCCACCAGGGCGGTCGCGAAGTAGTAGGCGCCGACTGCGGCCTTCCCCCACAGGTGGGCCAGGATGCGGCTGGTCGGCTCGACCGGGTGCACTGCCGAGAGCACGATCGCGAGCCTCTCCAGCCGCTCGGTCATCGACCCGTCGAGCTCGCCGAGGTGGAACGATCCCGGTCCCGCGTACGCGATCGTGCCCGGAGCCTCGTAGTGCCCGCCGAAGGTCAGCGATGCTCCGATCGTCCGTTCCTGGCCCACCGCCGCGGCAATCCGGTACTCCTCGAGGCCGTTCTGCAGCGAGACTACGAGGCTGTCCGGTGTGAGCCCTGGAACGATCGGCTCGAGCGCGGCGACCGTGTCCTGCGCCTTGACGGCGAGCAGGACGAGGCCGAGTCTCCCGCCAACCTCGTGCGGCAGCGCCACGTCGGGCCAGACGCGCAGCGACATGGCGCCCGTGACTCGGAGCCCGTCCGCGCGGATCGCGGCAACGTGGTCGCGATTCGCCTCGACGAACCGGATGTCGTGTCCGGCGTTCAGGAGACGCGCGCCGACGAAGCCCCCGATCGCGCCGGCGCCGACGACCGTGATCGGGCCGTCCGTCACGCGTCCGCGAGCACGGCGAGCGCCTGCTCGAGGGCGTGCGCGACGCGGTTCGACTCACGGACGAGTCGCGAGGCGAGAAAGCGCCGCCCGTCGGCGTCGAGGCCGTCGAGCTGCGAAGCGTCTGCGAGCGCCGGGATCGGCGACTGCGCCAACGCCGGGTCGTGGGCGAAGCGGTCACCCCGCGTGTACGCGAGCGGCACCAGCGCGCGCGAGAGTCGCCGGAGCGTCTCCTCGAGCTGTTCGGCATCGGCGCCTTCGGCCGTCGCGGCAGCGCGACTGAGCCGCACGGCCCGTCCCTCGAGGGCGCGGGCCCGGTCCAGGCAGAGGGAGAGGTCGAGCGCGTCGCCGGCCTCACGCTGGCGCTGCATAAGGGTCTCGACGAGCGCGTGTGCGGCCGAGGCGAAGTCGAGCGGCGGCACGGGCGTCGCGAGCAGTCGCCAGACGGCGTGCTGGTAGATGCGCGTGTCGCGGAGCAGGATCTCAGCGTCGATCTTGTCCTCCGTGTCGTCGGGGGTGTGCCACCACCAGCCCGTGCCTGCGCCGCGGCGCGTGCCGGCCCCGATGACGGCGCCCATCGCGTTGACGTCGCCGCCCGCCGGCTGCTCACTCATGTTCGCGAAGATCGACGGTACGCCGATGCCCCAGAACGACTGGTCGCCGGCGCGCTCCGTTCGCCGTCCCGAGAATTCCTGCCCGGCCTGCGCAGCGAGCGCCTCGCGCGCGAGCGCCGCCAGCTCCTCCGAGGCGCTCGTGTCCGAAACGACCGTGTTCCCGCGGCCGCCCGTCGAGTCGACGTTGACATGGGCGACGGCGCAGCGGTCGAGCTCCTCCCAGTGCGTGTCGGCGTACCACGCGGAGCCGGAGTACCGACCCTGCGAATGGCCGGACCAGAACGCGACCCGCAATCCGCGGCACCAGTGCTCGCGCGCGTGGGCGCAGACTCGCGCGACCTCGAGCATGGTCGCGTTCGCACCGCCGTTGTCCATGACGCCGTAGTGCCACGTGTCGTGGTGGCCGCTGAGCAGCACGAACGGCCCGCCTGCTCCTCGTGGCCCGGCGAGGTCGCCCACCAGGATCGGCGTTTGCCGCCAGCTCGTGTCGACCGCGGCGTCGAGTGTCACGACCACCTCGCCGGCGGCGAGCGCCTGCCGCAGCCGCACGCCCGTCTCGCGCTCGACCGTCACGACCGTTGTGCTCGGCAGATCGTCGAGCTGGTCGTCGCCGGGGCTGCCCCACACCGGCGAGATGCACATCTCGTGCAGGTGCTCGTGCGGGCTGACGTGGACCTGCGCGACAGCGCCGTGCACTCGGGCCGCGATCGTCGAGGCCGGCGTCGCGATCCCGTCGACGAGGACGGCGGCACCCCGGGTGTCAGCGGACGAGTAGCCCTCATCGTCGCCGCTGCCGACGTCGACCAGGCGCGCCCGCAGCCCGCTCGCGGGCCTGGAGAACGAGTGCGTGATGCAGCGGTGCACGTCTCCCAGCGCCTCGAAGCGTGCGGCACCAGGGAGGCTGATGTACGCGTCGTGACTCAGCAGCTCCGTGCTGTACCCGGACGAACGGAGCTCGCGCTCGACGTAGCGCAGGCTCTCCAGCTCCTCGGGCGTGCCCGCATGCTTGCGCCGGCGCGCGAACTCGGCGACATGCGCCAGCAGGCGTTCCCTCGAGATCGCCGCGACACCGCGCGCGAGCAGCTCCTCGCGTTCCGCGGCGATCGCCACTCAGCCGTCGAGCGGCGACGCCGTCGCCGCGTTCGCGACCATGAACCCGTAGTCACCGGGGTCGACCTTCGTTACCTGCTCGCGCACGAGCACGAGGAGCGTCGGGTCGAAGGGAGCCGTCACCGTCTCCAGCTCTTCGAACGTGTACGGGCTGAAGACGCGGCCCAGCACCGTACCGAGCGCCACCTCCTCGCCAAGTCGCGAGGGTTCGACCTCCGACAGCAGCAGGCCACCGTGATGCGGGCGGAGGACGACGAGCTCGTCGACCACGATCTGACGGTCCGGCAGCTGGGGCTCGCCGTCGAGCATGCCCAGCTGCTTCATCACGTTCCGGATCCCGCGCAGGCCCTTCTCGACGTAGTGCTCGTTCCGCTGCTGTCCGCCGCCCAGCTCGCTCACGACGGTCGGGACGCCCTGCGCGCGCGCATGGTCCCCGAACGAGCCCGGGAACGAGGGGCCGCGGAAGAGGATCTCGCAGCCGAACGCACGCGAGAGGGCGCCGTCGTCGTGGAGGTAGACGTAGTCGACTGTCGCGAGATTGCCGCCCGAGTGGAGGTCGATCAGATAGTCGAGCCGCGGCAGCCAGTGCTCGCAGATCGCGTGCGCGAGCTGCTCGGTGAGCATCCCGTCCGGGCTCCCCGGGAAGACACGGTTCAGGTTGCTCATGTCGACCGGCGTGTTCCGCGTCAGGCTCTGGAGCGCGTAGGGATTCGCGACCGGGAGCAGGGCCAGCACGCCGCGGAAGGCGTCCACGTCGAGCTCCATCGCGAGGCGGCGGACTGTCTCCACGCCGAGCGGCTCGTCGCCGTGGATCCCGGCCATCACGCCGAGGGTCGGCCCGTCCCCCGCACCGCCCCGAATCGAGTGGATCACGAGCTCGAGCGTGTGGCCGTTCGCGATCGTGGCGACCGGCACGTGTGCGATGTCGTGAGGGGCGGCGATCGATGCCGTATCAGTCACGGTTGTTCTCCTCCTTCGATGGATCAGCGGCTTTGCTCCGGTGCGACGATGTCCTCCGGCTCGGCCGCGGCACCGAGTGCACGCAGCCCGCCGATGCGGGCCATCAAGACGGCGATCGCGACGCCCAGGATGAGCGCCCCTCCGATCAGCAGCGTCGAGACCGCTGCGAGCGTCGGATCCTGGTACTTCTCCATGTAGATGAACATCGCGACCGGCAAGGTGTTGTCGGTCTGTCCGACGATGAAGATGGTCGCGTCGAGCTCGTCGAAGCTGATGATGAACGCGAAGGCCGCGGCAGCGGCGAGCGCGCCGCGCATCTGCGGCAGCGTGGCGCGCCAGATCACCTGGCGCGGGACGGCACCCAGGTCCATCGCCGCCTCCTCGAGAGTGCGGTCCACACGCGCGAGGCCGGCGACGACGAGGGTGACCACGAACGGAAGCGTGATCACGATGTGGGCCAGAACGACCGTGTGGAAGTCGCCGTACCAATCGAGCTTGAGAAAGAGGATGAAGGCCGCAAACCCGATCGCGACCTTCGGCACGATCAGCGGCGCCGCGACGAAGCCCTGAATCGCGCTCCGGCCGATGAAGCGGTAGCGGGCGATACCGAGACCGGCCAGCGTCCCGATGACGAGCGAACAGACGGTGCAGACGACGGCGACCTGGAGGCTCTTGATCGTCGGCGCGCCGAAGTCGGCGGCGTTGAACAGGTTCTCGTACCAGCGGGTCGAGAACCCCGGCGGCGGCCAAAGGCCGAAGGGGCTGGCGTTGAACGAGTTGACGACGACGATCGCGATCGGCAGGACGATGAAGGCGAGGCCGAGGAGAAGGAAGGCGAACAGGGCGACGCGGCCGAGGCTGCTGCGGCGATGCGTCACCGGGCGTACTCCCAGGTCGCGCGGCGCGTGCCGGTCTGCGCGCGCAGCAGCATGCTGAAAAGCGCGATCGCGACGAGCGCGAGCACGAGCAGGACGTACGAGCCGACCGCGGCCTGCGGCCAGTCGAGCCCTCCGACGTCCGTGTAGATCTGCCCGGCGAGGACCTGCACGCGTCCGCCGCCGAGCAGAGCCGGTGTCGCGAACGCGCTGATCGCGAGCGCGAACACCAGCTGCGAGCCCGCGATCACGCCCTGCACGGTGAGGGGGAAGACCACTCGCCGGAAGGTCGTCCACCCCGTCGCCCCAAGGTCGGCGGCGCTCTCCTCCAGGATCGGATCGAGCTGCTGGAGCGTGCTGAGGATCGGAAAGATCATGAAGGGCAGGAGGATGTGCACGAGCCCGACCGTGACGCCGCTGAACTCGTAGAGGATCCGCACCGGCCGGTCGACGAAGCCGAAGCGCAGGAGCAGGTTGTTGATCACGCCGCCGTCTCCGAGCACGAGCGCCCAGCCGTAGGAGCGCACGACCACACTCGTCAACAGAGGCGAGAAGATGAGGAAGTAGGCGAGATAGCGCAGTGTCCTGCTCCGCAACCGATGCAGCGCGAGCGCCATTGGGTATCCCACGAGCGCCGCTGCCACGACCGTCACCGCGCCGAGCTTGAGGGTCGTCGCGACGATGCTCCAATCGAACGAGCTCGTCAGGAAGCCTCGCCAGGTCTCAGTCGAGTATCCCGGCTGGATCCTGCCCTCGGTGAACTCGCGGAAGCTGTACGAGAGCAGGATCGCCATCGCGACGAGGAAGACAAACGACGTCACGAGCAGTCCGGGCGAGAGAAGCACGTAGCCGCGCCATTCGAAGCGCCGGCGGTCGGCACGTCGGGCCGTGAGCGGTCGCGTCAGGCCCGGCACGCCGGGCTCGACGGTCATGGGCGAGCGAGCCGGAGCCGCACCTCCGTGCGCGCGTCCGGCTCGCTCAGTTCCGACAGCACCGCGCGGACCGCTGCTAGATCCGGCCCTTGACGTCCTGATCCCACTGCCGCCGCCACGTCGCGATCGCCTTCGCGACGACCTGGTAGTTCGGCTTCCAGAGGCGGTCGATCGTCTGCTTCTGGAACCCAGGCATGCGGGAGAACTCGGCCGGCAGCTTCACCTTGCTGTTCGCCGGCACCTCGATCGTCGTGTTCATCCAGCCGCCGCACCAGGTCGGCGTCAGCATCTTGTCGATGATGTCCCGGCAGACCTCGGTCTGCTGCGGCGTGTTGCCCTTGACGGACTGGAGATAGACCGGGACGTTGATGGCGCCCTCGGCCGGAACGACGTACTCGAGCGGCGCTCCCTGGCGGATCCACTGCGTCGCGGTACCGAGGAAGTAGGACGTCAGGGACGCCGTGCCGTTTGTGAGCACCTGCACGTACTGGGGGTTGGAGGTGACGATCGTGCGGATCTGCTGCTTCGCACGCTGCCGCCACAGGTTCCAGCCGGGAGTCATGTGGCGGAGATCGCCGCCGTTCAGTCGCGCGGCCGCGTAGACGGCCTGCCAGTAGTAGTCGAAGAACGTGAGCTGGCCGGCGTATTCGTCGTTCCAGAGATCCCGCCACGACCGGGGCGTCCGGCGGATCAGGGCCTTGTTGTAGACGAGGCCGAGCTGGTCGGCGCCGATGCCGATGCCCTTCCGGTTGGCGCGTTGGAACGCGGGATAGATGTCCTTGGCGTTCTTCAGCGACCCGTAGTCGAGCACCTGCCACATGTCGTCGAGGTCACCTTGCGCCGACGTCTGCGCGTTGAAGAAGCCCATGTTCACGAACGGCTTCGTCGGATCCTGGCGCTTCGCAGCCACCATCAGCGGGTAGCCGACGGTGTTGCTGTTCGCGTAGATGTCGATCGTGACGTTCGGATTCTTGCCCTCGTACCAGTCCTTGAAGCGACGCGGCATCACCTCGAGCGCTCCGCCGAGGAACACGAACATCTTCACGTTCACGTTGGCGGGCGCCACCCGCCTCCGTGGCGTCGCGGTCGCCGCCCGAATCGGGTCGGCGCCGAGGGCGAGCGCGCCGACAGCTGCGCCTCCGGCCGCGAGGACGTCCCGCCGGGACAGCTTCTTCCCGGTCGTCGCATCAGTTGGGTCCTGCATGGTCGTCTCCTTTCGGTGAGTCGAACCGGGGCTTGGCGACGGAGGAAGCGACATCACGGCATGTCCGAGGCCTCCAGCATGACGGCGTTGACGGCGTCCCAGCCGGCCTGGATGCGGTCGCCCGCGGCGAACGACCCCGCGGCATCGTTCGGCCGGTCCGCGATCACTTCTCGGCCGTCGGCGAGCCTGAGCTTGTAGCGGACCGTCGCTCCGTGGAAGACGACGCCCTCGACCTCGGCATCGAGAACGTTCCGCCCCGGTGCGGGCGCGAGCCTCTCGCCGATGAGGACTCGCTCAGGACGAATCGAGAGCGCCGATCCCGATCCGGAGGCAAGGAGCTCCAGGCCGCCGCTGACGAACCTGCCGTTGCCGTTCGCGGTGCCGTCGAAGATGTTCGTGTCGCCGACGAAGACGGCCGTGAAGCGGGTTCGCGGGCGGCTGTACACCTCGTCGGGCGGACCGACCTGCTCGAGGCGGCCGGCGTTCATGATCGCGACCCGATCCGACATCGCGAGTGCCTCGGTCTGGTCGTGAGTGACGTAGATGAAGGTCGTCGACGACTCGGCCTGGATCCGCTTCAGCACACCCTGCATCTGGACACGGAGACGCAGATCCAGCGACGAGAGCGGCTCGTCGAGGAGCAGCACGGCCGGCCGCTTCACCAACGCTCGCGCGATCGCGACCCGCTGCTGCTGCCCCCCCGAGAGCTCGTGCGGGCGCCGCCGGTTGAAGCCCGCCAGCTCGGCGAGCCGAAGCGAGTCCTCGACCCGCCGGCGGATCTCGGCCCGCGGCATTCGCTCGACGCGCAGCCCAAAGGCCACGTTGTCCTCCACCGTCAGGTGCGGGAAAAGGGCCGGCCGTTGGAAGATCGTGTTCGTGGGCCGGCGGTAGGCAGGGCGGCGACCCATCGACTCGCCGCGGATGAGGACGTCGCCTGCGGTCGGTGTCTCGAGCCCGGCGATCATCCGCAACGTCGTCGTCTTGCCGCACCCGCTCGGGCCGAGGATCGAGAAGAACTCGCCTCGTTCGACGGAGAACGACACGTGATCGACCGCAGCTGTGTCCTCGCCGAAGATCTTCACGACGTCCTGGACCTCGGCGTCGGGTGGCGGCGCCGTCATCGCCCGCCCGCGATCTCCGCGAAGGCGTCCTCTGCGGAAGCGAGAATCTCGTCGACGTGCTCCTCGGTGTGGGCGGCGGAGAGAGCGCTGTGAAGGAGCGGCTTCTCCGCGATGAGGATGTTTCGCCGCGAAAGCGCCCGGACGAGTGCCGCATAGTGCTCCGCTGAGGTCGTGAGAGCCGTGCGGTAGTCCTCCACCGGGCCATCGGTGAAGTACGGCTGGAAGTGTCCGCCGCCTCCTGCGGGCACGACCGCGACGCCGTAGCGGTCGCCGAGGGCGGCGAGCCCGCCGTTCAGGCGCTCGGTGAGGCGCTGCAGGTGCGCGAGCGCCGAGCCGTCGCGGAGTGCGCCGAGGCTTCCCACGACCGCCGCGAGCGCGACCGCGTGGCCGTTGAAGGTGCCGACGTACGACACGCCCCCTTCAGCGGGGTCGGTGAGGGCGAGCAGCTCGGGCCGGCCCTCCAGCGCCGCGATAGGGAAGCCGTTGCCGAGCGCTTTCCCGTAGAGGGTGAGGTCAGCATGGATGCCGTACCACTCGCGTGCGCCTCCCTGTGCGAGCCGGAACCCGGTCAGGAGCTCGTCGAACACGAGCACGATCCCGAGCTCGGTCGTGAGCGCCCGCAGCGCCTCGAGGTAGTCCGGCCGCGCGGGGATCCAGCCGACGTCGATCAGCACCGGCTCGACGAAGACGGCGGCGAGATCGGCTGCGTGGGCTCGGAGGAGTGCCTCGGTCGCCGGCACGTCGTTGAAGGGCAGGACGACCGTGTCCGCCGAGTGGCGGGAGAGACCCGCCGACCCCGGCGGCGAGGCAGGCGTCTCCGCGGGGCCGATGGCGTCCGGAGCTCCCCAGCACGAGACCCAGAGCGGGTCGTGCCAGCCGTGGTATGCGCCCTCGGCCTTGGCGACGCCTTCTCGCCCGGACGCCGCACGTGCGATGTGGAGGGCATGCATCGCCGCCTCGGTCCCGGTGTTCGCGAAGCGAACGAGGCCGAAGTCCGGCACGAGCTCGGCGAGCAGCTCGGCCGCTTCGACCGCCAGCGCCGATTCGTACCCCGCCGTCACGCCTGCCGCGACGGCCGCGGCGACGGCTTCCGCCACGGCCGGGTGGCCGTGACCCAGCATCACGGCGCCGTTCCCCATCGTGCAGTCGAGGTACCGGTTCCCGTCGACGTCGAAGACGTGCGGACCCTCCGCGCGCTCGATGTAGAGCGGGCGCGGCGCCCGGAGTCGCGAGTTCGAGTGTGTCCCCGTCGGAACGAGACGGCATGCGCGCGCGTAGAGCTCCTCGGCGGTGGAGGTCAGGCTCGTCAACGGTCGATCGCGATCGGAAGGGGAGAGAGCCGCCGAGTTTGCTCGCGCAGGGCGGGGAGGAACCCGTCGGCGAGCTCCCGGGTGAAGCGGGCGGACGGCCCGCTGATCGAGATGGCGCCGACCGCGTCGCCGTTGCTCCCGAGGATCGCCGCCGCGACGCATCGGAGGCCGACCGCAAAGGACTCCTCGTCCCGTCCGATCCCCGTCGCGCGCGTCTCGGCGAGCTCGTCCGCGAGGCCGGAGAGAACAAGGTCGGCGTCGTCGCCGACGGCCTCACGAACGATCCTGATGCGCCGCTCAGGCGCCGAGTGGGCCAGAACCACCTTCCCCATCGCGGACTCGTGCGGGGCGATGACGTCGCCCACACTGGCAACATAGCGCAACGCATGTGCCGATTCGCGTCGCGCGACCAGAGTGATCCCGTCGCCGAGCAGGACCCCGACGCTGACGCTCTCGCCGGTCAGGTCGAAGAGCGTCTGGACCGCGTCCTGGAAGCGGTCGGTGGGTAGGCGCCGAAGCGAGCGCAGGCCGACCGCGAGCAAAGCAGGCCCGGGGACGTAGCGCTTGTCTGCCAGTCGCCGCGCGAGGCCGTGCTCCTCGAGGAGGCGCGCCAGCCGCGACGCGGTGCTCGCCGGGACGCCGGCCTGGGCCGCCAGCTCGGAGAGGGTCAGCCCGCGATCCGGAGCGGTGGACACGACCTGAACGACGTCGAGAAACCGGCCGAGGTAGCTGACCCGCGGCAGTCCGATATCGGCCGAAACGGCGGTTTCCACTGAGTGGAAGGCACCTCTCGCTAGGCGGAAGTGGCGATGCTAACCCCTTCTTCTGCGCTGCGTCAAGGATGCTGCTGGACGACCTCGAGAGGGCTCTGACCACGGTCTGACGGGGATCAGGTTCGTCGGGGCTTCGAGGTCGCTGCGATCGCGGCGCTAGGGTCCGCGCGTGACGGAGGCCGAGCGCCAGCCCGAACACGACGCGGAGCATCAGGTCACCCCGCTCGAGCTCTTCTTCGACCTGACCTTCGTGTTCGCCATGACTCAGGTCACGGTCCTGCTCGCGGACGACCCCACGTGGAGCGGAGTCTTCCGCGGGATGCTCGTCCTCTCGGCCCTCTGGTGGGCGTGGACCGCCTACGCGTGGTTGACGAGCGCGATGGATGTCGACGAGGGCGGCGTCCGGCTGGTCATGCTCGCCTCGATGGGCGCGATGTTCGGCGTCGCGTTGGCGGTACCCGGCGCCTTCGGAGACGACGCCGTGCTGTTCGGCGTCGCATACCTCGTCGTCCGACTCCTTCATCTCGTTCTCTCCGCGACCGTCGGTCGCGACGACCCCGACCGCCGCGATGCCCTGCTCCGCTTCGCGCCGACGGCGATCGTCGGCGCCTCCCTGCTCGTGGTCGCCGGCTTCTTCGATGGCCCCGAGCGCATCGTGATCTGGCTCGTCGCGCTCGCGATCGACTACCTCGGCCCGGTCGTGATCGGAGTGGGGGGCGGCTGGCGGGTCGCGCCCGAGCACTTCGCCGAGCGGCACGGGCTGATCATTCTGATCGCGCTCGGCGAGTCGATCATCGCCATCGGCCTCGGCGCCGGCTTCGAGCTGGATACCGGAGTGATCGTGGCGGCGGCGCTCGGGATCGTCGTTGTCTCGGCGCTCTGGTGGCTCTACTTCGATGTGGCCGCGATCTTCGCGCGGACGCGGCTCATGCAGGCGGAGGGCATCCAGCTCCACCGGCTCGCGCTGGACGCCTACAGCTATCTCCACCTGCCCATGATCGCCGGCATCGTCCTCTTCGCACTCGGCCTCAAGACGACGGTCGGCCACGCCGGTGAGTCGCTCGAGACGGTGCCCGCGGTCGCGCTCTGCGGCGGTGCCGCGCTGTACCTCCTCGGGCACATCGCGTTCCTCTTCCGAACGACCGGCCGGGTCTTCCGGCGGAGGACAGTCGGGGCGGTTGTCTTACTCGCCCTCATCCCCCTCGCGGTCGCGATTCCTGCGCTCGCGGCTCTCGCCCTCGTGAGCGCCGTGTGTGCGCTCGTGGTGGCGTACGAGGCGCTCCGCTATCGCGAGGACCGGGTCCGGGTCAGGCATCCCGAGATCGCACGATGACGGAGATCACTGCTCGTCAAGCTCCGGGCTCGCCCGGGATCTCGGCCCGCAGAGACGTCCCGGCGCCGGCGGGGCTCACGACCTCGAGCGAGCCACCCAGCGCCTCCACCCGGTCTGCCAGGCCGCGGAGGCCGGATCCGGTGGCCGGGTCGGCGCCGCCGGCGCCGTCGTCCGTTACCTCGACGACAACACGACCGTCGCTCGCGGCGACGCGGACGCGCACCGTCGATGCGTGGGCGTACTTCGTGACGTTGGTCAGCGCCTCGGCGATCAGGTAGTAGACGGCCGCTTCGACGGGCTCGGGCAGCCGCTCTTCGGGGATGTCGGCGATCTCGACCGGGACGGGCGTCCGGCCAGCAAGCGTCTCGATCGCGGCTCGCAGGCCGTGATCGCTGAGCACCGCCGGATGGAGGCCGCGGGCGAGCTCACGCAGCTCGTCGAGTGCAAGGGTGAGCTCGTCGCAGGCGTCCGCGAGGTCCGCGCGCGCGCCGACCGAGTCGACGTCGATCTTCGCCAGCGCCGCCCGCAAGGACAACGAGAGCGCCACCAGCCGTTGCTGCGCGCCGTCATGGAGATTGCGCTCGAGGCGGCGACGCTCGACGTCACCGGCGGTGACGATCCGTGCTCGCGATGCGGCGAGCTCCTCGAGGCGGGCGTGGAGCTCGGCGTTCAGGCGATGCACCTCCGCCTCCTGCGCCTTCCGTTCGGTGATGTCGGTGTAGGCGACCATGTTTCCGATCACCCGGCCGGATTCGTCTTTGACCGGGGCGGCCGCGATCGAGACGTGGACGAGCATTCCGTCCTTCCGCTGCCGCACGGTTTCGTAGTCGTTCACCCACTCGCCCGCGCGCACCCTCGCGAAGAGCTCCTCGCTCTCCGCACGCTTCGAGGGCGGCGCCATCGGGAGGCCGGCGCGGCCGAGCATCTCCTCGCCCGACCAGCCGAAGATGCGCTCGGCCGCCGGGTTCCACAGCCGTATGCGCGTGTCCAGGCCGAACTCCACGAGCGCGAGCGGCGAGGAGTCGATCAGGGCCTGCAGCCGTTCCTCCGGCTGCTCGTCTTCGGAGATGTCGTTAGACGAGGGCTCGATGGGCACGAGTCTACGGCCGGTCAGGCACGCGAGCCACACGGCGACATGCCCTATCGTTCGCGATCCATGGACCCGCGCGAGAAACGCATGGCCGAGAACGAGGCGTTCTTCCGCGAGGTCAACGAGCGCATCACGACCAAGGCGCACCAGCTCGATCCGGCGGTACCGGAGCTGTATCTCTGCGAGTGTGCGAATGCCGACTGCACGTTCCGGGTCACGCTCCTCAAGTCCGAGTACGAGGCCGTTCGGGCCGACCCGAAGCAGTTCGTCGTCCGGCCGGATCACTACACGCCGGAGGTCGAAACGCTCGCGTCACAGCACGAGACCTACTGGATTGTTCGCAAGACTGGCGAAGAGGGCGAGTACGTCGAGCAGCTCGACCCGCGCTCGAGCTAGCCGCACGCCGAAATCGCGAATACGGCGCTAAGCTGCCGCGTCGCCGTGGAACCGTTTCCACGGTCATGAACATCAGGGGGCTGTAGATGAAACGCCATCATCTGCTCGTCACAGCCGGGGTCGTTGCGCTTCTCGTGCTCGCCGCCGTCGGCGTCGGCACGACAGAGGGCAAGACGGCGTCGCCTGCACAGGCGTCGGGAACCGTCACCCTCTCCGGCTGGGCCTCGTCTCCAACGGAGACGAGATTGCTGAGGGAAGTGATCCGCGGGTTCGAGCGCACGTTCCCGCAGATCAAGGTCAACTACGCGCCGATCTCGGGTGACTACCCGGCGGCCATGTTGGCGAAGTTCGCATCGCGTAGTCCAGCCGACGTCTTCTACGTCGACTCGAACGTCGCGCCGGACTGGATCAAGCAGCGGGTGCTCGAGCCGCTCGACCCGTACGTCGCGAAGAGCAAGCTCAAGACGTCGGCGTTCTACCAGCGGCTGCTGAACGGGTTCAAGGGCCCGGACGGGAAGACGTACGGCTTCCCGAAGGACTGGTCGCCGCTCGGCATGGAGACGAACAACCGCATGCTCAGTGAGGCGGGGGTCAAGCCGCCGCGCACCTGGGCGGAGCTGACGGCCGCCGCCCGGAAGCTCAAGGTCTCCGGCGGGCGGGCGATCTGCCTGTCCCCGAGCTGGGACCGGCTGCTCGCGTTCGTCTACCAGAACGGCGGCACGTTCCTGAACGACGCGAAGACGCGCTCGACGGTGAACTCGCCTGCCGTCCGGCAGGCCGCGACCTTCTACGTCGGCCTGATCCGGAGCGGTCTCGCCGGAACGCCCGCGCAGCTCGGCGTCGACTGGTGCGGTGAGGCGCTCGGCAAGGAGAAGGCCGCCATCGCGTTCGAGGGGAACTGGGTGATCCCGTACATGACGGACACCTTCCCCGACGTCCGCTACACGCTGAGCCAAATGACCCGCGGCAAGCAGGAGGGGAACCTCGCCTTCACGGTCTCGTACTCGATGGCGCGGGACTCGAAGAACAAGGAGGCGGCGTGGCAGCTCCTCCGCTACCTCGTCGGCCAGCCGGGCATGAAGACGTGGACCTCGAAGGGGCTGGCGCTGCCCTCGCGCGTCGACGTCAAGCCGGCTCCCGGCCGACAGCCGCTGATCGCCGCGGCTCCGGCCGCCCGTCCGTGGCAGTTCGCGCCGACGTTCACGAAGGTGATCGACATCGCGAACAACGAGCTGACGGCCGTGATCGAGGGCAAGCAGACCGTTCAAGGCATGCTCACGAAGATTGACAAGGCCGCGAACGACGCGCTTCGCTGAAGCCCGCCCGGACTCCGTCGCGCGCCCGATCGAGCGGCGCGCGGCGGAGCCCCGGCACAACTCCGGGTGAGGTGAGCATGGCAACAGTCGAGGGCGCGCCCAGGCTTCGCTCGGCCAAGCTGCGCGAGGCGTTCGTGGGCTACGCGTTCATCCTCGTGCCGATGGGCGTCTTCCTGCTCTTCTTCATCTGGCCGCTCGCCTACGCGGCCTACATCAGCCGCTACGACTGGGGCGTCTTCGGGAAGATCGAGACGCTCGGGCTCGAGAACTACCGCGAGCTCTTCCACGACGAGATCTTCCACAAGGCGCTGAAGAACACGCTGCTGTACACGGCGCTCGTCGTCCCGATCCAGATGGCGCTCGGCCTCTCGATGGCGGTGATCGTCAACGCCGGCATCCGCGGCAGGACGTTCTTCCGCTCCGCCTTCTACTTTCCCGCGCTCGCCTCGTCGGCCGCGATCACCGCGATTGCGATCTACATCCTCTCTGCCGACGGCTTGCTGAACGCGATCATCGGCGGCAACCGGCCCTGGTTCGCCGACTCCGACACCGCCCTTTTTGCGATCGTCGGGCTCAACGCCTGGACGACGTCGGGGACGATGATGCTCTTCTATCTCGCCGCGCTCCAGGCGATCCCGACCGACGTCTACGAAGCGGCCGCGATCGACCGCGCCGGCGCCTGGCGAACGTTCTGGAAGATCACGTTCCCGCTGCTCAAGCCCGGCCATTTCTTCGTCGCGGTCGTCTCGGTGGTCGGGGCGCTCAAGATCTTCGACCAGGCGTTCATCGTCTCGAACGCCACGGGCGGCCCGAACTTCTCGACGATGACCGCCGTGCTCTACCTCTATCGCACCGCGATCGGGGACGTCCGATTCGGCTACGCCGCCGCGATCGGGCTCGCGCTGTTCGTCCTCATCTTCACGCTGACGCTGATCCAGCGCCTCCTGTTCGGCCGCCCGGACGTGGCCTGATGGCGGTCGAGGCGGCACGCGCTCCGGCGATCCCCGCACGGCCGTTCTCCGTGCGGGCGCGCCGTGTGCTCGTCTACGTCCTCCTCGCACTCGTCTCCGCCCTCTTCTTCGTCCCGTTTCTCTGGACGGTCTCGACGGCGCTGAAGACGCTGCCGGAGACGACCGGCTTCGACCTGCTGCCGGACAACCCGAGCCTGCAGGCGTTCCGCGAGGTGCTGACGGAGTTCAACTTCGCCCGCTTCGCCCTCAACAGCTTCATCCTCGCGGGCACGATCACCCTCTCAAACCTCGTGCTCTGCTCGCTCGGCGGCTACGCGTTCGCCCGGCTGCGCTTCCCCGGCCGGGAGGTGCTGTTCATGGTCGTGCTCGCGACGCTGATGATCCCCGACCAGCTTCGCCTCGTGCCCGTCTTCCAGATGCTGACGAACTGGGGCCTCGTGGGGAGCTTCTTCGGTTTCATCGCGATCCAGCTCGTGCTTCCAACCCAGCTCTTCCTGATGCGCCAGTTCTTCCTCACGATCCCGCGAGACTTCGAGGAGGCCGCCAAGCTCGACAACGCCGGCCATTTCAAGACGTACTGGAAGGTGATGCTGCCGCTGGCCGCACCGGCGCTCGCGGCGGTCACGATCCTCACCTTCCAGGGCATGTGGAACGACTTCTTCTGGTCGCTGATCATCCTCGGCTTCGGGGATCCGGACGTCTACACGATCCAGCTCGGGCTCGCGCAGTTCCGCTTCCAGTACCAGACCCTCTGGCCGCAGCTGATGGCAGCGAGCGCGCTCGCGATCCTGCCGATCGCGGTGATCTACGTCTTCTTCCAGCGCTACTTCGTCGCGGGCGTTGTCGCGAGCGGGGTGAAAGGTTGAGCGTCCGGGTCGCAATGCGCACGGCCCTGCGCGACTTCTACGAGCAGTCGTGGCGCCTCGTGGTGCTGAACAGCCTCCTCTCGATCGCGGCTTTGAGCGTGCTCGTCGCCGCCTCATATGCGCTCTCGGCCCTCGCGCTGGCCGTGCTGCTGGGCCCGCTCGCCGCCGCGCTCATGCACTGCGCAGTACGCGTCGTCCGCACGCAGGAGCTCTCGCTCCGGGATGCGCTCGTGGGACTGCGGCTGCAGTGGCGGCGTGGTCTCGAGCTCGCACTGCTTGCCGGCCTCGTCCTCGTCGCCGGCGCGATCGCGATTCGCACGTATGCGGGCTCCGGCTCGCTCGGCTGGCCCTTCGCCTTTCTCACCGCGTACGTGCTCGCGTTCTTCGGTGTCTTCCAGGTGCAGCTGTGGCCGATCGCGATCGACGAGCGCGAGCGGCCGCTGCGCGAGGTCCTACGCAAGTCCGGGTACGCGCTCGCCCGCCGGCCGGTGGCATCCCTCGCACTCGCATTCCTGCTTCTGCTCGTCAACCTGCTCGGCCTGGCGGCGGCCGTGTTGCCGCTGCTGACCCTCACCGTCGCGTACTCGTTCCTCGTCGCGGCGCGCTTCGCGCTCCCCGACGAGCCGCTCTCGGAGGCAGGAACCTGATGGCGCCGGTCACGTTCGCCGACGTCACCAAGCGCTTCGACCAGACGGTCGCGGTCGACGATCTCTCGCTCGAAGTCAGAAACGGCGAGTTCCTCGTCCTCGTCGGCCCCTCCGGCTGCGGCAAGAGCACCGCGCTGCGCATGCTCGCCGGCCTCGAGGAGGCCACTTCCGGCCGGATTCTGATCGGCGACCGGGTCGTCAACAACCTCGCGCCCGGCGCCCGTGACGTGGCCATGGTGTTCCAGTCATACGCCCTCTACCCCCACATGACTGTCTACGACAACCTCGCCTTCGGTCTTCGCAACGTGCGCACACCAAAAGCGGAGATCGACCGGCGGGTGACGAGGACGGCCGAGATTCTCGACATGGCCGAGCTGCTGAAGCGCAAGCCGAAGCAGCTCTCGGGCGGGCAACGGCAGCGGGTCGCGCTCGGCCGCGCGATCGTGCGGGAGCCGGAGGTGTTCCTGATGGACGAACCCCTCTCGAACCTCGACGCCGCCCTGCGGGTCGCCACGCGCGCCGAGATCCTCAAGCTGCAACGGAACCTGAAGGTGACCACCATCTACGTCACGCACGATCAGGTCGAGGCGATGACGATGGGCGACCGGATCGCGGTCATGCGCGTCGGTGTGCTCCAGCAGGTGGGGACGCCCGAGGAGCTCTACACGAAGCCCGCGAACGTCTTCGTCGCGCGCTTCATCGGCTCGCCCGCGATGAACCTCGTCCCGGGCGGGCTCGTCGACGGGGCCGGCAGCTCGGGCACGCTCGCCGGCTTCAGGCCCGAGCACGTCGAGCCGGGAGCCGGTGCGGGCGACGGAGCACGCTTCGACGCGCTCGTCGAAGTCGTGGAGTATCTCGGCGACGAGCAGCTCGCCCACCTGCGCGCCAGGGACGTTCCGCTGCTCGCGAAGCTGCCCGTCGAGGAGCGGCTCGCCCCGGGGGAGCAGCGGTCGTTCCACGTGCCGCGGGACAAGGTGTACCTCTTCGACGCCGAGACCGAGCAGGCGCTCCGGTACGTGACGGCTCGGAGACCATCCTTCATCCGTGCGGCGAATCCGGCCACGTCTTCGCCGCGTAGAGTCGGTCGAGACCTGAGATTGGAGTGAGGCTAGACGTGCGACGTGGAGAGGTACTAGTGGGCGGCGTGACCGGGCGCCGGGCGTTGACGCGCATCGTCGTCGTGCTGACGCTGGCCGCGGTGGCAGCGAGCGGATTCCTCGCCGCAGGCTCGGTTGCCGGCACCGAGTCCCCGGAAGCCGACGTGGCGACCGCGAGCTCGACCGTCTCCCTCCGCAAGACGAATCTCGGCCAGGTGCTGGTGAGCTCACGGGGCCGCACCCTCTACCTCTTCGCCAAGGACAAGAGCGGCAAGAGCGCGTGCACCGCGAGCTGTGCACGGTTCTGGCCGCCCCTGCTCAGCGCGGCGAAGCCGACCGCCGGCACCGGCGTCAAGCTGTCGCTGCTCGGCAGGACGAAGCGGAGCAACGGCAGCATGCAGGTGACCTACAACGGGCACCCGCTCTACACCTACGCGCTCGACAAGCAGGCGGGTCAGACCAACGGCCAGGGCAGCAACGGCTTCGGCGCCAAGTGGTGGGCGGTCTCCGCCAGAGGAACGGCGATCGTCAAGGCTCCGATCGAAACGACCCCGCCGCCCACGATACCCACGATCCCCCCGTCGACAGGGGAGTGCGACTACCCGCCCTGCCCGTAGGGCACCCGCGCGGCGCTCGCTCAGTAGACGGCCCTGCCGCCCGAGATGTCGTAGGTCGCGCCGGTCGAGAAGGAGCACTCCTCGCTCGCGAGCCAGCAGACGAGCGCCGCGACCTCGTCCACGGTGCCGAGACGTCCCATCGGGATCCTCTCGACCATGTAGCTGATGTGCTCCTCGGACACGCCGGCGAGGAGCGGAGTCTCGATCACGGCAGGCGCGACGGCGTTTACGAGCACGCCCGTCCCCGCCAGGTCCTTGCCGATCGCCTTTGTCAGTGCGATCACGGACGCCTTCGAGGCGGAGTAGGCAGCGGCCATCGGGTTGCCCTCCTTGCCCGCGATCGAGGCGACGTTGACGATCCGCCCGTAGCCGCGCTCGGTCATGCCGCGGACGACAGCGCGGTTGCAGAAGAAGACGCCGTCGGAGTTGACGGCGAACACGCGCCGCCACTCGTCGTCGTTCACGTCCACGGTGCGCAGGGAGCCGCCGGTGATCCCGGCCGAGCACACAAGGACGTCGACGGGGCCGAGCTCAGACTCCACGCGCGCGACCGCCGCCTCGACGTCCGCGGAGCTGCTCACGTCTCCGGCGATCCCGAGCACGCCTGCGGGCGCGCCCTCCGCGAGGTCGAGCGACGCAACGCGTGCGCCTTCCTCGAGCAGCCGTTGCGCGACCGCCGCGCCGATCCCGCTCGACCCACCCGTGACGAAGGCGACCCGCCCGTCGAAACGCTGACCGCTCAGCGTGCGCCTACCAGTCCCCGACGCTGCCGTCGGCATAGAAGACGCGCTGCGGAAGCTCGGGCTCGAATGGGTGCGCGGCCACGACTTCGAGGTCGATCTCGACACCGAGGCCCGGCAGGTCGCTCGGGTAGGCGCGCATGCCGTCCGTATCGATCCGGTGCGACTCGGTGACGACCTCAGAGCGCCAGGGCACGTCAGCTGTGACCGCCTCGCAGATCACATAGGAGGGCGTAGCCAGCCCGAGCTCGATCGACGCGGCCGTGGAGACAGGCCCCTGCGGGTTGTGCGGAGCGAGCGCGACGCGGTACGTCTCGGCGAGCGCCGCGATCCGGCGCGCCTCGCTCAGGCCGCCGCAGTGGGTGATGTCGGGCTGGAGCACGCTGCACGCCCCCTGCTCCAGCAGCTCGCGAAACCCGTGCACGCCGACCAGGCGCTCGCCGGTCGCGATCGGCGTCGAAACCGAGCGCTGGATCGCGGCGATGTCGTCCGCCCGCTCCGGCCAGCACGGTTCCTCGAGCCAGTAGAGGCCGAACGGCTCCAGCGCGGCCGCGAAGAGGTGGCCCATGCGCGGGCTCGGGCGTGCGTGGCAGTCGACCATGAGGTCGATTTCGTCTCCGACCGCGTCCCGCATCGCGGCGACGCAACGCTCCGCGTGCCGGACCGGCGCCAGCCCTTCGAGTGGCATCGTCGGCGGCACCGCCATCGTCTTGAAGGCGGTGAAGCCGCTCTCGACCATCGCGCTCGCGAGCTCGGCGAAGCGCTGCGGCTCGTCGCTCTCGTAGAAGTCCTCCATCCTCCCGCCGCCGAGGTGCCCGTACAGGCGCACGTAGTTGCGGACGCGCCCTCCCCAGAGCTTGTGGCAGGGCACGCCGTGCACCTTGCCGAGGATGTCCCAGAGCGCGATGTCGATCCCGCTCATCGCGGTTCCGCGCACCATCCCGCTCGCGTGCCAGAAGTGCTGGCGGAACATCATCTGCCAGAGGTGCTCGATCCGGGTCGGATCCTCGCCGACGATCAGCTCGGCGATGTCCTCGACCGCGCCGACGACAGCACGGGTGTGCCACTCGAGCGTCGCCTCGCCCCAGCCGTGGAGCCCCGGCTCGTCGGTGACGACGCGGACGAACACCCAGTTCCGCATCCGCGCGTGGCAGACGTGCGTCTCGACGGCGGTGATCTTCATCTCACGCCGTGGAGCAGCGCGACGCTCTCGTCGACGACGCGCTCGACCTCGCCGCGGTCGACGTTCGAGTTCGTGATCCCGTAGGCCCAGCGGTAGCGGTCCTGGTCGAGCAGGTCGTCGAGCGCGACACCGTCGAGCAGGTCGAGGTCCTCGCTCGCCGGCAAGTAGCCCGCGTAGTCGTTGGTGTAGCCGAGCACGAAGGTCGTCTCGAACGGGCTGCCCTCGCGGATGCGGACGCCGCACTCGTTGAACAGCTCGAACGGATTGGCGGCGATCGCCGCGTCGCCGATTCGAAGCACCTGGAGCTCGGCCGGGACCGGGTCGTCGGGCCGGCGCGCCATATCCGCGTACATCGCGAGCGCGCTCCGCTGGTACAAGGTCGGGAAGTCCTGGGCCGAGGTTGCGGTGTGGACGTCCTCGCCCCACGCCTCCGGATACTCGGGTTCGGGCTCCTGCGCGAGCTCCGCGATCCGACGCTCGAGCTCCTCGACGTCCCATGGGATCCGGCGGCGCCTGAGCTCGACTCTGGTCGAGGCCGCCCCGAGCTCCGCCTCGGCGGTCGTCTCGACGCCCTTGAGCGCCTCGAGCGCGGCCGCGCCGACGGCCTGGCCGAACTCGTCCCTGCTCTCGAAGCTGTGCCTGCGCGCGTCGCGGTTGCCGAACCAGTAGTCCCAGCCCGCGATGTCGCCGCCGCAGCCCTGGAGGAAGATGCACTCTGCTCCCGGCACTCCGGCCTCGACGGTCTCGCGGAGCGGCCCCGGGAAGTCCGGGTTCCAGAGCAGGTTCTCGCCACCGAGCAGGGTGGGGTGGCATGCGAAGCTCGCAACGACGGCGATCGCGCTGCCGTCCTCCGAGTCGACTCGGAGGACCGGCACGCTGTCGTCCACCGGCCGCTCACGGCGGACCCTGTTGACGCTGATCCCGGGTGCGCGGCCGCTGCCCCAGCCGACCCGGGCAGGCTCGCGGCGGCGCCAGGCCGAGTAGACGGCACCCGCGAGCAGGTCGGGCAGGACGTCGACGTACGGCGCGAACGATCCTGTATCGGCGAGGCCGGCAACGGTGGAGCCGCGCGAGATGCTCGGTGCGCTGTGGTTGTGCGCGGCGTTCACGAGCACCGCCTGGGGCGGGATCCCGGTCAGCTCTTGCACACGTTCACGGACGGCCGCCGTCATGTCCGCGCCGGCGAAGACGAGGTCGACCGCGACGATCGCGACCGGGGTGCGGCCGTCGTCGAGGACGAGCGCCTGCGCGATCATCGGGTCGTGGATTCCCTGGGCGAGGCCGGTACGGGCCGACCAGCAGCCGTGCGGTAGGCCACACGGCGGCGTGATGTCGGCGCGTGCGACGCCGGCGGTGAGGTTGCTCACGAACGGTCCTTTCTCACTCGTGGACGACCAGCTCGCCGTACGCCTCTGGCCGCCGTTTCTTGAGCGCGAACCACGGGTTCTCGCGTGCCTGCTCGAGGAGCACGGGGTCGAGCTCGACGCTGAGCCACCGGTTTCCCGGACCGAGCTCGGTCCGCGCGAGCATCGACCCGTCGGGCGCGAGGACGTAGGCGCCCCCGACATGGGTGCTGTGCCCGTCGAACCCGACCATGTCCGAGAAGACGGCGTAGACCCCGTTGTCCCGGGCCAGGAAGTCGTGCAGCCGTGGCGGGCTCGGCCTCTCCTCGAGTAGCTCCTCCTGAGCGCGCAGGATCTCCTCCTCCGGCAGCTCGCGCCCGCGCCCGTCGAAGGTGATGACGCCGCCGCCCGCGGGCATCGTCCGGTTCGCGTGCGGAAGCAGGATCACCTCGGCGCCCTTGAGGGCGAGGATCCGCCAGCTTTCGAAGAAGTCGCTGTCGTGGCAGATCGCCGTACCCACGGTGCAGAAGCCGAGGTCGTAGACCCCCCACTCGTAGGCCTGCCGGAAGCGAAAGAACTCGTCGAAGGAGGCGTGCACCTTGCGCTGCAGTCCGATCAGGCCCTCCGGCCCCACGAGCGCAGACGTGTTGTAGTGCGTGCCGCGGTAGAGCTCGCAGAACCCGTACGAGACGACGATCCCGCACTTCTTCGCTTGCTCCTGGATCGTGCGGAAGATGCGCCCGTCGCGCGGCTCCGCGAACCGCGTCACCTCCGCGCTGCCGTTGTTGCCGGTCACCGAGGTTTCCGGGAAGACGACGAGGTCGCAGCCCGCCTCGGCCGTCTCGGCGATCAGCCGCACGTGCGTCTCGAGATTGTGCTCGACGTCGAGGTGGCGGACGTCGACCTGGGTCGCAGCGACTGTGCAGCGCTGCACTAGTCGAGCTCCGACCGGTCGACCTCGCGGGCGACCACGACGATGTTGTCCCCCTGCTCGCAGGTGGCGACCGCGCGGACGACACACACGATCCCGTCGTTGCGGGCGTAGGCGGTCTCCGCCCCCCGGTCGGGCCGCTCGATGAAGTGGATCCGGCCGACCGGCTGGTCGGCTTCGACGCGGTCGCCGAGGGCGACAAGGGTCTCGAAGAGTCCGGACTCGGGCGCGAGCACGAAGTTGTCGAGCTCCGTCGCTCTCAGGAACGTCGGTGGAGACTCCCGGCCGACGACCTCGCCCTCGAGCACACCGACGTGCCGGAGCACGTTCGAGAGGCCGCTCGCCGCGAGCCGGTGGATCTCCGCGGTGACGTGCCCGCCGCCGCCGAGCTCCGTGCTGATGACGACCTTGCCCTGACGCTCGGCCTCCCCCACGAGCAGGCCGGTGCCGCCGACGTCCATGTAGACGCAGCACCAGTCGGTGTTCCACGCGACCATCCCGTCGACCATCTTCCGCCGCTGCTCGGGATCGTCGACCCAGTGCATCTCGGACCACGGCAGGTGGAGCCCGCCGCGCCCGCCACTGTGGATGTCGACGACGACCTCCGAGGGCGGGAAGAGCTCGGTCGAGAGGAAGTAAGCCAGCTGCTCGTCCTCCGTGCCCCACGGATCACCCGGGAACGAGCGGTTGAAGTTGATCCCCGAGGGCCAGGTTCGGGTGTAGGCGCGCGAGGCCTCGGGCGAGGCGCAGGGGACGACGATCACCCGGCCGGTGACCTGCTCCGGCAGGAGCCCGCGGGCAAGATTGAGCGCGGCGACCTGGCCCTCCGGCTCGTCCCCGTGCACCCCGCCGATCACGACCACCGTGGGCCCGGCGCCGTTCGCGACGGAGACGATCGGGACCGTGAGGCGCGACCACTGGTTCGACGAGCGCGGCACCCCCAGCGCGCCGAACTGCTTCCCGTCCGCCGACAGGTCGATCGTGCAGGAGACCCGGGTGTCGCTCATCGCCGGATGGTTGGTCGGTGATTGGCGTGCTTGCGGGGGCGATCCAGACCAAGCTGGGGGCCGCACTCGGCCGCGGCCAAGGCTGGTTGCCTTGGCAAGGCCGAGGGTGGCTCCCGGCGCCGTGTCTGGGTCGTCACCGCGAGTGCGGTAATTGCCGACCAACCATCAGGGCGACTCTAGAGGATTGTTGACAATTTGGCTATGATCGACAATCGCCTCGCGCGACCTCATCGACGCTGTCGGCAGGGTGATGGTCGACTTCACCCAGATGCAGGCGTTCAGCGAGGACCCGCTGATCCTGACCGAGGGCGACGGGATCCGGGTGCGGGACGTGGACGGGCGCTGGTACATCGACGGGCTCTCCGGGACGTTCTGCATGAGCCTCGGGCACGGAAACGCCCGCATCGTCGAGGCCGCGACGAGGCAGCTCTCGCGGCTCGCGCTCGCCGCACCGACGATGGCGACCAGCGACCGAAGCCTCGAGCTGGCGCGCGAGCTCCTCGCGCTCCTGCCACCCCGGTACACCACCCTCAAATGGGGCAGCGGCGGCTCAGAGGCGGTCGAGGCGGCGATCAAGATGGCGCGCCAGTTCCACCGCCAGGCCGGCGATCCACGCAAGTACAAGGTGCTCTCGCACTACCGCGCCTATCACGGAGTCACCGGACACGCCCTTGCGGCGAGCGGCTGGCGTGCGAGCCGAAGCCCGTACGAGCCTCTCGCCGCCGGGTTCGTCCATCTCCACACGCCCGACCCGTACCGCCCGCCCTTTGACGTCGACCCGGCTGACGTCGCCGCAACCTACGTACGTCTGGTCGAGCAGGTGATCGAGCTCGAGGGCCCGGAGACGATCGCCGCACTGATCACCGAGCCGATCCTGATGACAGCGGGTGTAGTGATCCCGCCGGAGGGCTACCTCCCGGCGCTCCGGGACCTGTGCGACCGGCACGACATCGTTCTCGTCTTCGACGAGATCATCACCGGGTTCGGCCGGACCGGACATCTCTTCGCGTCCGAGCTCTTCTCGACCTGGCCGGACATCCTCGTCCTCGGCAAGGGGCTGACCGGCGGCTACATGGCGCTTTCGGCGACGGTGATCACAGACCGCATTGCGCAGGCGTTCTGGGGGCCTGCGGGGCTCGAGTTCGCCGCGGGCCACACGTATGCCGGCAATCCCGTCGCCTGCGCCGCCGGGCTCGCGGCGCTGGAGGAGCTGCGCGAGCTCGATGCGGTGGCGAACTCCGCCGCTCGCGGCGAACAGGGGTTGGCGCGGCTCCGAGCGCTCCAGGCGCGCGTTCCGGGGGTCGGCGACGTCCGCGGACAGGGCCTGCTGCTCGGCCTCGAGTTCGTGCGCGACCCTGACACGAAGGAGCCGTTCCCCGCAGCGGAGAACGTCGGCATCCGGGTGAGAGAAGCTGCCAGGCGAAAAGGCCTGCTCCTCCGCGCAAGCCACTGGATGGCCGTGCTCGCGCCGCCGCTGACGACGACGCCCGAGCAGCTCGACGAGATGCTCGACATCCTCGACGAGGCGCTCGACGAGGTACTCAGCCCTCGGACCGCGACACCGCAGCCGCTCCGCGCGTGACGGGCCGGAGCGCCCGGGAGGTCGTCGGCCGGGACGGGCCGATCCGGGTCGACGAGGACGGGGTGCTCCGGATCGAGGGCCGGTCTGCGCCCGAGCTGGCAGAGGAGTACGGCACGCCGCTCTACGTGACCTCCGAAGCTCAGATCAGGGCCAACGTCCGCCGGCTGCGCGAGGCGTTCGAGGCGCGCTGGCCGCGCGTGACGCTGCTCTATGCGACGAAGTCGAACGCCAACTTGGCGATCCGGCGCCTGCTGGTCGAGGAAGAGGTGGGAGGCGACTGTTTCGGGCTCGGCGAGCTGACGCTGTCGTTGCGGGGCGGTGTCGCGCCGGAGCTGCTCGTGCTGAACGGGAGCAACAAGCAGCCGTCGGAGCTGCGCGCCGCCATCGCGGCGGGCGTGACGATCAACGTCGACGACCGCAGCGAGCTCGACGCGGTCGCCGCCCTCGCCGAGGAGCTCGGCCGGCCGGCGGACGTCTGCCTGCGGGTCCTGCCCTTCAGCTACGCGGATCCTGCGACGCTCGAGCCCGAGCTCGCCGCGATCGCTGCCGACACGAGCCACGACAAGTGGGGGATGGACCGGGAGACGATCGTCGAGCTCGTGCCCGGCGCGCTGGAGTCTCGGTGGCTTCGCCTCCGCGGCCTTCATCTTCACGTGAGCAGGCTCCGGGCGACTCCCGAGGCCTTTGAGCTCGCCTCCCGCCTGATCGCCACGTGCATCGTGGAGCTGCACGACCGCTTCGGGTGGCAGCCCGAGCTGCTCGACTTCGGCGGCGGCTACCCACACGAGCGGGATCCCGAGAGCGGCGCTCCGTCCGCCAGCCACGCCGTCGGCACTCCCGAGGAATACGCGGAGGCGATCGCTGCGCCGCTGCGGTCGGCGCTTGCGGATCACTCGCTCCACGAGCCCCATCTCGTGCTGGAGCCCGGCCGGCGTCTCGTCAGCAACGCCACGGTCCTGCTCACCCGGGTCGGCGTCGTCAAGCGCCTGCCGACGGGGAGCACGACGTGGGTCAACGTCGACGCGAGCACGAACCATTGCCCGCGTGTGTCGCTCCAGGGCTACTACTACGAGATCGTCCACGCAACGAAGGGGCGCGCCGCCGGCGACGCGGAGGTGAGCGTCGTCGGGCCGACATGCGTGCCCGACGTCCTTGGCGAGCGGCGGTGGCTGCCCTCACTCGGCCAGGGCGACCTGCTCGCGGTGCTGGACGTCGGCGGCTACGCGGAGGTGCTCTCGACCCAGTTCAACCTGTTGCCGCGTCCCGCGACCGTGCTCGTCGACGGCGACAACTGCGATGTGATCCGCAGACGCGAGACGGTCGACGACCTCTTTGCGACGCAAGCCGTCCCCGCTCGGCTTGCCTGAGATTGTTGACAATCGGGTTATGATCGACAATCCGTGAAGATCACCGATGTCGAGGCCGTCGTCCTGCGGCAACCCTCCGTGAACGAGGGGATTGCGGACGGGAGCCAGGACGACCTCGTCATCCTGGTTCACACCGACGAGGGGATCACCGGCATCGGCGAAGTCGACTCGGCACCCGAGGCGGTCGCGGCCCTCGTCAGCGCCCCCGGTTCGCATGCGATCGCGCAGAGTCTGCGCGAGCTGCTGATCGGGGAGGACCCTTTCGACATCGAGCGGCTCTGGGACAAGATGTACCGCGGCGTCATCTTCATCGGCCGGCGCGGGATCGCGATCCACGCGATCAGCGGTCTCGACATCGCGCTCTGGGACATCAAGGGGAAGGCGCTCGGCAAGCCGGTGTGCGAGCTGCTCGGCACCGTCGAGCACGACCGGGTCCGCGCCTATGCGTCCCGGTTGATGCCGGACACGCCCGAGGAGGTCGCCGACGCCGTCTCGGCGCTCCGCGAGCAGGGCTTCACGGCGGTGAAGCTCGGCTGGGGACCGCTCGGCCAGGATCCCGACCACGACGTCCGCCTCGCCGCCGCTGCCCGCGAAGCGGGCGGCGACGACGTCGAGATCCTGATCGACGCCGGGCTCGGCTACGGCGCAGATGCGACTACCGCCATCCGAGTCGCCCGCGAGCTCGAGGAGCTCGGCGTCTACTGGCTCGAGGAGCCGTTCGAGCCGGACGAGTACGAGGCCTATGCCGAGCTGGCGGACGCGGTCGAGATCACGGTCGCCGCCGGCGAGCAGGACGCAACCCGGTGGGGCTTCCGCGAGCTGATCGAGCGCGGGCACGTCGACCTGATCCAGCCCGACGTCACTCGCTGCGGCGGGATCACCGAGATGATGCGAATCGCGGCGCTCGCGGAGGAGCACGGGGTCGCGCTGGTTCCACACGCCTGGAAGAGTGGGATCATCAAGGCCGCCTCGCTGCACGTGAACGCCGTGCTGGCCGGGGCGCTCTTCCAGGAGTACTGCGTTGCAGAGACCGACATCAACACGAAGCTGACGCACCAGCTGCTGCCGATCGAGGCCGACGGATACGTCGCCGTCCCGACTGCGCCCGGGCTCGGCGTCGATCTCGACGAGGACGTCCTCTCGTCCCTACGCGTGGAGGCACGATGACCCAGATCTCATCCGAGGCCGCCGGCAGGCTCGCAGGCCGCGCGGCCGCAGTGATCCCTGGAGGCGTGAACAGCGGACAGCGCCGCGTCCCGGGGCTCGAGGAGCTCGTCGTCGCCGCGACGAGCGGCTCTACCTTCACCGACGCCGACGGCCGCGTCTACACCGACTACCACTCCGCCTTCGGCCCGCCGCTCCTCGGGCACAACGACCCCGACGTCGACGCGGCCGCTGCGAACGCGGCCGGGCTGATGGGCGTCGGAGTCACCCCTGTGGAGATCGAGCTCGCCGAACGGCTCGTCGACGTGGTGCCTTCGCTCGAGAAGGTGCTGCTGACGGCGACCGGGAGTGAGGCGACCTTCCATGCGCTCCGGCTCGCGCGCACGGTCACCGGGCGGCGCCACGTGCTCAAGTTCCAGGGCTGCTACCACGGCTGGCACGACTCGGTCGCGATGAACGTGATCTCGCCCGCCGACCGCGTGGGCGGCAAGGACCCGCTCTCCCAGGGGATCCTCCCCGAGGTGCTGGACGCGACGATCGTCTGCCCGTTCAACGACGCGGAGGCGGTCGAGCGCGCGCTCGTCGACCACGACGTCGCCGCGATCATCCTCGAGCCGATCCCGCACAACATCGGCGCGGTGCTGCCGAAGCCGGGCTTTCTCGAACGGCTGCGCGAGCTGGCGACGATGCACGGCACCGTGCTCGTCTTCGACGAGGTGATCACCGGGTTCCGCCACGGGCTCGGCGGCTACCAGGCGATCGCCGGCGTGACACCGGACCTGACCACGCTCGGGAAGGCGATGGCGAACGGCTGGCCGGTCTCCGCGCTCGGCGGCAAGGCCGAGCTGATGGACCTCTTCTCGACGACCCCGGGGCAGCCGGCCTTCTTCGCCGGCACGTTCAACGGCCATCCGGCGACGACCGCGGCCGCGCTCGCGACGCTCGACAAGCTCCAGCGCGAGCCGGTGCACGAGCACGTCTTCCGGCTCGGGGAGCGAACGCGCGAGGGGCTGCGCGCCCTCTACGCGCGGCTCGGCGTGCCGGTCGTCGTCGCAGGCTTCGGCTCGGTGTTCGTCACCTACTTCCTCGACGGGACGGTGGAGAGCTACGACGACCTGCTCCGGAACGACGTCGACCTGTTCGTCGGCTACCGGCGCGAGCTGATGCGCCACGGGATCTTCGAGCTGCCGCTGAACCTGAAGCGGAGCCACTTCTCGTACGCGCACACCGACGAGGACGTCGATCGCCTGCTCGAGGCCACGGAGGCGGCCGTCAGCGCGACGCTGGCGTCTCGCGCATGACGCAGTCCCAGGTTTCCTGCACGATCGATCTCTCGGCGCCGGGCAAGCAGCTCGGCCGGCTTGCGCTCCCGAAGATCACGAACACGGGCGGCTGGGCCAGCACCTTCATCCCCATCGCGTCGGTTGCGAACGGGGACGGGCCGAACGTGCTCGTGCTCGCCGGGAACCACGGCGACGAGTACGAGGGCCAGGTCGCGGCGCTGCGCCTGATCCAGGAGCTCGAGCCGGAGCAGGTCTCCGGGCGGGTCACGGTCATCCCCGTGCTGTCGACTGCCGCGTCGAAGGCGAACACGCGGATGTGGCCCTCCGGCATCAACTTCAACCGCTCCTTCCCGGGCTCGTGGGACGGGCGGCCCGACGAGCAGCTCGCCGACTTCCTGACCCGGTTTCTGTTCCCGCCGGCGGACGTCGTCATGGACATTCACTCCGGCGGGCGCAGCGCCTGGTTCATGCCCTGCTCGCACATGCACGTCGTCGACGACCCGGAGCAGCGCCGCTCGATGCTGGCCGGGATGCAGGCGTGGAACTCCGACTACCACTTCCTGTACGTCGACATCAACGGCACCGGGTTGCTCTGCGTCGAGGCGGAGCAGCAGGGCAAGGTCGTCATCTCGACCGAGCTCGGCGGCGGTGGCCGCGTGCCGCCCGCGGTCCACCAGCTCGCGTGGAGCGGCCTCATGAACGTGCTCCGGCACCTGGGCGTGCTCGAGGGCGAGGTCGTCACGCGCGCCTCGCTCGGCCTGCCCGAGGCGGTCATCGTCGACGGCCGGGATCCCGCGAACTACGTGGTCGCACCCGAGGACGGGATCTTCGAGGCGCTGCTCGAGCCGCCGGTGGAAGTGCGAGGCGGGCGACCCGGTCGCGCGGCTGTGGTTTCCCGACACGCCCGGTCGCCCCCCGGAAGTGCTGCGCGCGCCCCTCGACGGCGTGCTCGCTGTGATCCGCGCGATCCCGGCGACCGAGGCCGGCGACGGCGTCTTCACGACCGGCCAGCCGATCGACGCTGGGGACCTCGACTGAACGTCACCTACAGCTATACGCGCTGCCGGTTCGGCGTCGCAAAACGGGACGTCACGCCTCCGGTCGGCATCTACGCCCGCTCGTGGGGCGCCGCGACGCACGACACCGCCGAAGGCGTCCACCGGCCGTTCGAAGCCGCCGCGGCCGTGTTCGCGCCGCTCACCGGCGACGAGCCGACGTTGGCGCTGGTCGCGGTCGACCTCGGTTGGTTCCAGCATCTGCCCGACGCGGTCGGGCTGCGCGCGACGATCCTGGAGGAGACCGGGCTGGCAGAGGCGGCGCTGCTGCTCAACCTGTCGCACACGCACGCCGGCGCGAACGTCAACTCGCAGCTCGCGGACAAGCCCGGCAGCGAGCTGATCGAGCCCTATATCGAGCACCTGACCGAGCAGATCAGCGCGGCGATCCTCGAGGCGCGCGCGGGGGCGGCTCCCGCCTGGGTGACGTACGGCACCGGGCGCTGCACGCTGGCCGCGAACCGCGATCTGTGGGACGCCGAGGCACAGCGCTTCGCCGCCGGCTACAACCCCGACGCGCCTGCCGACGACACGCTGCTCGTCGCGAGAGTGACCGGCGAGGACGGCGACGTGCAAGCGACGCTGTTCAACTACGCGTGCCACCCGACGACACTAGCCTGGGAGAATCGGCTGCTGTCGCCCGACTACATCGGCGCCGCACGGCAGGTCCTGGAGGGCGCCTTCGGCGCCCCCGCGCTCTTCCTCCAGGGCGCCTCGGGCGAGCTCGCGCCGCGCGACGACTACGTCGGCGACCCGGCCGTCGCGGACCGGAACGGCCGCCAGCTCGGGCATGCCGCGGCGGCCGCGATCGAGAGCCTGCCGCCCCCGGGCACGCGCTTCGTCTACACCGGGATCCAGGCGTCGGGCGCCAACCTCGGCACGTGGGCGTACGAGGCGTGCGAGCCGGCCCAGGTGCAGGCCAGCGAGCGGCTGGCGGCGCGCGTGGCTACCGTCGAGCTCCGCCGCAAGGACGATATCGGCGTCATCGACAGCCTCGCGGGTCCCGACTCGGTGCAGGAACAGGAGAAGGCGCTGCGGCGGCGCTTCCTCAGCGAGGCGCTCGGCGACAGTCCTGTCTACCCGATGCCGATCTGGATCTGGCGGCTCGGCGGCGCGCGGCTCCTCGCGATCCCCAACGAGCCCTACTCGGTGCTCCAGACTGAGCTTCGGAGCCGCCTCGACGGCACGCCACTGCTCGTCCTGGGCGTGACCAACAGCACGATGGGCTACCTCTCCCCCGCGGAGACCTACGGCAGCGGGCTCTACCAGGAGCAGCAGTCGCCCTTCGCGCCGGGCTGCCTCGAGCAGACCATCGAGGTCGCTGCGCGCGAGCTCCACGAGGTCGGCCTCTAGGAGACCTCCTAGTAGTCGCCGACGCTGCCGTCCGGCCAGTAGCGCTGGGGCAGGCGCCCATCCCGCGAGGGCCGTTTGCGGGCCTCTGTCTCGTCGAACTCGAGCCCGAGCCCGGGACCCGGAGGCGGCGACACAGAGCCGGCGTCCGCGCGAGGGGCGTTCGGAAAGAGCTCGTAGAGCGGTTCGAGCTCCATCCACTCCTGGATGCCGAAGTTCGGCACTGCCAGGTCGACATGGAGGCAGGCAGTGCCGTTGACCGGGGAGCTGGCGTGGTGGAGGGCGGAGCGCTGCCCGTGCATCTCCCCGGACGCGAGAATCTTCTTCGCCTCCGTGATGCCGCCTGCGTGGACCAGGTCGATCCGCAGGTAGTCGACCAGTTCGCTCTCGATCAGCGGCGCGAACTCCCACTTGTGCGCGAGCTGCTCGCCCGTCGCGATCGGCAGGTTCACCTTGTCGCGCACGGTCCGCAGCGACAGGGCGTTGAGCGGACGGATCGGGTCCTCGTAGAAGAAGAGGCGGTACGGCTCGAGCGCCCGGCCGAGGTAGGCCGCTTCCGCGGGGCTGAACATCGTGTGCGCGTCGAGGATCAGGTCGACCTCGTCGCCGACAGCGCTGCGCAGCGACTCCGTCGCCTTGATCGTCTCGACGATCGAGACCTGGGGATCCCAGTGCCTCAGCGAGTGGTCGTCGAACGCGGCGAGCGGCCCGAAGCGTAGTGCGGTGAATCCCTGCCCTCGCCAGCGGAGCGCGTCCTCCGTCAGTTCGGCCGCGGTGGCTCCCGTCAGGTGGCGGTAGACCCGCACCCGCTCGCGCGTCGGCCCGCCGAGGAGGTCGTAGACGGGAACGCCGAGCCGCTTCCCCTTGAGGTCCCAGAGCGCGATGTCGATTCCGGCGACCGCGCTCATGATCACCTGTCCGGTCGACCAGAACGTGCCGCGCACCATCTCGCTCCACCAGTGCTCGATCTTCGCCGGGTCCTGCCCGACCAGCAGGTCGCCGAAGTGGTCGAGGACGCCGAGCACGCCGCGTCCGCGCCCGGCGAGGCTCGCCTCGCCGATCCCCGTCAGCCCCTCGTCGGTGCGGACGAGCACGATGAGCACGGCGTAGTCGTAGCCCGCACCCACGCTCACGGGTAGGGTCTCGATCCCGGTAATCCTCATCGAGTGGCGACCCTAACCCCCTGACAGTGCGCATCGGCGTCCTCAGCGATCTCCACTGCGAGCTCGAGCCGGCCGGGTCGCGCTGGATCAATGTCTTCGAGCCCGAGCACCTCGACCGGCGCACCGACACGGCGCTCGAGTGGTTCTCCGAAGCTCGGGTCGATCTGATCCTGCTGCTGGGAGACGTCGTGCAGTTCCCAAACCCGAGCGATCTCGCTCACGTGTTTGCCCGTCTCGCGGCGGCGGAGGTCGCCCCGCTGGCGACGGTGAACGGAAACCACGATCTCCGCCTCGGCGAGGTGTTTGCCGAATCCGCCCGCGAGCACGGGATTCGGTTGCTGCACTCGGAGCCGCTCGAGCTCGCGGGGGTCGCCGTCACGGGTGTCGCGGTCGGCCGGGGCCCGGCGCCGCCGCAGTACGTCGGTGAGATCGTCGGCCTGGGTAGCGCGGCCGACGTCGTCGTCGTCGCCTCGCACTTTCCCATCCTGTCCGAGGCGTTCCGGGTGGCCGGGGCGGGTCTTCCGTACGCCGGTGACCTGGTGAACCGCGACGACCTCGAGGGGCAGCTGCGATCCGACTCGCGACCGAAGGTCGTGCTGAGCGGACACATCCATGCCCGGTGCTCCACTCACGATGGCCCGCTGCTCCAGTTCATGGTCGGCGCCGCTGATCGAGCCGCCGTTCGACGCGACGATCGTCGACATCGACACGACCACGCTCCGCGTCCGCCGGACGTCCCGGCGACTGGGCGACGTCGCACTCACCGATCCCGTCTTCGCCGACGACGAGGAGCTCTGGCAGAAGACCGGCGACGGCTGGGAGATTCAGCCCGCGGCGAGAGCGGCGACGACGGCGTCGGTGTCCCAGACCTGACCGAACACTCGGGCGAAAGCGCTGAGGGCAGCGCGATGGTGGTGCTCGAAGAACGTCGCCGTCGCGTCCTCGACGACGATCACGTTGAACCCGCGATCGGCGGCATCGCGTGCCGTCGTCTCGACGCACATGTCGGTCGCCATGCCGGCGACGACGAGCGTCTCGACCTCCATGTTGCGGAGCAGCCACTCGATGCCGGTCGAGTTGAACGCGCTCGAGGTGTTCTTGTCGATCACCAGCTCGCCGGCCTCGGGCGCGAGGGCTGCGATCAGCTCGTGCTCGAACGTGCCCTGATGCCACAGCGCCGGCGTGCCGGTGCGCGCGAGCGCCTCGACATCGCGTCGGCGCCGGCGCGCGATCATGTCGCTCCCGTCGGCGAGGAGCGGCCCGTGACGTGTGAACACGACCGGGCGGCCCGCCGCTCGGAAGCCCTCGAGCAAGCGCCGTGCGTTCGGGATCGCGGTCTGCGTGACACGCGCCACGTAGTAGCTCGCGATCCCCGGGTACCGCTCGGCGAGCATCGGCCCCAGGCCTGCCTCGGGGTTGCACCCGTAGTTCTGCATGTCGATGACGACGAGCGCGGCGCGCGTCCAGTCGACGTCGAAGGCGGGCCAGAGCGCGTGCCAGCCGGGGAACGTCTCCGGCGAGTCGATGGGCGGCAGGGTGCTCACGGATGGGTCGAGCCTAGATGGTCGATCGGCAATTGACGCACTTGCGGATGACGACCCAGACGCGGCGTCGGGAGCCACCCTCGGCCTTGCCAAGGCAACCAGCCTTGGCTGCGGCCGAGTGCGGCCCCGACTTGGTCTGGATCGCCCCCGCAAGCACGCCAACTACCGACCAACCATCTAGATGGTCGATGATCACGCCGTGATCATCGACGTCCACACGCATGTCGGCGAGTACCCGCTCCACATCAGCGAAAAGTTCGCGTCCGAGGCGCGCGAGGCCTGGCCGCGGATCCAGCTGGGCGGAAGCCTGGACGACCACTACAGGGATGCACTCGCGGACGTCGATCGAGCAGTCGTCCTGGCCTTCAACGCCCCGGCGTCCGGCTTCGTCGTGCCCAACGACTACGTCGCCTCGTACGTCGCGCGCGACCCCGCGCGGCTGTTCGGCTTCGGCGCGGTCGACCCGTCCGACGACGGCGCAATCGACGAGCTCGAACGGATGAAGAGCGACCTCGGCCTCGTCGGCTGCAAGCTCGGCCCGATCTACCAGGACGTCGACCCGCTCGGCCCAGAGTTTCTCCGCGTCTGCGAGGCGCTCGAGCGGCTCGAGCTGCCGCTGCTGATCCATCAGGGAACGACCTTTGCCCGCGCCGGGTCGCTGCTGCAGGCTCGGCCGATCCTCCTCGACGAGATCGCGTTGCGGTACCCGACGCTCAAGATCGTGATCGCCCACGTTGGCCATCCGTGGTTCGACGACGCGATCGCCGTCGTTCGGCGTCACCCGCACGTCTACGCCGACATCTCCGGATTGGTGCCACGGCGGTGGCAGCTGTACCAGGCGCTCGTGAGCGCGATCGAGTACCGCGTCGCGCACAAGCTGCTCTTCGGCTCCGACTACCCCTTCTTCACGGCGAGACAGACGATCGACGGCCTTCGATCGGTCACCGGCGCGGCTTTCGGCCCGGATATGCCCGTCGTCGACGAGCAGGTCGTGGAGGACATCATTCATCGCCCCACCCTCGACCTCCTGGAGATCCCTCACAGCGGGTTGAGCGTGCTCAGCGGCGAGCGCCGCGACGACCTCGGCTGCCCGGGAGACCTCCTCGTCGCCGATCAGGCGGTGAGTGACGAAGCGGACGCGACTCGTGTCGCGCTCCAGCCCCAGGACGCCGCGCTCGGCCAGGAGCCGGAGGAACTCGTCCGGGTAGAGCTCCGTGCCGCTGACGTCGAGGAGGACGATGTTGGTCTCGATCTCAGCCGGATCGACCTCGAGACCCGGGATCTCCTGGAGCAGCGCGCCGAGCTCGCGCGCCCGCCGGTGGTCGTCGGCGAGGCGGTCGACGAGCGTGTCGAGCGCGACGAGCGCCGCAGCGGCCGCGATCCCTGCCTTGTGAACGGTCGCCCCGCCGAGCCGTCGCAGCGTGCGGTGCGCCAGCTCGATCACCGGCGTCCGGCCCGCGAGGATCGCTCCCATCGGCGCGCACAGGCCCTTGTTGAGGCTGACCGCGACCGTGTTCGCCGGTGTGGCGAGCTGCGACACCGGAATGCCGAGCGCGACCGCGGCGTTGAAGAGCCGCGCTCCGTCGAGGTGGACGTAGGCGCCGTGACGCTGCGCTGCCCGGGCGAGCTCGACCGTCAGCTCCGGCGTCAGGACGGTGCCGCCCGCCCTCGTGTGGGTGTTCTCGAGCACGAGCATCGTCGCGCCCGTCTCGACGATCAGCTCCTCCACCTCCACGGGATCGAGCCGCCCGTCCTCAGCCCAGAGGGACAGAGGCTCCAGGCCGGCGATCTCCTCGATCCCCATCTCCTCGGAGGTGAGGACGTGCGAGGAGGCCTCCAGCACGACGGTGCTTCCCCGCGGCGCGATCGTCAGGAGCGCGACCAGGTTGGCCATCGCGCAGGTGGGCACCCAGAGCGCCGCCTCCTTGCCGAGCAGGCCGGCCATCCGCTCCTGCAGCTCGTTCACCGAAGGATCCTCGCCGTACGTCGCCCAGCCGAGCGGAGCGGCGCGCATCGCGTCCCACATCTCGTCGGTGGGCAGCGCGTGGAGGTCGGAGCGGAGGTCGATCTGCTCGGCGGTCACCGTCGCAGCAGGTGGCGGCCGGGGCGCGCGCCCGTGTGCTCGGCGTCGTCGACGACGACGACGCCGTTGACGAGGACGTGCTCGACTCCCCGCGCGTAGACGGTCGGATTCTCGCTCGTGGAGACGTCGTCGAGGTCGTCGTAGTCGAGCACCACGACGTCGGCGCTGTAGCCCGCTCGCAGGAGGCCGCGATCCCAGAGGCCGAAGTGAGCCGCCGGCATGCTCGTCATCTTCCGGATCGCCTCCTCCAGGCGCAGCGTGCCCCGCTCGCGCACGTGGTGGGTGAGGTAGTGGACGTGGCCGGCGAAGCCGAGCGGGTGCCTCATGATCTCGCTCAGCGGCCCCGTGTCCTGGACCGTGAACGTGTCGACGCCGAGGCAGAAGAGCGGGTGGCCGATCATCTCGGCCAGGTGCTCGTCGGTGAAGAGCGTCCCGACCGTGAGGATCGACTCGTAACCCGGGCCCGCGTCGGCGAGGATGTCGAGGTAGCAGTCCCACGGGTCTTTGCCGAGCTTCTCCGAGATCTGGCGGAAGTTCAGCCCGCCGAGGTCAGGGTGCTCGGGCGTCGCCTGGAAGTGCACGCGCTCCCACTCGCCCTTGTGGATGAAGCGCCAGTAGCGGTCGCTCTCGTTGCGCATCCGCTCGCGGAGCGCCGGGTCGCGCAGCTTCACCGCTGCTGCCTCGGGCCCGTCGGCGGCCACCCACGGCGGCAGGATCCCGGCCATCTGGCCGAGACCCTCCCGGAACGGCGTCGTGTCGGCGAGGACGTCGAGGCCCGTCTCGCGGCTTGCCGCCATCTTCTCGACCGCACGCTCCCAGCCCCGTTCCGGCGCGTTCGTGTTGTGGCGGACGTTCAGGTGCGAGATCTCGGCTCTCGTGCCCCCCGCCCGTGCGACGGCGAGGAACTCGTCGATCGCCTCGAGCAGGCCCGAGTCGCGGTTGCGGACATGGCTCGCGTAGATGCCGTCGTACGCTCCGGCGACGGCGTTCAGGCGCATCAGCTCCTCGGCCGTCGCCTCACGGCCCGGGTTGAACTCGAGGCCCGTCGACAGCCCCAGCGCGCCCGACTGCATCGCCTCGTGGACGAAGCCCTCCATCGTCGCCAGCTGCTCGGAGGTCGGCGTCGACCCGGACACTCCGGCAGCGAGACGGATCGCGTTGTGGCCGACGAACCAGGCGAAGTTCGGCGTGTGGCCGACGTCCGAGAGGAACTCGAGGTGCTCGCCGAAGGTCGTCCAGGGGATCGTGGGCTTGTCGAACGCGAACGCGTGCAGCCGGCTGCGGATGACGGGCTCGGAGGCCGGCGTCACCGGCGCGTAGCTCCAGCCGCAGTTGCCGACGACCTCGGTCGTGACGCCCTGGCGAATCGTGCTCTCGGCGGTCGGGTTGGCGAGGATCGAGAAGTCGCTGTGGCTGTGCGGATCGACGAAGCCCGGGCAGACGATCTTGCCGGTCGCGTCGATCACGCGGTGCGCGGTTGCCGCCGAACCGAGCCGGCCGACGCTGACGATCTTGTCGCCCTCGATCGCGACGTCGCCGAGAAACGGGGGGCTGCCGGTCCCGTCCGCGACCCACCCGTTGCGGATCAGGACGTCCAGCACGATGGGTTATTCCTTGGCGGGAACGTCGCCGACGTGGGGGCCGAGCCGGGGATCGAGGATGTCGCGCAACCCGTCCCCGAGCAGGTTGAAGCCCAGCACGACGATCATGATCGCGGCGCCCGGGAAGATCGACAGCCACGGAGTGATGTCGATGTAGGTGCGGCCGGTGCTCAACATGCCGCCCCACGAGGCCTCCGGCGGCTGCGTGCCGAGCCCGAGGAAGCTCAGCGCCGCCTCGGCCAGGATCGCGACCGACAGGTAGACCGTCACCAGCACGAGCAGCGGCGAGGTGATGTTGGGGATCACGTGTCGCAGCATGATCCGCGAGCCGCTCGCTCCGAGCGCACGGGCCGACTCGGTGAACGGATAGCCCATCACCTCGAGCACGGCTCCCCGTACGACCCGCGCGAAGGCGGGCAGGATCACGATCCCGATCGCGATCATCGCGTTCCGGCGGTTCGGGCCGAGCAGGCCTGCGATGACGATCGCGAGGACGATGCCGGGCAGCGAGAACATGATGTCGACGATGCGCATCAGCAGCGTGTCGAGGATTCCGGTGTAGTAGCCCGCCAGCATCCCGAACACGACCCCGCCGACGAAGGCAATCGACACCGAGACGGCGCCGACGTACAGCGAGACCTGCGCCCCGTGGATGATGCGCGCCAGCGTGTCGCGGCCGAGCTCGTCGGTACCCATTGGATGGGCCCAGCTCGGGTCCTCGAACCGAAGCGCAACCAGCTCGTCCGGGTCGACCGGCCAGACGAAGGGGCCGAACAGGGCGACGAGGACGTTGAAGATGATGATGGCCGCACCGACGAGGCCGATCGGGTTGCGCCACTTGCCGAGGAAGGCCAGGCGCCGCTTCGGCATCGAATCCCAGACGGCTGTGACGCCACCGTGACCCTCGGTCGCGTACGCAGGCTCGGGAGCTTGACCGTTCGGGCTCATCTCTGGCTGATCCGGGGGTCGAGGATGCCGTAGAGGATGTCCACGAGCAGGTTCGCGAAGATGAACGTGAACGCGATCATCAAGGTCATCGCCTGGATCACCGGGTAGTCCCGGCCGAAGATCGCCTGGAGGAGGACGTACCCGACGCCGGGCAGCCCGAAGATGATCTCGACGATCGCGGCGCCGCCGATCAGGACGCCGATCTCGAAGCCCACGATCGTGATCACAGGGATCAGCGCGTTCCGCAGGGCGTGCTTCGAGACGACTTTTCTCCGGCTGACGCCCTTGGCGCGGGCGGTGCGGACGTAGTCCTGCCCGAGCACCTCGAGCATCGTATTGCGCACCATGCGCATCACAATCGCCATCGTGAAGACCGAGATCGAGATCGCCGGGAGGATGAACTGACTCAGGTTTCCGATCGGATCGTCCCACGGCGAGATATAGACGAGCGGTGGGACCCAGCCGAACACGCGTGAGGTGAAGAGCAGCAGCAACGTCGCAAGCCAGAAACTCGGAATGCTGAGCCCGATCAGGCCGCCGATGCGGGACGTGTAGTCGGCGGCGCTGTCGCGCCTGACGGCCGAGATCACGCCGAGGGGCACGCCGACGACGGTGGCGATCAGGAGCCCGAGGACGACCAGCTCCAGCGTGATGACGAGCGCGTCACCGATGATGTTCGAGACCGGCTCGCTGTTGCGGAGCGAGAAGCCGAAGTCACCCTGGACGACGCCGCTGATCCAGCGCCAGTACTGCTCGGCATAGGAGCCGTTCAGACCGAGTTGCTCGCGTGCCTGCTCCTTGACCTCCTCGGGAGCGCTGAGGTCGCCGCCGAAGAGGATGTCGATGATGTCGCCGGGCAGCAGCCGGACCATGAGGAAGATCCCGATCGAGACCACGATGAGCGTCGGGATCGCGAACGCAATCCGCCTGAGGATGTAGGCGGCCATCGGTCTGCCGGGGCTCCTACCCGGCCCTGAACGCTGGAGGGACGCCGCCGAAGCGGCGCCCCTCCAGACCGACGGGGATGCTGTCCGTCAACTGCTCAGCCAGGTCGTCCGGAGCCCCGTGTTGAAGTCGCTGAACGCGACGTACATGTTCTCCACGCGGTTACGGATGACCTGGTACTTCTTGATCGCGACGAGCGGGATCTGCACGGGGTTGAGCAGCAGTGCCCGCTGCGCAGCCTGGTAGATCGGGAGGCGCTTCTGGGGATCGAGCTGGATCCGGCCGTTACCGATCCCCCGCCAGGCGGGGACGTTCTTGTACTCCGGGTACCAGATGTTGAACACGGGAGCGGCCGGATGGAACTCGGCCACGTACCCGTCGACGTCGCCGCGCATGCCGCGACCGGTGAGGTCCCAGTCGAAGGTGCCCTGACCGTTCGCAGCGGCGAACGTGCCGGCCTCCTGGGCGACGATGTTGACATCGATGTTGATCTGCCGGAGGTGCGACTGGACGACCGCCGAGATCAGCGGGTAGTCCTGCAGGGCGAAGGTCGTCATCGTGACTTCGAAGCCCCTGGACTGGCCGGCGTCCCGCATCAGCTGCCTGGCCTTGGGGAGGTCGAACTTCAGGTACTTGTCCTTGAGCTCCTTGTCCGGCAGCGGCCACGGGCCGTAACCCGGCGGAACGAACCCCGAGTACTCGGCTTCGCCGCTGTACACCCGCCGGATGATGTCCGCGCGGTTGATCGCGTGGTTGACGGCCAGGCGCACACGCGGGTCGTGCCACGGCCGGTCCTGGCCCTTCTTGATCGTCATCTGCAGCTCGCGGAACGCCGCGTTGGGTCCCTTCAGCACCGTAACGTTCCTGTCGTTGTTGAACGACCGGGCGACCTCGACGGTCAGGGTTGCGCCGTCGATCGCCCCGGCGCGAAGCGCCGCGACGCGCGCCTGCTCGTCGCCGAGGATCTTCAGCTGCATCGAATTCAGATACGGCTGGCCTTGCTTCCAGAAGCGCGCGTTGCGGACGTACTCGATCCGGTCGTTCGGCTCGTAGCCGAGCATCCGGAACGGGCCGGTGCCGATTGCGTTCCGAGCCACGTTGATCTGGTCGTAGAGCCCCGCCGGCACGATCGGCGCATATCGCTGCCAGGCGAAGAAGCCGATGACACGGGCGTCGGGCTGCTTCAGGTGCAGGATGAACACGTACTTCGAGACGACCTGGACTCTGTCGATCGCCGGCACCTGAGCGACGGTGGAGATGCTGCCCGGCAGCGGCGGGTCGAGCATTTTCTCGACGGAGTACTTGACGTCGGCCGAGGTGACTTCCTTGCCGTTGTGGAACCTGATGCCGCGCTTCAGCGTCCAGCGGATCGCCGTCTTGCTGATGATCTCGAACTTCTCGGCAAGCGCGGGCCTGACGTTCAGGTTGCGGTCCCACTCGACGAGCGAGTCGTACGCGAACTCCTTGGCCCAGTGGTTTGCGGTCAGGATCCCGCCGAACGGCGCCACGTGCGCCGGGTCCGACTCGAGCCCCCAGATGAGCCTGCCGCCGCGACGGATCGGTACGGCGCGCGACCGCTTGGGCGCGGCTTTCGCCGTCCCGGCGAGGGTGCCCGCCGCTACTGCGCCTGCCCCGACCTGCCCCGCCTTCTTCAGCAGCTCTCGACGATCGAGCTGGCTCTCGGCCGGGCTCTCGGACGTAGGTTCGTCTGACATCGTGTACGCCCTCCTCTGCCTCGAGGTCGTCAGAGGATCTGACCGACCCTTGGTGCCGCTCCATGAATGTCGTCATAGAAGACGGACTCACGGACTTGAAAGTTGGAAAGCCGCTGTACTGCTTCCGGATCGAGCTCGACGCCGAGTCCCGGGGAGCGGGGCACCTCAACGAGGCCGTCCGACATCTGGAACGGCTCCGCGAGGATGTCGTGCGCCTGCAGCGGGTAGTGCGTGTCGCTCGCGAACGGGTAGTTGGACGACGAGGCGACGACGTGGACGTTGCCGGCCGTGGCGACGCCGAGCTCGGCCCAGCTGCCGATCGTGCACCACTTGCCGGCCGCGTCGGCGAGCGCGCCGATCTGGTGCGCCCGTCGAAGGCCGCCGGCCTCCGACGGGTAGACGACGAGCACGTCGCAGGCATCCGCCTTGATCAGCTCGAGCACGGAGCGCACGTCGGTACACGCCTCGTCCGCGGCGATCGGGACGGCGACGGAGCGGCGCACCTGGGCCAGGCCCTGGACGTCGAAGTCGGGCACGGGCTGCTCGACGTACTGGAGGTCGAAGCGCTCCAGGCCCCTGATCCACTTGATCGCCGCCGGGACGCTCCACGTCATGTTTGCGTCGATCCGGATCTTCACTTCCGGCCCGACGCGGTCGCGGATCGCCGCGAGCGTGTCGTGATCCTGCTCGAAGTCGCGCCCGACCTTGAGCTTCAGCTCGGTGTAGCCCGCGTCGACGAATGCGCCGGCCTTCTGCGCGTTCGCCTCCGGCGCGTCGATGAAGAGGTAGCCGACGACAGGGACGCGGTCCCGGCAGAAGCCGCCCAGCAGCTCCGTGACCGGGACGCCGAGCGCCTTGCCCTTCAGGTCGAGCAGGGCCATCTCGACACCGGCGATCGCATACGCGCCCATCCGGCTCCAGTTGCGCGTGAACTCTTCCATCCGGTGCACGAGCCACTCGACTCGCAGCGGGTCCTGATCGATCAGGAACTGGCCCAGCTCTGCGTCGATGATCGTCTGGATCGTCGGCAGCGTCGGCCCGGGCGCCTCGCCCACGCCGATCAGCCCCTCGTCGGTGTGGATCTGGATGACGACGCCCGACGCCGAGTGCCTGGTGCCGCCCGGCCAGACCAGCGGCTCCCGCATCGGGGTCCGCACGGCCACGGTCTCGACCTTGGTGATCCTCACCGACACGAGTACACTACGGCGCGCGGATCGAGATTGTCAACCATTTTGAGATTGTCGACATGAGCTCTCCCACCCCGCCCGACGCGGGCCTGCCCGCCGAACTGACAGTGGTCACCGAGACAGGCGCAAAAGCCGGCCCGCGCGGCCAGCAGGTGATCGATGCCCTCCGCACCGCGATCATCTCCGGCCGTTTCGAGCCGGGTGACCGCCTGATCGAAACCGAGCTCTCGGCCGAGTTCGGCACGAGTCGCGGTCCGGTCCGCGAGGCGCTCCGTCAGCTCGAGAACGAGGGTCTCGTGATGTCCTTCCCCTACCGCGGGGCGGTCGTCCTCGGCGTGTCGGACGAGGAGGTCCAGCAGGTGCTGATCCCGATCCGCCTCACGCTCGAGCGCTACAGCTTCGCACTCGCGCTCGAGACGATGACCGAGGACGACTTCGCGGAGCTCGGGAAGCAGATCTGGCTGATGGAGCAGGCCGGGAAGGCGCACGACCTGATCAAGCTGGTCGAGGCCGACCTCGGTTTCCACGAGATCGTGATCTCGGCGTCGGGGCAGCTGCACACCATGCAAATCTGGCGCACGATCTGGCCGCGGATCCGCGCCTACTTCTTCCGCTACGAGCAGCACCGCAACTTCGAGGAGACCGTGGAGGAGCATCGCGAGCTGCTCGCCGCGCTCCAGACGCGCGATCCCACGATCGTGTGGGCACAGCTCGAGCGCCACATCGACGTTCCCGCTCCGCCGGCCGCGGCGAAAGTCGGCCGCGCGTGAGACGACTTGCGTCAACCCTCGGCGCCCGCGCGTTCCTCGGGCGTCGCTCGCGGTGCCCGGCCGGAGGGGACAGTACGAGTAGTACGGCCCCGGAGGGCCGGGTGCTGCGAGCGGCGTCAGGCGCCGGCGGAGCCCGGCTCTGCCGGGCGGGAGCCGGGGCCGGCGAGGGACGCGCGTGACGCCTCTGCTCGCGGTCGAGAACCTGCGCACCGGGTTCGACACGCGCGAGGGCTTCCTGCGCGCCGTCGACGGGGTCGACTTCGAGATCGCGCGGGGCGGCACGCTCGGCGTCGTCGGCGAGTCGGGTTGCGGCAAGTCCGTCACAGCCCTCTCGGTGATGCGCCTGGTCGACCGGCCCGGCCGGATCGCGGCGGACTCGCGCATCCTGCTCGACGGACGCGACCTCGCCAGGCTCGACGAGAAGGAGCTCGAGAAGATCCGCGGCAACGACATCTCGATGATCTTCCAGGAGCCGATGACGTCGCTGAACCCCGTGTTCACGGTCGGCGACCAGATTGCGGAGGCGGTGCAACTGCACCAGAACGTCGGCCCCAGGGACGCCAGGGACCGAGCGGTCGAGATGATGCAGCTCGTCGGCATTCCCTCGCCGGAGCAACGCGTCCACGACTATCCGCACCAGCTGTCCGGCGGCATGCGCCAGCGCGCGATGATCGCCATGGCGCTGAGCTGCAACCCGAAGCTCCTGATCGCGGACGAGCCGACGACGGCGCTCGACGTCACCGTGCAGGCGCAGATCCTCGAGCTGATGAAGGAGCTGCGCGAGCGCCTCGGGATGGCGATCCTGCTGATCACGCACGACCTCGGAGTCGTGTCGGAGATGGTCGACGAGGTGGCGGTGATGTACGCCGGCCGGATCGTCGAGCGCGGCCCGGTCGCCGACATCTTCGACAGCCCGCAGCACCCGTACACGGAGGCGCTGCTCGATTCGATCCCGCTGCTCGGGATGCGGTACACGCAACCGCTGAAGGCGATCCGCGGCGTCGTCCCGAGCCCGCTCGAGTGGCCCCCGGCCTGCCGCTTCGCGCCCCGCTGCGACTACGTGTTCGCCAAGTGCCTGGAGGAGGACCCGCCGCTCCTCGCTGTCCCGCCGCAGGAGTCTGCGTGCTGGCTGTGCCAGAACGGCCGCCGCGTTCCCAGGACCGCAAAGGCGATCGCATGACGGTGGATCTGAGCACGACCCGGCTCGACATCGGCACCGGCGCCGAGCCCGCGGACGTCCTGCTGAAGGCGCGCGGAGTGAAGAAGCACTTCCCCGTGCGCAAGGGAATCCTGAAGCGAACCGTCGGTCATCTCCAGGCGGTGGACGGCGTCGACCTCGACGTCTTCCGGGGTGAGACCGTGGGCCTCGTCGGTGAGTCCGGCTGCGGCAAGTCCACTCTCGGCCGCACGTTGATCCGGCTGCTGGAGCCGACCGCGGGTGAGATCGAGTTCGACGGCGTCGACATGCTGCGCCTCGGCAGCTCCGACCTGAAGGCGATGCGCCGGCACATGCAGATCGTCTTCCAGGACTCCGTCGGCTCGCTCGACCCCCGCATGAGCGTGAGGGACATCGTCGGGGAGGGCCTGCGGATCCACGGGCTCGAGAAAAAGCGGCGCGAGGAGGCGGTGCTCGAGGTGCTCCAGCGCGTCGGCCTCAGCGCGGAGGCGGCCGGGCGCTACCCGCACCAGTTCAGCGGCGGCCAGCGCCAGCGGATCGGCCTCGCCCGCGCTCTCGTGCTGCGCCCGAAGTTCATTGTCGCGGACGAGCCGGTCTCCGCACTCGACGTCTCGATCCAGTCGCAGGTGCTCAACCTGCTCGTCGAGCTGAAGCAGGAGTTCAACCTGACGTACCTCTTCGTCGCGCACGACCTCGCCGTCGTGGGCTACATCTCCGACCGGGTCGCCGTCATGTATCTCGGCAAGATCGTCGAGCTGGCGACCTCCGAAGAGCTCTTCCGCCGGCCGTTGCACCCGTACACCGTGGCCCTCCTCTCGGCGAACCCGGAGCCGGTCCCCGGCCGCAAGCGCCAGCGGGTCGTGCTCCACGGTGACGTACCGAGCCCGATCAACCCGCCGTCGGGCTGCCGCTTCCGGACCCGCTGCCCGATCGCGCAGCCGATCTGCGCCGAGGTGGAGCCGCTGCTCGAGGACCACGGCCACAGCCACGGTGCCGCGTGCCACTTCGCCGGGAAACCTCTGCCCGAGACGCCACCGCTGATCGGGTGACCCTCCGGGACGTCCGTCTCCTACACGACCGAGCGGGTGCCGATGCGCGACGGCATCACAGCTCTCGGCGGACGTCTATCTCCCGCTCTCGGGCGGGCCGCACCCGACGCTGTACCAGTGGACGCCCTACGAGTCGACCCGCGAGCGGTTCGTGAGCTGGGGTGTCTGGTTCGCGCAGCGGGGCTACGCCGCCGTCGTCTCGGACGTCCGCGGCCGCTACGAGTCAGAAGGCGAGTTCGAGGCATGGAGCAAGGACGGCGTGGACGCGCAGGACTCCCTCTCCTGGGCGGCCGGCGAGGCGTGGTGCAACGGCCGGATCGGCACCTGGGGACGGAGCTACGGCGCGCTCGTCCAGTGGCAGCTGATGCATCTCGGGCACCCGAACCTCGCCTGCATCGCGCCGCAGGTGATCCACGACGACTACTTCTGGGACGGCTACTGGACGGGCGGAGCCTTCCAGCTCGCGCTGACGCTGGGCGCGGCTGCCATCTGGACGAGCGCGATCAGCCTGGTCACCGGCCCGGGCGCGGCCGCCCTGATGCTGAACGACCGGGTCTGGCGCCACCTGCCGCTGATCGAGCTCGACGAGGTCACGATCGGCCGCAAAGTCGGCTACTGGCGTGAGTGGTGGGAGCACCAGGAAAACGACGCGTACTGGCAGCAGTTCCGCCATCGCCCGGAGACCGTGACGGTGCCCATCTTCCAGCAGGGCGGCTGGTTCGACCCCTACTCCGGCTCGCACCTGCGCTCGTTCGCCGTGATCGGCGACCGCGTTCCGAGCCGCGTCCTCATGGGTCCCTGGTCGCACGAGGAGGAGGTCGAGACCTTCCGCGGCGACGTCGACCTGTCCGCGGGCGTGACGGTCGTCCGCGACCACGAGCTCGCCTTCTACGACCGCTATCTCCGCGACGAGGGAAACGACTGGGAGGAGCGGCCGCCGCTCGAGCTCTTCGTCCTCGGCCGGAACGAGTGGCGCGGCGCGGACGTGTGGCCGCTGCCCGGAACCGAGTTCACGTCGTTCTTTCTCCGGAGCGGCGCGCGGCTCGATCGCGACATGCCGCGCTCGGACGAGCCGGCCGACCGCTACGCGTACGACCCCGAGAACCCGGTGCCGACGATCGGTGGCGTCAACTCGGTGCTGACGATGACGCAAGGCGCGGCGGATCCGATCCTCCCGGGCCCGCGCGACCAGCGCCAACTCGAGGCCCGGGACGACGTGCTCTCGTACACGAGCGACGAGCTCGACCACGACCTCGAGGTGATCGGACCGGTCGAGGTCGTGCTCTTCGCGGCCTCGAGCGCCAGGGACACTGACTTCTTCGTCCGCGTCTGCGATGTCTATCCGGACGGCCGTTCGATCGTCCTCACGGAAGGTGTCTTGCGCGCGCGCTACCGGAACTCGAACGAGGGCGACAGCACCGAGCTGCTCGAGCCGGGCGAGGTCGCCGAGTACGGGATTCGCTGCTATCCGATTGCGAACGTGTTCGAGCGGGGCCACCGGATCCGCCTCGACGTCACGAGCTCGAGCTTCCCGCGCTTCAGCCGCAACCTGAACAACGGCGAGGACGTGGGCACGAGCACGCGGATCGAGGTCGCACGGCAAACCGTGCTGCACACCGACGTCTATCCATCGCACGTGCTCCTTCCGGTGATCCCGAGCTCGTGAGGTCCGACGAGGTCCCGTCGATCGCGCTGGAGCGGCGGCTTGCCGGCACGGAAGTGCTGAGACTGAAGGGAACGGTGGCGGCGCCGCTGCCGGAGCACGTCCGCGAGGCCGTGCTGGCGGCGCTCGGCGAGCACGGGGCCACGCCGCCCTCGCGCGGTCTCGGAGCGCTGCGCGAGGCGATCGCGCGCTCGCTGCCGGCGCCCGCCGACCCGGAGCGCGAGATCCTGGTCACGAACGGCGCGATGCATGCGCTCAGCGTCACCTTCCGCGCGCTGCTCGAGCCCGGCGACGAGGTGATCGTGCCGACGCCGTGCTACTTCTTCGCGGGCCTGATCGAGCGAGCGGGTGGCGTGTTCGTCCCGGTGCCGATCGGGGACGCGGAGGCGATCGAGCGAGCGATGACGCCGAGGTCGAAGGCGCTCGTCTTGACGAACCCGAACAATCCGGACGGCCGCCTTCCGACGAGAGCCGAGGTCGACGAGCTGCTCGCCCTCGCGGCGCGCCACGGCCTGACCGTCCTGACCGACGAGGCGTACGAGCGCTGCATCCACGACGGCGAGCTCGCGAGCGCCTGGGGCGGCGAGCCGAACGTGGTGCTCGTTCGCAGCCTCGGCAAGAGCCTCGCCATGCCCGCGTGGAGGATCGGCTTCGTCGCGGCTGCTGCGGAAGTGATCGACGCCTGCCTCCGCGAGCTGGAGTGGGACGTGATCCGCGTCAGCCAGGTCGCCCAGCGCGCGGCGGCGGCTGCGCTCGACGGCCCGCAGGACTGGCTCGACGCGGTCGCGGCCGGCTATCGCCGCGACCGGGCTGCGGCGCACGCGGCCGTCGCCGACCATCCGACTCTGAGCGCCCCGCTGCCGTCCGCGACGCCGTTCCTCTGGGTCGACCTGGGCGGCCTCCCGGCCCAGAGCCTGCTCACGGCCGGGCTCGCCGTGGTCGACGGCGTCCACTTCGGCGCGCCCGGATACGCCCGTCTCCCGTTTGCAGGCGCGGCCGATCGCGAAGCGGAGCTCCGCCGCCGGCTCGCGCTGGTCGACGCGGCTGCGTAGGCTCGAGCCATGGGATTGCGCCGCATCCTCCTCACCGGCGCCGAGGGTGTGATCGGCACCGCGGTTCGTGAGCACCTGGAAGGGCGGTATGAGCTGACGTCGCTGACCCTGACGGAGCAGCAGTTCCCGAGCCACGTCGCCGACATCTCCGACCTGGACGCGATCCGGCCGGCGTTCGAAGGCGTCGACGCCGTCGTCCATCTCGCCGCCTCGGCCGAGCTCGAGACCCCCTGGGACGACGTCCTCCGGAACAACATCGTCGGCACCTACAACGTCTTCGAGGCGGCCCGCCTGGCGGGGGTCTCGCGCGTCGTGTTCGCGTCCTCGAACCACGTCGTCGGCATGTTCGAACTGGACGGAGCGCCGGCGCTGTACGACCCCGACGACGACCGGAGCTACGACCACACGGCCGAGATCCGGCCCGACTCGCTCTACGGCGTCTCGAAGGCCTACGGGGAGGCGCTCGGCCGGATGTACATGGAGCGCCACGGCCTCCGGGTCTTCTGTCTGCGGATCGGCGCCGTGCGCGCGCACGACGACCCGACGTCGCCGACGGCCAATCCCCTGATCGACCTCGACGCCGAAGGACGCCGCAACCGGCTCCGCGCCGTCTGGCTGAGCCGGCGCGACTGCGCCGAGCTGATCGCCAGCTGCCTCGACGTGGAGGACGTGTCCTGGGCGGTCGTCTACGGCGTCTCCGCGAACCCGCGGCGGTTCTGGGATCTGACCCACGGCCGCGAGCTGCTCGGCTGGGAGCCGCGGGACTCCGCCCCCATCTGAGGGTTACGCGTGGTGCTGCCGGCCGTGGAGCCGGCGAAGCTCGTTGCGTCTGATCTTCCCCGACGTCGTCAGCGGCAACTCCTCGACGAACTCGATCTCGCGCGGGACCTCGTAGGCGGCGAGGCGCTCGCGGACGAGTGCCTTCAGCTCCGCGGCGAGCTCGTCCGAGGGCGACGCGGCGACGACGAAGGCCTTGATCGCCTCGCCGCGGACCTCGTCCGGGATCCCGATCACCGCCGCCAGCGACACCGCCGGGTGGCGGACGAGGCACTCCTCGATCTCTCCCGGGCCGATCCGGTGGCCTGCGCTCGAGATCAGGTCGTCCGTGCGGCCGACGAAGCGGAAGTAGCCGTCCTCGTCGATCTCGGCGAGATCGCCCGTGTGCAGCCAGCCGTCGCGCACCTTCTCGGCCGTCGCTTCCGGGTTGCGCCAGTAGCCGAGGAAGGCGACCGGGTCGCCGTCCGACGCGCAGCAGGATCTCCCCGTCGGCGAGGCGCAGACTCGTGCCCCGGGTACGCCCTGCCCATCGAGCCGGGCTTCGCCGGCCACGCCGCGCAGTTCCCGATCAGGAGGTTCGCCTCCGTCTGGCCGTAGAACTCGTTCAGCCTCGCGCCCAGCCGCTCCGGAGCACCATGCCGCGGTCTCCTCGCCGACCATCTCGCCGCCGCTCGCGAGCGTGCGGAGCGACAGAGACGGGCCGTCGTGCGCGGCCATCATCCGCAGCGCCGTCGCGGGCATGAAGACGTTGCGCACGCCGAGCCGCGCGATCAGGTCGAAAGCGCCGCTCCGGATCGAACTTCGTCGTCTGGAAGGCGAGCACGGGGCGGCCGTGGTAGAGGCCCGGCATGAGGACGTCGAAGAGGCCACCCATCCAGGCCCAGTCCGCCGGCGTCCAGATCAGGTCGTCCTCCTGCGGAAAGAAGTCGTGCGAGAGCTCGAATCCCGGCAGGTGGCCATGCAGGATGCGATGGGCGAGGAGCGCGCCCTTCGGCGGCCCGGTCGTGCCGGAGGTGTAGACGATCAGGGCCGGCGCGTCGGCTCCCGTGGCGACGGGAGTGAATCGCGGTGAGGCGGACGCGAGCATCGCGGGCAGGTCCCGGTCGACGTCCACCGTCGACACGTCGTCGAGCTCGCGGTCTGCGAACACGACTGCGGGATCCGCGTCGCCGAGCCGCACCGCCATCGCGTCCGGCCCGAAGCGCGTCGAGAGCGGCACGGCGATCGCGCCCAGCTTGTAGACGGCGATGTGCGCGACCGCCGTCTCGGGCCGTTGCGGGAGCGCGATCCCGACGCGGTCGCCCTCGCCGATGCCCTTCGCCCGCAAGGCATTCGCAAGCCTGTTCGAGGCGTCGGAGAGCTCGCCGAAGGTCACCCGCCGCGTGACCTCGCGGCCGTCCGTGACCACGATCGCGACCGAGTCGCGCGGGTGGCGCTCGCAGACGTCGACGCCCAGGTTCACCCGCTCCGGCACCTGCCAGCGGAACCCGGCGTAGAGGTCGTCGTAGGTCAGGCCCAGAGGCGCTCCAGCAAGGCGAGGTAGACGCGGGTCGCCCGCACGAGCTCGGCCACCTCGATCGACTCGACGTCCCCGTGCGCGCCGGTTCCCATCGGGCCGTGGTAGACGGTGGGGATCCCCGCCGCGTTGAACATCGCGCCGTCGGCGACGAGCCTCACGCCGGTCAGCGTCAGCTCCTGCCCTGTGACGTCGCGGTACGCCTCGCGGAGCGCGACGACGAGCCTGTCCTCGGGATCGATCCGGTACGCGCCCCGCGAGATCTGAAGGTCGAGGTCGATCGTGCAGCCGGACTCCGCCGCGATCGGCTCGAGGAGCGCCTTCGAACTCGGCCTCCGCCTGCTGCAGCGTGTTCCCCGGCGCCCAGCGGCGCGTGCCGACGAGCCGGCACTCGACCGGGTGCCGGTTGTAGAAGTCGCCGCCGTGCACCTCGCCGAGGAAGTACGACTCCGGCCCGACCCATTCGTGCTCGACCGAGGCCAGCTCCTCGTTGCGCGCGCGGATCGCCTCGATCACCCTGGCGGCGACGAGATTCGGGTTCGGCGTGCCGGCGGCCGTCTGCAGCTCGTGGGTGACCATCGCCCTCGCGGCGGATCGTGATCTCGAAGGTCGCGCAGCCGACGTGCGCGACCGGCAGGGACGAGGCCGCCGAGCTCGCCGACCACGCCGAAGTCGGCCGTGAAGCCGTGCTCGCCGAGGAGGTACGTCAGGTCCTCGCCGCGCCCGAGGGGCGACTCGTGCAGCCCGACGGCGACGATCACGAGCTCGCCGGGGAACGAGCCGCGCTCCGCGGACTCCCGCGCGCCGTCTCGGCCGCGCACGCAAGCGCGCCTTTCATGTCCGCCGTCCCGCGCCCGTAGATCGTCTCGCCGTCGAGCCGCGGCGGCTCGTGCGGGATCGGGACGGTGTCGAGATGGCCGTTGAGGACGATCGTCGGCCCCGGCCGGTCACCCCGAAGCCGCCCGACGACGATCGGGGTCTTCGGAAACCGCTCGTCGAGCAGCTCGACATCCATCCCGATCTCCTCGAGCCGCTTGCCGTAGAGCCGCGCGACCTCGGCGGTGTCCCCGGTCGGGCTCTCGACCTCGACGAGCTCGAGCGTCAGGTCGCGCAGGCGGTCCGCGTCGACGCTCATGCAGCGTCCCTCGCGACCCGGAAACCGATGTGCCCCTGACGCCGCACCGGGCGGCTGTGACTGCGCATCGTGCAGCGCGCCCAGGCGAGGCCCGGGCTCGCAAACGAGCCGCCGCGGAGCACGCGCTCACCCGGCGGGTACTCCGTCGACGTCCATTCCCAGACGTTTCCGGCCATGTCCAGCAGACCGTACGGGCTGGCGCCGTCGGGGTGGGAGCCGACCGGCGAGGTGGAGCCGTGCTTCAGCCCGTGCCCGACCGCGGCGCGGCCCTCGTCCTCCTCGTCGCCCCAGGGGTACGTGCGCCCGTCCGTGCCACGCGCGGCCTTCTCCCATTCGGCCTCGGTCGGCAGACGCCCGCCGGCCCAGGCGCAGAACGCGGACGCCTCGTCCCAGTCGACGAACGTGACCGGGTGGTCGGAGGGGGCGGGCCAGTGCGGAGGGGCGGCAGCGCCCGACTCGGCGACGAAGCGCTCGTACTGCGCGTTCGTGACGGGTGTTCGCGCGAGCTCGAACGCCGTCCACCTCGACGACCCGCTGACGTGACTCGTCCGCGTCGCGGCCGATCACGTAGTCGCCGGCCGGCACGTCGACCCAGTCGAAGCTCCGTCGCGGCTCGACGGCGACGACGCGGAAGCCGATGTAGGTGTCGCGCGCCGCGGGATGCACCGGCAGGCGCGCCGAGCAGCGCAGCTCGTCGGCCCCGCTGAGGTACGAGCCGCCGCGCACCGCGCCGTCGGCCGTCCACTCGTAGACGTTGCCCGCCAGGTCCAGGGCGCCGCACGGCGCCGCGCCTGCGGGATGCAGTCCGGCGCGCGACGGCCCGCCGATTCCGCGACCGAAGGTCGCGCGCGTCGTGTCGGGCGGCTCGTCGCCCCACGGCCAGAGCCGGTCGTCTCCGCCCCGCGCGGCCGCCTCCCATTCGACCTCGGTCGGGAGCCGCACGCCGTTCGCGGCGCAGAACGCCTCCGCCTCGTCGCGGGAGACGTAGGTGACCGGGACGCCGTCGTCGCCCGTGACCGGCAAACGCGCGATCCGGAACCCTTCGACCCGGACGGTGCGCCGCGGCGTCTCGTCCTCGTCCGGCGGATACATCTGCGCAGGATCGACTCCCATCGCGAACGGGCCGCCGGGGACGGCGACGAACTCCAGAGCGCTCACTGGCCAGGAATGACCGGCAGGACGACGTGCGACGGGTGCTCCGCGTCGGCGTAGACGGCCTGGTCGGCGGACGACCTCGTGCGTGTGCCGGCCGATCGGCTCGCCGGTGTTCGGGTTGCGCTCGAGTCGGGGGAAGTTCGACGACGAGACGTCGATCCGGATCCGGTGACCCACAGCGAAGACGTTCGAGGTCGGCGGGAGCAGGATCGAGACGGGCACGATCTCGCCGGGGGTCAGAAAGACCTCTCTGTCGAACCCCTCGCGGTAGCGGCAACGGATGATCGAGTCGTTGATCAGCATGTCGTACCCGTCGGGGTAGTCCTCGTTCGGCGGGTAGACGTCGACGAGCTTCGCGGTGAAGTCGGTGTCGGGCGCGCTCGACGAGATCCAGAGGTTGACGACCGCCCGGCCGGTCACCTCGACGGGCTCGGCGAGCGGCTCGGTCTGGTAGACGAGCACGTCCGGGCGCTCGGACAGCCGCGGATACGGCTCCCGCGAGGTGAAGAACTCCGGCGACTCCTTCTGGTCGGCGGGGCCCGGGGTCATGATGTTGCGAAGGCGCAGCACCGGGCTCAGGAACCTCGACCACGCGGGCTCCATGGCGGCGCCTTCGGCCGGGAGCTCCCCGACCGAGCAGTAGTTGCCGCCGATCGTCGGCACGGGGTGGGCGGGGTCGTAGGTGTAGCGCCGCGGCTCGGCGGGCCCACTCGGCGCCTCGCGCGAGAGCGAACCGTCGCCGTGCAGGTAGAGAGGGGTCTCCTGCGCCCGCGCCGAGCGGCCACTCGTGCTCCTGGCGCCAGCGGCCGCCGTGGTCGAGCTTCCCCAGAGCCGTCTTCCGGCCCGAGCCGCCGCCCATCACGAAGATCCGGATCGGCGCCTCGTCGGCCGGCGCGGCACCGTCCTCGCGGAGCCAACGGTCGAAGAAGGCGAGCTGCTCCTCGAAGTAGCGCCGGACGCCCCAGACCGAGTCCGGCCCGAAGTCGACGTCGAGGGTGTAGGTCGCGTCGCCGCGCATGCCGACATGGCTCCATGGGCCGATGATGAGGCGCTGCGGCGTCTCGTTCTTCGCCGCCATCGCCGCGAAGTACTCGCTGTCCGCGTGCGGGAACGCGTCGAACCATCCGGTCGAAAACGTCCCCGGGACGTCTGCGTGCCGGTCGTAGTGGGCCGTGAAGTCGTTGCTCTCCTGCGCCCAGTAGTCGTCGTACGCGCCGCGCGTCGTGTAGTCGATCAGCGCTTGCTCGAGGGTCGGCGTGTGCCGAAGCGAGAGCTGCCCGCGCTGCCACGGCGTCGCCCAGAAGAGCTCGCGCAGCCTCGCCAGGTCGCCCCAGACCTCGGCCTGCTTGTCCGGGTCGTCCGCGATGTCCTGCGCGTCCTGCGCGTGGATGAAGAGCGCCCAGAACATGTGCAGCTGCATCGCTCCGCCTTCGCGTGACTGGTGCTGGAACGAGTTCGTCGGCACGACGTCCGGCCAGATCGCCGTCAGATGCGGTGGGCGCTCCAGTGCCAGCCGCACCTGCGTGATCGCCGCGTACGACGAGCCGACCGTCCCCACCCGGCCGTTCGACCACCGTTGCTCGGCGATCCACTCGACGGTGTCGTAGCCGTCCTGACCCTGTTGCGGCGTGACGGTGTGGAAATAGTCGCCGGTCCCCTCCGACCGGTAGCGGTCACGGCAGTCCTGGAGCACGACCGCGTAGCCGTGCGGGACGAAGAAGTCGGCGATCTCGCTGTAGCGCTTGTCGGTCTTGTCGTAGGGCGTCCGGCAGAGGATCGTCGGGTACCGCCCCTCGACCAGCTCCCCCTCGTGGGCGGGGCGGTAGACGTCCGTCGCGAGGCGGATCCCGTCCCGCATCGGCACCATCACGTCCTTCGCGAGCGCCACTCCGAACTCGGTCACGCCGCTCCTCTCTCGATCAGCAGGTTGCCGACACTGTCGACGAGCAGGACATAGCCGGGATGGAGAACGGTGGTCGAGTCGAACTCCTCGACGACGGCCGGGCCGGCCAGGGTCGCGCCGGCGGGCAGGGCGTAGCGGTCGTAGATCGGGCAGTCGACGTAGCCGGCCGACTCGGCGAAGTACACCCGCCTGTGCTCCTTCGGCTCGGCCTTCCCGCCCGCCTCGAGCGGACGCGGCGGCGGCTTCTCGATCGTCCCGACGCTCGTCAGCCGCAGGCTGACGGCTTCGACCGGCTCTTCCGGCGCGCTGAACCCGTACGTGCGCTCGTGCTCGGCATGGAAGCGCTCGAGCAGCGCGTCGCCCGCGGGGATGGTGAGCTCGAAGCTCTGGCCCACGTACCGGAGGTCGATCTTCCGGACGAAGCTCATCGCCTCGCGCGCGAGGCCCTCCGCCTCGAGCTCCTTCCGGCCGGCCTCCTCGAGCTGGGCGAACGTCGACTCCACCTCGGCCGCGTCCAGGTCGCCGAGGCGCTGCATCACGGTCACGGCGGCGTCTCGCGTCAGATCGGTCGAGAGCAGGCCGGTGGCGGAGAAGATGCCGGGGCTGCGCGGGATGAGCAGGGCCGGGATCTCTGCGTCGCGTGCGAGCGCGTTCGCGTGCACGGGGCCGGCGCCGCCGAAGCCGAAGAGCACGAAGTCCCGCGGGTCGTAGCCGCGCTGGACCGAGATCAGGTGGAGCGCGTTGACCATCGCGGCGTTCGCGATCTCGACGATCCCGTTCGCCGCCTCGGTGACGTCGAGCCCGAGCGGCTTGCCGCAGCGCTCCTCGATCGCGCGCCGCGCACTCTCGACGTCGAGGTCGATCTCGCCGCCGAGGAAGTAGCCGGGGTTCAGCCGCCCGAGCACGACGTTCGCGTCCGTCACGGTCGGCTCGACCCCGCCGCGCCCGTAGCAGACCGGCCCGGGATCGGCGCCGGCGCTCTGCGGCCCGACGCGCAGGAGCCCCCCCGAGTCGACCCAGGCAATCGAGCCTCCGCCCGCGCCGATCTCGACGAGGTCGACGACCGGCGTGCGCACCGGGTAGCCGGAGAGCGACATCCCACCGATCCCCGCGCCGGCGTGGCCGCCGACGTTGTAGTCCTTCGTCACCGACGGCCGGCCGCCCTGGATCAGGCCGACCTTGGCGGTCGTGCCGCCCATGTCGAAGGAGAGGATGTCCGGGCGGCCGAGCGTCTCGCCGAGGGACGCGGAGGCGATCACGCCGGCGGCGGGGCCGGACTCGACCATGAACACGGGCCGCGTGCGCGCGGCCTCGGCGCTGAAGACGCCCCCGCTCGACTGCATCACGAGCAGCTTCGCCCGGACGCCCGCGTCGGCGAGGCGGCTCTCGATCCGCTCCAGGTATCGCTCGACGACGGGACGGATCACGGCGTTGATCACGGTCGTCGAGGCGCGCAGGTACTCGCGGAACTCGGGTGCGACCTCGGCGGACAGCGAAACCGGGACGCCGGGCAGCTCCTCGGCGAGGATGGCGCCGACGCGTTGCTCGTGCTCGGGGTTGACGTAGGCGTGGAGCAGGCACACGGCGACCGTTTCGACGCCCTCGCGCCGCAGGATCCCGGCAGCAGCGCGCACGGAGTCGTCCTCGAGCGGGCGCAGCACCTCGCCGGCGGGACCGAGTCGTTCGGCGACCGTCACTGCCCGGTCCCGTGGGACGAGTGGCTTCGCCTTCTCGAACTGGGTGTCGTAGAGGGACGGTCGCACCTGGCGGGCGATCTCGAGGAGGTCGCGAAAGCCCTCGGTCGTGACGAAGCCGCCGCGCGCGATCTTGCCCTCGATGATCGCGTTCGTCGCCACGGTCGTCGCGTGGACGACGAAGCCCACTTGCGCCGCGGTGACGTCGCCGTTCGCGAGTGCACGGTCGACGGCCCGCATGAACCCCTCGGAGGGATCCGCCGGGGTCGTCAGCACTTTTGCGATCGAGACCGCGCCCGTCTCTTCGTCGATCAGCGTCGCGTCGGTGAAGGTGCCGCCGATGTCGACTGCCACGCGCACGCTCATGAGACTTTGTGTTGAACCAACACTTTCTCACCGTCCCTCGCTTCGTTCCGAGGGGCGCGGGGAGATTGTGTTGTTCCAACACGAGCCTTCTTTGCCCGCAGGGTTTTCGTCGCCGCCTCGTCTATCCGCCGGTCGGCGATTGCGACCCTGTAGAGCTCGCGCGCCCGGTCGGCGCCGATTTTGTCCTCGAGCACATCGCGCAGCACCCGCTCGGGGTCGCGCTCCTCGGGCGGCCCGTACCCGCCGCCGCCGCAGGTGCGGACGCTGATCACGTCACCGGGGACGAGGTCGAGCGTCGTCTTCGAGGACAGCCGCGTCTCGACGCCGTCGCGGACGTGCACGTACTCGGCGATCCGCCCGGCGTGGCCGCCGAACGCGCCCCACGGTCCCGCCTTGTCGCGGTCGGCGAGCACGGTGAAGGTGGTGTGGAGGTCGAAGAGATAGTCCTTGCGCAGCCCGAGGCCGCCTCGGAAGCGGCCCGGCCCTTCGGAGTCCTCCACGAGCGAGAGCCGGTTGATGCGGACCGGGTAGTTGAGCTCGGTCTCCTCGATCGGCGCGTTCTCGGTGTTCTGGCTGTGCGACTGGACGGCATCGGGACCGTCGCTTGCATATCGGCCGCCGTAGCCACCCGCGAACGTGTCGTAGAAGCAGGTGTACTTCCCGGCGCTGACGTCGAGGGAGCCGAAGCCAGCCTGGCACATCATCCCCTTCGTCCCCGCAGGCAGCCGCTCGGGGGAGGCCGGCAGCAGCGCGCGGACGATCACCTCGATCAGCCGCGCGTGGGTCTCCCAGCCACCCACGACCGGACCGGGCCAGGAGCAATTCGTGACGCTCCCGGCCGGTGCGTGCAGGCTGACGAGCCGGTAGAAGCCGTCGTTGACGGGCAGATCCGGGTCGATCAGGCACTTGAGGGCGTACGCGCAGGCCGAGAACGACATCGCGTAGGTCGAGTTGACCGGGGCGCGCCGTTGCGGGTCGGAGCCGGTCGTGTCGAAGCGAGCGCCCTTCTCGTCGATCTCGACCCGCACCTTCAGGCGGACGGTCTCGTCGGTGTAGCCGTCCGTGTCGACGAAGCCCTCGGCCTCGTAGACGCCGTGCGCGAGCGCGGCGAGCTCGGCCCGGGTGCGCCGCTCCGTGTACTCGAGCAGCTCCTCCATCGTCGCGAGGATCGTGTCGCGCCCGTGGCGGTCGACCAGCGCCGTGACGCGTCGCACGCCGGTGGCGTTCGCCGCGATCTGGGCGCGGAAGTCGCCCGCCGTCTCGTGCTTCGAGCGGATCTGGGCCAGGATCAGCGTGAAGACGTCCTTCACGATCGCGCCGCCGTCGACCAGCTTGACCGGCGGGATGATCACGCCCTCCTGGAAGACCTCCCTGAACGCCCCGATCGAGGCGGGCGCGCCGCCGCCGACGTCGACGTGGTGCGCGAGGTTCGCGACGTAGCCGAGCAGCTCGCCCTGGTGGTGGACGGGTGAGATCAGGCTGACGTCGTTCAGATGGACGCCGCTCGGGTGCGGGTCATTCGTCACGAGCACGTCGCCGGCGGAGAGGTTCTCTGCGCCGTAGGCCCGCACCGCGTTCGGTACCTGCTCGACCATCGAGCCGAGGTGGACGGGCTGGGCGAACCCCTGGGCGACCGAGCGCAGTTGCGCGTCGAAGAACGCGCACGAGAAGTCCGAGCGCGTCTTGATGTTCGTCGAATACGCGCTCCGCTTCAGCGCGAGCGCCATCTCGTCGGTCGCCGCGACGAGTGCGTTCCGGATCACCTCGAACGAGATCGGGTCGACGGTCACGGCCGCCATCCGTACTCCTCCCGCGCGCCCGCGAGGCTGACCTTTTCCTCGCGCACGTCCCGCGCGACGAGCTCGCGCTCGCGCTCCTCCGGCGGGCCGTACCCGCCGCCGCCGCAGGTGCGGTAGCTGACGGTGTCGCCGGGCTCGACCTCGATCGTCGTCTTCGCGGCGAGCCGGGTCTCGACGCCGCCTCGGATCAGCACGTACTCCGCCGGCTTCCCGGGCCGGCCGCCGAACGCGCCGGCCGGCCCGGCGAGCGTGCGGTCGGCGAGAACGGTGAACGTGGTCGCGCGGTCGAAGACGAAGTCCTTCCGCAAGCCGAGCCCGCCGCGGAAGCGGCCCGGGCCGCCCGAGTCCTCCACGAGCGAGAGGCACCCGACACGCACCGGGTAGTTGAGCTCGGTCTCCTCGACAGGCGCGTTCTCGGTGTTCTGCCCGTGCGTCTGCACTGCGTCGGGCCCGTCGCTCGCGAAGCGGCCGCCGTAACCGCCGCCGAACGTCTCGAGGAAGCAGAAGTACTCGTTCGTCCGCGGGTCGACGCCGCCGAAGCCCGCGTGGCACATCATCGCCTTCGTCCCCGCGGGCAGCCGCTCGGGCAGCGCGGGGAGCAGCGCGCGGAAGATCACGTCGACGAGCCGCGTCTGCGTCTCCCAGCCCCCGACGACAGGGCTCGGCCAGGTGCAGTTCGTCACCGTCCCAGCAGGCGCGTCGAGGCTGACGACGCGGTAGAAGCCGTCGTTGACGGGCAGGTCGGGGTCGATCAGGCACTTGACCGCGTAGGCGCAGGCCGAGAACGTCTGCGCGTAGGTGGAGTTGACCGGCGCGCGGCGCTGCGGGTCGGAGCCGGTCAGGTCGAAGCTGACGCCGCCTGCGGTGATCTCGATCCGCGCCTTGAGCAGCACCGGCTCGTCCGTGTACCCGTCCACGTCGACCGTCCCCTCCGCCTCGTACACGCCATGGGGCAGCGCTGCGAGCTCGGCGCGCGTGCGCCGCTCGGTGTAGTCGAGGAGCTCGCGCATGGTGCCTGCGACCGTCTCGAGCCCGTGGCGGGCGGACGAGCGCCTGGAGCCTGCGCACGCCGGTTGCGTTGGCGGCGATCTGGGCGCGGAAGTCGCCTCCGGTCTCGTGCTTCGACCGGATCTGGGCGAGGATCAGGTCGAAGACGTCGCGCACGATCCGTCCGCCCGCGACCACCTTGACGGGCGGGATGATCACGCCCTCCTGGAACACCTCCCGGAACGCTCCGATCGATGCCGGCGCACCGCCGCCCACGTCGACGTGGTGCGCGAGGTTGGCGACGTAGCCGAGCAGCTCGCCGTCGTCGTGGACGGGCGAGATCAGGCTGATGTCGTTCAGGTGGACGCCGCTCGGAAATGGGTCGTTCGTGATGATCACGTCGCCGGGCTCGAGGTTCTCGGGGCCGTAGTCGAGGATCGTGCGCGGCACCTGCTCGACCATCGAGCCGAGGTGGACGGGCTGGGTGAAGCCCTGCGCGACGGCGCGGAGCTCGGTGTCGAAGAACGCGCACGAGAAGTCGGAGCGCGTCTTGATGTTGGTCGAGTAGGCGCTGCGCCGGAGCGTCAGCACCATCTCGTCCGTCGCCGCGACGAGCGCGTTGCGGATCACCTCGAACGTGATCGGATCCATCAGTACGGCCCTTGCTTCTCGTATCGCTCGCGCGCCCGCTCGACCGCGTCCAGGTCGATCTCGAAGCCGAGCCCCGGCGCCGTCGGGACGGCGACGCGTCCGCCGGCGAGCTCGATCGGGGTCGTCACGAGCTGCTCGGTGAGCAGGTGGTGCATGACCTGGTTGCCGAGCGTCTGGTTCGGGAGCGTGGACATGACCTGGAGCGCGGCGAAGGTCGAGATCGCGCTCTCGACGCAGGCGTGCCGGTTCATCGGGATGCCGTACGACTCTGCCAGGTACGCCATCTGGCGCCACCGCCAGAGGCCGCCCGACTCGTGGCTGCCGAGCACGATCGCGTCCGCCGCCTCCTGTTCGAGCACCGCGCGGAGCTCAGCGGTCGTGTGCACCGCCTGGTCGGCGGCGATCTTCGTCTCGACCGAGCGGCGAACCCAGGCGAGGCCGGAGACGTTGCCGGCCGGCACGGGCTGCTCGACCCAGTCGAGGTCGAACTGCTCGAGCCGCCGGATCGCATCGACGGCGCCCGGCACGTCCCACGCCTCGTTCGGGTCGATGCGGAGCAGCGGCTCGGGGCCGATCGCGTCGCGCACGGCGCCGACGATCTCCGCGTCGTCGCGGTGGCTGCGACCGACCTTGAGATAGACGACGCGATGGCCCTCGGCGGCCAGCGCGGCGGCGTCGCGCGCGAGCTCCTCGGCCGTGTCCCCCTGCGGGAAGGCCATGAAGTCGACCTCGTCGTGGACGCGACCGCCGAGGAAGGTCGACGCCGGCACTCCGAGCCCTTTGCCGAGCGCGTCCCAGCACGCCGACTCGATCCCGCTCAGCACCTGCAGGGAGAAGTGCGGGACGACGCGCCAGCGGCCGTCGCGCCAGAGCTCGCCGAGGATCGCCTCGATGTCCCCGGGCGAGCGGCCGACGAACGCACGCGCCATCAGCCGGCCGTACGACTCGACGGCGGCCGGATCCTCGCAGATCGACTCGCCGTACCCGGTCACGCCGGCGTCGGTCTCGACCGTGAAGAGGACGAGGTTCGCGCCCTCCTGCACGCCGGAGCGCCAGTGGAACGGCCGCTCGAGCGGGATCGCGACCGGCGTCGCGGTGACGGCGGTGATCCTCACGCGCGGTTTCCCGGCCCCCAGACTGAGCCGAACGTACGCCCCTCTGCGAAGCGCCTGCCCGACAGGCTCGAGATGTCGATCTCCGGCTCGTCGCCTGCTATCACCGACGCGAGCGCCTCGCCGATCGCCGGGCCGAGCTTGAAGCAGTGACCGCTGCCGCCGAAGGCGGAGTAGTACCCGCCCACCTCCTCCGCCCCGACGATCGGGTACCAGTCCTCGGTGATGTCGTACACGCCCGAGTAGCCCTTGACGTAGGCGCCGCCGTAGCCGTCGCTCCCGATCGTCGCAGCGAGCGAGGGCACGCGGCGGACGAGCCTCGGCACCATCCGCGCGAGGTGCGCCTCGTCGGTGCCGTCGTCGTAGCTCTCCGGGTCGGCGGGCTCGGCCTGCTTGGGCCAGCCCTCGCCGACGAGCACCCTGCCCTCGCCGTAGCGGCGGAAGTAGAGCTGCTGCGCCGCGTCGGACATGACCGGGATCTCGCCGAAGCCCGGGGGTGCCTCGAAGACGGCTTCGTGCTCGCGGCTGAACCTGATCGGGTAGTCGATCCCGACCATCCGGCCGATCCGGTCGCCCCAGGGGCCGCCGGCGTTCACGACCACACCGGTCGCGATCGTCCCCTGCGTGGTGACGACGCCGGCCACACGGCCGTTTTCCGTTGCGATGCCCGTCGCTTCGCAGCCCTCGAGCACCTCGAGCCCCTCGCTCTGGGCGGAGCGGACGAGCGAGCGCACGGTCGCGACGGGGTCGGCGTAGCCCGACGTGTGCTCGAAGCACGCGAGGGCGATCCCCTCGACATCGAGCTCCGGCCAGCGGTGCGACACCTCCTCGGGCGTGAGGATCTCGGTCTGCACGCCGAAGCGCTGCTGGACCGGGACGACGTCCCGGATCGCCTGCGCTTGTTCCTCGGGCGCGAGCACCATGTAGCCGTGCTGGACGAAGCCCGCGGGCCCGCCCAACTCTTCCTCGGCGTTCGCGAACATCCCGGCGCCGCGGACGGCGAGCCTGATCGCGACCTCGTTCGAGTAGTGCTGACGGACGTGCGCTGCCGAGTACTGGGTCGAGCCGCCGCAGATCTCCGACTTCTCGACCAGCGTCACCCGGCCGTAGCGGAGCTTCGTCAGGAAGTGGGCCACGCTCGCCCCGATGATCCCGCCTCCGATCACGACCGCGTCGGCCTTCACGCGCTCCTCCTCTCCGCACTACCGTCGTCGGCGATCACGACGCCGTAGAGCCTGCGGGCCGCCTCCGGGCTGACCTTCTCGTTCAGGACGTCGTCGGCGACGGCGGCGGGGTCGCGCGTGAGCGGATCGCCCCAGCCGCCGCCGCCCGCCGTTCGGTGCTCGTAGACGTCGCCCGCCCCGATTTCGATCGAGAACATCGGCGGCAGCACCTCGTTGCTCCCGTCGGGGTGCAGGAGCAGGTTCTCGGAGAGCGCGCCGGGACGGCCGCCGGCGAGGCCGTAGGGCGGGTGCTTCGCCCGGTCGGAGCGGACGATCAGGGACGTGTTGGGCGTCAGGCAGCGCCACACGCGCTCGATCGCGAGGCCGCCGCGACGCAGGCCGGCGCCGCCCGAGTCGGGCACGAGCCGGTACCGCTCGATCACGATCGGGTACTCGGACTCGGCCACCTCGACCGGGATGTTCGCAGCGAGGCTCGCCGGGTTCGTGAGGCCGTCGTTGCCGTCGGCCTCCGGCGTTCCACCCCAGGTGCCCACGACCAGCTCGTAGAAGATGAAGCGGCCGCCGTCCGGGCGCTCGGCGCCGAAGATCGCGAGCGTGTTGCCGCCCTCGCCCGCGGCGGGCACGCGGTCCGGCAGCAGCTGGGCGAGCGCGCCGCTGACGGCGTCGACCACGCGGAACCCCGTCACGCCCCGCATCGACGAGGCGCCGGGCATCACCACCTCTGCGACCGTTCCCGGCTTGGTGCGAACGTGGATCGGCCGGAACGCGCCGGCCGTGTTCGGCACCTCGACGGTCAGCGCGGCCCGCACCACCTGGTAGACGCAGGCCTGTACGAACGAGCGCGTGCTGTTCAGCGAGCCCTGCACCATCGGCGACGCATCGGTCAGGTCGGCCGTGATCTCGTCGCCCGCGATCGTCACGTGTGCCGTGATCGGCACGTCGCGGACGTCGACACCGTCCGAGCCGAGATAGTCGGTGAAGGAGGCGGTGCCGTCGGGCCAGGTGGCGATCTCCTGCCGAACGAGCCGCTCCGTGTAGTCGATCAGCGCCTCCGTCAACTCGGCGAGCATCTCCGCTCCGTGCCGCTCGGCGAGCGCGATCAGCGCGCGCTCCGCGACCGAGCAGGCGGCGACTTGCGCCCCCAGGTCGCCGAACGTCATCCGCGGGATGCGAACGTTCGCCTCGATGATCTTGAAGACGTCCTCGACCGGCTCGCCCTCCGCGTAGAGGCGCAGCCAGGGCAGGCGGATGCCCTCCTGGAAGATCTCCGTGTTGTCGCAGGCGCTCGAGCCCGGAAGGCGACCGCCGACGTCGCCGTGGTGCGCGGTCGTCGCCGTGAAGCCGATCAGCTCGCCGTCGAAGTGGACGGGCTTGAAGACGAAGATGTCCTGCAGGTGCATGCCGCCGTCGAAGGGGTCGTTCAGCACGAACACGTCGCCCGGCCGGAATCGCCCGGCGTAATGGGCGAGGAGGGTCTCCATCGCGGCGGGGATCGAGCCGAGGTGGAACGGCACGCTGACCGCCTGCGCGACCGTCCGTCCTTTCGCGTCGCAGACGACGGCCGAGAAGTCCATTCCGTCCCGGACGACGGTCGAGTGCGCGGTCCGGCAGATCGTTGTCGCCATCTCGTCCGCGATCGACGCGAGCGCGTTGCCCACGATCTGGAGTGTGACCGGGTCGACGCGCGCCTCAACCGCCATCGACACTCCGTTCCAGCACTACCGTTCCGGTAGCCGCGTCGCGGCGGACCGACCAGCCGGGCGGGACGAGGACGGTGGTGTCGTACTCGTCGACGAGCAGTGGGCCCGGCTCCAGCTTCTCTCCGAGCGACCCCCGCGCGCGCACCGGCGCGTCGATCTCGTCGCCGCCGATGTGGATCCGGCGGCCGGCGCCGCCGCCCGATGCGGGCGCGTTCGCGTCGTCGAGGTGGAACGGGCGCGTTGCGGCAGACTGGCCGAGCGCGGCGAGGCGCAGCGCCCGGATCTCGACCGGCGAGCCGGCCCGGTCCCTGACGCCGTAGAGCCGCTCGTGCTCGTCCTCGAAGCGCGCCCGCAGCGCGGCGAGCACGCCACCGTCGATCGGCTCCGCCGGGAAGCCGACCTCGACCTCCCAGCTCTGGCCCCCATAGCGGAGGTCCGCCGTCCGCGCCCACTCGACCACCGAACGCCCCTCGAGCGCGCGGCCGAGCGCCGCCTCCATCTCGGCGAAGAGTGCTGCGACCACAGCGGGATCGACGGCGTCCACGTCCAGGTGGCACGTCCGCACCTCGTGAAACTCGGGGCGCGCGAACAGGAGGCCGACAGCGCTGAAGAGGCCCGCGATCGGCGGCACGAGGACGGTCCGCATCCCGAGGTCCTCCGCAAGCCCGGCCGCGTGGATCGGTCCGGCACCGCCGTACGCGATCAGCGCGAAGTCGCGCGGGTCGCGCCCCTTCTCGGACGAAACTGCCCGCAGCGCCCGCGTCATCCGCGCGTTCGCGATCCGGTGGATCCCGCTCGCAGCCTCGAAGAGCGTCAGCCCGAGCGGCTCGGCGACGCGGCGCACCGCCTGCTCGGCGAGCGTCGTGGAGATCGAGATCTGCCCGTCGGCGACCGGGCCGGAGGCCATATAGCCGAGCAGGACGTTCGCGTCGGTCACCGTCGGCTCGACCCCGCCGCGCCCGTAGCAGGCCGGGCCGGGATCCGCCCCCGCGCTGCGCGGGCCGACCTGGAGGCCGCCCGCCGGATCGATCCAGGCGATGCTGCCGCCGCCCGCGCCGACCTCGGCGATGTCGATCGTCGGGATCCGCAGCAGCTCGCCGGCGCCGCGGATCAGGCGGCTTCCGGCCGACATCGAGCCGCCGACCTCGTACTCGCGCCCACGCGAGATCGCGCCGCCCTCGATCAGCGACGCCTTCGCGGTCGTGCCGCCCATGTCGAAGGAGAGCAGGTTGTCGACGCCGAGCCGCCGGCCCATCCCCTGGGCCGCCACGACACCGGCCGCAGGCCCCGATTCGAGCGCGAACACGGGCCGCTGCTTCGCGTCGCCCGAGGTCATCACGCCGCCCGAGGACTGCATGATCTGGAGCGGCCCGTCGATCCCGAGCTCGTCGAGGCCGGTCCGGATCCGGTCGAGGTAGGACGACATCAGCGGCCGCACATAGGCGTTGACGACGGTCGTCGCGGAGCGCTCGTACTCGCGCTGCTCGCGCAGGATCTCGCTCGAGAGGGAGACGTTCGCCTCCGGGAGCTCCTCGGCCAGGATCGCGCCGAAGCGTTGCTCGTGCTCGGGGTAGAGGTAGGAGTGCAGGAAGCACACGGCCACGGACTCGACCCCCGTCTCGCGCAGCCGCGCGGCGAGCGCACGGCTTTCCTCGTCGTCGAGACTGCGCACGACCGTGCCGTCCGCGGCGACGCGCTCGTTCAGCTCGAAGCGGAGCCGCCGTTCGACGAGCGGCGGCGGCTTGCGCCAGAAGAGGTCGTACATGTGCGGGATCCGCAGCCGCCGCAACTCGAGCACGTCGCGGAAGCCGGCGGTCGTGACGAGCGCGGTCAGGCTGCCGCGCCGCTCGAGCACGGCGTTCGTCGCGACGGTGGTTCCGTGAACGACCTCGGCGACCGGCCCGGCTGCGAGCCCGGAGACCGCCTCGACGACCGCCCCGTCGTAGCGCGGCGGCGTCGAGAGGAGCTTGCGGAACGTGACGCGGCCTTCCGCGCCGTGGAGGATCACGTCGGTGAAGGTGCCGCCGACGTCGACGCCCACCCGTGCCTCGGCGACCGTCATTGCGGCGGATCCAGGCGGCCCCGGCATGAAATATGAAATTTCATGTTGCGTCCGGGCCGAGCGTAAACGAGACTGAGGCGCGATGGAAGGGACCGCGGCAGGCGTGTCGATCGAGCCGCTCGAGGAGCGGGAGTCGATCGAGCAGCGGGTCGCGCAGTCGCTCCGCGCGCTGATCGTCGCCGGACAGCTGCCCGAGGGCACGCAGCTCGTCCAGCGGGAGCTCGCAGCGAGGCTCGGTGTCTCGCAAACCCCCGTCCGCGCAGGCCTCAGCCGGCTCGCGCGCGAAGGCTTCGTCGTGGTCGGCTCGACGGGGCGTACGTTCGTGAGCAGGCTGACGCGCGAGGACTTCGAGGAGATCTACGCGGCTCGGCTCGGACTGGAGGGTCTCGCGGCTCGGCTCGGTGCGGAGGCGGTCGGCCCGGCTCAGCTAGCGAGCATGCGCAGGTCGCTGGGGAGGCTCGAGCGCGCCGCCGCCGCGCAGGACGTCGACGCCTACCTGGCACTTCGCTGGGAGTTCTACGGCACGTGCTACCGGGCGAGCGGCAGGCGCCGACTCGTCGAGGAGGTCGAGCGGCTCTACTGGCGCTCCGAGCGCTACAACCGGATCGTCCTCTCGACGCCGCAGCGGTTCCAGGAGTCGCTCGGCCGCTACTCGGCCTTCTACGCGAACTGCGAGGAGAACGATGGGCCGGCCGCCGAGCACAGCGTTCAGGACAGTCTCCGCTGGGCGGTCGACAGCATCGCGGGCGGGCTGCCCTCGGAAGCGGCGCAAACGTGAGCGTCGCCGTCAATGAGCTCCGAGAGGCGCTCGTCGAGGCGCTCGGCGAGGACGCCCGCGTCTCCGACGGCGACTCCGAGCGCGACCTGCATGCCTCGGACATCACCTTCCACCGGCCGCGACGGCCCGACCTCGTCGTCTACCCGTCCTCGACGGAGGAGGTCTCGCGCGTCCTCGCTGTCGCGAGCGAGCGCCGGGTGGCCGTGACGCCGTTCGGCGCCGGTTCGAGCCTCGAGGGGCATGTGATCCCGACCCGAGGCGGCATCAGCCTCGATCTCTCCCGCCTCGATCGGATCGTCGAGATCGCTCCGGGCGATCTCAGCGCGACCGTCCAGGCGGGCGTAACGCGAACGGCACTCGAGCGCGCGGCGGGCGAGCACGGGCTCTTCTTCCCGGTCGACCCCGGCGCGGACGCGACGCTCGGCGGCATGGCCGCGACGAACGCGGCCGGGACGACGACGATCCGGTACGGGAAGATGCGCGCGAACGTCCTTGCGCTCGAGGCGGTGCTGGCCGACGGGACGATCGTCCGGACGGGCAGCCGGGCGCCGAAGACCTCCGCCGGCTACGACCTCACGAGCCTGCTCGTCGGTTCGGAGGGGACGCTCGCGGTGATCACCGAGGTGCGCGTCCGCCTCTACGGCATTCCGGAGCACGTCGTCGCACAGCGCATCTCCTTCCCGACGCTCGAAGCCGCCTGCCGGACCGCGGCCGCGGCCGTCGCCGCCGGCTCGGCGGTCACCCGCCTGGAGCTGCTCGACGCCTGGACGCTCGCGGCAATCAATGCATACCGCGGCTCGGACTACCCGGAGGGCCCTTGCCTGCTGGTCGAAGCGGCGGGTACCGAGGGGACGGTCGAGGCCGACCTCGCGCTGGTGCGGGAGCTGGCCGAGGCGGAGGGGGCGACCGAGATCGTCGACGAGCGCGACCCGGCCGGCCGCGCCGCGCTCTGGGCCGCGCGGCACGACTCAGCCTACGCGGCCGCTGCGTTCCGGCCGGGACGCCGCGAACGCGCGACCGACACGTGCGTTCCTGTCTCCGAGCTGGCAGGCGCTGTCGCGTTCGCCCGCGCCGAGGCCGACCGACTCGGCCTCGAAGCGGCGATCCTGGGCCACGCCGGCGACGGCAACATCCACGTCAACCTCATGGTCGACCCGGACGATCGCGCCGAGCTCGCGCTCGCCGACGAGCTCGTCGGGCTCCTGGTCGCCGACGCGCTCGCGCGCGGCGGCACCTGCACGGGCGAGCACGGGATCGGCCTCGGCAAGATCGCCGCGCTCGAGCTGGAGCACGGCGACCTCGTGCCGCTGATGCGCGGGGTCAAGCGCGTCTTCGACCCGCTCGGGATCATGAATCCCGGCAAGGTCTTCACCCACGAGAGGAGCCATCGATGCCGGATAGCGGCCTGCCGTTCGCACGCCCGGGCAAGATCGTCTGCGTCGGCCTCAACTACCGCGACCACGCGGAGGAGTCGGGGATGGAGATCCCGCAACGGCCCCTGCTCTTCGCCAAATGGCCGAACTCGCTGATCGGGCCCGGCCAGCCGATCGTGCTCCCCGAGCAGGCGCAGGAGGTCGACTACGAGGCCGAGCTCGGCGTCGTGGTCGGGAAGCGCGCGCAGCGCGTGCCGGTCGCCGACGCGCTCGACCACGTCGCCGGTTACGTCTGCGCGAACGAGGTGAGCGCGCGGGACATCCAGTTCGCCGACGGCCAGTGGACGCGCGCGAAGTCGTTCGACTCCTTCTGCCCGGTCGGCCCGATCACCCCCGTCGACCAGGTGCCCGACCCGCAGACGCTGCGGATCCGCTGCCTCCTCAACGGCGAGGTCGTCCAGGATTCCTCGACCGCGCAGATGATCTTCACGGTCGCCGAGGTGATCGCCTTCACGAGCGACGGGATCACGCTCGATCCGGGCGACCTGATCCTGACGGGGACGCCGGCAGGCGTCGGCTTCGGGCGCAAGCCGCCTGTGTACCTCGCAGACGGGGACGAGGTGACGATCGAGATCGAGCGGGTCGGCTCGCTGACGAATCCCGTCCGGCGCGAGTAGGCATCGACCTCAAGAGAGGCCGGTCTTTCGCACCCCCCGCAATCGGGCGCGGCTCTCCGGGCTCCGCCGCTCGATCGCGCGGGAGAAGGCCTCTGCGCCCATTTCGGCCGCGTGCGTCTCGAGGTACGCGCCGACCTCGTCCTCGTAGACGTTTCCGAGCTCGCGGAGCACCCAGCCGACGGCGGTCTGCACGTAGTGCCGATCGTCGCCGAGGCAGTTCGAGACGAGGGGCAGCATGTCGCCGGGTGGGAGGAAGACCGCGTTCCGTCCGCTGTAGTGCACGAGGCTCACGATCGAGATGCGCCGCAGCCACTCTTCCTCGGCGGCGTTCCAGGCCTGCAACTGCGGATACACGTCGTCGGTGTAGCGCTCGAGCACCCTCGAGTAGAGGCCGCTCAGGAGGTCGCTGTGGCACCAGTTGTCGACCCGGCCGGTCCAGTGCCGGATCACCGGCCAGAGGCCGGCCGGCACGCGCTTGCGGACGATCGGCGCATAGAACTCCAGCGCGGCGAAGAGGACGTCGCCGTACGGCGAGGACGACCAGAGCTCGTCCCAGATCTCGAGGACCTGCTCCTCCGGCAGGTCGGAGAACGAGAATCCCTGCTTGACGCGCTTCCTGAGCGCCGGGAAGCGGATCCCGAGGTGCTCGAGCTGTGAGCCGCGGTCTCGCCGGATCGCCTCTCCCAGTCGAGGATCACCGATCGCGCGCAGCGCTTGTACGACCTCTTCGTGGTAGTCGCGGTCGCGATTCACGTTTCCCGAGGCTGCACGTAGCTGGCGCCCAGGGTCGTCGCGAGGGTCCGGTGCGCGGGCCCCGCTCCGAGCAGGATCGAGCGGGACGGGTCGACGCCGTGCGCTCCGCGCGAACGCGAGCGGCAAGCCCGGCAGCGGCGGCCGGCACCAGCAAGTTGGCGGGCCGCCGGCGTGCGGGCAAAGAGCGCTCTCAACCACTCCGGACACCTCGGCAGCGAGGCGGGCAGCGTCGGCGGCGAGCGCCTCGGGCGAGCCGTCCGGGCTCCAGTCGAAGACCAAGTGTGGCGCGTGCCGATCCCCTTCCGCAAGCGCCGGCTCCCAGCCGGGTTGGCGCAACGCGGCCGCTGCGACGAAGACACCCGGCTGCGCTCGCCCGTCGGGTGGCCTGCGCTCGAACGGCAGCTGCTCGACGCCGGCGAAGCCCTCGTCGGCCGAGGGCGGCTCGAGCTCTCGGAGCGTGCGCATCTGGGAGGTCGGCGCGATCACGCCGGGCTCTCGCGCGCGAACCCGCAGCTCGGCCGGGCCCGGGAGAGAGCCGAGACGCTCGAGCAGCCGCTCGACGACGTTGACCTGCGCCTGCGCGAGCGGGGTATCGAGCCAGATGCAGCGCGTCGCGACCCGGTGCCGCGCCGCCGTCTCGATCACATAGCTCCGCGCCGCGCGCGTGAGGTAGGTGTTGTCGAGGACGATTCGCCGAGCGCCCGACGCCAGCTGCTCATCGAGGGCGTCGGCGAGCTCGCGCAACGAGCCGCCCCGCTCGTCTCGGTTGAGACGGACATAGCCCTGGGCCACGTACTCCTCGGCGACGCGGCTCTTGCCGGCTCCCGGGATGCCCATCACGAGGACGACGTCCGCGTCGTCCATCCGGCGCGGGCGGGACGGGCGGCGGGCGGGGTGCGGCCCGCCGAACGCGCCGGCGAGGGCCGCACGGTCGTCGGCCTCGAGGTTGAGCGTGGCCGCACGGGCCGCCGAGCGCGCGGTCTCCGGCCGCCGAGCGCCGGGGATCGCAACGACCGCGGGTGAGAGGTCGAGCACCCACGCGAGCGCGACCTCGGCCGGAGTCGCACCGCGGGCCGCCGCGACGCCGACGAGCGCGTCGTGGCGCGAGAGCCGGCCCGCTCGGCGCGGCCCTCCGAGCGGCGAGTGGGCGATGACGGCGATCCCGGCCTCGGCACAGCGCTCGACCACTCCTCCTCGGAGCGGGCCGTCGTCGAAGGGGCTGAGCGCGACCTGGACGGCGGTGACCGGTGCGAGCTCGAGCGCCTCGTCCAGCTGGCCTCGATTGACGTTCGAGAGCCCCACGCTCTTCACGAGGCCGTCGTCGACGAGCCGCGCCAGCGCGCGCACGGAGGTTCGCCAGGGCGTTCGCGGATCGGGCGCGTGGACGAGGTAGAGGTCGATCGGCAGGCCGTCCAGTGCGGCCAGGCTCGCCTCGCAGTCGGCTCGAATGGCCTTGGCGCGGCCGTCCGGGACCCACGCGCCGCCGGGCCTCGCCATGCCTCCCTTGGTGACGATCCGTGCCGTCGAGTCGGCACCGCACAGGCGCAGGGCCCTGGCCAGCAGCCGCTCGTTGTCGCCGTACGCCCGGGCAGTGTCGAACACGGTGATGCCCGCCTCGGCGGCGGCGACGATCGTCTCGAGCGCGCGATCCTCGTCGCGGTCCTCGTCCGTCGACAGGCGCATGCAGCCGAGGCCGATGCGGAGCTCCGACGCAGCTGGCCAGCCGGGCCGACTCATCGCTCTCCTAGCGTCGCACGGACAGCAGCTCGGCCAGGAGCGTGCCCGTCTCGACGGCCGCCTCCTCGCGGAGCGAGTACCGGTAGGAACGGGCGTTGCCGCTGACGATCACGAGACCGGCGGCGCGGAGCTGGTTCAGATGGTGGTGCGCCGTCGACTTGGCCAGCCCCGTCAGTTCGGTGAGCTCGTTGAGGGACGCGTCGCCCGCCGCGAGCCGGCGGAGGATCTGGATGCGTCCCTCCTCGGCGAGCGCGCGTCCGAGGAGCACTGCCCGCTCACGGACGTCCCGTTCCGCCTCGCGTGGCTCCTCAGCCGGGTAGCAGATGATCCGCGCGTCCCGATGCTGGCAGAGCAGCAGCCACGGGCGTGCGGCGACCTGCGGTGCGAGCACGACACGCGACGCCTCCGGCTCCCTCTCGTAGACGAAACCGCGGGCGGCCGCCGAGATCAGGGTGTCGGGGCTCACGCGTGCGGACAGCGCCCGCCTTGCCTCGACATCGGCCCGGAGCACGGCCAGCACCTTGTCCTCGTGGGGCGCGAAGGCCTCGTCCGCAAAGCGGCGCAGCACCGTGACGATGCGCTGCTTCGTCTGCGCTGCGCTCAGCGGCAGAAGCCGCTCGAGCGATTGCCGCGCGCGACCGGCGTAGTAGCGCTCGTGGCCGAGCAGGGCCGCGATCGCCTTCCGATCCTCCGCAGCGGCGCGCTCGAGCGTTTCCGCCCCGGCGACGATCCGCCACGACGGCACGTAGACGCCGACGACGTGCCGGCGGAGCTCCTCCGGGCCCACGTGAGCGACCCGGTCGACGAAGGCAGCCGCGGATCCGACCGGAGCGTCGAGAGCGAGCCCGAGGAGATGGAGCCACACCTCGCCCGCCTCGCGCCCGACTCCCTCGATCGCGCGCCTGAGCCCGGCCGAGCAGGCGTCGGGGTCGTCCGGCAGCCAGCTCGGCCGTTCCGCCGTTCGCTCCGCCGTCAGGGTCGACAGGCCGATCAGGAGCTCGAAGGCGGGATCGGCGCGCAGCTCGACCGCAAAAGCCGGCCCGGCCGCCGAGGCGTCGTGGATCTTTGGTTCTTGCTCAGTCGTATTCATTCGATTATTATCGGACGATACTAGCTCAGCGAAAGGACGTCACCATGCGCTACAAGCTTCTCGGCAGAAGCGGCCTTCGCGTCAGCGAACTGGCCCTCGGGACGATGACCTTCGGGCCCGACTGGGGCTGGGGCGCCGACGCCGACGAGAGCCGGCGGATCTTCGAGCGGTACGACGAGGCCGGCGGGAACTTCGTCGACACCGCCAACAACTACACCGACGGCACGAGCGAGGGCCTCGTCGGCGAGCTCACGGAGTCGCAGCGGGAGCGCTGGGTGGTCGCCACCAAGTACTCGCTCAGCCTCGATCCGAACGACCCGAACGCCGGCGGCAACCATCGCAAGAGCCTCGTCCGCTCGCTCGAGCAGAGCCTCCGCCGCCTGCGCACCGACTACGTCGACCTGCTCTGGCTCCACATGCGCGACGCGACGACGCCGATCGAGGAGGCCGTGCGCGCGCTCGACGACCAGGTCCGGCTCGGCAAGGTGCTGTACGTCGGCATCTCCGACTCGCCCGCCTGGGTCGCGGCGCAGGCGAACACGATCGCCGACCTGCGTGGCTGGTCGCCGTTCGTCGCGCTGCAGATCCCCTACAGCGTCGCCTCGCGCCAGCCCGAGCGGGAGCTGCTCCCGATGGCGTCGTCGCTCGGGCTCGCGCTCGTGCCGTGGGGCGTCCTCGGAGCCGGGATCCTGACCGGCAAGCCCGCATCCGAGCGGCGCTGGCCCGAGGACCGCGTCAGCGAGAAGACCGAGCAGCTCGTCGAGCTCCTGCAGAGCATCGCCGCCGCGCACGGCGCCACGGCCGCCCAGGTGGCGATCGCGTGGCTGCTCGGAGCGGGCGGCCCGCCGACGATCGTCCCGATCGTGGGCGCCCGCACCGAGGCGCAGATCGTCGAGAACCTCGGTGCGCTCCAGCTCGAGCTGACAGCCGAGGAGCGTGGCGAGCTGGACGAGGCGGGTGCGCCGGAGCTGGGCTTCCCGCGCTCGTTCCTCGAGTCCGAAGACGTGCGCGGCCTGATCTACGGAGAGACGTGGGAGCGCCTGGAGGCAGTCGCCCGCTGATCCGGCCGACCACGAGAGCGCGGTTACTATCGGGCACTTGCCGTGAGAATCCCGCGCGTCTCGGCTCCGCCCTTCGCCCGCTTTCTCCTCCGGCGCGCCGCGGCGCTCGTCCTGCTCTGCCTCGGCATCACGTTCGTCGCCTTCGCGTTCACGCAGCTCGTTCCCGGCGATCCGGTCGCCGCCAACCTCGGCGAGCAGGCCGCCGCCGACCCGGCCGCCGTTCAGGCGTTCGAGGAGCGCTACGGGCTCGACGAGCCGGTGCCGGTCCAGTACTTGCGCTATCTGACGAACCTCCTCCAGGGCGACCTCGGCGAGTCGCTCCAGGATCACCAGCCGGTCCGGCAGAACCTCGCCACGTACGTGCCGGCGACGGCGGAGCTCGCGATCTTCTCCACGCTGATCGCGATCCTCGTCGGCGTCCCCTTCGGGGTCATCGCCGCGGTCCGCTGGAACCGACCGACCGATCACGCGCTCCGCGTCGTCTCGCTCGCGGGCATCTCGATGCCCACGTTCTGGGTCGCGCTCGTCGCGCTGTACGTCTTCTTCTTCCGGCTCGGCTGGTTCCCGGGCGGAGACCGGCTCGACCCGGGTGTGCTCGCGCCGCCGCACAAGACGGGCGCGTACACGATCGACGCCCTGCTCGCCGGGCAGTGGAGCACGGCCTGGAACGCGCTCCACCACCTGATGCTGCCGGCGCTCGTGCTCGCCGCCTTCAACGTCGCCCTCCTGACGCGGTACACGCGCTCGGCAGTGCTCGAGGTGATCCGGAACGACTACGTCCGTGCCGCACGCGCGAAGGGGCTGGCCGAGTCGACCGTGCTCGTGCGGCATGTGCTCCGCGCCGCGCTCCCCTCCGTCGTGACGGTGATCGGGCTCATCTTCGCGAACGTGCTGACGGGCACCGTGCTCGTGGAGACGATCTTCGCCTGGCCGGGAGTCGGCCAGTACGCCTACCGCAGCGCGGTCACGCTCGACCTGCCCTCGATCATGGGCGTCAGCCTCTTCGTCGCGTTCGTCTACATCGTCGTCAACTTCGTCGTGGACGTGCTCTACGGCGTCATCGACCCGCGGATCCGCGTCACATGAGTACAACCGTCGCGCCGGAAGAGCATCTGCCCGCGCGCTCGTTCGCGGACTGGATCCGCCCCCTGGCGCGACAGCCGCTCACCGTCGCGGGGGTGGCGATCGCCCTGATGTGGCTGCTCGTCGCCGTCTTCGCCCCGCTCGTGGCGCCCTACGACCCGCTCGAGCAGTCGTTCACCCCCTTCTCGCCGCCCTCGACCGAGCACCTCTTCGGTACCGACGAGCTCGGCCGCGACGTGTTCTCGCGGGTCGTCTACGGGGCCCGCATCTCCCTGCCGCTCGGGCTCTTGCTCGTCGTGCTCGCCTCGACGATCGGAGGCGTCCTCGGCGCGCTCGGGGGCTACTTCCGCGGCTGGGTCGACGGCACCGTCATGCGCACCGCCGACCTCGTCTTCGCCTTCCCGGCGATCATCCTGGCGATGGTCGTGACGGCCGCGCTCGGACGCGGGCTCACGAACGCCGTCCTCGCCCTCGTGATCGTCGCCTGGCCGTCCTATGCGCGCGTCGTCCGCAGTCTCGTGCTCTCGGTCGGGGAGTCGGAGTACGTCTGGGCGGCGCGGCTGCTGGGCTCGTCGTCCAGGCGCGCGCTCGTGCGCGACGTGCTCCCGAACGTGGCCGGCCCGGTGCTCGTTCTCGCGACGCTCGATGTAGGCAGCGCGATCCTGCTCCTCTCGGGGCTCTCGTTCCTCGGCCTCGGTGCCCAGCCCCCGACGGCTGAATGGGGCTCGATGGTGGCGACCGGAACGCAGTTCTTCCAGTTCTGGTGGATGGGCACCTTCCCCGGCCTGGCCATCTTCACGGCGGTGCTGGCATTCAACTTCATCGGTGACAGCCTCCGCGACGTCTTCGATCCCCGGACCGCGCGCGAGTCGAGGGAACGCCTGTGAGTGCGCTGCTGGAGGTCGAAGGCCTGCGGGTCGGTCTGCCCACGCCGGCCGGCCGCGTGACGGTGGTCGACGGGATCGACTACCGCGTCGAGCCCGGCGAGGTCTTCGGGATCGCCGGCGAGAGCGGCAGCGGCAAGACGATGTCCGTGCTCGCGCTGATGGGGCTGCTGCCGCCCGGAGCCCGGGTCGAGGGGCGCGCTGTCTTCGCGGGGCGCGACCTGCTCCGGCTGCGTCCGGGGGAGCTGCGGCGGATCTGCGGCCGTGAGCTGGCGATGGTCTTCCAGGACCCGATGACGTCGCTCCACCCGATGCTGTCCGTCGGGACGCAGCTCACCGAGCACGTGCGCAGGCATCTCGGGCTGGGGCGGCGCGACGCGGCCGCCCGCGCCCTCGAGCTCCTGCGGGAGGTGCGGATCCCCGACCCGGAGGGGTCGCTGAACGCGTTTCCGCACCAGTTCTCCGGGGGCATGCGACAGCGGATCGCGATCGCCATCGCGCTCGCGTGCGGGCCGACGCTGCTCGTCGCAGACGAGCCCACGACGGCGCTCGACGTCACCGTGCAGGCGGGGATCATCCGACTTCTCGATCGGCTCCGGCGCGAGTCGGGGCTCGCGATCGTCCTGATCTCGCACGATCTCGGGGTGCTCTCGGCGATCGCCGACCGGGTCGCGGTGTTCTACGCGGGCCGCATCGTCGAGGGCGGCGTCCGCGAGGACGTGCTCGGCCGGCCCCGGCACCCGTACACGCGCGGCCTCCTCGACGCTCTCCCCCATCCCGAGGCCCCCGCCTCCCCGCTCGTCGCGATCCCGGGAATGCCGCCGGCGCCGGGCCGCATCCCGCCCGGCTGTTCCTTCCATCCGCGCTGCCCGTACGCGCTCGATTCCTGCAGCCAGTCGGTTCCTCCGCTCGCACCCGTGAACGGCCGCACGCTCGCCTGTCCCGTCGATCCCCTGCGCGCATGACCACGCTGGCGCAGCAGCCCGCCCATCCGGCCGCCCTCGCCCTCGAGGACGTCGTCGTCGAGTACGAGCGGCGGGACCTCGGCCCCGTGCGCGCCGTCGCGGGCGCCAGCGTCGAGGTCGCACAGGGGCAGATCGTCGGCCTCGTGGGCGAGTCCGGCTGCGGCAAGTCGACGCTCGCTCGCGCGGCCGTCGGGATGGTGGCGCCGCTCGCCGGGTCGATCCGCTTTGAGGGTCGTGAGGTGCGACCGCTGTCGCGGGGCGCCCGGCCGCGGGAGCTCGCGCGTCTCCAGATGGTGTTCCAGAACCCCTTCTCGTCGCTCAACCCACGCCGGAAGGTCGGCGAGCAGATCGGCGAAGCGCTGAGCACGCTCCGCCTCGGCACGCGGGCGCAGCGGCCGGCGCGGATCGCGCAGCTGCTCGACCAGGTCGGCTTGGCGGCCGGTGCGGCCCGCGGCTACCCGCACGAGTTCTCGGGTGGACAGCGGCAGCGGATCGCGATCGCCCGGGCGCTCGCCGCGAACCCGTCGGTGATCGTCCTGGACGAGCCGCTGGCCTCGCTCGACGCGTCGGCGCAGGCGCAGATCGCGAACCTCCTCGCCGGCCTCGCCCGCGAGCTCGAGCTCGGGCTCCTGCTCATCTCGCACGACCTCGCGATCGTCCGTCACGTCGCCGACGTCGTCGCGGTGATGTACCTCGGCCAGATCGTCGAGCGGGCGCCGACGAGGGAGCTCTGGGCGACGCCTCTGCATCCGTACAGCGAGGCCCTGATCGGCGCCGTGCCGCGCGCGGACGGCGCCGGCGTTCTACCCGAGGCGCTGCCGGGCGAGGTGCCCGACCCGTCGAAGCCGCCAACCGGTTGCCGTTTCCACACGCGCTGTCCCTACGCCTTCGATCGCTGTCGCTCCGAAGAGCCTCCGCTCGTCGAGCTCGCACCCGGCCGCTCGGCCGCGTGCTGGCTGCAGACGCCGGGCGAGCCGCCCGCGCCTCCTGCCGTCAAGGCACGGCAGCGAGAGGTTGGCGCCCGCCGCACCCGCGGAGTAGGCTCGAAACTCGCCACCGAGAGGGAAGGAGAGGGCCCATGACACGCAGGGTTCGGAGCAAGGCGGCGCTGGTCGCCGGGGTCGCGCTCGTCGCGGCGGCCGCGTACGGGGTCTCGACGGGGTCGGCCGGGCCGGCCGTCGACACCCTCGTCGTCGACCGCTCGTTCGAGATCAGAACCGCCGACCCGCAGCGGGCCTTCGAGCCGACCGCGTCGATCGTGAACCGCGGGATGTACGACACGCTCCTGACGTTCAGGGGCAGCGACGTCTCGAAGCCGGTGCTGATGGCAGCGCGGGGCTACAAGGTCTCGAGCGACGCGAAGACGTACACGTTCGAGCTTCGGCGCGACATCCGTTTCGCCGACGGGACGCCGATGACCGCGGCCGACGTCGTCTTCTCGTTCCGCAGGTTGATCAACCTCAAGGGCAATCCGGCCTTCTTGCTCGGCGGCGTGACGGCCTCCTCGCGCGGGACGCACACGGTGATCCTCCGCTCGAAGACACCGAACACGGCAATCCCCGCGATCGTGGCGAACACGTCGCTCGGGATCGTGAACTCGAAGCTCGCCCGCGCGAACGGCGCCACAGACAAGCCCGGTGCCGACAAGACCGACAAGGCGGAGAAATGGTTCAACTCGTCGGCGTCGAAGGGCGCCGGCAGCGGCCCGTACGTGCTGACCGAGTACAGCACGACGTCGCGGATCGTCCTCGACCAGAACCCGAGCTACTGGGGCCGGAAGCCGGCGTTCGAGCGCGTCGTCGTCCGCAACATGGTCGCCGCGACGCAGTTCATCAACATTCAGCGCGGCCAGCACGAGGTCGCGATCGACCTCTCCGCCCAGCAGGCCGACTCGCTGAAGTCGAACAACCGGCTCAAGGTGCAGACGCAGCCGTCGACCTGGGTGTTCTGGCTCTTCGCCAACAACAACCCATCGATCTCCACCGCAACCTCGAACAAGCGCTTCCAGAACGGCGTCCGCGCGGCGCTGGACTATCCGTCCTTCGTACAACTCGCGGGCGGTGGAGCGATCCAGGCGCGAGGGATCATCCCGTCGATGTTCCTCGGGTCGCTGCCACCGCGGGGTGCGGTGAAGCGTGACCTGAACAAGGCGAAGAGCGAGATCGCCGCCTCCGGCGTCGGGACACAGTCGTTCACGCTCGAGTTCCCAAGCGATCTCACGATCAACGGCGTCGCCTTCACGACACTCGCTCAGCGGGTGCAGGCGAATCTCGAGGAGGCGGGGCTCCAGGTCCAGCTCGCGGGCGCTCCGGTCGGAACCTGGCTGGACAAGTACCGCAGCGGCAAGATGGCCTTCGGGCTCTCCCTGTGGGGCCCGGACTACCCGGACCCGGCTGACTACCTCGCCTTCATGCCGGGCGAGCTGGTCGGGCTCCGCGTGGGCTGGAAGAAGGGGTCCGACGCCGCGCTCGAGCGGCTCGCCGCGAGGGCGCGGGTCACCACGAGCGACGTCGCAAGGGCGCCGATGTACCGGCAGATCCAGAACCGGCTGAACGCGTCGGGGCCGTACTTCCCGCTGATCCAGCCGACGCAGGTCTTCGCCGCCACGAGCGATCTCCAGGGCGCGGTATTCAACCCGCTCTACTCGATCGACGTGCGCCTGCCGCGGCCGGCGGGCTAGGGCCTCGAGCTCGGGGCGGCCGCGCGCTCGCGGCCGCCCCGGGCTCAGGCGTTGACGATCAGGTCGGGCGGGAAGCGGTTCAGCTTCCGCCCGCCGTTCGGCTCGCAGACGACGACGTCCTCCGTGCGCACGCCGAAGCGGCCGTCGACCAGGATCGACGGCTCGTCCGTGAAGGTCATGCCGGCCTCGAGGGACGTGTCGTCCTCCTCGGAGACGAAGGGGCGCTCGTGGACGTCAAGGCCGATCCCGTGTCCCATCCGGTGCTTGAAGCTCGCCCCGTAACCGGCCGCCTCGATCGGCTCGCGGCAGGCGCGGTTGACCTCGCTCGCGGGCACGCCCGGCCTGAGCGCGGCCCGGCCGGCCTCCTGGGCCGCGAGGACGAGCGCGTGCGCGTCGCGAACGTCCGCCTCCGGCTCCCCGACGCAGACCGTACGGCCGAAGTCGGAGCAATAGCCGTCGACGACGGCGCCGAAGTCGAACATGACGACGTCGCCCTCCTCGAGGGGCACGGTGCGGGTGTCGTCGGCGGAGCTCTTGCCCTCGCCGAAGCCCGTGAACACGTGGGTGGTGAAAGACGGGACCCGCGAGCCGTTGACGCGCATCACGTGCTCCACCTCCTCGACGAGGTCGAGCATCGTCGCGCCCGGCAGGACCTTCGGCGCGACCGCGGCCATCGTCGCGTCGCACACTCCGCACGCCCGCTCCATCACGGCCAGCTCCGCGGGCGACTTCGTCCTCCTGAGCTCGTTCACGAGCGACGACCCGGTGACGAGCCGATCGGGCGACACCGCTTTCTCGAGGTGGATCAGGGTCTCGGCCCAGATGCGGTCGCCGACGGCGAGCGTCCGTGCCGCGCCGAGTCCGCGCGCCGCCTCCTCGAACAGCCTCGGCCCGTCGTCGCGCTCGCTCACGACGACGAGCTCGCCCGGCAGCTCCCCGGCCACGTCGAACAGCGTCATCATCCGCGGCAGCACGAAGACCGGCTCGCGGTCAGGTCCGAAGAACGCGCCCGCGACCCAGCCGTGCGCGTACTCCGACTGGCCGAACGTCGGGATCATCCGCTCGACTCCCGTGAGGTACTCGAGATCCGAGGAGGGGGCGAGGAAGAGCAGGTCGACCTCGGCCTCGAGCATCCGCTCGGCGAGCCGCCGCCTCCGCTCCGCGTAGTCGAGCACGATCGGCGAGTGTAGATGACTAGGGGATAGCGTTCGCGCGGTGGCCGGCGACGAGATGGCGATCTACGACCTGCGCGTCACGGTCGAGCGAATCGAGGGGCGCTCGGTCTGCGGGCTCGAGGTCGGCGACTACTTCGAGCTGACCGAGTCGAGTCGCGTGCGGATCCCGCCGGGGCGGTTCTTCTGCCTCTACGCGCTGCAGTCGGTGATCCCGCTCCTCCCGGCCAAGCAGCGGCGCCTGCCCGAGTCCGACTGGCTCGAGCAGGACTCGCTCGTCTGCTGCCCCGACCCCGACGAGCGCGTGATCATGCGGATCGAGCGGATCGGCGAGCGGACGATGCGAACCAGCGACCTGACGTAGGCCCTTCCAGCAATGCACGCCCGCTGGCCCGCGATCAGCGGCGCGAGACCACCCGCGCCTTGCCAGGTTCCGGCCTGCGCCGCGGACGCGGCGGCTCTGCTTGGTGCTCGCGACCCAGAAGCTAGACAGCATCACTGGAAGGGGCACAGTGCAATTCGGCCTCGGGATCCAGTCGGACAAGAGCCCGGCCGAGTACGCCGCGCTCGCGCGTCTCGCGGAGGCAGGCGGCTTCGACGTCGTCTCCGTCTACCACGATCTGCTCTACCAGCCCGCGATCGTGCCGCTCATCCTGATCGCGCAGGCGACCGAGCGCGTGCGGGTAGGCCCGGCCGCCCTGAACCCCTACACGCTGCATCCGGTCGAGATCGCCGGCCAGATCGCCTCGCTCGACACCGTCTCGAACGGTCGCGCGTATCTCGGCCTCGTCCAGGGCGCCTGGCTGGAGGAGCTCGGTTTGCGCGAGGAGCGGCCGCTGACGGCGCTGCGCGAGGCTGTGACCGTGATCCGGAAGCTCCTGGCGGGCGATCGCAGCGGCTTCGCCGGGACGCGTTTCAGCCTCGCCCTCGGCCAGGGGTTTCACTACGAGCCGCTCCGCCGCGACGTGCCGCTCCTGCTCGGGACGTGGGGGAGGCGTACCGCCGCGTTCGCGGGCGAGGTCGGCGCCGCGGAGGTGAAGCTGGGCGGCTCTGCGAACCCGGAGCTGGTGCCTGTCGTCCGCGACTGGATCGGCTCGGACGAGGTCGGCATCGTCCTCGGCGCCGTGACCGTCGTCGACGAGGACGGCGACGCCGCCCGCGCCCGGGCCCGCGCTGCGGTCGAGCTCTACCTCCCGATCGTGGCGCGCCGCGATCCGACGCTCGAGCTCGGCCCCGCCGACGACCCGCCGCTCGAGCGATTCGTCTTCGCCGGGACGCCTGCGGAGGTGATCGAGCACGTGGAGCGCGCCTTTGCCGCGGGAGCGTCGAGGATCGAGTTCGGGACGCCCACGGGACTGACGACGGCGCGCGGTGTCCAACTGCTGGCGGAGCAGGTCCTGCCGCACTTCCGCTGAGCCGGCGGATCCCCTAGGGTCGCGCTGACATGTCAAGTTGGTGGCACAAGGAGGGGGCCGTGCAACGACGACGACAAATTTTGTGGCTGCTCGCGCTGGGGGCGACGTGCGTCCTCGCTGCCTCGGCAAGTGCGGGGACAGACCGCGAGCAGGCAGCGGTGTCTTTCCAGCTCAGGATCGGCAACGTCCTGCCCTTCACGGGCGACCTGGCGGCGTACGGCGCGAATCTCGACCAGGCGGTCAAGATCGCGGTCGACCTCCAGAACGAGTCGCTGAAGCGCGTCAAGCAGACCGGCATCTCGACGAGGCTGGTCGCATCGGAGGACGGGCAGACCCAGGCGGCCGCGTCCGTCGAGGCGGCCACGAAGCTCGTCAAGGTCGACAAGGTCAACGTCGTGATCGGGGAGATGGCGTCCGGCGCGACGATCCCCGTCGCCCAGTCGGTGACGATCCCGAACAGGGTCGTCCAGATCACGCCGACCTCGACCGCGCCGCAGATCACCACGATCAGGGACAACGGCTATCTCTGGCGGATCCTCGCCTCGGACAGCCTTCAGGGCCGCGTGCTCGCGCAGGCGGCCGTCGGGGCCTTCGGAAGAGGTGCGACGGTGAACGTCGGCGCGCGCAACGACGCCTTCGGCGTCGCCCTCCGCAAGCTCTTCGTCGCGCAGTACACGAAGCTCGGAGGCAAGATCGGCGCCCAGGTCTCCTGGAACCCGACGCAGGCGACCTTCGACAGCGAGGCCGGCCAAGCTGGTCGCCGGGGACCCCAAGGGGTTCGTCATGATCGACTTCCCGGAGACCTTCGAGAAGATGGCGCCCGCGCTCGTGCGCACCGGCAAGTGGAGCCCGGCGAAGACGCTCATGACCGAGGCGATGCGGAACGAGGAGGTGCTGAAGAAGGTCGGCGGGCCCGCGGTGGAGGGCCTCCGGGGCACTGCGCCGACGTCACAGGGAGCGCCTGCGCGCGCCGCGTTCGACCGCCTCTACAAGCAGCGCGCGAAGGGCGCCAAGGCATACACCGGCTTCGAGGGATCGGCATTCGATGCGGCCAACCTCGCCTTCCTCGCGGCCGTGAAGGCGAAGTCGGCGAGCCCGGCCCGGATCAAGGCGCAGCTCCGGGCGGTCTCCGGCCCGCCGGGCGTCAAGGTGACCTACAGGCAGATGGACCGGGCGATCAACCTCCTGCTCTCCGGCAGGGACGTCGACTACGAGGGAGCCTGGGGGCCGGCCGACTGGGACCAGAACGGCGACCCGGGCTCGGCCGTTTTCGAGATCTGGAAGTACGGAGGCGGCAAGATCACCACCTCCAGGATCATCACCTTCCGCGGTTGACGCGACGGTTCAGGGACGGCGGCGGCTTCGAGGAAGCCGCCGCCTACTCCCCGCTGCCCGCCACGGCGACGTGATCTCCGTCAGCGGGACGGCTGCGGTTTCATCCCGCCGGGCGTGCTCGGCGAGGTGGAGCTCGACGCCGTGCCGACGGCGCCGCCGAGGTAGAGCTCCGCCACTTTCGGATCGTGGAGCAGCTCGCTCCCGGTCCCCGTGTAGCGGTTCCGTCCGAGCTCGAGCACGTAGCCGCGGTCGGCGAGCGCGAGCGCGCGGCGCGCGTTCTGCTCGACGATCACAATCGCGATCCCGAGCTCGCGGATCTCCGAGAGCTTCGTGAAGACCTCGTCCATCGCACGCGGCGCCAGACCGGCCGAAGGCTCGTCGAGCAGGAGCAGTCGCGGTTGCGTGACGAGCGCCCGGGCGAGCGCCACGAGCTTCCGCTGGCCGCCGGAGAGGGTGCCGGCGCGCTGGCGGCGGCGCTCGCGCAGCAGCGGGAAGAGGTCATGGACAGCGGCGAGCGCTGCCGCACGCCCCGCCCGCGGCAGGACGCCGGCCGCGACCGCGAGGTTCTCGGCGACCGAGAGGCTCGGGAAGACGTTGTCCGTCTGGGGGACGAAGTTGAGGCCGAGCTCGGTCAGCTCGTGCGCTCGGCTCCCGGTCACGTCGCCACCGTCGTAGCGGACGGTGCCGCCGCGGACGCGCGCCAGGCCGTAGACGGCCTTCAGCAGCGTTGACTTGCCGGCCCCGTTCGGCCCGATCACAGCCACGATCTCGCCGGCCCCGGCCTCGAGCGAGACGCCCTGTAGGACCGTGACCTGCTCGTAGCCGGCCTCGAGCTCCTCCACCTGGAGCAGCGGAGCGCTCACGCGTGCGTGCCCAGGTAGGCGTCGACGACCCGCTGGTCGAGGCGCACTTCGTCGGGGGTCCCGGCCGTGAGGATCCGCCCTTCGTTCATGACGACGACCGTGTCGCACGCGCGCATGACGAGGTCGAGGTCGTGCTCGACCAGCAGGAACGTGACCCCGCGCTCCTCCCGTACCGCCTGCATGTGCTCCAGCAGCTGGGCGGCGAGGGTCGGATTCACGCCCGCCATCGGCTCGTCGAGAAGGATCAGCTTCGGCTGCGTCATCAGTACGCGCACGAAATCGAGCAGCTTCCGCTCGCCGCCGGAGAGCGTGCCGGCGTACGCGTCCGCGTGGCGGTCGAGCCGGACGAGCGCCAGCAGCCGTCGCGCCTCACGCTCCGCAGCCCGCTCGTCTGCCCTCGCCGTCCGCGGCGACGCGAAGACGCGCCCCAGCCGTTCGCCCACGTGTCGCGGCGCCGCGAGCAGCACGTTCTCGAGCACGGACAGCCGCGTCAGCGCCCGCGGCGTCTGGAACGTGCGGACGAGCCCGGCCTGCGCGATCCGGTGCGGCGCGCGCCGTTCGATCGCGTGCCCCTCGAAGCGCACCGTCCCGCGCTCGGGCCGGAGGAAGCCCGAGACGATGTTGAACAGAGACGACTTGCCGGCGCCGTTCGGGCCGATCAGCGCCGTCAGCGAGCCGGCGGCGACGTCGAACGATGCGCCGTCGACCGCATGCACGCCGCCGAAGCGCTTCGTTACGTCTCGCACCTCCAACAGCGCGCTCACGTGCCCGGCCGCCTTTCCGTACGGTTCCACCGGCCTACGCGACGCGGGCGACGCCCCGGGAACGCGAGCGAAGTCACTCGAGCACCATCTCGTCCCGTTTTCCGAACAGCCCCTGCGGACGGAGCGCCATCAACCCGATCAAGATCGCCCCGATCACGGCGAGGCGGAGGTAGGCGCGGTCGGCCGAGTCGAAGTAGGTGAACGGCGGGAAGTCGAAGAAGCGCGTGCCGGCGAAGATGACCCCGAAGACGACCGCCCCGAGCGGAACCGCCCACAGCCGCGCCGTACCCGCCGAGGATGACGATCGTGTAGGCGAAGAACGTAAGGAGCGGCGCGAAGTCGTCGGGGCTGAAGAAGGAGAACTGCCAGGCGTAGAAGAGCCCCGCCACGCCGCCGAGCGCGGCCCCGACCGCCAGCGACTGGAGCTTGTACGCGAAGACGTTCTTGCCAAGGGAGGCGGCGGCGTCCTCGTCCTCCCGGATCGAGCGCAGCACCCGCCCCCACGGCGAACGCAGGGCCACGTGGAGCAGGAGGAGCAGGACGAGCGCCGCCGCCCAGACGATGACGAGCATCGTCACGTCCTTCGAGCCGACGTGGAGCCAGTCCTGAACGCGGCCCTGGAAGCGCTGCCAGGTCGCGTCGTACTGAGTCGCGGCACCCGCGCCCGCGAGGTTGATCGTCCCCTGCGCGCCGCCCGTGAGCCTGTCCTCGTTCAGCGCGACGTAGCGGACGATCTCGCTGAACGCGATCGTGGTGATCGCGAAGTAGTCGGCCCGCAGCCGGAGCGTCGGCAGGCCGAGCAGCAGCCCGGCCAGGATCGCGGCTCCGACTGCGATCAGAGCCGCCGGCCACATGCCGACGTCCGTCTTCACGGTCAGGATCGCCATCGTGTAGGCGCCGATCGCCATAAAGCCGACCTGGCCGAAGTTGAGCAGGCCGGTGAAGCCGAACTGCACCTGGACGCCGAGCGCGAAGATCGTGTAGATGCCGGCGACGACGCCGACGAAGGCCCAGAACTCTCCGCTCAGGATGGTCGTCACAGGAGCCGCGCCCTTCCAAGGAGCCCCTGCGGCCGGACGAGCAGGACGCCGATCAGGACCACGAACGCGACGACAGGCTTGTAGACCGGGTCGACGCCGCCGGCCAGCTCCTCCCAGGTCGAGAGCTCCATCGCGACGCCGAGGAGCAGCCCGCCGAGGAGCGCCCCGTACGCGCTGCCGATCCCGCCGAGCACGACCGCTGCGAAGATCGGCAGCAGGAGCTGGAAGCCGGTGTTGGGCGTGAACGACGCCAGGACAAGCCCCTGCAGGACGCCTGCGAGCCCGGCCAGCGCGCCCGCGACGACCCAGGTGTAGACGACGACGCGGTCGACGTTCACCCCCGAGATCGAGGCGAGCGCCGGGTCGTCGGCGAGCGCCCGCATCTGGCGGCCCAGCGCGGTGCGCGCGAGCAGGAGGGCGACCAGAACGATCGCCACGGTCCCGACGACGACGGCGATGCCCTGGCTGCCGCCCAGCCGAACGCTGCCGATCACGTAGACCTTGAACGGATCGATCGCGTAGCTCCGCGGCTCAGCACCAGCGACGAGGAAGAGGATGTGGCGCAGGAGCAGCGCCAGCCCGATCGAGGTGATGAAGAGCGACATGAATCCGGCGCCGCGCCGGCGCAGCGGCCGCCACAGCACGAACTCGAACAGGAGCGCGAGCAGCGCCGTCGCGACAATCGCTGCGGCCGTGGCGACGAGCATCCGCTCGCCGTAACGGACGTTCGCGGCCACGGCGACGAACGCGCCGAAGATGAGGTAGTCGCCTTGGGCGAAGTTGACGATGCGCAGGATCTCGTAGACGAGCGAGACGCCGACGGCGGCGATCGCGATCACCGAGCCGGTGACGAGCCCGTTCGCAAGCAGCTGCAGGAACATTCCGGCTAGACCACCTGAGGCTCGGGCAGCAGGCGAGCCTCGGCGAAGCGGCGGGAGTCGAGCACGCGCAGCGCCTCGTCCTCGCGGCCGAGCGCGATCGCCTCTGCGAGGATCCGGCCGACCGCAGGTGCGAGCATGAACCCGTGGCCGCTGAAGCCGGCCGCGACCCAGAGCCCCGGCCGCACCTCCCCGAGGATCGCTTGGTGGTCGGGCGTGACGTCGTAGAAGCCCTCGACCAGGAGGGGCAGCGAAACGAACTGGAGGCCGGGCAGCAGGGCCTCGACGCAGGTTCGCACGTGACGCCGCCAACCGTCGCGCGCCTGGTCGGGGTGGCCGGCCGCGGTCAGGTCGCTGGCAAGCACGCGCCCGTCTGCGAGCTGCTTGGCCGCGAAGTGCCGCTCGGGCGAGATCACGAGCGGCTCGAGCAGGCGCTCGCGGATCGGCTCGCTCAGGAAGAGGTAGCGCGGCTCCCGCGCGATCGGCAGCTCCGGGATCAGCGCCCGGGACTCCCAGCCGGCGGCGACGACGACGTTCGACGCCGTCGTGCTCGTCCCGTCCCCGAAGACGAGCTCCCAGCGCGAGCGTCGCTGCTCGAGGCGGACGACCTCGGCGCGGATCACGTCGGCGCGCTCGCCGAGCGCCTGGAGCACCGCCCGGGGGTGATCGAGGTAGCCGTCCTCCGCGCACCAGGCGGCTCCGGTCGACCGTTGAGACGTCGAGCCCCGGCACGAGCCGTGCCGCTTCGTCCGGCTCGACGAGCCGCGACGGGACGCCGAGCTGGTTCTGGAGCGCCACGTTCGCGGCCAGCTGCTCCCGCGCCCCGGTCGAGTGCGCGAGGAAGAGGTAGCCGCACGCCCGAAAGTGGGGGTCGACCCGCATCCCGAGCCGCTCCCGCGCATCGCGGTAGAACCCGAGCGACTCGCGGGCGAGCAGGCAGTTGACCGCCGTGCCCCACTGCTGGCGGATCCCGCCCGGCTGCACCCCGGACGCGCCGGCCGCGATCCCGGTCCGCTCGTACACGGTGACGTCGCCGACGCCCAGCGTGCCAAGCGAGTGCGCGACGAAGAGGCCCGTCACGCCTGCGCCCACCACGGCGACTTGCACGCCTGCCACGGCGGAGAGCCTATGCGCCTACGGAGCCTGCGATAGTGCCGCGGTGGCCGTCCCGGGGGAGCTCGAAGCCTTCCAGACCTACAACGACACGTGGCGCGGCTGGCCGGTGCTGCCGCTCAAGCGCCAGCATCCGATCAGGGGCTCCTTCCTGGATCCGCGTCCGGATCCGCGGCGCGGCGCCATCTACCACACAGGTGTCGACATCGCCGTGCGCGACGACCGGCCCGAGCGGGGCGCGCCGCCCGGTCGGACGCATCGCGTGTTCGCGATCGAGGGCGGGCGCGTGCGCGAGGCGACGGCTCCCGGCCGGGTCGGGCTGGCCCGCATCGGCCACTTCGGCTACGGCCACATCGAGCCGACCGTCCGCGCCGGTGATGTCGTCGAGGCGGGACAGCCGATCGGGTGGACGTCGCAGGGCTTCTGGCACGTGCACCTGACCGAGTTCCTGTTCGCGGCGGGTGGCGAGACGCTCATGATCAACCCGCTCCGCCGAGCCGGCAAGCTGCACCCGTACGCCGACCGGCACGCACCCGAGATCCGGGAGATCCGCTTCTACACGCCCGCGACGCCGCGGTGGGGGCGGCGGACGGAGACGACCGTCGCGCAGCTGCCGCAGGCGGGCCGGCGGCTCGCGAAGACGGCGCTCGCGGGGAAGGTCGACGTGCGCGTCCGCGTGAGCGATCCGCAGACGTTCATCGGCTGGTTCCGAGACCTGCCCCACCTGGCGGCTCCGCACCATCCGTTCCGGCTCTCGATCACCGTCGTGCGGCTCGCGACCGGCCGAGTCGTGCTCCGCCGCGAGGCCTTTCGCGCCGAGCAGCTGCTCGCCCAGCCGGCAGGCCAGCACTTCGCACCGGGCACGGAGCAGAACCTGCCGGCGAACGCCTGCATGCTCTTCCATCGCACGATGCAGTGCGACGGCACCTATTGGTTCCGGCTCTTCCCGAGCCCGTACTGGAACACGGCGCGGCTGCCGGACGGGCGCTACCGGCTCCGCATCCGGGCGTGGGACGTCGCCGGGAACATGAGCTTCGCCGACACGGTTGTCACGCTGAGGAACCGCGGGCTGTAGATGATTGACCGGCAATCACCGCACTCGCGGATGACGACCCAGACGCGGGCCCAGGCCCCCCCACGCCGATTACCGGTCAAACATCTAGACGCCCTCCAGCCCGAGCCAGCGCACGGCGCCGGGCAGCTGGAGGTTGCGGTAGCTCTCGGCGGTGTGACCCCAGGAGCCGGTGACCTTCTCGACGGGAGCGCGCGGCCGGAGCCGCTTCAGGTCGGCGTAGAGGAGCCCGGACTGGAAGCGCTGGTCGACGACGATCTCATCGGCCTCACTCCACCAGATCTGAAGCGGGACGCCCGACCGCGCGATCTGCTCCTTCCAGTGCGACGGGCTGCGAAGCACGTAGCCGGTCGGGTTCGTGCGCGGCGTCCCGCCCACCTCGATCCGGGCGAGCGCTTGTTGTCGGCGCGTGCCGGGGCGGAGCGCGAAGTCGAAGTAGCGTCGGTAGAAGTTCGTCACCGAGTCGAAGGCCACCGCGCCGGCAAGCTGGCTCGGATTTCGGCCGAGCAGCAGCAGCGTCTCCTGCCCGCCCATGCTCCCGCCGACGGCGTAGATGCGGTTGCCGTCGATGCGCAGCCACGGCAGGGTGGCGCGCGCGATCGAAGGCATCCGCGCGAGATCCGCGATCTGGCCCTGCCAGCCCCAGGAGTGGAGCGGCAGCCGTCGGCCCATCCCGCCGGGACAGATCACCGCGAACTGGCCCCTCCCGGGGAGATCGGCCCACATGCGGGCATTGGTCTCCGCGCTGACGCCTCGCCCGTGCGGCGAGATCACGAGCGGTAGCGGCGGCGGCCGGCGCTCCGGGCCGTACTGTGCGGGAAGGACGACGACGGCGGGTCGAGGCAGACGATTGTGCGCGCGGTAGCGGACGCGCCAGTGCCTGACTCCGGCCGGCGCCACGCGCTCAGCCCGCCGCAGCGCGGTCGAGAGCGGCCGCGTGGTAGGCGCCGCCGTAGAACAGGAGCGGTCGCGCCTCGGCGTCGGCGCCCGAGGCGAGCGGCCGGCCGATCAGGATCGCGTGGTCGCCGCCGTCCAGCTCACGCTCGGTCTCGCAGGCGAGCCAGGCGAGTACGTCCGCAAGGATCGGCACCCCCTCGCGGACCTCGTGGGCGACACCGGCGAGCTTCTCCTCGCCGCTCTGCTTCGTCGCGAAGCGGCGTGCGAGCTCCTCCTGGCCGACGGCGAGCATGTTGACGCAGAAACGGCCTGAGCTCCTCACCGCCGCGAGCGTGTTCGAGCCGTGGTCGAGGCAGACGAGCACGAGCAGCGGGTCGAGCGAGAGCGACGTGAGCGCGTTCGACGTCGCGCCGCGCGGGCCGGTCTCGTCGCGGCTCGTGATCACTGCGACACCGGTCGCCCAGTGCGCCATCAGGCGACGAAGCTGCTGCGCGTCGAGGTTGGCGCTCATGACGCGATCGTCGCACACGCTCGTTTGCGAGACTCGCGTCGTGGGCGAGCGAGCATTCGACGTCGTCGTGCTCGGAGCCGGGCCGGCAGGCGAGGTCGCCGCCGGCCGACTCGGCGAGGGCGGGCTCCGCGTGGCGGCCGTCGAACAGCATCTCGTAGGCGGCGAGTGCTCCTACTACGCGTGCATGCCGTCGAAGGCGCTCCTCCGGCCGGGCGAGCTGCTCGCCGAGACACGACGCGTGCCGGGGCTGCGCGCGGAAGGGCTCGACGTCGGAGCGGTGCTCGCGCGGCGAGACGAGGTGATCCACGATCGCGACGACTCGAGCCAGCTGCCGTGGCTCGAGGAGCGCGGCGTCACGCTCGTGCGCGGGCAAGGCCGGTTCGAGGGCGAGCGTCGTATCCGCGTCGGCGACGACGAGGTGCTCGTCGCGGAGCAGGCCGTCATCGTCGCGACGGGGAGTGGGCCCGTGATGCCGCCGATCCCCGGGCTCGTCGAAGCGCGGCCGTGGTCGAACCGCGAGGCGACGACGGCCACCGAGGCGCCGGAGAGCCTGATCATCCTCGGCGGCGGCGTGGTCGGCGTCGAGCTCGCCCAGGCGTGGTCCTCACTCGGGACTCGGGTCGTGCTGCTCGAGGGGACGCCGCGCCTGCTCGTCCGCGAGGAGCCGTTCGCGTCCGCGGAGGTCGAGGCGTCGCTGCGCGAGCAGGGCGTCGACGTGCGTACCGGGAACCTGGCCGTGTCGGTGGAGCGGAACGGGGACGTGACGGTCGAGCTCCGCGACGGGTCGAGCGTCACGGGCGCAGAGCTCCTCGTGGCGGTGGGGAGAAAGCCGGCCACCGAAGAGCTGGGGCTCGAGACGATCGGGCTCGAGCCCGGGAAGCCGCTCGAGGTGGGCTCGAACCTGCGCTCCTCACGGTACGACTGGCTCTACGCGATCGGCGACGCGAACGGTCGCGCGCTGCTGACGCACATGGGCAAGTACCAGGGGCGCCTCGCGGCGGACGGGATCCTCGGCAAGGACGTGGCGGTCGTCTCCGACGGCCCGCTTTCGCCGCGCGTCGTCTTCTCCGACCCGCAGGTGGCCGCGGTCGGCCACACCCTCGCGTCGGCCGAGAGCGCCGGGCTCGTCGTGCAGGTGGTCGACGTCGAGACGAGCGGGACGGCAGGGGGGAGCTTCGTGGGGCGCAATGCGCCCGGGACGTCGCGGCTCCTCATCGACGACACGCGCGGCGTCATCGTCGGCGCGACCTTCACCGGAGTCGAGGTGGCCGAATGGCTCCACGCCGCGACGATCGCCGTCGTGTGTGAGGTCCCGCTCGAGCGGCTCGCCCATGCCGTGCCCTCCTTCCCGACGCGCAGCGAGGTCTGGCTGAAGCTCCTCGAAGCCGCCGGTCTCTAGCGCCGGCGTGTGAAGACGTAGTCGTTCGCCTTCGCCTGCGCGTGGCAGGCGGCGCAGCCCGACTCCGGGAAGCCGACCTTCGTGAAGCGGGCAGTCGGGGACGTGCGCGTGAACTCCTCCCAGCGCCAGCCGCCGTTGGCACTCGCCTTCACGCGGCGCATCGTCGCGACGAGGGAGAGCCAGCGCTTCCCCGGCGGCGTCGCCGCCTTGACGATGATCGTCCCGAGCGGATAGCGCCTCCCGACCTTGCGCTTGCTCGCGTAGACGTTCTTCGTGCCCTGGTGGGCGGCCGAGCCGCCGCGGATCGGCACCGCGTTCAGCTTGGGCCACTTGGCGTAGCCCTCCACGTAGGCAGGGAGCCCGTTCGCGGCCTCCCTGGTCGGTGCGGCGGCGCTCGTCGCGGCGGCGAGCAGGACGAGTGCGGCAGCAGGCCCGAGCAGCCTCACGCCGGGACTCTGCCGCACGGGGCGACGGGCCGCAATGAACGTTTCCTTACGAGCCGAGCGGAGCCGCCAGCGCCGACTCGACGCTGTCGTGCACAGCCAGATGCTGATCGAGGCCGGAGATCGTGAGCGCGCGATGCGTCTCGAGCCCCGGAGAGGCAAGCAGGAACTGGTGATGCTCGAGCCTCGTGCGCGCCTCGACCAGTACGCCGAGCGCAGTGGAGTCGACGAAGTCCACGTTCGCCAGGTCGACAACGAGGCGCTCCGGCTGCTCCGAACAGAGCTCGAGGAGCGAGGCGCGCATCTGCGGCGCGTTGTAGAGGTCCAGCTCGCCGACGAGGTGCACCACCACCGCCCCGTTGGTGCGGTCCACGCTGCTGACTGGATGCTCGTTGAGTTTCGACTCGTCGCTCATCCGTTCCGCCGTGGACAGCATAGACCGATGGTCGACGCGCGCCGCGGGCGCGCCTGGGCGGTGGGCAGTGGGCGGTGGGTCACCTGGTACCAGGCCGGGCTCGGCAGCGCCGCGTCCGGAAAGCGCGCCGCCGGCTCGTGAGGGCGACCTCCGGACGCATCGGTACCCTGCCGTCTTCCGTAACCGTTCCGGAGGTTCGCCCGTGTCCGTTTTCGCCCGCGCAGTCGCTATCGCAGTCGTGCTCCTGCTCTCCGTCGCAGCCGGCTCCGCCTCGGCCGCGGAGCGGATGTGGATCGGCTTCCACGACGACCCGATGCTGCGCTACGGCGGAGGCCGCCAGGCTGAGCTCGACAAGGTGCGCCGTTCGAACGCGACGGTCGTGCGCACGCTCGTCGACTGGCGGAACGTCGCGCCGAAGCGGCCGCAGCGGGCGACGAACCCGTTCGACCGCGCCTACCGCTTCGACGACCTCGACGAGTTCGTCCGGAACGCGCAGGTGCGCGGGCTCGAGGTGCTGATGACGATCTGGGGCACGCCCAAGTGGGCAAACAAGAACAAGGGGCCGATGTACCTGCCGACGAAGCCGGCCGACTTCCAGAACTTCGCGCGCGCGCTCGCCTCCCGCTACTCCGGCCGCTACGCCGGCTATCCGTTCGTCCGCTTCTACGGGATCTGGAACGAGTCGAACCTGAGCAACTTCCTCGCGCCGCAGTTCAACTCGGCGGGGAAGATCGTCAGCCCGGCCAACTACGCGAAGATCGCCGCCGCCGGCTACGCAGGCATCAAGGCGGGAAGCTCGAAGGCGCTCGTTGCGATCGGCGAGACCTCGTCCAGCGGCCGCGACGTGAAGAAGAGGGGCGCGACTGACTCGACGCGACCCGGCACATTCGCGAGGCTCCTGGCGCAGGCGAACAAGAAGCTCAAGTTCGACGCCTGGGCGCAGCATCCGTACCCCGTCCCTGTGAATCAGGGCCCGAACCAGAAGGTGCGCTACCCAAACGTCACCTTCAGCACGATGGCGCAGTTCGAGAAGGACCTGGACAAGTGGTTCGGGCGGAAGAACATCCCGGTCTGGATCACCGAGTACGGCAACGAGACGAAGCCCGGCGAGCCGAAGGGCGTGACCATGGCGCAGCAGGCTCAGTACGTGCCGCAGGCGATCTCGAACGCCAAGAAGGACAAGCGCATCCCGATGTTCGTCTGGTTCGTCTTCCGTGACTCGAGGTCGAGCCCGTGGCAGAGCGGTCTCTACCGCCCGACTGGAGCGTCCAAGCCCGCTGCGCCGAAATGGAACTCGGCGGCAAAGCCGGTCGACCGCGTCAACGGCAAGGTGTCCGTCAAGGGCGGCACGGCCAACCCGTCCGTGGTCGTCTATCTGCGCCAGTTCTGCGCGAACAACCCGGTCGGCGCGCGGGTCGGCGCCTGGTCGCAGACCTTCCGCGGCAGCACGCGCGTGCAGAACGCCCAGAGCAGTCACTCACTCGCCGTCGACTGCACGATCACGGTCCGACTCGTCGGTCTGCGGGTGACCAAGGGCCAGACCTACAAGGCGCAGATCGACGCGAACACGGTCACGACGGCCCCGCTCCGGCGCAACATCACGATCGTCGGGACGTAACCGTCGAGCCCGGCCGCGGGCTTGACTTCAGTTGGCGAAGGTGCGAGATTGACTCTCGCATCTCGGCGCCGATCCGGAAGGCCCTGCGGCCCAGTCTCCGGCTCTCCGGCCACCGGTTGACCGAGTACGACGGGAGAAGGAGATTCGATGAGAAAGCTGCGACCGAAGCGTGTCGCGTTGGTCCTCGGCTGGAAGGGTTTCGCGCGGTGGCGCCCAGACGGGCACCACCGCGCGTTAAACTGAGTGGCAGCGGCCCGACCGGTCGCGATTGCGGCTCGCGAATGACAGCTTCGCACTTCCACTCGCACGTCGACGACCCTGCGGCCGTGGGTCGACGGCTGAAGGAGGCCCGCCTCGCGGCGGGGCTCTCGCAGCGCCAGCTCTCGTTTCCCGGGTGCTCGGCCGCCTACGTCTCGCGGCTCGAGGCCGGCGACCGCGTCCCCTCGCTCCAGCTCCTGCGCAAGCTGGCGCTGAAGCTGCACGCCGACGAGCGCTACCTCGCCACCGGCGTCGCAACGGTCGAGCAGGCGCCGCCGGAGCTCGTCGAGGCGGAAGTTGCCTTGCGGCTCGGCGACGACGAGCTCGCGAAGGAGCGGTACGGGGTCGTCCTCGAGGCGACGAGCGCGCCTGCGGCCCGCGAGCGCGCGTCCAAGGCGCTCGCCCAGCTGCGCGGCGAGGCGCACGACAACGGCGAGCGGGGGACGGGCGTTCCGGGAGGTCTGGACGACCCGGCTGCTCGCGCACGGGTGCTCTGGAAGCACTCGCGGGCGCTCGCGCGCGAGGGCGACGCGTCAGGTGCGGCACGGTATGCCCGCGACGCCCTGGCGCTGCTCGATTACGCGGACGACCGCGCCCGGCTCGGCGCGTAGACCGCGGCAGCGACCGTCTAGAGTCGCCCCCATGGAGCACCGTGCGCTCGGGCGCAGCGGCGTCGAGGTCTCGCGCATCATCCTCGGCTGCGGCAATTTCGGAGGCATAGGCTCCGCACCCGCCTTCTTCGGTGCCGGCGAGAACGAAGCGGAGGCGCACGCGCTGATGGACGCGGCGTGGGAAGCGGGGATCACCGCGTTCGACACCGCCGACGCCTACGGCGGCGGTCGGAGCGAGTCGTTCATCGGCGGCTGGATGCGCTCCCGCGGCGTCCGGCCGACGCTGACGACCAAGACGTTCAACCCGATGAGCGAGGGGGCCGACCGAGGGCTCGCGCCCGGCCGAATCCTCCGCCAGTTCGAGACGAGCCTCGAGCGGCTCGGGGTCGAGCGGGTCGATCTCTATCTCTCGCACGCGATGGACCCGGAGACGCCGGTCGAGGAGACGGTCTCCGCGTTCGAGGAGCTTCGGCGCTCGGGGAAGATCCGCGCCTGGGGCGGCAGCAACGTCGACGCCGCCTGGATCGACGAGGCGCGGCCGAGCGCCGTACAGAACTCGTACTCGCTCCTCGACCGGACCGACGAAAACGGTGTGCTGGAGCGATGCGGGCGCGACGGGATCGCGTTCACGCCGTTCAGCCCCCTGGCCGGCGGCTGGCTGACGGGGAAGTACCGCCGCGGCGAGGAGCCGCCGCCGGGCTCGCGCATGACGCTCCGACCGGGGCCGTATGTCCACCTGCAGGAAGACCGAGTCTTCGCCGCGCTCGAGGCCTTCGATGAGAAGGCGCGGGCACACGGGACGACACCCGCCGCACTCGCGATCGCGTGGCTCCTCGCCGACCCCCGCGTGACCGCCGTCGTGATCGGTCCCAGGCGGCCCGAGCACCTCGAGCCCGCCCTCGAAGCGCTCTCCCTCGACCTCCCGCCGGCCGAGCGGGAGCAGCTGACCGCCCTCTTCGCGTGAGCATCCTCGTCCTCTCCGACGCCGACGTCCGGGCACTGCTGCCGATGGGCGAGTGCATCGACGCGATGGACGACGTGCTGCGGGCGCTCGCACGCGGCGAGCTGCACCAGCCGCTTCGCTTCATCACGCGTCCGCCTGATGCGGAGAGCCTGATGGGCTTCATGCCCGCCCATCGGGGCGGCGAACGTCCCGTCTGGTCGTTGAAGGAGATCGTCATCTCCCCCGGCAATCCAGCCGCCCGCGGCCTCGACGCGCACCAGGGCGGCGTTCTGCTCCACGACGGCGAGACCGGCGAGCTGCGCGCGCTCCTGAACGCCTCCGCGGTCACCGAGATCCGGACGGCCGCTGTCTCCGCGGTCGCGACGCGGGCGCTCGCGCGACCGGACGCACGGGTGGTCGCGATCGTCGGCGCCGGCGTCCAGGCCCGCTCGCACGCGGAGGCGATGCGCGCCGTCCTCCCCGGCGCCGAGATCCGCGGCTGGAGCCGCCGCGACGGCGGCACGGCCGAGGAGATCGTGCGCGGCGCTGACGTCGTCTGCACTTGCACCAGCTCGCGCGAGCCCGTGCTCCGGCGCGAGTGGCTCGCTCCGGGAGCGCACGTGAACGCGGTGGGCTCGAGCGTCCCGACGGCGCGCGAGCTCGATGCCGACACCGTCGCGGAGTCCCGCCTCTTCGTCGACCGGCGCGAGTCGGCGCTGAACGAGGCGGGCGACCTCCTGCTCGCCGGCTTCGGCGAGGAGCGAGATCGCCGCAGAGCTCGGCGAGGTCCTGATCGGCACGCATCCCGGACGCTCGGCCGACGACGAGCTGACCGTCTTCAAGTCGCTCGGCCTCGCCGTCGAGGACCTGGCCGCAGCGGAGCTCGTCGTCCGCAAGGCGACGAGACGCAAGGCGTCGGCACCGAGGTCGAGTTCTGATCCCCTTCGCGGAGATCGAGCGCGCCCGTGAGACGATCGCAGGCGCAGCGATCCGGACACCGGTGGTCCGCCTGCCCGTGGAGGCGCCGGCGGAGATCTGGCTGAAGCTCGAGAACCTGCAGCCGATCGGCTCGTTCAAGATCCGCGGCGCCGTCAGCGCGCTGCGCCAGGCGCCGCTCGCGGAGGTTCGGAACGGAGTCGTCACCGTCAGCGCGGGCAACATGGCGCAGGGGGTTGCGTGGGCCGCGCGTGAGCTCGGCGTCCCGGCGACGATCGTGGCGCCCGAACACGCCCCGCAGACGAAGCTCGACGCGATCGAGCGGCTCGGCGGGCGCGTGGTGAAGGTCCCGTACGAGCGCTGGTGGCAGGTCATGGAAGAGGCTCGCTACGACGACGCGGAGGGGCTCTTCGTGCACCCCGTCCGCGAGGAACGGGTCATGGCCGGCAACGGCACGATCGGGCTCGAGCTCGCGGAGGAGCTGCCGGATGCCGACGCGGTCGTCGTGCCCTGGGGCGGCGGCGGGCTCTTCACGGGCATCGCGAGCGCCCTGGCGGCGCTGCGGCCGGAGACGAAGGTGTGGGCGGCCGAGCCGGAGACCGCCGCGGCCGTCAGCGCGGCCCTGGCGGCCGGCGCGCCCGCCGACGCCGACTTCACCCCCTCGTTCGTCGACGGAGCCGGCGCCAGGGTGGTCCTGCCTGACATGTGGGAGCGGGCCCGGCCGCTGCTCGCAGGCGTAGTCGCCGTCTCGCTCGGCGACACGGCCGCCGCCGTGCGGCTCCTCGCGGAGCGCGCACGCGTCGTCGCGGAGGGCGCCGGGGCGCTCGCGGTCGCGGCAGCGCTCTCCGGCCGCATCCCGGGCCGCAAGCTCGTCTGCATCGTCTCCGGCGGGAACATCGACTCCGACCGGCTCGCGGCGATCCTCGGCGGCGAGACGCCGGCCTAGTCGGCGGCCTTGCGGAGGAGCGGTAGCGCGAACCAGACGACGGCGAAGAGCACGGCGGTCAGACCGGTAACGATGGCCGTCAATGCAGGCTTGAAGAGCAGGTCGGTGACGAGGAACACGACCGCCGTCATTCCGAGCGCGAGGAAGGCGAGACCGGCGATGGCGAAGAGGTTCGCGATCTGGAGCAACGCCTCCTTGTCCCGCTCGCGAAAGCGGATCCGGTGGTACGCCGAGGGTGCGATCAGGAAGACGGTGCCGGCGAGAGTGCAGAGGAGAGCCGCCATGTAGACGTCCTTCTGCAGGTCCGTCACCTCGGCGAACCGCTGTGTGAACGGCACCGCGAGTAGGAACGCGAACATGATCTGGACGCCGGGCAGCGCCACGCGCAGCTCGTTGAGGAGCTCGATCAGCTCCCGGTTGACCCGCTCCTCGTGGGTCTCCTCGGCCACGGCCGCAGCGTAGAGCGTGTCACGTAGATTGGTCGCGATGGCGGAGGCGAGGGTCAGCACGACGGCCGTCCGGCGGCTGGCGGTCGTGGCGCAGGGCTACACGGGTCGCTACCGCCGCGCCACCCGAACGAGCGTCGAGGAGGCGATCCGGCGCCTCTCTTGCGTCCAGCTCGACTCGATCTCGACCGTCGAGCGGAGCCATCGGATCGCGTTGACGAGCCGGATCGGCGACTACCCGGCCGACGCGATCTCGCGGCTCCTCGCGGGCGGGCGCATCTTCGAGTTCTGGGCCCACGAGGCGTGCCTGCTCCCGATCGAGTCCTGGCCGCTCTTCCAGCACGCGAGGGAGAACGGCGGCCGGGGCTGGTACGGGAGCGTCGGCAAGACGCATCCCCACCTGGCGGACGAGATCCTCGCGGAGATCCGCGAGCGCGGGCCTTTGGCGTCGCGTCACTTCGAGGGCGAGGCGAAGGGTGGAATGTGGAACTGGAAGCCGGCAAAGGCGATGCTCGAGCGGCTCTGGAACCACGGCGACCTCGTGATCGCGGGCCGCGACGGCTTCCAGCGCGTCTACGAGCTGGCGGAGCGGGTGATCCCGCGGCCGCTGCTGGAGGCGCCCGCGCTCTCCGAGCGCGAGGTGCTGCGCACATTCGCCGAGCAGGCGGTCCGGGCCCGTGGCGTGCTCACGGACGCCGGCGTGAAGGAGCACTGGCGGCTGAAGGGCGGCGTCGCCCGGGTGAGGCCGGTCGTCGACGAGCTCGTCGCCGAGGGTCGGCTGCGCCGGTTGCGGGTCGGCGACGGCGGCGCGGACGTCCTCGTCGCCGCGGACGCCAATCTGGACCGGCCGCCGCCGCGAGCCGCCGTCCTGCTCACCCCGTTCGACAACCTGCTCTGGGACCGGCCGTTCGCGAGCCGGATCCTCGGCTTCGAACACCTGATCGAGGTCTACAAGCCGGCGCCGCAGCGGCGGTACGGCTACTACGTGCTCCCGTTCCTCCGCGGCGATCGCATCGTCGGCCGTGCCGATCTCAAGTCGGAACGGCAGGACGGCCGCCTGGTCGTGCGCGCGTTCCACCGTGAGGACGGCGTGCGCGCCTCGGGCGCGCTCGACGATGCGCTCGACCGGGCGCTCCACCGGCTCGCCCGCTCGATCGGGCTCGAGGAGGTGAAGCGATGAAGGTGAGCGTCGAGGAGGCGCGCCGGATCGCGGTGCGCGCACAGGCGCTCGACGGGAGCGCCGACGGCGTGCTCGAGACCGTGCGCCGGCTGGGCTTCCTGCAGATCGACACCGTCCAGCCTGTCGAGCGGCCGCAGCACCTCGTCCTCTTCAGCCGCCTCGGTCCCCGCTACGACCGGGCCGAGCTCGACCGGCTGCTCTGGGAGGAGCGCGTCCTCTTCGAGTGGGCCGCGTTCATCTACCCGATCGAGTACCTGCCGATCGTGAGGGCCCGGATCCGGCGCTTCCGCCGCGAGCGGCGCACCAAAGACCAGCGCTGGGTGCGCGAGTTCCTGACGACGAACCGAGCGTTCCGCCGCTACGTCCTCCGCGAGCTGGAGCGCAACGGGCCGATGCTCTCCCGCAACTTCGAGGACCGCGCCAAGGAGGAGAAGCGCGACCACCGCTGGTGGGGGTCGCGCATGGTGGGGCTGATGCTGCTCTCGCTGCACCTGTACGGCGAGATCACGGTCGTCGGGCGGCGGGGCGGCGAGCGGCTCTGGGACCTCACAGAACGTTGGTGGCCCAAGACCGAGACGGTCTCGATCCGCGACGCCGACCGGATCCGGGACGAGCGGCAGTTGCGCAACCAGGGCGTCCGGCTCGTGAAGGGCGGGTGGGAGGCGCACCCGGACGCGGTCGACGGGCCCGTGCCCGACCGCGCCGTCCTTCTCTCGCCGTTCGACCGGCTCGTCTACGACCGCGACCGCGCCGAGGCGCTCTGGGGCTTCCGCTACCGACTCGAGATGTTCGTCCCAAAGGCCAAGCGCGAGTACGGCTACTACGTGCTGCCGCTGCTCGTCGGGGACGAGCTCGTCGGCCGCGCGGAGCCGCGCTTCGATCGCAAGACAGGCACGCTCGAGCTGCTCGGCGCCTGGGGTGACACGTCGCGCCTCGACGAGGCGCTCGGGGAGCTCGCCGCCTGGCTGGGCGCCGCTAGCATCAACCGCTAGCATCATGAATCCCGAAGAGACAGCGTTCGAGACCCGCGCCATCCACGACTGGCCAGGAGCCCGATCCAGCCACCGGCGCGCTCATCACGCCGATCTACCAGACGTCCACCTTCGTCCAGGATGCGGTCGGCGTGAACAAGGGGTACGACTACGCGCGCGTGGCGAACCCGACCCGCACGGCGCTGCAGGCCGCGCTCGCCTCGCTCGAGAACGCCGCGCACGGAATCGCCTTCTCCTCCGGCCTCGGCGCGACGACGACGCTGATGCACCTCGTCAACCCGGGCGAGCGCGTCGTCCTGATCGCCGACGTCTACGGCGGCGTCTACCGGATGACGTCGCAGGTCTACGAGCCGAAGGGCTACGTGTTCGAGTACCTGCCGGCGCCGGAGTTCGCGAACCTCGCCGACCACCTCGACGAGCGCACGCGTCTGGTCTGGGTCGAGAGCCCGTCCAACCCGATGCTGAACGTCGTGGACATCGCGGCCGCCGCGAAGGCGGCGCACGCCGCCGGCGCGATCCTCGTCGTCGACAACACGTTCGCGACGCCGTACCTGCAAAGTCCGCTCGACCTCGGCGCCGACGTCGTCCTGCATTCGACGACGAAGTACCTCGGCGGCCACTCCGACGTGATCGGCGGCTTCGTCGCCACGAACGACCCGACGATCGCGGAGCGCCTCTACTTCCTGCAGAAGTCGCTCGGCGCCGTCCCCGGCCCCTTCGACGCGTGGCTCGTCCTGCGCGGGCTGAAGACACTGGCGCTGCGGATGCAGCGCCACAGCGAGAACGCGCGCGCGATCGCGGCCTGGCTCGTCGAGCAGCCGGGCGTCGAGCAGGTGCTCTACCCGGGGCTGCCGACGCACCCCGGGCACGAGATCGCCGCGCGGCAGATGCGCGACTTCGGCGGGATGATGTCCTTCCTCGCCGAGTCGGAGGACGCGGCGCTGGAGCTCGTCGAACGGACGAAGCTCTTCCGGCTGGCGGAGTCGCTCGGCGGCGTCGAGAGCCTGATCGAGCACCCGGCCCGGATGACGCACGCATCGACGGCGGACGCCCCGTTCGCCGCGCCGGCGAACCTCGTCCGCCTCTCGGTCGGGATCGAGTCGGTGGACGACCTCATCGCGGACCTCGAGCAAGCTCTGGTCCCGGTCGCCGCGCACGCCAAGTAACAGACTGTTACTTGGATCCCTTCGCCGAGCCGATCGACCTCCACCACGCGGGCGCGGCCCGGACGGTCGGCGTCTACCTCGCTGGACACCTCTGCGGGCCTCGCCCTGTTCGACTGCGGGCCCTCCAGCTGCATCCCGGCCCTCAAGGCCGGGCTCGCCGAGCGGGGGCACGGGCTCGGCGACGTGAAGCACCTGCTGCTCTCGCACATCCATCTCGACCATGCCGGCGCCGCCGGGTCGCTGGTGCGCGAGCACCCCGAGCTCCAGGTGTGGGTCTCCGAGGTCGGCGCGCCGCACCTCGTCGACCCCGCCCGGCTGGAGCGAAGCGCGAGGCGGATCTACGGCGACACGTTCGACGAGCTCTGGGGCGAGCTGGCGCCCGTCCCCGAGGGGAACGTGTTGCGTCGCGGGCGAGCGTGCGGTCGGGCTCGAGGTCTTCCCGGCGCCGGGCCACGCCTCGCACCACATCTGCTACTTCGACGGCACGACGTTGTACGCGGGCGACGCCGCGGGCGTCCGGATCCAGCCGAGCCGGTCGGTGCTGCCGCCGACGCCGCCTCCGGACGTGGACGTGGAGGCGTGGTACCGCACGTTCGAGGAGATCGAGCGACGGGCACCCGAACGGCTGGCGCTGATCCACTTCGGCTTCGCCGAGGACGTCGCCCGGCACCTCGCCGAGCTGCGTCAGCGGCTCGACACGTGGTCGCGACGGGTCGAGCGGGGCGCCTCTGAGGAGGAGTTCATCGCCGCCGCAAAACGCGACCTGCCGCCGGACGAGGCGGACGGCTACGACCGAGCGATGCCGTTCTGGCAGTCGTACGCGGGGCTGAAGCGCTACTGGGAGACGCGTGCGGCGTAGCGGCATCGCGCCGCTGCGCGAGCGCGAGTTCCGCCTCCTCTTCGCCGGCCGCACCACCTCGCTCGTCGGCAGCGCGATCGCGCCGGTCGCGCTCGCCTTCGCCGTCCTCGACCTGACCGGCTCGAAGACCGACCTCGGCCTGATTCTCGCCGCACGCGAGATCCCGTTGATCGTCTTCCTGCTCGCCGGCGGCATCTGGGCCGATCGCCTGCCGCGCAACCGGGTGATGGTGGGCGCGAACGTCGTCAGCGGCGCTCGCGCAGGGCACCGCCGCGGCGCTGCTGATCACCGGCAACGCGGAGATCTGGCACCTCGCCGCGCTCGCGGCCGTGAACGGGAGCGCCACCGCGTTCTACTTCCCCGCCTCGGCCGGTGTGATCCCGCAGACGGTGCCGGCGCCGATCCTCCAGCAGGCGAACGCGCTGCTGCGCACTGGCGATGAACTCGGCGATGATCGGCGGCGCCGCGATCGCGGGCTTCCTCGTCGCCGCGTTCGGCCCGGGCTGGGCGATCGCGGTCGACGCCGGCACCTTTCTGCTCGGCGCGGTCTTCGTCGCTCGATGCGCATCTCCGCCGTCGCTCCGAGACGAGCGCCCGGCTTCGTGTCGGACCTCGCCGCCGGCTGGCGCGAGTTCCGGAGCACGGACCTGGCTCTGGGCGATCGTGCTCCAGTTCTCGTTCCTCCTGATGGTGTGCCTGGGCGCGTTCACGGTGCTCGGCCCCGTCGTCGCGGACGAGGAGCTGGGCGGACCGAAGGCCTGGGGCGCGATCCTGACGGGACAGGCCGCGGGCTTCGTCGCCGGCGGCCTGCTCAGCTTCCGTTTCCGGCCGCGGCGGATGCTCCTCGCGGCGACGCTCGCGATCCTCCTGCTGCCTGCCCGCTCGATCGCACTCGGCGTGCCGGCCTCCGTGCCGGTCTCTCGTCGCGACCGCATTCGTCGCCGGCATCGGGAGCGAGATCTTCGGCGTGCTCTGGCACACGACGATGCAGCAGGAGATCCCGCCGGAGAAGCTCTCCCGCGTCTACTCCTACGACGCACTCGGTTCGATCGGCCTCGTCCCGATCGGGTATGTGCTCGCCGGGCCGATCGCGGACGCGATCGGCGTGCGCGCGACGCTCTGGGGCGCGGCCGCAGTCGGCATCGCCGTCACGCTCGCCGTCCTCCTCGTGCGCGACGTCAGGACCCTCGAGCGACGTGTCGGGGTGCAGCCGGTGGCCGCTACGCCCACCCTGTAACCAGCCAGCGGCGACCTGCGAAGCGCCACGACATCAGCGCGAGGCGGACGAGGATCAGGACGACGAGCGCCGCCCAGACCCCGACGATGCCCCAGTCGAAGGCGATCGCGGCCAGGGAGACGACGGCGGAGGCGGCGAAGGCACCCACCATCGACCAGGCGAGGAACGGCCCGTCGCTGGCGCCGATCAGGATCCCGTCGAGCGCGAAGACGGCTCCGTTGAGCGGCTGCATGAGGGCGAAGAGGAACCAGATCGCCTGCGTGCGCTCGACGACGAGCTCGTCGCTCGTGAAGGCGTAGGGCAACACGCCCTCGACCGCGAGCATCACGGCGGCGAAGGCGAGCCCGGCGTAGACGGAGAGCCAGATCATCCGCGAGCTTGCCTCGTAGGCGTGTTCGGTGTCGCCCGCGCCGAGGCCGCGGCCGACGATCACCTGGCCGGCGATCGCGATCGCGTCGAGCACGAACGCGAGGAAGATCCAGAGCTGGAACGCGATCTGGTGCGCGGCGATCGACGCGTCGCCGAACCGGGTCACGATCGCGCCGGCGAGCGTGAAGGCCGCCATCAGCGCCGCGGTGCGGATGAAGATGTACCGGCCCACCTTCACGAGCCGGCGCATCAGCCGCAGGCGCGGGTGCAGGTCTGCCGCGCGCCGAGCGGACGAGCACGACCACGAACGCCGCGCCCATCCCCGCCTGGGCGATCACGGTTCCCCAGGCGGAGCCCTCGATGCCCCAGTCGAAGCCGTAGACGAAGAGCACCTCGAGGATCGCATTCGCGACGTTGCCCGCGATCAGGATGAGCAGCGGCGTGCGCAGGTCGGCGACGCCGCGCAGGTACCCCTGCGAGCCGATCGCGATGAACGCGAACGGCAGCCCGAGCGAGACGATCCGCAGATAGGTGACCGCGTAGTCGGCCGTCGCACCGGAGCCGCCCATCAGCTCCACGACCGCGGGCGCGAACGCGACGAGCAGCCCGGTCAGCGCGATGCCCACCCCGAGGCAGAGCCAGAGGGCCTGACCTCCGAGCTGCCTCGCCGCCTGCTCCTCGCCGGCGCCGGAGGCGCGACCGACCTGCGCCGTCGTTCCGTACTGGAGGAAGTTGAAGATCGCGAAGAGCGTCGAGAGTACGACCGCCGCGATCCCGAGCGCGGCGAGCTGCGAGCGGCCGAGGTGCCCGACGATGGCCGTGTCGACGAGGATGTAGGTCGGCTCGGCCGCGAGCGCGCCGAGCGCCGGGACCGCGAGCCGGAGGATCTCCCGGTCGTACTTGCTGCGCAGCGCGCATCACGTGGCCCCGCGAGACGCCCTCAGCCCGGCACGTGGATGCAGCAGCCATCACGAGCAGCGTAAGCACGACCGAGAGCGCGAGAGATGCGAGCAGCCCCACGGCCTCCACGTGACGGGGCGTTTCCGGCTCCTTCTGAGGGGGGACGAGTGCCGGGACGTGAATCCCGAGAAGCGGCTGAGGATCTACCTGAACGACCATCTGGCAGGCTCGGTCGCGGGCTGCGAGCTGGCGAAAAGAGCGCTCGCGGAGAACGAAGGAAACGATTACGGCCGGCTGCTCGTGCGGGTATTGGGGGAGATCGAGGAAGACCAGAGGGCTCTACGAGACGTGATGGCGCGGCTCGAGGTTCCGTTGCCCGGCCCAAGCTCGCGGCTGCCTGGGCGGCGGAGAAGATCGGCCGCCTGAAGCTGAACGGTGAGTTGCGCGGCTACTCGCCCCTGAGCCGGCTGCTGGAGCTCGAGAGCCTCGTCGTCGGCGTGCGGGGGAAGCTCGCGCTCTGGCGGTCTCTGGAGCAGCTCGCGGCGACCGAACCACGACTGGCGGCGGCCGACTTCGAATCCTTGACGAGGCGTGCGATCGACCAGCAGGAGGAGCTCGAGTCGTACCGCCTGCAGGCTGCGGCCGACGCTCTGCACGCCTCCGGATAGGCGCGGGTCTCAGCGGCGAGCGCTGCTTCGTAGGCGGCCACGTAGTCGGCGACCATCCGCTCCGGCGTGAAGCGCTCCTCGACGTCGCGGCGTAGCTCGGCCGGATCGAGGGCGTCGGCCGCCTCCAAGGCGCCCGCCATGCCGCTCCAGTCGTCCACGATGATCCCCGTGCGGCCGTCGTCGATCACCTCGGGCACGGCGCCCCAGCGTGTTGCGATCACCGGCGTGCCGCACGCCATCGACTCGATCATCACGAGGCCGAAGGGCTCCTCCCACGAGATCGGGAAGAGCGTCGCGCGCGCGTGCTGGAAGAGCTCCACCTTCTCGCCGTGCGAGACCTCGCCGACGTACTCGCGGTCCCCGTCGAGGTGCGGCTTCACGAGCGCGTCGAAGTACTCCCGCTCGGCCGGCTCGGCGCACTTGCCCGCGAGCTTCAGCGGCAGGCCCGCCTCGAGCGCGACCGCCACGGCTCGGTGCGCTCCCTTGTCGGGGCTCATCCGGCCGACGAAGAGCAGGAAGTCGCCGCGCTCGCGCCGGTACGGGTAGACGGAGAGGTCGAGCGCGTTCGGGACGTTCGCGACCCACGGCAGCTGCGGACGCGGCCTCCGCTGACTGAGCGAGAGCGAGATCAGCCGTGCCTTCGGCGCCATCTGCACGACCCGCTCGTATAGATCTCCGGGATGGCCGTCGACGGGCCCGTGGACCGTGTGGACGAACGGCGTCGGCAGCAGGCCGCCGAGCGAGAGCCCCATCAGGCCGGTGTGGTCGTGGATGACGTCGAAGTCCTCGTGCCGCGAGAAGCAGTGGAGCGCGTGCTGGAGCTCCCAGAACGTCTGGCCGATCCGCTCGCTCGGCGCTTCCTCGAAGACGGCGGCGAGCTTCGCGCGCGTGCGCGAGTCGCCCGAGGCGAAGAGCGTGACGTCGTGGCCGGCGTCGGCGAGCCCGTCGGCGAGCAGCGAGACGACCCACTCGATCCCGCCGTAGCCGGAGGGAGGAACGGCGAACCAGACCGGGCTCAGCACTGCGACTCGCAACGAGTTCCGTTGCCGCCTCAAGCGAACGCCAACCCTGCGAAGCGGTCGACGCGTATTCCGGGCTTTACAGCTCCTCGCGCGTCCCCGCGAGCGTGGCGAACTCTCGGACGCGCAGCGGTCCGCCCGCCTCCGCATCGAGTGGCGGCGTCGGACCGCCCGCTCGATCGCGGATCCCCTCGACGAGCTCCCGCAATGTGTCGAGCGCGCCGCGTCTCGGCGCCCAGCCGAGCTCCGCCCGCGCGCGCGTCGCGTCGAGCAGGGGCGTCTTCAGGCCGAGATCGAGCCAGCCGGGTGGGCTCGGCTGCAACCGCAACCGCCAGGCAGCCTCCATCGCGGCGCGGACCACGCCGGGCGGAAGGAGCAGAGGCCGCGCCTCGAGCACGGCCGCGAACGCATCCGCCTCGAGGACCGGCTCCGCGGCGACGTTGAACGCGCCGCGCGCCCCGCCGAGTGCCGCGAGGCGGTACGCGTCGGCGACGTCAGCTGCGTGGACGACCTGGAAGCGGAGCCCGCGCACGGACGGCGCGAACGGGAGCCGTCCACGCCGCAGGAGCAGTGACGGGAGAAGCGGCCCCGCGAAGAGCCGTCGCTGCTCTTGCGCCGAGGCGCGCTGGAAAATGAGCGCAGGCCGAAGGCGGACGACGCGCGTCCGAGGCTGCTCGTGCTCGAAGCGGTCGAGGCGCCGCTCGACTTCCGCCTTGTGGCGCGCGTAGAAACTCGTCGCGACACCCTCTCTCGGCCAGGTCTCGTCGACGAGCCGATCCTTCGAGCCGGGCGAGTACACGCCAACCGAGGAGGCGTAGACGAGCGAGGGGACCCCCGCGCGCGCGACCGCCTCGAAGACGCGCGTCGAGCCGTCGACGTTTGTGCGCGAGAGCTCCTCGAGCCGCCGCGACGGCTGAATCCGCCACGCGAGGTGCACGACCGCGTCCGCGCCGCGAAAGAGCGGCTCGAGCTCGGCGTCCTCGATGTCGGCCGCTGCCCAGTCGGTCTTCGCCGGCGCGGTCGCGGGACGCCTGCGGGCGATACCCAGAATCGAATCGACGGCCGGGTCATCCGCAAGCGCGCGCAACACCGCGGTGCCCACGTTCCCGGTCGCTCCGACGACGACGACGCGCATGCGTTGGGGGTTGCCGCGGGCGCCGGCCCCGAAACGCCGCCTCACTGATTCACCACAGGCCGCGCAGCAGTTTCGCCCACCTCTGGCGTGGGCAGATGTCCCGGAGATGGACGGGGTCGAGCTGGTGAGGTCAGCTTCCGCACGGCGCGAGGTTCGCTGCGCCGACTGCGGCTACGGCGCGCTCGTCGGTGAGCGCTCCGTCAGCTGTCCGATGTGCCACGGCAGTCAATGGCACGAGATTGAGCGCACCGCTCTGCTCGACGAGCTCGGTCCCGGCACCTCTCCCGAGTCGTCGACACGCGGCTCATAGCACGATCACCTGGTTGCCGTCGACGGCCACTCGCCAGGAGCGGCCGAGCGCCGGTACTCCGTCGAGCTCCAGGCCGTCGAGCCACTCCGGTGCGGCCGTCTGGGTCGAGCGAAGCTCGCCCGCAACCGGGTCCGGGTCGAGCCCGAGCAGGAGCCGCAGCAGCAGCACGGGCGTCCCCGCCGCCCAGGCCTGCGGCCTTGCCGCCGTCGGATAGGCGATCGGGAACGGGGTCTCGTGGCGGTCGAACCCCGCGAACACCTCGGGCAGCGACCAGGTGAAGTAGCGCGACGCCTCGAGCAGCGTGGCGGCGATCCGTTCCACGTCGCCCGGCCGCCCCGCCCGGCCGAGCCCCCACGCGCCGAGCGACGTGTCGTGCGGCCAAACGGTGCCGTTGTGGTAGCTGAGCGGGTTGTAGGCCGCGTCGCCGGTCGACATCGTCCGGATCCCCCAGCCGGACCAGAGCTCGTCTCCCATCAGGCGGCTCGCCACCGCCTCGGCCCGCGCGGGCGGGACGATGCCGCTCCAGAGCAGATGGCCGACGTTCGAGCAGAGCGCGTCGACGGGACGCTTCTCCCCGTCCAGTGCGAGCGCGTAGTAGCCCCCACGCGCCTCGACCCAGAACTGCTCGTTGAAGCGGCGCCGCAGGTCTTCCGCCTCGGCCTCGAGGCGGTCCGCGAGAGCGGCGTCCGACCAGACCTCGCGCGCCAGCTCCGCGAGCCGCAGCTTCGCGTCGAAGGTGTAGCCCTGCACCTCCGCAGGCGCGATCGGCGGCCGCGCGAACGCGCCGTCATGGAAGCGCTGCGAGTCGCCGGAGTCCTTCCACGACTGATTCTCGAGCCCGCGCAGCGTCCGCCGCTCGTACTCGACGAAGCCGTCGCCGTCGCGGTCGCCGTAGTGGTCGATCCAGCCGAGCGCCGCGAGCGCGGGCTCGCGCAGGCGTCCGACGAGCTCGTCGTCGCCGGTCCAGCGCCACACCTCCGAGAGCAGCACGAGGAAGAGCGGCGTCGCGTCGACGCTGCCGTAGTAGGTGCGGAACCATGTCTGGGCCGCGCGGCCGCGGCGCAGCTCATGGAGGATCTTGCCCGGCTCGGCGTCGATCGAGGGGTCGTCCTCGTGCGCCTGGAGCGCGGCGAGCGCGTCGAGCGAAGCGGTTGCGAGCTCCGGGCCGAGCAGCATCGTCTGCAGGCTCGTGATCAGCGTGTCGCGGCCGAACACCGTCATGAACCAGGGCATCCCCGCGGCGGGCAGCATCCCGATCCCGTCGTCCGTGCGCATGCGGAGCGCGGCGAGGTCGGCGACCGACTGCATGAACGAGTGGCGGAGGTCGTCGCTCGCGGTGCGCAGCCGCGGCACACGAAGGTGCCACGCCGCGAGCGAGTCGCGGACGCGATCACGCTCTTCGCCGAAGCGGTGTGCGACCGCGTGCGGCGCAGCCTCGTCGCCCATGAGCGACGGGACGACGTCGACCCGCAGCTCCCACTGCTCGCGCGGCTCCAGCTCGAGCGCGAAGCGAACGCGCGAATCGTCGACGTCCCCCGGCTGCGAGAACAACACCTGCGTCTTGGCGCCGCCTGCGGCCGCCTCCTCGAGGACGAGCTGGTTCGCCGAAGGGTCGAAGCGCGCGTCGGCCGGCGGGGGAAGCGGTCTCGCGGTCTCGGGATGACCGAGCGAGAAGTCGTGCTCCTTGACCGTGATGATGTCCGCGAAGTCCGTGCCGACGTCGAGCCCGAGCTCGAACGCGAGCGGCCCGTTGCTCTCGTTGCGCAGGACGAGGCGGTCCTGCATCCCCTCGCCGACGAAACGCTCGCGCGCGATCGAGAGCGCGTCCTGGGGCAACCGGCCCCGCACCACGGGGTTGCGCAGGTAGAAGGCGGCCGAGAAGTACTCGACCTTGCCCGACGAGAGCAGCAGCGGCCGCGCGCCGTCGATGGACAGCTCGAGCCTCGAGAGGAAGCGCGTGTCCTCGGCGAAGAGCCCGCTCGTGCGGCCGTCGAGATCGCCGATCTCGTCGCAGATGCAGAACGTCGACCCTTCCAGGATTGTCAGCCCTACGGCCACCCTCGTCACTCCTCGCGGAGAATGCGGGCTCCCGAGGACTGCGCGAGCGCGGTCACCACGATCTCGTCGACGTTGACATGCGGCGGGCGCGTGAGCGCGAAGAGGACGCACTCCGCAACCTCCTCCGGACGGACCGGCCCCCCGAGCGCAACCTTGTCGTAGACGGCGCTCGCCTTCTCCTCGTCGCCCCTGAAGCGGACACGCGAGAAGTCGGTCTGCACGAGACCGGGCGCGACGTTGGTGATGCGGATCGGCCGACCGAGCAGATCCTCCCGCAGCGCCCGCGTGAAGCCGTGCACCGCGAACTTCGAGGTCACGTAGAGCGAGCCGTTCGGGTACGCCGCACTTCCCGGCGACCGAGCCCATGTTGACGATGTGCCCGCCGTCTCGGAGGTGCGGCAGGCAGAGGCGTGTCATCCGGATCAGGCCGTGCACGTTCGTCTCGAGCACGACCTCCTCGTCCTCTTCCGTCGAGTCGTCGAACGGATCGCGCCCGAGCGCGAGCCCCGCGTTGTTGACGAGGACGTCCACCCCGCCGAGGTGTTCGACGGCCGTCGCTACAAAGCGCTCGCAGCTCGCCGGATCGGTGACGTCGAGCTCGAGCGCGACCTCCGCCTCCACCCGGTCGACCCGCCGCGCGCCGCCCGCGACCCTGGCGCCGGCGTCGCGCAGCGCGCGGGCGATCGCGGCGCCGATCCCGCTCGAGGCGCCGGTGACGATCGCCGTCTTCCCGGCCAGGCTCACGGGGCCAGCCTAACGGCGCGCGACACCCCGTCCGTCGCGGACGTGTCGGGGCCAGGACCCACCACGTCCCTCGCGGACGTGTCGGGGTCAGAGCCCCACACGTCCGCAGCGGCCGGTGCGCTGGAAGCGCTCAGCGGCGAGCTCCGTCGCCTCAGCGCGTGCTCGGCGAGCTGTTACCGGCGCGACGCAACGCGTCCGTCGTGGACGTGTCGGGGCCAGGACCCACCACGTCCCTCGCGGACATGTCGGGGTCAGAGCCCACATGTCCGCTGCGGCCGGCTGCGCGGGAAGCGCTCAGCGGGCGAGCTTGATCAGGCCCGGGGCGTGCTCGACCTGAAGCGTGGTGTGCGTCAGGTCGAACCGCTCCCGCAGGAGCACCTCGAGCTCGCGCCGGATCGCATGACAGTCTGCGCCGGCCGCGACGAGCACGTGCGCCGAGAGCGCCGGAAAGCCGGACGTGATCGTCCAGAGGTGCAGGTCGTGGACGCCGACGACGCCGTCGGTAGAGGCGATCGCGGCGCCGACCTCGCGGGCGTCCATCCCGGCGGGCGCTCCCTCGAGGAGGACGCCGATCGTCTCGCGCAGGACCCCGAAGGTGCTCGACGACGACGAGCACGCCGATCACGAGGCCCGCGAGGGGGTCGGCGTAGGGCCAGCCGGTCGTGAGCACGACGAGGCCGGCGAGGACGACGCCGGCCGACGACGCGAGGTCGGCGAGCACGTGCAGCCTCGCCGCACGCACGTTCAGCCCCGAGCCGGCGCCGTGCAGCACGCGCGCGGCGGCGAGGTTCACGGCCAGGCCGGCGACACCGGCCGCGAGCACCCAGCCGCCCGTGACGCCCGGCGGGTCGGAGAGCCGGCCGATCGCCTCCCAGACGATCCAGAGACCGAGCACGACGAGCACCACCGCATTGGCGAGCGCCGCGAGCACCTCGGCCCGCCGCCAGCCGAAGCTCCGGTCGGGCGTGGCCGGGCGCAGCGCGAGCCAGGCGGCGAAGAGCGCCAGGCCGAGCGCGAGTGCATCCGACAGCATGTGCGCCGCGTCGGCGAGGAGGGCGAGCGAGCCCGCCACAACCCCGGTGAATGCCTCGACGCCGGCGAAGCCGAGCACCAGCGCGAGGGCGGTTGCGAGCGCCTTCCTCTCTCCCCCATGCGTGTGCACGCGGCGAGCGTAGCGCGGCGGATTCGGCAACCCGTTTATGATCGGCACGTGGCGGAGGTCACGTTCCAGGGCGTGGCGAAGGTCTATCCCGACGGCACGCGGGCCGTGAACGACCTCAACCTCGAGATCGAGGACGGAGAGTTCATGGTCCTCGTCGGCCCGTCCGGCTGCGGCAAGACGACCGCGCTGCGCATGGTCGCCGGCCTCGAGGACATCTCCGAGGGCGTCGTCCGGATCGGCGAGCGCGTGGTCAACCACGTCCCCTCGCGCGACCGCGACATCGCGATGGTCTTCCAGAGCTACGCGCTCTATCCGCACCTGAGCGTCTACGACAACATCGCCTTCGGCCTGAAGCTGAAGAAGATGCCGAAGGCGGAGATCGACACGCGCGTGCAGGAGGCGGCGCGGGTGCTCGGCCTCGAGGGCTTCCTCAAGCGGAAGCCGCGCGCCCTCTCGGGCGGCCAGCGCCAGCGGGTCGCGATGGGCCGCGCGATCGTGCGCCAGCCGTCCGCGTTCTTGATGGACGAGCCGCTCTCGAATCTCGACGCGAAGCTCCGCGTGCAGATGCGCGCCGAGATCGCGAAGCTCCAGAACGATCTCGGCACGACCACCGTCTACGTCACGCACGACCAGGTCGAGGCGATGACGATGGGCGATCGTGTCGCCGTGATGCGCAAGGGCGAGCTGCAGCAGGTCGCCGCGCCGCAGGAGCTCTACGACCGACCCGACAACCTGTTCGTTGGCGGCTTCATCGGCAGCCCGGCGATGAACATGATCGAGGCGACGCTAGAGCGCTCGAACGGGGGGCTCGCGGCTGCGATCGGGAGCCAGCGCATCGCCCTCGGCGAGGAGACGCTCTCGGCGCGTCCCGCCCTCACCTCGTACGAGGGCAAGAAGCTCATCCTCGGCATCCGACCCGAGGACCTCGAGGACGTCGAGCTGGAACCGGACACGCCTGCCGAGCGGCGCCTGCGCGGCGAGGTCGAGCTCCGCGAGGCGCTCGGCTCCGAGATCATGGTCCACTTCCGCACCGACGCCACGCCCGCCGAGACCGACGAGACGCGCGAGCTCCAGAAGGACGCGGCGCGGAAGAGATACAGGCAGGCCGAGGGCGAGGGCACGACGCTCGTCGGCCGCTTCGGCGCCCGCTCGCGCGTCGAGACCGGCAAGCCGGTCGAGGTCGCGGTCGACACGAGGGCGCTGCACTTCTTCGACCCGGAGACGGGTCTCGGGATTTACGACGCAGAGACGACGAAAGGAGCCGGTTCATGAAGAGGCATCACTGGCAGCTGCTGGCGTTGCTGCTGACGCTCGTCCTGGCCGTGTTCGCGGCCGGCTGCGGCGGGGACGACGACGATGAGGCCGGGGGCGCAACGACAGCCGGGGAGGAGACGACGGCCGAGGCCGTCTCCGGGACCGTGTCGGTGATGGCCGTCTGGACCGGCCCCGAGCAGGCGTCGTTCCAGGCCGTCCTGGACGGCTTCGAGGAGGCGAACCCGGACGTCACCGTCAACTACACCTCGGCCGGCGACCAGCTGCCGACGCAGCTCTCGACCGCCGTCGAGGGTGGAAACCCGCCCGACGTCGCGGTGCTGCCGCAGCCGGGCTTGATGCGGGACTTCGCCGAGAAGGACGCGTTGAAGCCGCTCGACTTCGCGGAGCAGGACGTCGAGACGAACCTGGGCGAGTCGGCGGTCGTGCTCGGCAGCGTCGACGACGTCCTCTACGGCTTCCTCTTCAAGGCGGCCAACAAGTCGACCGTCTGGTACAACGTCGGCGCCTTCGAGGACGCGGGCGTGGAGCCGCCGGAGACCTGGGAGGACTTCCTCGCAGCGGCCGAGACGGTCAACGCCTCCGGCCTGCCGGCCTACTCGATCGGCGGCGCGGACGGCTGGACGCTCACCGACCTGTTCGAGAACATCTACCTCCGCACGGCGGGGGCCGAGAAGTACGACCAGCTCTCGACGCACGAGATTCCGTGGACCGACCAGTCGGTCAAGGACGCGCTCACCGAGATGGCCAAGATCGTCGGCGACGGCGACAACATCGTCGGTGGCACGGCGGGCGCGCTTCAGACGGACTTCCCGACCTCGGTGTCGAACGTCTTCGCCGCGACGCCGAAGGGGGCGCAGGTGATCGAGGGCGACTTCGTGCCGGGCGTCGTCGAACACGGCCTCGAGCCGGAGACGGACTTCAACGTCTTCGCCTTCCCGCCGATCGGCGAGTCGGGCAACGTCGTCGTCGGCGGCGGCGACACCGTCGTCATGTTCGAGGACAGTCCGGCCGCACAGGCGCTTGATCAAGTACCTGACGAGCGCCGAGGCAGCGGAGATCTGGGCGGAGCGTGGCGGCTTCGCGACGCTGAACCAGGACGTGGACGCGAGCGTCTACCCCGACCCGATCACCGAGACAACCGCCGGGGCGCTCGCCGAGGCCGAGGTCTTCCGCTTCGACCTCTCCGACCTGCAGCCGGCGGCGTTCGGCGGCACGGTCGGCCAGGGCCTGTTCAAGCTGTTCCAGGACTTCGTCGAGAACCCCGACAACATCGACGGCATCACGCAACAGATGGAGACGGCCGCAGCGGAGGCGTTCGGCTAAGACGATGAGCGTCGCCGGCCAACCGCCGGTCGTCGCACCACCCGAGCCCGGCGTCGAGCCCGGCCGCTGGCGCAAGCACGCGCTGGCGGCCGGGTTCCTCGCCCCCGCCGCGGTCTTCCTCCTGGTCTGGATCGTCTATCCGACCCTCTCGACGATCAAGCGCAGCTTCTACGACCGCTCGAACGAGGAGTTCGTCTGGTTCGACAACTACGTGGAGATGTTCACGAACGACGTCATCTTCCGGTCGATCGTCAACAACCTCCTCTGGCTCGCGATCGTCCCGGTCCTCGTCACGGTGATCGGGCTCATCTTCGCCGTCCTCACGGAGCGGGTCAGCTGGTCGGTCGCGTTCAAGACGGCCGTCTTCATGCCGATGGCCATCTCCGCCTTCGCCGCCGGGATCACGTGGCGGATCGTCTACATCAAGGAGCCCGACCAGGGCGCGCTCAACGCGGGCATCTCCGCGGCGAAAGACGCGTTCAGCGAGTCCGGCGTCCTCACGCAGGCACGACCCTCGACCGACGACGTGACGGGCACGACGGAGTCGGGGTTCGCGCTCGAGGACGAGGTCGCGCCGGGCGACGTGGCCCTGTTCGGGCTGACCGCGATCCGCAGCGGCGAGATCTCCCCAGGACGCCGTTCAGGCGGTTCGGCCCGAGCCCCTCCAGGGAGGGATCACCGGCGTCGTCTGGAGAGACTTCAAGCCCGGCGGCGGCACGCCCGGCGAGGTCGAGAGCGAGGAGGTCGGGATACCCGGCGTGACCGTCGACCTGGTCGCGGCACGGCGCGACGTGACGATCAGAGTACCGTCACAACCGAGGACGGACGGCACGTTCGCGTTCGAGGAGGTCGAGGACGGCGAGTACCGGGTCTCGATCAGCTCGCAGCACCTTCGCGGAACCGTTCGCCGGCGTCAGCTGGCTCGGCCCGAAGCTGGTCACACCCGCGATCATGATCGCCTACCTCTGGATCTGGGCCGGGTTCTCGATGGTCGTGATCGCAGCCGGCCTCGCCGCGATCCCGCGCGACACGCTGGAGGCGGCGCGCACCGACGGCGCAACCGAGTGGCAGGTCTTCCGACGCGTCACCGTCCCGCTGCTCGCGCCCGTGCTGACGGTGGTCTTCATCACGATGCTGATCAACGTCCTCAAGGTCTTCGACATCGTCATCGCGATCGCGCCCGGCTCGGTCCAGGACGACGCGACCGTGATGGCGCTGCAGATGTGGCGCACCGCCTTCGGCGGCTCGAACGACTTCGGCGTCGGCTCCGCGATCGCCGTCCTCATCTTCCTGTTCGTGATCCCGATCCTGCTCCTCAACATCCGCCGCTTCCGGAGGGAGGGCTAGTGGCCACCGCGGAGGCCGAGCTTCGCGTCCCCGCCAAGCCAGAGGAGAGCACGGGCGCGCGGATCCTCCGCTGGCTCTCGACGACGCCCGTGCAGATCCTCCTGGTCCTGGTCGGGCTGCTGTGGCTCGTGCCGACCTTCGGGCTCCTGATCACGTCGCTGCTCTCGCCGAGGGACTTCATCGAGGAGGGCTGGTGGCAGGTCTTCACCGACCCGGGCAAGCTGACCTGGTCGAACTACGACGCGGTGCTGCAGCAACGACGTGATCATGTCCGCGCTCTGGACGACCGTGCTGATCGCCGTCGGCGGCACGATCCTGCCGATCATCATCGCGGCGTTCGCCGGCTACGCGTTCGCCTGGCTCGAGTTCCCGGGCCGAGACTGGCTCTTCATCCTCGTCATCGCCCTGCTCGTCGTGCCGATCCAGATGGCGCTGATCCCGATGTTCTCCCTCTACACCGACCTCGGGATCTTCGACACGGTGCTGAGCCTGGTCCTCTTCCACACCGCGTTCGGGCTGCCGTTCGCGATCTTCCTGCTGCGCAACTTCTTCATCGGGATCCCGAAGGACCTGATGGAGGCGGCGCGGATCGACGGCGCCTCGGAGATGCGGATCTTCCTGCGCCTGATCCTCCCGCTCGGGCTCCCGGCGATCGCCTCGCTGGCGATCTTCCAGTTCCTCTGGACGTGGAACGACCTGCTCGTCGCCCTGACCTTCGGCCGCGAGACGCAGCCGATCACCGTCGCGATCTTCTCCCAGCTGCGCCAGTTCGGGGCCAACATCGAGCTGATCGCGCCCGCGACGTTCATCTCGCTGATCATCCCGCTGGCCGTCTTCTTCGCCTTCCAGCGCTACTTCGTCCAGGGCCTCCTCGCCGGCTCCGTAAAGTAGGTCGCGTGGCAGCGCCGGTGGCGATCGTCGGCTCCGGGCTCGGCGGGTTCGTCGCGTACGCAACGCTGCGCCACGGCGGGCTCGAGCCGGCCGAGATCGTCGTCTTCGGCGACGAGCCAGATCCGGCCGGCGCCTGGCGGCCCCGCGCGGCCGCGATCCGCCAGCGCTGGATGCGCTCGGAGAGCGACGGACACTGCTACCCAACCTCCTTTCCGGGGCTCGCCGCGCGCGAGGCGGCGCGCCGCCTCGACCCCGTGCCGCTGCTCCAGACCGTCTCCAACCGCTACCGCCCCAGCGTGGCCACGTTCCTCCGCCACATCGAGGAGCTGCGCGCGCGCAGCCGCTGGGACGAGAGCTTCCGCGCCGCCCGGATCGAGCGCGTCCAGGCAGTCGACGGCGGCTTCGAGCTGGACGCCCACGGCCGCTTCCGCCACATTCTGATCGCGCCCGGTCATCCGGGGCTCGAGCTGCCGCCCGAGCTCGCAGCCGACCCCCGGGTCGTCCACGCGTACGAGCCCCACGAGTACGCCTCCCGCGTCGCGGTCGTCGGCGCCGGGATGGCCGCGGCGACCGAGTGGCTCAATGCGCTCGCCGCCGGGGCCGAGGTCGTCTCGGTGCGCCGTCGCGAGCCCGCACGCCGCCCGCTCAACGTCGCCCGGCCGCTCTTCACCAAGCGCGGCCTGGCCGGTTTCCGCGCCGCCCCGCGGGCCGAGCGCGCCGCGTTGCTGCACGGCCTCGGCGAGGCCTCGTACCCGCCCGGGCGCAGCTGGGACGAACCACTCGAGCTCGCGGCGCGCGAGGGCCGTTTCCGCGTCGAAGCGGAGCTGAACGGCGCCGACCAGGTGATCTGCGCGACCGGCTTCCGGCGCGGCTTCACGCACGACCCGCTCCTCGCGCGTCTCGTCGCCGAGCACGGGCTCGAGACCGAGGGGCAGTGGATCGTGCTCGCCGACGACTCGACCGTCCCGGCGCTGACGGACGAGACCCGGACGCTGTCGCTCGCCGGAGTCCCGGCCCAATGGGCCTTTCCGGCCGCCGACACGCTCGTCGGGATGAAGGTCGCCGCGCGCAGCTTCCGGCGCAGGATCGAATCGTGTCGTACACGCTGAGAGGGCGGATCGAGACGCGGCTCGCGGCGGCCGTCCTGCCGGTCGTCGTCGCGGCCGTGCTCTCGCCGCTCCTGCACAAGTGGTGGCCGCTCGAGCTCGCCGGGTTGATGCTCGTCATCGGGCTGACGCTCGACGTCGCCCTCTATCACCGGCTCTTGCCGTACCAGCCCGGCTGGACGGCGGTTCCGCTCGGCCTGCTCGAGCTCAGCCTGGTCATGGTCGCCGCCAACGCCCTCGAGCTGAACGCTCCCCTCCGTCCGGCGCTCGCGTTCTTCGCCGGCTCGTGGCTCGTGCTGCAGGTGCTCGCCCACGCGGGCCTGCCGCTCGCGCGGCTCTCGTGGCCCGAGGACGGCGGCGAGCTCGGGCGACCCGGCCTGGCACTCTCCGCCGCCGCCCCCCTCGCCGCGCTCGCGATCCTCGGCACGGCGTGGGCGGTCGAGCCGCCGACCGTCCGTCTACCGGCGGGTGTCCACGAGGGCCCGCTCGTGCTCGACCATGCCCAGACCCTGATCGGCGAAGAGGGTGCGGTCGTCCGAGGCGGCATCGTGATCACCGCCGACGACGTCACCGTCCGCGACCTGACCGTGCGCGGAGGCACGCACGGGATCGAGGTCGACGGGGCCGACAGCGTCGAGCTCGAGCGGGTCGTCGTCGAGGGCGCCGAGCTGGACGGGATCCACGTCCGCCGCGGTCAGGTCGAGATCCGCGACTGCGTCGTCCGCTCACTCCCGTCCGCGTTCGTCCAGGGAATCGACATCTCCTTCGGTTTCGACCTGGCGCCGAGCGTCGTCGAAGGGTGCACGGTCACCGGCGGCCTCGAGGGCATCGTCACCCACTTCGCGCGCGTGCTCGTGCGGGACAACCACGTCAGCAACACCGAGCTGCGCGCGATCACGATGACGGAGATGTCGATGGGGAAGATCGAGGACAACGAGGTCGACGGCGCCGTCGGGGTGGGGATCTTCTGCGGCGACTACTCGCACTGCGAGATCGAGGACAACGCGGTCGCCGACGTCGCCCCCGACCCCGGCTCCGGCGATCGGATGCGGCAGGGAGTCGCGATCCACTCACACTTCGGGGCCGAGGCCGAGCTGCGGCGGAACGCGATCACACGCAGCCCGGGCGGGATCGCAGCGTCGGCGGAGGCAACGATCGAGCGCGAATGAGCCCGGCGCGGCTGCAGCTGATCGCGCGTACGGGTCACCCGACCTTCCTCGACCTGCCGTGGGACGACCGCTCGCCGAGTGGGAGTCGGAGCGGCTCGTCGAGGTCGTGCGCGGGATCCACCGCCACGTCGTGCGCTTCGTCGAGTACGAGAACCCGATGGGGCCTGCGATCTACGCCATCAAGGAGCTGCCGGAGCCGATCGCCCGCCGCGAGTACGGGCTGTTGCGGCGGCTGGCGGCCGACGGGATGCCCGTCGTCGACGCGGTCGGCGTGGTCACCGAACGCGGCGAGGGCCTCGAGTCCGCCCTGATCACGCGCCACCTCGACTACTCGCTCCCGTTTCGCACCCTGTTCGCGCGCGGCAGCGTCCCCGACCTGCGGCGCCGGCTGCTGGACGCGGGCGCGGAGCTGCTCGTCCGCCTGCATCTCGGCGGCTTCTTCTGGGGCGACTGCTCGCTCTCAAACACGCTCTTCCGGCGCGACGCGGGCGCGCTCGCCGCCTACCTCGTCGACGCCGAGACCGGTGAGCTCCACCCGAGCCTCTCCGACGGCCAGCGGGAGCACGACCTGCTGATCGCGGAGGAGAACGTCGCGGGCGAGCTCGCCGACGTCGAGGCCGAGCTGGGACGCGAGGGCGAGCTCCATCCGGAAGAGACGGCGGCCGAGCTCGTCGAGCGCTACGAGTCGCTCTGGGACGAGCTGACCCGCGACGAGGAGTTCGGCGACGACACCCGCTACAAGATCGACGACCGGCTGCACCGCCTGAACGAGCTCGGATTCGACGTCGAGGAGGTCGAGCTCGTCGCCGGCGACGACGGCTACCGCCTCAAGCTGAACCCTCGGGTGGTCGAGCCCGGGCACCACCGGCGGCGGCTGCACGCGCTCACGGGCTTGAACGCACAGGAGAACCAGGCGCGCCGCCTCCTCAACGACCTCGCCCGCTTCCGCGCCGAGCTCGACCGGGCCGCCAAGCGGCCGGTGCCCGAGACGGTCGCCGTGCACCGCTGGCTCTCGGAGGTCTTCGAGCCCGCGGTCGCCGCGATCCCCGGCGAGCTCTGGGGCAAGCGCGACGCGGCCGAGGTCTTCCACGAGGCGCTCGAGCACCGCTGGTTCCTCTCGCAGCAGGAGGGCGAGGACGTCGGGCTGATGCCGGCCGTGCAGGCCTACGTCGACGACGTCCTCCGCCACGCCCCGGACGAGCGCGCCGTCCTCGAGCGCAGCGCGGACGCGGACGAGGAGACCTAGTGTTGTTTCAACACAAGCCCAGCCGGACCGCGACGAGCAAGGCGCTCGATTCGCTCGACCGGGACCTTGTGTTGTTCCAACACTAAGTCAGCTCTACCCGGTCGATCATGACCGGCACTTTCGGCTTGTCGCGGGGGTCGCGCTCGACCATCGAGATCCGATCGGCGACGTCCTGGCCGCTCGTGACCTTCCCGAAAACCGTGTGCTTGCCGTCGAGCCACGGCGCCGCCTCCGTCGTGACGATGAAGAACTGGCTCCCGTTCGTGTTCGGGCCCGCGTTCGCCATCGCGAGTGCGCCGCGCTCGACCTTGTGCTCGTTCGGCTCGTCCTCGAACTGGTAGCCCGGCCCGCCCGTGCCGGTGCCCTCCGGGCAGCCCCCCTGGATCATGAAGTCCGGGATCACCCGGTGGAAGATGAGGCCGTCGTAGAAGCCGTCGCCGGCGAGCTTGGTGAAGTTCTCCACCGTCCTCGGCGCCTCGTCCGGAAAGAGCTCGATCTCGATCGGCCCTTCGCTGGTGTGGAGCGTCGCTTTGGTCATGGCCGGACCGTAGCCGATCACCGGCCGATCACCGCTTAACGAGCGGCTAACTCATGCACCCCAGCGCCCGTCTACACTCTTCGAATGGCGACTGCGGAGCAGCCGTTGTCCGGACTGACGCAAAGTTCGCCTTCGCCTGCCGCCTCGGCGGAGCTCGCCGACCAGTGGCGCAAGCTCACGCGCGCCGCCACGGCCGTGTTCCTGCTCACGAGCCCCGCGCTCGCCCTCTACTTCCACGAGTACAGCGGCTGGAGCTGGCTCTGGTCGATCGTGGCCGCGCTCGCGATCGTGATCGTCGCCCGCGGCGTCACCGACCTCTTCTTCCGCAAGGCGATCCCGTGGCCGAGCCTCTTCGGCTCCGACAGCCAGGAGCTGCGCGAGGAGGACGTGGTCGCGCGCCGCCGCGCCTGGTTCTGGCGCTTCTGGGTGAAGGTGGGCATCTTCGTCGGCACGCTCGCCCTCCTCGGCTACCTCTTCCTGCCGCCGGGGACCGGGGCGATCCTGGTCCAGATCCTGCCGCTCATGGTGATGCTGCCGATCTTCCTGATCTTCAACTTCATCATCCTCTTCGGCCCGCTCCTGATGATGAACCTGTCGCAGGTGCGCGGCTTCGAGCCCGGCGACGCCGAGTGGGGCGTGCGGCTCGCGGACGTGCGCGGCCAGGCGGAGGCGAAGGAGGAGGTGCGCCGCGTCGTCAGCCTCTGGCAGTCGGGCGAGGCGTTCGAGCGCGCCGGCGGCAAGCGCGAGCGCGGCCTGCTGTTCCTCGGCGCGCCCGGCACCGGCAAGACGATGCTCGCGAAGGCGATCGCGACCGGCTTCAACTCGCCGTTCGTCTCCATCCCCGGCTCGGGCTTCGCGGCCACGTTCATCGGCATCGACGCGATCGTCGTCCGCTACGTGGCGCGCAAGGCGAAGAAGCTCGCGCGCAAGTGGGGCGGCACCTGCATCGTCTTCATCGACGAGATCGACGCCGTCGGCATGCGGCGCCAGGCGATCCAGGGCGGCGGCGTGCCCGGGGGCATGGGCGGCTTCGAGGCGCCGCCGAGCCTGCAGGACCACCTCTTCTTCGGCCGGAGCGGCGCCCTCAACGCAAGCGGGGATCTGATCCTGGAGACGCGCGCCTGGCGCGAGCGGCTGTTCGCGCGAGCGAGACTCGAGGCCGCCGGCGCGGACGCTGCTCGGCCAGCGGGCCGGGAACGCGCTCAACTTCATCTTCCCGGGCGGGATGGGCGGGGGCGGCTCGCTCGCGCTCAACCAGCTGCTCGTCGTCATGGACGGGATCGACAACCCGCCCTTCTTCAAGCGCGTGTTCACGAACAAGATCAACACCACCATGGACGCGTCGTTCATCTTCCCGCGCCGGATCGGCCGGAGGAGGCTGCGGATGCCGGCGCCGCGCCCGCGCAGCGAGCAGATCTACTTCATCGGCGCGACGAACGTCCCCATCGACAGGCTCGACCCGGCGCTGATCCGCCCGGGCCGGATGGGCCGTCACGTCTGGTTCCGGACGCCGACGAAGCAGGACCGGCTCGACGTCTTCGACCTGTACATCAACAAGGTCGCGCACGAGCCCGACCTCGACACGACGCAGCGGCGGGACGAGATCGCGCGGATCACGAACGGCTACTCGCCGGCGATGATCGACCAGGTGTGCTCGATGGCGCTGACGATCGCGCACCACGACGGCCGCGACCGGTTCGCTTGGGCCGACCTCGTCGAGGCGATGACGTCGATCGAGTCGGGCACGGCGATCGGAATCGAGTACATCGCCTCCGAGACGCGCGCGGTCGCGATCCACGAGGCGGGCCACGCGGCGGCAGGGCACGTCTTCATGAAGGGCGCGGAGTCGACGCGGCTCTCGATCCGGATGCGCGGCGGCTCGCTCGGGCACCACCAGGCGCTCGAGAAGGAGGAGCGCTTCACCCGCTTCCGCTCCGAGGAGACGGCGCGGCTCGTCTGGACGCTCGGCGCGATGGCCGCGGAGCGCGTGTTCTACGGCGAGAACTCGAACGGCGTCGGCGGCGACATCCAGTCCGCGACCGCCCAGGCGGCATGGATGGTCGGCGCATCGGCTATGGGACCGGAGCCGTTCGAGGTGACGCCGCTCGACGACGAGACCGAGGAGGAGGCGCGCGAGCGCATCCTCAAGCGCTTCCAGACGATCGGCGTGCAGATCATGAACCGCACGAGCGGCGGCGGCCCGTTCACCGAGAACCCGATCGCCGGCGTTCTCGGCGACCCCGACAAGCGCCACCTCGCCGCGCAGATCCTGGGCCAGTCCTACGTGTCTGCCTACAACCTCATCCTGCACAACAAGGACGCGGTCGAGAAGATCGCCGACGCACTCGTGGAGCGCCGCGAGGTCTTCGGCGACGAGTTGCTCGCGATCCTCGACGGTGTCGGCCTGAAGAAGCCGGAGCTCGACCTCGCGCAGGAGGACACTTGGCCGAGGATGTGAGCGGCGGCCAGCAGCCCGAGTCGCCGTTCAGCCCGCCGCCGGCTAGCACGGCGCGGCGACCAGCGTCGCGACCGGGCCCGGCGCTCGTCCTATCGCTTCCGCTTCGGGATCATCTACGTCCTCCTCGCCGCGGTAGTCGGCGCAGGCCTCGGCGCCTTCGTCGTCCTCGCCAACCGCCCCGCCCCGCCCGAGGAGGCGGCCTGGTCGTCGTGGGCTCCGGAGGGCCGCGAGAACGCGTACCCGCTCGAGATCGCCGAGCACGTCGGCTCGCAGTACCGCCTGCCGAGCGGCAAACAGCTCGTCGGCGTGATCGCCGGGCCCGCCGAGGTACAGGAGCTGCCGATCCGCGCCGCCGTGATCCAGCACGACGCTTCCACACCGACGAAGGAGGACGACGTCGAGGTGATCGAGGTCGGCAACAGCGTCATGTACAACCTCTGCGGCGTCGGGCAGAAGTGCTCGATCGCGGAGGGACAGCCGTCGGAGGCGCGCGCGCGGCTCCTTCGCCGCGAGGCGCTCGAGCTCGCGCTCTACACCTTCAAGTACGTCGACGACGTCGACTCGGTGATCACGCTGCTGCCGGTCAACCTCGGCGATCCGAGCACGGAGGAGGACGACACCAGCACGGCGCTCTTCCTGGAGAAGAAGGACTTCGGCCGCCAGCTCGCGGCCCCGCTCACCCGGACGCTGACCGGCGAGGCGAAGATGAAGCTCGACCCGCTCGAAGGGCAGACGGTCGACTCCCTCACCCGCCCCAACCACTATCTGTACGACATCCAGCCGACGCAGGACCTGAGCGCGATCCTCCGGCTGATCCCCGTTCCGTACGGGTGACGCAGGCCCAGCGGGAGGCGCTCGAACGCGCCAAGGCGCGGCTCGACTCCCTCCCTCTCTACCCGCGGCCCGTCCGCACCGAGCGGGTGAGGATCGCGGTCGCGCCCTGGTTCTTCCGCGTGCCCGGCCTGCGCCGCTACCACGGCTATGCGCTCCTGCGCACGATCCTGCTCCGGCGCGCGGACGCGTCCGACGACCTCGTTACGCACGAGCTCTGCCACATCTGGCAGATGCAGCACCGGCCGGTCCACATGGTGTTCACCTATCTGACAACGCGCTATCGCAGGAACCCGTACGAGCTCGAGGCGCGTCGCGCGGTCGAGCTGACACGGTAGCGATAGCGCTCCTCAGCGCTCGAGCTCGTCCCGGTGGACCGAGCCGAGGAGCCCCGCGACGAGGTCCTCGGGCACGACCGCGTCCCGCCGCCTGAGCGCGACGATCGGCCGCCGCACCGGCTCGTAGCCGTCGATCGCAACCTCGCTCAGCGTCGTCGCCGCCAGCTCTCCCCGGACGGCCGTGTACGGCAGAAACGCGATCCCGAGCCCGTGCTCGACCATCTTCTTGGTCGCGTCGACGTTGTCGAGCTCCATCACCCCGCGCGGGACGACACCTGCCTCGCGGAAGAAGGTGCTCGTGAGGACGAAGTAGCTCGAGGTGCGGTCGAAGAGGATCAGGCGCTCCTCGCCGAGCTCGTGCACGACGATCGACGCCTGCCCGGCGAAGCGATGCCCGGGATGGACGACGAGCACGATCTCGTCCTCGTAGAGCGGCACGCTCGTGACGGCGGGGTGCGGCAGGTCGCGGACGAGCCCGATCTGGACCTGCTCGCGGAGGACGAGCTCGAGCACCTCCTCGGAGTGGCCGGTGCGGACGATCAGATGCACGTTCGGGAACTGGGCCTGGAAGCGGCGGAGGACGAGGGGGAGCACGTAGGTCGAGATCGCGGGCGCGGCCCCGACGAGCAGCTCCCCGACCCGGCCCTCGCGGAGCTCGCGCAGCAGCTCCCGACCCTCCGCGAGCTCCAGCATGGCGCGTTGCGCGTGCGGCCGGAAGGCACGGCCCGCCGCGGTCAGACGCATCCCGCGCGGGGTGCGCGTGAACAGCTCGACTCCGAGCTCTCGCTCGAGGTTCTTGATCCGGGTCGTCAGCGCGGGCTGGGTGACGTAGAGGACGGCCGCGGCGCCGCTGACAGAGCGCCGCTCAGCCACCGTGAGGAATGCCTCGACCTGCGAGAGGAGCACGCGTCGATATTAGCGCGGTTTATCGGTTGAATCGAGACATTCAATTTGTCGAATACGACAAGACGAGGCAGTTTGAAAGCGAGGGACGCAATTCAACCGGGAGGAGCGCATGAACGCCACCGCCACGAAGGACGTCATCGACCTCGGTCGCATCTGGGCCGAGAGCGCCCGCTGGGACGGCATCGACCGCGACTACACGCCCGCGGACGTGATCCGCCTGCGCGGCTCGCTGCCGATCGAGCACACGCTCGCGCGCCACGGCGCCGAGAAGCTCTGGCGACTCCTGGCGGAGGAGGACTACGTCGCCGCGCTGGGGGCGATCACGGGTGGCCAGGCTGTGCAGATGGCCAAGGCCGGCCTGAAGGCGATCTACCTCTCCGGCTGGCAGGTCGCTGCGGACGGCAATCTCGCCGGCGACGTCTACCCCGACCAGAGCCTCTATCCGGCGAACAGCGTCCCGGCGATGGTGCGCCGGCTCAACAACGCGCTCCTACGCGCCGACCGGATCGAGTGGGCCGAGGGCAAGGACGACGCGGTCGACTACCTGCTGCCGATCGTCGCCGACGCGGAGGCTGGGTTCGGCGGGCCGTTGAACGCGTTCGAGCTGATGAAGGGGATGATCGAGGCCGGCGCCGCGGCCGTGCACTTCGAGGACCAGCTCTCCTCGGAGAAGAAGTGCGGCCACCTCGGCGGGAAGGTGCTCGTCCCGACCGGGCAGTTCATCCGCACACTCCTGGCGGCCCGCCTCGCCGCCGACGTGCTCGGCGTGCCGACGCTCCTCGTCGCCCGCACCGACGCCGACTCCGCCACGCTCCTGACGAGCGACGCGGACGAGCGCGACCACGAGTTCCTGACCGGAGAGCGCTCGCCGGAGGGCTTCCACTACGTCCGCTCGGGCGTCGAGGCCGCGATCGCCCGCGGGCTCGCGTACGCGCCGTACGCCGATCTCGTCTGGATGGAGACGTCCACCCCGGACCTCGGCGAGGCGCGGGAGTTCGCGGACGCGATCCACGCCGAGTTCCCCGGCAAGCTGCTCGCCTACAACTGCTCGCCGTCCTTCAACTGGCGGCGGCATCTCGACGACGACACCATCGAGCGCTTCCAGCGCGAGCTCGGGGCGATGGGCTACCGGTTCCAGTTCATCACCCTCGCCGGCTTCCACGCCCTGAACGAGTCGATGTTCGAGCTCGCGCGCGGCTACGCGGCCGAGGGGATGCCTGCATACGTGCGGCTGCAGGAGCGCGAGTTCGAGCTCGAGCCGGTCGGCTACACGGCGACGAAGCACCAGCGCGAGGTCGGCGCCGGCTGGTTCGACGAGATCGCCCAGGCGGTCTCCGGCGGCAAGAGCTCGACGCTCGCCCTCAAGGGCTCGACCGAAGAGGCCCAGTTCCATGCCCAGCGGAACGGCGCGCCAGCCGCATGACCGGACGGGACGTGTCCCGGGGACAGACCCCGGGACACGTCCCCTTCCGGCTCTGGCATAGTCGGCCCGTCCGATGAGCAGGGCTGAACGGATTCGCGTCCTCGTGGTCGACGACCACCAGCTCTTCGCGCACGGGCTCACCACGGTGCTCGCCCAGGACGGCCGCTTCGAGGTCGTCGGCACCGCGTCGACGGGTCGTGAAGCCGTCACGATGGCGAAGACGGCGGCCGCGGACGTCGTCCTGATGGACATGTCGATGCCGGTGCTCGACGGGCCGGCCGCGACCCGCCGGCTCCTCGCACTCGACCCCGCGCCGCGCGTCATCGTTGTCAGCGGCCACACGGACCGGCTCGCGCGGGAGGCCGCGCTCGAAGCCGGCGCGACCGCCTATCTGACCAAGGCGGAGGCGTTCGACGCGCTCGCCACGACGATCGTGGAGGCTTGCGGCAGAAGTTAGGCTCGCCGCAGGAAGTGGTCGTACTCACGCCGCTTGTGGGTGCGGCGGGCGAGCTCCAGGCGGCGAGGTTGCCCCCGCCGCCTGGAGTCCGCTGGGGGAGGGACTATGGAATGAAGGTTCCTTCCGGCCCCGCCGGTGCAGGGAGCGCGAACGCGCCCGGCACGCGCTGACCCGCGACGCCGTTCACCGTCTCGGTCGAATACGCGTAGGTGAGCACGGCGAACGCGATTGCATCGGCGTTCACGTCGAGTGCGTGATCGTTGTTGTTCGCGAACGTGTCGCACGCGAGGTGGTAGCAGGGGTCGAACTGGGCGCCCGTCGTGCCGCCCCAGATCGCTTGCTGCTCCGCCGTCTTGATCTGTTCGGCGCCCGTGAAGAGGCCCCCCGAGGGAATGCCGTTGTTGATGAACGCCTGGTAGTCGCTGCGCCCGCTGAACGCCGTGTCGTCGTACGGCTCGTCCAGCAGCGTGTAGAACGACTCGAAGACGTCCTCGATCGCAGTGGAGCCGGCGCGGGATCGGCACCGGGGCCTCGAAGCTCGACTCGTCGGCGTCGTAGACCATGAAGATGTAGTTCGGCGAGCCGACCATGTCGAAGTTCAGGTAGAGCGCGATCCGGTCGCGTTCGGCCTGGCTCAGGCCGTTTACGTACGCCGTCGACCCGATCAGGCCCGACTCCTCGGCGCCCCACCACGCAAAGCGCAACGTGTTCTCCGGCTTCAGCTTCGCGAGCTGCTCGGCGAGCTCCAGCAGAGCGGCGGAACCGCTCCCGTTGTCGTTGATGCCGGGGCCTGCCGGGACGGAGTCGAGATGAGCTCCGGCCATGACGACGTTGTCGTCGTTGCGCCCCTCGAGCTCGGCGATCACGTTGAGCTGCGGAACGTTGATCACCGAGACGGTCGCCGTCGTGCCGGCCTGGGCGAGCAACGCACCGGCAGCGAAGCTCGTGCCCACCACCGGGACGTTGATCGTCGTGAAGGCCGAACCGGCCGGCGGCACCGCCGTGATGTTGGTGAGGGTGACGCTGCGCGCTGCCGTGTCGCCCTGGTTGAAGAGGATGACTGCGGCCGCGCCTGCGGTCTGGGCATTCGCGACCTTGAGGGAGAAGCTGCAGCCGCCCCGCTGGATCAGCGCGATCCGGCCGGCGACGAAGCCCGCGAAGTCGTTGACGCCGCCCGGGTCCGCCGTGAGCGGCGCCCCGACCGCGGCTTCTGTGAATGCTCCATCGCACCCGCTCGTGTTCGCGCGCGGAGGAGTCAGGTTGATGTCGATCGGGGTCACCGCGGCGGTGACCGTACCCAGGGCGCTGCCCGTGACGCCGCCCGTCGCGTGCGTGGCGACGATCGGTGTCAGCTGCTGGATCGGCTGCGCGACCGTGAAGTCGAACTGGTCGGTCTCGACCGACCAGCCGGCCGCCTCGAGCGTCTCGATCACGTAGTCGACGCTCGCGTCATACCCGGGTGTCGCGGCCGCGCGCGTGCCGCCGTTCGCGTCTGCGATCGCCTGGAATGCAGCCTGATGCTCGCGGACGCCGTCGAGGCGGACGCACTCGAGCAACTTGTCGTACGTGTTGTTCGTCCGCGTGTCGCACGCCGCCTGCGGCGGCGCACCGACAGCCGGCGTGACGAGCAGGAACGCAGCCGCCGCAACGGCCGCGACAGTCAGCAAACCGGCCCGCAAAGGGCGTGCCAGGGTGAATCGCGTCATTGAATCCTCCCCCTCCTCGTGCGGATCGAGCGAGTCGATCCGGTAGCCAAGTCGCGAGCATAACGCGCTGCGCACCGCGGATTCACCGACAGTGAGTTCCCAGAGTCGACCGGGTGAAACTCGTCGGGGGCGATCCGGATCTCGGCGAGGACGGTGGCGAGCCACCTGACCAACATCTACGCCACTCGGAGTTCACTCGCGAAAGATCTCGCGCCGCAGGCTGCAAGTAAAGACCCGGCGCCAGAAGGTCAAAGTTCAGACGTTCTGACAGTTTCCTCCGCTCGGACGCCGTCGTAGCGTCCAGGCCATGCCGAGCTACCTCCTCGAGACGTTCCTTGCGCCGCGGCGCGGAGAGCGGACGCGCTTCCAAATGAGCGACTGATGACCTGAACCACGGAAGACAGCTGAACGGTTGGGGCTCGACCAGCGCACGATCCGCTGGCTCGAAGCGCACGGGCACCTCGAGCGGCTGGCGCTGACCGAGCCCCAGATCCACGCCCGCCTCTACCACGCCCACCTCGCCTACCTCCGCTCGCAAGGCGCGGGCGACCCCGTCGCGCCTGGATCCGCAACCGCCGGCACGCTCCCCTGACGCCTGCGTCTCCGGCGGCCGTCCCGGCGTGCTCCGTCGCCACGGCTACGCCGTGCCTGGCTGTGATCGCGGCGGCATCCGATCTCCGCCTTCGAGGGGCGCCCGCCCGTCCGCGACCTCGCGGACGGGCGCCCCGCCGCTGCGCTAGGGCTTGAAGGCCTTGAAGAGCCGCTCCGTCGCATTGCCCCACTCGCCGTCCGCGCCCGCGCCGATCTTCTTCTGGAGCCACTTGACCCCGGCCTCAGTCTTCGGGCCCCATTCGCCGTCGACGTCGAGCTTCGGCTTGAAGCCGAGTGAGTTTACGGCTTCCTGCTGCGCGCGAATCGCACGCGGTTTCGTCATCGGTTTCACCTGCTTGGGCGCCGCGGCCGCCCCGCCGCCGCCGCTCGGGACCCCTCCGCCGGAGCTGTACGCAGGCCGGCCGTAGCCGAAGATCCGCGAGGTCCGCTGGACAGTCTTCTCGTAGACGCCGTCGCCGTTGAAGAACCGTTGGCCGCCGACCGACCCCGACGTGTTGCCGCCGATCGTCTTGATCGTGCTCGGCCCGACGCCGACCACCAGCTCGACGTGTGTGCCGCCGCCTTGGCCGAAGTAGACGATGTCGCCAACCCGCGGCTCGGACACGAAGCGGTTCTGCTGCTTGAACCAGCCGACGCCGGAGAGACAGCCGGCCGTCTTGGGCCCCGAGCCGGCGTTGTCGGAGTGCGCCAGGCAGTAGGAGACGAAGGCGTGGCACCACGGGTAGCCGAAGCCGCCATGCGGGTAGCCCCCGATGGCAGCCGAGCCAGCGGTTGAACTTCGTGTCGTTCGTGCCCGTCTCCCGGTAGCCGAGATGCTTTCGGGCCTCGGCGACCATCGTCTGGGGCGTGCCGAAGCCGCCGCGAGTGGCGTCATCGGGCTCGCCGCCCTGGATGCCCTCGCTCTCGATGCGCTTGTCGAGCTCCTCCATCCGCGCGCGGTCCTCCTCGTTGTCCTCCAGGACGACTCCGTCCTCCTCCTGCGCTTCCGGCTCGGGTGTCTGCTCGGACATCAGTGCCTCCTTACGACGAGGGGCGCAACGTGCCGCAGTGCGCTCCTGTTGAACGTAGCTCCGCCCTCATCGGCGGTCAAGGACCCTTGATCCGGGCGCACGGGCGGTGGAGAATCGAGACTCGTCCTGACAGCGCCGTCGAAGGGGCGTGCGGCAGGCACGCCTGGGAAGGGAGCCGCCGTGCCCTCCAGCTACCTCATGCGCGACGTGATCGTCTGCATCCCCGGCATCACGGGCAGCGTGCTCCGCAAGGATGGCAAGGACATCTGGAACGTCTCCGGCGGCGCGATCCTGAACGCGCTGCGTACGCTCGGGGGCAGCGTCAAGGAGCTGAAGCTCGAGGAGGACCCGGTCGACGCAGACGACGTGGACGGGATCACCGCGACCTCCGTGATCCGGGACGTCCACCTCATCCCGGGCCTCTGGAAGATCGACGGGTACACGAAGCTCGTCCGCCACATCGAGGAGCGCTTCGACGTGAAGCACGGGGAGAATCTGTTCGAGTTCGCCTACGACTGGCGGCGCGACAACCGCGTCGCCTCGCGCCAGCTGGCCACGAAGACCAAGGGCTGGCTCGACGCGTGGCGGGCGAAGTCCGGGAACCGCGACGCGAAGCTCGTCCTCATCGGCCACTCAATGGGCGGACTCGTCGCGCGTCACTTCATCGAGTGCCGCGAGGGCTGGCGCGACACGCGCACCCTCGTCACGATCGGGACGCCGTACGGGGGCTCCCTCTATGCGCTCGGCACGCTCGTCAACGGCAAGAAGGTGAAGTTCTTCGACCTGACGGAGATCGCGCGCTCGCAGACCGCGGTCTACCAGCTGCTGCCGATCTACCCCTGCTACGACGGCGGCGACGGCAAGCTCGCGCGCGTCGCGGAGGCGCGGATCCCGAACCTCGACCCGGCCAAGACGAAGGCCGCGCTCGCGTTCCACCACGAGATCCGCGACGCCGTCGACGGAGAACATGAAGACCCCCGAGTACGCCGACTCGCGCTACGACATCCGCCCGATCGTCGGGATCGAGCAGCCGACCGCCCAGTCGGCTCAGCGCGACGGGGACAAGGTCAAGCTGCTGCGCCGGCTCGGGAAGGACGACCTGGCGGGCGACGGCACCGTACCGCGTCCGTCCGCAACGCCGAGCGAGTTCGACCGGCTCCAGAACGCGATCTACGCGTCGGAGCGTCACGCCTCGCTGCAGAACGACGGCGACGTGCTCTTCCAGCTGAACGGGATCCTGACCCAGCCGTCCTTCAACCCGGGCGACTACCGCGACGCGACGGGCAAGGTCGGGCAGTCGCTCGACGTCGAGGACTGGCTCACGCCCGACCAGCCGCTCGAGGTGCGCGCGCGGCCGCACGCCGACCCCGGCGGGCTGCTCGTCGCGGTCGCTGAGGACGCCGAGACGGGTGAGGAGAAGGTGCGCCGGCAGCTCAAGCCCGCCGACGACGGCTGGTACGCGGCGACGCTCGGCCCGCTGCCGGAGGGCTTGTACCGGGTCACCTCGCTCGGAGGGAGCGTGGAGCCGGTCACGGACCTCGTCACGGTCGTCGGCGAGTAGCGCGTGGCGAACTGGGCAGTCGTCATCGGTATCGACCAGTACTGGTCGGAAGGAGCCCACCTGCGCGGAGCCGTCCGCGACGCGCTCTCGATGCGGGAATGGCTCGTCGACCCGACTGGCGGCAACGTGCCGCCCGAGAACATCCAGCTCGTGCTCTCCCGCGCGGATCACAGCCCGGAGGTCGACGAGGTGCTCGCGCCGACGCTCGCGACGAAGGCGAACATCATCGTCGCGATCAACAACCTCATCGACCTGAGCGGCGGGACGGGCGAGCGGCTCTACTTCTTCTTCGCCGGCCACGGGCTGACTACTCGCGTCTCGAACCGGGACGAGAGCGCGTTGCTCGCGACCGACTTCACGAGCGTGAACACCGACCACTCGATCGCGCTCCGCTCGCTCTGGGAGTTCTTCGAGACGACGCAGTTCGATGACCAGTTCCTCTTCGTGGACGCGTGCCGGAACGTGCCGCCGTGGGGCGAAGGCGCCGAGTTCACGCTCGGCTCGCTGGACGCTGCCGCGCTCACGCGACCCGGGCGTGCCGCCCGTGCAGCAGTTCATCCTCTACGCCACCTCGCCGAAGCTGAAGGCCGTCGAGGTGCGCGAGACGGCGGGCGAGGAGCACGGCGCGTTCACCGCCGCGCTGCTCGCCGGGCTGCGCGGCGCGGGCGCGGCGAAAGCGTGGTCGTGGGAGCGGAACTGCTACGAGGTGCGCTGGGAGCGGCTCGCCGACTACGTCAAGACGCGGATCCAGGACGAGGCGCGCAAGGTCGCCGAGACGCCGGGCGGCGCGCTGCTCCAGATCCCGCAGGACACCGGCAGCCGCGGCGTGGCCGGGCGGCCCCGCGATGTCGCGGTGACGAGCTTCGCCGACGACGCGTTCCCGAAGGAGCGCCTCGAGGTGCTGCTCGACCCGGACACTGCCTATGCCACCGCTGACGTCCGCGTCATCGACGGGCTCGGCGACGTCGTCGCGGGGCAGGTGGGCGGAACGGGCAGCTCCGTCGTCTTCTACCTGCCGCCGAAGACATATGCGCTGCGTGCTGCGGAGCCAGAGTTGGGCGAGGGTCGGGTCACGGCCCCCGTCGAGCTGTACGCGCCTCTGGCCGAGCCGCCGACGATCTCGCTGCGGCCGATTGAAGAGCCCGAGCCGACGCCCGCCCCGGACGAGCCTGCACCAGCCGAGCCCGCCGCCGCCCAGCCGCCCGTGCCGGCCGAGGCGCCGGCCTCGACGCGCGGAGCCGAGGCGCCCCTCGCCGTAGGCCGGATCCCGCTCGAGGCGCCCGACCCGCTCAGCCTCGTGGACGTGGCCGACGAGACCGGCCGCGTTTTCAAGGTCGTGCGCGCCGATGAAGCGCTCGAGCTGCCGCCGGGCTTCTACCGCATCCGGCACGTCGGCCCGGAAAGGACGATCGCGTACGACCCAGTCGCGCTCGCGTCCGCTGAGACCGAAGCGACCATCCGGCTGGCGGGCACGGAGCCCTCCCCTGCCACGGCCGCGCTCGCGAAGGCGATGGGAGGGCGCGTCGGGAAGGCGCACACGGTCGAGCTGAGGGGACGCGAGCCCGCGTCCTGGGCGCAGACGTCGACGCTCGTAGCCATGGCCCTCGGCGCCGCGCTGCAGGGCGAGAAGAGCCGCGCCGCGCTCGATCTCCGCGCGCGACGGGCGTTCGGCCGGCGCAGGACGCGCAGCGGTCTCGCCGTCTACGTCGTCTCGGAGGAGGGCAAGCTCGACCCGCGCGCGATCGAGTTCCGTGTCTGGCGCTCGGGCGAGGTCGTGCCGCGCAAGACCGAGAGCCTGCGCCTCGTCGAGCCGCAGCTCGCCGAGCTCGTCCTGCCCCGCGAGCCCGGAAGCTATTGGGTCTCAATGCTTCGCAAGGGCGAAGGACGGCCGATGGTTTTCGCCCAGCACGTGCTGCGCGACCGCCTCGCGACCCTCGTCGTCCAGCTCACGAAGGGGATCCGGCTGTTCCAGTACCTGCCGCTGCTCGGCGACGGCGACTCGACGACGCCCGAGACCCTGCGCCGCGTCGAGTACCTCGAGCGCATGCTCCTTGCCGGCCGCCTCGACGGCGCCTACGAGCTCGTCCGCGAGCTCGAGGCCGTCGTGGAGGATGATCCGTTCGTCGGCTGCCTCTGCGGCTATGTCCTGCTCCGGCTGGGGCGCCTGGACGAGCTCGCGAAGATCGCGGAGACCGTCATCCGGACGGCGCCCCAGCTCTCCGACGGCTTCATCCTGCAGGGCGAGTGCGCCGCCGCGGCCGGGGCGAGCGCGGCGAAGCAGTCGTTCGCCGAGGCGGTGGCCGCCGGCGTCCCGCTCTTTGCCGAGGGCCTGACGCGGTTGCTCGAAGGCGCCCGCGTGCACGACATCCGGCACCCGCGCACGGCGATCGTCCGCTACCTCTTCCAGAACCACATGCGCGGCTCGATGTGGGCCGTCTGCACACCGGCGAAGCTCGAGCCCGGCCGACTGCTCGTCACGGCCGCCAGTCTGGGCTACGAGGCGTGACGCGACGAGGTCAGGCGGGACGATCCCGCACAGGCCATGCGGCGACCGGCCCGGTCGCGATTGATCTCGGTACTGGTTCGCGTACAGGAAACGAACGTCTGCTATACGGCCGGTGTCGCAAACCATCGTCGCAGCGTCCCTAGAGGGAGAGGAGATCGTCGTGCGTGTTCCCAGACAGGTGTCCGGAGCGTTGGCAGCAGTGCTGGTGGGGGCGGGGGCGCTTGCCCTGTCGGCCGGTCCGACGGCCGCCCAGAGCGATCCCCTGGGGCCGAGGTACACGGCCGGGGCGCCTGGTGCGGGCGACTCCTACTTCCCGTTCGCCGGCAACGGTGGGTACGACGTCCAGCATTACGACCTCGACCTCACTTACACGCCGCCGGCGCCCGCCCCGGCGCCGCTTGTCGGCCAGCTGAGCGGTGTGGCGACGATCGACCTGGTGGCCACGCAGGACCTGGACCGATTCAACCTCGATTTGCGTGGCCTGGACGTGCAGGCGATCACCGTCGATGGGAAGCAGGCCAGCGAGGTGGCGCCGCCCGCTGCCGGAGCCGAGGTCGAGGGCGCGGCCTACTGGCAGGTACAGGACGACGCGGCCCGCATCTGGGAGCTCACGATCCAGCCCCGCCCCAAGATCAAGCAGGGAGAGACGGTGCGCGTCGTCGTCACCTACGGCGGTGCGACCACCCGGCCGGAAGACATCGAGGGCGCCCTCTACGGCTGGGTGACCATGCGGGACGGCGCCATGGTGGTGAACGAGCCCGAGGGCTCGATGACCTGGTATCCGGTCAGCGACCACCAGACCGACAAGGCGACCTACGGCTTCGAGATCACCGTGCCCGAGGGCAAGGTCGCGGTCGCCAACGGGCTGCCCGCACACGACTCCGTCACCGAGGGCGGGTGGACGACCTGGTTCTGGGACGCCCCCGACCCGCAGGCCAGCTATCTCACCACCGCCTCGGTCGGTGACTACGACCTGCGCTTCTCCGAGACGGCCGGCGGGCTACCGATCATCGACGCGGTCGACGACAACCTCACGCCCGCCAACGCGGCCGCTACCGAGGCGAGCCTCGAGCTGCAGGCGGAGATGATCGCCTTCCTCGAGGAGACGTTCGTGCCGTACCCGTTCAACTCCGCCGGTGCGATCGTCGATGACGACACCGTCGGCTACGCGCTCGAGACGCAGACCCGGCCCGTGTACTCGCGGGTGGCACGGGAGAGCACCGTCGCCCACGAGCTCGCGCACCAGTGGTTCGGCAACGCCGTGAGCCCGGGGCGGTGGGCGGACATCTGGCTCAACGAGGGCTGGGCCACCTACGTCGAGTGGTTGTGGAGCGAGGACAGGGGCGGCGACTCGGCCCAGGCGAGCTTCGACGCCGTCATGGAGATACCAGCTGACGACCCGTTCTGGGACCTGGCAATCGCGGACCCGGGCCCGTTGGGCCTCTTCCATGGCGCGGTCTACGACCGAGGCGCGGCGACGCTGCACGCCCTCCGGGTCAAGGTCGGCGACGAGACGTTCTTCGCGGCCAGCCAGGAGTGGCTCACGCGCTACGACGACTCGACCGCCACCACCGACGACTTCGAAGCGGTCTTCGAGGAGGTCTCCGGCCAGGACCTGACCACGTTCTTCGACGTGTGGGTGAGCACGCCGAGCAAGCCCACAACCTGGTGACGCCTCGGCGTTCGCCGAGAGGCGCGCCGAATAACGACGA